>JAPPGH010000039.1 GCA_026914155.1 Candidatus Palauibacter rhopaloidicola | reverse complement strand
GCAATGTAAACCATTGGCATAGAGTGCTTTACAAGAGAATATATGGTTCCGGCGGGATCGGACCCGAAAACTTGTTGCCGGCGAGATTGAGCCCGGTCAGGTTGAGGAGGCTCCCCAGTTCCGGAGGAATGGGCCCCGTCAGCCCGTTGCTGGCTACGCTCAGCCCCCACAGGTTGGCGAGACTCCCCAGTTCTGGGGGAATGGACCCCGTCAGTCCGTTCTCGCTGAGCCACAGCCCCTCCAGGTAGGCGAGGCTCCCCAGTTCCGGAGGAATGGGCCCCGTCAGCCCGTTCCCGTTGAGCCCCAGCGACCGCAGGTTGGCGAGGCTCCCCAATTCCGGCGGGATCGAACCCGACAGGTCGTTCCTGCTGAGACTGAGCCCGGTCAGGTTGAGGAGACTACCCAACTCCGGCGGGATCGGACCCGAAAACTTGTTGTCGCCGAGGCCTAGGTGCTCCAGGTTGGCGAGGTTCGCCAGTTCCGGCGGGATGGACTGCATCAGTTCGTTCCGTGCGAGCTCCAGCCTCCGAAGGTTAGAGAGTCTTCCCAGTTCGGACGGGACTGTACCAGTCAACCGATTACGCGCCAGGTTCAGCCAACGTAGTTCTGCGAGGTCGCCGAATTCGCGCGGGATCGGGCCGCTTAGGTGGTTGCTCCAGAGCCGCAGAGACTGGACACCTTCGAGGTTCCCCAGTTCCGGTGGGATCGGCCCCGAGAGATCGTTCGACCCGAGGTCCAGCAACAGCAGGTTGGCGAGACTCCCCAACTCCGGCGGAATCGGACCCGACAGATCGTTCCTGCCGAGCAGCAGCTGCTCCAGGTCGGCGAGGCTTCCCAATGCGGGCGGGATAGTGCCCTTCAAGCCGTTGCGGTTGAGGTCGACTGATACCACGCGACCCTGGCCATTAGCCCACACGCCGAACCACTCTCCCAGCGGCGCGTCGGTCAGCCACCCGTCGTTGTTCACCCAGTTCGGGCCGTCTGTCGCCTCGTAGAGCGCCACCAGCGCCCCGCGGTCGGGGTTCGCCACGGTGATCTCGGAGGTCCCCCGGGCTTCTCCGGCGGCAGCCGTGACCACGGTGCTTCCCTCCGCCACTCCCGTTACGAGCCCGGAGCCCTCCACCGTCGCCACCGACGCGTCGCTCGACGACCACGCGAACTCCGCCCCGGCCACCGGGTGCCCGTTCGCGTCCAGTGCCTCCGCCGTTAGGCGCACCGTGTCGCCCGGCGCGACCGTGGCCGATGACGGAGACACGACCACCGAGCCCGCCGACTGCATCACGGTCACCGCCGCGCTCGCGGAGACCGAGTCGGCGGTGGCCGTCACCGTCGTCGCGCCCGCGCCCGTCGCGGTCACCAGGCCCGACGAGTCCACCGCCGCCACCGACGCGTCGCTCGACGACCATGCGAACTCCGCCCCCGCCACCGGGTGCCCGTTCGCGTCCAGCGCCTCCGTCGTCAGACGCAGCGTGTCCCCCGGCGCGATCGTGGCCGATGGCGGCGACACGACCACCGAGTCCACGGCCTGCGCCACCGTCACCGTCGCCGCGCCGGAAGCCGCACCGGCGGTCGCGGTGACGGTCGCCGTCCCGTCGGCCACGGCCGTCACGAGCCCGGAGGCATTCACCGTCGCCACCGTCGCGTCCCCGCTCACCCACGACACCGCCGCGCCCGACATCGCACGCCCGTTCTGGTCGCGCACTTCCGCGGCCAGTTGAACCGTCGCGCCCAGCGCCGAGAGTTCGGCGTTCGCGGGCGTGACGTTCACCGTCGCCGGTTGTGGAGGGGGAGGCGGCGGAGGCGGGGGCGGTGTGCCCGTCGGCGAATCGCCACAGGAGAGCGCCAAGCCGAGGATGAGCGCCAAAGCCGCCCCGCGTCGGATGCGGCCCGTTGAACACCCGGCGGCGTGGCCCAGGGATCGGAGGGAAGCAGCGGACATCGGTTCCTCCGACGCGCCGTTCACCTTCGCCACGCCTCCGCGTTGGGGATCCCGCGGCTGAACAGCACCTCGAAGCCCGGCTCCGCCGACACGGCGGCGACCGCGTCCGCCCGGGTCAGCGTTGTCGGCGGCAGATCGCGCAGGAAGCCGCGCACCTGCCCGGTCCGCGGGTCGCGCAGGATCGCGACCGGAGGCTCGCTACCCTCCGTCATTTCGACGCTCCCGTCCGGCCCGGAGAGCACGAGGCTCGTCAACTCCGTGGCCCACTCCGGGTCGGCGGGCAGCGCGAACGCGAACACCGACCGCCCGTCGCCATCCCCCAGGCCGGCCATCGTGAAACCGAGCGAGAAGAGTTCTCCGCCGTCCGCCCGGCGCCCGGTCAACCGCCACGGTCCGCCGGAGGTGGGCACGGCCGGGCGCGTGTCGACGACGAACGCGGGATCGAGCCAGGGATCTCCCTCTGCCGTGACGCCGCCGGACACTACGAGCGCGCGCGAGGCGGCCGGCGCCTCTCTCCGCACGTCGAGTGTGTCCCGGAGACGGAAGCGCAGCGCGTTCCCGAAGTAGTAGTCGCTGACCCACGCCGGGTCGCAGTAACTCATGAAGTCGCGAACCGTGGATTCCGGGTCCACGAGCGAGCCGCCGTCGCGGGGATCCCAGCCCCAGGCGCCGATCCGCCCGCCCTCATACGGGAAGGTCGGGTCCGGGGCTCCTTCGGTTCCGGTACACGTCACGTGCCAGAGGCTGAGGTTGTGCCCGAGTTCGTGCGCGATCGTCTCCGCGTTCAGCCACGAGACCGCAGTCTTGCCCTGGCTCGGGAGGGGGCTGGTGGGACCGGACGGCAACGACCACAAGCCGTTGGGACCCTCGGGATCCGGGATGAGACCCAGCCAGTGTCCGACTCCGTTCTCCACCATCCGGATGGTCTCGACCCGATCCATGATCTCGAAGATGTCGTTCGTGTCGACCGTTACGCTCTCGTGTCGGATGATCTCCAGTTCCCCGACGGGGAGGTAGTTGTTCGTCTGCCAGAAGATCTCGTCGTCCGGGTCGGCGTTGCTGACGAGCGTCACGGCGTCCCGGTCGTTGTCGATGGTCGAGATGAACGGGATCAGGGTCAGGTACATCGGAGGCACGGCCTTCACATCGACGGCCGACCGCCCGGTCTCGGGGATGCGTTTCGACACGCCCAGATTGGGGTCGAGCGTGCCATCGGGGTCGACCTCGACGACCATCTCCAGCCCCGGCTGAATCGCGTCGGCAGGAATGATTGCGTGAGGCGAGAGGTCGAGCTCGCCCTCCTGCACTTCCGTCGGAATCGCCGCTGAACCGGCCGGAATGTCCTCCACGTGGACCTCCGCGCCGTCGAGGAAGAACGTGGCCCGGACGGGCGGGATCCGCGCCCCCGTCTCCTGTTCGGATGTCACGAAGACGCGCAGGAGCGCCTCCTCCCCGGCCACCAGGGGAACGGGATAGTCGCGCGACTGCACCGTCTGCGTCAGGTAGGCTTCCGCGTGAGCTTCGGCCCCGCACGGCCGGATCCGGTGCTTCGAGAGCGCGGCTTCCTGCCAGGCGCGAAAGGCGGGGGTCTGCGGCATGCACAACCCGGTGCCCGCCGCCTGCAGTTCGAAAATCTCCTCGAGCGCGGTCATGCTCTCCGGCAGCGGTCCCGACAGGTCCGTGTTGCCATTGAGCCGCACGCTGTACAGTTGGCTGGCGTCGGCAAGTTCCGGCGGCAGCGGTCCGGACAACCGGTTGTTATCCGCGATGAGGAACGTGAGGGCGTCGATCCGACCCAGGTCCGCCGGAAGGGGCCCCTCGATCGTGTTGTCGGAGATCGCGAGCGACGACAACCTGTCGAGTTCACCGAGCCAGGCGGGCAGCGGGTCCGACAGCCGGTTGCCGTAGAGGAGCAGCTCGCGGAGGTTCCGGAGCGTCGCGAGGCTCTCGGGCAGGCCGCCCTCGATCCGCGTGTCCGTAATGCGGAGGATCTCGAGTGCGGTCAGGTTTCCGAACTCCTCCGGAATGAAACCGTCGAACCGCGCCTCGTACAGGTTGATTTCCCGCAGGCTCTCAAGGTTGCCCAACTCGGGCGGGATGGGGCCGGACATCCGGCTCTTGCCCAACCACAGGACTTCGAGCTTCGCGAGGTTCCCTATCTCCGGCGGGATGCCGCCGGTGAAATCGCTCTCGTCGATTTCCAGCTGGCGGAGTTCGGCAAGTCCGCCGATTCCCGGCGGGATTTCGCCCGAAAGCCGGTTGCGGTACAGGTGCAGGATCCGGAGGTAGGGGAAGTACTGGATCTCGGGAGGGATCTCTCCCGACAGGTTGTTCTGGTTCAGGAGGATTTGCGTCACTCTGCCCGCCGAATCGACCGCGATGCCATACCAGTTCCCCAGCGGGGCGTCCGTCCCCCAGTTACCCGATTCCCTCCAGGCCTCTCCGCCCATGGCCTCGTACAACTTCATCAGGTCCGACCGTTCTTCGTTACAGGCGAGAAACTCGCCATCGCGCGTCGGAATCGCATTCAGCCACGCCTGAAATCCTTCGTCACGCACGACGCACAGCTGCGTGCCTCCGTAGTGGAGCGTCTGGACGCCCAACTCCGACAGCGAGAACGGGATCGGACCGACGAGGAGGATGTTCCCGCCCACCTCCAGCGCGGTGAGGAAAGCCAGACTGCCGAGCGTCTCGGGAAGGTGACCGTTCAGGCCGTTCTCGCTCAGGTCGATGGCCGCCACGCGGGCTTGCCCGTTCGCTGTCACGCCGTACCAGGTTCCGATGGGCGCGTCCGTTCCCCAATTCTCGTTGTTCGTCCATCGGTGCCCGTTCGTGCCGCCGTAGAGGTCCATGAGCGTCGCGCGGTCCAGGCTGTGGACGGCGAGCGGGGCGGTGGTCGTGGCGGGCCCTGAAGTGGCGGTCAGGCTCGCAAGCCCCTCCTTCAGGCCGGTCACGAGCCCCATTGCATCGACCGTCGCGACGGCCGGATCGCTGCTGCCCCACGTCACCGCCGCATCGGAGATTACCTGCCCCCGATCGTTGAAGACGCGGGCCCGCACGCGAACCGTGTCGCCCGCAACGACCGCGACCTCCGCCGGTTCCAGCGTGACGCTCGCCGCCACGGGCGCCGGCGGAGGTGGGGGCGGCAGCGTCGACGGCGGCGGCGCCGTCGTGTCGCCCCCTCCGCAGGAGAGGATGGCCAGGCCGAGAAAGCCGAGGGCCGTGGAGCGCGAGACACGGGAGCGAGAGAGATCGGAGCTTCCGGAGGAGAGGGTGTGCTGCGCCATGGGCCGCCTCTGTCTGTTGTCAGCGGAAGCCGCCGACGGTTAAGGACTGGCACGTCGCTCTTCCGGACAGGATGCAGAAACGGGCCAGAACGCGCGTCCCCAAAATTGGGGGGCGATGGCAAGACGGGAGGCGGAGCGATCCGGGTTCGATCCGTGCATCCGTTTGGATGGAGGCGACGCGCGCGTTACGGTGGGGACATGGAACACTCTCCGCTCCCGCAGGAGGGGCTCGCCGTCATCGTGAAGCGCGACTGCCCCACGTGTCGGCTGGTCGAACCGGTGCTTGAGCGCCTCGCCGACGGTCCCGGCGGTCTCGTGGTTCTCAGCCAGGACGACCCGGACTTTCCCGCGGCGCTTTCCGGCGTGGTGGACGACACGGAACTCGAACAATCCTTCCACCTCGGGATCGAGACCGTCCCCACCCTCGTGCGCTTCGAGGACGGGAAGGAGGCGGGCCGCACGGTGGGATGGAACCGGGCGGAGTGGCGCGAGCTGACGTCGACGCCGGATCTGGGCGCGGAACTGCCCGAGCTCCGGCCGGGCTGCGGTTCGCGGTCCGTCGAACCCGGCGCGGCGGAGCGGCTGCGGGCGCGCTTCGGGGAGACCGGCATCGAAGCGCGGCAGGTGGCGCTGGAACCGCATGCCGACGCCCTGGAGGCATGCTTCGAGCGCGGGTGGACGGACGGGCTGCCCGTCGTTCCGCCGACTCCGGAGCGGATCCTGCGCATGCTCGCGGGCACGCCCCGGGCTGCGGACGAGGTCGTGGGCGCCGTGCCGCCGGACTACGCCGAGTGCACGGTCGAGAAGGTCGCGATCAACGCCGTGCTCGCGGGGTGCAAGCCGGAGTACATGCCCGTCGTGCTCGCGGCGCTCGAGGCGGCGCTCGACCCCGACTTCACGCTGCACGGGATCCTCTGCAGCACGTGCTTCACCGCGCCCCTCGTCATCGTCAACGGCCCCATCGCCCGCCGTATCGGGATGAACGCGGGGCTGAACGTTCTCGGCCAGGGGAACCGCGCCAACGCGACCATCGGGCGCGCCCTCAACCTCATCGTGCGCAACGTGGGCGGCGGGCGGCCCGGCGAGATCGACCGCTCGACCTTCGGGGCGCCGAGCAAGTACACGTTCTGTTTCGCGGAGGACGAATCGGACGAGGAGTGGGAGCCGCTCTCGGTTTCGCGCGGCCTCCCGCGCGGGGCCAGCGCCGTCACCCTCTTCCAGGGCGAAGGCGTGCAGGGGATCATGGACCAGCGCTCGCGCACGCCGGAAGAGCTGACCGCGTCCCTGGCCGCGTGCCTGCTGGCGGTCTGCCACCCGAAGATCTGCGAATGGGCGCACGCGGTGCTGCTCCTCTCGCCCGAGCATTACGGCATCTACCGGGAAGCGGGCTGGGGCCGGGCGCGGATCACCGAGGCGCTGCTCGAGGCGACGACGCGGCCGCTGAGCGAGGTGGCGCGCGGCGCGGGAGGCCTGGCCGAGGGGGTTCCGGACTCGGAGGCGCGCCGCCACGTGCCCAAGTTCCCGCCCGGGGGACTGCTCCTTGCCCGGGCCGGCGGCGCGGCCGGACTGTACTCCGCGATCCTGGCCGGCTGGCCCGGCGGCCGCGCCTGGCAGCACTCACACCCCATCACGCGAGAGATCGAGGTATGACCGCTACGACCGCAGCGAGTCCGGCGACGCCGGCGACCATCCTCCACGACCCCACCTCGGAACTCGCCCCGGAGATGCGCCCGCGGCGCGCGCCTCCCCCGTCGCTCGAAGGGCGGGTGGTGGCGCTGCAGGGGATCGGCAAGCTCCGCAGCGACGAATTCCTCGACCACGTGAAGACGCGCCTCGAAGCGCGAGGTATCGCGACGATCCGCACGGACAAGCCGACGAACGCGCGCCGGGCCCCGACCGAGTTGCTGCAGAGGATCGCCACTGAGGCCGATGTGGTGGTGCAGGCCTTGGCCGATTGAGGGTCCTGCACGTCGTGCGGTCTGCACGACCTCAGAGACCTCGACGAACGCGGGATCCCCGGCTGCTTCGTCGTCACGACGGAATTCGAGCAGGCCGCGCGCAGCCAGTCGCGCTCGCTCGGCTTCGAGCCCGGCATCGTCTGGGTCCCGCACCCCATCCAGAACCGCACCGCGGCGGAACTCGAAACGCTGGCGGACGGGGCGATCAACCCGATCCTCGCCATGATCACGGCGCCGGACTGACGCCTCCAGGCCGGGGGCACGGCGGGCGCCGGACTTGCTCGCGACGCCGAAAACGGCCCAATTGGCAGCAGCCGGACCGGTAAGAACCAGCCAGGAGGCCGCATGCCCACCCGCCGACGATTCCTCGCCCGCCTCGGGGGCTCCGCCGCTGCAGCCGGAGCCATGACCGTCGTTCCCACGAAGTGGAGCACCGCAGTCGCGGCGGCCCGCGACCTGTCCCGCACGCCCGGCTCCCCGGAGGAGATTGCGCGGGACGAGGAGTTCTGGATCGAGATCCAGAAGGCGTTCACCACTGACCGTTCCCTCGTCAACCTCAACAACGGGGGGGTGAGTCCGACGCCCGCCCACGTGCTCGAGGCGATGAAGCGGGACCTCGACTTCGCGAACCAGATCCCGGTCTACAACGGATGGCAGATCCTCGAGCCGCAGCGGGAGGGCGTCCGCGCCCGGCTCGCCCGGCAGTGGGACGTGGACCCGGAGGAGGTCGCGATCACGCGCAACGCGTCAGAGGGTCTCCAGATCCTCCAGAACGGGTACGACCTCGAGCGTGGCGGCGAAGTCGTGACGACGACTCAGGATTACGGGCGCATGATCACGACCTTCCAGCAGCGCGAGCGCCGTGAGGGGATTGTGATGAAGCAGTTCAAGATCCCGGTCCCGGCCGAGGATCCGGCCGAGATCGTGCGGCTGTTCGAGGAGCAGATCACCGACCGCACGCGGCTCATCCTGATGTGCCACATGATCAACATCACCGGACAGATCCTCCCCGTGCGCGAGGTCGTGGAGATGGCGCGCGGCTACGGCATCCCCGTCCTCGTCGACGGCGCACATTCACTTGCACACCACGACTTTACCCTCTCCGATCTGAACTGTGACAACTACGCCGTCAGCCTGCACAAGTGGCTGCACGCCCCGGTCGGGACCGGCCTCCTCTACGTGAGGCGGGAGAAGATCCCCGAGATCTGGCCGCTGCAGGCCGCCGCGGAGAGCCGCGACGACGACATCCGGAAGTTCGAGGCGATCGGCACCCACCCGGAGGCCAACTTCCTCGCCATCGGCGAAGCGCTCACCTTCCACCAGCTCGTCGGCGGCGAGCGCAAGGAGGCGCGTCTCGTCCACCTGCGGAACTACTGGGCCGAGCAACTCCTGGAGCACGACCGCGTGCGGCTCAACACGAGCCTCAAGCCGGGCTTCGCGTGCGGGATCGCCAACGTCCAGGTCGAGGGCATCGACACGAGCGCGCTCCGCAACTGGCTGTGGAACGAGCACCGGATCTTCACGGTCGGCATCAACCACGCCGAGTTCACGGGACTCCGCATCTCGCCGTCCACCTATACGACGCTCGAGGAACTGGACCGCTTCGTGGACGCGATGACCCGCGCGGTGAAGCACGGCATCCCCGCCTGACGGATCGCCTCTTGATACCAGCTTGATCGGGAGGCGGAGGTTCGCGTGGATGGAGGCTGCGGCCAGGGCGCCGCAGGCCACGCGAGACCTTCAACGGGGAGTCGTCAAGGGATGGAGCTGGACGTGATCATCGGACTCGTAACCATATGGTTGACCATCGTCGTCGTGGGATTGGCGGTGGCCGGCCGTACGCGCAAGCTCGAAGAGAAGATCGACCGCACGAGTGGCGAGCTTCGGGACGAACTTCGGAGCGAGATCCAGGGCGTGCGCGGGGAGATCGGGAGCCTCCGAACCGAGGTCGGGATCCTGCGCGGGAGCGTGGGCGAAGAGATCGCGAGCGTGCGCGGGGAGATCGCGAGCGTTCGCGAGGAACTTGGTGGCCGCATCGACGCGGTCGTGGCGGAGCTGACCAGGACGCGCATGGCGGTGGCCCGATTGGAGGGTTCCGTGCTCGGCATCGCACCACCCGACACCGGCACGGATACGGCGTGATCTCGAGCAATGCGCCTCGGCAGCCGAAGAAATCGAGGGCGGACGGCGGCGAACCGTCCCCGACGTTCCCGCGGGAACGCCCCGATTCGCGGTAAACCCCAACCTGTAGACCGAAGGGGAGATCTCATGACCGAGACCTTTGACATGGCCTTGATCCAGCGCGGAGCCCGGCTCCGCCGCTCGCCGTACTTCGAGGCCACCCTCCGGGACGGCTGCCGGAGCTATACGGTCTACAACCACATGTTTCTCCCCACCCGCTACGACGACCTGCACGCGGAGTACGAGAAGCTCCTGACCGGCGTCACGGTGTGGGACGTGAGCGTCGAGCGGCAGGTGGAGATCACCGGGCCGGACGCCTTCGAGTTCACGAACCTGCTCACGCCCCGGGACCTCTCGAAGTGCGCTGTCGGGCAGGGCAAGTACGTCCTCATTGGCGCCGACGACGGGGGCATCGTGAACGACCCGGTGCTGCTGCGGCTGGGGGAGAACCACTTCTGGCTCGCGCTGGCGGACAGCGACGTGCTGCTCTACGCCAAGGGGATCGCGCTCAACGCCGGCCTCGACGTCGAGATCCTCGAGCCGGACGTCTCGCCGATGCAGGTGCAGGGACCGAAGTCGAAGGAGGTCGTGCGCCGGCTCTTCGGGGAAGACGTCCTCAAGCTCCGCTATTACTGGTTCCTGGAGACGGACGTGGACGGCATCCCGGTGATCGTGACCCGGACGGGGTGGAGCGGCGAGGTCGGCTACGAGATCTACCTGAGGGACGGAAGCCGGGGGGTCGAACTGTGGGACCGCGTGATGGAGGCGGGGCGCGACCTGGGCATCTCTCCGACGGGCCCGTCGGACATCCGCCGCGTCGAAGCCGGCATCCTCAACTACGGCATCGACATGACGCTGGACACGAACCCGTACGAGGTCGGGCTCGGCTGGCAGGTCGACTTCGACCAGGAGGGCGACTTCATCGGCCGCGAGGCGCTGGCCCGGATCGCCGCGGAGGGGCCCCGGCGGCTCCTCGCCGGCATTGAGATCTCGGGCGCGCCGCTCGACCTGAACATGGACCGCTGGCGCGTGCGCGGAGGCGGCGGCGCGAACGGGGACGGCGGCGTGATCGGATTCGTCACATCCGCCGTGTATTCGCCGCGTCTCGGGAAGAACATCGGTTACGCCCTCGTCCCGGCCGCGGCCGGGGAGCTGGGCACGCGCCTGGGCGTGACGACGCCGGACGGAGAGAGGGAAGCCGTCGTGGTGCCCCGGCCCTTCGTGGATCCCCGCAAGGAGATCCCGAAGTCCTAGCCGACGCGGTGAACGGCGCCGGCCTGCTCCGTCAGGGCCTCATCCCCAGGACGGAGGGTATCGCGCGTCCGAACCAGCGTCCGATCGCGCTCACCGGTACCGAAACGCCCACTACTCTGGCATTCTGCGGCGGTAGGGTGCCCGGCACCTCTCCGGCATCGCCTCCGCCGACCCCCGCCGCGGCGGCAGCCAGGGCCGCCGTTCCCGCCACGATCCCGGCCCCGAGCAGGACGCTCTTCGTCGTCGAGAATTCGCGCACCTCGATGCTCGACACACCGTCCCGGGCCACGCGAAGGGTGTCGTACTGCACGACGTCCTGGAACAGGCCGAGGGTGTGCCGGGTGCTTGCTTCGAACTCGATCGTATCGCCCACGCTGATGACCTTTCCCTCGATCGCGACCGTGCCGGGAGGCGAGTTGGGATCGACGATCGCGGACTGGATCGGTACGCGCAGCCTGGCCACCGCGCCCACGGGTGCGTCCTCCACGAGCCGGTAGGAGTAGCACCCCGGCACCGCGAGCACGGCCCCCAGAAAGGCGACGAGCCACTGTCGCTGTCGCTGCCGCCGTGCTCCACGTGCTCCACCGCTCGGCGGAAAGTCAGAACTCAACATCGAGGTCTCGTGTCAGGAGTTGGTTGAACGCGTAGACAAAATGCCAAGGTTCGCCGGGAAATATCCCGCCGGCTTCGTTCACGAGACCGCGGTCGTCCACGTTCACGATGACCTGGACGGAAAGCGTATCCCCACCCAGTGACTCCGCCTGGACGAACCAGCGCCGGTCGATGGAAATATCCATCGCTCTCCGGAAGGGGATCTCGTGAATGACCGTGTCCGACCGGACAACCTGCACCCGCGTGACCCCAAACTCGTTGCGGCCGGCCACGAACTGCGTGGAGTAGATCGCCCTGACCCGGTCGCCCGCCTCGCCCCGCATCTCGAAATAGATGTTCTCGGGCGTCGGGTCATCGAATATCTCCGAGCACCCGCCAAGGGCGATCGCCGCCAGCAGGAGCGGCAGTCCCACAAAGGGGGTGGCAGAGGCGGCGGGTGCGACCCGCCGCCTCCCCCCTGACATCAACCTCCGCAACCCAGTCCGTTCAGGTGGCAGTTCGCCCGCAGTTCGATGATCGAAATCGGGAGCATCGTGCCCGGAGCGTTGGACGCGGCGGCCGCGCCCTGCCACTTGGGATCCGTGAGGCCCCACCTGTACATGTCCGCCAGACGGAGGCCCTGCAACAGCACGTTCACCCGTCGCGTGTGCTGAAGCATCTCCATCTCGGAGATCTGGCCGGAGTACGGCGTCAGGCCGTCCAGCGCGCGGATGTTGTTGATGTGCATGGCGAAGCCGTTGGAATCCCCGCCCGCCAACGCGTTCTCGGCCAGAATCAGGTGCATCATCCGGGCAGAGGCGACCGTCAAGGGTGGATAGATTCCGCCCTTGTCGAGATAGCTGCCGCCCTTCCACTGGTTCAGCCACTTGATGACGGCCGGATCGTCGACGTTGTCGATGGGATCCTGGAGCGCGATGCCGTTGATGTCGTTCTGGTCGTCGACCGTGGCGATCGAAAGGTCGATCTGGTTCTCCTTGCGGTCGTTGACCCAGGACGCCATCGAGTTGGACCTGCTGGCACTCGAGAATGTCAGGTTGTACGTCCAGTCCGGCTGGACGCTCGCCAGCACCGCACTGGCGTCCGCGCCGGCCTCGGCGGAGGCCACCAGACCGTTCCCGGATGGCGACGGGTTGATCGCGTCCCATATCGCGCGGGACTGTCTGGCGCGAGCGCGGAGCGCCCTGGCCTGCGTCGCCATGTCCGTGGCCCCCACCTCGTTGAAGCCGGAGATGGCCGAGGAGAACCTGTCGATCGCGCCGTCCAGGACCTGAT
Source organism: Candidatus Palauibacter rhopaloidicola (assembly GCA_026914155.1). GTDB lineage: Bacteria > Gemmatimonadota > Gemmatimonadetes > Palauibacterales > Palauibacteraceae > Palauibacter > Palauibacter rhopaloidicola. The sequence goes on along the minus strand of JAPPGH010000039.1, from coordinate 269,668 downwards.
GCATATTGGCCGGTCCGACCGGAGGTCCGCTCTCCGTCTTGTCCGAGAACGCGAAGTCCTCCTGGATCTCCCCGATCACCATGTAGATGATGCCGGAGTACAGGTAGGCGCGCGCCAGATCGCTCTTGATCGCGGTGGATGGGTTGTTGCTGAGGTGCTCCTGGACGATTTCGATGGCTTCGTCGCTCATCCACCGGGCCTGTCCCATGGCCGGGAACGGGCCATCGATGAACTCGTTCAGCGGATCATCCACGAATCCCAGATCGAGCGACAGCCAGGCATCCCTGGAGCCGATCCAGCGCATCTCGTCGGACGTCACCAGGTACGGCTGCCAGGACTGGGACACGGAAGACGCCACGAGCGTGAGCGTTCCGTTCACGACGGCGGCGGCGGCGGCCTCCTGGCGGATGTCCTCCTCGACCAGGTCGTTGGGATTGTTGACGTCCAGCAGGTCGCCGCACCCAAGCGTGAAAGCGGCCAAAAGAGGCGCGGCCAACCAGGCCTTCATATTTCGATTCCTCATGATATGGTTCTCCCGCTTGGATCTAGAAAGTGACGCGCACGGACATCGTGAAGCGCCGCGGCACCGGAATGCCCCAGCCTTCCGTCGAATTCAGGAAGTTGCAGTTGAGGCCTCCGTTGCAGCGCCCGAGGACGTTGCCCTCCGGGTCCATGCCGGGGTAATCGCCCAGCATGAAGAGCAGCAGGTTGCGCACGCCCATGTTCACCGTAGCGGCCGAGAAGCCCCAGCGCTGGACGAACGTGGCCGGCACCCGGTAGCTGAGCGACAGCTCGCGCCACTGGATCCAGTCGGCATCGTAGATCCCGTTCATGCCGCTCATCGGCGAGAGACCCTCGACTTCGTGGGCCCAGGCGACCGCCGCATCGAGCCGCTCGTCCGCCGACGAGCCCGGGTTCAGCATCGTGGCGTACAGTTCGGCCGAGCGCGGCGTGTTGCGCCCGATGAAGTTGTTAGCGCGCCGGAACATGCCCGACAGATCCTGCACCTGGTGGCCGAACTTGTACTCCATGAGCGTCGTCAACTGGAAGTTGCCCAGGAACGCGAGATCGAAGCCGAAGGAGCCCGCGAAGTCCGGAGTGGGGTCGCCGAGGTGCGTGTCGAGCAATCCCGCTCCGCAGTTGTGCGACGCCAGCCCTCCGTTGGGCACTCCGAAGTCCTCGTTGCCGATCGCCAGCGGCTTGAAGCTGTTGGGATTGCGCGGCTGACTGAAGTACGCGAGCGCCTGATCGCGCGTCGGCACCACGCACTGGCCGTCGACCGGATCGAGGATGTTCAGCGGGATCGCCACATCGGCGACCTTCGCGCCGAAGAAGGCGCCCGGCGTGAAGCCCTCCACCAGGTAGTTGCGGTAGCGCGGGTAGCTGCCGCCGGTCTTCAGCGGAGGCGCTCCCCCCATGTCCGTGATCTTCTCGGACAGGAAGGCCGTGTTCGCGAAGACGTTGAGCGAGATGTCCCGCGCCTGGATCAGGTTGCCGCGGATCCCGAACTCGACGCCGTGCGCCGTCACCTCGCCGATGTTGTCGAGCTGGGTCTGCGTGAACCCGCCCGTGACCGGGAACTGGCGCGCGACCATGGCGTCGGTGACCACGCGATCCCAATAGGTCGCCTCGACGGACCACCGGTCGTTGAAGAGGCCCAGGTCGATCCCGAACTCCAGCTCCGTGGACACCTCGGGCTTCAACTGTTCGTTGCCGAGATTCGACGGCTGGACGCCGGGACCTACCTCCGTGCCCAGCGACGAGAAGGTCGTGAACTTGTCGAAGGCGCCCGGCTGCAGCCCGGACGTTCCGTAGGCTCCCTTGATCCGCATCGACGAGAAGACCTCGCTGTCCCACTGTTCGCTCGGGACGATCGCGAAGTTCGCCTTGGGATAGAGGGCGGTGTTGAACGCCTCGCCGAACGCCGAGTTGGCATCCAGGCGAGCGCCCACGGTGAGGAAGAGCCAGTTGTCCCACCCGATCTGATCCTGCACGTAGCCGCCGATCTGCGTCACCCGGAGCCAGTTCTCGAACGAGGACTCGGAGCCCAGCGCCGAAAGCGTCTCCAGGCCGGGACCGGGGAAGTCGCGTCCCTGCCCACCTGCCGACTGCGACTGGCGCAGGAAGCCCTGGCCGCCGAACAGCAGCGTGTTATCGAGCCGAGGAGTCCTGAAGACGTACGATCCCTTGATGTCGGCCGTGAGCTCGCGGCTGCGGTTCTCCTGGACGTTCCGGCTCCCGTCCGGGGTCGAGCCCGAGAAGCCGTCCACGTTCCACCGATACGGCCGGAAACTGACCGCGTCGTCGGATGTGAAGTCGATCCCGAAGGTTCCGTTGATGTTGAACGCTTCGGTGGGCGAGAAGTCGATGTTCGTGGACCCCGCGAAGTGCTGCGAGTTCACGAAGTTCAGCTGGTAGGCGTTCTCGCGCAGCGTCGCGAACGCCGGCTGGCCGTAGTAGTTGATCTGCCCGAGTTCCGGGTCGGCGTTGGCGAGCCGCAGCTGCGACATGAGCGCCGATGAGAACACGCCGTAGATGTTGTTCGAGTTGTCGGGCGTGTGGTGCGCCATGTCCGAATAGAGCGTCGTAACGCCGATGCGCAGATCGCTGGTCGGGATCAGCGTGAAGTTGGTGTGGATCGATGCGCGGCGGTTGGTGTCGTTCTCCGGGTCCAGCCCCTCCGCCACCTCGAAGTTCCTCGCCGCGTCGTACGGCCCGTCCTCGGTGGCGAGGCGCGCGGAGGCGAAGTACTGGAACACGCTCGATCCGCCCTGGAGCGATCCGGAGTAGGTCTGGCCGAATCCCGTGGTGAGCAGATCGGGGATCAGGTCGCGCTCGACCGGCTCCCAGGGCGACACGGGCTGTCCCCAGCGCGTCGACATCAGGTTGACGGCGTCCGACAGCCGCTCGGCGTCGCCGTCTCCCGTGCAGCCGGGACTCGCGCAGACCCGGCCGGCGAAGTCGGCCACCGGCAGGATGCGGTTGGTCGGCACGGAGATCCCGGTCAGGTCGCCCCGGAAGGTGAAGCGCGGGGTCCCGATGGTGCCGCGCTTCGTGAAGATCTGAATCACGCCGTTCGAGGCTTCCGTCCCGTACAGCGTCGCGGCCGCGGCGCCCTTCAGGATCTCGACGCGCTCGATGGACTCGGGCGGGATGTCGTCGAGGCGGGAGGGGCTGCCCTGCCCGTTGAAGCTCTGCACGGCGGAGCGGTCCACGCGGATCCCGTCCACGTAGACGATGGGTTCGTTCAGCTGCGACAGCGACGCGGACCCGCGGATGCGGATGCGGGCGCCTTCGCCCGTGTAGCCCGACGAGGGCAGCGCCACTACTCCGGGTTCGCGGCCCGCGATGAGCTGGCTGAAGTCGGAGATCGGCGCGTTCTCAAGCTCCGCGGCGTCCAGGGTCGCGATCGTGTGGCCGAGCCTGCGTTTCTCGGTCGCGACACCGGTGCCCGTCACGACGATCTCGTCCATCTGGACCGCGGTGACATTGAGGGCGAAGTCGAGCGTCGCGGTCGAGCCGGCGGTGACGGTCACGGCCTCGGAGGCCTGACGGTAGCCGACCAGGCGAACGACCACCGTCTGCTCGCCGGCGGGTACGTTGAGTAACACGAAGTCTCCGCTGGCGTTGCTGAAGGTCCCGATGCCGGTGCCTTCGATGAACACCTGCGCGGACGAAAGGGGTCGGAGGGAGCCTTCTTCGGTCACTCGGCCCGCGATGCTGCCCGCGGCCTGGCCACTCAGGCCCGGCGCGAGGCAGGCGAGCGCAACCAAGGCCACTCCCCATGCACGGATAGTGCTAGAGGCGATTCGTTTCATGTGGCGCTCCTTGCGCTGGAGGGGATGGAAGCAGCCGAACGACCCGCTCCCGATTCCGCCAACTCGTTCCACGATTTATAGGTCCAGATGCACCCGGCGTAAAGGGGCCCGCCTCGGCTGCTTGCCGGTCGCGGCGCACCAGGAATATCGTCTCCGTCCGGTGAAGACACTGCTGAGACGGATAGGACGGCGTCGGTCGGCGGTTTACCGCGGTCTCGCGGCGGTGCCGTTCTTCGCGGCGGCGGCGTGCGGAAGCGACGTCGGAGACGCTTCGGACGTCGTGCTCGCACGACACGTCCATACGGACCTCTACGATGCCTACCCGGGCATTCCGTCGCCCGCCGGCGATCGAGTCGTCTTCGCCGACTATGCCGCGGACAAGCGATCGCTGACGGTCTACGACGTGGCGACGGGGGTCGGCCGCGCGCTGACGAGGACGCCGGGGGGACGGACGCGGGTGACCTGGTCGCCCGACGGTTCGCGCATCGTTTACGTCGACCGCCAGTCCGACCGTCACGGAGCGTGGACCCTGGACCCCGACACGGGCCGGGAGTCGCGCATCGTGGATCCCGGGGACGCCCGCATCGACTATCCGCGATTGCTGCCCGACGGGACGGTGACGGCGCTTCGATACGCGGGTGCCGATACCGCGTGGGTCGCGTATGCCCCGGGAGTCGAGGGCGCGATATCGATCGTCGTCGACCGTGCCGGCGGCTGGGTCGCGCCGGTGCGATCGCCCGACGGGCGCTCCGTCGCATACCTGCGCGCCGCGGGAAGACGCGCGGACCTCGCCGTGACGGAGATCGCGACGGGCGAGACGCGCACGCTTGCCGCCGACCTCCGGCTCGGATGGGACCGCCGCGTGGAGTGGTCCGCCACGGGCGGAGCGCTCCATCTCGCGGCCGCGGGAATCGACGACTCTCTCTTTGTCGCCTGGCGCGTGCCGGTGGACGGAGGCCCGACCGAACGGCTGGAGCACAGCGGCCGTGACGTGCTCGCGGTCACACCGCTCGCCGACGGGCGCGTCGCCCTCAGCGTGTACCATACGCGCACCGCGGTGGGCCTCGTGCCCGTGTCCGGAGGGGAACCCACCGACGTGACCACGGCGGGTCCCACGAGCGCCTTCCTGCCTTCGTGGCACCCAGGCGGGAGGGCACTGGGATTCATCACTTTCTCCTGGCGGCGCGTCCGCATGCCCATCGATTTCGACCTTGGCGTCCTTGACCTCGATGCGGAGGGCGCCCCGACCGGCACCGTCCGAACGCTCCTCTCGGAGGAGGGCGAGGACTACGGAGCCGCGTGGTCGTCCGACGACCGGTGGCTCGCCTTCCACTCGCACATGGAGCAGAGCGACGACATCTGGCTTGTCCCGGTCGGCGGGAGCGAGCGACCCACGCGACTCACGCACTTCGGGCCGGGCGCGGACACCGGCGAGCCGGATTGGAGCCCCGACGGGCGGACGCTCGCCTTCAGCAGTCACGGTCCGCCGCTCGAGGGGAACCCGGGGTCCGTGTACACGGTCGCCGTCGATCCCGCTACGGGGCGCGCGGCGGCCGACCCCGTCCGAGTCCCGCTCGACGGGTTCCGGGGTTACGCCATGGGAGCCCGTTTCTCGCCGGACGGCGAGCGCCTGGCTTTCTACGGACGCTCGTTCGAGGACGGACGCGCGACCGTCTACACGGTGCCGACCGCGGGAGGAACCCCCACGGCCGTGGTCTCCTTTGTTAATGGCGAACCGTACAGCGCGCCCGAGTGGAGCGCCGACGGCGCGTCTCTTTTCTACTCGCGCAACGACGGCGTTGGGCCCTTCCAGGTGTGGCGGGTGGACATCGCCACCGGCGCGACCGAACAGGTGACGACCGGCGCGCTCGGCGCACTCCAGCCGAGCGTGAGCCCCGACGGACGCACGCTCGCGGTCACGATGCGCGAGGCCGCCATCGAGGTCGTCGCACTCGCCACCGGAAGCACCGGCGCGAACTAGTCTGCGTTCCCATCCAGTGCGCTCCCGGCAGCTACCCGGCGAGCCAGTCCTCGATGAGGCGACGTGAGATCGAGACGCGGCCGGGGAGCCGGAGGCCGATATCGCGGCGGCGGGCGAAGTCGGCGCGCTCGAACCAGCGCGCATCGACGAGTTCCTGCCGCGCGACGGTGAGTTCGCCGCCCACGCGCTCGGCCCGAAAGCCGAGCATCAGCGACGCCGGGAAGGGCCACGGCTGGGACGAACGATACCGAACCGAGCCCACCTCGATCCCCGACTCTTCCCTCACCTCGCGGACGACGGCCTCCGACAGGCTCTCGCCCGGCTCCACGAACCCGGCCAGCGTGGAGTAGACGCCCTCCGGCCAGATGTCCTTCCGCCCGAGCAGGCAGCGGTCTCCGTCGGTCACGAGGACGATGATGGCCGGATCCGTGCGCGGAAAATGGTCGACTCCGCACGTCTCGTGGCCGCACCGCCGGACGTGTCCCCCCTGCTCCGGCCGGGTGGGAGCGCCGCACGTCCCGCAGAAGCGGTGCCGGCGACTCCAGGTGACGATCGCCCGGGCGTAGGCCAGGAGCGAGCCGTCTCCCTGCCCCAGCATGGCCCCCACCCCGCGGAGATCGAGGAACTCGCCTGCTCCGTCGAGCGGGCTGTCGGAAGGCGGCCCTTCTCCGGCTTCCCCGGGCACGTCGGCGGCGAACAGTGCGCGGCCGCCGTCCGATCCCCCTTCGAGTCCAAGAAAGATCCATTCTTCGGGTGGTTCCGACGTGGTGGCAGCGATGGCGGGCGGGAGAAGTACCGGCCGATAGGCCAGGCCGTCCGCTTTCGCCGCGACTTCCTGCGCCGCCTGGGACACCAGGCTGCGCTCGCGCGACACCGGGACGACGCGCGAGGCCGGGTCGGACAACCGGTCGGCGAGCCACCGGGGGTCGGACCGGAGGTGGGTGGCGCGGTCGAGGCCGCCGCCCGCGAAGGGGTTCGGTCTCCGGTGGCCCTCCCCTGCCACGCCCGATAAGATCTCGCCGGCCGACATGGGGGAAACGTAGCGGTTTCGAGGGAGCGCATGCACAGTTTCGAGGGGACGGCGGGACGGGGCACCCTCCTCACGTTCGATTGTTACGGCACGCTGATCGACTGGGAGGGCGGGATTCTCGCGGCGCTCCGGACCGCGTATCCGGAGGCGGACCCGGTGGAGGATGAGCGGCTCCTCGGCGAGTTCCACGCGGCCCAGAACCGGCTCAAGACGAGCGAGTACCGCCCCTACCGGCAGCTGCTCACCGAGACCTCGGTGGAGGTCGCGCGCGCAAACGGATGGGATACCGCGGACGAACTGGGGGCCGGCGTCCCCGCGAGCATTCCCTCCTGGCGGCCCTTCCCCGACACGAATCCGGCACTCTCCCGCCTCTCCGCGGCGGAGGTCACGCTGGGGATCCTCTCGAACATCGACGACGACCTGCTCGCCGGAACGCTGAAGCACTTCGAGGTCGAGTTCGGTCTCCTCGGCACGGCCCAGCGGCTGCGCAGCTACAAGCCGGCCGCGCCGCACTTCGAGCGCGGGCGGGCGTGGGCCGCCGGCTTCGACCGGTGGTTGCACGTGGCGCAGAGCCTCTTTCACGACGTCGTCCCCGCGACCTCGCTCGAGGTCCCCGTGCTGTGGGTCAACCGCAAGAGCGAGTCCCGCCCGGACGACGCCGACCCCGTCCACATCGCCCCCGACCTGGCCGCCGCCGCCGCATGGCTCCTCCCGTGAGGGTCAGGGCGATACGGAGTCGTCGTTAGATCCGCTCTCCAAGGCGTCGCGGGTGAAGCGGTGGAGTTCCCGCCATAGCGCTTCGTGGGAGAAGATGTCGTTGTGCCCCGCCCCGGGAATCTCGAGCCAGCGGCGGGGGCCGCGCAGCGCCTCGAACACCTCCCGGCTCTGGCCGGGCGGAATGACCCGGTCCTCCTCGCCGGCGGCGACGAACGTCGGCACCTCGATGCGTGGCACCCTTTCCAGCGTGTCGAAGCGGTTGTGCAGCCAGTCCAGATACCAGTCCGGGAGCCACGACAGGCGGTGCCGGGCGATCGCCGCGGTATTCGTGAACGGACCGAGCAGGACGACGCCGGCCACCGGGCGACTCACCGCCAGTTCCGCCGCCACGGAGCTTCCGAGGGAGTTCCCGAGGGGAAGCAGCCGCCCCGGGTCGACGCTCCGCTCCTCCACCAGCCACCGGTACACCGCTCTCGCATCCGCGTAGAGACCCTCCTCCGAGGGCTTCCCCTCGCTCGCGCCGTAGCCGCGATAGTCGGGCAGAAGGATGTCGAGTCCGAGGTTCGAGAGCGCCGCCGCCACCGTCCCGCGGTCTCCCAGGTGCCCGGCGTTGCCGTGGAAGTAGATCGCGGTCCCCCGCCTGGACTCCGGCGGGTCGGCGGGAAACCACCACGCGTGCAGCTCGACGCCGTCTTCGGTCGGGATGCGGACCTCGGTGGCCTTCGGGAATCCCCAGTATCGCGGGTGCGTCTCGTGCGGCTGCAGCGTCTCCGGATAGAAGACGAAGAAGGGGACGATCCGGGGCATGAAGAGACGGACGACGGCCATCAGACCGACGAGGGCGACCACGACGATGAGGATTTCCACGAGCGGGAGCCGGCGGCGGCGGACGGCCGGAGTCAGCGGCCGGGCACGGACGACGCCGTGGCAAGGCGCTCGGTCCAGCGAGCGTACACGTCGGGGCGGCGGTCGCGCCAGAACAGGCGCCGGGCGGTGGAGGCTGCGCACCGCGAGAGGTCCACGTCGGCGTAGAGGATCGCCTCCTCCCCTCCCGGCGCCCGCGCGAGGACGACGCCCTCGGGGTCGACGACGAAGGACTCTCCGGCGAAGGTGAGACGGGGCTCCGCGCCGACGCGGTTGGCCAGCGCTGCGAAGTACCCGTTCTGAAAGGCCGCCACGCGCAACTCGGCCTCGAACAGCCCCTCGGGCCACTCGCCGACCGCCCCGGCCTGCGGGATGACGACGAGCTGCGCCCCGTTTTCTCCCAGGCGCCGCATGTACTCGGGATAGTGGCGGTCGTAGCAGATCGCGACGCCCACGCGCCCCACGGCGGTGTCATAGACGAGCGCGTCGGTGTCGCCTTTCGCGTAGTAGTGCTGTTCGTGGAAGCACGCGTACTCGGTGATGTGCATCATCCGCGTCACCCCGAGGAGCGAGCCGTCCGCGTCGAACACGGGCGTGCTGTCGTAGCAGCGCCCGTCGGGCCCGAGTTCGTACTGGTTGAACACCGTGACGAGGCCGAGTTCGGCGGCGCGCGCGGCGATTCGATCGCAGGTCGGACCGGGGATCGGCTCCGCGATCTGCCCGGCGCCGGGGTCGTCCGGCCGCTGGGGAAAGAAGCGGTCGATCGCGAGTTCGGGGAACGCCACGAGATCGGCGCCCTCCGAAGCGGCGCGCCCCATCGCGTCGAGCGCGCATTCGAGGTTGCGGGTGCGGTCGGGACCCGCCGACTGCTGTACAAGTGCGATTTTCATCTGATTTATGTCCTTCGCATGGATCGTTTGCGGTTCGGGGAAGGCGACGTGCCTCGGTCGCCCGGAACGGAGGATTGTCGGAGCGCGCGCCGGGACCCGCAACGGGGTCCGCGGATCGCGCTGGGCTTCGTTAGGTTGCTCCCATGTGCGGACGATTCAGCCTTCAGACGCCGGTTCCCGACCTGGCGGAACTCTTCGAGGCCGATCCGTCGCGGCTCGAGGCATGGTCCGCCCGCTACAACGTGGCGCCCACGGACGAGGTCATCGCGCTGCGGCGGGGCGCCGGCGGCCGGGAACTCGTTCCGCTTCGCTGGGGGCTGATCCCGAACTGGACGGAGGATCGCGCGTCGCTCCCGCCGATGATCAACGCCCGCGCCGAGTCGCTCGAAACCCGGCGCGCGTTTCGAGACCTGGTCATCGACCGGCGCTGCGCCGTCCTCGCCGACGGCTTCTACGAATGGCGGAAGGAGGGCGGCCTGAAGCAGCCGTACCTCATCCGGCGCCGGGATCGGAGACCGATGGCGCTCGCCGGCCTGTGGGACGCGTGGCAGGGACCGGACGGCCGCATCCCCTCCTGCACGATCGTCACGACCGACGCGAACGAGTTGCTCGAACCGCTGCACGACCGCATGCCGGTCATCCTCGGAGGCGAGGGCGCGCAGATGTGGCTCGACCTCGACATCTCCGAGCGCACCATGGAGCCGCTCCGGCCGTTCGACCGGGAGGCCCTGGAGGTGTTCGCGGTCAGCCGCCGGGTGAACCGCGTCGCCGTGGACGACGCGGCCTGCTCGGAGCCGCGCGGCGCCCCGATCCGGGATCCGTCCGGCTGGCGCGAGCGTCCCCCGGTGGGCGACGCGCCCCCCGATCAGCTGGGGTTCTTCTGACGCCGATTCGGCCGCCCGCGCGCCGTGCCCCTAGAAGTTGGCGACGAGCGCGATCGTCAGCGTGGAGTCCAGCTTGTGGCGCGGGACGAGGACCGTCTCCCCGGTCGGGGTCCCGGCAGGCTGCTCGAGAGGGGCGCGGGTGAGCGCGGGCGCGTTGTCCCACGCGAGCCGCAGGCCCGTTTTCACGGCCAGCGAACTGTTGATGTCGACCGCCAGGGAGTTGGCGAGGTCGGCGCGCAGGTCCGCCGTGTCCGTGAGGTTCTCGTCCAGCGTCAGCGTGCTCTCGAGATTGGCGGTCTCCGTCAACTGGCGCCGGAAGTTGGTGGAGAGGCGGATGCCGCCGAAGCTCGAACTCCGGTCGGGGTCGTCGACGACATCATCCTGCATCGTGAACGTGACCCCGTAGTCGCTCTTGAGCCGGGTCCGCTCGGTGTCGATCCACGTGTTCCCGATGCCGCCCACCAGGGAGAGCTTGCTCTCGTACCCGGCGAAGGTGTTCCGCTCCCACCCCGCGCCGGTCGTGAGGTGGACGTGATCCGAAAACGACCGCTCGAATGCGCCGCGCGCGAAGTAGTTCTCGGCCGTCGGCTCGGGATCGGCGTCGCTCGTCACGGTGAAGTGGTCCGGAGTCCCGACGGCAACGCGGCGGGTCGTACCCGACTCGGTCCGGAGACCGCCCGCGCTGAGGGACAGCTCTCCCCCGCCCCATTCGCGCCGGGCGCCGCCGCCGAGGCCGAAGGTGCGTACCGTGGAGTTCCCCGACGTGAAGAGCAGGCTCAGTTCCGCATTGTAGGACCAGCGGATCTCCGCTTCTTCCTGGACTTCTTCCTGCAGAGACGCGACCGGAGCGGCAGCAAGCGCTGCGGCCAACACAGGCAGTATCCACGACTTCATGTTCCTACCCTTCAGACACGTTGATCGACGCGAGGCTGGCCGGACACGCTTCAGCGGGCCAGCTTCATCCGAACGTACTATCCGTTCCCCTTCGAGGAGTTCCAAACGCATGTCCATGTCAGCCAGGTACCGTACCGAAAAAGGGCATCTCGCCGGTCGTCGGCTCCTCGCAGCCGCCTTCGTGACCCTGTTCCCGCTGCCCCTCGCGGCGGTTCAGGACGCGCAGATCGCGGCGCTCGACGCGCGCAGCGACCACTACGGGAGCGTGGCGCGCCAGATCTGGGAGTGGGCCGAGGTCGGCTACCAGGAGGAAAAGAGTTCCGAGCTGCTGAAGGGCGAACTCGAGGCGGCGGGATTCTCGGTCGAGTCCGGCGTCGCGGACATGCCCACGGCGTTCCTGGCGAGCTACGGCTCCGGAGGCCCGGTCATCGGGATCCTGGCCGAGTACGACGCGCTGCCGGGCATCTCACAGGACGCGGTGCCCGTGCGCTCTCCCATCATCATCGGAGGCGCGGGCCACGCGTGCGGACACCACCTGTTTGGCGCGGGCTCCGTGGCGGCGGCCATCGCGGTCAAGGAATGGCTTGAGGAGACGGGACACGAGGGGACGATCCGGCTCTACGGCACGCCGGCCGAGGAGGGGGGCGCCGGGAAGGTGTACATGGTGCGCGCGGGCCTGTTCGACGACGTGGATGTGGCGCTGCACTGGCATCCCGGCGCGCGGAACAGCGCAAGGGTGGGGCGGTCGCTGGCCAACAAGTCCGCCAAGTTCCGCTTCCGGGGCTATTCCGCGCACGCGGCGGGCGCGCCGGAGCGGGGACGGAGCGCGCTCGACGGGGTCGAGGCGATGAACCACATGGTGAACCTCATGCGCGAGCACGTTCCGCAGGAGACGCGGATCCACTACGTGATCACGCAGGGCGGCTTCGCGCCCAACGTCGTGCCGGACTTCGCGGAGGTCTACTACTACGTGCGGCACCCGGACGCCCCCACCGTGCTCAGGCTGTTCGAGCGCGTGGCGCGCGCCGCCGAGGGCGCGGCGATGGGGACCGGGACCGGGATGGAATACGAGGTGATCCACGGGCTCTACGACCTCGTGCCCAACGTCGCCCTCGGGCAGGTGATGGACGCGAACCTGCGCAAGGTCGGGGGCGTGGAGTACACGGAGGCGGAGCGGGCCTTCGCCCAGCAGATCCAGGACTCCTTCGTGGGCGGTTCCGGCCGGCCGCTGGGCTCCGAGGCCGAGATCGAGGAATTCGGGGTCGACCCCGCGGGCGGCGGATCGACCGATGTCGGCGACGTAAGCTGGGTCGTGCCGACGACGGGGCTGTCGACGGCCACCTGGGTGCCGGGCACCTCCGCGCACAGCTGGCAGGCCGTGGCGGCGGGGGGCACCGACATCGGCACCAAGGGGATGATCGTCGCGGCGAAGACGCTCGCCCTGACGACCATCGAACTCTTTCAGTCACCGGACGTGATCGCCGCCGCGTGGGAGGAGCTGAGGGCGCACCGCGGCGCGGACTTCGAGTATTCCGCGCTGCTGGGCGACCGCCCGCCGCCTCTGGACTACCGCCGCTAGACCCGGCTGGGCGGCTCCGGGCCGGCAAGCCCGGAGCCGACGCGGGGTTTTGCCACGGACTGCTAGTCCTTTCGCGGCGAGAGGCGGTCGACGAGATCGTTCATCCAGCGGCCCGCCAGGTCCTTGCATCCGAGCCCGAAGGCGAGGGCCAACGCGAAGCTGATCGCCGCGAGGATGATCAGGAAGGCGTCGCCCACGAACTGGACCTGAACCTGCTGCAGGGCCACGACCACGGCGAAGATGATCACGACGACCTGTGCGAACTGCCCCAGCACCTGCGCTTGCACGACACCCGCGTTGCTGGCCACGGCGCGGACGGTCGCCCCCAGAAAGCCGGCAGCCAGAATCCCCAGGATCAACACGACGATGGCCGTGACGATCGTGGGCAGGAAGCCGACGAGCCGTTGGAGCAGCTCGGCCGTGGCGGTGAGCTGCAAGGCGTTCAGCGCCGCCACCAACACGACGAGCATGACGATCCAGTAGGCCAGGGCTGCGACCAACTGGGAGAACGTGCGCTCGATGCCGCCCTTGGCCAGCATCTCCGCCAGCTGGATCCTCTCGGCTAGGCTGTCCGCCTTCACGGCCCGGAGGAGCCGGATGAGCGCGGTCTTGATCAGCCTGGCGACGACCCAGCCACCGACCAGGATCGCCACCACGGCCACGAGGTTGGGCAGAAACCCGACCAGTTGATCGAGGAAGGCGCGGATCGGCTCAAGCAGTATCGCGTCCCAATCCATGTCCATCGCGACATCCCTCCCTGGCCGAGGTATGCTCGCCCGTCACGCCGCGCAGCGACCCTCGGCCCCTGCCGATCCACGACGCTCCCCGGGGGGACGGCCCCGCCCGGGCCAATGGAGAAACTGAATCATGGCGACGAGTCCATGCCACCCCGGGTCCCGCCAGCCAGGGGGATGACACAGTGCGTCCCGTCCGGCGGCGGCGTCCGCCGAGTGGGCCGTCTGGGCTCTCAGAACTGAATACCCACCGCGACAACGATCTGACCGTCGAACGCCGTGGCGTAGCGGCCTTCCACGAACGGCGACGGTCCGGTGGACCCGAACCGCAGGCCGGCCAGGAGATTCCCGCCCACCTCGGAGTCATCCGCCGAGAGGGTGAGACCACCGCCCGACACGCTGCCGCTCGCACTGCCATAGTTGAGCCCGGCACCCACGTACGGCGCCACCCCCCCCTCTCCCACGGGGATGTCCAGAACCAAGTTCCCGTTGAGTTCCCAGTAGCTGAGATCGGCGCCGATCGCGTCCGCTTCCTCGTCGGTGGGGAAGAAGTAGTTGAAGGAACCCACGAGACTCAGCCCCAAATCGCCAGCCGGGATCGCGAGGGACACTCGAGGTCCGACGCCGAAGTCCGTTTCGTCTCCGTAGCTGGCCGCGGCACCGAAAGTGATGCCCTGCGAAGCGAGGGGGGGCGAAAAACCGAACAGCAGGACGGGCACAACGAAACACAGACCGACAAACCGGCGATTCATACGAGCCTCCTTCTCGATGGGGTCGTCTTCGCATGGAGCGATCGCGAGCGCCTCGCGCCGACATCGCCGCACGCATCCGAGCATCATCCAGGTGGATCACCTGGATTATACAGGCTGCACTCCGAGCCGGTATCCCCAATTCTGGGTACTGGCGACACCGGGACGACCAGGGCTTCGCGGCAAACGTGCGGGACGCGGTCAGCCCGGCGCCACGGTCTCAGGCTGGAAGGACCGTGCCGGCGGCGTTGACGCGGGCGCGGCGGATCGTCCGCAGCGTCTCGAAGTCCCGCGGGGATAGTGCGATGACGGGTGGGGCGCGGTTGTAGAGCTGAGCGGCGACGATGGCGGCAAGCGCGAGGAACGTGTCGGGGCCGCGGGTCAGGAAGGCCGCCGGTGCGGTGCCGCGGCGGATGGCTTCGAGGAGGACGGCGGTCGTGGTGCTGGAGCCGCGGGTCGCCGGGATGGCCATGATGCGGCCGGCACCGGTTCGGCCGGCCAGCGGATGGCGCCGGTCGATGATCTCCCCTGTCTCCGCGTCGTAGCCGCCCCAGAAGCTGAGCGGCTCGGACGAGTAGAGGACGGCGCCTTCCGCGGCGCCCGCGACGAGCGCTCGGCCGGTCAGCGGACCGGAGCCCGGGGCGGCGGGGACGTCGCTCACGGCTCGGCGGTCCAGGCGCCGTCGTCGCGCGTGACGCGGCCGGCGACGGCCGACTCCACGCAGTCCGTCAGGCTCCCGAAGGCGACGGCGCGCTCGAGCAGGCCGGGCGTATACCATGCGTACTTGGCGGAGTTGGTCATGAGCCGCCGGATGCTCTCCGGCAGCATGGGCGTCGTCAGGATGCAGGTGTCGACGGTCAGCTCTCCGCCGAACGACTCGATCATGTCGAGGTAGCCCGCTCTTGCCGCCAGTTCACGGACGGCCCGCCCGGTCGTGATCAGCAGCCGAACCCCGGGGTCGCGGCGCCGGCCGTCGACGAGCCGCGCCAGGGCCGCGAACTCCGACAGCGAGAAGTGCGGGCTCCCCAGCACGACGAGGTCGAGGCCGTCCGCGTCGGAGAGCCCGGAGCCCAGTTCGTCCCGCGCCGCCCGCAGCGCGGCGGGCCCCGGACGCAGCCGGGTCGCCGCTTCCCTCCCCTGAAACGCCGCGTCGAGATCCGGCGCTTCCGGCGTGAGGCCCACCCAGTGGAACAGGCCCACCGCGCCCGAGGAGGCCATGGCGGCCCCGAGGGCCTTGAGGTCGTCCTCCCCCGGCCGCGCCCGGAGCCCGTCCAGCACCGGGATCCGCCCCTCCACGCGAAGCCCGATCCAGTGTCCCAGCACCGGATAGAGGGCGGGTTCCCCCGCCAGCCGCCGCGGGACGCGGGAAAGATCGACGAGCACCTCCCCCGCCCGGTTCGCAGTCAGATGGAGCCCCGCCGCCGGGGCCCGGCCCGTGACCGCGCAACAGATGTCCAGCAGGTCGGGATAGCGCTCGGTACGCGCGCCCAGCACCGAGTTCGCGAATACGATCGCGCTCGACTCACCCCACGCGACCTGCTCCCCGACGCCCGGCCGCGGCTGCGTCTGGTAGGGCGCGCACGTCCAGGTGGGCTCGCAACCCATGGCCTCGTACGCCTCCATCTGGCGCCGCGCCGGCGCCGCCCAGGATTCGGACACGTCCCATTCGCGCCACCCGTGTTCGTCCACGCCCGACACGTTGAGCGTCGTCGGCACCTGCACGCGCGCCCCGCCGTCCGCCAGACGCTCGGCGAACTCGAGCGTCGCCGGTCCCTGATAGAGCGACGAATCGATGTGCGCCGCGGTGATGTCGAGCAGTTCCCGCGCCCCGACCACATCGGCCATGCGTGCCAGAATCGACATTGCCAGCCGCGCGCCCTCCCCCTCATCTCCCCGCAGAAGAGCCAGATCTCCCCGTTCGAGACGGACGCCCGTCATCCCGCCGTGTTCCATCCGGCTATCTTCGGCCCCATGTTCCGTTCCACAAGCCCATGAATCCGAAGCCCACGGATCCGACCATGCGCATCGTCTACTTCCTTCCCGGACCGATGTCCCGCGGCCCCCTCGGGCCTGAGGAACTCGTCCGGCGCCAGGCTTTCCTCAACGAGCATGCGTTTCACGGGACGGACGCCGCGGTTCGCGAGACGGAGAACGGTCCCGCCTCGGTCGAGTCGTCCGCCGAGGAGTATCTCTCGGTGCCCGGCATCCTCGAGGCCGCGCCGCGCCTCGAGGCGGAGGGGTTCGACGCGATGATCATCGGGTGTTTCGGCGATCCCGGCCTCGCGCCGGCCCGTGAACTCGTCGACTTCCCCGTCATCGGCCCGGGCCAGGCCGGAGCGCTTGCCGCGGCGCAGATGGGGCAGCGCTTCGCGATTATCACCGTCGTGGACGAAGTCGTGCCCGCGATTCGGCGCCAGATGCGGGGCTACGGCCTCGAAGGGCTCGTGGCGGACATCCGGGCGGTGGACGTCCCGGTGCTCGAGCTTCGGCAGCGCGCGAATCAGGTGCTCGAGACGCTCGAAACGGAGGCTCACGCGGCGCTGCGGGCCGGCGCGGACACGCTCGTGCTGGGTTGCATGACGATGGGGTTCCTCGACGTGGCGCGGAAACTCGGCGAGCGCCTCGGAGTGCCCGTCATCAACCCCGTGCTCGCCGCACTCAAGGCGGCCGAATCCTTCGCTGCCACCGGCGTGCGGCCGTCCCCGCGCGCCTATCCCCCACCCCGCAAGGAGATCTCGCCCGTCCCGGTCTGATCCCAGCGGATGACCATGATCGTGCCACTTCGGTGATCGTATCATCAATTTGACACGACTCGGGCAGCTCGCCAAACTCCTGTACATGATCTCCAGACACGTGACTCCCGCGCTCCGGCGAGCGGCGGAGCAATATCCCGTCGTCACCGTAACCGGGCCACGACAGTCCGGGAAGACCACCCTCGTGCGAGCGGTTTTCCCCGGATACCGGTACGCCTCGCTCGAAGCGCCGGACGTGCGGGCCCGGGCCATCGCCGACCCCCGCGGGTTTCTGGCGGGAGGCGACCCGCTGATCCTCGATGAGATTCAGCGCGCGCCCGAGTTGCTCTCATACGTGCAGGGACTCGTGGACGAGGACGGGCGGCCCGGCCGGTTCATCGTCACCGGGTCGCAGAACATCCTGCTCATGAGATCCGTCTCGCAGACGCTGGCCGGCCGGACCGCGCTTCTTCTGCTGCTGCCGTTCTCGCTCGCCGAACTGCACGGGTTCCCGGCGCCGGATCCGAGCGAACTGGACCGGCGCGGCGCGGCTCCGGCGCCGGCGGTGGCGCAGCGGCTTTCGGAGGCGGATCCGTGGGCGACGCTCCTGGCCGGCTTCTATCCACCGGTACACGACCGAAACCTCTCTCCCCGCGCGTGGATGGCGGACTATTTCCGCACCTACGTCGACCGGGATCTTCGCGAGGTTACCCAGGTTCTCGATCTGAGGACGTTCGAGACCTTCGTGCGGCTCGCGGCGGCCCGTACCGCCACCGAACTCAACCTCAGCGGGCTGGCCGCCGATGCGGGGGTCACGCACCAGACGGCCCGACGATGGCTCACCGCCCTCGAGATCGGATACATCGCGACCACGCTGCCACCGCATCACGCAAGCTATCGCAAGCGACTCCGCAAGCGCCCGCGACTTCACTTCCTCGATCCGGGGCTGGTGTGCTACCTGCTGGGCATCGAGGATGCGGCGACGCTCGAGAGACATCCGCTGCGAGGCGCCATCTTCGAGTCGTTTGTCGTCGCGGAACTCGTCAAGGCCCGCGCCGCCCGCCGCCGCGACTCGAGCCTGTATTTCTGGCGCGACGCGACAGGCCACGAGATCGACATCCTGATCGACGCGGGCAACCGTCTCATTCCCGTGGAGGTCAAGTCCGGACGAACGGTACCGCCGGACGCCATCTCGGCGCTGAAGTGGTGGACCTCGATTCCGTCCAACCCGAATCGGGGCGGCGTGCTGGTCCACGGTGGAACGGAGGACTTCGATCTGGGCGGATTTCGAGTCCTGCCCTGGTTCCTGGGCTGCTGTTAGCGCCCACCTCCGCGCTGCGTCACTCCCCGGTCACGGTCGGATGATGCCGACGCCGTCCTCGATCGTCATCGTCGTGCCGTACTCGGCGGAGAGCTTCGCCAGACCCTCGAGGATCTCCTGTCCGAGCGCGTCGTCCGCCATCATCGGCCGGCCGCGCACCGGCCGCGGCAACTGCCAGCCCATGGTGATCGGGTGCAACTGGATCTCCTTCAATTGCCCGCCCTCGTACTCCACGACGGGGACGACGCTCTCCCAGAACCCCTTCCCCGCCGGGAACGAGGAGGCGCCGGCCCGCTCGATCCGCACGTCCTGGAACCTGCCCGGAAGGTCCTCGTACCCGAGCCCCTGGGCCTCGTAGTTGTCCTGCGGCTGAAACTCGATCGTCTCGTTCTGCATGGCGAAGTTCGCCAGCGAGTAGAAGATCGGCTTGCCCCGGTACATCTCGACCGCGCGCAGAATGTGGGGACCGTGACCGACGAACATGTCGGCGCCCGCATCGACGGTTGCGCGGGCAACATCCACGAGGAAGTCGGCCGGCACCTCGCGGCGGTCCGCACCTTCGTGGGAGTGGCTCGTGACGATCACCCACTCCGCCTGGCGCTGCGCTTCCTTCACGACTTCGATGATCTCCGCCAGGTCCCCGGCGTGCGGCGCCGTCTTCACCCCCGGCTTGTCGCCCTCCATGAAGGTCATGCCGCCGAAGCTCAGCCCCGGGCCGGAACCGCCTCCCCGCCCCGCCACGGCGAGGGCGTCGCGAAGCCCGGCCATCTGGTCGGCGGTCACCGTCACGTGCCGCTCGTAGCGGATGGGGCTCAGTCCCGGCCGCCCCCGTACATCCGGCCGCTGGTGGCCGGCCCGCATCGGGTCGGCGAAGGTCGAGGCAATCGAGATGAGCGCGACCCGTCCGCCGGGCGTGTCCACATAGGCGGGTGCGCGCGCCCGCGCGAGGTTCTCGCCGAAGCCGGCGACGGCGAGTCCCGCCGCTTCGGCCGCCGCCACCGTGCGCCGCGCCCCGCCGGCGCCGAAGTCCATCGTGTGGTTGTTCGCCAGGCTCACCATGTCGAAGCCGAACCACGCAAGTTCGTACGCGATTTCCGGCTCCGCCCGCATGTACGTGCCGCCGCTGGCCGCCGCCGGGATCACGTCGTCCTCGTAGTCGTGGAACAGGATCTCGAGGTTCACGAACGCGGTGGTCGCGTTCTGAATAATGTCCCGCAGGGCGAGGAACTCGGGCTCCCGATATGGAGACATCTTCCGGGAGATGATCGCGTCGCCCGCCAGGGCGATGGACATGTTCCCGCGGGCATCCTCGAACGCCTGCGCCTCGAGCGAGACCGGTTTCGCGAGTGAGAATCCCGCCGCGAAGAAGACGGCGGCCACGAGTCCGGCCAGCGGGATGCTGGCCGCGGCGGAAAACGAGAGCGGAAGACGATACCGGCGCATGAGTGCCTCCGATGAGGGTGCCTGCGGGGACCTTCTTCGTGCGGGCCCGCTTCGGGCGCCGCTTTCTTGTGCGGGTCGCGTACGATCCGACAGATTCGAGCGCATGGACGACAACATGCTTTCCCCAACCCCGCGCCGCCACGCCGCGCGGGCGCTCCCGGCTCTCCTCGTGGCGGCGGGCCTGCTTGGCGCGGCGGCCGCCACACGGCCGGTTTCGGCGCAGAGCTACGATCTGATCATCCGGGGCGGCATCCTCGTCGACGGGTCGGGGAGTCCGGCCCGGGCGGGGGATGTTGCGATCGAGGGCGGGCGGATCGCGGCCGTGGGCGACCTCGGCGCGGCGACGGCCAGCCGGGCGATCGACGCGACCGGGCTCCACGTCTTCCCCGGCTTCATCGACACGCACTCCCACGCCATGCCGGCGCTGCTGCGCGACGAACTCCGCACCGCGCAACCACTCCTCGCGCAGGGGATCACGACGATCTTCGCGAACCCCGATGGCGGCGGCACAGTCGACCTCGCCGACCAGCGCGCGCGGATCCGAGATCCCGGCGTCGGAGTCAACGTGGGCGCCTTCGTCCCGCACGGAAGCGTGAGGCGCGCCGTGCTGGGGATGCAGGCCCGCGAGGCGACGGCGGAGGAACTCGACCGCATGCGGACGATCGTCCGGGAGGGCATGGACGAGGGCGCCTTCGGACTCTCCTCCGGCCTCTACTACTCGCCGGGCTCATACGCCCCGACCGGCGAGGTCGTCGAACTCGCGAAGATCGCCGCCGAGTACGGGGGCGTGTACCAGAGCCACATCCGCGACGAGTCGGACTATTCGATCGGTCTCCTCGGCGCTGTCGACGAGGTGGTCGAGATCTCGCGCGGCTCCGGCATCACGGGGGTTGTCACGCACATCAAGGCGCTCGGGCCCCGGGTGTGGGGCCAGTCCGCCGACGTCGTGCGCCGCATCGAGGAAGCACGGGCGGAGGGTCTCGCGATCTACGCGGACCAGTACCCGTACGGGGCCTCGGGGACGAGCATCGTGGGCGCGCTCGTCCCGCGCTGGGCCCTCGCGGGCGAGGGGGGCAACCTGTACGAACGCATGGAGGATCCCGCCGAGCGCCCTCGGCTCGTGGCGGAGATGTGGGAGAACCTCGACCGCCGGGGTGGCGCCGACCGGCTCATGCTGCAGGGCGGCCCCTACGGCGGCCGCACCCTGCAGGATGTGGCGGACGATCGCGGGATCGATGCGATCGAGACGGCGCTCGCCCTCCTCGTGGAGGCGCTGGACGGAGGCGGCGGCACCGGGCTCACCTCGTTCAACATGAACGACGAGGACATCGCGCGCTTCATGTCACAGCCCTGGATGATGACGTCCTCCGACGGCTCGCTCTGGGTGCCCGGCGAGGGCCATCCGCACCCGCGCGGTTTCGGCGCCTTCCCGCGGCGGATCCGCAAGTACGTGCTGGAGGAGGGCGTCACCACGCTGGAACAGGCGATTCACGCCATGACGGCGCTCCCGGCCCGCGTGTACGGGATCGAAGGCCGCGGCGTGCTCGAACCCGGCGCGGTCGCCGATGTGATCGTCGTGGACCTCGAGCGGTTCCGCGACACGGCCGAGTACGACGACCCGCACGGTCTCGCCGAGGGGGTCGAGTACTCCCTCGTCAACGGTACGCTCGCGATCGACGAGGGCCGCTTCACGGATGCGCTCGCCGGCGAAGCGATCATCAAGACGCAATAACTCAGGAGCAGACATGCAATTCCCCGCCCCGATGTCCGTAACGCGAACCGTCCTCGCACCCCTGGCGGCCGTCGCCGCCGTCGCGTGGCCGCTCACCGCGCAAGACGGCGCTGGCGTCGGCGAACTCCCCGCCGGCGTCCAGAACCCGGCCCCGGCCGCGGACACCGTCGACCCAAGTCTCTTCGGCGGTCTCTCCTTCCGCTTCGTCGGCCCCTCGCGCGGCGGCCGCGTCACGGCGGTCGAGGGCCACCGCTCCCACCCCCACACCTTCTACCAGGGGGCGACCGGCGGCGGCGTGTGGAAGACGACGAACTACGGCATGACGTGGGAGAATATCTCCGACGGGTATTTCCGGTCTCCCTCCATCGGCCATATCGAAGTCGCCGACTCGGATCCGAATGTCATCTACGTGGGGACGGGGTCGGACGGCATCCGCTCGAATATCATCATCGGAAAGGGCATCCATAAGTCGACGGACGCGGGAGAGACGTGGGACCACGTCGGGCTCGACGACGGAGGCCAGATCCCGTCCGTGAAGGCCCATCCCGACAATCCCGATCTCGTGTATGCGGCCGCGATGGGGAACCCGTTCATCAACAATGAGACGCGGGGCGTCTATCGCTCCTCGAACGGCGGTCTCGACTGGGAGCGCATCCTCTTCACTTCCGACTCCGTCGGGGCAGTCGATCTCGAGTTTCATCCGGCGGACCCCGACATCATCTACGCCGCGATGTGGCGGGCGCAGCGGTATCCGTGGTCGATCATCTCCGGGGCACGCGACGAAGACGGGATCTGGAAGACGACGGACGGCGGCAACACGTGGAGGCGGATCACGGCCGGGCTCCCGGAGGGCCTCATCGGCAAGGTGGACTTCTCCGTCTCGCCGGACATGCCGGACCGAGTCTATGCGCTGGTCGAGGCGCCGGAGCCGATCGAGGGCCTGTACCGTTCGGACGACGCCGGAGAGACGTGGGCGCTGATCAACGACGACCCGCGCAACCAGCTCATGCACCGGCCCTTCTACTTTGCGAACGTGATCGCCGACCCGACGGACGGGGACGTCGTCTATGTCCTGAATCTGTCCACCTGGAAGTCGACGGACGGAGGGGAGACATTCAGCACCATCCCGAACGTACACGGCGATGACCACGATCTGTGGATCAACCCGGACGACCCGCGGATCATGGTGCACGGGAGCGACGGGGGCGGGGTCGTGACGCTGGACGGCGGGCAGACGTGGTCGCCGGTCAACAACCAGCCCACCGCCGAACTCTACCAGGTCGATGTGGACGACCGCTTTCCGTACTGGCTCTACGCGGGGCAGCAGGACGATGCCTACACCGTCGCGGTACCGAGCCGGCAGCCTTCGCTCTCCGCGCCGGGCGGTCCCGACGCGTACTGGCGTTCGCCGGGCGGGTGCGAGACGGGTCCCGCCGTGCCGAAGCCGGGCGATCCCGACGTCGTGTACGCGAACTGCAAGGGGCGGTTCGGCGTCTACAGCCAGCGCACCGGGCAGGAGCAGCAGTACTACGTCGGCGCGGTGAACATGTACGGCACGAACCCCGCCAACCTCCCCTACCGCTTCCAGCGCGTCGTACCCATCGAGGTCTCGCCGCACGACCCGAACCTCGTCTATCACGGCTCGCAGTACGTGCACCGGACGACGGACGGGGGGCGCTCATGGGAGCGGATCTCTCCCGACCTCACGGCGTTCCCGCCCGAGCGGCAGATGGTGTCGGGCGGGCCGATCACGCGCGACGCGACGGGTGAGGAGCACTATTCGACGCTCTACGTGATCGAGGCCTCTCCGCACGACCCGGACGTGATCTGGACGGGGGCGAACGATGGCCCGGTGTACGTGACGCTGGATGGCGCGGAGACCTGGGAGAACGTGACGCCGCGAGACATGCCGCCCGAAGGCCGCATCAACTCGATCGATATCTCCCGCCACGATCCGGACAAGGTGTACGTGGCCGGATACCGCTTCCTGCTCGGCGATTTCCGGCCCTACGTCTACCGGACGGAGGACGCGGGGGAGACGTGGACGCTCCTCACCGATGGGACGAACGGGATTCCGGCGGACGTTCCCGTGCGGGTCGTGCGCGAGGATCCGGACCGCGCGGGGCTCCTGTATGCGGGGACGGAGTTCGGGCTCTTCATCTCCTTCGACGACGGGGCGACGTGGCAGTCGTTCCAGCTCGACCTACCCCTGACGCCGGTGACGGACATTGAGGTATACCGGCAGGACCTCGCGCTCTCGACGATGGGCCGCGGGTTCTGGGTGCTCGACGACATCACGCCGTTGCACGAGATCGGCGCGGACGGATCGGTCGCGGAGGGGGGCGGGGCGCACCTGTTCGAGGGGCGGCCGCAGTACCGCACGCGGCCCGGACGGAATTCGGGCTTCGAATGGGCCTCGAATACGGCGCGGCCGGACTACCCCGGCGCGGGCGCGGACATCAACTACTGGATCTCCCCGGAGCTGGGAGCCGACGAGACGGTGCAGATCGAGATCCTCGACGCGGGCGGCGAGACGATCCGCTCCTACGCCAGTGGCGGGGGCGGCGGCGCGGCCCGGGCGGGGGGACCGGCGATGCAGCGCATGGCGCCGCGCGGCGGGGGCGCGCGCGGGGTCTCGACGGCGCCGGGCGTGCACCGGCTGCGCTGGGACATGCGCTCTCAGGGCGAGGGCCGCGGCGGGCCGATCGTGCCGCCGGGCGAGTACACGGTCCGCCTCTCGGCGGGCGACGTGACGGCCGAGTCGGGGCTCGAACTGCGGATCGACCCGCGGGTGGCGGCGGAGGGGGTGACCGTCGCCGACCTCGAAGAGCAGTACCGCTTCAACCTCGGCGTGCGGGAGACGATGGCGGAGGCCCGCGAGGTCGCGGACGGCATCGAAGACCTGCGCGAGCGCATCGCGGAGGCGCGCGCGGACGCGGGCGGCAGCCGCAACGAGACGCTCGACGAACTCGCCGCGGAGCTGGACGAACTCGACGCCCACGTGAACGACGCGGAGGGCAGCTATCCGCGCCCCATGCTCCTGAGCCAGCTCAACTATCTCGCCGGCATGACCGGGCGGGCCGACCAGGCGCCGGGCGCCGACGCCTACGAGCGGCACGAGGAACTGCAGGAGGAGGTGCGGGAGGTGAACGACTGGTTGCAGACGCTGGTGCGACGACTGACCGCCACCGACTGACCGCGACGTGAGATAGCGGATGTTCGACATCAACCTCATCGCGCACCCGCTGGCGGGTACGCCGTTCGGCACGGCGCTCGACCTGTGCCTGATACTGGCCGCCGTGTGCCTGGTCGTCGCTATCCCGACGCGCGACTACTCGTGGGTGGACCGGCTCTGGAGCCTGTGTCCGCCCGTCTACTGCCTGATCGTGGCAGCCGGGCTGGACTTCGCCTCGCCGCGCGTCAACCTGATGACCCTGCTCGTCGTGCTCTGGTCGGCGCGGCTGACCTTCAATGGCCTGCGCAGGGGAATATTCCGGCCGGGACACGAGGACTACCGCTGGGTCGCGGTCCGGGAGAAGCTCGGGCCGGTCCGGTTTCAGCTTCTCAACCTCACGTTCATCAGCTTCGGGCAGATGCTGCTCATCTGGTGGTTCACCTCTCCGGTGCACCAGGCGGCGGTGTGGAGCGAGACGCCGCTCGGCTGGCTGGATCTCCTGACCGCCGCCCTGTTCCTCGTGCTCTTCGTCGGCGAGGCCACGGCCGACGAGCAGATGTGGCGCTTCCAGCAGGACAAGAAGCGGCGCATCGCGGCAGGGGAAGAGGTCGCACAACCCTTCATGACTTCAGGCCTGTTCCGCTATTGTCGTCACCCCAACTTTTTCTGCGAGTTGGGCATGTGGTGGGTGTTCTACCTGTTCGCCGTCTCGGCTTCCGGCCAGTGGCTCCACTGGACGGGTCTCGGCTTCATCCTGCTCACGGCGCTGATCATTCCGTCCATGCGCCTCACCGAGACTATCTCCGCGTCGAAGTACCCCGCCTATCGCGACTACCAGGCCACCACCCCGGCGCTCATCCCCCGACCTGTGTCCAAGGCGTGATGGCCGCAGGGCCCCGATTGCCACGCTTCCCGTTCTACTAGTTTGATAGTAGAATTACCACACGATCCGGCCTGCTCGAGGTCGGGGCCTCGAATCCGGAGGAATTCCATGCGTCCGCGGTGCCTGACCGTGCTTTTCTTCGGCGTCGCGGGTTGCGGCGTCGAATCCGGCGATGGCCCGCCTCGCTCCGCCGGCCTCGACAGTCCCGATTTCTCGATCGAGCCACGAGTCGAGATGGTCTACACCGTGGGCGTCATCGAGGGTGAAGCGTGGGAGACCTTCGGGAGCGTCTCCAGTCTGGCGTTCGACGGGGACGGGACCCTCTTCATCCTCGATGCTGACGCTGGCCACATCGTCGTGGTCGATACGGCGGGCCGACACGTGCGGACGATCTCGAACGAGGGCGAGGGCCCCGGCGAGCTGGGCCGGCCCCAAGGGTTGGCGGTGTTCTCCGACGGCCGCATCGGTGTCATGGACTTCGCGAAGGTCGGGCTTCAGCTGTTCGCCCGCGACGGCACGTTCCTGGAAGGGATCCGGTTCGCGACCGAGGCGGGGATCCCGGGGATTCCGTTTCATGCGATGCCCGACCACAGTGTTGTGACGGCGGAGGTCTTTCGTCGCTCCTCGAAGGAGGATGGATCCGGCGCAAGCCGGCCCGTCGTTCGCTTCCGTCCCGACGGGAGTGGCGCGTTGTTCCACGCGGCGTGGCAGGGCCCTCCGCCCGACGACACGCGACTGGAAGACGTGGAGTCCGGAGGAATCTTCATGCAACTGCGCCCGATCCAGGCCTTCCCGCCGCCGCTGGAACTGGGTGCATTCAGGGATGGCCGGGTCGCCATCGTCGACTCGGTCGGCTACCGGATCAAGATCGTCGGCCCGGAGGGAGAGGAAGGGGAGCAAGTCACCACGCTGGAGCGCCCGGTGGCTCCCGTCCGGGTAACGGAACGGGTCCGCGACGCCGAACGTACGCGGCGACTGGCGCTGCTGGACTCCGAAGGCGGGGCGCTGCAGGACGTGCTCACGGAGGGCATTGCGATGATGGCCATCCGCCCACCGAGCGGGGCTTCCGGCCCCCCCGATCCGGCCGCCATGGAAGCGGCCCTGCGGGGAACCTACCGGCGGCAGATCGAACGCCTGGTTTTCCCCGAGGAGATGCCGGTCATCGAAAGGATCGCCGTGGATTGGAGCGGCCGGATCTGGGTCCAGCGCGCGGCGCTGCCGGGCGAGAGCGGTCCCACGGATGTCCTCACCGCGGACGGCCGGTACCTGGGAACGCATGCCCCCGGCGGGCTGCGCATCCCGGCCGCCTTCGGGCCGGACGGACTGCTGGCGTACATCGAGACCGATCAACTCGGCATCCAGCGCGTCCGCGTCATCCGCCTCGCCGGAGATCAGCTGCTGGAGACTCCCGGCACGGAATGATCGAGGACGTTCCCGCGGGAACGCGCCTCAACTATCTTCATAGTCGGAACCCCGTCAACTCCCCCCCCGCAAGGAGCAACAGCCGATGCGCCGCTCGCACAGCCATACCGTCCATGCCGCATTCGTTTCCGTCGTCCTGTCAGCCGCAGCCTGCGGTGGAGACGGGGGATCCGCCGCCCGTGGGCTCGACAGTCCCGACGTCACGATCTCGCCCGCGACGGACACGCTCTACGCCGTCGGCGTGCTGGACGGGGCCGAGTGGGAGATGTTCGGCCGGGTCGCGGATGTCGCGTTCGATGCGGATGGCACTCTCTTCATCCTCGACAGCGACGCCGGACACGTGGTCGTGATCGACCCCGCGGGAGCGTTCGTCCGCACCATCTCCAACAAGGGAGAAGGACCCGGCGAACTCAGCTTCCCGACCAGCCTCATCGTGTTTGGCGACGGACGGATCGGTGTGCGCGACGTCAGAAACCGGGGCATCGCGCTCTTCGACCGCGAGGGAGAGTTCCTCGAGGACGTCCGGATCGATCCGGAGGGAGCCACGCCGTCGGGGCGACTCCGCGCCATGCCGGATCACAGCCTCATCGCACCGGCCCGCCGGGTCAGCTTCTCGCCGGAAGGGATCATGGACCGTGACGAGGGCCGTCCGATCACGCGCTTCCGGCTCGACGGAAGCACCGATCTGTTCCATGAGGCCTGGGCGCCCCCGCCGCGCGAAAGCCGAACCGACGAAGCGGAGGCGGGGAACATCCGGATACAGATGGAGGCCGGAGAGGCCTTTCCGCTGCCGCTCGCGCTGGGCGTGCTCAGTGACGGCCGCGTCGCGGTCGCCGACTCGGTCGGCTACAGCGTCAAGCTGCTCGATGCGGCTGGGGGCTTCGTGTCGACCCTTGAGCGCCCGGTGCCGCCGGTGGCGGTGACGCCCGCGATCGAGGCGGCCGAGCGTGAACGCCGTCTCGCGAGCCTCGAGTCCGGTGGAGGCGGCGGAGGCGGTGGCATCATGACGTTGAGCATCACCGCGGCGGCTGGCTTGCGCGGCGGCGGGAACCCGATGGACTCCGAGGCGATGCAGGAGGCCATGCGGAGGATGCGCGAGGACCAGATCCGGGACCTGATGTTCCCGGAGGAGATGCCGGTGATCACGAATCTTTCCGTGGACTGGAGCGACCGCATCTGGGTGCAGCGCTCCGCCCTCCCCGGAGAGACCGGTACGATCGACATTCTGAGCGCCGACGGGCGGTATTTCGGCTCGCTCCCCACGGACGGCCTGCGAATCCCCAGAGCCTTCGGTCCGGGCGGCCTGCTCGCCTACGTGGAGCGCGACGACCTCGACATCCAGCGGGTCCTGGTCGTCCGGCTCATGACCGACGAACAACTGGAGGGCGCGCGATGAGCACGGGTGCAAACGCGCGCGGCGGGCAACCGTCGTCCCGGTCTCCATTGTCGCACGCGGTGTCCGGCTGATCGTTCGCTTCAACCGGGGGGGAACCTCATGCGCAAGCTGCCTTGCCGCCCGCGCCGTACCCGTCATCTCGCCCTGCTCGCCCTTCCGTTTGCCACCATCGGCTGCGGGGCAGACGCCGAACCGGGCGCCGCGGGACTCGACAGTCCCGACGTCTCCCTCGCGCCCAGCGTGGAGGAGGTGTACACCGTCGGCGTGATGGACGGGGCCGCGTGGGAGATGTTCGGCAGCGTGATGGGCGTCGCCTTCGACGAGGACGGCTCGCTCTTCATCCTCGACAATGACGCTGGCCACGTCGTCGTCGTCGGCCCGGGCGGTCAGTTCGTTCGCACAATCTCCAACAAGGGCGAGGGACCCGGGGAACTCAACCAGCCGCTGGGGCTCACCGTGCTCGATGACGGGCGGATCGCCGTCAACGACATGGGTCGCGGCATAAAGGTCTTCAACCGCGATGGCGAATCGCTCCAGGAAGCCGGGTTCACCTTCGAGACCGGGATGCCCGGTGCCGAGATGCACGCCATGCCGGACCACAGCCTCCTCTCCGCGGGATTCGCCGGCCGATCGCTCACCGCGCTCATGCGAGGGGAGGAAGAAGAGGAGCCCGAAGGCCGGCCCATCGGCCGGTTCCGGCTCGATGGCACACAGGAGGAGTTCCACCTGGCCTGGGCGGGACCGCCCGTGGAAGACGCCGAGACGCAGACCGGAAACATGCGGATCGTCATGTCGCGGATGGAGGCCTTCCCCCTTCCCCTGAGCTTCGGCGTGCTTCGGGATGGCCGCGTCGCACTCGCCGATTCCGTCGGCTACAGGGTCAAGATCCTCGACGCCTCGGGGCAGGTGACGGGGACGCTTGAGCGGCCCATCTCCCCCGTCACGGTCACCGACGAGATCCGGGACTCGGAGCGCGAGCGCCAGCTCGCCGCCGTGGCGGAAGGCGGGAGCGGAGGCGGTGGGGGCACCGTCATCATGACCCGGACGATTTCGATCAGCGGAAGCGCCGGCTCCGGAAGGCCGAGTGGTCCCGATCCGGAGGCGATGCGCCGCATGAGGGAAGACCGGATCGCGGACATGGTGTTTCCGGAGGAGGCGCCGGTCATCTCGAGGCTGGCCGTGGACCGGAGCGACCGCATCTGGGTCGAGCGCTCGGCCCTGCGCGGAGAGCCCGGTCCCACGGACATCCTCACGGCGGACGGGCAGTACTTCGGCACCATCGCCCCGGACGGGGTTCGCATCCCGGCCGCGTTCGGGCCGGACGGCCTGCTGGCCTACATCGAGTCCGACGAACTCGGCATCCAGCGCGTCCGCGTGGTCCGCCTCGTCGGCGACCAGCTGCTGGAGACCGCCGAAGGCGACTGACCGGACGGCGTTCCCGCGGGAACGTCCGCGCCGGCGCCGGGCGGACCTCCGGCCGGTCTAGCGCGACTTCTTCGCCACGAAGAGCGCGAGCAGCAGCGCCACGGCCGGAACCGCGGCCTGCGGCGCCGTTCCCGCCCTCACGAGCGTGAAGATCGCTCCGGCCATGATCGGGATTACGATGACCGCCGCCAGGAACCGCGTCGGACGCCTCAGGAATCCGACCCCCGCCAGCGCCTCCACGACGCCGATCAAGTACTGGAACCACGCCGGATAACCCCACACCGCAAACTGGTCGACCAACATCCCGGCGATCTTCATCCCGCCGTTCAGAAGGAAGAGCAGCGCGAGCAGAATCGACGCCACGCTGACGGCCTTGCCTGCAGTTCCGTTGTCCGCCACAGCACACTCCTCGCGTTTCGGGTACCTGGTCCGCTCCCCGTCGATCCCTGAACGTTGGCCCAACCCTGGCCTGCGGCCAGAGCCGGGCTGCCAGCTTGCGGGCCGCCGCGTCTAGTCCGCGGCGCGACGCGCGATTCTGGCGCCGAAGTTCTGCGCGCGGCGAGTCGAGCGTTCGCAGCGCAGGAAGCGCGCCCCGTCGTCCGACTCCCCCTCGCTTCGGCCGTCCTCTGTTCCGCCGACCTGGCCGGACACAAGCGAGTCCGCGATCGATTCGGCCGCGGCCAGCCGCAGACCCAGCCACCTGAGGAGGAGGTCCGGGTCCTCCGGGGCTTCCGGCGAGTCGCCGGCCAACCACTCGTCCCGGATCGCCTCCCATTCCGTCCACAGGGTCTCTCCCCACCCCTCGTTGCAGGCGGCGATAACTTGGCCGCGAAGCGATCCGTGCTCGTTTGGCCCCGGCGTTCCATCCCGCTGAAGGAGGCCGGCGAGGAAGCCCGCCATGATCCAGTATCGATGCGCGTCGCCCGCTTCCCGGGCTCGCCGCGACTCGTTCAGGACGGCGAGGAACTGCAGGTAGCCCGCATCCCAGTCGACCGCACCCTCTTCCGAAGCACCGGCGGCGTTGTCCCCGCCCGACCGCAGCCTCGCTTCGACGCCGCTTCGGATCTGACGGACCCCGTCCAGATCCTCGGCCTCGACAGCGTCGGAGATATCGTCGCAGAGGGCCTCGGAGTCGGTCCCCGCCAGATGGCTGGAGAACGCGATCCCGCCCGCTTCCCCGAGGCGGAAGGTCCCTTGCTGCTCCCCGCCGAGGTCATCCGAATCCTCCGAGGGCCCCGGCTCCAGGCAGAAGATCGCCTCGTCCAGCGCCCTCAGGACCCTCCGGTAGGCGGATCGCTGCCGCTCGGCGTCGTCCATCCCGCGCTCCCTTCCCCGCCCGCTACGCCGGGGCCAGCGCGATCACGCGCAGCGGGCTCCCGCTCCCGTCCACGATCTTCAGCGGGGCGGCAATCGCCACGGCGCCCGTCGGGGGCAGCCGGTCGAGGTTGCACAGGCTCGCGAGGCCGAACCTCCCCGCCCCGTGCATGATCCCGTGGTTCGGGAACGGCGGATCGAACCCTCCGGCCTGGCCCGCATCGGTGCCGACCGTCTCCACTCCGACCCCGAGCACCGCGCGGTCATGCGCCAGCAGGGCCGAAGTCTCCTGGTGAAAGCCCGGCGAGTGCGGGCCGTCTTCCGACACGTTGAGAAACGCCTCCTTCCCTTCCCTCCGGCTCCACCCGGTGCGCAGAAAGACCCAGGCACCCTCGGGCACGCGCCCGTGCTCGGCCTCCCACGCCTCGAGTCCGGCGGGCGTGAGCAGGAAGTCGGGATCCGCGTCGACCTCCGCCTCCACGTCGATGACGCACGCCGGGCCGACGAACTTCCGGGGCGGGATCGTGTCCGTCGTCCCGTTGGGCACATCCTTCCCCGTCACCCAGTGGATCGGGGCGTCGAAGTGCGTCCCGGTGTGCTCGCCGAGCATCAGGTTGTTCCAGTACCAGGCCGGCCCGTCGTCGTCATACCTCGAGATTTCCTCGATCGTCACCCCCTTCGACGGCGCGAACATCGGAGGGAGGTCGATGACCACGGTATCGGGCCCGAGAGGGATCGTGAGGTCCACGACCCGGACCGTACCCGCGTTCAACGCCTCCACGAGGCGGTTCAGTACGTCCGACATTCAAAGTCTCCCTATGGTTGGCGGACCCACATGATTGGCGGATCCGCAGGCGGGTTGCATTCCGCGGGTCACTTGTCTCCGAAGAACGGCTCCAGCGTCTGGCCGGGATTCGGTTTCGTCATCAGCGAAACCATGATGAAGAGGATGAGGCTCGCGCCGACACCCAGTTCGACGGAGTCGATCCCGTACAGGGGGAAGTAGTGTTCCTGGAACCAGAGCGTCCACACAAGACAGGCGAGGAAACCCCCGATCATGGATGCGACCGCGCCCTTCGCCGTCCCCCGCCGCCAGTTGAGGCCGATGACGATGGGGACGAAGAAGAAGGAGGCGATGAACTTTGCCTGCTCGAGCACGATGCCCTGCACGTCCCCCAGCTTCTGGAGCGCGAAGAAGAGGGGAATGATCGCGAGGACGACGATCGCCACCCGGTTCGCGTTCACGAGGTGCTTCTGGCTCGCGTCGGGCCGGATGAACTTCCCGTACAGGTCGTGGGCGACGCCCGCGCCGGTGACGAGGAGGATCGAGTTCACGGTGGACATGATCGCCGACAGCATCGCCACGAGTAGCAGCGCGCCGACCACGGGAGGCAGCACGTGCAGCGCCATCGTGGCGGTGGCCTGATCCTGGGACGGCAGGTTCGGGAACAGCACCCGCATGAGCATGCCTATCGACATGATGCTGGTGGCGATGATCACCTGGAAGCCGATCGCCACGAAGATCGCCTTCCGCACCGTGCGCTCGTCCCGCATCGAGTAGAAGCGGGTGAGTTCGTACGGCGCGGCCGCGATCGAGAGCCCGAACGCGATCGCGAAGGCGAGGAGTTCGCGCGGCGAGTAGTACCAGCCCACGAGACGGTCGTCGAGCGTGTCGAGGAAGTCGAGTGACCGCTCGACCGCCGCGACGGGGCTGCCGCCGCCGACCTGGTTGAGGAGAACGGGCACTGCCACGATCAGCGCCGCAACCATGATCAGCGTCTGCAGGAAATCGATGTAGGAACTGGAACGGACCCCGCCGAGGAGCGTGTAGAGCGCGGTCGAGGCGACGATGATGAGCATCGCCGTGAGCGGGCGGATCCCGAACACGACCTCCGCGATCTCGCCGCCGGCCTGGAACTGCGCCACGAGGTAGATCGTGTAGGCGACGACGATGAGGATGCCCGCGAGCGCTCCCGCCTTCGCGCTCCCGTAGCGGGCCGAGATGTAGTCGGGGACGGTGAGCGCGCCGAGCCGGCGCAGCTTCGGGGCGACGAAGAAGGCGCACACGAGCCACCCCGTCCAGAGGCCGAGCCACGGGAAGACCCAGGAGACGCCGGCCAGGTAGTGGCGGCCGGCGGTGCCGACGAAGGTGCCGGCCGAGATCTGCGTCGCGGCGAGGACCGCCCCCCCGACGATGGGGCCGATCGAGCGGCCGGCGGCGAGGAAGTCGACTTCGGTCTCGGTCCGGAAGTAGCTCCAGATCGCGATGCCCATGATGATGGCCACGTAGACGCCGAGCACGACGAAGAAGATGTCGCTCATGTGGGTTCGGCGGGTTCGGCCGTCTCGTCGGGCGCGGCCGGCGGGGCGCCGCGCGTGGAGCGCTGCGCGACGACCTCGGCCCAGCGGCGGTCCAGCTCATCGTCCGCGCGGATGGTCGACCGGAAGAGGAAGACCACGGTGAGGCCGAGGGCGAAGAAGCCCGCCGCGATCAGGATGATCGTCATCGCGCGGCCCCTGCGCCTTCGCGGCGGACCCGCGCGTTCCGCCACGTCCAGATCGCACCGGCCAGCAGCAGCGCGAGGACGACGGCGTCGGCGATGCGCGCGAACGAGAGCGCGCCCCCGCGGGACAGCCGGAGCAGCCCCGGCACGCTCGACAGGGTGGCCGTCACGAGGTCATCGCCGACCCGGACGAAGCGCGGCAGAGTGGTCGACAGGTCCAGCGCATCGAGCACGTCCGGGTCCCCCTCCAGCCGGATCAGCCACGGCGCCGTGACCTCCTGCACCACCGTCTCCTCGGCCTCCCGGCCGGCTACGAAGAGGGGAATCCGGTCCAGCCGTCCGCGCACCGGATTCCGGACGGTGTAGGAGACGACGACCGGCGCGTCCGAGACCGCATCGATGCGGTACGCCCCGTCGACCTGGGTGAGCGCGGCATCGGTGTCAGGCAGGGAGAGCGTCTGGTGCTCGATCCGGAGTGCGAACGCCTGCACCGCGCCGTCCTCCGGCATGAGCTCCTGTCGAACGTGCGCCGCGCCGTCGGCATCCAGCCGGACGAACACGGTGTCCGTCGTCTGCGCCGCCGCCGGCGCGGCCGCGGGCAGGCAGGCCAGCGCCGCCGACAGCGCCAGCGCCGCCGCACGCACCGCTTCTCCCCCTGCGCGCCGCACCGTCATCAGCCCGCCGGCGCCGAAGCCGTCAACTGCGCCAGCACGCGTCCCGTCGCCCGCGCCGCCTCGTGGAACCCGTTCGCCACGTGGTTCGCCTCGCGACGCACTTCGTTCACCAGGAAGGGCAGCACGTCGGAGCCGGCCTCCGCGAGGCGCGGCAATTCGGCCGCCCGGGCCAGCCGGGGGATCGGCGTCCGGGGCAACGCCGGATCGTGGTCGAACGGCCCGCCCTCCGCGTAGCCGATCGGCACCAGGATGCGGGACAACTCGAGGAACAGCGCGTTCACGGCGCCGGTCCCGGCGGCATCCGGCCGACTCCTCTCGAGCGTGGCGTACAGGTCGTCCAGCGCGGCTCCCAGCGCTTCGAGTTCGGCACGGACCGGACCGAGATTGAGCAGGTCCCCGGCGGCCTCCACGTAACCGTCCACGAACCCCGCCAGTTCCGAGACGGTCTCGCGGAAGTCGTACGGCAGGATGCGCGAGTTGAGCACGCGGGCGATCGAAGCGACGTAGACGCCCAGGTCGCGCTCGAGGTTCTCCCGCTCCGCGACGGCCATGACGTCGTCTTCGGTGTGCCACGCGATGTTGCCCCCGCAGCCGCCCGTGGGATAGAAGCCGAGCGCCGCCCGTTCGTCCGCCGGGATGTTCGAGAGCAGCATGTAGAAGGACGTCAGCCCGATCTGATTGAAGGCATAGTCACCGGCCCGCAGCGGACGCAGCCGTTTCGCCGTCTTTCCCGTGACATCCGCGATCGCGCCGGCGCACAGCGCCCCCGCCTCGGCCATCCACATCACGTCGTCGTACTCGGTCGCGTGCCAGCAGCCCGGAGAGTCGATGTTGATCGCGCCCACGCAGCGCCGGCGGAGTTCCAGCGCGTGCGTGTCGGCATACCAGGTGGAGCCGCCATAGCGCCCGGTCGAGTGCGCCGGCCACCAGGCGATGCGCAGCGAGCGCCGCAGCCGCCCCGCCTCCGCGTGGAAGATCCGGGCGAGTTCGAGCAGCGTCGCGTCGCCGACCGCGTTGTCGCCGATCCCGACGTCCCACGAGTCATAGTGCCCGTGCACGAGCATGAACTCCTCCGAAGCGCCGGCGATGTGCGCCACGGGCAGTTTGCACGGATACCAGCCCTCCTCCAGCCGAACCTCCAGCCGGACGGATTCACCCACGGCCTGTTTCAGCCGCTCTCCGTCGGGACGGTTGACCGCGACCACGGGCGTCCCCGGCTTCGAGGCGAGGTTCCGGGTCGTCGGCGTGCCCCAGATCGACGTGCAGATCCCCCAGTGGATGTTCTGTCCGGGATTGATGAAGATCTGCCCCGCCGCCCCCGCCGCCTCGAAGGCGGAGACCATGCCCGGCATCGCGAATCCGTCGCTGAGCACGATCTTGCCGGCCACGTCGGGGAGGTCGTCGCCGAGCCGTCTGGCGAACAGGTCCCGCTGCCCCGTCGCGGCCGCCGCCGGGACGTAGACGAGCTCGCCTTCGAGCCCGCCCTGAGACGTCGGGACCGCGAAGGACGGCGGTTTGGCCCGCATCGACTCGCCGCCCCACTCCACCGAGGACTCGCGGGGAAGGGAGAGGTAGAGGTCGGGCTCGTACATTTCGAACGGCACGCCCATCCGGCTCAGTTCGGCGGCGATGTACTCGGCCGCGACGTGCTCGTCATCGCTCCCGGACTCTCGCACGAGGGTCGAGAAGCGTTCGAGCAGGGACCACCCCGCGTCGAAGGAGACGGCCCCCAGGAGGTCGGGCTCAAGTGCGTCAGGGTCCGCGGCGGGCCCCTCCAGAATCGTGTCGTTCAATGGTCGCTAACTCCGGGGAAGGACGGTGAGCGTGGCCTCGACGGCAAGAGGCTCCATCGTCGTGAGTGTGGCGATGACGCGGTAGACGCCGGCCGGCAAGCCGGCTTCGATTCTGCCGGTCCAGAGGAGCGAGGCGCCGGGCTCCAGCGTCTCGCGCCCCAGCACCTGGGCGAAGAAGCGGCCCTCCGCCCACCGCCAGACAACCGTCCCATCCTCCGAGATCACCTCGAAGTCGAAGCGCTGGCCGTCGGGGAAATCAAGGATGAGCGTGGCCTGACCGTCGTTCGTGCCGGTCAGCTCGAGGACGACGGGGGTGGCGGCGGTCGGCGCCTCATCGCCCGCCGAGAGGGACAGTCGCAACTCCGGGGCCGCGCCGTCGTCCGCGGACCCCTCATCCGCGGGTCCATCCGCCGATCCCGCGGCGCACGCAAAGACCGCCAGCGCGGGCAGCAGCACGACCGGCGCCACGGCGCGCATCGGGGCGCGCAGCGACGTGTTGACCCGGGGGCTCACACGAGCAACTCGTAGTGGTCGGTGCCGTCGAGCGCCCAGCCCAGGTCCTCGTACAGCCTCTTCGCGGGCGCGTTGTGCGACTCGGTCTCGAGGATGAGGCCCTTGGCGCCGGTTTCGACCGCGAACTCCCGCGCGCGGTCCATGAGGACGCGCGCGACCCCGGACCGGCGGGCGTCCGGCGCGACGAAGAGGTCGTTGAGGATCCAGAGCCGTTTCATCGACACGGAGGAGAAGGACGGGAACAACTGCACGAATCCCAGGGGCCAGCCGTCCTCGGTCTCCGCCACGAAGACGCGCGACTCGCCGGCTCCGAGACGTTCGGCCAGAAACCGGCGCGCGCCCTCCAGGTCCGCCGGCTGCCGGTAGAACTGGCGGTACCCGTCGAACAGCGGCGCGAGGCGGTCGACGTCATCGAGGCCCGCTTCCCTGACGATCACGGTCGCTTCGGACACGGCGGACGCGCAGTCCGGGTCGGGCGCCTCGTCAGTCGGCGACGCTCACTCCCTCGTACGTCTGGATCCCGTCCACGTTCGCCACCGTCATGCGGGGCGGCGTGTCGCGGAAGGGCATCCACGCGCAGCCGTAGTCGCCGTCCTTGTTGATCGCGACGAACTTCTCGGACGGGATGAAATCCGGATTCACGTTGCGGTACTTGTGCCGGATCATCGCGACCGCGTCCTCGCAGGCCTGCTGCGGCGTGCGCCCCGCACCCATCCGCGAGACGACATAGTACCCGGCGCACGACTTGATCACGTCTTCGCCCCGTCCCGTCACGGCGGCGGCGCCGATGTCGTTGTCCACGTAGAGCCCGGCGCCGATGATCGGCGAGTCGCCCACGCGGCCCGGGACCTTCCATGCGAGTCCGCTCGTCGTCGTGATGCCCGAAACGTTCCCCTGTGCGTCGACCGCGAGCACGTTCGTCGTGCCGTAGCGGTGGAGGAGGGCCTCGGCCAGAACGTAGTCCCGGTCGGGGCCGTCGCGGCCCGGCAGATCGAGCAGTTCCGCCCACTGCTCGGCCTCGTCCAGCCCGCCGTCTCCCGAGCCGCCACGCGGGCGCCGCAGGTGGTCCGGAGGTCCCCAGTCGTCCGTGTCGGACAGGCGCTCGCGCCAGCGGAGCCAGATCTCGCGCGACTTCGGCGTCATCAGGTCCTGGACCTCGAAGCCGAAGCCCACCGCGAAGCGCTGGGCGTAGTCGCCGATCAGCATGACGTGGTCGGTGCGCTCCATCACGAGCCGGGCCACCGAGGCGGGGGTGCGGATCCCCTCGATGCCCGCGACCGAGCCCGCGTTGTACGTCGCTCCGTCCATGACGGACGCATCGAGTTGCACGATCCCTTCCGCGTTCGGAAGGCCGCCCCAGCCGACGCTCGTCTCATCGGGGTCGAGTTCGATGATGTTCGCGCCGCGCTCGACCGCGTCCATCGCCGTGCCGCCACCCGACAGGATCTGCCACGACGCCGCGGCCGCACGGCGGCCCGTGTCGTTCGTGTGGCTGGTGATCATCATCGGCGTCGTCGCCCGTCCGCTCGACGACAGAGACGGTCTGGATCCGCTCGCCGACGCTGGCGCGGGTACGGCTCCCGCGACGGCGGCTGCCGCGCCCAGGCTCAGGCCTCGACCGATGAAACCGCGACGATTCATCTCGGACATCTCATCCCCCGTTTCCTGGTGTGAGTCTCACCTCGCCCCAAACTGATGCGAGATCCGCTGCTCACGCCAGCGTCGGGTGGGTCGCCCGACTATGGGTCGCCTATGGGTCGCCGCGGCCCCGGGCGAGTGGTTCCCCGTCGAGTCCGGCGTCGGCGGCGACCGCGATACCGAGGTGCTCCAGCGCCGTGGCCGGGACATCGACGATGTATTCCGCCGCGGAGCCGGCTGCCGCCCAACTCCGGGTCGCGGGTCCGCCGGCAAGGATGAAGATCGTCATTTCTTCCGGCGAATCTCCGCCGTGGCCGCCGTCTTCCCGCCGGCCGTGGTCCGTGCTGATGAGCACGAGCCAGTCCTCATCCGCGTACGTGGGCCGGGTCTGCAGCGCCTCGAGCAACCAGCCGACGTGGCGGTCCGAGAGGGAGATCGCGTGACGGTACTCGATCCCGATCGATCCGTGCCGGTGGCTCGTCTCGTCCGGATTCCCGAGGTAGACGAACGCGGCATCCGTGTCTCCCGTGGCAAGATGTCGCGCCGCGCGTGCGGCGACCACGCTGTCCGCCTCCGCCCAGCCGAGTTCGTACCCATCCACGGCGACCAGCGTGTCGATCGCGTCTGAGAGCGCGGGGCCGCCCCCCTCGAGCGAGGCGAGCGGCATCCAGTCGAGGGCCGCGAACGTGGCGAGGGCGGGACGCTCCCGCTCGGCGAGCGTGAGAAAATCCGGATATTCCGAGTACCGGCGTCCTTCGAAGCCGTTGTCCAGCACGCCGTGCTTTTCGGGCCAGACGCCGGTCAGCATCGAGGACCATGCCGGCCCGCTCACCGAGGGCGTCGTCGTGCGCGCCGACGCGGTGTACCAGCCGCCGGCAGCGAGCGAGTCCATGACCGGCGTCGGCACCTCGGCCAGCACGTCCGGCCGCACTCCGTCGATCCCGATCACCAGCACCTTGGGGATCCCTCGACGCGGGATCGGATCGGTCTGCGGCCCGCAGGCGCTCGCGGCCAGCAGGCCCGAAAGCACCACGGCGAGCGTGGCGGCCGGGCGGAGAATCGCGGGACGCGTTCGGGGCACCATGCTCCCATGGTCGCCCGGACTCCGGACCTTCTGCAACCCGGGTGTGTACATTCCGCTGGCGCGCCGAACGTCTTCCGCGAAGATTGGAGAACCATGAATCGAGCCACCCGCCGTCTCGCTCCGCTCCTTGCGCTACTGCTCGCGGGCTGCGCCACCGCGCCCGTCTCCTTCCAGGGCGTCGCGCCGCCGGGGCTGGAAACCGCCTACCAGTGCGCGGTCGCGCAGTTGAACCTCATGGACTACACGATCGAGGACGGGAACCTCGAGGCCGGGTTCGTGCGGGGTCGCCGGCAGACATCCGGCGTCGTACAGGAACTCTTCACCGGGGCTTCCCACCACGACATCCTCACGGCAAGCGTGTTCGACAATCCCGCCACCGGCAACACGCACATTCGCGTCGTCGCTTCGCGGGTCGCGGATCACGACATCGGGCTCGTGGCCGGGCTCGACGACGACGAGGAACAGGGCGAGAACCGGCTCGGGCCGTCCGACTCCGGCAAGGCGGACGCGCAGCGTCTGCTCACCAACTGCGGCGTGGTCGCGGCGACCGGAGGACCGGCGCCGCAGTGATTCGGTTCGCCGCACCCACAACTCTCGTCATCTGCCTCTCCCTGCTGGCCGCACGGCCGGCCGGCGCCCAGTCCGAGGTGTTGTTTCGGCTGGCGCCCGAAGCGGGCTGGCTTTCGGGGGAACACTCCAAGCGCGTGACGGCGGGAGGCGGATCGAGCGAGAGCGCGACGACGGCTTCGGGCCTCACGCTCGCCGTCAACCCATCTCTCGGACTGCGCACGCGCGTTCTCGGCGGCCTGCTCGCGGGCATGGAGTTCGAGGGGGTGCTCGTCGGCCGGGGGAAGATCGAGGGAACGATCGAACCCACCCCGAACGGCGAACCGCACGATGTATGGCCCGGCGCATGGGACCTCCGCGACCGGTTCGGCCTCGGGGTCAACGTACTCCTCGGACTCGGTCCCGGAACCGGCTCGACACACGGCTATGTGTTCGGCGGGATCCGCCGGATGTGGAGCGAGTTCGCGACGAGCGGCGTCAACCCGGAGACGGATGAGGTCGGGGAACGGCGCGAGCAGCGCGCCCGCTGGCCGTCATCCGTCGGCATCGGCCTGACGCTGAACCGCCGTTGGCTCATCGACCTGCGCCTGGCCTACTCGCGGTCGCTCACGGAGTGGACGGTGGAGATCCCCGGCGTTCTGCTCGACTACGGATACTCGGCGAGCGCCGTCACGCTGTCTCTTGGCATCGGCCCGCCCCGCTAGTTCAACAGGTCGAGGGCGACTTCGCGCGCCTCGTCCATGGTGTCGACGACATGGCCGTCGGGCAGCCCCGCGAGGATGTTGAGAGTGCCCAGCGTTTTTTCGACGGAACCGGACACCGCCATCACGATCACCTGAGTGCGGCTCTTCTCGGCAACGCCCAGCAGTTGGCGGATGACCATGGCGGCGCTGTCGTCGAGATACTTGGCCTCGGAGAAGTCGAAGATGACGATTTCGTGGTCCTTGATGTCCTTCCCGATCACGCTCACCAGCTTGTGGGACGACGCGACGGTGAACGCGCCTCGGAGCGCGACGAGGCCGACCCGGGCCGAGTACTCGTCCACCGCGTCCGCGCCTTCGGCACCCTCGAAGAACACCCGGTCCAGCAGCGGCACGGAGAGCACGTTGTCGAGCTCGAGGCTCTCGATCTGCCGCGCGTGCGCCATGCCCGCGACGATGAGGCCGATGGCCACGGCCGTCACGAGGTCGACGAACACCGTCAGGGCGAGCGTCAGCACCAGCACGAACAGGTGGTCGCGCCGAATGCGGTGAAGGTGGGCCAGGAGGGGCCAGTCGATGATGTCCCACCCGACCTTGATCAGGATGCCCGCGAGTACCGCATGGGGGATCGGCTCCAGGAACGGACCCAGTCCCAGCAGGACTCCCAGCAGGAGGATCGCCCGCAGAGCACCGGACATGCGCGTGAGACCGCCGGCGCGGATGTTGACGACCGTCCCCATCGTGGCCCCCGCGCCCGGCAACCCGCCGAACAGACCCGCGATCGTGTTGCCGATGCCCTGGCCGACCAGTTCGCGGTTCGAGTCGTGCTGCGTGCCGGTCAGCGAGTCGGCCACGAGCGACGTGAGGAGGCTGTCGACGGATCCGAGTAGGGCGAGGACGAGCGCCGGATGGAAGGCGCGGGCCAGGAAGCTCGCGGAGGGCAGACTCAACTGCAGTTCCGGCAGACCGGTGGGGATCGCGCCGATGGTCGGCACATCGGTAAGCCAGAAAATGCCCAGGGCGGTGCCCGCGATCAGAGCGACGAGCGGGCCGGGGAGCAGGCGGGACAGCCGCTGCGGCCAGAAGATGCTCACCGCAAGGGTCGCCGCGCCGATGATGAGGGCGCCGCCGTTCAGGTTCGCCAGGGCTTCCGGGAGCGCCCGCACCGCGTCCATGGGACCGCCCGCCGCCGTGGGCGCGCCGAGGAAGGGCAGGATCTGGATCAACATGACGATGATGCCGATCCCGGACATGAACCCGGAGATCACGGCGTAAGGCGTGTACACGACGAATCGGCCCGTCCGTAACAGGCCCAGCGCGGTCTGCAGCAGCCCCGCCAGCACGACGACAGTGAAGGCTTCGCCAAGCGTCGAAGCATGCGTCGTCACGATGACCGCCATGGCGACGGTCATGGCCGGCGTGGGCCCGGATATCTGGAACCGGTTGCCGCCGAATACGGATGCGAAGAAGCCGACCGCAATCGCGCCGTACAGGCCGGCGGCGGCGCCGAGCCCCGAGGCGACGCCGAAGGCCAGGGACACCGGCAGGGCGATTACCGCCGACGTGACGCCGCCGAACAGGTCCCCGCGCAGCGTAGGGAGATCGTACTTCAGGCGCCGCTCCTTTCCGGCCGTCCGCCCCTCAGTCCGTCCCGGTATCGCACATTCGATCGGGGACAGGTTACTCTGCGAACGCCTCGGAGGGCGAGCAACTGCCGCCTCGCTCTCGGCAGCGACGCCGACGCAGGGCTTTTGCCAGGGACTGCCAGGGTAAGGAATGAACGCAACCCGCGAACGCTGGGGAAGCCCGCTGGGCTTCATCCTCGCCACGACCGGATTCTCGGTGGGACTCGGCAATATCTGGAGGTTCCCCTACCTGGCGGGCGAGAACGGGGGAGGCGCGTTCCTCCTCATCTACGTCCTGCTGGCGGTCCTGATCGGGATCCCGCTGTTCACGGCCGAAATCAGCCTCGGGCGGCGCGCGCAGGCGACGCCGCTGGCCGGGATGCGGAAGCTCGCTGGACGAAGCCCCTTCCGCGCGATCGCCTGGCTCGGCGTGGGCGCCGCGTTCCTCATCATGTCCTACTACCAGCTCATCATGGGCTGGATCGCGGCCTACTTCGTCCGCGCCTTCCGGGGCGGTTACGACGCCGGAAGCGTGCAGGCCGCGGCGGAGTCGTTCGCGGCCTTCACCGCGCGCCCGGGCGAAGTTCTCGCCTACACCATCCCGGTGATGCTGCTGGCCGGGCTCATCATCACCCGCGGGTTGCGGCGGGGGATCGAGCGCGCGGCACGACTCCTGATTCCCATCCTCTTCTTCTTCCTCATCGGACTCGGGATCGTCTCGCTCCAGTTCGACGGGGCGTGGGAGGGCGTCCGGTGGTACCTCGCGCCCGACTTCTCGGCCGTCGGTCCGGAGACGTGGCTCGCGGCGCTCGGGCAGGCCTTCTACTCCATCGGGGTCGGGATGATGGGCGCATTCGTGTTCGGAAGCTTTCTGCATCCGCGCCGGAGCGACATCCCCGGAAGCGCCGCCTCCATCGTGGCCTGCGACACGCTCGCCGCGGTCCTCGCCGGGTTCGTCATGTTCCCCGCCCTGTTCGCCTTCGGCATGGAGCCGGACCAGGGCGCGGGCCTCCTCTTCATCACG
The DNA here is from genome assembly GCA_026914155.1 of Candidatus Palauibacter rhopaloidicola. Lineage (GTDB taxonomy): Bacteria > Gemmatimonadota > Gemmatimonadetes > Palauibacterales > Palauibacteraceae > Palauibacter > Palauibacter rhopaloidicola. The sequence goes on along the minus strand of JAPPGH010000039.1, from coordinate 226,562 downwards.
ATGGCGGGTCTCTTCGGCCGTCTGCCGGCGGGCGAGGTGGCCGCGGCGTTCTTCTTCTTCTTCGTGTTCATCGCGGGGCTCACCTCGTGTCTTGCGCTGCTCGAAGCCCTCACGGCAAGCGCCATGGATTCGCTGGGCTGGAGTCGCCGGCGATCGCTGTGGACCGTGCTCGCGGTCCTCCTCCTCGCGGGGGTCCCGCTCGCGCTCGGCGGCGGGCCCTGGGCCGCGGTGCAGATCGGCGGCCGCGGGCTGTTCGAACTCGCCGACTACGTGTCGGGGAACATCTTCCTCACCGTGGGCGGGCTCGCGATCTCCCTCTACGTCGCCTTCGTTTGGGGGTTCGAACGGTTCCGCGCGGAGACGAACCAGGGGGCGGGGCGCTTCCGGATCACCGCCGCCTGGGGTCCGGTGATGCGTTTCGTCGTGCCCGTGGCGGTGGGGCTCGTCGTGCTGGCCGGACTCGGCCTCCTGGGCTAGCCGCGGATCCGCACCCGGCCGGCCACGCGCTCACGGCTGGAGTCGGGTGATCGCCCATTCGCCGCCCGCTTCGTCCTTCCCCTCGCGGCTCCCTTCGCGCGGCGTGTACTCGAGGCGGTCGTGCAGCCGGTTGGCGCGACCCTGCCAGAACTCGATCCGGTCGGGAACGAGGATGTATCCGCCCCAGAAGTCGGGGAGTGGCACGTCCCTCCCCTCGAACCGGGCCTCCGCCTCCGCCACCTGAGCCTCGAGCCCGGCGCGATCGGCGATCGGGCGGCTCTGTGCGGAAGCCCACGCGCCGATCCGGCTCCCGCGGTCGCGCGTCGCGAAGTACGCCGCCGAGTCTTCCGCCGAGAGGCGCTCGACACGCCCTTCAATGCGCACCTGCCGCTCGAGCACCGACCAGTAGCAGCAGAGCGAGGCCTGCGGATTGTCGTCCAGTTCCCCGGCTTTGCGGCTGCCGTAGTTGGTGAAGAAGCGGAAGCCGTCGGGGCCGACGCCCTTAAGGAGGACCATCCGCACCGAAGGCCGCCCGTCGCCGGTCGCCGTCGCGAGCGCCATCGACTCGGGCAGGAGCAACCCCGAGGCCTCCGCATCCCGGAACCAGTCGCGGAACAGATCGTACGGGTCCGCCGCCGCCTCGAGGACCGGCAGACCGCGCGTCACGCCGCTGGTGAGCGTACGGATCGCCCGCAGGTGGGCGCGAAGGTCGTCGAATTTGCTCACTCGGCTGGCCTCGGTACGGGAAATTCGAGTGCCCACAGTGTCCGTGGAGCGACGCGAACGGTCAACCCGGATCGCGGATCGTGGCGTCAGGCGAGGCGCGCGGGAGGGTTTACGGCTCCGAACTCGAGCACACGCCTTTGCCCTGGTGGCGGGGAATGCTCCGGAGCCAATCCTGGAATTCTGCGTTGGGGGGAGAACACAAGCCGGTGAGTATCCAGTCGAACGTAGTGAGTCGCAGGTTCACGAGTTCCTGCGGAAGCGGCCCGCGCAGATCCGCGTTGGTGAAGAGGTACAGGTGCCGCAGCGCGGAGAGCTGTCCGAACTCGGAAGGCACGGACCCGGACAGTTCGTTTACCTGGAGTCCGAGAAACTGGACGGCCGAGATGTTGCCCAACTCGGGCGGAATCGGGCCGGTCAACGCATTGCAGCACAGGGACAACCGGACCAGGTGCCGCAGGTTCCCCAGACTGGACGGGATCGGCCCGGACAGTTGATTCATGTGGAGCTTGAGGTCGCGGAGATTGGAGAGGTCTCCGAGCCCCGACGGAATGGCGCCGGTGATGCGATTGCCGGCGAGGGAGAGAACCTCAAGACCCGAGAGGCTGACCAGATCCGGTGGAATCGGGCCGCTCAGGTCATTCTGCTCAATGTCGAGAACCGTGAGGCTCCGCAGGCCTGCGAGTTCCGCCGGAATCGGTCCGGTCAGGCTGTTGAAGGCGAGGTTCAGCACTTCGAGATCGCTCAGTTGGGCGAGTTCGAGCGGAACCGGTCCAGTGAGCCGGTTCCGACCCGCGAACAGATCGTTGGAGAGGTCCAGTACTCTCAGGCCGGTGAGGCCGGACAGCTCGACGGGAATCGGGCCCGTGAGCGCGTTTACGGCGAGGCTGAGTTCTTCGAGCTCCGTGAACCCCGCCAAGTATGCCGGGATTTCACCGGTCAACTGGTTGTATGACAGGTTGAGACGCCGGAGGTTCGTGAGGTGCGCGAACTCCTCCGGCAAGCGGCCCTCGAGCCCGATGCCCGAGAGATCCAGTCCGGTTACCCGGCCTTCCGCATCGGCGGTCACTCCATGCCATTGGCCGGTCGGCGCGTCCGTCAGCCAGTTGTCGCGTCTCGTCCAGCGCGAGCCCCCGGTGGCGTTGTACAGCGTCACCAGGGCAAACCTCTCGGACACGTTCACGACGATCCGCGCGGTCGCGATGAGGCCGGTTTCGGACGCCTGCACGGATATCGCCACCGATCCCGGTGCTACAGCGGTCACCAGGCCGGCGGGGCTTACCGTAGCCACCGACTCGTCGTCGGAGCGCCACGAGAAGTCCACCCCGGCGACCGGATTTTCGTTCGCGTCCAGAGCCTGCGCGGTCAGCTGGAGCGTTTCCAGTGCGTCGATCGCGGCCTGATCGGGTGACACCGTCAGCGCGGTGACCGCCTGCGAAACCGTGATGGCGGCGCCTCCGGAGGCGCCGCCGCCCCGCACGGTGGCCGTGATGTTCGTGGCTCCGTTGCCTACCGCCGTAACCAGCCCGGCGGGATCGACCGTCACGATTCCGCCGTCGCTGCTCGCCCAGTTCACGCCGATGCCGGACATGACCGTGCCGGTCTGATCGCGAACGGTCGCCGTCAGTTGCACCGTCTGGCCCAGGGCGGCCAGAACCGCGGACGAGGGGGTGATCGCCAGTGTGGTGGGTACGGGCGCTCCCGGCGGTGCGGTTCCGGGTTCGCCGTCGCCACACCCCAGAGCCAGCAGCGGCGCGAGAAGCAGAACGCGGCAACGGTGAGGATGCGGGGCTCGCGCCCCGGGCTGCGCGCGGAGTCGAAGAGGTGCCATCGTCCATCCAGCCCCGTGTGGTCGACCACCATGGGCGACGCGCACCACGATGCGGTCGCCGATGCCGGGCTGCAATCGCTCATTTAGTGGCCGGAGAACACCCTTTCGTGCGGTGCCCGAAGTGACGTTTCGGCGGCGTCAGGCGAAGCGGGCGGGGTCGAAGGGGGCGAGGTCGATGTCCGATCCGCCATCGAGCATGAGTTGCGCGAGCGCGTGGCCGGTCGAGGGGGCCAGCGTGACCCCGAGCATCTGGTGTCCCGTGGCGACGTACACGTTGGGGAGACCGGGCAGCCGGCCGATGGCGGGGAGGCCGTCCGGCGTCACGGGGCGCATGCCCACCCAGTCGACGCGCTCCGTTCCTTCCAGCGCCCCGGGCAGGTAGCGCCGCGCGGCCCGCTCGAGGATCGCGATGCGGCGCCCGTCGAGGCGCAGGTTGATGCCGGAGAACTCCATCGTCCCGATGGTGCGCACCGCCCCGCGAAACGGCGTGAAGCCGATCCTCGCCGGCGTCACGTGCAGGGGCTGCGAGAGCCCGACCCGCGCGTCCCTGACGGTGATGCTGTAGCCCTTCCCCGCCTGCACCGGGAGCTTCCCCTTCAGAGGCTCCGCCAGAGCGGGGGTCTCGGCGCCCGCGGCAAGCACGAAGGCATCCGCGCCGATCCTCGCCGGTTCCCCGAGCGCTGCGGGGTCGCTGGCGGGAACCCAGGTGATCGCCGTCCGGACGCGGTCGCCTTTCCCCGTGAAGCCGACGACACGTTCTCCCGTCCTGATCTCGACGCCGCGCGCCTCCAGGCTCGCGGCAAGCTGAGCGCACAGCGACTCCGGACGCACGTGCGTGTCCCCGCGCATGCGGAGGCCGATCAGGCCGCCCCGCAGATGCGGCTCCGCCTCCGCGAGAGCCTCGCGGTCGAGGACCTCCACCGGCCCCACGCGTTCCTCTCCCAGTCTCGCCAGCAACGCCTTCGTCTGTTCGAGTTCGCGCTCATCGTCGTAGGCGAGGATGGTCCCGCTCTCGGCGCGCTCGAAGGCCATGCCCTCTTGCGCGAGCCCCCGGTACAGCCGGTCCGTCGCGGCGTTCAGCGCCGCGAGGGCGGCGACGCCCGCCCGGTAGCTCTCGGCGTTACAGTGACGGCGAAAGGCCCACAGCCAACCCATGAGTCGGGGCATGGCCGACGGCTTGATGTAGAGGGGGCTGTCGGAGCGGAGCATCCAGCGGAGGGAGGTCAGCGTCAGCCCCGGCGCCGGCAGCGGGCGGGAGATCGACGGACAGACCCATCCGCCATTGCCCTTCGAACACCCGCCGCCGATCTCGTCCCGCTCCACGAGGACGACCTCGGCTCCGCGACGCTCGAGATAGTGGGCGACGCACAATCCGATGACGCCGCCGCCGATGACCGCGACTCTCACGCAAGCGCCGCCGGTTGCCGGGCGTCGGTGGTGCACGTTCGTCGCGGCCGCATGTCGATCACGCCCCCGCGACGGTCCATTTCGAAGTCGCAGCACTCCAGGAGTCGCCGCCTCAACAGCGCGCGCGCCCGCTGGACCCGTGACTTCATGCCCGAGGTGCTGAGTCCGAGCCGGCGCGCCGCCTCGACCTGCGTGAGCCCGCCGTAGGTCGTGAGGATGAGCGCCTCCGAGTACTTCGGCGGCAACTCCCGGGCAAACGGAAGGAGACACGCCGCCAGGTCCCGCCGCACGGCCTCGTGGCCCTCCGTGTCAGGAGTCCGCTCCCGCCCGCCGGCCTCACGGCCCGCCCGGGCCAGCGCCCGCGACTCGACGGCGCGGCGCCGATAGTGATCGGTGATGACATTCGTCGCGACGCGATAGGCCCAGGCGAGCGGATCCCGAGCCGCTGCGAGATCTGCCTGCCGCTCGAGCAGGCGAACGAGGATGTCGCCCGTGACATCATCCGCCCAGGCGGCGTCCACGCGCCCGGCGACGTAGCGCCGCAGGCGGCTCCGAAAGTCCGACCACGCGGGCTCAGCGCCTGCGGCGCCTGATTCATCAGGCACAGCAGGCCTCGGCGTGAGCCTCGGTCTCACACCCGCCGTCGGGCAGGCACGTTACGGCCGGCGCCTCCTCATCCGGCGCGTCGTCCGTGACCACGTACCACTCCCAGCGGAGACCCTGCGGCTCGTCGGACCAGACCTTCGTCTGGGCCGCGTGACAGCACACCGTCTCTTCCTCCACCGCCGTCAGTATGTCGGCCGCCTCCAGCCTCGCCCCGGCCCTGCGTACCGACGCGTCATCGAACACCTCCACGCCCAGGTGGTTGATGCGCTCCGACGCATCCGGGTTCTCCAACAGGACGAGCTTCAGGGGCGGTGCGTCGATCGCGAAGTTGGCGTAGCCGGGCCGGCGCTTGTGCGGGGTCTCGCCGAAGAACTTCGTGTAGTATTCCACCGCTTCGTCGATGTCCCGCACGTTGAGGGCAAGTTGCAGTCGCATGGATCACTCCTCCCGGTCTCATGGCCGGTTTCATGGCTCGTTGGGGTCCTCCACTTCGCCTTCTCATCCCGTTAGACGAACGAGACGGCGAAAGGACGCAACGAGTCGAAGTCTCGCCTCCACCCGCCGCCGCCGCCAGCCGATGTCGCCGGTTGCTCACCGTTGCCCACACGGACCCCGCCGGCCCACGTTCCGTGCCCGGTGCGGACCGTCGCTGCGGCGGTCCTTCGTGTGAATCCGCGACCAGGAAAAAGCATGCGTACGACCCGAACTTCGTTTGCCCTCGCGTGGCTCGCCGGAACGTTCGTCACTCCGCTGGCGGGGCAGGATCCCGCCGTGGACGCGGCGGTCGACCGCGTGATCGACCGGATCGTGGAGATGCGCCATCAAATCCACCAGTTCCCCGAACTCGGCAACCGCGAGTTCGAGACCGCCGCCATGGTCGCGGCCCATCTGCGCGAACTCGGCTTTGACGAAGTCATCGAGGGGGTCGCGCACACCGGAGTCATCGGGATCCTGAAGGGGGGCCTCCCCGGCGACGTGGTCGCGGTGCGGGCCGACATGGACGCGCTCCCGGTCACCGAGAACACGGGGTATTCCTTCGCCTCCACGGTCCGCACCGAGTACGGCGGCCAGGAGGTCGGCGTGTCGCACGCCTGCGGCCACGACGTACACACCGCCGTGCAACTCGGCGTGGCGTCGGTCCTCGCGTCCATGCGCGACGAAATCCCGGGCACGATCAAGTTCATCTTCCAGCCCGCGGAGGAGGGCCCGCCCCCCGGCGAAGAAGGCGGCGCCGACCTGATGGTGCAGGAGGGCGCCCTGGAGGGCGTCGTTCCGTCCGCCATCTTCGGGCTTCACACCTTTTCCTCGATGGACGTGGGGAAGCTGGGCTACACGCCCGGCCCCGCCTTCGCGGCCGTCGACCACTTCAAGATCCGGATCATCGGACGGCAGGCGCACGGCGCGCAGCCGCAGACGAGCATCGACCCCGTCGTGATGGCCTCGCAGGCCGTGACCGCCTTCCAGACCATCCGCTCGCGCAACCTCTCGCCGCTCGAGCCCAGCGTGATCACCGTCGGCGTCATGCGGGGCGGCGAGCGCTTCAACATCATCCCGATGGAGATGTGGCTGGAGGGCACGGTCCGGACGTACAACCCCGACGTGCGGGACGCCGTCGAGCGGCGGATGGACGAGATCCTCGACGGCATCACCACGGCCGGTGGCGGCAGCTACGTCCTCGACTACGACCGCGGCACGCCCGCGACGATCAACGACCGGGACCTCACCACGGAGATGGCGCCGACGCTCGCGAAGATCGTCGGCGAGGAGAACGTCCTCGTGATCGATCCCACGATGGGCGGCGAGGACTTCGCCTACTTCGCGAACGAGGTGCCGGGGTTCTACTACCGGCTGGGTTCGGTGAACCCGGAACTGGGCTCGGGAGGGCATCACACGCCCGATTTTCGGGCGGATGACGCCTCGATCCCGATCGGCATGCGGGCGATGTCGAACCTGCTCCTCGACTACCTGAAGTTGCGGCGCCCCTCGACGGACTGACGTTCGCGGCCGCGGGAAGCCAGGCGCGGCGGGGGTTACGGTTCGACGAATACGTCGCGCCACGCGAGGCGCGTCACAAGTTCGAGTTCCACGCCCTCGTCAACGCCTCGTACTCTCAGCACGGCCGGCTCGCCGAGGGGGACGCCGCAAATCGCGAACCTGCCCCGCTCGTCCGACACCCCGCCGGCGTATTCCGACTGTTCAAACACGGCGGCGGCCCGCGCCGTGCCCTGGAGGCGGCGCACCCGCCACACGACTTCGACCTCGATCTCCGGCACCGGGAGCCCCGTTTGGGCATCGCGCGCGAACCCGACCACGGCGCCCGCGCTCCCGTAGGACGACGAACCCGGGCAGATACGCGCGAAGAGCGCGTCCCCGGACGGCGTCCACAACTCCAGCGGATCGCTCGTCCGATCCTCGACGACGACGCGGGTCTCGTTGAGCCGCACTCCCGCGGCCTGGAGTTTCGGGTGGTCCACGCCCAGCGCGTAGACGCCATCCGGCAGCCCGGCCACGTGGAAGCCGCCCGCCTGGTCCGTGACCGCGCTGAACGGGACGTCCGCGGCCTGCGGCCGGGGCAGGAAGGCCGCGGCGTCGTCCCAGTCGCGGACGACGATTTCCGCGCCCGCGAGCGGCTCGCCGCTCACACTGTCCCGCAGCACGCCCGTGACCGCACCCTCGCCCACGTCGAACGAAACGCCGCCCGCGAAGGCGTCCGTCACCGTGCCGCCCACCTGGTGATAGGCGACGAGTACCGGATCCGGGCGAGCGGACAGACCCGCCCTGAAGCGTGTGTTTCGGCTCCCGATCGGAAACCGCACCCACCAGTCGCGGACGTAGAACGGGCCGTCCGGCAGGCGGTCGAACGTGAGATCGGCGCCGATGTACCGCCGTTGCGCGTTTCGCGGCAGCGGGAGGTTGCGATACCGGATCTGCACGCGCCGCAGTTCCGCACTCTCCTCGTCGAGCCAGAGCGTGCCCTCAATGTCGATCACGTCGCGCCGCCGCCGGGGGCGGAACGTGATGCCGAGCAACGGTTCGCCGTCGACCTCGTCTCGTTCCAACCCGAAGCACTGGGTGTCTCGGAACTCCGACGACAGCAGCACCGTCGCGTCCGGCGCGTAGAAGACGGCGGAGTCCGCGTCCAGGCGCGCGTAGCCGGACGTCGTGAGCTGGCGGGCCGGCAGGCTCCGGAACGGGGGCAGTCGCACGTGCGGCCGCGTGCGGCTCTCCGTCTCCAGCGTCGTCAGATGGCGTGGATCGAGTGTGCGCCGGTACTCCCTGAGGGTGAACGTGAGTTCACCGCGGCCCTCCGCCCACACCGCGGTCTCGAGCGCCTTGCGCGCCTCCTCCCAGACCGTGGCGAGGGCGGCCCCCTCGCTCGGATCGTCCAGGCAGGATCCGGTGACTTCGACGCGCAGCTCGCCGAGCCGGACGGGATCCGGCGGGACTTCCACGGTGATCGTGAGCGGCTGCCCGGCCGCCACCTCGTAGGGCTCCGTGACCCAGTTGACGTATCCGATACGCTCCACCCGGATCCGATACCGGCCCGGGCCGGGCGCCGTGAACGAGAAGATGCCGTCGGCCGCCGTGAAATCGGCTTGCACGGCGTCGCCCTCGCCGTCCAGCAGGCTGATGAAGCCGCCCGCGATGGGCCGGCCGCCGTCGGTTTCGCGCACGGTCCCGCTGATCCGCTGGGCCGCAGCCGGAGCCGCGACCCCGGCCGCGAGCGCGGCCACCGCGAGTCCGACGAGCAGGCGACGACTCATGCGGGCATCAGTCGGCGAGGCGCAGCGCCACCAGCGTGTTGGGAGCCTGGACCACGACGTGCTGACGGCCTTCGTGCATGTACGTCATCATCCCGTACCGCGGCAGCGCCGGAAGCTCGACCTGCCCGAGCCGCTCGCCCGTCGCCTTGTTCACGGCGAACAGGAACGACGTCCCATCGCTCCCCTCCCCCGTGTACATGAGCAGGGTGCTCGTGACGATCTGTGCCGCCTGCCGCCCCGTGCCCGTGTTCGGGATGTCCATGCCCAGGAGCGCGTCGTGCTCGAGCACGCTGTTCGGCGTGTCGCCCACCGGAATCCACCACAGGTGCTCGCCCGTGTTCATGTCGATCGCGGTGATCCGGCTGTACGGAGGCTTGAAGAGCGGGAGACCCTGCACCCGCCGAACCCCCGCGAACCCGCCGACCGCGAACTTCGTGATCGTGGTCCCGGTTTGCGCCGGCTCCCGCGCATCGCGCTCCTCTCCCGGCACCATGATCCGCGACCCGCACCCCTTCTGCGACGTCACGTACAGGATCCCCGTCTCCGGATCCGCCGCCGGCGTCCCGTCGATGTTCGTCCCCCCTACATCTCCCGGACACCACATCGAGGCCATCTTGCCGAGTTCGTTGCCCCGGTGCAGCGGCGGCGTGAACAGCGGCCCGATCACATAGGCGTCGAGCGCCTCGATCGCGGCTTCCCGCAGCTCCGGCGTGAAGTCGATCAGGTCGTCGTGCGTCAGCCCCTGCATGTCGTAGGGCGCCGGCCAGGTCGGGAACGGCTGCGTCGGCGAGAGCGCCTCGCCCGGCATGAGCCCCTCCGGCACCGGTCGCTCCTCGATCGGCCAGATCGGCTCGCCCGTGGCCCGGTTGAATGCGTACGCGAAAGCCTGTTTCGTGACCTGCACGACCGCCGGAATGTCCTCTCCATCCACCGTCACATCCATCAGCACGGGGATCTGCGGCGTGTCGTAGTTCCAGATGTCGTGGTGCACGAGCTGGAAGTGCCAAACCCGTTCTCCCGTCTGCACATCGAGCGCGATCAGGCTCGTCGAGAACAGGTTGTCTCCCGGCCGGAACCCGCCCCAGAAGTCCATCGTGGCCCCGTTCGTGGGGATGTAGACGATCCCCCGCTCCTCGTCCGCCGAGAGCGGCGCCCACGAGGAGATGTCGCCGGTCCACTCCCAGGCGTCGTTCTCCCACGTCTCGTGACCGAACTCGCCCGGCCCCGGGAGGACGTTGAACTTCCACATGAAGTCGCCCGTGCGGGCGTCGTAGCCGAGGATGTCTCCCGGCACGTTCTCGCGCCGCGACTGGTTGTAGCCCTGCTCCGCGGAGTTCCCGACCACGATCACGCCGTTCACGACGATCGGGGGCGACGAACTCGTGATGTAGCCGGTCTCGAGCGGGATGCCGTAGTACGGGTCGAACTCGTGCCCGAGTCCCGCGAGCAGGTCGACGACCCCGGACTCCGGGAAGCCCGGCACGTCGACGGGCCCGCCGAAGCCGTCCACGTGCTCGCCCGTGTCGGCCCACAGCGCGTGCAGGAAGAAGGCGGGACTCACCATGTAGACGACCGCGCGGCCGTCGATTTCGCCGTACGCGACGCCCTTCCCGTGGTTCTTCCGCATCGAGTACTCCCAGCGGAAGGTTTCGGGCTCCACGTACTCCCAGATCTTCTCACCGGTGCCGGCGTCGATCGCGTAGGTGTGCCGCTTCTCGCCCGCCACGGAGATCAGCATCCCGTCCACGTAGATCGGCGTGGCGCGCGCGTTCACCGCCGGGTAGTCCGACCCATCCCACACCCATGCGACCTCGAGACTCTCGAAGTTCTCCGCGTCGATCTGGTCGAGAGACGAGTAGCGCTGGCCCATGTCGTTGCCGGCGATGTTCTTCCACTCCGTGCCGTTCGCGGCGCTTCCACCGCCTTCCGCGCAACCCGCGGCGGCGGCGGCGAGTGCGAGCAGGAGGGAGCCGAGGCGGAACGTGGACGGCGGCGCATGGCATGTGGAGCGCGCTCTGCTCATCGAAAACCTCTCAATAGGATTAGGACCGTCGACAGTCGACGCGGCCGTGCAGGGGCGGCGGCACACGAGTGGTGAACCTGAGCCGCACCCGATCCGGTGGTCAAGCGAGGAAAGACAGGCCCTCCCCGGGAATCGCTCCGGGGAGGGCTTGCGGCACCGCAGCGAACGGCTGAGGCCCGTCAGCCGTCGCCGTGCTGATGCGCGGTGTGCTTAGTGCTCGTGCACGTGCACGTGGAGGGGTGCGGTGACGAAATCCGCGTGCCCCGACCCGACGGCGCCGTGCATGAGGCTGAAGGTGACCTCGGTGTCGCCCTCCGCCACTCCGTGCAGGTGTCCCCCGAACTCACCGGGGGTGTCCTGCTCGAACTCGGCGATGGACTCGTTCGCGACGTCCACCCGAAGATAGAAGTCGTCGTCGAGCGCCACCGCCTGCTGGTTGTGGTCTACGAACACGACCTGGATGTGAGCGGTTTCCTCGCCCGGCTCGACCTCCAGTTCTCCGGTCCACGCTCCGTCTTCTCCATCATAGGACGCGACGGTCTGGCCGCTCAGCGACAGGACTACGCCCTCGACTTCTCCGGCGTGATCGTCGTGCCCGGGGTCCATGGGATCGTCGCCGCCGCAGGCGGCAAGGACCAGCAGTCCCGCGGTCGCCAGGGCGAGTGGCAGTTTCGGCTGATGATGTCTCATTCTTGTTTACCTCGTTGTGTTGATGTTCCGGTCGCTCCCGTCACGAAGCATTTCCGCGTTCAGCGCGGATGGCTCCTGCTAGAAGACAACGCGATAGGCCACGCTGATGGATCTCCCGGCTTCGGGCATGATCTCCTTCACGCGCGACAGGTGGTTTCTGTACACTGCATTGCCAAGGTTCTCTCCCCGCACGGTGATCACGTTCAGCCGCCCCATGACCGTGATCCGCAGTCCGGCGGAGAGATCGAAAACGGCATACCCATCGGTGGGGTCCTCGAAGGGCCCGATCCGGTCCTGTCGAGCCGCAACCCGCGTTTCGGCTTCGACGAACCAGGTGCGCGGCGCGTAGCCAACGGCGAAGCGCCCCTGCAGCGGCGGGATCAGCGGAAGCGGTTCGTCCGTCGCTTCGATCCTGCCCTGGACGTACGAAGCCACGGCCTCCACGGTCAGAGCTCCGAACGGCGCCCACTCGAGCGCGCTCTCGAATCCCGTGAGCACGGCGTCTTCTCCCTGGAACTGGAAGATCGGCAGCCGCACGCGGCTCAGCTCTCCCGTCTCGAGCGGGAAGACGTAGTCCGCGATGGCGTTGCGGAACCACGTCAGCTCGGCGTTCAGCCGGTCTCCCGTAAGGCGCGCGAACAGGTCGATCCCGATCCCGCGCTCCGTCTCGAGCGACGGGTTCCCCACCTCGAAGGCGTAGGCCGCCAGGTGGGGACCTTCCGAGAAGAGTTCGTTGACGCTCGGGGTGCGGAAGGCCCGGGCGACGGAAGCGCCCACCGTGAAGCCCTGCGTGAGCTGTGCCAGGGCCCCCAGTGATCCGGATGCCGCGCCGAACGACCTCTCCCGGATGTGGCCGATGTCGGAGGAAGGGTCCTCCTGGTCGGGTCGCACGCGTACCCAGTCGTAGCGGAGGCCCGCTTCCAGGCGTATCGGACTCAGATCGACCTCTTCCAGCGCGAATACGGCGAGGGACGTCTGCGTGGAGTTCGGCGTGAAGAGGCTGCCTCCGAATCCGAAGTCTTCCCATGAAGCCCGCGTTCCGACGCCTCCCGAGGAAAAAGGGCCCCAGCCGCCGTGGCGGGCGAGAACCTCGCCGCTCACCGTCTGGCGCTCGAAGAGCGTTCCCAGGATGTCGGGGGGCTCGATCTCCCTGTGCTCGTACCAGGTGTGTCCCGCATCGACCTCGATGCTCTCTACGATCCCCCGCGGCCGCAGCACGCTGCGCAGCCTGGTCGCGATCCGCTCCATCTCGACGCGGACCCCCGCCTCGTGACCTCCGACGAACCCCCCGGGAATGCCGTAGTCGTTGCCGTAGTAGCGGAAGGTCGCGCCGGCATGGCCCCAATCGTCCACCCAGGAGGTCCCGCCGGAAATCTCGCGGATGTCCGTGCTCGTGTTCTGCAGGGGCCCGACCGGCGTCTCCAGGTCGCCGCTGCTGCGGAGCCCGAGTTCCAGCCGCACGGGAATGCGGTCCGTCAGGCCATACGTGAGATTCAGGCTCCCGCTCGCCGCGTTGCTAACGCTCTGTCCGTGCAGGGTGAACGCGCCCGTAAGGTGGTGCGGTACGGATGAGGGCACGTCATCCCGGACGACGTTGATGACGCCGCCCAGCGCGTTGCTTCCGTAGAGAATCGCACCCGGCCCGCGGATCACCTCGACGCGGCGCGCCGACGATGGATCGATCGCCGTGGCGTGGTCGGGACCGCTCGCAAACTCGTCGCCGACCCGTTCCCCGTCCTCGAGCATCAGGATGCGATCTCCGCTGAGGCCTCGGATCACGGGATGCACCGAGCTGGGCCCCATGCTGCTCACCGCCAGTCCAGGCTCGGAGGCCAGCGTTTCCGCCAGGGTTCCGGCCAGCCGACGCTGCAGATCCTCCCCCGCGAATACGCTGGTCGGACGCAGCACTTCGTTGGCCGCGCGGGCCACGACGGACCCCGTGACCACGAGATCCGGCAGGGAGATGGGATGGGCTTCCATCTCCACCACCACAACCTCCTCCCGCGACGCATTGACTTCCAGCGACACCGTGCGGTAACCCAGGCGTTCGACCCGCACCGTGTAGACGCGCGGGCCCGGCACCGGGACATGGAACGTGCCGTCGCCGTGCGAGACCGCCGTCCGACCCGACGCAACGATGGAGACCAGGGCGCCGGCGAGAGGCTCGTCGGAGTCGGCATCGCGCACGACGCCCTCGATCTCGCCCGGGTGTTCGACCTGCGCGGACGAGCCGGTGGCTCCGACAGCCATTGCCAATGTGGCCGTGATGAGACCGGCCAGACGCCTTATCGCCATGGACAGCCTTCTTCGAGACGCGCCGGCGACCGCTCTTCCTCGAAGAGCGCCGTGCGCCTCGCCGAGATGCTTCAGCGGGTAACGGGTGTTTCGGGAGGCTTGCGGTCCGCCTCCCGCGGGGCGGTCGGGGGCTTCCGGGACGAGGGCCCGGCAGCGGGTCAGGCGGGAGGGGGAGCTCTCGGACCGCTCCCGCCGGGCGGGATGGGGCGGCGTTGCCAGGCGTTCGCGGTCGGGGTGCCGGGGCTGGTTTCGGCTACCAGAGACAGATCGATCGGAATCAGGAGGGGGAAACCCAGCGACACCGTGCGAGACAGGTGGCACAGCAGGTGGTTGTGCCCGGAGTCTCCGTACTCGCTGGACTCCCCTTCAATTTCAACGTGCGCGACGGCGTTTGGTGCTCCGGCCTCAAGTACCGCATCCACCGCCGGCAGCACGGCGAACGCCGCTGCCTGAAGGAGGACGATGGCCCGAACGCCGAACCGGCGAAGATCCCGCGGCTGTTGAGGAAAAGTGCGGTTCACAGCGATGCCGCCAGAGTATTCCGGGCGCCGCCACAGGGCGCGCCGGATCAGGGCATCAAGCTGCGTTCGGGGGCCAAACGAGTCAAGTTGGCGACGCAGCAGTACTTTCGGTCCCCGGCGGTTGCCGCACCCGGCTAAACGGACAACTCTTTGAAGGTGTATTCGGGAGCGGAAGCGGTGGACGCGCAGTCGTCCGACCTCAGATCGACACGGGAGCTAACCGGGACTCGGGACGAAATCTGATGGCTGGCTGGATTCGAGACCGGGCGGTCGTGCTGGCGACCGCTACGTTGACGACGGCGGGCGTCTTCGTCTGTGCCCACCTCTCTCTCGAGGCTTCCTTTCCGAAGAAGGATGAGACGGTGTCGATCAGCCCCCCGACCGTCACGTTGTGGTTCACGGAAGCGCCGCAGATGGCCGGGACGTCCGTCCGCCTCCTGCCGAAAGGGGGCGAACCCCTCGACCTGGAGCCGGCGACCGCCCAAGAGGACGATTCGAGCGTCGTCGTGCTGGACGTGAGCGAGACGCTCGCGGATGGCGACTACGAGGTCATGTGGCGGGCCATGGCGCAGGACGGCCACACCATCCGGGGCGACTTCGGCTTCACGGTGCAGACCGCCCGCTGAATCCCGGCCGGCGGCCGCGCTATTCCGGCTGCGGCGAGCGCCAGGGGTCGGTTACAGTTCGGCGAGCGCCTCGGCGTTGAAACCGACCAGCAGCGTGGTCCCCGCCAGCACGATCGGCGCGCGGTACTTCCCCGTGGGCCCCTTCAGCGCGTCGAGTTCGGTCTCACCGGGATCCAGGTCGCGCCGACTCCTCCCGCGGGCGATGACCACCCGCTCGGCGGCCGCGAGGAGCTCCCGCACGTCATCATCCGTCAACGGCGCCTTCGTGGCGGATCGTTCCTCCGCGATCGTCGCGCCGATCTCTTCGAACACCGCACGGGTGCGTTTGCAGCTCGTTCAGCCGGGGCGCTGGTAGAAGAGCGCAACGTCCGTCATCTCGATCTCCTCACAGGTATCGCTTCCGCAGCATGTCCCGGTGGTGAAGCTCGTGACCGGCGATGATATGGATGAGCGCCCGTACCGTGCACTCGGCACCGCTCGCGACGCCTCGGCGCGAGAGCGTGTCTTCGTCGAGCGAGCCGAAGAAGGCCGCGTTCGCGGTGCGCAGCGCCCGGAATTCACGCAGCAGTTCCGGGATGGGACGGCCGCCCGCGTTCGAGGCCGCGGCCCATTCGTCCTGATCCATCCCCGGCAGCTCCGCCGCATCCGCGCGCGCGATGTGAAGCGCGCGGTAGGAGAAGAGCCGCTCGGCATCGATCACGTGCCCCAAGACCTCGCGGCACGTCCACTTCCCGGGTTCGTAGGCGAAGTCCTCGCGCTCGGCCGGGAGGTCCCCGAGAAGCGCGTCGAGCGCGTCGGGCGCCTCGGCGAGGACGTCGACGAGCGGCCGGTCGTCCGGCACGCGGTCGATGTAGACGGCGTAGTAGTCGCCGTGCTCGTCGGGTCGGGGTCGTTTCATGGCGGGCAGACTATCGACGTCGCCGCCACGGCGACAGCTTGTGCGCATGATGCACAAGAAAGTGTGGGGCTCGGCGTGGCGCATCCTCGCCGCAAGCGCCTGTGCGCTGGGCGCAACGGCGGCGACCGCGCTGGCGCAGGAAACGCGGGCCGAATGCGTGGCGCCGGGCTCCTTGCTGCGCCTCGATCACGTACCCGTCGCCGTCGGCGACCTTGAGGCCCTGTCACGGCGGCTCACCGACGAGTTCGGCTTCCACGTCCAGGACAGACGGCGCGACGCAAACGGACTGGAGACGGCGGCGATCGGGTTCGGCGACGGGACCCGGCTCGAACTCCGGACCCTCAGCGGCTCGGACGATCCGGACGCCTCCGGCGCCACCGAGGTGAGGCGCTACGCGGAGCTGATCGCCGATGGCGGGGGCGGGGCCTACCTGGCTCTCTCCGGCACTGACGGGACCGGCGTGGATGACCTTCTCGCCGTTGTCCGTGACGTCGAACCGGATCTCGAGGTCGTCGGTTCCGGGGCGGGACGACGGGCGGCCTTCCCTCCGAACCATCCCCTGCACCCGGTGTTCTTCGTCGACGCTGATTCGGGTGCTCAAGAGCCGCGGAACCTGTCGGGGGCCCCCGAACACCCCAACGGCGCGCGGGGTCTGCAGGCCGTCTGGGTCATGGCGGAAGACCCGGAGCGCCTCACCCGCTTCCTGCTCGCCTTCGGGGCCCGCGACTGCGGCCCGTCCCGCCACCCGGAGCACCTGTACGGCCGCGCCGTCGGGATCCGGGGCGGGACCGTGTACGTGGTCGACGCGCGCCTTTGGATGGCCGACCCCGGCTCGGCGCCGGTGGTGTCGCTGACCGTACACGGCGGCCCCGAGTCCATCTCCGACAACATCGTACTCGGAAACGCCGGCGGGCTCTGGATCGAACTGCGCCCCTCCGAGGAGAACGAATGACGCTCCATACGCTCGACGCTCGGACTTCCATCGTCGATCTGAAGTTCCAGGGCTTCGATCTCGCGATCGGAACCGGCGTGCTGGAGACCGGGGACGGCGTCGCGCTCGTCGACCCCGGGCCCACGACCTGTCTCCCGGCGCTGGAGGCCGGGCTCGGGGAAGCCGGGTTCGGCCTCGCCGACGTGCGCGCCGTCCTGCTCACGCACATCCACCTCGATCACGCCACGGCCGCCGGGACGATCGTGCGCCGGGTGCCCGCAGCGCGGGTGTACGTCCACCCCGTGGGGGCGATCCACATGATCCGGCCCGAACGTCTCCTCGCCTCCGCCGGCCGCATCTACGGCGACCTGATGGAGACACTGTGGGGAGAGTTCCTCCCCGTGCCCGCGGAGTCCGTGACCGAGGTGGACGAGGGAGACACGGTGCAACTCGGCGACCGGACGCTGAGCGTCGCCTACACGCCGGGCCACGCGAAGCACCACGTCGTCTATTTCGAGGAGGACGGGGGGACGGCGTGGGTGGGCGATGTGGGCGGCATTCGCATCCCGCCGGGGGGCGTGATCCCGGTCACCCCGGTGCCCGACATCGACGTCGAAGCCTGGAACGCGAGCATGGAGCGCGTCATGGCGTGGGATCCCGGCCGCATCGTCCCGACCCACTTCGGAGCGGTCGAGGATCCGGCCGCCCATTTCACCGAACTCCGCGACCACCTCGCGCGCTGGGCCCGCACCGTGCGCGAGTCGCTGGCGAACGAGGATCCGGCGGAGCCGGATACGTCGGCCGACCCCGCCCGGGCGCGGGCCTTCGCGGCCTGGGTGGAGGAAGACCTGCGCGGGCGGATGCCGGCCGAGCCGGTGGACACCTACGTCAACGCGTTCGGCGCGCGCGACTCGTGGTGGGGCCTCGCCCGCTACTGGCGCAAGCGAGCCACGGCTGCATGAAGCTGACGCCGCCGGTCGCGGGCTTCGCGAGCTTCGTCATCCCGGGTCTCGGCCAACTCCTGCAGCGTCGAATCCGCGCGACGGGCGTCTCGCTGGCCAACGCCGCCTTGCTGGTGTATGCGATCACCCATTGGCTCGCGGACGGCGAGCCGCTCGACTTGATGTGCTCCATCGTCTGCGCGGCCGTCCACGTATTCCAGGCCCTCGAAGCCGCGGAGCACGCACGGCGGTAACTGGCCTTCCAGGGCGCCGTCAGCTGGCGGCGGGGCGCACCACGATCGTGATTTCCTCGTCGGCGAAGAGGCCGCCGTCGTCGGCGCGGCCGCGGAGGATGTAGGTGCCGGGCCGCGAGAAGGTCACGGTGACGGTCCAGCGGTCGTCTTCCGGCAGGTCCGGGGGGCGCCAGAGCGGCGACCACGGCGAATTCGCGCCCGTGCGCGTGTCCTCCCACACCTTCACCTGCGGCGGGTCGAACGTCACCTCCCCTTCGCCGCGATAGACGAACCACGACATGAAGAGGCCGTTCACCTTCTGCACCGTCACGCGCGACGGGGGCCGGAGTTGGCGGCCGCTGAAGCTGGGGAAGGCGTTCGCGATCGAGTCGACGCGTGCGGAGTCCTCCGCGGTCTCCGGCGGATCTGGCGGCCCCTGGCGGAACGCCCGCAGCCAGCCGTCGTCCTCGACGATGACGCTCACCGTCACCGGCTGGCCGACGATCGCCTCGCGCGTCCGTTCCCCCTCGAGCGTGATGGTCGGCGGTGCGTTGGACCGCATCTCGGCGTTGCTCGAACCCGCGCCGAGCGCGCCCGTCTCCGACATGACCACGGTGTTGTCGACGATGTAGTCCGGCCGCAGCGACGCGTAGGCGTGCTCGGTGACGCCGTGGCTCGTCAGCGTCCACACGAGTTCCCGGTCGCCCCAGTCGGCGGGGACGCGGACCTTGAACACGAAGCGGTTGCGGCGCGGGAGGAAGTGGGTCGGCTGCCCCCGGTCGGCGAGTCCCGGCGAGAACATGTTGTCCTCCCCCACGGGGACGTCGATCTCCTCGAGCCAGTTCCGGTTCATGTACCCGAACAGGAAGTTGAACGACCCGTCCTCGTTCTGCTCCCAGCCCTCGAAGGCCGGGGCCACGTTCTGACCCCGCGCATAGGTCTGGGCGTCCGCCGCGGCGGGGAACGCGGCGGCGGCGAGAATCAGCGCCAGAAGCGGCACGGCCGGCGCCCCGGGCCGCGCGACCCGGGGCATGGAGGCGGGTTCGGACACTGCTATCGTTCCCGGCGCCCGCCGGGGTCGCGGCCGTCCCCGGATCCCGTCTCGCCGTCGCCGGAAGATTCGGCTTCGGTGGCGGCTGCGGGCTGCGCCCACTCGGCGTCCGCGAAGTAGCTCATGTCCCCGTTCGCGGGGATGACCATGCACAGCGGGCAGCCGACGACGTGGTCGTTGGGGCCGAGCGCGAGCCGGTGTCGGCGCATGGCCATCTCCTCCACGAACTGTTCATCCGACATCTCCACGCGCATGCCGAGGTCGATGAACATGTTCGCGACCGAGCGGTTCCCGGAGCCCTGCCAGTTGCGCGTGTCCGGCACGTTCCGGTTCGCGTCGGAGGTGTCCATGTACCCGATGATGTGGAGGACCGTCCCCTTCGGGAGGAGCGGCTGGTGGTCCTGCGCGTAGGTGTATCCGCGCACCCAGTTGTGGTCGTAGCCGACGCAGTTCAGCGTCTCGACGTTGAACCCCCAGATCGCCTCGAGGCACATGCGCATGCCGGGCGCGTGCAAGTGCGGCTCGAAGGTCACGAGCTTGGTGTGCTGGTTCAGCACCTTGTAGGCGTGCAATTCCTGCCCCGCCACCCCGGGCCGGATGTCGATGTCGCTTCCGTTGCCGAGCCCGAAGACGCTCCGCCGGTACTTCGGCTCGTAGTCCTCCGGATGGAAGCGGAAGCTGATCTCGAGGTGGGCGCGCGTGTCGCGGCCGTTCGAATGGAGGTGGACGGAGTTCGACACCACCGAGGAGCCCGCCCGGAGCAGGCGGCCCGCCTCCTCGTCGAAGAGGTCGGGCTCGCGGCCGACCTCGTGCACCGGCCAGCCCGTGTCCGTAGAGGCGCGGCGCGAGCCGGGACCCGTCTCCTGGCCCTCGAGCACGCGCGTGCTCCAGATCATGTGGTGCACGACGAAGCGGCCGCCGACCGTGTGGCGACCGGCGTGCTCCCCGTCCCTGCGCTGGGGCACGTCGTTCACCTCGCGGATCTCGACGGACTTCACGTAGCGGTCCTCGGTGAGACCCGTGGGCACGCTCTCGATGTCGCCCCACCAGTCGGGCGCATCGCCCTTCACGAGCACCTCGGGGAGCTTGACGATCAGGTCCGGCTCGCCCGCGGCCCACACGACATCGTCGTCGAACTCGAGCGGCGGCGGCAGGTCCGCCGGGTCGCCCTCGGGAGCGCCCGCCCGCCGCCAGGCGTCGAGCGCCTCGATCTCCCACTCATCGAGCGACATGTCGTCCTTGAAGTGCTGGATGCCGATGTCCCGCTCCACGTACCACGGGGGCATGGCGCCGGCCCGGTCCCGGATCTGGGTCCGGCGGGCGATCATGCTCGCGTAGGGCTCGACGTCGTCGTACGTGACGAGCGGCATCGGGGCGACGCCGTTGTCGCGGTGGCAGCGGACGCAGGCCCTCTGCAGGATCGGCGCCACGTCGCGGCTGAAGGTCACGTCGTCCGCCTCGGCCCCCGGCACATCCGTGGCGGCATGGCGCGCCGTCGCGGCAGGCCCGCCGTCCTGCGCCGCCATTCCGGTGGCGTAGAGCAACATGAGGACGGGCAAGACGGAAGATCTCCGGACGAAAGACACGATCCGCGTCGCGTGCGGCATCACAGCGCTCCTTGCGGGAGGACTCGTTCGCAAAAGGGTACGCAACGGGCGAAGGCCCGGTCAAACGCCGCGCCAACCACTGCGCTAACCGCCACCGCCTGAGGCACCCGAAGCCGGCGACCCCAACTCCAGGGGGATGGTCGGCGGCAGCCGCTTCAGGATGATCGTCGGGACATCGAATTCGTCCGTCTCGACGAAGGCGACGAGACCGCCGGGCCCGAACGCGTCGGGCATCGGCGTCTCCTCCAGCGCCAGGGTGCCCACGTACTCGCCCTCCGGCGAGAAGACATCGATCCAGCCGGCGGCGGCCTCCCCTTCTTCCGGGCCTCTGCTCGCGAATGCGGCCTGCCGATCGATCTGCGCCAAGGGGTCGCTCCCCCAGCGTTGAACCCAGATGGCCCCCTCCCAGGTCGTCCGCACGTCCCGCACGATGGGTACCTCGGGCATGAAACCCGCGTTCGCCACCGCGTCGCGCATGCCGGACATCATCTCCTCCAACATGGCCGACATCTGCGCGCGAATGGCCGGCGGAAGGTCGTCCGCCGACTGGCCGTCTACCTGTACCCTCGCCGAGGATTCCACGGCTTCGACCAGCCGGGCCCGGGCGCGCTCCCGCAGCGACTCCGTGACGGGCTCGGGGTGGAGGGGGCGGCCCACGACCCGGACCGGAGCCCCCGGGGCCGGCTGGATCTTGATCGCGTAGGCGGAGGAATCCGAATACGCCACACCGCCGCCCGGCAGGACATCGAACACAAGATCCGGCACGAACCCCGTGAACGCGTCGCCGAAAGCGTCGAACATGTCCGATGGATCCGCCGCCTCCATCGTGATCTCCTGCTCCGGCTGCGCCTCCCACCCTTCCGCGAAGGGCGTCGCGGCGGCCTCGTCCGCGCCGGCGAACGACGTGCGGTAGATGGTGCGGTCGCCGGCCTCGACCGACACTTCCCCGTTGCTGAAGCGCGCGTCCGCACCTCGGGTCAGGAACAGCGACTCCCCCTCGCGGGCGGCGCGCACGGCCTCCGCCGAAGCGGTCTCCGAGGCGCCCTCGATCGCGAAGCGGACCGCACGTTCGAACGACCCATCGGGGCCGAACAGGAGATAGGCGCGGTGACCGTCGTCGACGATCACGACCCCTCCCTCGGGTCGAGCCACCATGTGCCCCACATCGCGCAGCTCGCCCGGCCCGTCCCCCCTGCGCCCGAACTCCGCCACCAGGTCCCCGACCCCGTCCACGACCACGATGCGCGTCGAGGACCCGGCTTCGTCGCGGATGTAGAGCCGGCCGCCCGCATCGAAGTCCAGGTCCGCGATCTCCGTGAACGCGTCCCACCCCTCGGCCGCGATCCCTCCGATCCGGTACACGTCCTCGAAATCGGCCGCGAGCGGCCGGTCCTCGTCGGGAGGCGGAGCGGCCGACCCCCCGGTCTCGCCCCCACAACCCGCCAGCAACGCGATCAATGCCGCACAGCAGAATCTCATCTCGTCTCCTCCGACGACGCGCCGGTTCAAATCAATTGCCGAGGTTCGTCAGCCTCAGGTTGCGCCAGCGGACCTTGATGCCACCGCCGTCGTGGATCTGGAGCGCGATAGAACCCTCGGCCTCTCCGATCTGCTCGTCCTCCAGGTCCACCATCTTCGTGCCGTTCAACCACGTCTCAACACGGTCGCCGTCGGCCCGGATTCGCATCGTGTTCCAGTCCCCCATGCGGAGCGCGGCGTCGAGTTCCGGGTCGGGCTGCACGAGCCAGCCGCGGCCGTACGACTCGTAGATGCCGCCGGTGAAGAGGCCCGGGGGCGCGACTTCGGCCTGCCAGCCGCTCACGGTCGTCCCCTCCACGCTGGAGCGCAGGAAGACGCCGCTGTTGCCGTCCGCCTCCTGCTTGAACTCGACGGTGAGGTCGAAGTCGCGGTACGTCGCCTCGGTCACGAGGTAGCCGTACTCGGCGTCCGGGCCGCTCTCGCACACGATTTCCCCGCCCTGCTCTCCATCCTCCACGTACCACCGCTCGGTCCCGTGCACACGCCAGCCGTCGAGGTTCTCGCCGTTGAACAGGGAGACGGGTTCAAGGGGACGGATCCGGATGTTGCGGTACCAGACGTTGCGCCCGTGGTCCTGGAGGCCGATCGGCCCCGACGCGGCCCGCCCGTAGAGGGGATACGGGGCGAACTTGCTGGCCACGACGAGCGCCTCCCACTCGGGCGACCCCAGTTCGTACTCGACCGTCTTCGTCCCGTTCAGCCAGTGCTCGACGAGGTCGTTCTGGATGCGGATCCGGCCCTCGTTCCACTCTCCCGGCCCGCGGAGCGTCTTCTCGCCGGAGGCATGGAGGTCGTAGTTGTCCCCGGTCAGGTGCGTGTGCATGTCCATCGTCCCCATCTCGATGTACGCCGGGTCGTCGAGCACCTGGTACTCGGGCGCGTTGTACCAGATCGCGGCGCCCTCTTCCTCGATCACGCGGTAGAGCACGCCGCTGTTCGCGACCTCCGACAGCATGAACTCGAACCTGAGGTCGAAGTCGGAGAACGATTCGGTGGTGACGATGTCCCCGCCGATCGCCACGTCGGGGTCGGTCGCGGTCGCGCCCACGACGAGGGCGCCGTCGATCACCGCCCAGCCCGTGTCCGGGAACGTCTCCAGGTTGTAGCCACGCCAGCCGGCCGTCGTCTCGCCATCGAAGAGGAGGCGCCAGCCGGCTTCGCGCTCGGCCTCCGTGAGGGTGTTGGGCGTCGTCTCCGCCGCTTCCGCCTCCCCGGTGTCCGGCGGGGGATCGGGGGCCTGCGCGCAGCCGAGGGTCAGGCCCGCCGCTAGCGCGGTGAGGAGCGGGACGCGGGGTGCGGGCCGCACGCGGAGCCGGAGCCGTCGCGGTGCGCGCATCAGACGAGCCTCATGGCGTCGGGGTCCCAGTGCACGATGCGGTCCTCGAAGTAGGAGAGGTTGCAGGCAAGCGCGGGGGCGGCCGCGCGCAGCCCGAAGGTCGCGTCCTCGCGCACGGCCGGGCCGCCGCGAACCGCCTCGAACCAGTTGAAGAAGTGGTCGACGTGTGCGCCGCGATATCCTCGCTCCACCTCGTACCGGACTTCGGCCGGGGGAAGCATCCGGACCCGTGGCGGGAGCCCGTCCGCCGACGCCGCGGCCTCGGCCATCTTCTCCTGGGAGAAGGCGTCCATCGGGTCGACGGCGACGTTCTTCCGGAGGATGACCTCGGTCCACGTCACGTCCATCGCCCCTTCGCTTCCCACCAATCGCAGGAAGGTGCTGCCCGAGGTCCCATCCACGAAGTTCACGCGCAGGGAGAGGTTGAACCCCGGGTGCGTCTCCGTCTCGGGATAGTCGAAGACCCCCAGGAGCACGTCCGGCACCTCGCGCCCGTCCTTCCAGTAGCGGAGCCCCCCCGCGGCCTGGATCCGGGTCGGGCCACGCGAACTCACGACGAAGTGGAGGCTGGAGAAGAGGTGGACGAAGAGGTCGCCCGCCACGCCGGTCCCGTAGTCGCGGTAGTTCCGCCAGCGGAAGATCCGCAGCGGGTCGTACGGAAGGTCCGGGGCGGGTCCGAGGAAGCCCTTCCAGTCGACCGTCTCCTCGGAAGCCCCGGCGGGGATCGGGTACTGCCACGCCCCGATGGGATCGTTCCGCGCCCAGAATCCCTCGGCGTAGTTGAGTTCGCCGATGGCCCCTTCCTCATACAATTCCTTCGCCTTCTCGTTGCCGAGCGAACTCATCCCCTGGCTTCCCACCTGGAAGACCGACCCGGATTCCTGCTCGGCCGCGATCAGATCGTGCCCCTCCTCGATCCGGTGGACCATCGGCTTCTCACAGTAGACGGCCTTGCCGGCGCGGAGCGCATCGACGGAGATCGGCTGGTGCCAGTGGTCGGGCGTGCCCACGATGACCGCATCGACATCGTCACGGGCGAGCACCTCCCGGTAGTCGCGCGTCGTGAAGATGTCCCCGTGCCGCTCGCGCGCGGCTTCGAGCCGGCCGTCGAATACATCGCAGGCGGCCACCAGGCTCACGCCCGGAATGCGGAGTGCGGTCGCGACGTCCGCCATGCCCATCCCTCCGGCCCCGATCACGGCCAGGCCGACGTCGTCCGAAGGTACCGTCAGACGGGGTTCCGGCTCCCGCGTGAGCGTGCGGCGGACGGCGGGTCCGCTCCGGGGGCCGGGCTCCGCTCCGGCCAGGAGCGACGGCGCGCCCGCGGCCAGCACGGTGCCGGCGGCCACGGATTTGACGAAGCTCCGGCGGTCTCTCTTTTCTTCGCTCATGTCGGATACACATTCATCCCGTGGGTTCGAGGGCGATTCGCCCGGGGCTGGCTCGAAAACGTAAGGTTGTGTCGATCCCGTCAGCAAAAGGAGGGCAGGCGTGCGAACACGTTGGGCTCGATGGATGATTGTGGCCACCATCGTGCCGCTCAGTGCGGGAGTTGCGGGCGTCGCTTCCGTCCCGGCCGCGTCCGGGGACCCCGTCCTCGTCGCCGTCGAGACGGAGATGGGCGGCTTCGAACTCGAAGTGGACATCGACCGCGCGCCGGTCACCGGGGCCAACTTCCTCCGCTACGTCGACGGCGGGTTCTACGACGGCGGCACCTTCTTCCGGACCGTGCACGCGGACAACCAGCCCAACGACTCCATCCGGATCGCCGTCGTCCAGGGCGGGCGGAACCCGGAGATGGACGCCGAGTCCTTCCCGCCGATCCCGCTGGAGCGCACCTCAGAGACGGGACTCCTGCACGAGAACGGGACGATCTCGATGGCGCGCGGCGGCCCCGACACCGCGACGCAGAGCTTCTTCATCTGCATCGGCGACCAGCCCTCGCTCGACTTCGGCGGCATGCGCAACCCCGACGGCCAGGGCTTCGCCGCCTTCGGACGCATCGTGGCCGGCATGGACGTGGTACGCGCGATCCACCGCGCCCCCCACGACGCGCAACAACTCACCCCACCCGTCCGAATCACGAGAGCATACCGCAAGTAGTAGCCGAAGCCCTTACCCAGGCTAGTCCTCCGACGCGGCGGGGACTTCGGGTTCGTCTCCCTCCGCCGCTCTGAGACCGGCCTCGGTTTCCCTGACGCTCTCTGGCAGCAACAGGTTGTCCGCGATCGTCGCGATCTCTTCGGCGTCGCGCCAAGCCCGCTCCAGCCGCCACAGCTCGCCCTCCAGCGCGCGGCGTTCATCCTCCTCGTGGACGGCCATTTCAAGGGCCAGCCGGGTCGGCTTGGGCATCTTGTGGATCCAGCCCGGAGTCCCCTTCGACGCGTAACGTTGCTGCTCTGCCACCGTGGCGTTCAGGAACCGCCGCGGGTGCCCATGGTCTTCGATCCGGGAGACCGCGTCCGCCACTTCCGGAGACCACCCGCCACCGAAATTGACCAAGTAGAGGATGGCGTTCATGGCGCGCCGCGCGTCTTCGCCTTCGAACCACTCCCTCTTGTCGGCCCAGAACCGACCCTCCCCGAGTCGCAAGTGCTTTCCGAGGTGAGTCTCCACCCGGAAACCAAACTCGTCGTCCGCAGGGACGACCCTGGTCGCGTCGCGCACGGCCGGCCCAACCAGCTCCCGCCGATGGCCATCTGAATGAGTGAAACGGGCGACCTGTTTCCGCTGGTCCCAAATCTGGATGATCAGTGCCGGGGCCCCTCCCACTAAACTGCCCGCGAACCCCACCATACCAAGGCTCGGTGTAAGTACCGACGCACCGATCACCGCCGCCCCCACAGCTGTGACCTTGATGATCCGGTTACGGCGCCTCCGCCCGAACTGATCGCCGTAGCGCCAAGCGGCGAACTCGGGGCGTAGCGGCTCCCCGATCCGCACCAGTTCCAGCCCCTCGGCGTGTCTGGCCAACCCGATGTTGTCCGTTGACGTCCGTACGCGTGTGGAGCGGAAGAGCTCCTCGCACGTCTCGACCGCCTCCCATCGCTCTTCCAGCGGCGTCAGGTTCCAGCGCTGGCAATGCCGGCACACGACCCAAAGGCGGCCCTTGGCGGCATCGAAGGCGAGCCGCCGCCCCACCGGAAAGGCTTCCACCACTTCATTGGTGCGGAGCGACCGGTTGCAGAACAGGCACGTCTTGTAGATGGGATCCTCCTGCGGAATGGGCCTAGCCTGTTATTAGGCCCACCAGCGGTACACGGTCCTGTCGAAGCCGCTAGCTCTATCTCTCGAACAGCCTCTTCCGGACCTCGTGCGTATCCGAATCAAGGGCTTCGGCAACGTCGGACACGATTGCGCTCAGGGTACCTACGCTCAGGTTACGATGCCGCGGAACGGTCACGCGGTGAGATCGGCCTTCGATCATGGCGGTCAGCGTCATGTGGCTGCCGCTCTGTCGGATCAGACGGTAGCCGAACTGACGGCGGAGCAATCGGCTGAAGCGTTCGCCCGACAGGTCGCGCGGCAGCTTCATACCGCCATGGCTTCGTCCTTGACGAGGTGGAGCCGGATGATCTTGGGTCGGGCGTCCGTATCGAAGTGGCAAAGCACGGCGTCTCTGACCATCGCCTTGAGGTCCGTCCAGTCTTTTCCCTGCGTGAAAATACTGTGGCCGAGGGCTCGGGCATCGTAGCCGCCTTCGGCAGCCTCCGTCACTTCGAAAATGATCTCGGTGGACGCCATGGTGGTTCCTCCTGGGTTCTCCGTCCCCGGAAGTTACGGCTCTGCGGCGACCGGTGCAGCGAGGCCGACTCGCTGGCGGACCCGCAACGAGGGGACAGCCCGTGTCGCCCACTGTAGGTTCGTGCCCCGGGGAAGCCGCAACCATCGGAAGGGAGGACCGCCATGCCGATCATTCGCCACGACGGAATCCGTTCATCGGCCCGTGTGAGCCGGGCGCGGAGCGGCCGCCGGGTTCTCGCCGCCACGACGGTCGTAGCGGCCGCGACCGTCCTTGCCGCCGCCGGACCCGTCTCGGCGCAGAGCGAGCCGCCCGCGGAGCCGCCGGCCGACTGGGAGGCGACGGCGATCGACTACAGCAACGTCCCCTATCCGCACCCGGTGTCGTACCTCGACGTCGAGGTCTATGGGAAGGACTATCGGCTCGCGTACATGGATGTGGCTCCGGCGGGCGCCCCGAACGGACAGACGGTCGTCCTCTTTCACGGGATGAACTTCTTCGCGGCGGGGTTCCGGCCCACGATCGAGGCGCTGCGGAACGCGGGGTTCCGGGTGATCGCGATCGACCGGCTGGGCTTCGGCCGCTCCTCGAAACCCATCATCCACTACAACCTCCACATCCCCGCGCGGAACGCGAAGCGGCTGCTCGACGCGCTCGGAGTCGAGCGCGCCGCGATCGTCGGACACTCGATGGGCGGAATGGTGGCGACGCGGTTCGCCTCGACGTATCCCGAGACGACGACGCACGTCGCCATGGTGAACCAGATCGGCCTCACCGACTCGCGTCCCGGCCGGGGGTGGACCGACGCGGATGAGAACTACGCTTCGGTGCTCAACGGGACGACGTATCAGTCGGTTCTGCGCGGGCACATGCGGTACTATCCGAACGGCTGGCGCCCGGAGTACCTCGAGTGGGTGAAGGTCCAGTACGGCCTCACGCTGAGCGGAGACTGGCCGCGCATGGCGCGGGTGCGGGCGGCGCAGCGCGCGATTCTCTACGAGGATCCCGTCGTCTACGAGTGGCAGCACATCGCCACGAAAGCGCTCGTCATCGGGGGCGCGGACGATCGCCTCGTGGCCGACTATCCGGCGCGGGCGCGCCATGTCGCCGAAGAACTGCAGAACGCGGAGCTCTTCCTCTTCCCGGAGGTCGGACATTCTCCGCAGTTCGAGATCCCGGAGCGCTTCCACGCGGAGTTGATCAGGTTCCTGCGCTCCGACCCGAACGAGCCCGCCGATCCGTCGTGGCGGGAAACGGACGTCGGCCGACGGCCGGGTTCGTAGCGCGGGCGCCGACGGCGCGAATAGGTTCCTCCGCCATGAAGAACTCCAGGCTGTCGCGCTTCACGCTGCCGCTCCTCGCCCTCCCGGTCGCCGCCGGCTGCACCGGGGAGACGCCGGAGCGCCCGATCCCCGTCGCGGACATGCAGGAACTGATGGTCTCTGTGATGGAGCCGGCGGCGGAGGCCTACTGGGATGGCGTGGGCGAGGTCCTCACCGAGGAGGGCGTCCACCAGTTCCGACCCCTGACCGAGGAGGACTGGACCTCGCTCCGCAACGCCGCCTTCGTCCTCGCCGAGTCCGGCAACCTGATGATGATGGACGGCCGCGCGCGCGACCGCGGCGACTGGATGGCCCACTCGCGGACGATGGTCGAGGCGGGCCGCCTGGCGCTGGACGCCGTGGACCGCCGCAACCCGGACGCCGTGTTCGACGCCGGCGCGGAGGTCTACTACGCCTGTCGCGACTGCCACGCCCGGTACGCGGCGGAGACGCTCAGGCCGAGCGATCCCCACAGCGCTCCGGGACCCGAAGAGGCTCAGGATTCCGGCGCGCCCGCGACGGACGCGACGGACGGCGGGGACGGACGCTAGACCCGCCGGCCCATGGAACGATTCCTCGAGTGGTTGGGGAACACCCCCTGGAGCGTGGCCCTGCTGGAATCCACCCTCGCATGGCCGCTCATCGAATCCTCCCACGTCCTGGCCGTGGCCCTCTTCTTCGGCACCGTGATGATGAACGACCTCCGGCTGCTGGGCTGGACGATGCGCCGCGTGCCGGTGTCGGAGGTCACGGGCCGGCTGCTCCCGTGGACCCGGCTCGGCTTCACGATCATGGTCGTCACGGGGCTTCTCATCTTCTACTCGAACCCGGTCCGCTACTACCACAACATCTTCTTTCGACTGAAGGTGATCCTGTTCGTGGTGGCGGGGCTCAACGCCTTCCTCTTTCACCGGGGGATCCACCGCCGCGTGATGGAGTGGGAACGCCTGCCCGTTCTTCCGGGCCGGGCGCGGGCGGCGGGCGCCATCTCGCTCGCGGCGTGGGCGCTCATCATCGTGGCGGGCCGACTCATCGCCTACAACTGGTTCGACTGTGACATCCCGGGGCAGCCGGGCTGGGTGAACTGGGCGGCGGGCTGCCCCGTGGCGGGGGACTGATGGGCGGGCGTCAGTTCGCGCCGGAAGCGTGGCTCCCCTTCTTCGAGCGGCTGGAGACCACGGCCATCGGGACGGCCGTGCGTGAATCGATCTGGGCCTTCCCCATCATCGAGGCGGTCCACCTGCTGGGGCTGGGGCTCCTGGGCGGGGCGGTGCTGCTCGCCGATCTCCGGCTCCTGGGGACGGGGCTCACGCGGCAGCCGATCGCGAACGTCGTGCGGCACGCGCAGCCGTGGCTCGTGGCGGGGGTGGCGCTGATGTTCCTGACCGGGATCCCGCTGTTCCTCTCGGAAGCCGTGAAGTGCTACTACAACACATCCTTCTGGGTGAAGATGATCTCCCTACCCTTCGCGCTCGCGTTCACCTTCGGGGCCCGGAAGTGGGTGGTCGCAGCCGCCCCGAGTCGCGCGAACTGGCGGACCCGGCTCATCGCCGCGATCTCGCTGGGGCTCTGGTTCACCGTGGCCGCGGCCGGACGCTGGATCGGCTTCTCCGCCTGAAGCGCGCCTCAGCGCCTGTCCGGGCGCTCTACTCGCATCAGTATGTCGGCGTAACCGCTGGCCGCATCGGGCGGAACCGACGCGGCCATGTACCTGGCGGGTAGCATGTAGTCCTCGGCCACGGACATGTCCACGACCCACCCCAAGTCGGCGAGCGCACCCAGCGTGATGGCGGAAACGACGGTCACTTCCTCTCCCGGGCAGTTCCCCCGCGTCATGATTTCGCCGCACAACACACTCCGCCAATGCCCGCCGGCGTCGGCGTCCTCGGCGGGGTCGTTCGTCACCGGCACCTTCCCCCCGGCGTAACCGCTCCCGCCGGCCTCATCGAACGCGGCAACGGCCTTCGGCCCGGGGAAATGGGTATCCACTCTCCTCGCACTGTTCGGGAGGTTCACGAGCCGCACATCGCCGGAGTACCAGTACGTGCCGATGCCGAACACGTGGCCCAGTTCGTGCAGGATCACCTCGTATGTGAAGTTGTCCGGGACGCGGCCGAACGGCGCGACGTACGGACGGTCCCGGGTCCAGTAGACCCCGCCGCCGGGATGGTAGAACCCGCCACCTCCTGCTCGGTTCACGCGGGGTCCGCGCGGGCCGCCGCACGCGAGGCCCCCGCAGTCCTCCTCCCCGTCGAACACGAAGACCGTGAAGTCCAGGGGCTCGGTGTTGTCCTTCAAGGCGGCTTCGTAGAAGCCCGCCGCGTGATCGAACATCAGTCTGGCGCAGCGCGACCAATCGTCCGGTTCATCGTACGCCAGCGTGACCCGAAATCCCGTCGAGGCGCGATCGTATAGGGGACGGTCCTCCAGTTCCGGCGCGTAGCAGTCATCGACCGCCGTCAGCATTCGCCCCGTGCTCAGCTCGAAGGCGGACGACAGCGCCCGATAATGCAGATACCGCCGCCCGCGCCCAACCGCCGTGATCTCCAACTCACCGCTGTCGTTCTGCCTGAGGTCGAGGTTGGGGGGACCACTGACCGGGATTTCGCCCACATGGAACTCGTCGACCGGGAAGGCGCCCAAGTGGAATTCGTAGGAGATGTCGGCGCCCGCGCGCGAGGTGAACCAGTTGAGCGGCGTGGACACACGCTCCCCTATGTCGTCCAGGATGACGCCCTCAGGCAACCTCCCTGGCGCCGCGGCGGTGTCCAGGGCGGTGGGGAGAATCACCACGAGGCTGTCGGCCACCCTCCCCACCCTTGCGGTAACCGTGAGAATCTGCGCCTCGGCGGGAGTCCCCAGGTCGAAGATGGTCCAGAACCGGGGACTCTCCCGCTGCAGCCATATCTGTCTCAGGCTGTCGCCGACCAGCGTTCGATACGTCACTTCCTCGGCGCCCGTCGAGAACCTCACCGCCGGTTCCACACCGGTAACGGGGCTCCCGTCCTCCTGTCTGGCCGTGACGCGGATTACCGGGGACGTGAGGCCGGGACGGATGATCAGGGTGTCCGTGTTCGCCCACTCGTTGAAGTCGAGCTCGACGCCGCTGAGGTAGTCCTGAATGATCTTTCGCGTCTCGATGACCACGCTTGCCGCGATGGGCGCCGGCGGAGGTGCCGCCGGAGGGATTGGCTGCGGCTCGGGGTCCAGCGTGTCGCCCCCGCCGCAGCCGGCAAGGAAGACGGCGACCCCGGCACCGATCCGACGTGGTCCTTTCATGGCGCGCCGAACTCGCGGGTTAGCAGCCCGCGGCCGCTAGTCGTGCTCCTCGAGGATGCTGTGGCTCGTGACCTCCACGACCTCGCCTTCCCAGCCCGGAGGCGGCTGGCAGGGGTTGGCGTCGTAGCCGGGATCGTTGGGCCGCGGCGCGCCGCCGGGAGGGGCGCCGGCGCCGGATGAGCCCATGAAGAACTTGCTGCCGTCGGTAAAGGTGACGTCGCGGCCGTTGGCGCGCTTGAGGGAGTGGTCCTTGGCCTGGTAGCCGTCCACGATGAGTTCGGTGCCGGGCGCGAGGCAGTCGCGCTGGAGGCCGCGGCGCAGGAGCGTGTTCGGCGTCCCGCCCTCGACCATCCAGACCTCGGATCCCGCATCGGTCTCGACCTCGAGGTGAATCCAGGTGTGCGGGTTCACCCATTCGAGCCGCACGACGGCGCCCCGGAGCCGGATGGGGGCGTTCCGGTCGAACTCCGCCCCGAAGGCGTGGTGCGCAATCAGCGGCGCCGCGGCGGCCAGCGCGACCCCACCCGCCAGGAGGTACAGAGGCAGCTTCCTCATCGATCTCACCCGTGTCTCAACCCACAATCCGGCGCCACGACGCCAGTTCTTCCACGATTTCATTCAGAGTAACAGGATCGCTCGACTCTGCGCGACCGGGCTACGTTACGGGGCGAACATGCGCTGGAGCACGTTGAGAACGTCCGTCATGACGCCGGAAGATAGCCGGCCGAGTCGCTGCATCAGGCGGACGCGGTCGACCGTGCGCAACTGATCGGCCACGACGAAGCTGTCTCTATCCCTGAACCGGCAAGCGACACGGAAAGCATATGCGCGACCGCCGGTGGTCATCGGCGCCACGAGATAGGTGCCGAGGGCCGGATTCAGGTCATCGGGGGAGACGATGACGCATGGGCGAGTCTTCCTGATTTCCGAGCCAAGGGTAGGATCGAGCGCAACCAGATATACATCCCCCCGTCGCGGTTCCGTCACTCCCATTCCCATTCGGAAGCATCGAAGGCGGTCGGCGAGGGGTCATCCAGGAGTCCGCCCTCACCACGGTCCCGTAGTTCCCTCGCCGCCTCCGCCCAACCCTCCCTGGGGTTGTCCGCGCGTTCGATGAGCAGACCCGAATCCACAACCCTCAGTCGCAGCGGCGTATCGAGTCCGGCTGCCTCGACCAGGGCTTTCGGGATTCGAATCCCGCGCGAGTTTCCGATCTGAATGAGCCGCGTCTCCATTTCGCCGTATCTCCACCATGTCACCGCGTGGGCAGTTCGTGATCGTATGTACAAAGTAATCACATTCGGCGATGTGCGCTAAACTGCCCGCGGTCGGCTAGCGCTCCTGGGCGCGGGCGCCGCTGAGGACGTTGGAGAGGGCGTAGTTGCCCTCGTGGCAGGCGTACTCGTAGAGCTGGCCGTCGAGGCGCGTGAAGGGCACTTCCCCGCCCCAGCTCTCGACGAAGGTGTCCGGGTCTTCGACGGTGAACTCGTAGTGGATCGTGTGTTCGTTCGCGCGCGTGAAGCGCTCCGTCACGGTCATCCGCTCCGAGCCGGGACCGAACAGGTAAACGTAGGCGGCCATCTGGTCCGGATTCAGGTTCGTCGTGCGGACGACGAGCGTGTCGCCGGCCCAGCGGCCCCATGACTCGCCGAACCACGGGCGCACGCCATCGCGGACCGGCTTGGGCTCGCCCATGCGGATGATGCGCACGTCGTGCACCATCTCCGTCAGGATCATGATGTGGTCGGACGTCTGCACGACCGTGTAGTTGTTGTTGTAGAAGTAGTTCGGCAGCATCGGCGGGCCGGCGTTGGAGCCGAAGGAGAGGATGCAGCGCTCGCCGATGGGGCGGTTTTCGGGGTTGTCGAACTCGCCAGCCAGCCGCCCGTAGGCCTGGAGTCGCCGCCGCCGGCCTTCGGGGGTGAGCGCCGGGATGCGACCGTCTTCCGGGTGCGTGAGGAGCGAACTGCGGGGCTCGCCGTTGACCACCGCGACCCGGTCGCCCGCGTCGATCCAGAAGTAGTTGTAGCCGCCGACGCCGCCGGCCGCGCCCGTGGAACCGTCGCCTCCGACCGGCGGAGCCTCGCGGTCCGGGTCGCTGGGCGCGTTTCGGTCGTCGATGTACTCCTGGCGCCGCCCCTCGCGGACCGCGACCTCTTCCGCCGTGAGTACGAGCGCCTCGCCCTCGGGGCGCTGCAGCGGCGTCATGGTTCCGTTCGTCCAGTCACCCTGCAGATCGGGATGTCCGTCCGCGGTCCGCGGAACGACCCACCCATCCCCGCTTTCCCCCGGCACGCCGCCGTTCCCGTCGCAGGCGCCAAGCGCGACAACCCCGAGCAGGGCCCCCAGCGGCAGCGCGGCGCGGAGCCCCCGCGGGCACGGTCGACGATTCGCGGACCTCATCGGCGCGGACAGGGCCTGGTCCCCCGGCTACCGGATCGGGTTCCTGCGGAGGTGGCCGTACATCAGCTCCTCCACGAAGGGGACGCACTTGAACTGCCCCAGCCGCGCGTCCGGATCGACGCTTCGGTAGAGCGGCAGGCGGATCGTCCACGGCTCCGAGAACGTCTCGGGGTCCTCCATCGTCGCCTCGTACAGGAGATGGTCGGGCCCAAGCATCGTCCACCGTTCGGTGACCGTGAGCCGGTAGCTGTGGTGGTTCCCGGCCCGGTCGAACCAGGTCTGGCCGTTGAACCCGTTCACGGTGACGACGAAGGTGTCCTCCTCCCAGCGCCCCACCGACTGGCCCATCCAGGAATCCACCTGCGGGGGGCCGGGATCCTCCAGGTAGACGTCACGGACCGCCCCGGCGTACTCGTAGGCGATGAAGAACTTCGACTCGCTCTGGAAGATCTGGAACGGGAGATGCATGTAGTTCGCGCGCGGGACGCCGGGCAGGTAGCAGCGGATCTCGGGGTCGCGCTCGAGCCAGCGCTCGCGGTTCTCGTCGCGCCGCTCCAGAGCTTCCGGCAGGTAGGGGATGCTCCCGCCGACCACGATCCCCTGCCCGGACGGCACGGATCCCACGGCGCCGAGTGCCACGACCTCGTTGGCGGGGACGGGCACGACGGGGCCGTCCTGCATGGCGAGCGCGGGACGCGCCATGTGCGGCTCGATGTCCCAGTACGCGTTTCCGAGCGCCGCCCAGATGCCGTTGAAGTCGGGACGCCCCGAGGCCGTTCGCGGGATGTCGTCGCTCGGCGCGCAGGCGGCAGCCGTCCCCAGCCCCAGGATGAGAAGGGCGCTCGAGACACGCCTCCCGCGCCGGGGATTTCGCTGCGCGCGACACCGCTCGCGCCTCCTCGGGAAGTTCGCCATCGGCATCGACCTCCGTTTTGTCCGTTCCGTGCGCGTCGGGTCGAAACTGCGACCCGCCCCATTCTCTGGCCAGATCGACCGCTCGGAGGCACATTTTGAGAGGCGGTGCGACGCACCGCCGGTGGCGACGCAGGGCGGGGGACGGGTTGCGCAACACTGAACGACCGGGAGGAGACATGAAAAACCCGCGCGTAACCGGACTGGCACACCTCACCGCACTGGGGGTCGCATGCCTCGGCATCGCGGCCTGCGGCGCGGAGGACGCCGCGGAAGAAGAGATGATGGATCCGGCCGAGGAGGTCACGGATCCGGCGGCAGCGGGTCTCCCGAACCCCACGCCAAATGTCATCAAGGACTGGGCCCAGCTCCCGGATGGGCGCGAATGGGGCTCCACGGCGGGCATCGACATCGACCCCATCGACGGCCACATCTGGGCCTACGACCGCTGCGGCGGCATCGCGCTCGCGGGCGGGTGCGCGGAGAACCTCGTCGACCCCGTCGTCAAGTTCCACCGCGAGACGGGCGAGGTCCTGGCCAGCTTCGGTGCCAACCTCTTCGTGCTTCCGCACGGGATCCACGTGGACGACGACGGCAACGTGTGGATCACCGACTCCATGGGCACGCTCGACAAGGGGCACACGGTGGTGAAGTTCTCGCCCGAGGGGGAGGTGCTGATGACGCTCGGCGTGCCGGGCCGGGTGGGCATCGAACCGGGCTACTTCAACGGACCGTGCGATGTGATCACCGCCCCCGACGGCTCCATCTTCGTCTCGGACGGTCACAGCGGGCAGAACGCGAACCCGCCGGAGGGCTCCACCGGCCGCGTTATCAAGTTCTCGCCCGAGGGGGAGTACATCATGGAGTGGGGCGTGATCGGAGACGGACCGGGCGAATTCCGGACGCCGCACGCGCTGGAGTTCGATTCGCAGGGGCGGCTGTGGGTAGCAGATCGCGGCAACCACCGCATCCAGATCTTCGACCAGGAAGGGAACCTGCTCGATACCCATTACCAGTACGGCCGGGTGAGCGGACTGTTCATCGACGACGAGGACAACGTGTACGCGATCGACTCGGAGTCGAACCCCAACACGCACTCCGACTGGCTGACCGGTGTCCGCATCGGGCACGCCTCGGAGGATGTCGTCACGGCCTTCATCCCGCCGCACGAGTCGGACGATCCGCAGGGTGAGGCCGGCGAGGGGGTCGCGGTCGACGCGGACGGGAACGTCTACGCCGCCGAGGGACCGAACTCGCGAGCCGCCGCCGAGGGCGGAATCACGAAGTACACGCGCAACTAGCGAGACACGCAGCACGACGCTGGATGCGGGATTGATGCAGGGATGCTACAGGAGAGAGAGACGATGAGACGATTCGGCACGGGGATCGTTGCGGGCGCGCTGGCCTTGGCCTTCTCGGGGCCCGCCGCGGTCGCCCAGGAACTCAACGAAGTGTGTCCGGATTCGCCGGACATGACGGGAGCGCTATGGGGGCTGGTCTCGGACGGAGACACGCAAATGGGGCTGCCCAGCGCCACCGTCATCGCCACCTGGGAGAAGGACGGCGAGTCAGGACAGATGGAGGGACAGACCGCGTTGGACGGCGGCTACACGCTGTGCTACGTGCCGCTCGGCGTCGAGATCTCGGTTCAGCCGGTGTTCATGGGCACGGGAGGGGCCGCGGCAACGGCCAGTCTGACGGAGCAGATCACCCGCATGGACCTCACGTTTTCCCTCTCCGCCGTCGGTAGCGGAGGAGGCGGCGGGGACGACGACCGCATCTGGGCCTGCTTCGGCGGCACCACCGACAATCAGATCAACCTCCAGAATTCGCGGCTCATTCGCTGCGACCCCGGCTGGGAGGGTATCGACCGCTGTCCCAAGGAGACGGAACACGGCCAGGTGCAGGCGCAGATGGCGGGCGGCGGGAGCGGGCAGTTCCGCGAAGCGCTCGAGAGGCTCGTAACCGACGCGAAACGGACGGGCGCCAACGCACTCATCAACTGGCGGCGGAGCGGAAACTCGCTCACCGCCGAGGCGGTCACGATCTCGGTCGATCCCACCAGCTGCCGCTGATGGGAAGGATCGCCGCGGGGATCGTCGCGGGGGCGGCGGCGCTCGCTTTCGTGGGACCTGCGGCGGTTGCTCAGGAAGTCGACGAGGTATGCCCGGACTCGCCGGAGATGACGGGCGCGCTGTGGGGACTGGTCTCGGACGGAGCCACGCAGATGGGACTCCCCGGCGCGACCGTCATCGCCAGTTGGGGGCACGACGGCCAGGAGGGGCGAAGGGAGGGACAGACGGCGCTGGACGGCAGCTACACGCTGTGCTACGTGCCGCTCGGCATCGAGATCTCGGTGCAACCGGTTTTCCTGGGTACTGCCAGCGCTGCCGTCGCCGCGAATCTCACGGAGGAGATCACACGGCTGGACCTCGGCTTCTCTCTCACTGGCGTCGGCACGGGCGACGACCGCATCTGGGCCTGCTTCGGCGGCACCACGGATAACCAGATCAACCTCCAGAATTCGCGGCTCCTTCGGTGCGACCCGGGGTGGGGCGGGATCGACCGCTGCCCGAAGGAAGAGGAACACGGCCAGGTGCAGGCGACAGTTTCCATGTACTCCGTCACGTCGGATACGATGGCCGTGGAAGGAGGCAGGCGGGCCGGGAGCCTTGAACTCCGCGGAGCCCTCGAGAAGGTCATCGCCGACGCCAGACGGCTGGGGGCGAACGCGTTGATCAATTGGCGCATGAACCGAAATTCGGTGACCGCCGAAGCCGTCACCATCTCGGTCGATCCCGCCACCTGCCGTTGACGCTGGGCGCGCCGGCGCGGGCCCACGGTGAGTGGTCCGCGCCGGCGGCCTCGGTCAGGGTCGCCGCACGCGGATCGGGAAGGGCGGCCGTTCGGGTGTCGCCACCGGTGACGCCTCGAGTTGCTGCAGTACGACCTCGATCGCCTTCTCCAGTTGCGGGTCGACGCCCGCGATCACGTCGGCCGGCCACTGTTCCACTTCGATGTCCGGCGGCACGCCCACGTTCTCGACGATGAACCCGTCCTCGGTCCAGATCGCAAGGTTCGGCGCCGTGATCGACCCGCCGTCCATCAGGATCGGGAAGCCCAGGACGCCGACGAGCCCGCCCCAGGTGCGGCGCCCGATGAGCGTGCCCATCTCGAGCTTGCGGAACATCCACGGCAGCATGTCCCCGCCGGAACCGGCGGTCTCGTCGATCAGCATCACCTTCGGGCCCGGGATCGCGCCCTGCGGCGTCACGAGGTCGGCCCCGTAGCGCATCGCCCAATGCGACATGTAGGGCCGCCGGAGGATGTTGATGTAGTAGTCCGCGATCTGGCCGCCCCCATTGTGCCGCTCGTCGATGATCACGGCCTCCCGGTTCGTCTGCGGGAAGAAGTAGCGCTTGAAGTATTCGTGTCCCGCGCCGGCCGTGTTGGGCACGTATACGTATGCCACGCGCCCGTCGGTGGCTTCGTCGACCCGCGCGAGGTTGCCCTCCACCCAATCCCGGTTCCGCAGCGCGCCCTCGTTCGCCACCGGCACGACGTCGACGGTGCGTGACCCTGTCCCGTCCGGCGACGGGCCGACGGTGATGGAGACGATCCGGCCCGCCGTGTTCTCGAACCGGCTGTAGAGGTTCTCCGGCGCGGAGAGCGCGGCCCCTTCGACCGCCAGCAGGTATTCGCCCGCTTCGACCTCGACCCCCGGCTCCGTGAGCGGGGATCGGAGTCCGGGATTCCAGTTGAGACCGCCGTAGATCTTCTCGAACCGGTACCGCCGCTCTTCGACGACGAAGTCCGCGCCCAGAAGGCCGCCCGGCACGTCGTCCGTCTCATGCAGGAAGTCGCCGCCGCCGCCACGGTGGTGCCCAACCGCAATCTCGGAATGGAGCCACGTCATGAGCCGGTTGAGGTCGGCCCTCGAGGTGAGGTGGGGCAGGAACACGGCGTACTTCTCCTTCATGGCGGGCCAGTCCGCGCCGTGCATGTTGGGGTCGTAGAAGTAGTCGCGGTTGATCCGCCAAGCCTCATCGTAGATCTGACGCCATTCCGCGCGCGGGTCGATCCTCACCTGCACGTCGGCGACGCGGAGCCGGTCCGCGCCGGATCCGATGTCGGTCCCGCCGGCGTTGCCGATGAACCACCCGCCGGACGTCGCGTACAGCACGCTCCTGCGGTCCGCGGACAGGTCGTAGAAGCGCGTGCCGCCGACCACGGTCGCCGCCTCGCGGTCGGCGAGGGAAAAGCGGTGGAGGCTGGGGCCGGCACCGGGGCTTCCGAACCCGCTGGCCGTCTCGCTGCGGACGTAGAAGAGCTGGCCCGGGTCGCCGGGCTGCAGATTCGCGTAGCCGGCTTCGGGCAACGGCAGGGCGAGGATCCGCTGGTCGAGCCCCTCGAAGTCGATGCGGACCGTGACCTCGTCCGCATCGCCGGCTCCCTCCGCCTCCGGTTCGGCCTCGTCCCCGGCCTCTTCGTCGCTTTCCCTCGCGAGCGGGGACGGCGTGCCCTTCTCGAGCACCGCGAGATAGATCGCGTTGGTCATCTCGAAGTCGTTGTTCGACTGGGCGAACCACTGCACGACGGGGCCTGCGTCGGTGGAGGACGTGAGGTAGAGGTACTTGCCGCCGGCGTCGAAGACGGCCTCGGAGACATCGCTGAGTCCGTCCGTGACGGCCTTCGTCTCGCCCGTTTCAAGGAGGTGGACGTAGGCCGTGCGGATATTGGTCTCGTTGTTGCGCGTGTAGACGAGCCAGCGGGAGTCCGGCGACCAGGCGTGCGAGGGCGGGGGCAGCGGCCCGTACATCGCGTCGGCATCCACGCGGTGCGTGTCCCCGGAGGCGAGGTCGATCCAGTACACGGCGCGCGAGTTGTCCGTGTAGCTGATCTTCGTGCCGTCGGGCGACCACACCGGGTCCCCGTAGAACCCGGCGCCATCCAGCGGGTAGCCGCGCGCTTCTCCCGCGCCCGATGCACCCGATGGCGGAGCCACGTACAGCCGGTATTCGCCCGAGGCGTCGGAGAACCAGGCGATCGACTCTCCGTCGGGCGACCAGGCGGGGCTCCGCTCATGGGCCGCGGTCGACTGCGTGAGGTTGCGGTCGTCCCCCTTGTCCCGCGGCAACGTGACGATTTCGCCCCGGAACTCGAAGACGGCGCGGGCGCCGGAAGGCGAGAGGCTCGCGTTGCGGACGAAGTTCTCGCCGCCGGCGTAGCGGGGCCGCACTTCCAGGAGATCCGTCGCGATCCGCACCGGCACCGGGTCGCTCGCGCCCGAGCCGGGATCGAGCAGGTGCAGCCGCCCGGCCTGCTCGTAGGCGATCCGGCCGCCGCCGGCCGACGCGTTCAGCACCGGGAAGTCCTCGTGCGCGGTGATCCGCGAGACGTGCCCCGTCCCCGTGTCATAGGCATGGACGTTGAACTCCCCGTCGCGGTCCGAGCGGAAGTAGACGCGGTCCCCGATCCACATGGGGTCCGTGTCGTTCGAGCGGCCTTCCGGCTGCGGGATCTGCACGACGGCATGGTCCGCCACGTCGTAGATCCAGATCCTCGTCGTCGTCCCGCCCCGGTAGTTCTTCCACTGCGTGAAGGCTTCGTACAGCGGCGTGTAGGCGATCTTCGCGCCGTCCGGCGAATACGCCGCCTTGAACGCGTGCGGAATGGGCAACTGTTCGGGGTGTCCGCCGCTCGTCGCGACCGTGAACAACTGCGCGTGGCGGCCCGTGTAAGCGCTGCGTCCCGACGAAAAGAGCACCGCCGACCCGTCGGGCGTGAAGCTCTGGACGAGATCGGCTCCCGGGTGCCAGGTGAGCCGCGCGGGCACGCCCCCGCCCGCGGGCACGAGAAAGACATCGGTGTTCCCGTCGTATTCGCCGCTGAAGGCGATCCACTCGCCGTCCGGCGAGAAGCGCGGGTTGAACTCGACGCCGACGTGGGAGGTCAGCCTGCGCGGTGAACTCCCGTCGATGCCCGCGGTCCACAGGTCCCCGGCGTACGCGAACGCGATGCGGTCGGCGCTCACCGCGGGCTGCGCGAGCATGAGCGTGCCGGCGGCGTCCTGTGCCCAGGCGGGACGGAACGAGGCCGCGAGGAGCAGGGCCGGGAGGAGCAGGGCCGGGAGTATGAGCGAGCGTGCCGTCAAGCGTGCCTTCATTGGATCCTTCGCAATCGGAGGTATTTTTCGGTCGAGCCGTGAACGCCGTCTGATTGTACGTCCTGATTGTACGTTCGGTGACGTCGAAACCGGTACCGGCAGTTGGCCGTATCGGCCTCGTATCGACCCCGTATTGGCCTTGTCGAGCGGTTGCCCGCGCGCGTCCGGTCTCCTTACCGTCTCACGCGCGAGTCCCGTCAGCAGCTTCGAACCCGCCCCGGAGTTACCCATGAACACGCGTTTCGCCTGCCGCCCCCGTCTCCCATTCGGTCCCTCCGGTGCCGCACTCGGTGCCGGACTTCTCGCCTTCCTCGCGACCGCGGAGGTTGCGGCCCAGAGCACGGCACTCGAGGTCGGCCGGACGTTGCCGGGCACGCTCGCCGCGGGAGACACGGCGCGCTACACGATCGAGACGGATGAGAACGACTTCGTCCTCGGCGAGGTGGACCAGATCTCCGTCGACGTGACGGCGCGCGTCCTGGACCCCGGGGGGACGCAGGTGGGCCGCTTCGGCGGACTGGGGCGCGGCGTCGAGCGCTTCGGCGGGCGGACCCCCGGCGCGGGCGTCCACACGCTGGAACTGTTCGTCGCGGGGGACGATGCCGAGGCCGGCGGGCGCTACGAGATCACGCTGCTGCGGCTCGAACCCGTCGCGACGGATCCGGAGGAACTGGCCGACCAGATCATGTCCCGCTTCGATGGACCGCATTCTCCGGGAGGCGCGGTGCGGGTGTGGCGCGACGGCCGCACGCTCTTCTCGAAGGCCTACGGGATGGCGAACCTCGCCTACGGCCTCCCCTTCGAGGAGGACACACGCACCAACATCGGCTCGACCTCGAAGCAGTTCACCGCCTTCGCGATCGTGCTGCAGGCGGAGCGCGGGCTCTTGTCGCTGGACGACGACATCCGCAAGCACATCCCCGAACTTCCGGAGTTCGATCACACGATCCAGGTGAAGCACCTGATCACGCACACGTCGGGCCTGCGCG
The DNA here is from genome assembly GCA_026914155.1 of Candidatus Palauibacter rhopaloidicola. Lineage (GTDB taxonomy): Bacteria > Gemmatimonadota > Gemmatimonadetes > Palauibacterales > Palauibacteraceae > Palauibacter > Palauibacter rhopaloidicola. The sequence continues at coordinate 184,250 of JAPPGH010000039.1, read as the reverse complement.
AATTCCTGAACCTGCTGCGGATGACGGGACGCCGCCTCGACCACGGCGACTGGATCGACCGCTCGGAACTCATCGACATCGTGCAGCGGCAGCCCGCGCTCCAGAACGAGCCGGGCGCCGAGTGGAACTACAACAACACGGCGTTCGGCCTCGCGGCCGTCATCGTCGAGCGCACCTCCGGGCAGGACTTCCACGTCTTCATGCGGGAGCACGTGTTCGGACCGCTCGGGATGACCGGGACCATGGTGCGCCCGTCCACACGCCACATCGTCCCCAACATGTCCGAGGGCTATACCCCGGGACCGGACGGATACCGCCAGATCGGGGACCTCGGCGGCGCCGTGGGGGCGGGGGCGATCTACAGCACCATCGGCGACCTCCAGACGTGGGCCGAGAACTACGCGAACCCGCAGGTCGGCACGCGGGAGAGCGTCGACGCGATGACGACGTCGTTCGTCCTCAATGATGGCGAGGAGACGGGGTACGGGTACGGTCTCTCGGTCGGCGAGCAGGGCGGACTGAAGCGGGTGAGCCACGGGGGCGCGGATGTCGCGCACCGCTCGATGTTCGTCTACTTCCCCGAGATCAACGCCGGCCTCACGACCCAGAGCAACCACGCGCAGTTCAACAGCGGCGTCGCGTACGAGCTGGCCGCGGCGTTCTTCAAGGACGCGATGGAGGAGGAAGAAGAGGATGATGCGGCGGATGCGGGCGAGTTCGATCCCGCCGACTACGACCCCGAAGCGTTCGACGAGTTCGCCGGCCGCTACTCGCTGGACGCGTCACCGAACTTCATCCTCACCTTCACGCGCGAGGACGACACGTTCTACGCGCAGGCGACGGGCCAGCAGCGACTCGAGATCGTCCCCACCTCCGACTCGACCTTCCGCCTGCTCGCCGTCGAGGCCTCGGTCACTTTCCTGCGGGATCCGGAGGGCGATGTCGAGGGGCTCACGCTGCACCAGAACGGGGACAACCACGCCACGCGCCTCGAGGGTGACGAGGCCGAGGAATGGGAGCCGACGGCGGAGGATCTCGCCGACTTCGCCGGGCGCTTCTTCAGCGACGAACTGGAGACGTTCTACGCCTTCGCGGTGGAGGATGGAACGCTCGTCCTGCACCACCGCAGACTCGACCGGGCGGAACTCGAACCCGGAGAAGAGGATCAATTCTCGGGCGGAGGCCTGTCGTTCGCCTTCGAGCGGGACCGCAACGGACAGGTGATCGGCTTCTACCTTTCCAACGTCCGCACGCGCGACGTCCGCTTCGGCCGCGTGCGCTGACAGAATCCGGGGTTCCGCTTAGCTTGTAGAGGACAGCTGCCGGGCAGTTTCAACCGAGAGGCGGGAGGCGTTCGCGATGACGGGATTCGGAGTTCGTTTCGGTCGTAATGCTGGGCGGGGGACCTTGCTTCTGGCGGCTGTCATCGCGTTCGGGGCTCTCCCCGGCGCCGCGTGGGCGCAGGGTCGAATCGCGGGCTCGGTCACGGATGACCGTACGGGCGCACCCCTGGCGGCCGTGCTGGTCGAGGTCGTGGGCGCACAGGGCGCGGTGGCGGCGCAAGCCACCACGGGCCCGGGCGGCACCTATGCCATCGACGGCGTGTCGGCCGGCTCGTATTCGGTCCGCTTCACCGCGCCGGGCTGGTTGACCGTCGTCATGGAATCACAGACCGTCGCGGCCGGCCAGTCGACGTCCCTGTCGACAACCATGCAGGAGCAGGCCTACGAACTGAACCCGCTCACGGTGACGACCTCCCGCACGTACGAGAAGGCGCTGGAAGCCCCGGCGGCGGTGGAGGTCGTGTCGACCCGCGATCTCGAAGAACGCCAGGTGACGTCTCCGATCGAGCACGTCGAGCACCAGCCCGGCGTGGACGTGGCCCGCACGGGGATCCGCGGCCGCACCGCCGTATTGCGCGGCTTCAACAACGTCTTCTCCAGCCGCACGCTGTTCATGACGGACAACCGGATCGCGCGCGTGCCGTCGCTGCGGGTGAACATCTTCTACCTCAACCCGACGTCGGAACTGGACATGGAGCGGGTGGAGACCGTCCTCGGCCCCGGATCGGCGCTTTACGGACCGAACGCGGCGGGCGGCGTCGTCCACTACATGACGAAATCCCCGATTCGCTCGCCGGGAGCCAGCTTCTCGGTGGGCGGCGGCCTCCGTCAGCAGGGCAATGAGGCGGGGCTCGGCAGCGGCCCCATCCAGGGTGAAGACGCCGGGCTGTTCCAGTTCGACGGGCGCATCGCGGTGGCCCCGAGCGACAAGTTCGGGTTCAAGGTCTCGGGCCAGTACTTCGACGCCACCGAATACGTCTTCAACGACCTGATCGAGGCGACGTTGCAGGATAGCGCGCGAGCATGCATCGCTGCCCAGTTTGCTCCTTCTGCCTCATCCTGCAACGAATTCCGTCACGGGCTCGATCTCACTAATTCGGCGGATCAGACCCTGTTTCAGCAGTCGGCCCGCAACGTACACATGGGGCGAGATCCAAAGCATCGGAACTGGGCCGTGGACGCCCGACTGGACTTCGAGCCGTCGCCGGGGACGTCGCTCGTACTTGCGGGTGGACGGAACGTTGCCGCGCAAGCGACGGAACTCACCGGGCTCGGTGCATCCAACGTCACCGACTGGAGCGTCACGTACGGGCAGGCCCGCTTCCGGCACAAGGATCTGTTCGCGCAGCTCTTCTACAACTACAACACAAACGACGAGACCTTCCTCCTCCGCTCGGGCCGCCCGCTGTTCGACAATTCTTCCCTGCTGGTGGGACAGTTGCAGCACCAGTCGCGGATCGGATCGGCGCACCGGCTCATCTACGGGGTCGACTATCTTGGAACGAATCCGGACAGCAGAGGCACGATCAACGGACAATTCGAGGACGACGACCAGACGACGGAGGTCGGCGGCTACCTCCAATGGGAGTGGGCGCTGAGCCCGAAGGTCGATCTCACGGGCGCCTTCCGGTACGACTACAACAGCAACCTTGCGGATCCCGTCTTCTCGCCGCGCGCCGCGCTGGTCTTCAAGCCGGACGCTTCGAACTCGTTCCGGCTGACCTTCAACCGGGCATTCTCGACGCCCACCTCCACGAACCAGTTCCTGGACATCTCGGGCGGGACGATCCCCATCTTCGGTCCGTTCCGGTACGACCTCCGCGCCACGGGCTCCGGCGGCAACGGGTACATGTACATGCGGGACAACGGGATCCCCATGCACATGTCGCCGTTTAACGTACTGGCGGGGGGGAGCGCACAGGACTTCTTGCCGTCCACCACGGCCCAACTCTGGAGCGCGGCGGTGAACACGCTCGCCTCCGTCGCCCAAGCCGATCCTCAGCTGGCGCCGCTGGCGGGACTCCTGCCGCTGATCCCCGTCCCGTCACCGGACCAAGTGGGGGTCCTGGCGCTGCTCCTCGATCTGGAGGTTGCGGGCGCGTTGGGGCGCGGTGAGGCACCGCCCGAGGGCTGCGTGGCACCGCCGTTTTGCGAGCCGGTCGACCTTGCGAAGCTTCAGGACATCGAGGCGCTGGGGCCGACGGTCCGCAACACGTTCGAGTTCGGGTACAAGGGCGTCTTCGGCGACAACGTTTCCGTCGGAGCCAACGCCTGGTTCACGCGCTTCGACAGCTACATCGCGCCCCTCCGACTGCTCTCCCCGAACCTCTTCCTGAACGGCGCACAGTTGCGGCCGTATCTCGAAGGCGTGTTCCGGCAGTTCGTCGGAGTGGCGTTCCCTAACGAAGCCGTTGCGCTCGGGACGGCCCAACTGATCGCGAATCTGGCCAGCACGACTCCGCTGGGGACGGTGACGCCCACGAGCGCCGGCGGAACGACCTCCGCGATGGTGCTAGGTTATCAGGATGCAGGCGGGTTCGACGTGATGGGGGGCGAATTGGGCGCCGGTTTCCTCCTGAGCGACCAGCTGGAGATGGCCACATCCCTCTCGTTCATCAGTCGAAACACGTTCGAGACGGCGGGCGAACTCCTGAGCGAGGTGTCGCTGAACTCGCCGACGGTGCGCGGGACGGCTTCGCTGACCTACCGGAACGACGAGTCGGGGGTCAACGGCGGCCTGCGCTTCCGGGCGCAGAACGGCTATCCTTTCAACTCCGGGCCGTGGGTGGGCGATCTCGAGGCGGTCACCACGCTGGACGCGAATTTCGGCTTCCGTATCCCGGGGTACGACGATCTCTGGTTCCAGGTGGACGTGTCGAACGTCTTCGACCAGGCGTACCAGAGCATGGTGGGAGCGCCGGCGATCGGCCGCGTCGTGCTGGCCCGCCTGCGCTGGGACTTCAACCCGTTCTAGCAGGGTTCCCGACCGGGCTGACCGGCCGCAACCGGGCCGATCTGGAAGATGCCGGGGGTGGGGCTCGAACCCACACGGGGATGGACCCCTTCGGATTTTAAGTCCGATGCGTCTGCCAATTCCGCCACCCCGGCACGCTGGTTACTGCCGTAAGCTAACGCTCGGCCGGGCCATCGCGAGTATGGGATCCTCTGAGACCGTCATCGGCCGCGGTGTTGCGAGCGCACCATCTCGAAACGTTCCCAGCACGAGGGATGTCGTCAGGTGCGGCGCATTACGATGTCTGAATCAGCCAAGCGGCCTAACATGGCGGCACGTCGACTGGCCGCAGCACGAACCTGGAGCCTCCCGCAGCATCCCATGCAACGTGCGTACTCGGGTGTCGCTGGACAGTCTAGCGCCGTCTCCTCTCCGTTGGTATGAGTTAGATTGCTAGAGAAGTGTCGGGTTCTCTCGGGAAAGGACAGCGTCTCATGCGGCCCACGCTCAAGAGCAAGCAGGTAGCGATCTTGGTTTCGTTGTTCCTGCTCGCCCTCCTCGCGCCGGTTTCGCCGTCGATCGAAGTCGTAGGCACCCCCATCATCGGCGTTGACGCTACCCAAGCTCAGGAAGTCTGTGACGGCCATTGTCCGCCAGACCCGCCACCGCCACCGCCACCGCCACCACCACCACCACCACCGTCACAGGTTGATTGCGACGATCCAATCTGGGATGACGCATTAAGCTTATGCGCTGATCCGACGGTCCACCCGTTGGTAAGAATGTTCGCTTGCCTCGCTTTGGAGGCCTGGGTTAATGCCTGTACATGAGGTCAGGATTCTGGCTCAGCGTGGCGGAGCAGGCGCAAGCCACACCTAAGAAACTGGACCTGGCGGACTGTGAAAAGTCCAACCCGGGGAACCCTTGGCCCGATGCTTGGTGCCTGTTTTCTGGGACAGGTCTAAAACTATCCTGCTGCCCGGCCCTAACGCGGATAATGTTGGCGCGCGAGGCAAGTTAGAGCCGCTCGGCTTGCGGCCGAGGTGCGCGCGACTGCAGCAACTGCAGCATGAGCCGGGAGCTTTGCGCCTGGAGGCCAGCATGAATCGTTTTTCGAAGCGCGCCCGCGCCTTGTCCGCCGCCGTCGCGCTGCCGATCCTGCTCTTCACTGCCGGCGCCGTGTTCGCGCAGGCGCACCCGAACCCGGCCACGCCCGACTCGCTGCGCCAGATCCAGACGATGGAGCCACGCATCGGGCCGCCGGGCACCGAGGTCAGCCTCTACACCGAGAACATCCCGCTCCAGGCGCGGGTGGTCGTCGGCCTGGGAGCCATCGGCACGGGCTTCGAGGAACTCGGGACCGGCGATCAGGGCGAGTTCGGCGAGATCGGAGCCACGGTGAGCGTGCCGGAGACCGCGACGTGGGATCGCGCGGTCGTCTTCATCATCTTCAACGGGAACTTCGCGCCCACGGGGCTCTCCGACCCCTTCCACGTGACGGATCCGGCGGGCCGGATTCAGCGCACCGGCACGATCGCGGGGCAGGAGAACGGTTGCGTGACGTTCGAGGACCGGGACGGGTACTTCTACACGCTGGCCGGCGACGTCGGAGATGCCGCGGCCGGGGACTACTTCGTCGTCGAGGGGGCCGCGTCGCGTTCTGTCGCCTGCCCGCACGCGGACACGATCGAGGTCGACCGCATGGAGGAAACGGAACCGTTCGAGCGCCCCCGCCCGGAGCCGTTCCGCTAGCTGCCAGTTGGTGTCGCGGTAGCCTCCTCGCCGACGCCGGGCTTCAGCGCCTGGACGAGCCGGTGACTTCGACGAGGAAGATGACGAGCAGCGTGATCAGGACGGGGATGGCGAGGAGCCATTCCTGCAGTTCGGGCATCGCGTCTTCTCCTTATCGTTTCCCGGTGCTGCCGAGCCCGCCGGCGCGGTCCGTCGAGATCGCGACCGGCCCCTCCTCCCAGCGCGCGACCCGGTACCGGTGCAGGACGACCTGGGCGATCCGTTCGCCGTGTTCGATCCGAATGGGGTGCGGCGCCGAGTTGAGGACGAGGACGAACCACTCGTCTGGATAGTCGGCATCCACGGTACCGGGCGCATTGGGAACCGTGAGCCCGCGCTTCCACGCGAGCGAGGACCGCATGCGGATCTGCGCCTCGTAGCCGTCGGGCAGACGGGCGCGAAAGCCGGTGGGCACGAGCGCCCGGTCGCCGGGTTCGAGGGCGATCGAAGGGGCGCCGTTCCCCGTGGAGGTGGCGGTCACGGAGATGGTCTCGCGGTTGGCCCCCCGATGAACCCGGACCGGCCCGCACGTGAGATGCGCCCGGATGTCGTAACCGGCGGACTGCTCCGTGGCTCGCGTCGGAACGCGAACATCATCCGCCAGCTTCTCGAAGATGACGCACGCACCGTCGGCGTCGGACAAGACCCCTCCTCCACCTGTCTGATCGTTCAGCGGAACCGACGTGCCCATTCTGCGGCGGCGGACATGAATCTGTCGAGATGTTTCCCGGTCGCTTCATCCGCCAATTCGAGATCGTCGTCGAACACGCCGCCCGCCCCCGAGAGCAGGACCCGCGGCTGCGGCATCACGTGGGCGTTCAGCCCCGCGAGCGACTCGCGCAGGGAACGCTGGGCCAGTGCCGTCCCCAGGCGGCCGGGCGTCGCCCCCATGATCGCGACCGGCTTCCCGTCCCACGCCTGCGGACGCGGGGGCCGCGACCCCCAGTCCACGGCATTCTTGAGCACCGCCGGCAGACCCCCGTTGTACTCCGGCGTCACGAGCAGCACCAGGTCCGCCGCGTGAACGGCGGCCTTGAATTCCGCCACCTCGTCCGGATCGCCCGCAGCCTCCACGTCTCCGTCATAGAACGGCAGCCGGGACGGATCAAAATCCCGGGTCTCGACGCCTTCCGGCGCACGCGCGACGGCGGCCCGCAGAAGCGCGCGGTTGAACGACCGCCGGCGGCAACTGCCCGCGATGGCGAGCACAGAGATATGATTCATGGGACGGGAGAGTGCATGGCAGCGGCACGACGCGCAAACCGCGTCGGGCGGCAGGCCACCGACGTTCCCGCGGGAACGCGGCGGGACTCCCGATCCGCGCCGTTACTCCCGGATGGCCCCCGACACCCTTCTCACGACGACGGTCGGCACGTCGAAGGCGTCCAGTTCCACGGCGGCGACGAGCCCCCCCGGCCCGAAGGCGGCCGGCATCCGAGCTTCCGCAAGCGTCCCGATATACCGCCCCTCGGCGGTGATCAGATCGATCGGACCGGGGCGAGTCGGCGGCAGCGGATTCGGTCGTCCCCCAACGGCGGACTGGAAGCCCCCCACGATATCCAGGTCGGGAAACCCGTCTGCCGGTGTGCGGAGCACCCAGATCCTGCCTTCCCAATCCGTATCGAGGGCATCGATGATCTCGACTTCGCCGGGAAGGTCCAGGTCGTCCAGCCTCGCTACAAGCGCTTCGACTCCCCCGAAGAAACCAAGCATCTCGGCCCTGTCCCGGCTATCGGCAGACTCCCGCTCCAGGCGAATCCGCAGGGAGTTGGCGAAGGCCCTCCGATTGCGCTCGTCCCAGGGTCGTGCCGGAAGCGGGCGGGTGAGAATCCGGTCGACGTTGCCAGCGGGCTCGACGATCCGAACCGCATATGCGGTGGAATCCGAAAACGCCACGCGACCGTTCGGAAGAGGGGCGAAATGGAACTTCACTCGGTCGTCCGGGCTGTCGGAGGCCCGGAAGAGGGGCACCTCGCGGGCCTCCTCTCCCCCAAGCTCCACTCGGGCCACTTCCCGGGGTCCGGGTTCGATGGAGATCCGGCCCTCCGTCGTGTTCGTTTGCCGCTGCACGTCCCACACGGAAACGACGCGGGAGAGGAAGGTTCCGTCCCGGTCCGCCTTGCGGATTCGGGGGTTCGCCGATGGAGTCAGCCCGGCCGGAAGATCGTGGCTCGGGCCCACGCCGGGGAAGCGCACCCCTGTCTCCGTTTCCGACGCGGTAGACCTCCGTGAAATCGGCGGTCAGGATGCGGTCTTCGAGCGGCAACTCGATGACCCGCTGTCCTGCGGCGCCCCCGGCGCCGCCAGCGAATCCGGCCCACACGCAGGCCGTGGCGGCCATCGCGGAGGTCCGGCGGCGGGCGCGGGGTCTTTCGTGCTTCGATGTATGCCATGTATGCATCGATGCAGAACTGTCCATTTACGGTTCGGTACAGCCCGCCACCATGAGGTCACGAGGAGGCCGACTGATGAACGAGCGTCCTATCCTGCTACACACCGCGCGCGGGGTCTACTCCCTGCCCCTCTGTCTCGCGATCATGCTCGCCACGGCGGGCGGGGCCGTCTCGCAGGAGGCCTCGAACGGAGCCGACGGGCCGCATAACGAGGATCTGCCGTTGCCGGTCGATCGCACCGTCGCCATGGACATGAGGGAGGGGAGCTGGATTTCTCTCGATGTGAGTCCGGACGGCGAGACGATCGTCTTCGACTACCTCGGGAACCTCTTCACCATCCCGATGGGCGGCGGGGATGCGACGCAGCTCACGTCGGGGATGGCCTTCGACGCCCAGCCCCGTTTCTCTCCCGATGGCGCGCGGATCGTCTACACCTCCGACTACGACGGCGGGCAGAACATCTGGATCCGCTCCGTCGATGGCTCCGACACCACCCAGATCTCCCAGGGTGCGGCCAATCGCGCCGAGTCTCCCGAGTGGCTGCCGGACGGGGACTACATCGTGGCGTCCATTGGCGGCTTCCGCGGGGGCGGGCTGCCGAAGCTCAAGATGTTCCACGTGGAGGGCGGGAGCGGGATCGAACTCGTCTCGGAACCGGACAACCTGAAGATGCTCGGCGCCGCGGTCTCCCACGACGGCCGCTACATCTGGTATGCGCGGCGGACCGGAGACTGGACCTATAACGCGCAGTTCCCGCAGTACCAGCTCGAGGCGTACGACCGCGAGTCGGGCGAACGATACACCCGCTCCTCGCGATACGGCTCCGCGATCCGGCCCGTGCTCTCGCCCGACGGCCGCTGGCTCGTGTTCGGGACGCGTCACGAGGCCCACACCGGGCTCGTGATCCGGGACCTCGGGAGCGGCGACGAGCGCTGGCTCGCCTATCCCGTCCAGCACGACGACCAGGAGTCGCGCGCTACGCTGGACGTGCTCCCCGGCATGTCGTTCACGCCGGATTCGCGGCACCTCGTCGCCTCCTACGGCGGCAAGATCTGGAAGCTCCCGGTCGAGGGTGGCGCCGCCGAGGAGATCCCCTTCCGGGTGCAGTTCGACCTCGCGCTCGGCCCGCGCGTCGACTTCGACTACCCGATCGAGGACACGCCGACCTTCACCGTGCGCCAGATCCGCGATGCGGCGCCCTCCCCTTCAGGCGACCGGCTGGCCTTCACGGCGCTGGACCGTCTCTGGGTCTCGGGCGCCGACGGCTCGAACCCCGAACGTCTCACGGACGCGGACATGTCGGAGCATTTCGCGACCTGGTCGCCGGACAGCGAGTGGATCGCGTATTCGACGTGGGACGGGAACGAGGGGCACCTGTACAAGGTGCGGAGCGACGGCGGGGACCCGGTGCGGCTCACGCGCGACGCGGCGACGTACTTCGCCCCCGCGTGGGGACCGGGGGACCGGATCGTCGCCGTGAGGGGCTTCGTGCGGGCCTACGAGACGCAAGGTGAGGGAGGCGCACCGGGGACGGAGATCGTGTGGGTGTCCGCCGACCCCGACGGCTCCGACGGCGGGCCGGCCACGCTCATCGCGCCCACCGACGGGCGGGCGAATCCCCATTTCGTGGAGGAGAACGACCGCATCCATCTCTTCCGTTTCCCCGACGCCCTGGTCTCGATTCGATGGGATGGAACGGACGAGAAGGAGCATGTGAAGGTGCGCGGACCCACGCCTCAGGGTTCGACGCAGGGCCTCTCTCCCTCGACCATCGAGATGGCGCCGCGCGGCGACCAGGCGCTCGCGGAGATCCAGCGCGAGATCTACACCGTGACGGTGCCGCGCGCCGGCGTGACGCCGACGATCAACGTCTCCAACCCGGACAACGCCTCCTTCCCCGCGCGGCGGGTCACCGATATCGGCGGCGAGTTCCCCGCCTGGAGCGGCGACGGGCGCACGGTCCACTTCTCGCTCGGCAACGCCCACTTCTCCTACGACCTCGACGCCGCGCGGGCGTACGAGGACAGCGTGGAGGCGGCCGAAGCCGCCGAAGAGGCCGAGGCGGAGGCCGGAGTCGAAGCCGGGGAGGAAGAGGAAACCGAAGAACAAGAGGAGGACGAAGGCTACCGCGCGGAGGAACACCGCATCCTCATCGACGCGCCGCGCGACATCCCCGCGGGGGTCGCACTGCTCCGTGGCGGCCGCGCGATCACGATGAACGGTGACGAGGTCATCGAGAACGCGGACATCGTGGTCCGGAACAACCGGATCGAGGCGGTGGGCGCGAGCGGTTCGGTCGCCGTGCCGGAAGGTGCCGTCGTCTTCGACTCAGCGGCCGGACGGTCGTCCCGGGGTTCGTCGACACGCACGCGCACCTGCGGGCGCGCGACCAGCTCCACCGGACGGACGTGTGGCCGTACCTCGCCAACCTCGCCTACGGCGTGACGACGACCCGGGACCCGCAGACCGGGAACACGGAAGTCCTCTCCTACGCGGACATGGTCCGCACCGGGAGCGTGCTCGGGCCGCGGGTCTACTCGACGGGACCCGGCGTCTTCTGGCAGGACGGGATCGACACGGAGGAAGAGGCGAGGGATGTCCTCTCCCGTTACGCCGACTACTTCGATACGAAGACGATCAAGATGTACGTGGCCGCGGCGCGGAAGGGGCGGCAGCACATCATCATGGCGGCCCGGGAACTCGGGCTCATGCCGACGACCGAGGGGTCGCTGAACCTCCGGCAGAACCTCACCGAGACGATCGACGGATATCCGGGGCTCGAGCACTCGATCCCCGTCTTCCCGGTGTACGAGGACTACGTGCGGCTCTTTGCGGAGACGGGTCGGGTCTACACGCCGACGCTGCTGGTGTCGTACGGAGGCCCGTGGGCGGAGAACTACTTCTATTCCCGCGAGAACCCGCACGACGATCCGAAGCTGCGCCGCTTCGTCCCGCACGATGAGGTGGACTCGCGCACGCTGCGCCGGGCGCAGTGGTTCCACGAGGATCAGCACGTGTTCGTGCAGCACGGGGAGTTCGTCCGGAACCTCGTCGACGCGGGAGGCAAGGCGGGCGTGGGGAGCCACGGCCAGCTGCAGGGACTCGGCTACCACTGGGAGCTGTGGGCGATGGCCGCCGACGACATGGATGAACACGACGCGCTGCGCACGGCCACGATCTTCGGCGCCGAAGCGATCGGCCTCGACCGGGATCTCGGCTCGATCGAGGCGGGCAAGCTCGCCGACCTCGTGATCCTGACGGCAAACCCGCTGGACGACCTGCGCAACACGAACGCGATCGAGCAGGTGATGTTCAACGGGCGCCTGTATGACGCGGATACGCTGGACGAGATCCACCCGCGGCAGCGGCCGCTGGACCCTCTCTGGTGGTGGGATGACGAACCGGAGGGGCTCCCCGGCGTGACGGCCCGCTGAGACGAAGGCGGCTCGGTGCGGAGCGGCTACGACTTCGCGATCGCGGGCGGGGGCGTCATCGGCGCCTCCGTCGCCTTCCACCTGGCGGAGCTGTCGGACGCCTCGGTCGCCCTCTTCGACCGGGGAGAGATCTGCAGCGGGGGCACCCGCCGGTCGTGCGCGATCATCCGCAGCCACTACTCGGTGGCGAGCAACACGGCGCTCACGCTCCGGAGTCTCGACGTGTTCCGCAATTTCCGCGAGGCGCTCGGCGAAGACGACGTGGCGTGCGGCTTCGTGAACTCGGGCTATCTCATCCTGGCCGGGCCCGGGACGTTCGCCGACCGGCTGGCCGACAATCTCGCCGGGCAGCGGGAACTGGGCGCGGACACGTCGCCCATCGGCCGGGCGGAGGCGCGCGAGCTGCACCCCTGGCTCGAAGTGGAGGACGTGGCGGCGATCGGCTGGGAACCCGCGTCCGGCTACGCGGATCCGGTCGCCACAACCCTGGGGTACGTCACGGCCGCGCGGCGGCGCGGGGTCGCGGTGTTCGAGCACACGCCCGTGGAGCGGCTGCGCTTCGCGCCGGACGGTGATCCCTCCCCGAGTCGCGTAACCGGCGTGATGACGCCCGGCGGGACGGTAGAGGCCGGGTGCGTCGTGAGTGCGCTGGGCCCCTGGAGCCCCGGTCTTTACGCGGCCTCCGGCCTATCGGAGGATGCCGTCGAAGCCCTCCGCCTGCAGGTGTCGCGGCACGTCGTACTGACGTTCGGCGCCGCATCGTCCTATGGTCCTGAACTTCCCATTGTCAAAGATCTTGCTGTCGACAACAAGATGTACTTTCGACCCGCCGATGGCGGCGTCGTGCTCGTGGGGACCGGAGACTTCGGAGACCCGCTGGAGGATCCCGACCGCATGACCGCCGCGGCTCCGCGCGACCTCGTCTCCCTGCAGCGGGCACAGATCGGAGCCCGCATGCCGGCCTTCGAGGGGGCGCGCCTCACGGACTCGTGGGTGGGACCCTACGACATCACGCCGGACTGGAATCCGGTGCTGGGTCCCGCGCCCGGCCTGCCCGGCCTGTACCTCGCCTACGGCTTCTCGGGGCACGGGTTCAAGCTGGCCCCGGCGGTGGGGCGCTGCGTGGCGCAGTCCCTGCTGGGCGAGAAGCCCGACGTCGACCTCGCCCCCTACCGCCCGGAACGCTTCCGGGAAGAAGTTCTGCTCCTGGGCGCCTACGGCAGCGGATCCATCTCGTAGCCGATCTCTAGCGATCCTCTCGGTGTTCGCGGTATCGGAGCGGCACCGGCAGGTGTTTCGGCACGTAGCGTTCGCCTTCATGGCCCTGCACGCTCTCGTGCTCCAGCGATTGCACGTGTTCGGAAGCGCGCCCGTCTTCGTGGGGAAGGTCTCCGGCGGGAGCCACGGCGGGAGCGAACAGGGGGGCAAGCGCAAGGAGGCCGACGACGCTCATGCGCCAGCCGCCGGCCGGCGGCTGCGGGGCACCGCGTTCGTTCAGCAGGCGCCGGACGCGCCGTTCCAGTTGCGAGCGACGCCGGCCGATGCAGGGGACGGGGATGCTCCGGTCGCGCCGGGCGACCCACCCTGCCACTTCGGTCAGGCAACTCGCCATGGCGAAACGGTCTTCGAGCTGGCTTGCCGCCCAGTCGTCGCACTGCTCCTCGGCGGCGAGGCGTACCTCCCGCACCGCAAGCCGAATGAGAGGCTGGAAGAAGAAAACCGCCTGCACGACGTTCAGGATCCCGAGCCGGATCGTGTCGTGGCGCCGATGGTGCGCGACCTCGTGCCCCAATAGCGCGGTGAGCTCGCCGTCGTCCAGTTCGTGGAACGCGCGAACCGGCACACAGATCTCACGACGGGGCCCCACGCCGAGTGCCAACGGCGAACCGAGCGTGTGGCACTCCGTCAGGCGCGGCGGCGAGCCCAGTTTCGCTCTGCGGCTGAGCGCGGCCAGCGCGCGGGAGACCCGCGGATCCGCCACCGGCTCGCGATGAAGGAGGCGGCGCCTGAGCATCGCCAGCCGCAGGAAGTACAGGGCGAGCAGGCCGGCGGCCAGCGCAATCCACGCGGTGCCGGCGGGACCGTACCAACCCGGGCTGACCGCGGCATCGCTGTGGGCCGCTTCGGCATCGCCGTGAGCCGCTTCACTCGAGCCGCGGATCTCAGCGCCCGGGAGTAGGGGGATCGGCGCCAAGGGGATGGGCGCGGCGATAGCGCCGCTGTCGTGCTCCCCCCGTTCGCTCCCGGCGTCGGGTGGCTCTGCGCCGGTGACAAAGGCCGGCGCCGGAAGTCGCCAGATCGCCGCCTCCGGTGAGACGAACGCCCGGGTCGTCGGCGTGATGAGGCTCGCGGCGAGCGCCGTGCACCAGATCGTTTCCTTCAGACGCGGATGCGTCCGGGGGAAGAGGCGCAGACCGAGCCAGGCGCCGCCGCACCACAGCGTGCTATGGACGAGGAACGCGAGCAGCCACGCCATCATCTCGTTCAACCCGCTCCCCCCTTCCGCTTCGCGGCGACGAGAGCCCTGAGGTCATCGAGATCCTCGACGTCGACCTCGCCGGACTCGATCAGGTGGTTGACCAGCGCCGTGCTGTCGCCGGAGAACAGGCGCTGCACGAGGTCACCGACCATCCCGTCGCGAACATCCGTCTCGGCGATCTCGGGGCGGTAGATGAACTGCCGGCCGTTCAACCGGTGGCTCACACACCCGTACTCTTCGAGCTTGCGCAGCATCGTCTTGATCGTCGTGACGGCAAGGCCGCGCGCCTCGAAGAGGGCCCTGTGGACCTCGATCGCCGGGGCTTCACCGCGCTCCCACAGCACGCGCATGATCGCGAGCTGCAGATCTCCGAGTCGACGTTTCCGTTTCATGGCTGGCCCTCCCGCCTCATGGCTGGCCCTCCCGCGTACGGGACCTGCGGTTATCAGGATAGTCATATCTATCCGGCCCGGATCCCGACAAGGGTTCTCCATACGGACGCTGTATTGACGCGCCAACCGCGAGGCGGGTCACTCGTCGGACGCGAGGCCTACCGCGACCTCGCCTTCAGCTCGATCTCGAACGCGTGGATCTCGCCGCGAAGGATCCGGAGCTGATTGTACAGCGGGCGGTAGGCCGCGTCCTGCGGCCGGACTCCATCGCCGCGGGCTTCGCCGCCCCCTCCGCGGCCGCCGTGCTCGCCGCTGCCTTCGCGACCGCCCTCGCGGCCGCCATGCTCACCGCCGCCCCCGTGGCCTTCCCCGCCCTCCTCACCTCCTGCGCCGTGGCCCTGCTCGACGCCGGCTTCGGGATGACTGATCCAAGCACTGAACTCTTCGCCGAACGTCCCGAGTTCGACCGGAACCGCCTGGCCCGGCCTCACGTCGATGCGCTTCGTCGGACCGAGTTCCGTGCCGTTGTCCAGGTGGATCTCGACGCGGACCTGCGACAGGGTGGTGGTTGTCGTGTTCGTGACCGAACCCGCGAAGGCCTGCGTGTTGGGGTTGAACTGAAGGACGAGGCGGGCGCCGTTCGAGAACACCTCGTCCTGCCTCGTCATCTTCGCGAGGTAGGCGCCACCTTCCTCGCCCCCTTCGCCGCCCTCGCGACCGCCGTGCTCGCCGCGACCTTCCCCGCCCGCGTGCTCGCCGCGACCTTCCCCGCCCGCGTGCTCGCCGCGGCCTTCCCGGCCACCGTGCTCGCCGCGGCCTTCGCCGCCTTCCCGGCTTGCCGGCCGACCGGCCTGCGGGCCGGGCGGATAGGCGCTCAGCCCCGCGAGCACGCGCGTCTCGCGGAGCTCGGCGCGCGCCTGCTTCACCATGCCATAGAGCGCATCCGCGTCCGCGCTGCTCCCAGCCTCCTGCACCTCTTGCTCCGGGGGCGACTCGCCCCCGCCGCCCACAAGCGCGGGCACGCCTACCCCCGCGACGCCGAGCAGCATCAGCAATACGATCGCGATCTTCATCTCCACGTTCCTTTCCGCGTGTTCCGGTTCGTGCGGGATTCGTCCGCCCGATTACCGACTATTGTAATAGTCAACTACTCCGGTAGTCTATGCAGGTTCCATGGGGTACGCAAGCGACCGGCTGGGGAACACCCCTCGTGCGACGCGGCGAAGCTGTCTCTCAGCCCTCCGGCGAGAGCACGAGCCGGACCGCGCCGCGCGGGCGGGCGGCCGTGTAGAGCGCGAGTTCGATCCGCCCCGCGAGGAGGTCGTCCAGGTCGGCGGCGCTCAGAGTCAGCGTGCCCTCGGCGGACGTGTGGCCCGGGCCGGAGAGGCGTCGCACGACCGCGTTCGGCCGCGTCCCGCTGCCCCGGCGCTGGAGCACGATCGCGTGGGCGTTCGCCGGCCCGAGGCCGGACGTGGAGATGAGGTAGCGCAGGGTGCCGCGCGGCAGATCGAGGCTGAAGCTGCCGTGGAGCCGAGGGGCGGCGGGCCGCCCGGCCCATCCGCCGTCTCCGACGACGCTGAAGCGGAGCGGCTCCGGCGCGCGGCCGTCCACGAGCGGGGGCGTGCGGCGGGGAGCGCGGCGCGGCTCGATCGCCCGTTCGAGCGCGTACGCGAACGAGACCAGGCGTGCATCGTCGAACGGGCGGCCGATCAGCTCGACGCCGGTCGGCATCCCGGTCCGCGTGAAGCCCGCGGGCGCACTGATCGCCGGGAGCCCGCTGTGCGCGGCCAACTGGCACGTCCCTCCGACCGGCGGTGAGCCGATCGGCGCGGGATCGCGCCGCAGCGTCGGGTAAGCGATCGCGTCGAGCCCCTCCGCGTCCATGAACGCCACGATCGCTTCCCGCAGCGCGGCCTGCCGCTCCAGCGTCTCGGCGTAGGCCGCCTCGTCGCGCGGGCCCGCCTCGCTGCGCCGCCGGAAGGTGCCGTCGAGCTGCTCGTGGTGCAGTCCGAGTTCCACGATCTCCCCGAGCGACGCCACCGGCGCGCCGCCGGGCGCGGCCAGGTACTCGGCGAGATCCACGGCGAATTCGTGCCCGATCACGCCCGTGTTCGCGAGCAGCGAATCCTGCTCGGGGATCTCCAGGTCGACGATCTCCGCCCCCGCCGCGGCCATTGCGTCGAGGGCGGCGCGAACGGTCGCCGTGACCGGAGCTTCAGCGCCCGAATCCGACAGCCACTCCGACAGGGCCCCGATGCGCGCCCCCGCCAGCGACCCCGCGTCGAGCGCCGCCTGGAAGCCGGCCGGCTCCCGCCCGCGCATCGCCTCCGTGGCCGGATCCGCCGCGTCCGCGCCGACCGTCGCGTCGAGGGCGATCGCGAGATCCACGACGGAACGCGCCAGCGGCCCGCCCGTATCCTGCGTGTGCGAGAGGGGGATGAGCCCGTCGATGCTCGACAGCCCCTTCGTCGGCCGCAGCCCGACGAGGTTGTGGACCGACGACGGGATGCGGATCGAGCCGCACGTGTCCGACCCCCACCCCACGGCGCCGAAGCTCGCCGCCACCGCGGCGCCCGTTCCGCCGGAGGAACCGCCGGGGTTTCTCGCCGGATCGTACGGGTTCCGCGTCTGCCCGCCGAGCGAACTGATGCTCGTGATCCCCGCCGCCAGCTCGTGCATGTTCGTCTTGGCGAGGATGATCGCCCCCGCCTCGCGCAGCTTCCGCACCTGGAAGGCGTCGTCGGGCGGCGTCCACCCCGCGAGTGTGACCGTCGACCCGGCCGTGGGCATGTCGAAGGTGTCGTAGTTGTCCTTGAGGAGGATGGGGATCCCGTGCAGCGGCCCCCTCACCCGCCCCGCTGCGCGCTCGGCGTCGAGCCGCCGCGCCTGTTCCCTCGCCGTGGGATGGAGGCGGATGATCGCGTTGAGCGTCGGCCCCTCCCGGTCGTACGCCGCGATCCGGGCGAAGTAGGCGTCCACCAGGCCGATCGAACTCACCCGGCCCGACTCGAGCGCCGCCTGAAGCTCGGGGATCGAAGCCTCCCATACTTCGAACGGCGCCGACCCGGCGGCGTCCGCCGTCTGGGCGGAGAGCCGCGCGGCGGACGCGGCGCCCGCCGCGAACACGAGACCCCACAGGATGAGGCGGCGGGTGATGAGACTCCGGGCACCGAGGATCTGAGTGACCGCTTTATCGGGTTCCATGTGCCAGGTGTCCCCCCTTGATGGCCACGAACGTCCCCGAGCAGGTGGCCGTGCGCTCGCCACCGGACAGCAGTTCGGCTTCGACCACGACCTTGCGCTCACCCGCCTCGGCGATCCGCGCCCGGAGCTGCAGCGGAGCGTCGGAGGGCGTCGGCTTCCGGAGCCGGACCGTGTATTCGGCCGTCACGGTGACGGGCGGATGGTCCAGGCCGCGCGTCCGCATGAAGTAGTGCGCGGCGCACCAGTTGCACTGGCAGTCGAGCAGCGTCCCGATGATGCCTCCGTTGAGGATGCCCGGGAACGACCGGTGATTCGGCCCGGGCGTCCATTCGGCCACCACCTCGTGGCCGTCGTCCCCGGCGGGGAAGCTGCGCAGCCGGAGCCCGTCCGGATTCGCCGGGCCGCAGCCGAAACAGATCGACTCGGACGCGTACCTCTCCTGCAGCGCCTCGCTCACCGCGCCGCGGCCCGCTCGCGCTCCACCAGGAACCGCCGCAGGATCTTGCCCGACGCCGACTTCGGGATCTCCTCGAGGAACTCCACGGCGCGGATCTTCTTCTGCGGAGCCACGCGCTCGGCCACGTACCGCATGATCTCCTCGCCGCTCACGTCTCCCGCCCGCACGACGCACGCCTTCGGGATCTCCCCCGCCTCTTCATCCGCCACCGGAATGACGGCGACATCCGCCACGGCCGGATGCGAGAGGAGGAGGTCCTCGAGTTCGGCCGGAGCCACCTGGTATCCCTTGTACTTGATGAGCTCCTTGGCCCGGTCGACGATCGTCACATACCCGTCTTCGTCCGCGCGCCCCACGTCCCCCGTATGGAGCCAGCCCTCGGCGTCCAGCGTGCTCGCCGTGGCCTCCGGATTGTTGAGATAGCCCTTCATCACCTGCGGACCGCGGATCCACACCTCCCCTTCCCCGCCGGGTCCCAGCGCTTCCCCGGACTCGAGATCGACGATCTTCATCTCGGTGCTCGGGATCGTCGGCCCGATCGTCCCGATCTTGTCCTCATCCACGTTCTCCCCGAAGCAGACGTGCGTCACGGGACTCGCCTCCGTGAGGCCGTAACCCTGGAACACGCGGCACCCGATCCGGTCCTGACAGGCGAGGGCAATCTCCTCTCCCAGCGGGGCCGCCCCGGACATGATCCAGTTCACGGACGAGAGGTCGTAGCCGTCGACCGCGGGGTGCTTGGCGAGGCCGAGCACGATCGGCGGCACGAGGTAGAGACACGTCGCCCGGTACTGCTGAATCGCCCCCAGGAACTCCTCGAGATCGAAGCGGGGCATCGTGACGACGGTCGCGCCCGCCTTCAGGGCGCCGCTCATGACGACGACCATCCCGTAGATGTGGAAGAAGGGGAGGACGGCGAGCACGACGTCGTCGGCGTCCACGAGGCCGACGGCACTGAACTGCTCGATGTTCGCGACGAGGTTCCGGTGCGTGAGCATCACGCCCTTCGAAACGCCGGTCGTGCCGCTCGAGTACGGGAGCGTGAGAAGGTCCTCGGCGGGATTGAGGATGCCCGCCGGTTCCAGATCGGTCGGAATCCCATCCTTCAGCCCGTCTGCGACGAGGTCGGCGAAGGCGGTCGCGCCGGCGGCCTCGCCGAAGACGAAGATCTCTTCGATGCCCGTTTGTGCCGCGACCGTCTGCGCCCGGTCGAGGAGCGGGGGGACGGTGATGAACCAGCGGGCGCCGGAATCGTTCAGCTGGGAGACGAGTTCGTCATCCGTGCTGAGGGGGTTCAGCGTGGTGCTACAGCCGCCGGCCATGCCGGTCGCGAGGAAGGCCGTCGCGTACTCGGGCAGGTTCGGGCTGCAGATGGCGGCCACGCCTCCCCGCCCCAGTCCGCGGGCCGCGAGACCCCGCGCCGCGGCGCGCGCCTGATCCCGGAGTTGACCGTAGGTCACCGCCCGGCCGCTCGGTCCTTCGATGAAGGCGGGTTTGTCCCGGCGGTCGCCGAGGGAACCCAGGAGATAATCCGAGAACGACTGCTCCGGGACGACGATCGGGGGGTGGGGGCTCTGGAAGATCATCGCGGGAAGATCGGCGCATCGGCGGCGGTGCGGCAAGGCGGCTGCGAACCCGCGTACGGCTGCGTTCGCCACCCCGACCGGATAGACTCGTGTGCCGTGACCATCAACCGAAGGATCCTGCTGTGCGCCGTGGCCCTCGCCCTGGGGGCGCTCTTCATCCGCCTCGGATTCTGGCAACTCGACCGGCATGGTGAACGGAGCGCCGGGGTGCGCGCGCGCGCCGAGCGCGCCGACGCCCCTCAGCTTGAGTGGTTCGGTCCCGGCGACGTGCCTCCCGACACGGCGGGCCTCATCGGCCGCCGCGCGCGGCTCGCCGGCCGGTGGGACCGGGCCGGCGAGATCATCCTCCGGAGCCGCACCCTGGACGGGCGGGCGGGCGCGGAGGTGCTGACCCCCTTCCGGGTCGGCGGCGACGCCGAGCAGGTCGTGATGGTCCTGCGCGGCTGGCTACCCGCGCCCGACGGCCTCCGCCCCGACCTCGCGTCAGGATGGACGGATTCGCCGGAAGGCGTCGCGGGCCCTCGCCGGGAAGCCCAACCCTCCGCCACGGTCGAGGGGGTCTTCGTGTCGTCGCGGGACGGACGCGGTGGACAGCCCCTCCGGCCCGAGATCGCCGGCGCGCAGCACCTCGCCATCGCGGGGCTCGACCTCGCCCTGATCCGCGAACAGACGGCCCTCGATCCCACGCCTCACGTCCTGCGGGCGAACGATCCTCCGCCGAGCGGCGTCCTGCGTCCCGCCCGCGCGCTCGAGACCGACGCCGGCCCGCACCTGTCCTACGCGATCCAGTGGTTCGCGTTCGCCGTCATCGGGCTGGGCGGAACCGCGATCCTGCTCCGCTCCTCAGCCGACCGGAGATCCCCATCCGAAAGGAAGCGATCGTGAGCCATCGAAAGTTTTCCGACCGCCGGGGAGAGCGCTGGGAGGTGCGCGTCGCCTCGCGATCCGAATGGCGGTTCGAGCCGCTGCCGGGAAACCCGGGCGCTCCGCACCGCGTACGTCCCCCGCTCTACGCCGGGGACGACCCGTTCGAACTCAGCGAGCAGGAACTCCAGTCCATACTCGGCACGGCGACGCCGGAGGCGAGGACCGATCGCGGCAGCCCGCGCGCCTCGCCCTTCGGAGAGGCCTATGAACCGCGCAGGAAGCAGTCGCCCTTCCTCGACGACGATGACTGACCCACAGGAGGCACACGATGTCTGACACGCCGCTCGGCCGCTTCTGCTGGTACGAGCTTCTCACCACGGACCTCGAAGGCGCCCAGGACTTCTACCGGCGGATCGTCGGCTGGGAGACCGGCGCTTGGCAGGGCGAAGGCCCGGAGTACATCACCTGGAACAACAACGGCGCCCCGATCGGCGGCGTGATGCAGCTACCGGCCGAGGCCCTCGCCGACGGAGCCCCGGCCCACTGGATGCCCTACCTGTCGACGCCGGACGTGGACGCGACGGTGGCGCGGGCGGAGCGGCTGGGAGGCGGCACGATCCACCGCATGGAGATCCCCGAAGTCGGCCACATCGCGGTCCTCAGGGATCCCGGCGGCGCGGTGTTCACGGCCTACCAGCCTTCCGGCGACACACCCGGACACGACGGAGAGCCCGCCATGGGAGAGTTCTCCTGGCACGAACTGATCGCCGGCGACCTCGATGCGGCGTGGTCCTTCTACGCCGACTTGTTCGGCTGGGAGAAGACGACGCAGATGGACATGGGCGAAGCCGGCATCTACCAGATGTACGGCCGCGACGGCAAGGAACTGGGCGGCATGATGAACCGGAGCGACGACATGCCCCCGCCGTGCTGGGGGCTCTACATCCTCGTGTCCGACGTGCACGCCGCGGCGGAGCTCGTGAAGGAACTGGGCGGGTCGGTCGTCGTAGGACCGATGGAAGTCCCCGGCGGCGAGTTCATCCTGCAGGGCATCGACCCGCAGGGAGCCGCCTTCGCCCTGCACAGCAGGTAAGCCGAGCGCGCTTCGGCGCTACCGGTTCAGGCGTTCCGGTCGTCGGACAGACCCGGCGGCCGGCCCAGGATTTCGGAGAGGATCACGGCGCGAGCGAGCGAGGGGTAGCGCTCGAGGCGTTCCAGCGGGCCGCCCTCTCCGGTCGAGGCACGCCGGCTTGCCGTGACGGGCCCTCGCGGTTCACCCCGCGGACTCGCGGCCGCGAGCCCGGATGGCGGTCGCCGCGGGCTTTCGCGCACCGGAGGCGCCGGTGCGCTAGCCGCGGGCCGCAGAGCGGGTGCCGGAGGCGGCCGAATGAACGGAGGAGGCTCCGGCGCCTCCTCCGGGTCCACATGACCCACCATGCTGCCCGGCCGGCCCTCTTCCGCGGCCTGCTGCATCTGCCGCTCGAGCTGGCGGCCCATGTCCTGCAGTTGCTCGCGCAACGTCGGACGCCGCGCCGGAGGCGGCGCCTCTCCTCCGGCGGGCTCGGCGGCCTGAACGCTCGACGCCTCGGCTTCGAACTCCGGGGTCATCCCCGCCTGCTCGAGCGCCTGTTCCTGCCGCTGCCGATTCTTCTTCATCGCGGCGCCGATGCTGCGCACCCAGAGGAAGATCATCAGCAGGATCAGGGGCAGCGCCCCTTCGAGATCGGGCATCAGCCGTCCTTGTCGCTCTCCGGCGGCTTCGCGATGGACCTCCGCATCTGCGTATCACTCTGGATGTTGCGGTACTTCATGTAGTCCATGATCCCGAGGTTGCCCTCACGGAACGCCTCGGCCATCGCGAGGGGCACCTCCGCCTCCGCCTTCACGACTTCGGCCTGCATCTGCTCGACGAGCGCCCGGTTCTCCTGCTCCGACGCGACCGCCATCGCCCGGCGCTCCTCGGCCTTCGCCTGCGCGATCCGCTTGTCCGCTTCCGCCTGATCCGTCTGCAGTTCCGCACCGATGTTCTTCCCCACATCGACGTCGGCGATGTCGATGGAGAGAATCTCGAACGCGGTCCCCGAGTCGAGTCCCTTGGCGAGCACGGTCTTCGAGATGTTGTCCGGGTTCTCGAGCACGGCCTTGTGAGACGATGCCGACCCGATCGTCGACACGATGCCCTCGCCGACCCGTGCCAGGATCGTCTCCTCACCGGCCCCACCGACCAGGCGGTTGATGTTGGCCCGCACCGTCACCCGCGCCGTCGCGATGAGCTGGATCCCGTCCTTCGCCATCGCGGCGACCTTCGGCGTCTGGATGACCCGCGGGTTGACGGAAACCTGCACCGCGTCGAGCACGTCCCGCCCCGCGAGGTCGATCGCGGCCGCCTGCCGGAACGGCAGCTCGATCTGCGCCTTGTCCGCGGAGATGAGCGCGTTCACGACGCGTTCGACGTCGCCTCCGGCGAGGAAGTGCGACTCGAGTTCGTTCGTGTGAAGCGGCAGCCCCGCCTTGTAGGAACTGATGAGAGGATAGACGATCCGCGGTGGAGGGATCTTCCGCAGGCGCATCCCCACCAGGCTTCCGAGGCCCACCCGGACCCCCGACGCGATCGCCGTGACCCAGAGCCGGATCGGCACGATCCAGGACAGAATGAGTACGCCGAGCGCGATGGCGATGAGGATGATGATGCTGGTTCCCGCCAGTGGTTCCATATCAGGCCTCGTTCCTGTGTTCGGATTCGGGAGATTGCTTGGCGCGGCGCACGAGCACTCGCCCGCTCGCCACCTCCAGTACGCGTATCGGGGTCCCGGCCTCCAGCCAGGGACCCTCGGTCACGACATGAATGCGCTCATCGTTGATGATCGCGACCCCCGTGGGCCGCAGGTCGGTCGACGTGACGCCGAGCCCGCCGACCAGGTCCTCGCGCGGAGGCACCGAAAGATACCCCGTCTCGCGGCTCGTCGAGTCGCGGAGGAAGAGCCCGGAGAACCGGTTGCTGCGCGGCAGGTGCCGCACCAGCGCCCACCCGGCGACGCCCACCAGGATGATCGACAGGGCGACGAGTCCCGCCGCGTTGAACACCTGGTCGAAGGTCGGCACCTGGCCGACCATGCCCATGACGGCCGCTCCGAGTACCGCGACCGTCCCCAGGATCCCGGCGATCCCGAAGCCGGGGATGACGAGCACTTCGAGCGCGATCAGCACGACGCCGGCGCCGAAGAGGAGAATCTCCTCGATGCCCGCGAGGTGGACGAGGTGGTGCGCGCCGAAGAAGGCGGCCAGCGAGGCGAGTCCCACCGCGCCCGCCACGCCGAAGCTCGGCGTCCGCACCTCCACGATGAGTCCCAGGAAGCCGAGGCTCAGGAGGAGAGGCGCGACCGCCGGGTTCGTCAGGAAGCGGACGATCGCCTCCGCCCAGTTGGGCTGGACTTCCCGCACCGGGGCGGCTGGAAGCCGCATGACCTCCAGCAGTTCGATGAGATCCCGCACCTCGGCGTCCGCGACGCCGACCGCCGTGGCCTCGTCCGTCGTGAGGGTGAGCAGCCGGCCGGCCTCGCTCACGCCGGGGACCTCGATGCTCTCGTCCACCATCGCTTCCGCGACCAGCGGATCGAGCCCCCGTTCCTCGGCCAGCGCCCGGAACTCCGAGCGCATCGCGCTCACCATCTTCTCCGGGGCCCTCTCGCCCTCGCCGGTGACCGGGGTGGCCGCGCCGATCGTGGAGCCCGGCCGCATGTAGATCCGGTCCGTCGCGAGCGCGATCATCGCGCCCGCCGAGAGGGCGCGGCGGTTCACGTAGGCGTAGGTCGGGACCTCCGCGTCGCGCAGGTCGTCGATGATCTTCCACGCCGCGTCGACCCGGCCGCCGGGCGTGTCGAGTTCGATGATCACGGCGGGCGCCCCGGATTCCGCGGCTTCCGCGAGCGCGCGAGCCACGAAGGGGGCCACGCCGAGTTCGATCGTGCCGGAGATCGGCACCCGGACGACCGTTGCCGCGGACTGCGCGGACGGCGCCACCGACGTGGATCGCACGAAGACGGAGCCGAGTCCCGGCGGCGCGGGCCCGCCCGACGCGGACGCCGCTACGACCGCCAGCCCGAGGGCGAGCACCGGCGCCGGCAGTCCCGTCATGGGTGATTTCATTCCCGGTCCGTTCATTCGTCGCATGGGCCGCAATCTATCGGTGTCCGGAGCCGCCCGCCCGTCAGCTGCCCGGCCGGTCCGGCAGCGCGATCGGCTCGCCCGCCGACGGCCGCACGCCTTCCGCGTACAACTGCGCGTTCAGCGCCGGCACACGCGTTTCGATGAGCGCGTTGAGCCGGTCCAGCAGCTCCGGCATCACGTTCCACACCTCGTCGACCTGCCACAGGTGATCCGCGGTCGGCACCGTCGACGATCCCTGGATGGCGTTGGCAACGCCGGCGTTCCGGCGCGCGTCCCCCAACTCATCCCGGATCTCCTCGATCTCCTCCTCGATCGCCTCAAGCTCCTCGTCCAGTCCTTCCGGCGCCTCGTCCGCGCCCGCGATGAGGTCCTCCGCGGCCGACAACTGCTCCTCGAGCGCGTCCAGGGCCTGCCCCGCCTCGTAGATCGGGCCCGCCATGGCGTGGAGGCTCATGAGCGCCTCCTGCCGCGCCATGCGGTCCGCCCGGCTCATCGGCCGGCGGGGCTCCGCGACGACCTCGACCGTGGCGGAGAACGTCTCGCCCCCCGCCTCCATGCTCACCGTGTACCAGCCCGGCAGGACGATCGGGCCCTGCGGCGCGCCGCCGAAGAAGAAGCCGCCTCCGCCACCCGGACCGCCGCCCCCCTCGGGCTCGTACGGCGCGTCGTGACGCCAGTCCCAGATCACTTCGTTCACGCCGGTCTCCGCGGGCGCCTCCAGCGTACGTACGTGTACCCCCGAGGCGTCGCTGATCTTCAATGAGAAGGAGTCCGCGCCATCGTCCCCGCCGTCGCCCGCGTCCCCATCGTCCGAACCGTCGCCGTCGTCGTCGCCGTCATCTCCGTCGCCGCCGCCGTCTTCATCGTCGCCGTCTGCGTCTTCGCCCCCGTCGTCGTCCGCGGTCATGTCCTCGGCCGGAGCGTCCCGCAGGTAGTAGCGGATTCGAACGCCGCGCGGCGGGTTCGGCGCGCTGTACGTGGCGCCGTAGAACGGCCAGTCCCCCTTCTCCGTCCACATGATCGAACGGTCGCCGAACACGCGCCCCGCCTCGGCCAGCATCCCCTCGGAGAGGGCTTCGAGCGGCGCCACGTCGGCCAGGATCCAGGCGCTGCGCCCGTGCGTGCCGACGATGAGGTCGTTCTCACGGGGGTGCACGAGGAGGTCGTCCACCGGAACCGTGGGCAGGTTGTTCTTGAGCTGAACCCAGCTTTCGCCGCGGTCCACGGAGACGAACACACCGACCTCGTTCCCGATGAAGAGGAGGTTCGGCGCCCGGTGGTGCTCGACGATCACGTTCACCGACCACAGGTCCGGCAGCCCGTTCGCGATCGCCCGCCAGCTCTGCCCGTAGTCTTCGCTCACGTAGGCGTAGGGCGCGTAGTCGCCGTTCCGGTGCCCGTCGAAGGTGGCGTAGACGCGCCCCTCCACGTGGTGCGACGGCTCCACCCGGCTCACGTAGGTCCGCTCCGGGAGGCCCGGGATGCGGTCGACGACGTTCTCCCACGTCTCCCCGTCGTCTCTCGACACCTGCAGGTTGCCGTCGTCCGTCCCCGCGTAGATGAGCCCCCGCGCAAGCGGCGACTCCTCCACCGAGGTCAGGTTCCCGTAATTGGCGATCCCGTCGTTGAGCGACATCTGCGGCTCGGAGCCGGGGACGCCCATGATCTCCAGCTCCTCGCGGTCGATCTGCTTCGTGAGATCGAGCCCCCCGACCTCCTCCCACGACATCCCGTAGTCCCGCGAGCGCAGCAGGTAGTTCGCGCCCAGGTAGACGGTGGCCGGATCGTGCGGCGAGAGCAGGAGCGGCGAGTTCCAGTTGTAGCGGTAGGCTTTCGTCGTGTCCCCATCCGCCCGCGGCCCGACGATGGGGCGCATCGGGATCTTCTCGCCCGTCGTCAGGTCGTAGCGGTTCATGTTCCCGCCCTGCGACTCCGAGTAGACGATCGTCGAGTCCGTCGGGTCCACGATCGTGAAGAACCCGTCCCCGTAGGCCGTCTCGTACCAGTCCTGGTGGCGGATGCCGTGGAACGAGCGCGTGTTCGAGGGCCCGCACCACGCGTCGTTGTCCTGCAGCCCGCCGCACACCGCGTAGGGCGCCCGCATGTCGTACCCGATCGTGTAGAACTGGCCGAGCGCGATGTTGTCGAACATGCGCCAGTGCGCGGCCCCATCCCACGAGGCGGCGACCCCGCCGTCGCTGCCCAGGATCAGGTGGTCCGGGTCCTCCGGGTTGATCCACAGCTGGTGGTGGTCGACGTGGATCTGCACGGCGCCGTCGTTGCGGAACGTCCGTCCGCCGTCGTCCGAAATCGAGAGCTGCGTGCCGAGCACGTAGATGCGGTCGGGGTTGCTCGGGTCGATGCGAACCTGGGAGTAGTACATCGGCCGCGGGTTGGTATCGGACACCTTCTCCCACGTCTCGCCGCGGTCCGTGGAGCGGAAGAGCCCGCCCTGGCGCGGACCGCCGCCTCCGCCCCCGAAGCCCTGGCCGGGCCGCCGCGGATCCGCCTCTACGAGCGCGTAGACGAGGTTGCCGTCCTGCCGGTAGATGTCGATTCCGATGCGGCCCTTGTCGCCCTCCGGCAGCCCTTCGGTCAGCTCCGTCCAGTTGTCGCCGCCGTCGACCGTCCGGTAGAGGCCGCTCCCCGGACCGCCTCCGTTGAACCCCCAGCCCGTCCGCTGCCGCTGGTACATGGCCGCGAAGATCGTGTTCGGGTCGGCGGGATCCATGGCCAGGTCAATGGCCCCCGTGCGGTCGTCGACGTACAGCACCTTCTCCCACGACTCCCCGCCGTCGGTCGTGCGGAAGACGCCGCGCTCGGGGTTCGAACCCCAGAGATCCCCCATCGCGGCCACGTGGACGACGTCGGGGTTGCGCGGATGGATGAGGATGCGGGCGATGTGTTTCGTCGCCTCGAGGCCCATGTGCATCCAGGTGTTCCCGCCGTCCGTCGACTTGTAGACGCCGTTCCCCCATGGGGAGGACTGACGGTTCTGCGGCTCGCCCGTCCCCACCCACACGAGGTTCGGGTTCGCCTGGTGAAGGGTCACGTCCCCGATCGAACTCGTCGGCTGGTCGTCGAACAACGGGGTCCACGACGTGCCGTGGTTCTCCGTCTTCCACAGCCCTCCGCTCGCGGTGCCGAGGTAGAAGATCTGCGGTTTCGCTTCGACGACGTCGAGGTCGGCGATGCGGCCCCCCATGAGGGCCGGGCCGATCTCCCGGTATTCGAGGTGGGAGATGGCCGTCTCGAGCGCGGACTGGGCGGCGGCCGGTGCGCCGGTCGTGGCGCCGAAGAGAAGACCGGCCGCGGAGAGCGCAAGAACTCGGGCTGCTTTCATGATACTGCCTCGGAAACGGGGAGATGACGGGGCTTCCGCCCGCAAACTGCACCGCAGAAATGCCCGCGCAATACGCCGCCGGTCCGCGCGGGCGGCGCGATGCGGGGCCGGATCAGAACGAGGCGCGTCCGCCCGCGAGCGGCAGGACTTCCTCCACCAGGGCCAGGAGCAGCCGGCCCGGCTCCTCGAACATGATCATGTGGGAGCTGCGCTCGAAGGTCACGAACCGCTTGCGGGGCGCCTCGATGCGGTCGAAGTAGTCTCTGGCGCTCCGATAGGGCGTGTGCAGATCGAACCGTCCGTGGAGGATGACGACCGGCACCTCAAAGCGCTCCACGAGGCGCGTCGGGCGGGGCTCCGGGGCGCGGTCGATGAGGTGGCGTTCGGCCCACGCCATGGCCGGCCGCACGTTCGCCACGTCGGCCGCCGTGTACTCCGGCCCCCATTCGGGAAGCGCGAAGTAGAGGTCGAAGGTCGGCTTGCCGTACCACCCGCCGTCGTACTCCCGGGCCCATCTCCGGGCGGCGAGCAGCTTCTCGACCGCCCCGGGACCCGCGGCGGGGGGATAGGGCCGGAGCGCTTCCAGTTCGCGGATCGCGGTCCTGTCGTTCGCTGCGCGGACGCGCTCCATGAGTGTCGCGTACAACTGGCGTTCGGCGTCGGGCCCCGCCGTCTGACCGAGGCCGACGTAGGCGTGGAAGCGCTCGGGATGCCGTTCGACGAGCCGGGGGCCGATCCGTGTCCCGTAGGAGTATCCGAGGACGAAGAGCTTCTCGTGGCCGAGTCTCGCGAGCAGGTGCTCGACGACCGCTGCCGCGTCGTCCACGAGTTGCTCGAGGGTCATCGTCGGCCCCAGCCTGGCGGAATCCGCCGCGGAGAAGCTCTTGCCCACGCCGCGCCGGTCCCAGTTCACGACCGTGAAGAAGTCCTCCCACGGCTTCTGGTACGCCCAGCTCGCCCCCATCACCGGGCTGCCGGGACCCCCGTGGAGCACGAGAAGGATCGGGTTGGCCCGGTTCAGGCCTCGGATCGACAGCCACTGGGTCGACCCGTTGACCTCGATGGGTTCGAGGACTTCGATCCCTTCGGGCGTGTGGATGCGGCGAAGGTCGGCCAGGCGACCCGTGATCGAGTCCCTGGGGATGGCGTCGGCGGCGCTTCGGGCGGCGGCGCTCTGGGCGGTGGCGCTCCCCGGCACGCCGAGGAAGGCGATGGCCATGATGACGCTGGTGACCATGATGGCCGCCGTCGCCTGAGATTGCGTTTCCGTTTTCGTTGAAAACATCTTTCTTCGGACCTTGAGAATATGTCTCTGTAAACGCCGAAAATATGTCTCTATTCGGCATCCCGGTATGCGAGCCGCGCTCGAAGGGGCGCTCGATCTTTGGTTGGCGATTGCCGTGCGCTCGGGCGCAAAGGAGAAGCGGAATGAGAGAAGGAGTCGTGAGACGTTTTTCGGCGGTGAGCACCCTGGGGCTCGTTGCGCTCCTTACAGGCATCCCACCCCTCCCCGTCTCCGGGCAGTCGATCACCGTCGTGTCCTGGGGCGGCTCCTACGGTCGCGCCGTCAACGAGGGCGCCAACATTCCCTTCACCGAGGCGACGGGCATCGGTGTCCGCATGGAGGACTACAACGGCGGCCTGGCCCAGATACGGGCCCAGGTGGACATCGGTAACGTCCATTGGGACGTGGTCGACCTGGAGATCGCCGATGCCGTGCGCGGTTGCGACGAGGGGCTGCTCGAGCCGATAGACATCGACGATCTGCCTCCCGGACCCGACGGCACTCCCGCGGCCGACGACTTTGCGGCCGAGACCCGGACCGAGTGCGGAGTGGGCAATCTGTACTGGTCGACCGTGTACGCCTATAACGACGAGAACTTCCCGGGCGAAAAGCCCTCAACCATGGCCGACTTCTTCGACCTGGAGAGGTTCCCGGGCCGCCGAGGGATGCGGCGTGTCCCGCAGGTGAACCTGGAGTTCGCCCTGATCGCCGATGGCGTGCCGCTCGACGAAGTGTACGCCACGCTGCAGACGCCGGAGGGTCTGGACCGGGCCTTCGCCAAGCTCGAAACGATCAGGGACGAAGTGGTTTGGTGGGAGGCGGGCGCCCAGCCGCCGCAGCTGTTGGCCGACGGGGAAGTGGTCATGAGCACGGCGTATAACGGCCGCATCTTCAATGCCCGGGTCATGGAAAACCAGCCGCTGGTGATCGTGTGGGACGGGCAGTTGCTGGACGTGGGCCAGATTGGGATCGTCGCGGGCACGCCGAGACTGGAAGAGGCATTGAGATACGTGGCCTTCAAGACCAGCGCCGAGTCCCTGGCGCGGATCGGCCGCCGCATCTCCTATTCGCCGGCGCGCAGATCGGGCATGCCACTGGTGACGACCCATGTGGTCGCGGGGGTCGAGATGGCGCCGCACCTGCCGGCCAGCGCCGGCAACGTGGATCGTGCGCTGCGTTACGACTGGGCGTTCTGGGTCGACTACCAGGACGAACTGAACGAGCGCTTCAGCGCCTGGCTGGCGCGCTAGCGCGTCAGAACACGACCCGATAGGTGACGTTCAGACTCCGCCCGGCCTCCGGCATGATCTCCTTGACCCGGGAGAGGTGGTTGCGGTACTCGGTGTTCGTGGCGTTGGCGAGGCTCATCGTCAGGACGTTCAGGCGCCCGCCGAACGTGAATCGCACGCCCGCCGCAGCGTTGAAGACCGTGTACCCCCGGGTCGGCGTCTCGAATTCGCCCACCCGGTCCTGCTCGTCCGCCATCTCGGCCTCCGCCCGGACATACCACGATGGCCTCTCGTACTTCAGGGCCACATGACCCTTGAGCGGAGGGACGAGCGGCAGAGGCCGGCCGGTCTCCTTGAGACTGCCTTTCACGGATGAGGCCACTCCCTCCAGCGCCATTCCCCGCCCGGCGTCGATGTCCACGCCGACCTCGAAACCGCTGAACACGGCGTCGTTGCCCTGGAACTGATAGACGGGGAGGCGCACGCGGCTCAGACGGCCCGTGTCCTCTCCGTAGATGTGGTTCCTGATGTCGTTGTGGAAGCCGGTCACCTCGGCCCTCAACCGGTCGGACTCGAAGCGCAGGAAGGCGTCCAGCCCGTGCCCGACCTCGCCCTCCAGAGACGGGTTTCCGACTTCGAAGACGAAGGCCGCCAGATGCGGCCCCTCCGAATAGAGTTCGGCGACGTCGGGCGTGCGAAACGCCCGGGCCACGCTGGTCCCGAGCACCAGCCCGGAGGCGGATTTGTAGAGGATACCGAACGACCCCGACAGGGAATGGAACCTGCGTTCGCGAATCTCACCGATATCCGACACCCGATCTTCCCCCGGATCGAGCCGGGTCCAGTCGTAGCGCAGCCCGGACTCGATCTGGATGGAGCCCAGTTGGACCTCCTCCAGCACGTAAAGGGCCGCCTTGAACCGACGCGTGTCCGGCGTAAAAAGGGATCCCCCGTATGCGAAATCCTCCCGGGACGCACGGCCGCCCATCGCGCCCGCCGTAAACGGTCCCCACCTGTCGTGCCGACCCAGGACGTCCGCGCTCGTGCTCTGTTGATCGAAGAGCGTGCCCAGAATACCCCCTGCTTCGATCTCGCGGTGGGTGTACCAGGTGTGCGTCGCGTCGAAGCGGAGGTTGTGGAAGGGCCCGACCCGTCGTTCGTCGACCACGGTGCGGAACTTCGATGCGACCCGTTCCATTTCGATGCGCACCCCCTCCTGGTGCCCGCCCACGAAACCGCCCGGAATGCCGTAGTAGTTGCGGTAGCCGCGTAAGGACGCCCCGAGGCGGCCCCAATCGGCCACCCAGGCCGTCCCCACACCCCCGCTCAGCAGTTCGCCGTCGGTGTTGAGAAGCGTGCCGACGGGGGTTTTCAGGTCTCCCGCCGTCCGTGCGGCCGCCTCCACGCGCAGCGGCACGCGTTCCGCGATGGAAAACACGGTCGTTGCGCTGCCCGCCAGTGAGCCGGTCGCGGTCTGCGTCTGCAGCGTCGCCGAGCCGGTCAGGCGGTGCGGCATGGCCGACGGAATCTCGTCGCGGATGACGTTGATGACCCCGCCCAGCGCGTTGCCCCCGTAGAGCAGCGCACCCGGACCCCGCACAACCTCGATCCGCCGGGCGGAAGATGGATCGAGCGCGGTGGTGTGGTCCGCGCCCGAGTTGGAAGCATCCCCAACAGGAGTCCCGTCCTCGAGCATCAGCACTCGATCTCCGCTCAATCCGCGGATCACGGGTTGCGCAACCGCTGGACCCATCCTGGTGGCGGCCAGCCCCGGCATTGACGCCAGCGTCCCCGCTACGGTGGCCGTCATCTGGCGCTGCAGGTCATCGCCCGTCATGACGCTGACCGGCCGGAGCGCCTCGGCTGCAGCGCGCTCGCTGATCGTGGCCGTCACCACCAACTCGCCCAGCGCGATGGGAGACGGTGACAACTCGATCACGACCTCTCCCGACTCCGCCACCGCTCGGCGCGCGCGCTGGGTCCCCACAGTGACTTCCACCGTGGCGCCCCGGTACCCCAGGCGCTCGGCTCGAAGCGTGTGCAGGCCCGCGGCCATCCCGGTCAGGTGGAAGGTGCCGTCGGCGCGGGTCACCGCCCTCGTTTCCCTCCCGACCACCGATACGCGCGCTCCCGCCAGGGGGAAACCGGTGCCTGCGTCGCGCACGCTGCCCTCGAAGACGTACCGTTGCTCAGGCTCCTGCGCGTCGACTCGCGGAACGACGAACGCGGGGGCCGCCGCCAGAATCAGGACAAGGGCTTTCCGCATGCGTTCCCTCCGGCTGATGGTGATTCAACTCTTGGCCGGTCCGGCCCGCCTCCGCAAGCTGATTGGCAAGCCCACGCAGGCGGAGCAAGCCGCCGCGTGGAGCTTCCGAAGCCGAACCGAGAGGAGGACGCCCCATGAGTCGCACACCCCGTCGCAGGATCTCACCTCGCCTCGCGGGACTGGGTGTCTGCGTCGCGCTGGCCTGCGGGACGCCGTCGGATGGGGGTCGGGGGGGCGTGGCCGTCGCGGAGCCGTCGCTGGCTCCGGAGGCGACGGCGGCGCTCGTCGAGGCTTTCCAGGCGGAACTCGACGCGGCGTGGGCGCAGGCCCAGGAGACGGACGAGAACTTCCCGGGGGCGACGGCCGCGTTCATCCTCCCGGACGGGCGCGTGTTCGGCTTCGCCACGGGTCTGTCGGACGTGGACGACGAGATCCCGATGACGCCGGACCTGCGCATGGGCTCCGGCAGTATCGGCAAGATCTACGTCGCGGCCGTCGCCCTGCAGCTGGCCATGAACGGAGAGCTGGACCTCGACGCGGCGGTCGCGACCTGGCTCGGCGACGAGGAGTGGTTCTCCCGGGTCCCGAATCACGCGGACCTCACGGTGCGCAACCTCCTGAACCACACGGCCGGCATGATCCAGCCGTACTTCGAGGACCCCGACTTCGCCGTGCGGCTGGGCGAAGTGTTCCGCGATCCCGACGCCTACATGACCCCGGAAGAATTCATCGCCGAGACGGTGCTGGACGCCGAGCCGCTCTTCCCCGCCGGCGGGGGCTACCACTACAGCGACGTGCACTACACGCTGGCGGGTTTGGCCATCGAGGAGGCGACGGGCCGCGCTTACTACGACCTTCTCGACGAGTTTTTCCTCGACCCGCTCGGCCTCGACCTCACGCTGGCGGCCGACCGGCGCGACCTGCCCGGACTCGCGCAGGGCTACGCGCACGCGAGCTCACGGCTCTACGGTACGCCGCTCGAGGTGGTGGTGGATGGACAGTTCATCCTCCATCCACTGCAGGAGTGGACGGGGGGCGGCCTCGTGAACAACCCGCAGGCGATGGTGCGCTGGGCGAAGCTCCTGTACGAGGGCGAGGCGATCTCGGGGGACGACCTTCCGCAGTTGCTCGAAGTCGGGTTCCCGGCCGACAGCACCAGGCCGCACCTGGGGTACGGACTGGCGGTCTCCGTCGCCGAGAGCGAGCACGGGCTGACGTACGGCCACGGGGGCTTCTGGCCCGGATACAACTCCCTCCTCGCGTACTACCCGGACCACGGCGTGGCCGTCTCGATCCAGGTCAACTCCGACGATTCGCGGATGCGCGACCACATGCCGAAGCTGGCCGGCGTCGTGCTGGAAGCGCTGGGGAACGGCGCGCGTTAACGGCCTCCGGGGGTCAGTCGGCGCGAGGGCCGGAGAGTCGCGCTCCCGCGGCAAGCACGAGGATCGAGGCCAGGACGAGGGCGGTCGCCGCCGGAAAGCCGGCCCGCGTCGCGCCTTCCTCCAGTGCGGCCGGCTCGAAAACGGGCACCCCGTCCCAGTCGACCGCATTGATCGGCGTGGCCGCGAAGAAGTGCGGGTAGAAGTAGGTCTTCAACCGCTCATGGTGCTGGCGGACGGCGTCCTGGTACGCGAGTTGCGCGCCCAGATCGGTGGCCGCGAGACGGTCGAGGGCGAGTTGGGCCGCGAGCGGGGGCACGAGGAGGGACCACCGCCGCGCCCACCCTTCCCGCTCCCGCAGCACGTCGCGGTAGGCGGCGGACGCGTCGCGCGCGGCCCGGTCGCCCCGATGGTTCATGGCATAGTACCAGGCCCACGTGAACACGTCCTCCGGGACCGTCCGGTCGCTCCACTCCGGGTAGTCCTCAAAGAAGCCCTGCATCGTCTCGCCCTTGGTCATGTCCCAGGCCTCGTGATATCCCTGCCGCTGGCGCACGGTGAGTTCCAGCGCCTCCGGGACGGGATGGAGGATCGCGTTCGCGAGGCTGAGCGCGGCGGGCGCCAGGAGGGTGAGCGCGACCCACGTCCCGACCAGGATCATGGCGTTGGCGGTGGAGGACCGGCGCCCGGACGCGACGCCGAGGCAGAGCGCGAACCAGAACCCGGTGTGCAGCACGATGAGGGCGACCGCTCAACCGGCCCGGCCGTCGAGGGAGAAGCCCGCCAGCGACGCCGCGACCGCGACCGGGACCGCGACCACCGCGCCGACGAGACAGACGCGCGACGCGAGCTTGAGGGCGAGCAGCCGCCGCGGCCGGGCGAAGAGGCGGATGAGGTTCCAGGTGCCCCCCTCCCGCTCGCTGGAGACGAGGTCGTAGGTGAGGGCGATGATGAAGAGGGGAAGGAGCGCGATGAGCAGGAAGGCGAGGTCGAGGTCACCCGCCGCGGCGAGGCGCGGGTTCACCGTCTCGTGTTCGTAGAGTTGCCCCTCGAGTGCCAGCAGCCGGATTCGCAGGCTGGCCGTCTCGACCTCCGTCCGGCCCCGGGCGAGCCCCGCCAGAGGCAGGGACGGCTGCGGGGCCGGGAAGGCCAGGTAGTAGAGCACCTCCCCCGCTTCCGTCGCGGGGGGATAGGTGGAGAGGAGGTAGGCCAGCTGGTCGCCGTAGGCGGTCTCCGCGGCGACCGCGGAGGATTCCGCCGCTTCGATGTTGCGGGCGCCGCGCCACGCCGCGTAGACCCCGATCGCCAGGAGCAGGACGACGGCGACGGCGACGCCGGTGGAGCGGGTCAGCCGGAGCATGTCCAGTCGGAGCAGCCGGAGCCGCGCCTTCACGATGCGGCCCGCTCCACCCCCACGCGCGCCAGCCGTCCCCGTGCCAGGCCGAGGCCCAACAGCGGCAGGAGGATCCACAGACCGAGCGCGGCCAGAGAAAGCGCGCGACCGGCGAGCGCCCCTCCGAGCGGGGGCGGCCGCGTCCCGAAGGTCGGGAATTCCGCCCAATGCTCGCGCGGCAGGCGCTGGGCGCGGTCGTTCTCGTAGTGGATCTCGCTGATGTGAAGATCGTTGAGGCGCTGTATGAGGTCGTACCGGTGGGTTTCGGCCTGCGCCCGGAACGCCTCCACCGCCTCCGGCCCGGTCCCGGATACCGCCATGGAGAGGTCCTTCGTCGCGAGATAGGGGGAGAGCAGCCCCGCCAAGGAAAGGACGCGGTCCTGACGGCGCTGGCCTTCGACGAGATCCCGCTGCTGCTCCTCGTGGATCCGGCTGGTGACGGCCTCCCCTTCGCGGCTCACCACGCCGCCCCAGTTCACGGGAAGTTCCTCGACCGACGCCACCTCGTAGCGGGCCAGGTACTCGTCCCGCAGTGAGCGGAAGAAGGGATCTTCCGGATTGTGGCTGTCGCCCACCTCGTTCAACGCGCGTTCCACCTGGGCGGTGAACTCGGCGCGGGAGGGCAGCGGGTGCAGCGCTCCGGCCACGGAGGCCCCGAGGCGCGGCACGGCGACGCAGAGGACGACCCACACCGCGATCAATTGCGCGAGGGCGCTCCGCGAGGAGGCCCGGAAGGAGGAGGCGAGGACGGTGACCAGCACCCATCCCGCGAGGTAGGCCGCGTAGATGCCCGCCAACCCGGCCAGGCGCCCGGCCGAGACCGGACCCACGGACCCGGACCCGGCGATGACCAGAGTGGCAACACCGATGGGAAGGGCGGCGAGGGCCGCCACCGCCCCCGTGCCCAGCACCTTGCCCGCGAGGATCTGGGCCGGCGTCGCCCCTTGGGCGAGGAGAAGTCGAAGTGTGCCCCGCTCTCGCTCGGCGCTCACGGAGGCGAAGCCCGCGACGACGACGAACAGCGGCAGGAGGAGCGCCAGGACGCTCGCCGGCGTGAGGCGGCCGAAGCGCAGCATCCCGGTCGCGTGGCGGGCATCGCCGAAGTTGGCCGTGTTCTGCCGATGCCCTTCCAGGAAGAGCGAGGTCCCCGCCCAGGTCCCGACCCCCGGATCGAAGAACGCGAGCGGCGCCTCATCCCGAAAGACGAGGAACCCGTAGTGGATGACCCGGTGCGGATGACGGTCCGGCTGCTCCAGCCACTGGCGTTCGACCATCGCCTGGTAGCGGGCGCGCTGTTCCGCCTCGCTCGCCGCGTGGTGCCGGGCACCGAGAACCGCGACCACGCCGAGAGCGATGACGAGCCCCAGCAGGAAGACCATGTACCGATCCTCACGGACCGCTCCCACCTGACGGCGGGCGACGAGCAGCGCGTTGCGAAGACCCATTCGCTAGTCGGCTCCCCGTACGCGGCCGAGTCCGACCCCCGCGCCCGCCCCCACCAGGATGAGGAGCGTACCCAGAACGCCGAGGGGAACGGCGGCCCGGCGCGTGACTTCGCCGGACACCTCCTCGGCGAGGTGGAACTGCGGTACGCTTGAAATGGCGCTGGCATCCATCTGCTCGCCGGCAACGATCGCGGGCACGAAGAAGTCCCGCCATCGCTCGGCGAAGGCGCGTACCTGCGCCTGGAAGCCGGAGAACCGCGCGTCCCCCGTCCCCGCCGCGTCGAGGAGCACCTCCTGGGCCATGAGCGCCGGCGACAGGAAGCGGTAGCGGCGCACCAGCGCGATCTGCTCCGCGCGGCTGGCGTCGTGTTCGGCCGTCACCTCCTCCAGGCGGCGGTTGACCGCGTCGGTGGCGGCCCACGCCAGCGCCCCCAGGCCGGGTTCATCGGCCACCACGCCCTCGGCCATCTCGGGATGGTCCTCCAGGTACCGGGCGAGGAGTTCGCTGCGGCGGTTCACGGCATCGTTCGACGCCTCGCGCTGGGCGGTGATCATCTGTACCCGCGACGGCAGCGGGTGCAGGAGGCCGGCCGCGATGTTGATCCCGGCCGGGAGCACGACGACCAGCACCAGCCACGCACCCACCAGCACCGTGGCGCTCCACGCGGAAGACCGGCGCAGGCTGTTCACCCACGCCGCGAGCACGAACCAGAAGAGCGCGTACGCGACGACGGCGGCGCACCAGAGGAGGATCCGGCCCGGGGCG
The DNA here is from genome assembly GCA_026914155.1 of Candidatus Palauibacter rhopaloidicola. Classification (GTDB taxonomy): domain Bacteria; phylum Gemmatimonadota; class Gemmatimonadetes; order Palauibacterales; family Palauibacteraceae; genus Palauibacter; species Palauibacter rhopaloidicola. The sequence goes on along the minus strand of JAPPGH010000039.1, from coordinate 146,075 downwards.
CCGAAGCCCCCCGTCACGAGGAGCCCGACGAGCGAGACCGCCAGCACCATCCCCACCGCCACGAGAGCGCGGAACGCGAGCTTCGCCGCCACGACGCCCCGCGCTGACACGGGCTGCGACAGGGTCAGCGCCAGCGTCCCCTGCTCGCGCTCCTCCGAGAGGACGTTGAAGCTCAGGGCCAGCACGAGCAGCGGCAGCAGGTAGATGACCACGAAGGCCAGGTCGAAGCGCCCGACCATCAGGTTCAGGGGACTCTCGACCTCACCGTTCTGCTGGAACGACGACTCGTTCGTGTAGATGTTGACGTCGTAGTAATACGGCAGCAGGTCGCTCTGTCCGACCGTGAGCGCCGTCAGGGGGCCCGGCGTCAGGACCGCCGTGTGGCGGCCCCGCGCCCCGCCCATCACGTTCGGCAGTCGCGGATCCGAGAAGCGCGAAGCGGGTTCCGCACCGGCTTCGATGTCGGCCAGTTCCTGCGCGAGAGCTTGCGTTCGCTCGACGTTGCCGGCCTGCGCGGCCTCCACGGTGCGCTCCTGAAAGCGCGTCCAGACCACGCCGTTGGCGAGCGCGTAGACGAGCAGGAGCGCGAAGAGTCCGAGTGCGATTCGGAGCGGCCGGTCCGCCATGAGCAGACGCCACTCATTCCGGAGCACGGTGCGCGCGGTCATCCTACGCCACCTCCGCGCGCCGTACGCGCGCCGCGGCGATCAGGACCGCTCCCACGAGCCATCCCCCGAGAACGACGAGTGACAGGATCCGGTTGCCTAACACCCAGCCCAGGGTCGGGGCGTCGTACCGCATCGGCGGCGTCGACTCCCAGAGTTCGGCCCCGGCCTGGTAGGAGAAATCGCCCGAGAGGGAGTTCTCCGTGAGGTCGCCGTTCATCCGCCGCATCAGATCCCGGCGGTACGTCTCCGCGGCGCTCGCGAAGTGCCGGTGCTGCTCGACGTCGGTTCCGGCCAGTCCCATGGAGAGCGCGCGCACCGCGAGCAGCGGCGCAGCCACCGCGACCATCTCGTGGACGGCCCCCTGGCGCTCGAATTCGTCCCAGAGCGCGCCGTAGTTCCGGTCGAAGATCCGGTCGCCGAACTCCTCGCTCGCCTGGAGCAGGACGCCCGACTGGTTGATCGGCAGGTCTTCGACCCGCTCGACCCCGTACTCCGTCAGCAGGTCCTCGGTCAGCGCGTCGTTGTCCGGACGGGGGATGTCCTCCGTGCCACTGGCCATCTCCCGTTCAACCGTCTGAGCAAACTCAAGGGCGGAGGGCGTCGGGTGCATCCACTTGGACAGATCCACCGCCACGCGCGGCGCGACGAGCCCGTTCACGACCCACACACCCAGCAGGATCACCAGCGCGGTGCGCGTCGAGCGGGCCCAGGCGGAGACGGCCAGCGAGAGCGCGAGGAAGGCCGCGAAGTAGCCGAGGTAGACGACGGACAGGACCGCGGCCCGGGCCACCGGGGATGCCGCTGGACCGGGGCTCCCGACGACGAGGGCCGCCGCCCCCACCGCCGCCGCCGGCACGAGCAGCAGCGCCAGCGCACCGGCGATGCCGAGTGCCTTGCCGAGCGCCAGATCGCGCCGCCCGACCCCGGTCGCGAGCAGTTGGCGAAGCGTGCCCCGTTCCCGCTCGCCGGCGAGCGCGCCGAAGGTGAGCAGGATGATCAGCAGGGGCACGAGGTGCTGCAGCACCTGCGCCGCCGTGAGGGCCCCGATGCGCTGGGCCGACGTCGCGTCCTGCGCGGGGCGCAGCAGGAAATCGTTCTGCCGATGCGCCTCGAGCCACACCGATGTCCCGGTGTAGGGGTCCACGCCCTCGTCCACGAAGGAAAGGGCGAGGCGAGGCTTGAACGCATAGATGCCGTAGTGGGCCGCGGAATGGGGATTCTTCTCGCCCTGCGACTCCCAGTGGTCGCGCGCCGTCGCCTGCGCGGCCGCGTGCTCGCGCTGCGCCTCCCGCGCCTGGACCCATCCGTGGCCCAGGGAGACGAGCAGCAGCGCTCCCACGAGGACGGAGCACCATCGGAAACGGCCGTCCCGAAGCACGTCGCTGAATTCCTTGCGGATGATATGCCTGATCATCGCCGACTCCTAGTCATGCATGTGTTCCAGGTAGACGCGCTCGAGATCCGCGTGGCCGATCTCGTCCGTGCCCAGCTCCGTGACGAGGCTTCCGTAGCGCATAATGCCCACGCGCGTCCCCGTCTCCTTGGCGCGAAACAGGTCGTGCGTCGCCATGAGCACCGCGACGCCGCCGTGCCTGAGCCGTTCGATCAGCGCCGAGAACTCGTTGGAGGCCTTGGGGTCGAGGCCGGACGTCGGCTCATCGAGCAGGAGGGCGTCGGCTTCCTTGGCCATCGCGATCGCGATGCCGACCTTCTGCCGCATGCCCTTGGAGTACTCGGACACGCGGCGGTCGACCGCGTCGCGCTCCAGCCCGGCTTCGACGAGGATGTCCGCGAGGCGTTCCCGCCCCAGCGACCCCTTCCCGCCCAGGGCGGCGAAGTACTCGAGGTTCTCCAGCCCGCTGAGGTTGCGGTACAGCATCACCTGTTCCGGGATGTAGGCGAGCCGGTGCTTCGTCTCCCGGTCGTGGGTGGACACGTCCATCCCGGACACCAGGGCCTGGCCCCCGGACGGCGACACGAAGCCGAGGAAAAGGTTGATCGTCGTGGTCTTCCCCGCCCCGTTGGGACCGAGGAGGCAGTAGACCTCTCCCGGCTCGATGGCCAGGTCGAGGGAATCGAGGGCCTGCGTGGCGCCATAGCGCTTGCTGAGCCCGCGGGCCTCGAGGAGGGGCGGTCGCCCCGCACCCGATTCGGCGGTCTGCATGGATCTCCATCTCTCGCGTTTGCCGCGCCGTCACCGGCGCAGCGGTCGACAAGTCTCCTGCCGATCTTCGGACCGGCAGGGCGGCGCTTCGTTACAGCTTCTCGTTACAGAGAGATGGGAAGCGGGGGAGCGCGGCTACGGTGAGGGGAGAGATGGACGGCGCGGACAATCAGCCGGTGTTCGCGCAGGGCGGGAGCCCGCACGAGACTGGGCCCGCTGACGCTCAGCGTGGCCGAGGAAACCACGGGCCCCACCTTGTGCACCAGCTCGCATACGAGACACGCCGCCGGGGAATGGCCCCCGTCGTCGTGAGTATGCGAACCCTCCGCGAGACCGACGACGACGAGCGAAAGGGCTACCAGGACTCCGGCCAGCAGGCGCACGGGCCGCCTGCATCTTCCGGCGTCGACCTGGTTTGCCATGGCTCCCCTTCCGTCCCGCGGATCGTCGCGCCGGCCCGCCCGTGAGCGGCCGCGGCGGCGGCACCTTAGAGAACGCACCGCACCCGGTCAACGTTGAGCCGCCCTCGAACGCAGGTGTCGTGCTCAAGACCCTTGCGGAGGCCGGGCAAGAACGAAACGATTTCAGTCGATTCTCGTGACGTTCCCTTCCATCCGCGCCTTGTAATCAGCCGCGCTCAGGGGCGCGTCTCCCGCCGTACGCGTATCGATGAGATCGTTTCATCCCAGGTCCACGTTGGGAATTCGGGTGATGATGGCATTTGTATCGCGCTGAGGTCCGGGATGTCGGACGTGACGACGAGGCTGTCCCCGCGATAAGTATCGTGCTGGTACACGACCGCTTGCCACCCGTCGGCGACTCGGATGGAAGAGACACAGTCCGTCCAGTATTCCTGACCGAAGATCTTGTCGGCGCACTCCTCTTCACGGGGTTGAGGATCGTCGACCAGCCGCTTCAGGTCCTCCACATCGTCGAGGAAGGTTCGATGGGGACCGCGGTAGTCCGCGCGCGCGAACACAGTGATGCCGGCGGTCGGGGGCGGGACGGGTCCCATCGGATCCTGGCCACCGCAGCCCGCGAGCAGGATGAGCACGAAACACGAGGCCTTGAAGTTCGTCCCACTTCTTCGGCTCATTCCGATTCTCCGTCTACACCCAGCCGCAAGTCGGTCCAGCGCAAGCTAGCGAGGGGTCTGGGAGGGACAATCCCCCATTTGTGGGACCCGCGCGTGCGAGTCTACCCCGCAAGCGCCGGGACTCGTCGGCGAATTCCCATTAGTACGGCGTCCGGTCCCGCCGCCCTCCTCCACGCTGCGTTCGGACAGGTCGATGGCCCGCCGCTTCGGCTTCAACGATTCGCGGACTCGGGGTCGCCTGCCGAACCAGGTCGGGGCGCGGCGCGGCCAAAACAACACTTTTGATACGCCTAACCATCGGTTTTGACATTGTCGGGAGCCTCATGTGGCTATCGGTTCTTTCCTCTTGTGGACCGATCCAGGTCAGGAGTGGGTCGTAAGACGACGGCAGAAAGCAGACACACGGGGACATGCGACGACCACGGGCTACATCACACAGGCGGTTGATCGCCATCTGCTGCACGGCGTGGATCGCGTCGAACGGGCGCGTGTCCGCACAGGCGGGCCGGCTGGTGCTGACCGAGTCCGGCAGGCATGAAATGCCCGGGCACGTTCTCGTTCGCGGCGGTGCGCTGTCTCCGTGAGGGGATGCCAGACTGTTCTGGAGTGGCGATACGGTTTGGATCGCATCGACGCGCCACGCCGAGGCGCGCGCCGTGTGCCCCGAGAGGGTTCGCGCGCCGCTCGGAGCGGCCTTCGTGAGCACCCCGGCGGCGGGAGGGGGACCCGTCATCGAGATCATCGACGGGGGCATGGCGGGGGCGGATGAGGCGCAGATCATCCGCTTCTCCGATGACCAATGCCGCGCGACCGCCTGGAGCGGCCCCGACCCGAGCCTGCCCGCGGCTCGTGACGCGACGGGCTGGGTGTCCGCCAGCGGGACGGGCCTCGGCGGACCCGACGGAATCCCGACGACGCGGGTCTCGCTCGTGAGGGGCGGTGGCACGACCTCCCGGTCGGGCGTCGATCTGCCGATCGCGTGGTCCGACAGCGCGGCCATCTCCGTGTCGAGCGGGCCACGCGGCATCATCGTCTCGTCCCGCCACTATCCGTTCGCCTGGTCGGCCGCCGCGGACGGCGGCGACCGCACAGCGGCGGGGAGTATCCCTGCCGGCAACGAGACCTACTACGCGAGCGACCCGTGGGTCGGCACGGGCGTGTTCGCCCTCGACTCCGGCTTCGTCCAGGTGCTGGCCGATCTCGCGTCGGACCGGCGTCACCTTGTCATCTACGATTCATCGGGCGCGTTCACGCGCCGGCGGGTCATCGACGTTCCCTTCGGGATTCTCGACACCTCTCCGTACCGGCGGCAATTGCTGGCCGTCCGCCGGACGGACCGCGTCGAGATCCTCACCTACGAATGGACTTGGCAACCACCCCGGGCCAGGGATTGAACCCGAAACGAAGGAGCGGAACATGCTGACGAAGAAGATCTCGAACTGGATGATCGCCGGCGCGATCATCCTCGGCATCGCGGCCCTGACGCCCAACAACGCGCAGGCGCAGGACACTGGAATAGCAATCTGCGAAAGCTGTGGCACCTTCTCGGGCGAGTGCGAGGCTGGAGGGGACGACGGGCACGATATATGCGTCTGGGGCGAGTGGGGCGGCGTGGAGTGGTGCATTTCCTGGGGCCGCCAGTGGTGCGATCCGCGGATCGGGTTCAACGACGTAGGTGCAGACGGAGCGCTCCTGCGGGAGCGAACGTTCGCGTCTTCGGCGTCACAGGGGCTTGAGGCACAGGATTCGCCGACGGAGCACGTCCGGGACTGCAGGAGCCGCATTGTGGTGAGGTTGTACGGTTCCGATGAGGCGGAGGACATGCGTCGCCGGACCGAGTCGATCATCATCTGAGGCCGCTCGGGCGTTGCCGATGATCGGAGGAAACCGAGGCCCGGGGCTTCTTCCGATCATCGGTGGCTCCGAGTACGGATAGGAGATCGGATCATGATCAAGGCGGTGCTTGCCGTCGTGGCGGTCTTCGCCACAGCTGAGGGTCTCCCGGCCCAGGAACGTCGCGACACGCTCGTCGCGGTCTCCCGGCTGGCGGTCCCGGACAGCGTGCCCCTCACGTACATCGAGCAGTTGGTCCACACCGCGGACGGGTCGATGTTCATGCTCGATGCCCGGACGGAGGGCGTGTTGGCGTTCGGCCCGAACGGAGCGTTCCGGCAGCGAATCGGTCGTCGGGGCGAAGGTCCGGGCGAATTGCTCTCGCCGTGGCGTCTCGGGCTGCTGGGGCGCGACACGCTGTGGGTCGCGGATGCGCGGCGCCGCGTCAACCTCTATGATGCTTCGACCGGGGAGAGCCTGGCGGACTTCGGCCCGGCCACGTGGGACGCCGCGACGGCGGACGGCGAGATCGTGCGACCGTTCGCGGCCTTGGCGGACCAGAGCATAATGGCCTTCAGGTGGGCGGAGAGGGACGTACTGGCGGAGGTGCTCGCATTTCGCGTCGAGCGCGGGGCCGCTCCGGAAGGCTCTCCCCTTGCGCTCCTGGACCTTCGGGACCGATCCGTCGCGGCCCGGATACCGACGGGCGACGGCAGCCTGCAACTGCGCAATCCGTTTTCTCACAGTGATATGATCGCCGTGGGGCCCGGCGGGCGGCGCGTCGCGGTCATCCGGCGTCCGACGCCAGCGGGCTCGCCCGCGTTCTTCGTCGTGGAGCGGCACGACGTGTTGCGAGGTATCGTGGACACCGTGAAGGTGTCGTACGAGCCGCGCCCCCTCGACGCCGGCGAGATCCGGGCGTGGGCGGAAGACCTCGAGGCCGTGGAGCGGGTGGTCGAACTCGGCGCGTTCCCCAGCCGTTCGGCGGCGGTCGGCGCGGTGCTGGAGGCGCTCGACGCCCCCGACCGCTACCCGCCGGTCGAGAACCGTGGGCGGGGCATCGTCGACGAGGGCGTGGTCATGGATCCGGATGGCAGCATGTGGTTACAAGTGCACGAACTGTCGGGGCGATCGAATGAGTGGATCGTCGTCTCCGGCGAGGGCGGCGGGGGAGAGGTGTCGCGGGTGGCGGCCCCCGAGGGCGCGCGGCTGCTCGCCGTGAGCGGAGATCGGGTGTGGGCGGAGGTCCGCGACGCGTTCGACGTGCCCGCGGTTCAGGTGCTGCGGGTCCAACGCGCCGGCGGATGATGGTGTGACTCGCTACGTGCGCGTCCGCGCGATTCTCGCCGCGAGCCTCGCGTTGGCCCTGCTTGCGCCCATGGTTACCGCGCAGGAGCCCGGCGCGCGGCTGACGGGGATCCTTCTGTCGGAGGGCGACGGTGCGCCGGTGGACGGGGCGGTCGTGTCTGTCGACGGTCCCGACGGCGTTGTCGTGTGGGAGACGCTGTCCAACTCGAGCGGCGCGTTCAGCCTGCCGCTGCCGCCTCCGGGCACGTACCGCGTGCGGGTGTCGCGCATCGGCTACGAGTCGTGGACCTCCGGCCCGGTCCGCATCGACTCCGCCCAAGCGACCGGCCCCTTGCGCCTCGAGGTCCCGGTGCGGGCGGTGCCGCTCCCGGAACTGATGGTCACGGAGCAGACCGATTGTCCGACGACTCCCGAGGAGCGGCAGCGTGCGTTCGATCTGTACGAGTCCGTCCTCCCGATCCTGGACTCAATGTCCACCGCCGAGACTCACGACTCTCTGCTTGTACGGCTGGAACGGCCGATCAGGATCTGGAAGGGAGGCAGGTTCCGCCCTGGACGGGACACCGTGACAGTCATGGTCTCGGAGGCGCTACCCAACGCGTCGCCGGGACACCTAGAGGCGTACGGATACGCGGACATCGTTGACGATTCCCTGACGACGTTCTACGCCCCGGACGGTGCCGCGCTGGCATCGCCTGGGTTCCTCGCGACGCACTGCCTGAGCCCAGCCGAGGCCGAGGTCGGGACCGGGGCCGAAATCGCGGCCGGGCTGGCGTTTGAGCCGAGGCCCGGCCGGGAGGTCGTTGACGTCAGGGGGGTGCTGTGGATCGACACCGTGGCCAACGAACCGCGGGAACTGGCGTTCAACTACACGTCGCTGCGGCCGTTCCTCCAGCGACATCTGGTTCCGCCGCTGCGGGGTTACACCGAGCTTCGTACTCCTGATCGCCGCGTCAGGATTCTCGTCATTCGCATCGAGGAATCTCGTTTCGGGGGGCAACTTCGCTTCGAGCGTGTTGCCGGTGATCGTTGGCTGATCCGCGAGTGGCGGATACTCAGGCCGCGCCTCTCCTATCGCGGCTACTCGCACCCGCGCACGGGGAACTCCATCTCGCCTTTCGCAGTGCCCGACGAGTACAGCGGAGAGGTGCTTGCGTTGTTCCGCCGCACCAACCGTTCCCCGCGATGACCGGCGTTGCGGACTCTTCGTATGTAAAGCCACAATGATCGAGACTAACCGTCGATGGTTCGGCCATAATCGCCACTGATAATCGATCTGACAATAGATGAATCTCTTTAGCCAGGAATATTAGTAGCGTTGAGGAACGGAACAGGTCGAAATACAACAATTGATATTTGCCAGTACAATTGACGCCGAACTCGAGGTTTCTCTGATTTACGCGCCGAGGACGCCATAACAGTCCCGGCATACTGAAAAGCTCCCGGCTCACGCGAAACGCTTATGACTTCCGAGCTAACCCCACTGTGGTACCATACATCGCTTGTGGAAGACCCCGGCCGATGGCTGATCCTCGATGGGAGGATTGCCCGACCCGGTCTCCCTTCTCGGAGTTCGGGGAGGTTCGAATGATCAACATCGTTGCGGATTCCTCGTACGACGCCGCACCTATCGAGAATGCGGTCGACGGTCCGGCCCGCATCGTTACCGATATCGGCTGTCTGGCGGGCGACGACGCCGGCGTCGGATGTCTCATTCTGGGCTGCCGCGCGCCGGACTTGGCGCGGTGGATCGAGCCGTTGGAAAAGATGAAGGATGACTGGCCCGGAGTCCCGGTCATCGTGGTCACGGATCCCGAGCCTGAGGTCGCGCTCCATCTAAGCGGCATCAGGGTGTCCGCGGTGGTTTGGTTCGAGGATCTCCCGAGCATGCTCCACCCCGCGATCCGAGCCGCGTGCGGAGAGGATCATGGGCACGATCTGGCCCGGGACATTGAGGAATCGACCTTGTCTCCCTCTCTTCGCTCGGCCCTTGCGCACGGCTTGAGGGCGGCGGCTACGGACCGGCCGGTTCGCAGCGTGCGGGAGTTGGCCGGCGCCGTTCGCTACTCCCACGTGACGCTGTCTCAGGAGTTTCGGAAGAGTGTCGCCGGACGCACAACCCTCGCCCGTTTCCTTCGCGCGCTGGTCATTCTCCGGGCCCACGAGCTGAGGTCATCCGGGCTTGTCTGGGATCGCGTGGCCGGACGTCTGTGGATCTCCCGACCGACGCTCCACCGCCAGTCGATGAGGTGGCCGGGGCGCACGCTCGGTCAACTGGCAACCACATCCCGCCAACACCTGCTCGCACAGTTCGTGCGCGACTTTACGCGCCCGCTCCTAGCCGAGCGGACCGGAGCCAATCGGCAGGCGAGAATCGGTTAGTACGGCATCTTGTCCTGTGTTCGGGTCCAGAGCTCGAAGGCGTCGCGTGCCCGCGGAGAGGGGACCAGCACGAGCGAGACGATCCTGCGCTCCTCGGGTGGCAGGGAGAACTCGTCGTAGATGTCCTCGTCGCTGAACCGGATGGCCGCAGCGTCCTCGCGGGTGTTCGCGTAGTAGACGCGGCGGATGCGGCTCCAGTAGATCGCTCCCAGGCACATCGGGCACGGTTCGCAGCTCGCGTAGATCTCGCAACCGCCGAGATCGAACGTTCCCAGCCGGTCGCAGGCCCTTCGAATCGCCCGGATTTCGGCGTGTGCCGTGGGGTCGTTGTCCAGCGTGACGCGGTTCGTTCCCTCCGCGACGATCTCGCCGTCCTTCACCACGACGGCGCCGAACGGTCCGCCACCCTCCTCCACGCTGCGTTCGGACAGGTCGATGGCCCGCCTCATGAACTCGTCATTCATCAGGACGCTCGTTTCGCCACGGCGTGTGCGTTCGATTCCGGCCGGTCGCCTCACAGCGGTCGACTCGCGGAGCACTCCCGGAATATACTCAGCCGTCCCGTCCCCGGGTTCCTGCCGGGGCCCTCCTGTCCCCACACCCCATGGCTTGCGCGATTGACGAACTCGAAGGGTGGCCGTCCCTCCCGGCGGCATCCGCGCGACCTCACGGTCGACCTCGGACTCCTGGCGACGGCGATCATCTGGGGCATCAACTTCTCCGTCGTGAAGATCGTCCTGCGGGAACTCGATCCGCTCGCGTTCAACGCGGTGCGCTTCCCCTTCGCGGCGCTGGCCGTCCTGTTCCTCCTCCGGGCCACCGGGCGGCCGGTCCTCCCGCCGCGGAGCGAGTGGCCGCGGGTTGTGGGACTCGCGGTGGTGGGCCACGTGATCTTCCAGGCCACCTTCATCTACGGGATCGACCTGACGCTGACCGGGAACGCGGCGCTGCTCCTCTCCACGAGTCCCGTGTGGGTGCTCCTCATCGCGTCCGCGCTCGGGCGGGAGCGGTTCAGCCTCGCGATGCTCCTGGGCGTCGCCGCGACGATCGCCGGGATGGCGATCCTAATCACCGGCGGCACGCAGGAAGTCGGAGGCGCCGGTCTCGGCGATCTGCTCGTCCTCGGGGCCGCGCTCTCGTGGGCGTCCTTCACCGTCTTCGGACGGCGCATCACGAAGCGCCGCGGGGCGCTGGAGGTGACGGGGTGGACGCTCTGGGCCGCCCTTCCCGTCATCGTCGCCATGGGAATCCCGGACCTGATGCGCGTCGACTGGAGTTCGATCCCGGTGGGGATCTGGTTCGCGACGGCCTACACGGGCGTCTTCGGGATCGCGATCGCCTACCTGCTCTGGTCGCGGGGCATGAAGACGATCGGACAGAGCCGGACGGCGGTGTACCAGAACCTCGTCCCGGTGATCGCGCTGGCGACGGCGTGGATGTGGCTGGCAGAGACGCCCACGCCGCAGCAACTGGCGGGCGCCGCCGTCATTCTGTCGGGCGTCGCCGTGGCGCGCGGTCTCGCCGGACGCCGGCGACGTCGCGCGCCATGAGCCAGGTCCGCTCCTGTCGCGGAGCGCCGGTCTCGCGACGGTATCCGGCGGCGGCCTACCTTGAAGGTCATGTCCGACGAGCGCAGGGTCGCGGGGATCGTGCTGGCCGCCGGGTCATCGACCCGCATGGGGCGCAACAAGCTCCTGCTGGACGCCGGTGGCGAGACCCTGGTGCGCCGGGCCGTCCGCCTCGCGGGTGAAGCCGGACTCGACCCCGTCATTCTCGTCACGGGACGTTTCCGGGAGGCGGTCGAACGGGAGGTCGCGAATCTCGCCTGCGCACCGGTGTTCAACCCCGACCACGAGACGGGCATCCAGACCTCCGTGGCGTGCGGGGTCGCCGCGGTGCCGGCGTCCCGCGGGGCCGCCGTCGTCATGCTCCCCGACATGCCCTTCGTGACCGTGCGCATGGTGCGTACGCTGGTGGAACGGCACGCGGAGACCGACGCGCCGCTCGTCGTGTCGCGCTACGGCGAGGTGAACGCGCCGCCCATCCTTTACGACCGCGGGCTGTTCGGCGAGATCTCCCGGATGCGGGCGGGGTGCGGGCGCGAGGTCGTGCGCCGCCACCACGACCGTGCGGTCCTCGTGGACTGGCCGGCCGACCGGTTGCGAGACCTCGACCGACCTGATGAGTACGAGTCCGCGCGGCTGGAACTCGCCGGGGTGGGGCTCCGCGCGGGGGATCTCCCGTGAAACGCGACCTGCTCGATCTCGCGGCGCGGCTCACGTCCGAGCGCCGGCCGTACGCGCTGGCCACGGTGGTGCGGAGCGAGCGCCCTACGAGCGGGAAGCCGGGCAACATGGCGCTGATCTCGGCGGACGGCGTCATGCACGGCTGGATCGGCGGCAGTTGCACCCGGTCGGAGGTGATCCGTCACGCGCTGGAGACCCTGGACCAGGGGGAGCCCAGGCTCCTCGCCTTCGGGTCGAGTCCCGGGCGCCCGGACGGCCTGCTCCCCGTACCCATGTCCTGCAGCAGCGGAGGGAAGGTGGAAGTGCACGTGAATCCGGTTCTTCCGGCTCCCGTCCTCATCGTGGCGGGACGTTCGCCCGTCGCCCTCGCGCTGGTGCGCCTCGGCGGCGCGATGGGATACACCACCGTAGCCGAGCCTTCCGAAGAGGTCTCCGAAGATGAGGTGCTGGAGGCCGCCGCCGACGAACTCGTGGACGATCTGGCCGAGACGGCGGCGCGCTACGCCGAACGCCCCCGCGGCTGGAGGCTGTACGGGGTCGTCGCCACCATGGGACGCCGAGACGAGCGCTCGCTCGCGGAGTTGGCGGCGGCCGCCCCGGACTACCTGGGCGTGATCGCCTCGCCCACCCGGATGGAGGAAGTGCGCCTGGTCCTGGCCGCGCAGGGGCTCGACGCCGACGACATCGCCCGCGTGCGCGGCCCCGCAGGCCTCGACATCGGAGCCGAGAGCCCCGAGGAGATCGCCGTCAGCATCCTCGCGGAAATCGTCCAACTCGAGGCGCGCCCGAACGAATCGGGGGCGGTCGGGTCCGGTGACGCCGCCGCGGAAAATGCGGCGACCGCGGCGCCAGCCGAGGACCAGGCGACGGATCCCGTGTGCGGCATGACGGTCCCGGTGGCCGGTTCTCCGTCCTCCGTCTTCGAGGGGGAACCCGTCTACTTCTGCTGCGAGGGCTGCCGAGCCCGATTCGACGCCTCGCCGGAAGCATATCTCCAGCAACAAGCGACGAGGGGGCAGCAATGAAGACCGTGCTGAAGGTCGCCGCACACGTGGCGGTGATCGCATTGCTGTATCTGATGTTCTCGTTCTCGTTGTTCCTTGGACTGCAGGTCAATACGATCTACGGGAACATCGGCATGGTGGTATCCATCGGTGCCGTCATCGCCTATGTCCTGGTGGTTCGTCGCAAGCGCTCCGTGCGGGTGACCATGGAGGACAGAGGCCCATGAGAATCGAGGAAGGGTTCACGATCGACGCGCCCGCCGACGAGGTGTGGGCGATCCTCTCCGACCCGCGGCAGCTCTCCGAACTCCTGCCCGGAGCGGAAATCACGGAGCGGATCGACGACACGACGTGGGAAGGCGGCATGACCGTCAAGGTCGGACCCCTCGTCGCCGCCTATACCGGGACCGTATCCTTCGAGTTGAACGCAGAGGAGCGGTCCGCGGTGGTCCGCGCCCTGGGCCAGGGCAAGGCCGGCATGGGCACCGCCGACATGACGATGAACAGCCGGGTGGCGGCGCTTCCCGATGGCGGGTCCGAGGTGACGATGGACTCGGACGTCACCGTCACGGGGATCCTCGCCCAGCTCGGCCGCGGCATGACGCAGGTCGTCTCCAAACGGATGTTGCAGGAGTTCGTCAGGCGACTGACGAGCGCCCTTGAAAACGAGGCGAAGGAGGCAGGGCCATGATCCCCCCGCAGTTCGACTATCACGCGCCGGCCGAGCTGGACGACGCGCTCGGCCTCCTCGGCGAACTGGACGACGCGAAGGTGATGTCGGGCGGGCAGAGCCTGCTCCCGATGATGAAGCTTCGGCTTGCCTCTCCCGCGCACATCATCGACATCGGCCGCATCCCCGGGCTCGACACGATCGAGGAACGGGACGGCTATCTCCGCATCGGCGCGCTCGTGACCGAGACCCAGCTCGAGGAATCCGCGGCCGTGGCAGAGCGCTATCCGATCCTGCTCGACACCGCCCGCGTGATCGCGGACCCGCTCGTGCGCAACCGCGCCACGGTGTGCGGGAACATCGCCCACGGCGATCCCGCGAACGACCACCCCGCCACGATGCTCGCGCTCCGGGCGCGCGTCGTCGCCACCGGTCCCAACGGAGCGCGCACGATCAACATCGATGACTTCTTCCACGGCCTCTTCATGACGGCCCTGGGGGACGACGAGATCCTCACCGAACTCCACGTCCCGGTGCCGCCCGCCGGCAGCGGCGGCGCCTACGTCAAGCTGGAACGCAAGGTGGGCGACTACGCGGTGGCCGGCGCGGCCGTGCAACTCACCCTCGACGACGACGGCAAGGTGACGCAGGCGGGCGTGGGGCTCACGAACCTGGGCTTCGCGCCCATCCGGGCGACCGCCGCCGAAGAGACGCTCCTCGGCGCGGATTTCGTGCCGGCGGGCGGGCTGCGGGGCGCCATCGAGAGGGTCCGCGACGCGATCACGAAGGCGCCCGGCGCGGACGAGGTCATCGCCGCCGCCGCCCAGGCCGCGGCCGATATGACCGAGCCGGTGGAGGACCGGCGCGGCTCGGTCGAATACAAGCGGAACATGGCCCGCGTGCTCACGGCGAGGGCCATACGCCGGGCGCTCGCGCGCGCCGGAGCGGGAGGGTAGAGCGATGACGACACATCCGATCCGCGTCACCGTGAACGGCGAGGCGCACGAGACGGAGGTCGAGGGGCGCATGCTGCTCGTCCACCTGATCCGCGATGAGCTGCGGCTCACCGGCACCCACATCGGCTGCGACACGACCCACTGCGGCGCCTGTACCGTGCTGCTCGACGGCAAGCCGACGAAGTCGTGCACCGTGCTCGCCGTGCAGGCTGACGGAGCCGAGATCGGGACCGTGGAGGGGCTCGCCGGAGCCGACGGCATGCACGCGCTCCAGGAGGGCTTCTGGGAGAAGCACGGCCTCCAGTGCGGCTTCTGCACGCCCGGCATGCTGATGACCGGCGCCGCCCTCCTCGAGGCGAACCCGAACCCGAGCGAGGCCGAGATCCGCGAGGCGATCTCCGGCAATCTCTGCCGCTGCACCGGCTACGTGAACATCGTGAAGGCGGTGCAGTACGCCGCCGAGAAGATGGGCGCCGCCGCCGCCGAAACCGCCAACGCCGCGACCGACGGGGAGGACAGCTGATGGCACCGAAGACTTCCGCCGACATCTGCGGCATGGGGCACTCCATGAAGCGCAAGGAGGACCCGCGCTTCCTGCAGGGCAAAGGCAACTACATCGACGACATCGTTCTCCCCGGCATGCTGTGGCTCGACATCGTCCGCAGCCCGATCGCCTACGGGAAGATCAAGGGCATCGACTCGAGCAAGGCGCTGGAGGTGCCCGGCGTGCTCGCCGTCCTCACCGGCAAGGACCTCGAGGCGTACAACCTGCACTGGATGCCGACGCTCATGTCGGACACCCAGATGGTGCTCCCCACGGACACCGTCATGTACCAGGCGCAGGAAGTCGCGGCCGTGATCGCGACCTCGCGCTACGCGGCCGCTGACGGCGTGGCCGCGGTCGAGGTCGACTACGAGCCCATGAAACCCGTCATCGACCCCTTCAAGGCGCTCGAGGAAGACGCGCCCGTCCTCCGCACCGACAAGGAGGGCCAGACCGACAACCGCATCTGGCACTGGGAGGCGGGGGACAAGGAAGCGACGGACAAGGTGTTCGAGGAGGCGGACGTCGTCGTGCGCGAGAGCATGCACGTGCCGCGCATCCACGTCGCCTCGATCGAGACCTGCGGCTGCGTGGCCGACTTCAACCCCGTCGAGGGACATCTCACCGTCTACATGACGACGCAGGCCCCGCACGCGATTCGCACCGTGCTCGCGCTCGTGGCCGGACATGTCGGCCTCTCCGAAGAGAAGATCCGCGTCGTGTCGCCCGACATCGGGGGCGGCTTCGGCGGCAAGGTGCCGGTCTATCCCGGCTACGTGGTCGCGATCGCGGCCTCCGTCGTGCTCGGCAAGCCGGTCAAGTGGATCGAGGACCGGATGGAGAACCTCCAGGCCGACTCGTTCGCGCGCGACTACCACATGGACGCCGAACTCGCGGCGGACGCCGACGGCAAGATCCGCGGACTCCGCATCAAGACGCTCGCCGACCACGGCTACTCCGACGCCCAGGCCGCGCCCTCCAAGTTCCCCGCCGGCCTCTTCTCCATCTGCACCGGCTCCTACGACATGGAGCAGGCGTACGCCGAGGTGGACGCGGTCTACACGAACAAGCCGCCGGGCGGGGTCGCCTACCGCTGCTCCTTCCGCGTGACCGAGGCCGTGCACTGCATGGAGCGCGTCGTGGACACGCTGGCGCACAAGATCGGGAAGGATCCGGCGCAGTTGCGCGAGGAGAACTTCATCCCGAAGGAGGCCTTCCCCTACCAGTCGCCGCTGGGCTGGGAGTACGACAGCGGCGACTACCAGGGCGCGATGGACAAGGCCAAGGAGATGATCGGCTACGACGACCTGCGCCGCGAGCAGGCCGAGAAGCGCGCGCGCGGCGAGTTGATGGGGATCGGCGTGTGCAGCTTCACCGAGGTGCTGGGCGCGGGCCCGTCCAAGGACTTCGACATCCTCGGCATCAAGATGTTCGACTCCGCCGAGGTGCGCGTACACCCCACGGGGAAGGCGATCGCCCGCTTCGGCACCAAGTCGCAGGGCCAGGGCCACGAGACCACCTACGCGCAGATCATCGCCGAGGAACTCGGCCTCCCCGCCGCGCACGTCCAGGTCGAGGAGGGCGACACCGACACCGCCCCGTACGGCCTGGGCACGTACGCCAGCCGCTCGACCCCGACGGCCGGGGCCGCGGGCGCGATGGCCGCGCGCCAGATCCGCGCCAAGGCCGCGAAGATCGCCGCCCACCTGATGGAGGTGAGCGAGGAGGACCTCGAGTGGGAGCCCGGCAAGTTCTCCGTGAAGGGCGCCCCCGACCGGTCCGTCACGATCCAGGACTGCGCCTTCGCCGCCTACACGAACCTGCCCGAGGGGATGGAGCCGGGGATGGAGGCGACGAACTACTACGACCCGCCCAACCTCACTTTCCCCTTCGGCACCTACATCTGCGTGGTGGACATCGACCGCGGCACGGGCGAGGTGACGGTGCGCCGCTTCGTGGCCGTGGACGACTGCGGCAACATCATCAACCCCATGATCGTGCAGGGCCAGATCCACGGCGGCCTCACGCAGGGCATCGGCCCCGCCCTGTTCGAGGAGATCCCCTACGACGAGGACGGCAACAACCTCGCCGGCTCCTTCATGGACTACCTCGTCCCGACCTCCATGGAGACCCCGGCGTGGGAGACCGGCCACACGATCACCCCGTCACCCCACCACCCTCTTGGCGCCAAGGGCGTCGGAGAGTCGGCAACGGTGGGCGCGCCCCCGGCGATCGCGAACGCGGTCGTGGACGCGCTCGCGCACCTGGGCGTGACGCACCTCGACATCCCGATCACCCCCGACAAGGTGTGGGAGGTACTCAACGAGAAGGGCGTCGCGGAGTAGCATAACGGGACCCGTGAACCTCAGCTGATTATCCTCGCCCCAGGCGCGCCGGTGGCGTCGCGAAGCGGGTCTCCGACACGCACCGAAGCTGTGAGTGCGTGTGTCAACAGATCTGTTGCCAACAATTCTGTTGACACCGGGCGCGGACCAGACTCCGAGACGAATCGCGTGCGCAACATCTTGACCGTCTTGCTGTTGGCGGAAAGCATCGAGGAGTTTCGGGCCCACGCGCCGCCTGGCTGGAGGGTGCACCGGCTTTCGGGTGATCGCCGAGGCGAATGGAGTGTGTCCGTCTCCAGCAACTGGCGGATCACGTTCGAGCAGAGGGGCGGCGGCATCTTGGACCGTCTGAATCTGGAGGACTACCACTGATGGATGACCGCGGAATCAAGGTGAACATGACCCCGGCACATCCGGGCGACTTCGTCCGCACCGAGGTCATCGAGGAGATGGGTTTGAACGTGACGAAGGCCGCCGGGATTCTCGGCGTGCGGAGAGCAACGCTCTCTTCGCTCGTGAACGGCAGGGCCGCGCTCTCTCCGGAGATGGCGTTGCGCATCGAGAAAGCGTTCGGCGTGAACATGGACATGCTGCTGCGGATGCAGGCGTGGCACGACGCGTCCCGCATGCGGGCCCGCGCTAACGAAGTCGCGGTCGAACGCTATCAGCCCGTGGCACCGTGACTCATCCCCCTCCAACGGAAAAACGAAAAAGTTGCCCTGCGCCCCACGCTCCGACATCTTATCGCGCCATGATTCGCGCGTCTGACATCCGACCTCTCCGCCCTCTCCGCGCCCGCGGAGCGAACTGCGCCTGTAGCACCTGCGCCTGTATGTGTTCGTGTCTCCACGACGCGTGGATCCGGGTGTGTTGATGCGCTGAGCCCCAAGCTCAAAACGTCTTTTCGAGCCGCCCCGGTCTGCCGACCCGGGCGGTTTTTTTTGTGCCCCGCGCAACCGGACTCAACCCGAGAGAAACCCATGATTCGTCCCGTTTTGCCGCAGATACATGTGCTGTACGAAAACCCGGCCTGGATTCCGCCCCTTCAGGAAGCGCTCGCGAGGGAGGGCTTCCGCGTCCGCCTCGTGCACGTGAACGAGGGGCTCGTCGACCCATCGGCGCCGCCTCCCGAGGGTATCTGGATCAACCGCATCAGCCCCTCATCACACACGCGCGGCCACGTCCACACCGTGGAACTCGCCCGCCAGCTTCTCTACTGGCTGGAGTCGCACGGCCGACGGGTGATCAACGGGCTCGGCGCCTTCGAGCTGGAGATGAGCAAGCTCCGGCAGGATCTGGTCCTGCGGCGGCACGGGATCCGCACGCCGCGCACGGTGCTGGCCGTGGGGAGGCAGCACCTGCTCGAAGCGGCCGCCACCTTCGACGGTCCGTTCATCACGAAGCACGACCAGGGCGGCAAGGGCCTGGGGATCCGCCTCTTCCGCCACGCGCGGGAACTCGAGCGGCATCTCGACGGCGAAGGCTTCGATGCCGGGCCCGGCGCCCGGATGATCCTCCAGCAGTACATCGATGCCCCGGAACCGTTCATCACGAGGGTGGAGATCGTGGGCGGCCGCTTCCTGTTCGCCATGCGGAGTTCCACCGCAGACGGGTTCGAGCTCTGCCCCTCCGACGCGTGCAATCCGATGCCCGCGGAGAGAGACGCACCTGCCGGGACGGAGGAGGAGGCGGCGCTCGAGGTGTGCCCGGCCGGCCCCGGTCTCTTCAGCCCCTCGCCGGTCGCGGAGGACGACCCGCTGGTGCAGCGGTACATCCGTCTCTGCAACGAGGAAGGGATCGAGATCGCCGGCATCGAGTTCGTGCGCGACGCGTGGGGCCACCGCTACACGTACGACATCAACGGCACGACGAACTACAATCAGACACTCGGCACCCGGATCGGCGTCGACGGCATGGGCGAGGTGGCCCGCTACGTGCGCCGAACGGCGGCGCCAACCCGACGGCGGCGGCGCATCGCGAGTTGAGCGACGGCGGGGGCGTTCCCGCGGGAACGTCAGGCGTCAGCGGAAGGCGCGGCGCAGCAGGAATTCGTAGATGCCGTCGCCGAGCCACTTCCTAATGAAGAGCGCGGGCCACGCCATGGAGCCCTTGACGTATCTGCGGCGTGGATTGGGGGTGGTGGCGGCTTCGAGCAACACCTCGCCGAGTACGTGGGCCGCGGTGCTCCGGTCCCTTGCCTTCGGATCATCGAACATCCGGAAGAACGGTTCGAACTGCGCCTTGTACGCGGTGCCGTCGTAGTACTCGTTCAGCCGCGCTCGGGTCACGTCGAAGAACTCGGTCTTGATCGCGCCCGGTTCGACGAGGACGACCTGGATGTTGAACGGAGCGGTCTCGAGGCGGAGGCAGTCGGACCAGCCTTCCAGCGCGTGTTTGGTGGCTACGTACCAGGCGCCGAAAGGCACGAAGATCTTCCCCACCACGGATGAGACGTTGATGATCCGGCCCGCCTGCTGCGCTCTCATATGCGGCAGGACGAGCTGGGTGAGGTGGGCGAGGCCGAACAGGTTCACCTCGAACTGATACCGCGCGTCGTCGAGCGGGATGTCCTCGACGGGGCCGTAGAGGCCGAAGCCGGCGTTGTTGATCAGGACATCGATGCGCCCCTCGTCCTCGATGATCCGGCGCACGGCCCGCTCATTGTCGCCTTCCTTCGTGACATCCATCTCCACGGGCGCGATGCCGTGCTCGGCCAGCGCCTGCAGGCGGTCCCGACGCCGGGCGCCGGCGTACACGGTGTGACCCTTTCGAGCCAGGAGGATCGCGGCTTCCCGCCCGATGCCGGCGGATGCTCCGGTGACCAGCATCACCTTGCCCATGGCGCTGCTCCTTCCTCCGGCGTCTTCTTTCGGGGGCGCGTGAAGACGTTCCCGCGGGAACGTCAGGGTGAGGCTTCGAGTGGTGGACACGATGTCAGCATTGAGCGAGGTGTGGAAGAAGCGAACCGCATGAAGAGCCGGCGGAACCCGCGAGCCACGGCGCAGGGCGGGCTGTGGAAGGGGCTGAATCCCGGGATGGCGGTGGCCGCCAAGGGCGTCGTGCTCGTCTTCGTCCTCGCCACGGTCTGGGACGTGGATGCCGCGGGGGCCGTGTTCGGCCGCGTCCGCGCCTGGATCGAGGGCACGCTCGACTGGTTCTACGTCCTGACGGTCTGCGCCACCCTGTTCACCTGCCTGTTCCTGGCGTGCAGCCGGTTCGGCAGGATCCGGCTCGGCGATGAGGATTCCTCGCCCGAGTTCAGCAGGTTCTCCTGGCTCGCCATGCTGTTCTCGGCAGGTATCGGGATCGGAGTGCTGTTCTTCTCCATCGCCGAGCCGATCTTCTACTTCGACAACAGCCAGGCCGCCGGGTACCCCAACAACCCGATCGCGGACATGGCGGGCGCCGAGGCGCTGGACGAGCGGCGGGCCGCGCACGCCATGCGCGTCACCTACTTCCACTGGGGCGTCCACGGCTGGTCCGCGTATGTCCTGGTCGGGCTCTGCCTCGCCTACTTCGGATACCGCAAGAAGTTGCCGCTGACGCTACGCTCCGCCCTGTACCCCCTCATCGGCAACCGGATCTACGGCCCGATCGGCGACCTGGTGGATCTGCTGGCCGTGTTCGGCGGCGTTTTCGGCATAGCGACCTCCCTGGGCCTCGGGGCAAGCCAGATGGCCAGCGGGCTCAACGTCCTGCTCGGCGTCGATCCGGGTCTCCTCACGCAGGTTGCGCTCATCGCCGTCATCTCGCTGGCGGCCACGTTGTCCGTCGTATCCGGCGTGCAGCGCGGGATACGCCGCCTGTCCGAGTGGAACATCGGTCTGAGCATGGTTCTGCTGGGGTGCTTCCTGTTCCTGGGCCCCTTCACGTGGCTCGTCGGGTTCGCCGCCACGTCCGCCGTCGACTACCTGTGGCGCGCGGTGCCGATGGGATTCTGGATCGCCGATGGCCCGGGTCAGGCCGCCTGGCAGAACGCCTGGACGATCTTCTACTGGGGCTGGTGGATCTCGTGGGCGCCCTTCGTCGGCACGTTCATCGCCCGCATCTCCCGCGGGCGCACCCTGCGCGAGTTCATCCTGGGTGTGCTTGTCGTCCCGACCTGCCTGGCGCTGGTGTGGTTCGGAATCTTCGGCGGCAACGCCATCCACCTGGAACTCACCGCCCCGGGCGGCGCGGGGACGGCGGGGATCATGGAACTGGTCCGGGGCGGGAACTACGAGGCCGCGCTCTACGCGACGATCGACCGGATGAGCGACACGGGCTGGGTCGTCTGGGCCATGTCCGCCATGGCCACCGTCCTCGTGGCGACCTGGTTCGTCACTTCTTCGGACTCCGGCACCCTGGTCATCACCACCTTCCTGAGCATGGGCGACCCTCGCCCCCCGCGGCGCTTCCGCATCGTGTGGGGGCTCGGCGTGGGAGCGGTCGCCGCCGTGCTGCTGCTCGCTGACGGTCTCCAGGCTCTGCAGACCGCAGCGATCGCCGCCGCCCTGCCCGTGAGCGTCGTGTTGCTGTTCATGATCGCCGGACTGCTCAGGTCTCTGGCGCGCGATCCGTAGCGAGCAGGGATAATCCACGCCGTCGGTCAGGCGCCGGGGGTTTCGTTCACGAGCGAACGGGCCCACGGCGAAGTGTTGAGTTTTCAGCACTACGGTGATACGGTGTCTGCGAGAGAGGGGAGCGTCGGCCGATCTTCACGGATCCTGGAGGCATCGGAAGCGGCTCAGCCCTCCCCCGGTAGCGCGCGTGCCGCATCGTAGACGGAGGCAGTCGAAGTGAATCCACTCCCGCCACTGAGCAGACGAGAGCGCGAAGTCATGGACCTCGCCTATGAGTTGGGGAAGGCCAGTGCCGCTCTGATCCGGGAGCACATGGCCGACCCGCCGACGGATTCGGCCGTCCGTTCCACGTTGCGGATTCTTGTGGAAAAGGGACATCTGGTGAACGAACGGGAGGGACGCCGCTATCTCTATTCGCCCAGAACGCCAACCGTGCGGGCCCGGCGGTCGGCCATGCGCCACGTCCTGCGGACCTTCTTCGGTGGCTCGGTCGCGGGAGCCGTGGCCATGCTGCTCGAGCTTCCCGAGGGCGACCTGACGCCGGAGGAGCAAGCCCGCATCACGGAGATGATCGAAGAGGCCGCGAAGGAGGGCCGGTGACCGGATTGCTGATCGCCGCTACTTCGGGCGCCGCCGAGTTGACGGGCAGGGTCACGATTCTGCTGCTGCTGGCCCTCACCTTGGCATGGCTTGGACGGCGCGGGTCGCGGACAACGCTACACCTGTTGTGGACCACGACGTTCGCGCTCGTACTCGCGTTTCCCCTGCTGAGCTTCCTTACCCCGTCCTGGAACGCACCGATCCTTCCCGCCGGCGAGAGTGAGTTGCAGTTGCCCGTCGCCGAAGCCACCGTCGCCGCCACGCGGACGGAGGTTGCCGCGGCCGAAGTGCGCGACCTCGAAATTATGAATCCCAGGGCCGTTCCCCGTCCAGCCGAAGGGGGCCAGCCGACGCGGTCCGCTCCGGGCCCCGTTCGCATCGTTTTCATTATATGGATGCTGGGCTGCGCGGTTTCGCTGGCCTCTCTGGCGGCCGGAGTGCTTCGCCTGCGCACACTGGTCCGTGCGGCCGACCCAATCCGAAATCCTGACTGGCTAAGGCAGGCCGACGCCATCGGCAGACGAATGCGTATCCGGGGAAACGTGCGTCTCCTCTCGAGTGCGACGGTGGCAACGCCAATGACGGGCGGACTGCGGAAGCCGGTGATCCTGCTTCCCGAGTCGGCGCTGGAGTGGAGCCCGGGTCAGCGCGATGTCGTGCTGGCCCATGAACTCGTCCATGTGCGCCGGCGTGACGGGCTGCGGCAACTCATGCGCCGCGTCGTTCTCGCCCTCTACTGGTTCCATCCCCTCGCCTGGCTCGCGGCACGACGCGCGGATTTGGCCAGCGAGGAGGCCTGCGATGAAGACGTTCTGGCAGTCGGAGTGCGTCCCTCCCGATACGCCCAGTTCCTTCTCATGCTGGCGTCGGCCCGCGTTCACCGTCGGAACGTGCTCGCTCTCCCCCTCGTGAAACCCTCGCATCTGGAGAGGAGAATCGCGTCGATTCTGCGGCGCCGGCGACCTCGCCCCAGCATCGCTCGCACTGCCGCGACGCTGACTCTAGTCGGCGCAGCGGGCCTGTCGACCGCCGCCATCCGCCCGGTCCGGTCCGCCGAGGCGACGCCCCATCCGGCGACGTCGGAACCCGACGCGCGGCCGGCCGTCGAAGCCGAGGTGCTGGAGCCCGCGCCCGTCCGCCAACCGCCAGCGAATCCGGAACTCATTGCCCGGCAGGCGATGGAGTGCCGATCTGCCTACAGCGATTCCATACGGTCGATGATTTCAAGCCGCCACGTGTGGATCACGGGTCGGAACGACGAAGATCGTATCCTCGAGACAGCGGTTTGGGGGATATACCTGTGCATGCGGGCACAAGGAAACGTCGCGCTCAACAACGACGGCACCGAAGTCCTGTCCATGGGCGCGGGCAGCCGGCTTCTTCTCGAGTCCGCGTTCGACAAGGCGCACCGACTCCTGATCACCGAGAGCCCGACCGGAATCGAATACGCGTGGAGTGTCGACGGGGTCCGTCAGGCGTTCGACGAGGAAGCACGTCGGTGGCAGGGCTATGTGCTCTCGGTACTGCACGGCTATCTGGAAGTGGACAGGATTCGCGCGGAGCATGCCGGGCTGCGCGATATCAACAGTCTACGCCGCCGGATCTCGGCTCACTGGGCTCATCACGGGTCGCTGCGCGACGGGATTTCCGCCCACCGACGTTACGTCGGTAGTCTGCGCGAGCGGCTCTCCTCTTACCGGGCTCGGCTCTCCCCTCTCCAGGACGTGATGGGGTGGGCGAGGACAACCGAGGCTCGGGAAGCCCTGGCAGCCGAGGTGCGGGGATTGAGAGAGCAGATCCGACGCATCGAGGAGGAGATCGCCCAATACGACGCGGACGGGAAGATCCGTGAATTGGAGCGCCAGATCGAAGACTACGATGTGGACGGCAAGGTCGCCGCCATCGAAGCGGAGATCGAATGGATGGCCGAGGGACTCGACGCCGACGGCCGCACCGCCCGCGAGCGCGTGGAGGAGATCAGACGCTCGCTCGCGGACGAAATGATGGAACTCCACGTCCTGAACTGGTAGATCGGCCGGTATCCCATCCGGCCGATGATTCTCACGCCGAGGAGCCGCAGATGACATCGATCCACGGATCCGCCGCCCAAGCGCGAATCTGTCTGGCCGCAGTCCTTTTCGGCCTCCTGTTGTCTGCGACCGGGGAAGCGCAGGAGTTCGAGTTCGGCGGCACGGTCCTGCTGCACGAAGGCCGCATCATGGTCAACGAAAAGGGCTCCCGCATCGGGGACGGCACGGCGGCGGGGCCTGGCCGGCTGTACATGTACGAACGGGGCGCAGGCGGATGGGAACAGGCCGGGATCCTTCGCGCGCCCGAGCATGAGGGACCAGACCTGTTCGGCCGATTCATCATTGTCGACCGGGACCGCCTGTTGGTGGGAGCGCCGGGCTTCGATGCAAACGAGAACGGGAGGAATGACGGCCGGGTGCTGATGTACCGGCGATCCGCGGACAACTGGGAATTCGATCGGTATCTGCGGCCGGAGAGCGTACCTCCAGACACGCCCTTCGGCCTCTCCGCCTCTCTCGCAGGCGACCTCCTCGTTGTCGCAGCGGGCGATTCGGCATGGGTGTTCGAGCGCGGGCCGGATGGCGAATGGACCGAAGACGGAATCCTTGCGCCACTTGATCCGGACCCCGTGCTGGAAGCGTTCGGCTGGAGCGTTCACACGGATGGGGAACGCGTGATCGTCGGTGCCCTGGGTGGGCTGCAGTACGTCGGAGCAGGGTACGTGTTCGGACGGGATGCGACCGGGGTGTGGGCACAGGAAGCGCGGCTCGGCCTCACTGGCGACGAGGTTCAGCGCCGGGCGGCGCTTCTCTCATTCAATGGAGCGCCCTACGTCCCCGTTCGCATCGAGGGTGACTACGCGATGCTGGGCCTGCCCGGCGCGGACGGCGGTTCGGGCACCGTGCTCCTCCACGAGCGACGCCCCTCCGGTGAATGGGTGCGGAACGGATCGCTGTCGGCGTTCGACCGGCAACCCGGGGCGGGCTTCGGGGCTTCCTTCTCGGTTCACGACGGCGAGCTGTGGATCGCGGCCCCCAGGGCCGACCTGTTTGGTGCCATCTACGCCTTCGCGCGGGACGACGCGGGCGGGCGCTTTGGCGCCGCAAGGAAGATCGGCGCGGGTCCGGGCACGGACGCCGGCGATGGGTTCGGTCTTTCCATGTCGGCCGACGGCGACATGGCGGTTGTCGGGCAGCTGTGGGACGACGCGAGCTTGGGTTCGGCCGTCGTGCTCGAAAGGAGGGGTGGGAGGTGGACCGAGACGGCGAAGCTCCTCATCCCCGAGGAACGCCGTCCCTTGGCGACGCTCCCTGAAGTCGAGTGCGGCGACGACGGTATGGCCGACCAGTTCACCTGCCATCAGGTGGACATGCTCTCTTTCCTGCCGCTGGACGAAATCGGAGGCACCGACCGCGGCATCGAGACCAACGATGTGTGGGGGTGGACGGATCCGCAGACAGGCCGCGAGTACGCGATCGTCGGCCGCACGGACGGCACCGCGTTCATCGACATGTCCGACCCCGCGGCGCCCGCCTACCTGGGCAGCCTGCCAAAGACGCCGGGTTCGCTGACCCAGTCGTGGCGCGACATCAAGGTCTACGCGGATCACGCGTTCGTCGTGGCGGACAACGCGGGCGAACACGGGATGCAGGTGTTCGATCTCACCAGGCTCCGAAACGTCGGCGCTCCCGTCGAGTTCGGCCCCGACACCGTGTACGAGGGGATTGCGAGCGCCCACAACGTCGTGATCAACGAGGAGACCGCGACCGCGTACGCCGTCGGTTCGAGCGGCGGCGGCGAGACGTGTGGCGGCGGGCTCCATATGATCGACATCAGCGATCCGAAGGCGCCTAGCTTCGTGGGCTGCCACGCCGAGGCGGGCACCGGCCGGGGGCGGACCGGGTACACGCACGACGCGCAGTGTGTGAACTATCACGGCCCGGACGTCGAGCACGTCGGGAGAGAGATCTGCTTCGGCTCTAACGAGACTGCGGTCGTGATCGCAGACGTCACGGACCGGGACAACCCTGTCACGCTCTCGACGGCCGACTATCCGGCGGTCGCCTACACGCACCAGGGCTGGCTCACCGAGGACCACCGCTACTTCTACCAGAACGACGAACTCGACGAGATGACCTCCGTCGACGCGGCTCGGGAGGCGGGTATCGAGCCTGACATGGAGGCGAGCCGCACGCTGATCTGGGACGTGTCGGACCTGGACGACCCGGTCCTTGTTAAGGAGCACTTCGGCGAGACCTTCACAATCGACCACAACCTCTACATCGTGGGCGACCTCATGTACCAGTCGAACTACGTGAGCGGCCTGCGCGTGCTCGACATCAGCGATCGCGAGAGCCCGCGCGAGGTGGGTTTCTTCGATACGGTGCCGTGGGACGAGTCCGTCACCTTCGATGGCTCGTGGTCGAACTACCCTTTCTTCGCCAGCGGGACGATCGTCGTTTCCAGCGGCAAGGAGGGTGTGTTCTTCCTGAAGTACCGCCGGCCCGAACTCGTGCCCTGAGGCGCCCTCACGTACTACTTCCCGCGTCGGCGGCCGCGTGCCAGATGAAGGTCATTCCCGCTGGTCCGAGAACGCCTCCGCGAGCATCGCGTCCTTGTGGCGGGCGATGTCGGACCCGTCGCTCGGATCGGCGGCCGCCGGGCGCAGCGCAGCCCACTCGGAGGGATCGGCCGCCGGAGAGCGGATGTCGCCGACGATCTCACCCACGTCGCTCATGGCTCCCAGCCACGCTCCGCAGCCGGTCCGGGAATCCGCCACCGCGGGCACGGTGTTCGGGACCGCATGCCGGGCGAGCAGGTGGCGCAGTTCGCCCTCCAGAGAGCGATGGTTGGCCTCCGCCTGCCTCTTGAGCGCGGCGATCACGTCGTCGTCCACGTTCCGAATCGTGAGTACTCCCACGTTTGCTCCTCCTGTCCTCACGCCGTCCCCCAACGTACGATCCGGTCGATATGCGTGCTGCTGCCCCCCCGCCTCGTCACCGACGGTGATCCGTTGCGTTTATGGGCGTTGTCCGACCTGCACGTCTCCCATGCGGAGAACCGGGAGGCGTTGGAGAATCTGCCCGCCTGTCCCAACGACTGGCTGATCCTGGCCGGCGACGTGACCCACGGCGCGCAGCGACTCGAGTCGTGCTTCGCCCGACTGACTCCGAAGTTTCGGCAGGTCGTCTGGGTTCCCGGAAACCACGAACTGTGGACGATACCGGATGCGCCTCCCGGGCTCCGCGGGGTGGGCCTCTACGAACACCTGGTCGGGATCGCCCGCAACCACGGCGTTCTCACTCCCGAAGATCCTTATCCGGTCGTGGAACTGCGGGAGGGGCCGGTGCTGATCGCGCCGCTCTTCCTACTGTACGACTACAGCTTTCGGCC
This sequence comes from Candidatus Palauibacter rhopaloidicola, assembly GCA_026914155.1. Taxonomy (GTDB): domain Bacteria; phylum Gemmatimonadota; class Gemmatimonadetes; order Palauibacterales; family Palauibacteraceae; genus Palauibacter; species Palauibacter rhopaloidicola. The sequence continues at coordinate 118,273 of JAPPGH010000039.1, read as the reverse complement.
CGGGCACGTTCGGCGCGACGAGGTGGTTCGGTGGGCCCGGGAGACCCGCGCGGTCTGCTCCGACGAAGTGATGCTGCATCCCGACCCGTGGCCGGATCGGGACTCGTGGTGCGCCGCACGCTGCGAAGACGCGGCCGCCCGGCTCGCTTCGGCTCCGGCCGATCTTCCGAAGCTCCTGGTCAATCATTATCCGCTCGAAGAACGACACGCCGTGCTGCCGAGAATTCCCCGCTTCACCCCGTGGTGCGGGACCCGCCGCACGCGGGGTTGGCACCGGCGGTTCAACGCGTGCGCCGTCGTGTACGGCCACCTCCACATCCGGGACACGCATTGGCTCGATGGCGTGCCCTTCCAGGAGGTCTCCCTGGGGTATCCGGGTCAGTGGGACCGCAGGCGTGGGATCGCCGCCTACCTGCGGGAGGTCACCACTTCCTGATGGTGCTATCCGTGGCCTCCGATGACGTGCGGATACACCGCCTCGACCGTCCGGCGCGCGGCGGCGCGGGCGGCCTCCGCGTCTTCCTTCGAGTAGAATCCGGTCGGCGTGAGATCCTCCGCTCCGTAGAACGCGAGTTCGCGGTCCCGCCGGAGGTGGCGGGACGCGGCCGCCAGCGCCTCGGCTTGGCCGATCAGATCCGCGGGTAGCCTGTCCTTCTCGGCGAGCAGGACGCCGGACACATCGTGCACGCGGGGCGGGTCGACGCCGCACCAGCGCAGGAGCCCCTTGAGCGCCAGCTCCAGAATCTCCTGCGATTCCCGAACCACATCCGGCCAGCCCTCCCCCTCGAACAACACGTCCAGGGCCTTGAGCCGAAGTTTCGCGCGCCGGAGATAGTCCTCGGCAAGCTCTACGTTGCGCATCAACCGGCCCGAACCCAGTACGGCTGCCCGTGGAGGAGACGGCGCGAGATCCGGCCCGCCGATATCATTCGCCGGATGTCCGCGAGCCGCTCCGACACCGACCAACCCCGTTCGTGGAGGACACGACCATCGGTCGCCGCCTCGGCCCATGTGCCGGAAGGCACGGCTCCCGTGGGCGGCAGGTGGACGAAGTGTGGCTCGACCTCGTGGCCGCGCCAGTAGAGCGCCGGCTCGCGGTCCCACCGCCCGTACAGCTCCCGCGTGATCGGGAGACGTTCCTCGGCGATCAGCAGGACATCGAAGTCGGAGGCCGCTCCGCTCTCGCCGCGCACCCAGGAGCCGAATGCGACGACGCCGATCAGCGATTCGCCGAGCAACCGGGCCGCTCGTTCGATCAACGCCGAAGCTTCGGGATCCGGCGGGGCGCCCGGAGACGCCAGCTTGCGGGCGCAGTACTCGTTGAGCGACAAAGACGCGGCCCGCGCGGCCGTGCGCAGCGCACCGTGCAGGCCGGGGTCGATGCGGAGCACGAAGCGGCCCGAAGGGTCGGACTTCCCTGTAGTATCATATGACATACCCAGATGATATCATTTCTTTCGCGTCGCGTCGACCCTTGAGTGCGGCGGCAGCCCGTGGCAAGAATCCATTCGCCATTCTGGCGGCTCTCCGCGTTGGGCGAGGGAGGCGGCGATTCCGGGGTCGCGAAACGGAGGTCGCGGGCAGGGCCGGGTAGCCGTAGTCCGCGAGGAACGGGAAGAGCCATGCGGCGTAGAGCGGGAGACGGATGGGTCGAGGTCGTCGCCGGGGTCATGTTCAGCGGCAAGTCCGAGGAGCTGATCCGGCGCGTGCGGCGCGCCCTCATCGCGGGCCGGCGGGTCCAACTCTTCAAGTCCCACCTCGACGACCGCTACGGCGGCCAGTTCCGCATCTCGTCCCACGACGGGCGGGAGATCGACGCCGAGCCCGTGTCGAGTTCCGTGGAGGTGGCCGAGAAGGTGCGCCCGTCAACGCAGGTCGTCGCGATCGACGAGGCCCAGTTCCTGGACGACGGGATCTGCGAGGTCGTGGACGCGCTGGCCGATGCGGGGATGCGCGTGATCGTGGTGGGGACCGACATGGACTTCCGCGGCGAGCCCTTCGGCCCCATGGGCCTGCTCCTGGCGCGTGCGGAGCGGATCGACAAACTGACCGCGATCTGCGTCGTATGCGGCGACGCGGCGACGAGAAACCAGCGCCTCATCGACGGGGAACCGGCGCCCGCCGAGGGCCCCACGATCCAGGTGGGAGGCGCCGAGTCCTACGAGGCGCGCTGCCGCCGCTGCCACGACGTGCCCCAGCGGGATCGCAGCCAGACGGAGCTGTCGCTGCGGCGCGAAACGGAAGGCTGGGAAGGCGTTTAGCCGGGGACGCGGAGGATGGGATAGACCTCGCCGGGGCGCAGCCGGTCCGCGAGGAAGCCCCAGTTCGCAAAGCCGTCGTCCGACTGCGGCTCCACCAGGCTGAACAGCAGGCGTCCGAGCGGCCGGTCGGTCCGCGCCAGCATGTCTCCGGGGGTCGGGGTGACCCGGGCCGCCTCGTAACGGCCGAACAGCGTCTGCTCGTTGCGGCCCTGGAACGGCCGCTCGGCCGTCTGCACCGAGTCGATCCGGAACGCCTCCACCTCGAGGGGCGTCGCCCCCGCCGACTCGAGCGCGACGCCGTGCGCCGCGAGCCGAGTCAGGACATCGCCCAGATCCGCGGGAATCAAGTAGGCCTCCGGCACGCGCTCCAGCAACGTCGGTTCGAACGTGCCGTACTCGTACATCGTCTCGACGTACTGCGTATCCGCGCGCAGGAGCAGCGGGCGCCCGGTGAGGGGGTGCACCTCCTCGACGGTGGCGCCCATGAGGATGTCGACCGGCGTGGCCGAGCGCTGGGGGACGGCGCGCAGCGCGAGCATGTCGCCCGTCACCGCGGCGGCATCGGCATCCGCGACGATGCGCCGCACCTCCCCCGCGTGCTCATGGACGTAGTCGAGGATCTCCTCCACGAAGTAGAGCGTCGCGAGGACGCGCTCCTCGAAACTCGCGTAGGAGTAGGCCTCGCTCAGGATCGCGATCCGGTTGCGGAGGCCGATGTAGTTGTTGTTGAAGCGCGGGCGGTGGTCGAAGGTGTACCAGCCGGGTGCGTCCCCGCCGCGCGCAAACGCGTTCCCGTAGTAGTAGTACTCCCAGCCGTACTTCTCCCGGATCTCCCCGGTGACGTGGGGGAAGAGTCCTTCGCGCAGGAAAACGTCGATCTCCGCCGGTGTGTTGGGATGGAGCGGCGGCGAGTACGTGAGGTGGTAGGCGTGCTGCGTCCCGTTCGTCGTGTGCAGGTCGACGGCCACGTGCGGATCGTACGCGCCGAGCAGCCGCGCCACCGACCGCGCCTCCGGCGAGTCGAGCTTCATGTGATCGCGGTTCAGGTCGTAGCCCTGGGCGTTCGGCCGCTGGCCCATCCCTCCGACCGGCCCGTGCTGGCGGCCGCGGTTCGTGAGGAGCACCCGCTCGTTGCCGTCCGCGTTGTAGATCGGCGCGATGAGGAGGACCATCGACTCCCGCCACTCGCGGTGACGCCCGGCGAGGAGGTCGCGCAGCAGCATCTGGAGCGCCTCCTTCCCGCACACCTCGCCGGCGTGGATGTTGCCCTGGAGGTAGACGACCGTCTTTCCCGAAGCGCTGACGGACGCCGGACTCGGATCTTCCACGTCACCCACCACGACCATGGGGATCGGCCGTCCCTCGTTCGTATAGCCGTAGGTCGTGTAGTGGACCGAGGCATCGCGCGCCGCGGCGCGCTCCAGGAAGTCCACGACATCGGCGTACGAACTGGTCTCCCGGTACGCCGTCCGCTCCGCGCGGGTTAAAAACGCCTCGCCCGCCGGCACCGCACCTCCGCACCCCGCGACCATCGCCGCAACCGCCGCCCACCCGAGCAAGAAGTACTTTCGGGCCACGGCCTTGTACCGGGGATCGTCACGATTCGCGGCTCGAAACTGCCCTCTCCACCGCTCGGAGAAAGAAAGATCCTCGTCCTGAATCATCTCCTTCAGTGACGCCTCGACGAGCGATGAAAGGGAGACCCCCCGACCGCGCGCGCATCGCTTGGCGGCTCGTGCCACGCCGGAGTCCACCGTGACCGTGAGCCTGATCTTCATTCCTCACCTCCCAGAGGCATGTATACATGCTGTTGATAACTGGACGTATATCCGAGGATGGACGATAGGAGCCGACCCCCATCGGAGCGGCTGAAGGTAGGATGCACCATTCGAGGCCGGCACCGATAGACATCTCGATTGCTTGCCATGCGGCATTGCCGCACATTGCCCATGCGAATCCATACCACGCAAACCTACGAACGCGCCGTGCGAAAGCTCTTATCGGAGGCAGATCGGCGGGCGATGGAAGCGGCTATCGTCGCCGACCTGGCGGCTGCGCCCGTTGTCCAGGGAACCGGAGGACTTCGCAAGTTGCGCTGGGCGGGCGCGGGAAGGGGCAAGCGAGGTGGCATCCGCACGATCTACTTCCGTCAAGCAGGTCCGGAAGCGATCTACCTGTTGACCGCTTACGCGAAGGCGGATCGGGAAGACCTGAGTCGAGCGGACAGGAAGGCGCTGACACGGATCGTTGCCGCGATCAAGGAGAAGGAACGACACCGATGACGAACCGGCGAACCGATTTGGGACGCGAGGTGGAGGCGGCGCTTGAAGAAGTGCTCGCTCATGTGCGCGGCCGAACGCAGCTTCCCTGCCGCATCGTTGACGACCCCGCCGCCCAGCACATCGTGGCGGTACGCAAGCGCATGAAGTTGAGCCGCAAGAAGTTTGCGGACAGCTTCGGGCTGGATGCTCGCGCGGTACAGGAATGGGAACAGGGGCGACGGGTCCCTGACCGCGCAGCTCGTGTCCTGCTTACGGTTATCGACCGCGAACCCGAGGCGGTCATACGTGCCCTCGGTGAGTAGGGTGCGACCTCCTGCTATACCTCCCGATCGACGTGGTCGGCCCAGGCGGCCACGTGCGCGGCCGTCTCTTCCGCCACCTCCTCGTTCGTGCGGGCGCTGCGCTTGAGGACGCGGAAGGAGTGGTCGGCGTCCTCCAGCCGGTGCAGCGTGGCGAGCGGGTCGAGCGCGGCGCACGTCTGTTCGATCAGATCCCAGCGGGCGAGGGCGTCGCGGGTCCCCTGCAGGAAGAGCATGGGGACGGTGACTCCGCCGAGGTGGGCCGCCCGCTCGGCGGCGCGCTCCGCACGGCCGGGCGCATGGAGCGGGAACCCGAAGAAGACGAGGCCGCGCACGCCCGGCAGCGGTGTCTCGGAGGCGGCGGTCGAGGTCATGCGGCCGCCCATCGACTTGCCGCCCGCCAGCAGCGGAAGCCCGTCGGCCAGGGCGGCGGCCTTCGCGACGGCGGCCCGCACCGTTTCGACGAGAACCGCCGGGCGGTCGGGGGGCCGGCGGCGGCCGGAGAGCGCCCGCGCCTCCATGTAGGGGAAGTGGTAGCGAAACGACGCGATCCCCCGCCCCGCCAGCCGCTGCGCCATGTCCGCCATGAACGGGTGCTCGATCCCCGCCCCGGCCCCGTGCGCGAAGGCGAGCATGGCGCGCGGCTCGGGCGGCCGGACGAGCAGCGCGGACACTTCACTCACGCGGAGGGACACGAACTGGGCCTGCTCGGGAAAGCGATGCGTCTCTCCGACCTCGCCGGCCGCGCGGGGAACAGACCGGTTCACGGCGACTTGGTGTCCGGCTGGTCGCGCGGTTCGTGGGCGGCGACCGGGCCCGTCCAGCGGTCAGTGGGATCGAGTTCTTCTTCCATCTTGGGATCGCGCGGGGCCGGGATCCGGAGGGCCAGCCACAGGGCGACGGCGGATGCCGCGGCCCCGACGAGGAACGGGCTTTGGATCGAATACAACTCGAACAGGTGGCCCGCGGCCAGCGGCGCCAGCACGCGGCCCGTCCCCCCGGCCAACTGGCTTCCGCCGAACACGGACCCCTGCGAGTGCTCGTCCGTGTTCCGCGAAATCAGCGCGTGGAGCGCCGGAAAGATCAGCCCCGTGGCCGCCGCCCAGCTCGGCACGAGAAGCCAGAGTTGCCAGCGGTCGGCCAGGAAGGGGATGGCGCCGACTCCCAGGGCGAGCAGCGCGCACCCGGCGCGCACGGTGTTCGGTTCGCCGAACCGCTTCACGATCCGACCCACGAGCCCGCCGCGCACGATCACGGTGACGCCGCCCGCCAGCGTGAACACGAGGCCCATGTCCGCCGCCGTCATCGCGAACACGCGTTCGGTGTACAAGGCCAGAACCGACGTCATCGAGGTGAAGCAGGCGAGCGTCAGGAAATACACCGCGAGGAGCAACCACAGCGGAAACCGCGTCAGTGAGTCCAGCCACATGCCGACGGTCGCGGCCTCCCCCTTCGACGCGTCGGCCCGGCCGGAGCGGAAGTGCCGCGACTCCGGCAGCAGAACCATCGCCGCCATCAGGTTCAGCAGGCACAGCCCGCCGGCCACGTAGCCGGGCGCCCCGAGCCCGAAGCGGCTGAAGAACCCGCCGATCGCCGGTCCGAGCATGATCCCGAGGCCGGACGCGGCCCCGATGAAGCCGAGGCCCCGGGCCCGTTCCTCACCCTCCGTGGAGTCCGCGACGTATGCCTGCGCGATCCCGAGCGTCCCGCCGGCGGCGCCCGCCGTTGCACGCGATATGAGGAGGAGCCACAGGTTGTCCGCGAGCGCGAACAGGAGGTACGAGAGCGCCGACGCCAGCAGCCCGATGAGGAGGAGGCGGCGGCGTCCCACGCGGTCGGAGAACCTGCCCCATATCGGCGCCGACACGAGTTGCGTGATGGAGAACGAGGCAATGATGAGGGTGACCCAGCGCGGCGAGGCCCCGAGTTCCTCGGCGTAGAACGGGAGCAGCGGGAGCACGATGCCGAAGCCCATCATGTCCACCATCACCGTCCCGAACAGGACGCCGAGCCCGGAGCGTCTCAGCATGCGGTTGCGGCGGTCATCCCGTGCTTCAAGCCGAATCTCCTCCCTGCTCGGACCATGCCCGGACCGGGTCGGCCGGGGGCGCGAGGCGCGGCGCGGGCGGCCGCATGAACGCTGTGCTCACGACACCCCGGACGATCCGCGCGTTGCGCTTCCGGCAGCCGAGACCGTGGCGCAAAACTCACTGTCCGTCGGGTGGGAGCGGGGATAGTTTGCCCCTCCACCGGACGCCGGGACAGCCCCGGGTCCCGGAACGCCCGTGGGAAGGCCTCCAGCAATCTTCAGACTTCATCTTCGGAACGGTTTCTCAGAGGAAGGGATTCATGGCTGACACGCTGATTCGATACGCGGCCGAGGACGGCGTCGCCGTTTTCACGATCGACGATCCGCCCGCGAACACATACACGTACGAGATGATGCGCGACCTGGACGACGCGATCCTGCGCGCGCGTTTCGACGAGAACGTCCACGTCATCGTCATCCGGGGCGAGGGAGACAGGTTCTTCTCCGCCGGGGCGAACATCAAGATGCTCCAGACCTCGGACCCCTACTTCAAGTACTTCTTCTGCCTGCACGCGAACGAGACGCTGACCCGCCTCGAGCACACGCCGAAGCTCGTGATCGGCGCCCTGAACGGGCACACGGTAGGGGGCGGACTCGAGATCGCGCTCGCCTGCGACATCCGGATCGCCCGCCGGGACGCGGGGAAGATCGGACTGCCGGAGGTCAACCTCGGCGTCCTCCCGGGGACGGGCGGGACGCAGCGGCTCGGCCGGCTGCTCGGGAAGCCGAAGGCCATCGAGCTGATGGCGGAGGGCCGCACGTTCGGGTTCGAAGAAGCGCTGGAACTGGGGCTCGTGAACAAGGTGTTCGAGGGAGATGACGAGGCGTTTCACGCGCAGGTGATGGAGTACGCGCGGCAGTTCACGCCGCCCCACAAGGCGTCGCGCGCGGTGGGCCGCATCAAGCGGTCGGTGTGCAGCGGCGTCGAGGTGCCCTTCTCCGAGGGCCTCGCGATCGAGCGCGAGCTGCAGCAACTCCTCTTCCAGGGCGACGACGCGCGCGAGGGTCTCGCGGCCTACGTCGAGCGGCGGGCGCCCGAGTTCGCGGGCCGCTAGTGTCGTGTCCCGGAGATACGCGAGCTACCGAGAGTGCCGAGGCGCCGGATTCCGCAAGGCGCTCCGACGAGGAATGGCAGCGCCATTTCGAGGAGGAGCAACGCCGCGGAGCCGGATGCATCGGCGCTCGAATAGCCGTGGTATTTCCGGGACACGACACTAGGACGCGGCGGATCGGGACGAGACGGCGGGAACGGGGAGAAGCGCGATGAGCGGCGCCGATCGCACCCCGGTCATCATCGACGCCGTCCGCACGCCGGTGGGGCGCGCCGGCGGCGCGCTGTCGTCGATCCGGGCCGACGACCTGCTGGCGCACGCGATCGGCGCCCTCGTCGAGCGGACCGGCGTCCCGCCCGGCCGCGTCGAGGACGTGATCGCCGGGTGCACGAACCAGGCCGGCGAGGACAACCGCAACGTGGCGCGGATGGCCGGGCTCCTGGCCGGACTCCCCGTCGAGGTCGCGGGCCAGACCGTGAACCGGCTCTGCGGGTCCGGGCTGCAGGCGGTCGTCACCGCCGCGCACGCGATCCGGGCCGGCGAGGGCGACGTGTTCATCGCGGGCGGCGTCGAGAGCATGTCCCGGGCACCGTGGGTCATGCTGAAGACGGACCGGGCCTTCTCGCGCGTGCCGCCGAAGCTCGCCGACACCACGGTCGGGTGGCGCTTCGCCAACCCGGCCATGCCCGAGCCGTGGACGATCCCGCTCGCCGAGACCGCGGAGGTCGTGGCGGAGGATCACGGCGTCGGGCGCGGGGAACAGGACGCCTTCGCGGTGGAGAGCCAGCGCCGCGCCGCCGCCGCGATCGAGGCGGACCGGTTCGCGGACGAGATCGTGCCCGTCGACGTCCCGCAGCGAAAGGGCGCCCCGGTGCGCGTGGGAGGCGATGAGCACCCGCGCCCCGGCACGACCCCCGAGCAGCTCGCCCGCCTGCGCGCCGCCTTCCGGTCGGACGGCACCGTGACGGCCGGGAACGCGTCCGGGATCAACGACGGGGCGGCCGCCGTCCTCATTGCAAGCCGGGCCGCCGCGGACGAACTCGGCCTCGAACCCCTGGCGACCGTCGGGGCTTCCGCAGTCGCCGGCGTGGAACCGCAGCGCATGGGCATCGGACCGGTTCCGGCCACCCGCAAGGCCTTGCAAAGAGCGGGACTTGCGGTCGACGACCTCGACCTGATTGAACTCAACGAGGCGTTCGCCGCGCAGGCCCTGCCCTGCATCGCCGAGCTTGGCCTCGATCCGGCGCGGGTGAACGTGAACGGGGGCGCGATCGCGCTCGGCCATCCCCTCGGGTGTACCGGCGCCAAGATCCTCACGACGCTCGTCCACGAGATGCGGCGGCGGGACGCATCCCACGGGCTCGTCACGATGTGCATCGGGGTCGGCCAGGGGATCGCGCTCCTCGTGCACCGCGACGCGGAAACGGCATGAGGCGGGGAGGTTCGGCATGAGCGAGGGACACGTCCTGATCGAGATCGAGGACGGCGTGGGGACGCTCACGCTGAACCGGCCGGACAAGCTCAACGCCTTCATCGGGGAAATGCGGGGCGAGATCGCGGGCGGGATCGAGACGCTCGGCGCGGACGATGGGGTGCGCGCGGTCATCATCACCGGAACCGGGCGCGCGTTCTGCGCCGGCGCCGACGTCAAGTACCTCACCCGCCTCATCGAAACGCGGGCCATCGACGAGGCCGTCGCCCTCGTCGAGGCGGGACGGCGGGTCGCGGCGGCCATCCGGGGGATGCCCAAGCCCGTGATCGCCGCGGTGAACGGGCCCGCGGCGGGGGGCGGTGCGAACCTCGCCCTCGCCTGCGACCTGCGGCTCGCCTCCGAGACGGCGTCGATCGGCCAGACCTTCAACCGCATCGGCCTCCACCCGGACTGGGGCGGGACCTACGCCGTGCCCCGCCTCGTGGGTCCGGCCCGCACCGCGGAACTCTTCTTCTTCGCGGAGATGGTTCCGGCCGCCGAGTGCGAGCGGATCGGGCTCGTGAACCGCGTGGTCCCCGCGGACGAACTCATGCCGCTGGCCCGCGAGTGGGCGCGCACGCTGGCGCGGAAGCCGGCGCTGCCCCTGCGGCTCGCGAAGGAAGCGGTGCAGCGCTCCCTCTCGTCCAGCTTCGACGAGATGATGGACTACGAGACGGCGGCGCAGAAGGCCTGCTTCGAGTCCGCGGACGCGCTCGAGGGGGTCCGGGCTTTCGTGGAGAAGCGCCCGCCCCGGTTCGGAAGCGGCGGCAAGGATGAAAGCCCCGGGGCGACGGAAGGGGGTGTGCGTGCCTGAGACCGTCACGGTTCGGCCGGCGCGGGTCGGCGACATCGACGAACTCGTCGCGATGTGGACCCGCTACATGCGGATTCATGCCCTCAATCCCGCCTACCGGCGGCTCCGGACGGACGCGATCGAGACGCGCGCGGGCATGTTTCGCCGTCACATCGAAGAGGCCACGAGCGTCGTCTTCGTGCTGGAGGCGGAAGACGGCGGCCTCGACGGCATGCTCGTCTGCTTCGTGGAGGAGAACGAACCCCTGTTCGACCCGCCCCGCTACGTGCGCATCCAGACGCCGTTCGTGAGGCGGGAGGAGCGGCGCAAGGGGAACCTGCGGCGCCTGCTGCGCGCAGCCTTCGAGTGGGCGGCGGACTGGGACATCCACGAGGTGCGCCTCTTCACCGGAGCGGACAACCTGATCGCGAACGCGCTCGCCGACGACCTCGGCTTCGAGGCCATCGAGGTCGTGCGCCGCTACTCGCTCCGGCCCGAACCGGAAATGAACCCGGAGGACTGGCTCGAATGACGGCGCGTCCGGCGCTGGCCGTGCTCGGGGCCGGCACGATGGGACACGGGATCGCGCAGGTCGCGGCGATGTCCGGCTACGACACCCGGCTCTTCGACGTCATGCCCGAGGCGCTGGAAACGGCGCGCGGGCGCATCGAGGCCAACCTCCGCAAGGGGATCCAGCGCGGGAAGGTCACGGCCGAAGCGCGCGACCGGGCGCTCGAAGGGTTGTCGTACAGCCGGTACCTGGGTGAAGCCGCCGATGGGGTCGGGATCGCGATCGAAGCCGTGCCCGAGAAACTCGATCTCAAGCAGAAGGTCCTTGCGCGGTGCGGGGAGGCGGCCGCCGACGGCGCCTTGCTGGCCACCAACACCTCCTCCCTTTCCATCACCGCCCTCGCGGAGGGACTCCCGTCGCCCGACCGCGTGATCGGGATGCACTTCTTCAACCCCGTCCACATCATGGCGCTCGTCGAGATCGTGCGCGGGGCGGAGACGTCCGATGAAACCGTGGCGAGGGCGCGCGGGGTCGCCGAACGCCTCGGGAAGACGCCGATCGTCATCGCCGACTCGCCCGGGTTCGCCTCCTCGCGGCTCGGGCTGGCGCTCGGGCTGGAGGCGATCCGCATGGTGGAGGAAGGCGTGGCGAGCCCCGAGGACATCGACACCGCGATGATGCTCGGCTACCGGCACCCGATGGGACCGCTGAAACTGGGAGACCTCGTCGGACTCGACGTCCGGCTGGACATCGCCCGCTACCTGCACGAGGCGCTCGGATCGTCGGTGTTCGAGCCCCCGGCCCTCCTCGAGCGCATGGTGGCGGCGGGCCGCCTCGGCCGGAAGAGCGGCCGCGGCTTCTACCGCTGGGACTGACGCCCGGAACCAGGAGACACTCGTGAGCAACGTACAGACCGCCCCGCAGACATCCTCGGCGTACGCCGCCGATCCCGCGCACGCGGCGACATCCCGCACGCGGAAGCTGACCGCGGCGCAGAGCGACTACCTCTATCCCTGGGTCCGTCCCTACTACGGCGAGCCTCTCGCGCTCTCGCGGGGCGAGGGCGTCTGGCTCACCGACGTGGACGGCGATGAGTACCTGGACCTGTTCGCGGGCATCCTCACGACATCGGTCGGCCACTGTAACCCGGCGGTCGTCGAGGCGGCGCGCGCGCAGATGGAGCGGCTGGGGCACACCTCGGCCCTTTACGTGACGGAAGGCCAGATCGAGGCCGCGCGCGCGCTGGCGGAGATCGCGCCGGGCGCCCGCAGCCCTCGCCCCGCACGAACCCGTCCGCCGCCGCATCGAAGGTGTGGCAGTATCCGCTCGCGGAGAGCATCTCGACCTCCTTCATGAAGGCCGTGGTCTCCGGCCACAGGATCGCGTTGACACCCCCGACGAGGGCCATTTCCACCTCTCCGTGCCGGACGGCTGCGGCGGCCTGGTGGACCGCCGCGAGCGAGGAAGCGCACGCCAGGTCGACCGGCACCGCGGGGCCGGTGAGACCGAGCGCGAAGGAGATCCGGCCGGCGGTCACGCTCATCGTCGTCCCCAGGTATCCGTGCCCGTGGCCCATGGCCGCGGCGAGATCCCGGTAGTCTCCCGTGGTGACGCCGGCGTAGACCCCCGTGTTCGTACCCTTCAACTGCGCCGAATCCAGGCCCGCATCCTCCAGCGCGTGCCACGTCGTCTCGAGCAGGAGACGCTGACGGGGGTCCATCATCCGCGCCTCGATCGGAGTGATCCCGAAGAAGCGCGCGTCGAACTTGTCGATGTCCTCGAGGAAGGCGCCGCGGCGGGAGTCGTGGTCCTCCGAGGCGGGATCCCCGGCCACGCCGTTCCACGGGCCCGGGTCCCGGCGCCCGTCCGTGACCGCATCCATCCCGGCGTCGAGTTGGCGCCAGAAGGCGGCGAGGTCCGGCGCGCCGGGGAAACGGCACGCCATGCCGACGATCGCCACGCCGTCGTCCACGGCACCGTCGTCCGCGTCACGCTCCGACGGCTGGACGCTGGCCTCCGGCGCGGGCTCGGGCGCCGGGGCCGGAGCGGCACCCCCTTCCCCGAGTTCCTCGGCCAGGTGCGCGGCGAGTTCTGCGATGTTCGGATAGTCGAACACCAGCGTGTTCGGCGCCGTGTACGTCCCGGAGAACGCCCGGTTGAGCCGGTTGCGCAACTCCACGGCCATCAGCGAGTCCATCCCGAGATCGAAGAAGCCCACGGTGGGGGCCGGAGCCGCCGACAGCCGCAGGACGGCCTGCACCTCTCCCTGCACGAAGGACACCAGGAGGTCCTCCCGCTCCGCCGCCAGCGTCCCCCGAAGCCGCGTGAGGACATCCTCGGAGGAAGCGTCGTCGCCCGCCCGTGCCTCGGACGCCGCGGAGAGCAGATCCTCCAGCATCGGGGGAGGATCCTCGACGGCCTCCTCGAACACATCCCAGTCCATTGACATGACGACCGACGTCGTGGCGTCCTGACGCACGAGCCGGTCGAACGCCCGCATGCCCTGCTGCGGCGTGAACCAGCGGCCGCCGAGCGCCGACCGCTGCCGGTCGATCCGGTCGCGCTGTTCCGCCGCCTCGCCGATGTCCGACCAGGCGCCCCAGGCGATGGCCTGCCCGGGGAGGCCCAGCGCGCGGCGGTGGCCGGCGAGCTGGTCCAGGAAGGCGTTGGCCGAGGCGTGGTTCGCCTGGCCGGGATTGCCCATGACGCCGACCCGGCTCGAGAAGAGCGTGAAGAAGTCCAGGTCGAGGTCCAACGTCGCGCGGTGCAGGTGCCAGGCGCCCAGGATCTTGGGCCACAGCACCCTCTCGAAACGCTCCCAGCTCTGGTTCGTGAGCGCCCCGTCCGACAGCACGCCGACGCTGTGGATCACGCCTCCGAGCGGAGGCAGATCGCGCTCGATGCGCTCCAGCATGCCGTCGATGGCCGCCTGGTCGGTCATGTCGGCCAGTTCGACCTCGACCGTCGCGCCGCGCTGCCGGAGCGCCTGGATGGCTTCCTCGGCTTCGGGGTCGGGGTTCCGCCGCCCGTTCAGGACGATCGCCCCCGCGCCCCGCTCGGCGAGCCAGTTGGCCACGGCGATCCCGATCCCGCCCAGACCCCCCGTCACGAGATAGCTGCGGTCTCCGCGCAGCCCGCCCCGCACGAGCGGAGGCGTCGTCACGACGATCTTCCCGAGGTGGCGGGCCGAGCGCATGAACGACAGCGCGGCGCCCGCTTCGGCCAGCGGCCACCGGCTGTGGATGATCGGCTTGAGTTCTCCGGTCGAGACGCGGCCCATCAGACCCCGCAGGATCCGCCCCGCCCATGCGGGGTCCGTCTTCTTGACCACGTCCAGTTCGAGGATCCAGTAGCCCACGTCCGGACGCACGGCCGCCATCTCCTCCTCGGTGAGAATGTCGCGGCGGGCCATCTCGACGAAGCGGCCGCCCTTCCGCAGGCAGGCGAGGCTCGCGTCGATGAAGCCCTCGCTCGTGAGGCTGTTCAGCACCACGTCCACGCCCTCGCCGTCCGTCGCCTCGAGGATCTCATCCCCGAAGTCGGTCGTGCGGCTGTCGAACACGTGCTCGACGCCCAGCGAGCGCAGGTACGCCTGTTTCGGTGCGCTGGCCGTGGCGAAGACCTCCGCCCCGGCCGCCTGCACGAGCTGGATGGCGGCCAGCCCGACGCCGCCCGCGCCGGCGTGCACGAGCACCCGTTCGCCCGCTTCCAGCCCGGACAGCTCGAAGGACAGCGCCGCCGACACGAACGCGCTCGGCACCGTCGCCAGGCCGCTGACGGAGAAGCCTTCCGGCGCGGGAGCGACGAGTTTCTCGTGCGTGATCATCTGCGGCGCGAAGGCGCCGAACCCCAGCCCGACGATGTGATCGCCGGCCGCTACCGATGACACGTCGGAGCCTGTCTCGAGGATGCGGCCGCTCATCTCCCGGCCCAGCAGACCCTCCTCGATGAAGCCGAGCGACCGGAACACGTCCCAGAAGTTCAGGCCGGAAGCCTCGACCGCGACGCGAACTTCATGCGGTTCGAGCGGCCGCGCCGGCAGGGGCTGCACGTGCGGCCGGTCGAACACTCCCCCCGGGTCGGGCGCCAGCACCCATTCCGTCTCCTCCGGGAACTCGAGGCGCCCGGCGCCGGAGTCCATGCGCACGAGGCGCGTCACCCGGCGGCTTCCGCGGCGGTACGCGATGTGGTTCTCGGGATCCGGGTAGAGGAGTTCGTTCACGAGATCCGGTTCCGGCGCCATCGAGCCGGGGTCGAGATCGAGCATCCGCGCCTGCAGGTGCCCCGCTTCCCGGGCCACGCCCTTGCCGAACCCCCACACGGCGGCGCCGGCGAGTTCCCCGCCCCGCTCGCGCTCGAGGATCTGGGCCCCGCGGGTGATGAACCACACGCCCTTCCCGGGGGTCAGATCCGAATCGCCCACGCCCTGCACGAGCGCGAGCGCGCTCGCCACCGCGCCCTCGACGTCGGCCGCCAGTTCATCGGTGGTGGCGCGCTCCCCGTGGCCATCCAGCGCCGCGAGGTGCACGGCGCCGTGGAACGGCACCTCCTCCGGCAGGCTCTCGATCAGCGACCGCCACGCCTCGCGGTCGCTGGTGCCCTTCCCGTCCGCGAGGACGACCGTCTGGTTCCGCGACCTCATCTCGGCGGCCAGCCTCTCCGCCACGCCGCCCTCGTCCGCCGCGAAAACCCACGCGCCCGCGGGCTCCATCACCTTCGCCGGGCCCTGCGCGACGATCACGCCCTTGTCGAGCTGCATGTCGGGATCGGACTCGTCCACGCCGAGAACTTCCACAGCCTCGAACCCCGCGTCGCCGAGGGCCTGCCGCCACACGCCGGGGTCGGCCAGCGCGTGGTGCGGACGGTAGTCGTCGGCGAAGCGCCACCAACCGTCGAGCTGCCCGAACGTGAGGTCCATCCAACCCAGGCCGGTGAGGTTCTCGAGCGCGACCAGCTGCCCGGACGGCGCCATGAGGTCCCGGCAGTGTCCGAGCGTCTCCTCCAGGTACCGCGTCGCGTGCAGCACGTTCGAGGCGATCATGAGGTCGTAGCCGTGGGCGTCGAAGCCCTGGGGGATGGGGTCCTTCTCGATGTCCAGGGGACGGTATTCGATGCTCCCGCCGCCGTCGCCGAAGCGTGCCTCGGCCTCCGCGAAGAAACCGGCGGAGATGTCGGTGTACACGTAGTCGAACCGCCCCTCCGGCAGCTCGGGCAGAACCGACGCGGTCGCCGACCCCGTCCCCGCCCCGACCTCGATCACCCGCAGCCGCCGGCCGTCCGGGAGCGCGGCCACCAGCGCCCGCACCGCCTCCGCCAGCATCTCGTTCGCGGCGCGCGCGACGGGCGCCTTCAGGTACAGGTCCGCCGCCGTCGGCTCCCCGCTGCTGAACAGGAGCGTGAGAGGATCCTCCCCGCCCCGCAGCACGTCGGCCAGCGCCATGCCGGAGCGCCGGAAGAGGCCGACTTCCGTGAGACCGTGCGAATAGCGGCCGGCCATCCCGGTCGCGAACTTGTCCAGATCCCGCGGCAGCTGCTCCGGCAGCGGATCGCCCGGCCCCACGAGGATGCGGAAGCCGTCGGCCGTCTCCTCCGCCACGCCGGACCAGGCGAGCATCTCGAACATGCGGCGGAAGAGGCGCCCGTGTTCCGGGAGGACGTCCAGCTCCTGCCGGAGTTGCTCCGGGTCCACCGTATCCCCCGCGGTTCTCCGCCAGCCCAGATCTTCGAGGGTCGCCAGGGCGCGCGCGTGCGACCAGCGCTCGAGGTCCGCCAGAAGGGCGTTGCGGTCGCCCGGGTCGACGCCCGCGTCCGTCAGGTAGCCGGCGAACAACTGCGCTCCCCCCGCGACGGCGGAGGGGCTCGGGAAGAAGTCCGCGGGAGCGATACCCAACGGGAGTGCGCGCTCGCGCCACACGACCTCGTACAGCAGGTCCTTGATCCCCTCGACCGCCGAGAGCAGCGCCTGCCGCGTGGCCCGCTTCACCGTGTAGCCGCTCAGGCGACCTAGCGGAGCGCCATCCGTATCGTAGATGCGCAGTTCGCCGCTCAGAACCTCCGCGGGCTCGCTCCCCCCGGCTTCCGCGTCGCGCGAGGCATCGCTCAGGCGCACGTGGCACACCACCCGGTCGGGCAGCGGCCCCGCCAGCCACAGCCTCTCCCAGCCGAACGGGAGGTACGTCGCGCCGCCCTCCGTTCCCGACACGTCGCGGGCCACGCCCACGGCCTGGAAGCAGCCGTCCAGCACGAGCGGATGCACGTCCAGCCCGTGTCCGGCCAACGCTTCCGGCAGCGACACCTCGGCCACCGCCTCTCCCGGGCCGGACCAGGCCCTCGCCAGCGTGCGGAAGGACGGGCCGAGATCGACCCCCGTACTCGCGCGGTGGCGGTAGTAGTCCGCCGGATCCACGGGCGAGAGATCGGCCCTCAGACTCTCGAGGTCGACGGGACCGCCGCCGCCGTCGGGACCGGGCACGCCGGCCGCCAGGCGACCCTCCACGTGGACCGTCCAGACGCCCTCGCTCCCCCGGCTGAAGATCTGGACGCCGCGCGGCGCCGCCGGGTCCGGAGCATCGAGCACGACCTGCAGCGTCCGCCCCGCCGCATCCGCTTCGTCCCCCTCCTCATCGAAGACGAGCGGGTTGTGCAACTGCATCTCCTCCACGACCACCGATCCGCCCTCCTCGAGGAGGGACGCCGCGATCGTCATGGCGCCGTACAGCGCGCCGGGCGCCACGACGCGGCCGAACACGCGATGGTCGTCCATCCAGGACGGATCCGCGGGGAATACGTCCGTCTCGAAGGCGATCTCGCCGCGGGCCGACTCGTGGCGGGCGCCCAGCAGCGGGTGGCCCGCGCTACCGCGACGGCGTTTCGGCGGCGCGAGCCAGTGGCGGACGCGCTGGAACGGGTAGCTGGGGAGCGAGATCCGTCTCCGCGTCTCCCCGGCGAAGAGCCCGGCGAAGCGAATCGGGAGGCCCGCTTCGTACGCCGCGCCGACCGCCTCCACGAACCCGTCCGCCTCCTGCGTATCGGGTGCATCGGCCGGTGGCGCGGTGAGGCTGGACAGGACCGCCGGAGCCGGCGCCTGTGACGGCTCCGGCCAGGCGGAGGCGGCCATCGGGGCCAGCAGCGATCGGGGACCGATCTCGAGCACCAGGTCGACGCCGAGGTCCGCCAGCGTCCGGACGCCCTGGGCGAAGGCCACCGGCTCGCGCGCGTGCCGCCGCCAGTAGGCCCCGTCCAGTGTCTGCCCGGCTTCCACCGCCCGGCCCGTGAGGTTGCTGACGACGGTGAGGGACGGAGCTTCGATCGCGGCCCCGTCGAGCGAGGCCGCGAGTTCGTCCAGGATGGGATCGACGAGGGCGCTGTGGAACGCCCGCTTCGTGTTCAGACGACGGACCCGGACGCCCTCTTCCTCGAATCGCTTCGAGATGGCCTCGATGTCCGCCACCGGCCCGCTCACGACCTGGTGGCTGCCGTTGTAGCCCGAGATACTCAGTCCGACGCCGGACGCCGCCGCGTTCACCGCCTCGACCGCCGACGCCACCTGCTCCGGGGCCGCGAACACCGCCGCCATGCCGCCTTCGTCCATGCGCGACATCAGCGCCCCGCGCGCCGCGGCGAAACGCATCCCGTCCTCGAGCGAGAACACGCCCGCCGCCTGCGACGCCGCGAGTTCGCCGATGCTGTGCCCGATGACCACGTGGGGACGGACGCCGAGACTCTCCCACAGCGCCGTCAGCGCACACTCCAGCGCGTAGAGCGCCGGCTGCTCCCACGCCGTGTCCCCCAAATCACCGGTCCCACCGGGTCGGCCGAACATCACGTCGAGCAGCGACACGCCTCTCTCCTCGACAAAGACCGCCTCGCAGCGGTCCAGCACGGCCCGCGCCACGGGCTCGCTCTCGTAGAGTGCCGCTCCCATGCCGGCCCACTGGCTCCCCTGCCCCGTGTAGGCGAAGGCCACCCGGGCCGGCGCTCCCGCCGAAGCGCCCCCATCCGCCGCGGCCAGCGCGAGAAGTCGCTCCCGCAGCGACGCCGCGTCGCGGAAGGCGACGCCCGCGCGGTGGTCGAAGTGGCTCCGTCCTACACCCGCCGTCCACGCCATATCGGAGAGGAGAGGGCCCGAGGCGAGGCCCCCGAACGAAGGTTCTGCGGCGTGCTCGTCCAGCCAGGACACGTACCGTTCGGCAAGGTCGCGGAGCGCCCCCTCCGACTTGCCCGACAGCGGAAGCAGACGCGACGCGCGCGGGCCGACGCCCTCCGGGACCGGCACGTCCGCGACCGTCGCCGACATGGAAACGGCCACGGGCCGTCCGGCGCCCGCGACCCAGCCCCCATCGGCCCGGGCTTCGTCCGGGGCCTCGTCCGGGACGCGGTATTCCTCCATCACGAGATGGGCGTTCGTCCCCGAAATACCGAACGAGTTGACCCCCGCGCGTCGGGGCCCTTCCGTGCCGCTCGGCCACTCCGTCATCGACGAGGTCACGCGCAGCGGGAGACGATCCCAGTCGAGACTCGGGTTGGGATCGTGGAAATGGAGGTGCTTCGGGATCACGCCGCGGTGCAGGACCAGCGCCGCCTTGATCACGCCCGCCACGCCCGCCGCCGATTCCAGGTGCCCGATGTTCGTCTTCACCGAGCCCATGAGAAGGGGGTTGTCGGCGTTCCGGCCCTTCCCGTAGACCGCGACCACCGCGTTGGCCTCGATCGGGTCGCCCACCGTGGTGCCCGTCCCGTGCGCCTCCAGGTAATCGACCTCGAGGGGAGAGACGCCCGCATCCGCCAGCGCCGTCTCCATCACCTCTTCCAGCGCCGGCGTGTGCGGCACCGTGAGCCCCGTGCTCGCCCCGCCGTGGTTCACCGCCGAGCCGCGAATCACGGCCCAGATCCGGTCGCCGTCCGCCGCCGCCTCGCTCAGCCGCTTGAGGACGACGACCCCGCAGCCTTCGCCCCGCACGTATCCGTTCGCCGACGCGTCGAAGGTCTTGCACTGCCCATCCGGCGACAGCATCATCGCGTCCGCGCGGAGTTCGTAGATGCGGCCGTTGAGGATCGCCTGCACGCCGCCCGCGATGGCCAGGTCCGCCCTGCCCTGCTGCAGGTCCGCCACCGCGTCGTGGACCGAGACCATGGAGGAGGCGCACGCGGCGTCTACCGCCTTCGCCGGCCCCCGGAGCCCGAGCACGAAGGAGACCCGGCCGCTCGTGCCGTTCAGGTTCGTGCCGCTGAGCGCGTAGAGACAGCTGGCCGCCTCGGCGGGCTTGCTCGAGTCCACGACGAGCATCCGGTACTCGTCGTTGCTGATCCCCGTGTAGACGCCCGTAAGCGTCTCCCTCAACCCGTCTGGATCGATCCCCGCGTCCTCGAGCGCCTCCCAGGTCGTCTCCAGCATCATGCGCTGCTGCGGGTCCAGCAGTTCCGCCTCGACCGGCGAGATCCTGAAGAACGCGTCGTCGAACAGGTCGATGTCGTCCACGAAGGCGCCGAATCGGCAGCCATCGCTCAGGACCGCGTTGTCCCCGAAGATCTGGCCCCAGCGCCCCACGCCGGACCCCGGAACCCCTTCCTGGACGGAGTTTCCGCCCTCCTCGAGCAGGCGCCAGAAGGCGGGAATGCCCGACGCGCCGGGGAAGCGGCACGCCATCCCGATGATCGCGACCGGCTCGGCCCGCCGCCCGTTTCGATCCGCCATGGTTGTGGTCCCCTTGCCGGCCGGCTTCCCCGCACCGGACATTTGTTCGCCGCAGTGGTACCCGAAAGCAGTGTCACCCGAAATATGACGTGAAATACCACGCGGTTGTAGTCCGGCCAAACCGGTCCGGCCAAACCGGTTCGGCCGATTCCGGTCCGGCACGAGGAAACAGGAGGAGAACCATGTCGCACGCCCGTTCGAGGCTGACCGTCCTGATCGCCCTGCTCGCGATCCCCCTCGCAGTCCCGGCCGGAGCTGCGGCGCAGAACCGGGAGATGACGCCGGAGGAGCGCGCCCGTCTCATGGCGGAATACGAGGCCCGGATCGACTCCGAACTCGTCTCGGAACGCCCGATCGAGATGTTCGACTCGATCTGGATCGAGGAACTCACTTGGATGGAAGTCCGCGATATGATGGCCGATGGCTACAACATCGCGATCATCTCCACGGGCGGGATCGAGCAGAACGGGCCGTACGTCGCGACGGGGAAGCACAACTACGTGTTGCAGGGGACGTGCGAGGCCATCGCCCGCGAGCTGGGCAAGGCGCTCTGCGCGCCGATCGTGAAGCTCGTTCCCGAAGGGGACATCGACGAACCCTCCGGCCACATGCGCTACCCCGGCACGATCTCGCTCCGCCAGGAGACCTTCGAGGCGGTGCTCGATGACGTCGCGTCGAGCCTGAGGGCACACGGCTTCGAGCACATCGTCTTCATCGGCGACAGCGGCGGCAACGTGCAGGGGATGGCCAACGTCGCGGCGCGCCTCAACGAGCGCTGGGACGACGCCCACGCCCATCACATCCCCGAGTACTACCGATACGGAGGCGGGGACTTCCTCGAATCCGAGCTGGGGATCGTGGAGACGGAGAACGACGGCATTCACGACAGCTTCGGCATCACGAGTCTGATGATGACGGTCGACCCCACCGTGGTCCGCTACGACCAGCGCGTGAAGGCGGGGCTCGCGAAGATCAACGGCGTCCCGATCGCCCCCAGGGAGAAGACGATCGAGGTCGGCCTCAAGCTCCAGGCGTACCGGACCGCGCTCACCGTCGAGAAGATCCGCGAGGCCATCGCGGGCGCCGGCATGTAGGCATGCAGCGCACACCGCCCGCTCGGCTCACGGTCGCGCGGGCTCCCTGAATCTCACCGCCCGTCGCGAGGCGTAGTAGTCCCTTCGGAACTCCCTCCGATAGGTTGTGCGCGCGATTACTCCGGCCCCAGGAAAGGACGAGTGGCGAGTCCCCAACCGAGTTCCCCCATTCCCGCGCGAAGCAAGCTCATCGTCGGCGCGCTCGCGTTCGGCGGGCTCACCGCGCTGGGACTCGTGGCGCTCGTCCGGTGGCGCCCTCCCTCGGAACTCGACAGCATCCTCGCCCGCATCACCCCGGAATTCGCCGTCGCCCTGCTGGCCCTGCTCGCGCTGGATTTTACGCTGGGCGGCGTCCGATACCGCCTGCTCCTCGACGGCCGCATCTTCTCGCACGTCTCGCTCTGGCACTGCATGCGGGCGAACTGGGCGAACATGCTGCTGGGCGCGATCACGCCGGCGCAGACGGGCGGCGGCGCGGCGCAACTCTACGTGCTGTGCCGGCGCGGAGCGCGCCTGTCCGAGGCGATTCTCTGCTCACTGCTGACGTTCGTCGCCACGCTGCTCTTTTTCTCGCTCGGCGGCCTCGCCGCGCTGGCCTTCCTGCCCGGCGAGGCCGTGTCGCGCGGCGTGCTGATCGCGCTCGTCGTCGCGGTGGCGGTCATTGCGATGCTGGCCGGGCTGCTGATTTCGGCCGTCGCGGCCCAGCGGCGAACCGTTCGGCTGCTCCGACGCTCGCTCAACGCGGTTTCAAGGCGGGGGACGCGGGTCCGGCGCTGGGCGGCGGCGGGGCGACGGCTGCTGAGCCGTGAGATCGAACGGCTGACCTCCGGAGTCCGGGCCGTCGCGTCGCGCGGCAAGGTGACGCTCGTATGGGTGTGCCTCGCGACCGCTGTCCTCTACCTCAACAAGTACTTCATGGGCTACGTCCTCGCGGCGGCGCTGCAGGGATCGGTCGACTTCTCCTTCATCGGACTCCAGCTCCTGCAGCACATCGTCCTCTACTTCTCGCCGACACCCGGAGCTTCGGGCGTCGCCGAGGCCTCGACGGGGCTGATGATGAACCGGGTGCTGCTCGCCGAGGTGACGGTGCTGTGGGTCGTGGGCTGGCGGCTGCTCACGACGTTTTTCGGGACGGGGCTGGGGGCGTTCGTGCTCTTCGCCGAGGCGCGGCGACACGTCGCCGACGTCCGGGCCGAGGAGAAGGGGGCAGCGGCATGAGGGGGACCGGCGCGTGGACGCCCGCGACGGGTGCGGGGCCTTCGGCGGGGCGGCGGCCCGCGCCCGGTTCGATGCGACTCTGCCTCGGGGGGGCCGAGTTCTGGAAACACCTCGAACGCGACATCCGCGGGGCGCGCGACTACGTCTACATACAGACGCTCTCCTTCGAGGGCGACGCGGCCGGGCTCGGCCTGACGGAAGCCCTGCTGGCCTGTGAGGCGCCGCAGAAGCGCATCGTCGCCGACGCCGTGACGAAGTACCTGATCAACGACCGGTTCATCGGTCTGCCGCGCGCGCGGCGCGACCCGGTACTGCAGCGCGAGGTCGCGGCCACCGGCGAGATGTGCGACCGGCTGGAACGCGGTGGGGTGCCCGTCCGGTTCACGTGGCCCGTGGGATGGCGGTTTCATCGGCTCATCGCCCGCAATCACAAGAAGCTGGTCGCGATCGACGACCGGATCGCCTACCTGGGCGGGATCAACTTCAGCGAGCACAACTTCGCCTGGCACGATTTCATGGTCCGGATCGAGAGCCCGGGGATCGCGGCCTTCCTGCGCCAGGACTTCGAGCACACGTGGCGGGGGCACGACCGGGCGGCCGCAGCGGAGATCGACGGCGACGAGATCGTGGTCGGCGAAGGCCGGGGCAACCCCGGGCTGCGCGAAACGGTCTCGCGCGCGCTCGACCGGGCGACCGACCGGATCGTCGTCCAGTGTCCGTACATCAGCGAGCCGTTCTGGAGCGCCCTCGGCCGGGCGCACCGCCGCGGCGTGCACGTCACGGTGATGATGCCGGAGGATCACAACCGGGCCGTCATGAAATGGGGCACGCTCGACGCGTCGCGACGCGAAGGCTTCGAGATCCTCATGCTGCCCGGCCCCATGACGCACGCGAAGGTGATGCGGATCGACGACACGGTCGTGCTCGGTTCGGCGAACTTCGATTACGTGAGCTTTCGCATGCAGCCCGAAGTCGTCCTCATCACGAGCGCGCCCGGTCTCGTCCGCGAGATCGGAGAGCGCATACTCGAGCCCGATCTCGCGCGCGGGGAGCCGGCGAAGGAGCGCCGCCAGCGCTGGCGCGAGCGCCTGGGCGGTATCTCGATGCGCGTGCTGGAGCTGCTCTCCCCCTCGGTACGCGAGCGCCGCCCGAGCCCGATCCCCCTCGCGTCCTGGCACGACGGCCCCGCGAAGCCAGGCCGGCGGTAGCCGCTCCCCCGGTAGCCGCTCCCCCGGCAACCGGACGGGGCACCCGCCCCGCCCACCCGAGGGGATGCAATCTGAGGCTCCTGCCCGCCGATGTTGTGACAACTGATCTCCCTCTACAGCGTTAAGACAATTCAAAATTGAATTTTCAATTGGCTTAAGCCAACGCAGGGGCGCTGATTCATCCCATGATTGTCCGAGATATCGCACCATCGCTCAGACGGGCTGCGGAAAACATGCCCGTCGTAACGCTCACGGGGCCGAGGCAGAGTGGGAAGACGACGCTGTGCCGGGCGCTGTTCCCTGAGCACACCTACCTGACGCTGGAAGGGCCGGACGCGAGGGCGTTCGCACTGGACGACCCACACCACTTCCTCAGAGAACTCCCGGAGCGCACGATCATCGACGAGATCCAACGTGCGCCGAACCTGCTGCCCTACCTGCGGGGCATCGTTGATGACGACCCGGTGCCGGGCCGCTGGATCCTCGCCGGTTGCCAGGACCGGCTGCTCCTGGAGTCCATGGGTCAATCGCTGGCCGGGCGCACCGAACTACACGAACTGCTGCCGCTGACATGGGGAGAAATCCGACGCTTCGCCCACCCCCCAGACAATCTCGATGAAGCGCTCTTCACCGGGGGCTATCCGCAAGTTCACGATCATGCACTCGATCCAACCGCATGGCTCCGCGCGTACATCGGTACATACCTGGAGCGCGATCTTCGCACGATCCTGAACGTCCGCGACGTTCCGGCCTTTCAGCGATTCGTCGGCTCGTGCGCGAGCCGCACCGGGCAACTCCTCAACTACTCGTCGCTTGCCAGCGACTGCGGCATCACCCAACCGACAGCCAAGCGATGGATCGATGTCCTTGAGACGAGCTTCATCGTCTTTCGTCTGCCCGCGTTCCACGACGACGTCCGCAAGCGTCTCGCGAAAGCGCCGAAGCTCTACTTCTGCGACACCGGTCTGGCCTGCTGGCTCCTGGGCATCCACGACCTGCGCCACCTGCGCTCTCATCCGCTGCGTAACCCCATCTTCGAGACCTGGGTAGTCTCGGAAGCGTGGAAGAACCGGGCCAACCTGGGTCTCGGACAGCGCGACTTGACCTACTACCGCGACGCGAACGGCGTAGAGGCGGATCTGGTGATCGAGAACGCGAGGGGAAGAACCCTGCTCGAGGCGAGAGCCGTGGCTGCCCCCGCCTCGGACATGTTGCGCACCGTGCGGCGCGTAGGAGACCACCTCCGGGAGCCGCCCGCCAGTGATCCGGTCGTCGTGTACGGGGGCGATGAGCGCGAGCGGTGGGCCGATGGCGAACTCCTGCCATGGCGGATGGTCCGGGCCGCGTCCCTGCGCGACGCGGCCGGCGTCGTTCAAGTAGTCTCGAGAGGACGACCGCTCGCTGCTGCGGATGTCCTTGCGGTGTCTCCGAATCATCCGAATATGAGGTGGAAGTCCGCGAGGACCGACGCCCGAGGCGAGGCGATCCTGGCACTGGACGCTCGTCATCCGCCACCGAGTCCGGCGCCGAGTCTGCCGCTGGTGCTGCCATTGACGCTTTTTGTGGCCGCTCCGGGCTTCGAGGCATGGCTGGAGTGCGATTGGTTCCCGGCGGAGCGGGCGATTGCGGCTGACCTCGCCCGGCTCTCGGGAGGCGGCAGCGCCATCTTTCCGCAGGGTTCAGGGAACATTCCGGGTCTGGCGGGGCGCGTGACCATCGCCGGCGGCAGCTTCTCGTCACCCTTCGTCGCGGCGTTCGGCTCGTCGCTCGGAGCGGCACACATCCGGGCCGATAACATCGCCGTCAACGGAGAGGTCACTGGGGAAGCGCATCGGCCCCTGTACATTCGGCCGGAGGTTGAACTTCACTTGGAGGATGTCGATGGGAGGGAGCGCTGGGTCCGGTTGCTCAAGTTCATCGGCCGGTCGGCGCTGGTCGAGTATCGCCGTGAGCCGCTCGGGCACCCTCGGGATCAGCGTTAGATGACTTCGTGGTTTCGGCGGTATCTGCTGCCGGGGTTCGTCTTCCAGTCCATCATCATCGCGGGCGGGTACGGGACGGGGCGCGAACTCGTGGAGTTCTTTCTCCGTTTCGGTCCGCTGGGCGGACTTCTGGGGATGCTCCTCCCGTCCACGATCCTCGTCAGCGTCACCGCCATGGCGTCATTCGAGTTCGTGCGCGTCTTCGGGACGTACGACTACCGAACGTTCTTCCAGCGCCTGCTCGGGCGCGGCTGGTTCGTGTACGAGATCGGGTATCTTGCGGCCGTCCTCCTCATCCTGGCCGTGATCGGCTCCGCGGCGGGGACGTTCCTGCTCGAGACGTTCGGGCTGCCGTACGCGGCCGGCGTGGCCGGGCTCCTCGTCACCGTCGGTTTCCTCGTCTTCAAGGGGACCGACGCGATCGAGCGCTTCCTGTCGGGCTGGTCGTTCATCCTCTACGGCGTCTACCTGGTGTTCTTCGCCTGGTCCATCGGCGCCTTCGGGGATGCGATCGGAGCGGCCTTCGCGTCGGGCGAGGTCCGGGAGGGCTGGGCGCTCTCCGGGTTCCGCTACGGAGTGCTCCAGGTGTCGCTCGTGCCGGCGATGCTCTTCGCGACGCGCCACATCCGGCGGCGGCGGGAAGCGCTGTGGGCCGGCGCCCTCACGGGACCCATCGCCATCATCCCGGGCGTCCTCTTCCTCGTGGCGATGGCGGGGCAGTACCCGGGCATCCTGGACCGCCCGGTGCCCGCCAACCATCTCCTCGAACTGCTCGGGTCGCGGGGGTTCCAGATCGCCTTCCAGGTCGTCCTCTTCGGCACCCTCATCGAATCCGGGACCGGCGTGATCCACGCGTTCAACGAGCGGGTGGCAGGCGTGTTCGCGGCGCGCCGGACCCGCATGCCCCCGGCGCTGCGACCCGCCGTGGCGGTGCTGCTCCTGATCCTCGCCTCGCTCCTCTCGAGGTTCGGGATCATCGACCTTATCGCCACCGGCTACGGCGCCCTGAGCTGGGCATTCCTCTTCATCTTCGTGCTTCCGCTGCTCACGATCGGGATGTACAGGCTGTACCAGGGCGAAACCGGGGGGCGCGGAGGACCCGCGTAGGGCGAAATCGAGTCGGCGTCCCTATATTGAAGGGTTAGGCAGGAGAAGGTTCGAGGAGCCAGATCGCACCGCCGGTCGCGGAGGACGAGCGATTCCATGAAGAGACTCGCGATTGCGCTGTCCTGCATCGCGCTTTGGGGGCTGATTTCCACGCTTCCCGGCGGCTCGTCCCTCTCCGCCCCTCTCCCCGCCCAGGCCCGCGAGTTCATCCCGGACACGATCCCGCAGACGATCGTGAACCAGGTCTGCACGAACTGCCACAACGACACGCGGGTGCTGGGGAACCTCTCGCTGGAGCGGTTCGAGGTGGAGATGGCGCACCTCGAGGCGGAGACGGCGGAGAAGATGATCCGCAAGCTGCGGGCCGGGATGATGCCGCCGCCGGGGATCCGGCGCCCGCCGCCCGAAGATCTGCTCGAACTCGCGGAAACGCTCGAAGTGCGGGTCGATGCCGCGGCGGCCGACCGCCCCGACCCCGGCCTCCGCTCCTTCCAGCGCCTGAACCGGGCGGAGTACGAGCGTTCGATCCGGGCGCTCCTCGGGCTCGACATCGACGCCTCCGCCTACCTGCCGAACGAGACCATCAGCGCGGGCTTCGACAACATCGCGGACGTTCAGAACCTCTCCGCCACGCTGCTCGAGGGATACCTGACCGCGGCGAGCGAGATCAGCCGGCTCGCGCTCGGCGACCCGACCGTGACGACGAGCGAGACGGAATATGAGGTGTCCCGGTACGCCGAGCAGCGGCAGCACGTGCCGGGCACGCCGATCGGCACGCGCGGCGGGATCTCCGTCGTGCACAACTTCACCGCGGACGGGGACTACGTCTTCCGGCTCGCCTTCCAGCACGAGTCGACCGGGAACTTCTTCGGGCAGACGACGCCCTTCGACGAGCAGGTCGAACTCTCCGTGGACGGGGAACGGCGGGCGCTCATCGACATCGACCGCTGGATGCACCGGCAGGACCCGAACGGCGTTCAGGTCGAGACGGAGCCGATTCGCGTGACGGCGGGGCCGCACCGCGTGTCCGCCGCCTTCATCAAGCGCTTCGACGGGCCGATCGAAGACCTGGTGTCGCCGCACGAATGGAGCCTGGCGGACAAGAAGATCGGCTACTCGCACGGGATCACGGTCGTCGCCCACCTCCGCGACCTCACGATCCGGGGGCCTTTCGGCGTGTCGGGCGTGTCGGAGACGCCGACCCGGGCGCGCGTGCTGACGTGCCGGCCCGAAGCCGGGGATGAGGCTGCCGGGCGCCCCTGTGCGCGGGAGATCGTGGAGCGGCTCGCGGCGCAGGCCTACCGACGGCCGGTGGACGCGTCGGACATCGACCCGCTCCTCGCCCTGTACGATGCCGGGGCAGAGGATGGCGGCTTCGAGGACGGCTTCGAGGTCGGCGTGCGGACGGCGCTGCAGGGCATCCTCGCGAGCCCGGACTTCATCTTCCGCTTCGAGGAACCGCCCGCCGGGGCCGGGACCGAGGGACCGTACCGCATCGCGCCGCTCGATATCGCTTCCCGGCTCGCCTTCTTCCTGTGGGGGATGCCGCCGGACGAGGCGCTCATCGAGGCGGCCCGGACGGGCGGGCTCGACGACGCGGCCGGCGTGGAGGCCCAGGTCCGCCGCATGCTCGCGCACCCGAACGCCGAGGGGCTCGCGACGCGTTTCGCCGCGCAGTGGATGCGGCTGCAGGATCTCGACAACGTTCACCCGGACGCGCTCCGCTTCCCCGACTTCTACGAGCAGCTCGCCCGCGACATGCGCCG
The DNA here is from genome assembly GCA_026914155.1 of Candidatus Palauibacter rhopaloidicola. GTDB lineage: Bacteria > Gemmatimonadota > Gemmatimonadetes > Palauibacterales > Palauibacteraceae > Palauibacter > Palauibacter rhopaloidicola. The sequence continues at coordinate 89,446 of JAPPGH010000039.1, read as the reverse complement.
CGAGACGGAGCTGCTGTTCGAGCACCTGGTGCGCGAGGACCGCAGCTTCTTCGAGTTGCTGACGGCGGACTACACCTTCGTCAACGAGCGGCTCGCGCGGCACTACGGTATCTCCGGCGTGGCCGGAACCCACTTCCGGAAGGTCGACTATCCCGACGACATCCGCCGCGGCGTGCTGGCGCACGGGAGCATCCTCACCTCGACCTCGCACGCGAACCGGACCTCGCCCGTGCTGCGGGGCAAGTGGATCATGGAGGTCCTGTTCGGGACGCCGCCGCCCCCGCCGCCCCCGGACGTGCCGGACCTCGAGGCGATCGACGAGGCCGAGGAGGGCCGCTTCCTGACGGTGCGCGAGCGACTGGAGATGCACCGCGCGAGCCCCGCCTGCCGCTCGTGCCACCGCGTCATCGATCCGCTCGGCCTCGCGCTCGAGAACTTCGACGTGACGGGCGCGTACCGGATCAACGACCAGGGGCGCACCGTCGATCCCAGCGGCGATCTGTATGACGGGACGCCGCTCGCGGGGCCGGCCGACCTGCGGACCGCCCTGCTCACGCGGCGCGAGTCGCTGGCGCGGTCCTTTACCGAAAGCCTCATGGCCTACGCGCTCGGGCGCCGCGTCGAGTACTTCGACATGCCGACCGTGCGCCGTATCGTGCGCCGGGCGGAGGCGGAGGACTACCGCATGTCCGCCTTCATCCTCGGAGTGGCAGAGAGTCCGGCCTTCCTCATGAGCCGTGGCGGCGCCATCGTCGAACAGGGGGACGAGGCCGGCAGCTCAAGCACCGGGACCGACCGGGCAACCAACGGCGGAACCAACCAGGGGACGTGATCCAGATGGACATCATCACGGGAAAGCACATTCCGCGCCGCACCTTCCTCCGGGGAGTCGGGGCCACGGTGGCCCTTCCGATGCTGGACGCCATGGTCCCCGCCGGGCGGCTGTGGGGATCGATCCGTCCCGCGGATCCGACGCGGCTGATCGCGATCGAGATGGTGCACGGCGCCGCGGGCTCGACCGCGTACGGCGCGTCGCGCGGCTACTGGTCGCCGCTGCAGACCGGCCGTGACTTCGACCTCAGCACCGGAGCGCTCGCTTCTCTCGAACCGTTCCGGGACCGGCTCACGATCATCAGCGACACCGATATCGAGGCGGCGGAGGCCCGGATCCCCAAGGAGATCGGCGGCGACCACTTCCGCTCCAGCGCGACCTTCCTGACCCAGTCCCATCCGCGGCAGACGGAAGGCTCGGACATCCGCGCCGGGACATCGATGGATCAGATCTACGCCCAGCGCTTCGGGCAGGACACGCCGATCCCCTCCATGCAGCTCTGCATCGAGAACGTGGACCAGTCGGGGGGCTGCGCGTACGGCTACGCCTGCGTCTACACGGACACGATCAGCTGGAAGTCACCGACCGAACCGCTCCCCATGATCCGCGATCCGAGGGTCGCGTTCGACCAGTTGTTCGGCGCCGGAGGGAGCGCGGAGGAACGCGCCGCCCGCCGCCGGGCGAACCGGAGCGTGCTCGACTTCATCGCGGGCCGCATCGGTGAACTCCGCCGGGAGCTGGGACCCGTCGACGTCCGTCGGCTCGACCGCTACCTCGACAACGTGCGGGAGATCGAGCGCCGCATCGAGCGCGTGGAGACGCAGAACCGGAGCGGCGAGGAGCGGGCGCTTCCCGAGGCGCCGGCCGGCGTGCCCGACTCGTTCGTCGAGCACGTGCAGTTGATGTTCGACCTCCAGGCGCTCGCCTTCGAGTCCGACATGACGCGCGTGTTCTCATTCAAGCTGGGGCGCGACTCGTCGGCCCGCGTGTTCCCCGAGAGCGGCGTCGACAAGCCGTTCCACCCGGCCTCGCACCACGGCGCCGACGAAGAGAACATCGACGACTTCGCGCAGATCAACCGCTTCCACGTGTCGATGGTCCCGTACCTGCTCGAGCGGCTGCGGAACACGATGGACGGAGAGACGGATCTGCTCGAGAAGACCATGGTCATCTACGGCTCGCCGATGGGCGACCCCAACGTGCACAACCACAAGCGCTGCCCCCTGTTCGTGGCCGGCGGCGCGAACGGAAAGCTGGACGGCGGGCTCCACGTGCGGGCCGCGCCGGGCACGCCGATGGCCAACGCGCTCCTCTCGCTCATGCACACGCTCGGGCTGGAGGACATCGAGCAGTTCGGGGACAGCACCGGCACCCTGTCGCTCGCCGCCCCCGACACGAGCGCGGCCGGCTCGTGAAGCGGGACAGGCGCCGCCGGATGGCCGCGGCCATGAAGCCGCCGGCGGTCGCGCTGCTGGCGGTACTTCTGAGCGGCGCGCTCTCGCCCGATTCGCCGGTCGCCGACGCCGCGATGACGGGCGATCTCGCCGCCGTGCGGGCGCTCCTCTCCGATGGCGCGGACGTGAACGCGCCGCAGGGCGACGGCATGACCGCGCTCCACTGGGCGGCGCGCGCCGCCAGCGCCGACCTGGCCGGGCTGCTGCTCGAGGCGGGCGCGGATGTCGGCGCCATCACCCGCATCGGCGCCTACACGCCGCTGCACCTCGCGAGCGAAGTCGGCAGCGCGCCGGTCGTGCGCCTCCTGCTCGACGGCGGCGCGGAGCAGACCGCGACCACCGAAGACGTAGGCGGCGCGACCCCGCTGCACCTCGCCGCCGCCGCGGGCAGCGCGGACGCCGTTCGCCTGCTCCTGGAGCACGGCGGCGACGCCGACGTCCGGGAGGCGCGCTGGGGCCAGACGCCGCTCATGTACGCCGCGGCGCTCGGCCGGGAAGCCGCCGCGCGCGCGCTGCTCGACGGCGGCGCGGATCCCGCCCTCGCGACGTGGGTGACCGACATCACGGCCGTGACCGAGTGGTCGCAGGCCGACCGCCGCGCCCGCAGCGCGCGGATGCGCGGCGAGCCCGAACCTCCGGTGCCACCGCGCCCCGCGCCGTCCGACAAGCCCCTGGTCGCCGGCGCGGAAGTCTCGGGCGCGCGTCCTGTCGTGGAGGACGAAGAGGGTTACGAGCGCCCGATCGAGGAGCCCGAGCCGCTCGGCTACGGCGACCTGATCGGCGGCCACGGCGGCATGACGGCCCTGCTTCACGCCGCACGCGAAGGGCACGCCGGCACCGTGCGCGCGCTCATCTGGGGCGGCGCGGACATCGACCAGGTGAGCGGCGGCGACCGTACGAGCCCCATGCTCATCGCGATGATCAACGGCCACTTCGACCTCGCCATGGAATTGTTGGAGGCCGGGGCCGATCCCCAACTCGCCTCCGCCGCCGGCGCGACGCCGCTCTTCGCCGCCCTCAACGCCCACTGGGCGCCGAAATCGCGCTACCCGCAGCAGCACGCCTACGGGCAGCAGCGGCACGGCTATCTCGACGTCATGCGCCGCCTGCTCGACGCGGGGGTGGATCCCAATGCGCGTCTCGAGAAGCACCTGTGGTGGGTGTCGTACAACTTCGACCTCCTGCAGATCGACCTGAAGGGCGCGACCCCCTTCTGGCGCGCCGCATACTCGCTGGACGTGGAGGCGATGAAGCTTCTCGTCGAGTACGGCGCCGACCCCCACCTCGCCACGATCAAGGTGCCCCCGCGCCGACTCCCGGCCTGGGACCGCGAGAAGCGCGACCTGTCCGGCGTCCCTCCCGTGCCCGTGGGCGGCCCCGCCGACTACCCCATCCACGCCGCGACCGGCATCGGCTACGGCCAGGGCTTCCCCAGCAACGCCCACCGCTACGTCCCGGACGGCTGGCTGCCGGCCATCCGCTATCTCGTGGAGGAGCTCGGCGCCGACGTGAACCAGCGCGACGACGAGGGCTACACGCCGCTCCACAACGCGGCCTCGCGCGGCGACCTCGAGGTCATCCGCTTCCTCGTCGAGCACGGCGCGGACCCGACCGCCGTGAGCCGCGTCGGCCAGACCACCGCCGACATGGCGAACGGCCCCTACCAGCGCACCCAGCCCTTCCCCGAGGCCGTCGCCCTGCTCGAGAGCCTCGGCTCGAAAAACAACCACAACTGCGTGTCCTGCTGACCCACAGCCCGCCCGCGCCACTCCAGCCATGATCACCGTCTCCGGCCTCGGAAAGGCGTTCGGCGGCCAGGTCCTCTTCCGCGACGCGACGTTCCTCCTCAACCCCGGCGAGTGCTACGGCCTCGTGGGGGCGAACGGATCCGGCAAGACCACGCTCCTCAACATCCTCGGCGGCTCCGAGGACGCGACGGAGGGATCCGTCACCATCCCGAAGCGCCTCCAGGTCGGCGTCCTGCGCCAGGACCACTTCCTCCACGACGAGGAGGAGATCCTCGGCGCCACCCTGATGGGGAACCCGGACCTGTGGCGCGCCATGGTCGAACGGGAGGCGCTGATCGAGGCGGAAGACGGAGACTTCGACGCCGACCGCTTCTCCGAACTCGAGGAAACCTTCCAGCGCCACGACGGCTACACGGCCGAGGCCCGCGCGGGCGAGATCCTCGAGGGCCTCGGCTTCCCGACCGAGATCCACCGCCGTCCGCTCTCCACCCTCTCCGGCGGGTTCAAGCTCCGCGTGCTGCTCGCCCAGGCGCTCGCCGGCGCGCCCGACGTCCTCCTTCTCGACGAGCCGACGAACCACCTCGACATCCTCTCCATCCGCTGGCTCGAGAAGTTTCTGCGGGAGTTCAAGGGAGCGATGGTCGTCATCTCCCACGACCACCGTTTTCTCGACAATATCGCCACGCACATTCTCGACATCGACTATGAGACGGTCACCGCGTACAAGGGCAACTATGACGACTATCTGATCCGAAAGAGGGAGGACCAGGAGAGACGGGAGAAGGAACTCGCGAACCGCGAGCGCGAGATCGCCCACCACCGACAGTTCGTCGACCGCTTCCGGGCCAAGGCGAGCAAGGCGCGGCAGGCCCAGAGCAAGCTGCGTCTCATAGAGAAGCGGGCGGAGGCGCTGCAGCCGCTCCCCGTCTCCTCGCGCCGCTATCCGAACTTCCGCTTCGAGTCCCGCCGTCCGAGCGGCCGTACCGTTCTCGGCGTCGAAGACGTGAAGAAGGCGTTCGGGGACGGTGAAGAGCTGAACGAGGTCCTGCACGGCGTCGATCTCACCCTCGAGCGCGGGGACCGCATGGCGATCATGGGCCCCAACGGGATCGGGAAATCCACCCTGCTCAAGATCGTCATGGGCGAACTCGAATCCGACGCCGGCCGCGTCTCGTGGGGCTACGAAACGCACCCGAGCTATTTCGCGCAGGACCAGGAGGCCCGCTTCGATTCGCCGGGGCAGACGGCCGAGGACTGGATCGCGGGTTTCTGCGCCGGCCGGACGCTCGGGTTCGTGCGCGGCGAGATGGGGCGCGTGCTCTTCTCCGGCGACGACGCGAAGAAGCGGGTCGGCAACCTCTCCGGCGGCGAGGCCGCCCGCCTCGTCTTCTGCCGGATGGCGATCGAGCGACCCAACGTCCTCGTCCTCGACGAACCCACGAACCACCTCGACCTCGAATCCATCGAGTCGCTGGTCGAAGCCCTCCGTAGCTACGACGGCACGCTCATCCTCGTCTCGCACGACCGCTGGTTCGTCTCGCAGCTCGCGACCCGCATCGTCGAGATCTCCGAGGATGGGATCCGCGACTTCCGCGGAAGCTACGAGGAGTACGTCCACTACTGCGGGGACGACCACCTCGATGTCGACACCGTCGTCCTCAAGGCCCGGAGAGAGAAGCGCGCCGCCCGCGCCACCGAAGCCGAGACTCGCGCGGCCGGCAACCTGTCCGCCCGGAGAGACCCACGCCGTGGCGCCGACGCGGGCATCGCACGGGGCAATCGGAACCGCTACCGGGGCGGCTCGCTACGGAAGAAACTGAACGACGTTACGAAGCGGATCCAGGCGGCCGAGACGCGCCTCGCCGAAATCGACGGTGTCTTCGCCGACCCCGCCTTCTACGCCGACACCCCCGTCGAGGACGTCCGCACGCTCGAAACCGAACGCGCCTCCCGGCAGAGCGAACTCGACGAACTCATCGGCGCCTGGGAGCGCATCGAAACCGAACTCGCCCACCTCGACTGAAAACGCCCGATCGACCCCGGGCAGGCCATCTCGCGCGCTCCATCTCGCGCGGCCCCCCGCCTGCCTACAGCGGCCAGACGATGGGGAGGAAGAAGACGACCATCATCAGCATGAGCAGGAAGAGCGGCGCGCCGACCTTCGTGTAGTCCACGACCTTGTAGCCGCCCACGCCCATCACGAGCAGGTTCACCGGGTGGCCGAAGGGGCTCAGGAAGGCGCACGAGGAGCCCACCGCCACGACCATGAGCAGCGCCCGCGCCGAGAGATCCAGTTCGGTCGCGGCGCTGAGCGCGATCGGCGCGACGAGCACGGCCACCGCCGAGGTGGGGACGAACTGCGCCGCGAGCGCGCAGATGAGGAAGAGGCTCGCGATGAGCACCCGCGGTCCCATCTCCGCCGCCCGGCCCACGACTTCACGGGCGATGAGTTCCGCCGTCCCGGAGTCCTCCATCGCGAGACCGAGCGCCAGCATCCCCCCAAGGAGCATGACGACCCGCCATTCGACGAAGGTGTAGACCTCGTTCCCCTTCACGCACCCCGTACACACCATCAGGAGCGCCCCGAGCAGCGCGGCGATGTACACGGGGAGCAGGTTCAGGGAGGCCGCAAGGATGAACCCCACCATGACCCCACTGGCGATCCACGCCTTGTGGACGCGGAACACCTCGTGGAGCTGTCCGTGGAGGACGAGGAAGCGCGGGTCGCGGGCGAGCAGCGCGATCTTCTTCCGGTTGCCGTAGACGAGGAGCGCGTCCCCGAACTCGAGCGCCATGCTCGAGATGCGGAGGTTCGAGTGAAAGGCCCGTCCCCCGCGGAAGATCGAGAGGAGGTTCAGTCCGTAGGACTCCCGGAAGAGGACCTCGCGCAGCGTCTTCCCCACCAGGTCGGAACTCGGAGCCAGCGTGACCTCGGCGAACCCGACGTCCTCCGACTCCAGCTCGCCCACGGAGGGTCGTTCATCCACCGTGACCAGCTCCTGCAGCGCCTCCAGCACGGCGAAGCAGGCCGGGGCCCCCTCGACGATGAGGCGGTCGCCCGCCCGCATCCTCTCCGAGGCGTGCGGCAGGGCGATGTCGCCGCCGTCGCGCTCGATCTCCAGCACCGTGAGATCGAAGGCGCCCCGCAGACGGGAGGCCGCGAGCGTCCGCCCGTCCAGCCAGGACCCGTCCGGGATGTGGAGCCGCATCAACCATCGGTACAGTTCGTACTCCTCGGTAGCGGAGCCGATGTCCGTCCAGCCGACGGATGAGAACTCCGTCGCGTAGCGGAGTTGCTGGAGTTGGTCCTCGCGGCCGAGCAGGAGAAGTGCGTCCCCCGCCTCGAGTTGCACCGTCTGGAACGAGCCGGCCAGCACCTGTCCGCCGCGCCGGATGGCGACGACATGGGCCTGGAAACGGTTGCGGAAATCGATGCGTTGAACCGTGCTGCCGACGAGGTCCGACTTCCCGGCGATCTCGACTTCGGCCAGCACCGTCGAGTCCTTCACGAGACGTCCCAGCGCGTCTTCCGATTCCCTGTGCCTGACGAGGCGACCCCAGGCGCGCAGGCGTTCGAGCGCCTCGATCCGCCCTTCGACGATGAGCACGTCGCCGCTTCGAAGCCGGAAGTCCCGCTCCGGGGCCCGCACGAGGTGCCCTTTGCGGCGCACGGCCAGGAGGTCGTACCCGAGCGCCTGCCCGAGCCGTGCCTCGACGAGCGAGCACCCGTCGAGTGCCGAGTCGGACGGAATCCGGAGCGTGAGCAGCGACTCGGCGAAATGGTAGCGGCCGGTGAGGTCGATCTCGTCGCCCCCTTCGTCGTCCCCGGTGGACCGGTCCGGAAGGAAGTGCCTCCCCGCGAGGACCACGTACAGGACCCCGAGGGTGAGCGCAGTCGCGCCGACGGGGGTGAAGGCGAAGAAACCGAATCCCCCCTGCCCCATGCGCTCGAGTATGCTCGAGAGGAGGATGTTCGGCCCCGTTCCGATCAGGGTCGTCATGCCGCCGAGGAGCGCGGCGAAGGAAAGCGGGATCAGCAGCCGGGACGGGCGCATGCCGAGACGGCGGGAGATGTCGATCACGACCGGGATCAGGAGCGCGACCGCCGCCGTGTTGTTCATCACCCCCGACATGAGCCCCGACGTGAGCATCAGCAGCGCCGTGACCCGCACGGGAGAATCCCCCGCGAGCCGCAACACCTGCGCGCCGACGACGTTCGCGACACCCGTCTTGTAGAGTCCGCCGCTGAGCACGAGCACGGCCGCGATCGTGACCACCGCGGGGTTGGCGAACCCCTCGATGGCGCGGGCCATCGGGATGACGCCGGAGATCGCCAGCGACAGGAGCACCATGAGCGCCACGCCGTCGTAGCGGACCCATTCCGTGACGAAGAGGACGACCGCCACCGCGACGATGGCGAGGACAACGATCACGTCGGCCGTCACGGTCCCGACCCCTGCCCCGGCCTCGGCCCCGGCCCCAGCCCCGGCCTCTGCATCGTCGACACCGCCTGCGCGAGGCCGCGCGCGGCGAGCGTTCCGGCGTGGCGTCGCCGACCGAGGAGGATGAGCGGCACGTCCGTCCTCCGGGCCACCTCCAGGGCGAAGTCGCCGATCGCCGGTTCGCCGCGGCCCCGCCGTTCCATCCCCATCACCACGAGATCGCTTTTCTGTCCCAGTCTCGCCAACGGTTCGACGGGTTCGTCGGTGTATTCGAAGGCCACCTCATGCGGCCCCGCGGCCTCGTCTCTGGCGAGTCGGCGGATGCCGCGCTCGAGCCTCTGGCGCTGGTCGACGGGCGTGCCGGCTTGGAGCGTGCGCAGGAACGTGACCCACGGCTCGGAGGAACGCGACAGACTGCCGAGCAGGCGAGCGCGCAGTTCGCTGTGGTCGCGTCGCCCGCTCACGGGGACGAGTACGCGCCGCGTCTCCGCGATTCGCCAGCGGGGCGGCGCCCGCACGATGACCACGTCCGCGGCGATCCTGGAGATGAGACCTTCAAGCCGTGACTCCACCCCGGGCTCCGAGAGTCGCGGCAGGCCCACGAGCACCGTTTCGCACGTGCGGTTGTTGGCCACGCGGGCGATCTCGCCCCACACGTCCGACGCGATCGTGAACAGCGTTTCCGGCGGGACCGAGCCTTCGAGACCGCGCCCCACGGACTCGCCCAGGATGTCCTTGGCATCCCGCACGACCGCATCGAGGGAGACGGCGGGACGCCCCTCGCGCGGGATCACCGACAGCAACAGGATCCGCCCGACGCTCGGGGCCCGCACGGTCGTGGCCACGTCGACGAGGCTCGCCGCGCTGGCGGGATTCCCGATCGGAACGAGGACCAGGGGGCTGCGGCCGCGGAGGCGGGCGAGGTCGGGATCCCGGGCCTGGGCGCTCGCGTCGGCCAGGCGGGCGCCCGGCGCGAGGAACGTGAGGTAGAGCACCGCCCCGAGTCCGAGCCACACCGCGACGACGCGCCCCGCCTCCGGCACGGCGATGGCCTGGAAGATCGCCAGCCCCAGGCAGAGGGCCGCACCGACCACCGGGAGCGCGGCCGGCCGCGGGTGGCCCGAGCGCAGGCGGGCCAGCATCGCGGCCCAGTGCACCATGGCGAACGAGACCAGGAAGATCAGGCTCGCTGCGGCGCCGGCCGCGGCGACGTTCCCCACCGCGACGGCGATGAGCATCATCATCGCGCCCGTCGCGGCCACGGCGATGGCGGGCGTCCCCGTGCGTGCCCGCATCTCGCCCACGTGATGCGGCAGCGTCCGGTCCCGCGCCATCGAGAACGCGACGCGCGAGGCCCCGAACAGGTTCGCGTGCAGCGCCGACAGCATCCCCAGGAGTCCGGCCCCGATCACGAGCCAGTACCCGGCCGGACCCATGAACCGCTCAGCCGCCACAGCCACGAGCTCCTCCGGGTGCGCCTCCGCCGCGGCCTGGATCCCCTCGGGCGGCGCGCCGACCGTCGCGACGACGACGAGCAGGGGGATGTAGACGACGAGCGCGATTCCGAGAGACAAGTACATCGCCCGCGGCACGGTACGCTCCGAATCGCGGACCTCCCCTCCCACGGCGGCGATGAGGTCGAAGCCCTGCAGGGCGATGAAGGTGTAGCCCATGGCCTGCAGCAGGCCGAGCGCGCCTTCCGGGGCGAACGGACTCAGGCGCCCCAGCGTCTCGGCGGGAGAACCGGCGGAACCGACGAGCCAGGCCACGAGGCCCCCGGCGATGAGCACCGCGAACACGACGACCTTTCCGATGGTGGCCGCGTTGCCTCCGCCGGCGGCGCGCTGGACGAGGAAGATCGAGTAGCCCGCGACCGCCGCGATCGACAGCCCGATCCGCGTCCCGCCGTGTCCGAGCCAGTCCGCCGACACGCCGAGCGCCGGCGCGAGACGCTCCAGGCCTTCCACGAGGAACGCCGCGAAACCCAGCGCGTAGAGCACGCCCGCGACGATGGAGGCGAACCAGACCACCCACCCCACGATGAAGGCGACCTCGATCGAGAGTACCTTCTTCGCGTATGTGTAGATGCCACCGGATTCGGGGAAGCGGCGCGCGAGGCGCGCGAAGCTCATTGCAGTGAGGAACGCGATCCCCCCGTTGAGGCCGAAGGCGAGGATGGCGGCCGGACCCGCGGTCGCGAACGCGACGCCTGCGAGCGCGAGGACCCCGCCCCCCACGATCGCGCCGACGCCGAGTGACGTCGCGCCGTAGAGCCCCATGTGCCGTTCGCTCATCCCCGAGTCCCTGGAGGTGCCAGCCGCCGGGCCGGTAGCGGTGCCGCTGGCGGTGCCCGTTGTTTCCGTCGGAAGGCCCGCTAATCTTGGGGCCCACCCCGACAATGTCACCCCGACCGCGACCCGGACCCCGCGACCCCGACGCTGACCCGACACCCCGACCCTGACCAGACATTCCGACGGAGCGCGCGTGAACGCCCCAGCCCTCTTCTCCACACGGTCCCTCGAACTCCAGGCACGCGTGCGCGCCTTCATGGAGGCGCACGTTCACCCCCACGAGGAGACCTTCCACCGCGAGGTCGAAGCGGCGGAGAACCGGTTCTCCACGCCGCCGATCCTCGAGACGCTGAAGGCGCGTGCGCGGGATGAGGGACTGTGGAACCTCTTCCTCCCACCCGACGCGGAGCCGGGAGACGCGGATCCGGAGCCCCGCTACGGGGCAGGTCTGTCGAACCTCGAGTACGCGCTCATCTGCGAGGTCATGGGACGCGTGGAATGGGCGCCCGAGGTCTTCAACTGCAACGCGCCCGATACGGGCAACATGGAGACGCTGGCCCGCTACGGGACGCCGGCGCAGCGGGAGGAGTGGCTCGAGCCGCTGCTGGCGGGGGAGATCCGCTCGTCGTTCGCCATGACGGAGCCGGACGTCGCCTCTTCGGACGCGACGAACATCCGCTCCTCGGTCGTCCGCGACGGAGACGAGTGGGTCATCAACGGCCACAAGTGGTGGGCGACGCAGGCCCCCCGGGCGGAGTGCCGGCTGTTCATCTTCATGGGAAAGACCGACCCGGACGCGGCGCGCCACCGGCAGCAGTCGATGGTGCTCGTGCCGCGCGACGCCGCCGGCATCGAAGTCGTGCGGCCGCTTGGCGTGTTCGGCTACGACAGCGCCCCGGTCGGCCACGGCGAGGTGCGCTTCACCGATGTCCGCGTACCCGCCGGGAACATGCTCCTCGGGCCGGGCCGCGGGTTCGAGATCGCGCAGGGCCGCCTCGGCCCCGGCCGCATCCACCACTGCATGCGGCTCATCGGCGTCGCCGAGCGCGCGATCGAAGACATGGCCGAGCGCGCGAGAACCCGCGTCGCCTTCTCCGGCCCCCTCGCCGAGAAGGGCGCCCTTCGCCACGCGCTCGCCGAGTGCCGCCTCGCCGTGGACCAGGCCCGGCTCCTCACGCTACACGCCGCCCACATGATGGACACCGTCGGCAACAAGGCGGCCCGGCGCGAGATCGCGATGATCAAGGTCGTCGCGCCGCGCATGGCCTGCCGCGTCCTCGACCAGGCGATCCAGGTCCACGGCGCCCTCGGCGTGAGTCCCGACACCTGGCTCGCCGCGGCCTACGCGCACTCCCGCACCCTGCGCCTCGCCGACGGCCCCGACGAGGTCCACCTCGAGGCGCTGGCGAAGCTCGAACTGCGGGGGCCGCGCGGGTCGTAGGGGTCGCCGGCGGCCTCCGGCACCTTGGGCAGGCTCGACCGCTCCGAGCGACCTCAGGCGCGGCGGGCGAAGCTCCAGCCGGCTTCGGCCAGCATCGGCGCCTTGGCGCCGACTTCCAGCGCGTTCCGCGAACTCGCGTTGCCCTGGATCGCCCGCGCGTACACGCCCTGGCAGATCGAGGCGAGGCGGAATAGGCCGAAGGCCATGAAGAACTCCCAGTCCGGCACCCCCTCGCGCCCCGTCCGCCGGCAGTACGCGGTCACGTAGTCCTCCTCCGACGGAATCCCCAGCGCCTCGCAGTCCACCTCCCCCAACCCCTTCCACAGGGGCCCCTCGGGCAGGTGGTACGTCATGCAGTTGTAGGCGAGATCGGCCAGCGGATGGCCCAGCGTCGACAACTCCCAGTCCACGATCGCGAGCACGCGCGGTTCGGTGGGGTGCAGGATCATGTTGTCGAGCCGGTAGTCACCGTGGGCGATCGTCGTCTCCCCTTCGGATGCGTCGCTGGCGGGAATATGCGCCGGGAGCCACTCGATGAGCGCCTCCATGGCCGGGATCGGGTCGATCCGGGCCGCTTCGTACTGTCGCGTCCAGACGGAGATCTGCCGCGCCACGTAGTCCGACGGCTTTCCGTAGTCCCCCAGACCGACGGCCTCCCAGTCGACCGCATGTAGCCGCGCCAGCGCCTCGTTCATCGCGTCGTAGATCGCCGCCCGTTCCGCCGGAGATTCGACTTCGGGCAAGCCCGGGGCCGCCGGCACCCGCCCCTCCACGTGCTCCATGACGAAGAACGCCTGCCCGATCACGCCGGGGTCCTCGCACAGGTGGATCATGGCCGGCACGGGCACGCCGGTGTCCGCGAGCGCCCTCATCACGCGGTATTCGCGCTCGATGAGGTGCGCGGAGGGGAGAAGGTCGCCCGGCGGCTTCTTCCTCAGGACGAAGTACCGGCCGCCCGCTTCGAGCCGATAGGTGGGGTTCGACTGCCCGCCCTGGTACTGCAGCGCCGTCAGCCCGCCCCCGAACTCGCGCAGTCCGAAAGCGAACAGGTAGTCCGCGAGCCGCCGCTCGTCGAAGCCGTGCGTCGCCGTGACAGCTCCCAGCGTGGCCAACCGGTGTCTCCGTTTGGTGTGGACCGTTCAGAAGATGATGCTCACCGCACCGTGCCAGGCGAGGTCCTCCAGATCGAGCACCGCGCGGCGGTACGCGATTCTGAGATCCCCGCCGTTCCTCCTGAGGATGTATTCGATGGTGCCGACGTAAGGTGCTCCGTCACCACTGCGAAACCGGTAGACGAGGACGTTTGCGCGGACCCGGACCTCTTCGGCGCCGGTCTCATCAACCCGCACGTTCGAAACGAACCGGCGCGTCCGCGACCGCGGAGACTCGCGGTGCGAATGTCGGCTGTTCAGCCGTGCCACCCGGGCGCGCAGGCGGACGATGTCGTCGTCGATGAACACGAGATCGCGTACGGGATCCCCCTCCGGCAGATCCGTGGAGGGAACGACGTACCGGGCATCGTCGGTAAACAGAGCGACCCACTCGTCCAGTCTCCATTCGTCCAGAAGCGCCGCTTCCCTGAACAGGAACGCCTCCACCTGATTCCGCAGGCTACCGGTCCTGGACATTGGTCCTGCTCAGGCCCTGCATGTGGGCGTGCCATTGCCGCCAGAATCCGCGCATCTGGAGTTCGTCCGACGTACCCGGGGAGGGGTCCAGCATGCCCCTCGAGAGGTCGGACCATTCGGCCTCGGTGGCGCGGTAGCCGGCCTGACACGATTCGAGGACTTCCACGTCATCCGGTGTGGCGAAGCCGCCCGGTCCGAGGAACGTCAGGAAACTGTCGAGCCGGGTGGCCAGCGCGGGGCCCGACTCCTCCCTGGGCACGAGATGCCAGGCCGTAACCTCCATTCTGTCCGGCGCCACGGGTTCGATATACCGGATGCTGATGGCCACGAAGTCCATGATGAGCAGGTTCGGATAGATGAGCAGGTTTCGCGACGTGTCGGCCATCCGGTAGGTGCGCTCTTCTCCGTATTTCTCCACCAGGCGCCGGCGCACCCGCGCGATGCGCTCCCTGGCCTCCTCGCCGAATACCGGGTGCCAGCGGGCGATGGGACGGCCGTTCCGGGAAATGTTCTCCGACACGCAGTGGCCGCCGCCCAGGGCCTTCGCCACGCCGGGAGGACGGGCGGACACCGGGTCTCCGCTGTCGTCCGTCCCGAAACCGGCGATGTAGTCCACGTAGGTCCGATGGGTGGGGACCAGGTGATATCCGTCGAGGCTGTTCTCGGCCAGCAGCTTCCAGTTGGCCTTGATCGTGTACCTGTTGGAGCCGGGAACGACTCGCATCCCCTCGTCGGCCTGGTCGACGACCAGGTCAAGATAGTCTCTGGCCCCTGCCAGGTAGGTGACCAGGTCTTCGGCCTGCGGGTTGAAGCTCACGAAATAGAAGCCCCGGTAGCTGTCGACTCTGGGCGGTGACTTCAGGCAGAACTCCGTCCGGTCGAAGTGGGGGCCGTAGGCATCTTCCCCGGGGACACCGATCAGATCGCCGTCCGTGCTGAACGACCAGGCGTGATAGAAGCACTGCAGGACCCCGGCGTTCCCGGCGTCGCGGCGGCAGATCATGGCGCCGCGGTGCGGGCAGGAATTGAGGAACACCCGTATTCGATCGTCTTTGCCGCGAATAAAGAACAGCGGGCGGCCGGCTACCGTGCGGCGGCGGTAGTCTCCGGGGCCCTCCACCTCCGATTCGTGCCCCAGGTAGATCCAGCAGTGATCGAGAATCCGTTCCCGTTCCTGCCGGAACAGATCGGCGGACGTCATGCACGACCGGTGGACCCTGAAGATCCCGCGGTCCCGGTCGTCGACGATCAGGTCCTTGATGTCCACCGACGGTTGGCTAGCGGGGCCGGCTCGCTAGCGGGGACGCCCCGTCGTCCAGTCCCATGCGTGGACGTGGCATTCGGCGAACACGTCCGCCCTGGCGAAGGGACTGTCGGCCAGGAACGCGCGCGCAGCCTCGACCGAGGGAGCCTCCATCACGATCAGCCGCCCGACGATGCTCTCGCCATCGTCTCCGAGCGTCGGCCCGCCGTGATGCACGACGACATCCGGATGGGCCGGATGACTGCGGAGATACTCCATGAACGCCGGACGCGCTTCGTCCCGCGCCTGCGACACTCCCGACTTATCTGTGATGAATGCAGCGACGTACATTGACGCACCTCTCGGCCTGTGTCCCATCACGGTTTGTATTCCACCGCTCAAGCCGTCAAGCTGCGGTCCCGGTTGCGGTTCACGCAACGCTCCCGGAGGGGCGCCCCTTACTGGCCGCGGAGGGCGTCGATGCGGCGCGCGACGCCCTCCGCATAGCCGGATTCGACGAAGCCCCCGCGCTTGAACTGAATGAACCCCGCCTGATCCAGGTAGAACGTCGTCGGGTAGCCGAGGATCTCGTAGTCCAGCGCGAGGCCCTGCTCGTCGAACAGGACCGGGAACGTGAAGCCGCCCTCCTCGATCTGGGCGGCGACCTCTTCCCGCGGCGACCCCGCCGTGGCGACGGTGAGGAACACCACATCTTCATCGTCCTCGTACGTCTTCAGGAGTTCGACGAAGTGCGGGAACTCCTCGATGCAGGGGCCGCACCAGGTCGCCCAGAACTTGAGCACGACGATCTTCCCCTCGAGGTCGCTCAGCCGCCACTCGAATCCGTCCTGGTCCGCGATCGCGAACTCCGGCGCCTCTCGCTCGATGCGCGCTCCGAGCTCCCGGCGTTCCAACTCCTCCTCCACGATGGGTTGCCGTATCGCGAGTCGCTCCTCCACGGTCTCGGGAGACAGGTCAGCCGCCGCAGCCGCTTCATCCGCGAGCAGGCGGAACCGGGACCCGCCGAACGCGATCGCCTCCACGAAGACGTCGAGAGCCTCCGCCGGCCGGCCCGTGCGCAGGAGGTGACGCCCGTACTCTCCCAGCGTGGCGGCATCCCGTGATTCGTTCGCCACCCGCTCGAACAACTCGCCGGCCGCCTCGATCTCCCCGAGTTGCGTGAGCGCGCGAGCCTGGAGGACGAGGGCGCCAGTGATCGCGGACTGCCGCGACGCCTCCCGCCCGTCTCCCTGGAGACCGGGGTACAGGTATCCGGGGCTGTGCGCTCGCAGGTCTTCCTCGATCGCGAGCGCTTCCTCGAGCACGGCCTGCGGCTCGATCCCGAAGTAGAGCAGACCACGAAGCGTCGAGAACACGCTCTGCCGCCAGCGGACCGCGTCCATCGAGGCATCGAACAGCTGTCCGGCCGTTTCCGGTTCGAGCGGCGCGTGCGGCGGTTCGGCCGCGACCGTCGCCGCCCCCCACACGGTCCTGGTGCTCGGCGCCTCACCCGTGATCGAAGCGAGCGCGCGCCGCGTCACGACTGTGTGGCTGCGGTCCATCCACGCGCCGCGTCGCCCGAGATCCCGTGACTTCAGCCCCTCAGCGACGAGACGGGACGGCTCGGCCGGATCTGCTTCATCGGTATCACTGTAGAGGGCGTCCTGGAAATCGAAGACCAGATCCCAGTACCGGAGGTCGTCCGCCAGGTCGCCGCGATCAGGCGCGGCTTCGAGACGCTCGAGCCAGCGGTCCGCGTCGTCTTCCCGCCGCAGGATGCCGAAGTCATACCCCGCCGCGAGCCGGTACAGCACCGGCGCCGCGACATCCGGATCGCCCTCGATCTCTGCGGCGAGCGCGTCGAGCACGACTCCGATCGAATCCCTGACGGCCTGACCTCGGTCCCCCTCCTCCTGATCCGCCCGCGCGACACGGAGCGCTCCCACGGCGTGGAGGAGGATCGGGTCGTCCGGCCGCATGGCCCGCAGCTCGGCGAGGATCGCGCCGTACGCGTCGAGCTGTCCGAGATCCGCCGCCGCCTCCTGCCCCTCGTCGTAGATGACGGGACGGTCCGGCGCATGGCGGAGGGCTTCGGGGAGGATTTCCAGGATCTTCTCGGCGTACCTCCGATCCGTTCCGTAGACGCCGGCCCACCGGAGGTTGTGCACGTATCCCTCCCAGGCGGCGGAGTCCTCCGGCTCCAGTTCGAGCACGCGTTCCCAGGCCTGCGCGGCTTCCGCCTGCAGATCGAAGAGGCCGGCCAGTATTGCGTATTGCCGGTGCGCCTCGGCGTCCTCCGGAGAGGCGTTGCGCGCAGAGTCGTAGCGGGCCATGGCCTGTTCCAGCCGGATCGCCTCCACGTCCGCGGCCGCGTCCGCCATCAGATCGGAGTGCGGCCGCGTGTCGCCGCACCCTGCCGCAAGCGCCGCGAGGCCCGCGAGTCGGACCGTGGAGAAAGTCAGAGACCGCTTCGCCGACCCTTTGCTTCTCATACGCCCTCCGAGATGTCCCTCAATCCAGGGGTTGCGCGCATGCGGGGCCCGCACGGATCCCGCGCCGCCGACACACTGCCGACACCGAATCCTCGCACGATGGTTGTCAGCGGCCCGCCCGTGGCGGAAGGTACCAGGCGCGAGGTCGCCCAAACAACGCGAACGGAGGCTTGAATGCCCTCTCCCGTGATCATCGGCGTCGTGGTCGTCTATCTCCTCTTCCTCCTCGTCATCGGGGTGTGGGGCGGGAAGGAATCGCACGACGTGAAGGGCTACTACGCGGCCGGGAAGAAGCTCCCGGCGTGGGTCCTCGCCTTCTCCTCCAACGCGACGGGAGAGAGCGCCTGGCTTCTGCTCGGGCTCACGGGGATCGGGTACGCGCTCGGCATGCACGCGCTGTGGGTCGTCCTGGGCGAGGTGCTCGGCGTCGCGCTCGCCTGGGCCTTCGTGGCGCGGCCGTTCAAGGCGTTCACCGACCGCTACGGTTCGATCACCGTCCCCGACTACCTCGAGGACCGCTTCCGGGACAAGACGCACAGCTTCCGCATCGTCGGGGCCGTCATCGTCCTCTCCATGGTCGCCTTCTACGTGGGGGCGCAGCTCACGGCGACCGGCAAGGCGTTCGACTCCTTCCTCGGCACCGGCTACGGCGTGGGCGTCGGGCTCGGCCTCGCCGTGGTCCTCTTCTACACCGTCGTGGGCGGATTCAAGGCGGTGGCGTATTCGGACTTCGCCCAGGGCGTGCTCATGTTCGCGTGCCTCCTCGGCCTGCCGTTCGTCGGCATCGGCGCGGTGGGGGGCTGGGGCGCGCTCATGGACGGGCTGCGGGCGGCCGAACCTCTCGCCGTGTTCGAGGGGCTGCAGGCGTCCGGCCCGGACCTCCTGCGGCTCGGCGGCGGGCTTGGCGTCACCCCGCTCGGGATCGCGAGCGCGGCCGGGTTCGTGGGCGTCGGACTCGCGTTCCTCGGCGCCCCGCAACTCCTGGCACGTTTCCTCGCGGCGCGCGACCAGCGCGAGATCCGGAAGGCGGGGCCGATCGCCGTCGGCTGCATCATCGTCTTCGACCTGGGGGCCGTGTTCACCGGGATGGCCGCCCGCGTCCTCTACCCGGCCCTCGCCGACCCCGAGACGGCGCTCCCCGCCATGGCCGCGGGCCTCCTGCCCGACCTGTTCACGGGCCT
Organism: Candidatus Palauibacter rhopaloidicola; assembly: GCA_026914155.1. Classification (GTDB taxonomy): domain Bacteria; phylum Gemmatimonadota; class Gemmatimonadetes; order Palauibacterales; family Palauibacteraceae; genus Palauibacter; species Palauibacter rhopaloidicola. The sequence goes on along the minus strand of JAPPGH010000039.1, from coordinate 70,694 downwards.
CGTCCTCATCGTCGTCCTCGCCGCCATCATGTCGACCGCCGATTCCCTGCTGATCCTCGCCTCCTCCGCGGCGGTGCGGGACGTCTACCAGAAGATCTTCCGCCCCGACGCCCGGCAGCGCGCGCTCTCCGTGCTGGGCAAGGCGGTGACGGTCGTGCTCGGCGTGACCGGCCTGCTGCTCGCGCTCACCGCCGAGCGGGCGATCTTCTGGTTCGTCCTCTTCGCCTGGTCCGGCCTCGCGGCGGCATTCGCCCCGGTCGTGCTGTGCTCGCTCTTCTGGGCCCGAACCACGCGAGCCGGCGCGCTCGCCGGCATGATCGCCGGTTTCCTCGTGACGATGCTGTGGGTCGTCCTCTTCAAGGCGGGCTTCTACGACCTGTACGAGATGCTCCCGGGCTTCGCGGCGGGGTTCGCCGTCACCATCGGCGTGAGCTTGTTCACGCAGCCGCCGGAGGGCGCGGTCGAGGAGCTGGCCGCCATCCGCGAGGAGATCAGATAGGGTTCCGGATTCAACCTTCGGCTTCGGAGGCAAGCATGTACGACAGCGTTCGTCCGCCGGTCATCTCGCCCCTGGAGCGTGTCCGAGCGTCGTTCCTCGCTCTCTCGGTCCTGGCCCCGCTGTCGTTGGCCCCGCTGTCGTTGGCCGCGATGCCGGCGGGGCTCGGAGCCCAGGACTACGTCTCGCTCCTGCCTCCCATGGAGTGGCGGTCGATCGGACCGGACCGGGGCGGACGCTCCATCGCCGTGGCGGGCCACGCCGAACGGCCGTTCGAGTACTACTTCGGCGCGACGGGCGGAGGGCTGTTCAAGACGACGGATGGCGGGACGACATGGACCCCGGTGACCGATGGGCAGGTGGGCAGCGCCTCTGTCGGGGCGGTCGCGATGGCCCCCTCCGACCCGGACCTCGTCTACATCGGCATGGGCGAGGTGCAGCTCCGCGCCAACGTCCTCCAGGGCGACGGCGTCTACCGCTCTGACGATGCCGGGAAGACGTGGCGCCACCTCGGTCTGGCCGACACCCACGCGATCGGACGCATCCGCATCCACCCCACCGACCCGAACCGCGCCTACGTGGCGGCGCTCGGCCATCCCTTCGGTCCCAACCCGGAGCGCGGCGTCTTCCGGACGACCGATGGGGGAGACACGTGGGAGAAGGTGCTCTTCCGCGACGAGCGCACGGGAGCCGTCGACCTCGTCCTGGATCCGAGCGATCCGGACGTCCTGTACGCGACGCTGTGGCAGGTGTACCGCAAGCCGTGGCGCCTGTGGAGCGGTGGCGAAGGGTCGGGGATCTTCAAGTCCACCGATGGCGGCGACACGTGGACCGACCTCACGCGCAGCCTGGGCCTTCCAGACGGCGTGCTCGGCAAGATCACGATTGCCGTGTCCGGCGCGGATCCGAACCGGGTATGGGCGAACCTCGAGGCCGAGCGGGGCGGGCTGTACCGCTCCGACGACGGGGGCCTGACGTGGACATTCGTCAACGGCCACCGGGACATCTGGCAGCGCGCGTTCTACTTCCAGCGCCTGGTGGCGGACCCCGTCGACCGGAACACGCTCTACATCCTCAACTTCCGGCTCATGCGCTCCACCGACGGCGGACGGACGCTCGAGAGCGTGCCGGAGACTCACGTCGACCACCACGACCTGTGGATCGATCCGACGAACCCGCTGCGCATGATCGACGGCAACGACGGAGGTGGCGTCGTCACGGTGAACGGCGGGCGGACGTGGACGTCGATGCGGTATCCGACGGCCCAGATCTACCGCCTCGCGACGACCGCCGACTTCCCCTACCACGTGTGCGGCGCGCAGCAGGACAACACCACCGTGTGCGTGTCCTCCGAGTGGGCGCACCTGCGGGATCCCGCGAGCCCAAGCGCGGAGTGGATGTACCCGGTGGGCGGAGGCGAGAGCGGCTACATCGCGCCGCACCCCGCCGACCCCGACATCTTCTACGCGGGCGCGACGAACACGCTCACCCGGTACGACCGCGAGACCGGCGCCGCTACGGACATCCAGCCGTGGCCCCGCATCGTCATGGGCGAGCCCGCGCGGGACATGCCCGAGCGGTGGAACTGGACCTATCCCATCGCCGTGTCGCCCCTGGCGCCCCACGCGCTGTACGTCGGATCCCAACACCTCTGGAGGTCGCTCGATGAGGGTGAGTCGTGGGCGAAGATCAGCCCGGACCTGACCCGGGCCGAGCCGGAAACGCTCGACGACTCCGGTGGCCCGGTCGTCAAGGATCAGGACGGGCCCGAGATCTACGGCACGCTCTACTCGATCGGGCTTTCGCCGCACGATCCGGAGACGATCTGGACCGGATCCGACGACGGTCTCGTGCACGTATCGCGCGATGGCGGCGGCAACTGGCGGGACGTCACGCCGCCCGACATGCCCCCGCACACGCGCGTCATGACCGTGGAGGTGTCTCCGCACCATCCCGCGAGCGCGCACGTGGCCGGGATCCGGTACGAGATGGACGACCGGTCGCCGTACGCGTGGAGGACGGACGACTACGGAGCAAGTTGGAAACGGATCGTCGATGGCATCCCCGAGGGCGCCTTCGTGCGCGTGATCCGGGAGGATCCGGCGCGCGCCGGCCTCCTCTACGCGGGCACCGAGCACGGCGTCTTCGTTTCCTTCGACGGCGGCTCGAGTTGGAGCGACCTGTCGTTCCGGCTCCCGGATACGCCCGTCACGGGGATCTCGGTCGAGGCGCGCGACCTCGTGATCAGCACGCACGGCCGCTCCTTCTGGGTCCTCGACGACATCGAAACGCTGCGGCAGCTACGGGCGGATGTCGCGACCGCCGACGTACACCTCTTCTCCCCGGCCGACGCGGTTCGGCGATCGATCCCCGCGACGATCGACTTCCGCGTGAGCGCGCCGGAGGTCCGCGTGCGACTCGACATCCTGACGGACGACCGCGAACCCGTCCGCACTCTTGTCGACGGAACGGTGCGCGGGGGCACCCACCGGATCCGCTGGGACCTCCGCTACCCGGGCGCGGTGACGTTCCCGGGGATCGTCCTCGAGGGCGGCAACCCCGCCTTGGGCCCGTGGGCGCCGCCGGGGCGCTACCTGGCGCAGTTGACGGTCGACGGAACCACGCGCGAGGAGGCCTTCGAGGTGCGCCGCGACCCGAGACTCGGAGACGTGCCCGCCGCCGCCTTAACCGATCAGTTCCGCCTCGCCATGGCGATCCGCGACGCCGAGGGCCGGGCCAACGAGAGCGTCATCCTGGCGCGCGATCTCCTCGCCCGGATCGACGCGACCGCCGCGGACATCGAGGACGACGCCCTCCGGGACGAGGTGTCCGCCTTCGCGGCGGCGATCGAGGCGGTCGCGGGAGAACTCTACCAGCTCCGGAACCAGAGCCCGAAGGACAAGATCGCCTTCCCCATCAAGCTCAACGACCGCCTGACCGGCCTGCGCAGCCACCTGGAGCGGGGAGACGGCACCCCGCTCGACGCGTACGAGGCGGTCTTCAACGAGCTGTCCGCGGAGCTGGACGAGCACCTGCGGACCCTGGAACGGATGCTCACGGGCGACCTGTCCCGCCTGAACCGGCGCCTCGGGGAAGCGGGTCTCCCGCCGCTGGAGATCAGGCCGCCGCGCGACTGATCGAAGATTTGCCATCCGTATGGCGTCATGCGACACTTTACGGAATACGGTTCGAAGATTCACCTCCGGAGGACGTCATCCAGTGACCCGGCCGCCCCCCCCTCACCCGGGGGAATTCGTCAGGACCGAGATCATCGAGCCGCGCGACCTGACTGTGGTCGAGGCGGCAGCGGTGCTCGGTGTCTCGCGGCCCGCGTTGTCGGCCTTCCTGAATGGCCGCTCCGATCTCTCCGCAACGATGGCGCTGCGCATCGAGCAGGCGTTCGGGGTCAACGTGGAGCAGCTGATGCGGATGCAGGCGGACTACGACAGCGCCCGGATTCGGAGACGGGAGGACGAGATCCGCCTCAGGCGGCACGGAGTGCGGGCCGTGCGGGAAAGGTCGGCGCCCGACGAAGCCCTTCGCGTCGACGACACATTGATGCGCCGCCTGCGAGAAGAGGCCGAGCGGCGGCGGACGACCGTGTCCGAACTCCTGGAGGCGGGGCTGAGGCGGGTGCTGGCCGAGCCGAGTACGGTCGACGCCGATCCCGACGCGCTGAAGCCCCTTCCAACCTGGCGTGGTGGCGAGCCTCTGGTCGACATCGCCGACCGGGACGCGCTCTACCGCGTGATGGAAGAGGAGTGAGACGCTGGTCTTCGACACCAATGTGCTTGTGTACGCCGCGAGCAGGAACTCGGAATTCCACCTCCCCTGCCGGCAGCAGTTGGACGAAGCGCGTCGCGGGCCTTCACCGTCCTTCCTCACGTGGAGCGTCTGTTACGAGTTCCTGCGCGTGACCACGCACCCGCAGGTGATGCCGTCACCGTGGCGAACTGGGGAGGCCTGGCGCTTTCTCTCGGAGCTCCTCAACTCGCCGGGCGTCGACCTGTTGACCGCGACGCCGCGTCACGCGGCGGTCCTCGCCCGGACGGTCGAGGAGCTTCCGGAAATCCGCGCGAACCAGATGCACGATGTGCACACGGCCGTCTTGATGCGCGAGCACGGCGTCAGCCGCATATGCACACGCGATGCGGGTTTTCGCCGCTTTCCGTTCCTTACGGTGATCGATCCGGCGGCGTAAACCCCGAGAGAAGCTGCGCGCCGGAGCCGACCCCTATACGCGGGCGGCGATGACTCCGAGGAGGCGGTCGACGTCGTCGCGGTTGTTGAACATCGCGACGGCGGCGCGGAGGAGTTCCCCTCCCTCCTGAAACGTGAAGAACACGCCTTCCGCGCGCAGGGCGTCGCCGAGTTCGTCCGGATCCATCCCGTGGTAGAAGCTCACGATGGCCGAGGGATTGGCGGGCGGCGTGAAGAGCTTCATGCCGAGGTCCGCGGCACCCTCGCGGAGTTGGCCCGCGAGCGCGTGCGTGTGCTCGGCGATCCGCTCCAGACCCACCTCGCCGAGGAAGCCGAGGGCGGCGTCCATGGCCGCGATCGGGCCGTAGGCGGGGTTCGCATACTCGTACTTCTGCGCGTCCGTCTTCAGCCGGTACTGGTGCTCGGGGAGCGTCTCGGCCACATGCCCGTGCCCGAAGCGGTCGGGCTGCATCCACTCGTGGTGCTCCCGGCGCACGTACAGCGGCGCGCAGCCGAAGTCGGCGAAGAGCCACTTGTAGCCGTTGCCGCAGGCGAAGTCGACACCCTCGTTGTGGAGGTTCGTGGGGAACGTGCCGAACGCCTGGATCCCGTCGGCGAACAGGTAGCCGCCACGGGCATGCGCGATCTCGGCCAGCGTCGACAGGTCGTGCCGGAACCCGTTCCGGTTCGAGACCCACGCCACGCTGATGAGGCGCGTGCGGTCGTCGGTGTAGGCGTCGTAGTCCTCGGGTTGGGCGCGCCCCTCGCGCGAGGGAATGATCCGGAGTTCGACTCCGTGGCGCCGCTCGAGTTCGCGGTATACGACGAAGGCGGTGACGAAGTGGAGTTCGTCGATGACCACGTTGTCGCCCGGCTGCCAGTCGATCGCCTTCGCCACCATGTTCTCGCCGTCGCTGGTCGAGAACAGAAGCGCGATCTCGTCTTCGTCCGCCCCGAACAGGCTCGCGAAACGGCTGCGGGCGCGGGCCGTGGCCCGCCCGCGGCTCGCGGGATCGTTGTAGCTCAGCTTCTCGTCCGCGTACGCGACGAGCGCCTCGTGCACCGGACGCGGAAGCGGCCCCGTGGACGCCGTGTTCAGGTACGCGAACTCCTCGGTGACCGGAAACTGGCCCCGGATCCCCAGCGGATCATCGTCCGAGCGTGGAAGCGAGTCGAGGACCGGCCCGGCGCCGTCACCGCCTTCGGGCGCCCCAACGGTGTGCGCGAGGGCCGGCGCGGCCGGGAGCGCGAGCCCCGCGGCGGCGGCCGTCCTGACGAAGTTGCGGCGGCTCCACTCGGTCATCCGTCCCTCCTGATCCCTCTCGTGCGCGGTCTGTCGCAGACCTCGAATACGACCCTCCGAACGTACGTCCGCAACCCGTTCGCAGGACAGCGACGCACCGCGACACGTTCCCGCGGGAACGCGTGCCAACCCGCAGCCGTGGGGTGAGCCGTGGACCGGGACCCTCGGCCGTGCTTAGTGTCGTGGACCGTCTCATCCCTCCACGAATCGAAACGGGAGCCGGACCATGTCGAAGCTCATCGTCGCCGCCCTCGCGGCGGGTGTCCTCTGGAGCGCGGCGCCGGGCGACCGCCCGGACAACCCGCCGGCCACCTACATCTCCGCAGCCGACATCCTCGCCACGATCGCGAACGCGCCGGAGGGCCGGGTCAGCGACCAGCAGATCCGGCACATCGACGCGGGCGGACACAACGCCGGCGTCGGCGTCGTCCAGCGCCCGCCGACCACGTCGCTCGGGGCGATCCAGCACCACAAGCAGACCGAGGTCTACTACGTCGTCTCGGGCCGCGGCACGCTCGTGACCGGAGGCGACCTGTCGAACGCGCGGGAACTGGACCCGGAGGGACAGACCGTGCGGACGCTCACCGGCCCCAGCGCCGTGGGCGGGATCGTGGGCGGGGAGAGCCAGGAGATCGGACCCGGCGACATGCTCATCATCCCGGCGGGCTCGCCGCACGGCTTCAGCGAGATCACCGAGACGATCACCTACATCGTCGTGCGCGTGGACCCCGAACAACTCGTCGAGCTAAAGTAGGAGACGCCAACCGATCCACCGTCGGAGGAACACCGGAATGAGCGACTTCACGCGGCGTGACTTCATGGCAATCTCCGGCCTCGCGGCGGGCGGCGCGGCGCTGGCGGGCTGCGGCCCGGGAGGCGCCGGGGACTCCGCGGGCGGATCCGGCGCCGGCGCCGGCGCCCCGCCGGGCGGGCCCGCGGACCTCGTCGTCCGCGACGCAACCGTCTACACCGTGGATGACGGCCTGCCGCGGGCCGAGGCGTTCGCCGTCAAGAGCGGGCGCTTCCTCGCCGTGGGCTCGAGCGACGACGTCTCCAACCTCATCGGCCCGGGAACCGACGTCATCGACGCCGCCGGCCACACCGTCGTTCCCGGCTTCATCGACGCGCACAACCATCCCTTCTACTCCGGCACGAAGCACCTCAAGCAGGTGAGCCTCGACGTGCGCTCGATCGAGGGCATCAAGAGCGCGCTCGGCGAGCGGGCCCAGAACACGCCGCCCGGCCAGTGGGTGCAGGGTTTCCTCTACGACGACACGAAGCTCGAGGACGGGCGCCCGCTGACCCGCGCGGACCTCGACGACGCGGTCCCGGACCACCCCGTCTCCGTCACCCACCGCGGCGGCCACACCGGCGTCTACAACTCCCGGGCGTTCGAACTCGCCGGGATCACCGCCGACACGCCGGACCCCCCCGGTGGCAAGTACTACAGGGAGAACGGCGAACTCACCGGGCGCGTGGCCGAACACGCCAAGGACCCGCTCGAGAGCCTCATCCCCGCCGGGACGACGCGCGCCGAGCGGCAGGAGAGCATCCGCCTCATCGGCGAACGCATGGCGGCGGCCGGCCTCACCTCCGTCCACGAGACCGGCGCCGGCAATGATCTCGTGAGCTATCAGGACGCCTACGAGGCGGGCGAACTCCACTTCCGCGCCTACGTCTTCCCCAACGCCGGCGACGCTTCCTTCCTCTTCGCTTCCCTCAAGGCTGCGGGCATCCGGACCGGCTTCGGGGACGAGTGGGTGAGAGTCGGCGGGATCAAGTACGTGGCGGACGGCTCCGCCTCCGAGCGCACGATGGCCATGTCCACGCCCTACGTCGGACGCCCGGACGACTTCGGCATCCTCACGATGGATCAGGAGGGGATCCACCACGCGGTGGACGACGCGGTCCGGAACGGGTGGCAGATCGGCATCCACGCGAACGGCGACCTCGCGATCGACATGTGCCTCACCGCCTTCGAGCGCGCGCAGCGGGAGATGCCGCAGGCCGACCCCCGCTTCCGCCTCGAGCACTGCTCGCTCGTGAACGACGATCTCCTGCGCAGGATCCGGGACGTGGGCGCGATCCCGACGCCCTTCTACACCTACGTCCACTTCCACGGCAACAAGTGGGGCGAGTACGGCGCCGAGAAGATGGAGTGGATGTTCGCGCACCGCCGGTTCATCGACTACGGGATTCCCGTGGCGGGCGCCTCCGACTATCCGCCGGGGCCGTTCGAGACGCTGATGGGCATCCAGAGCATGGTCACGCGCACGGACATGCAGGGGCGCGAGTGGGGTCCAAGTCAGAAGATCACGGTCGAGGAGGCGCTCCGCGTGTGCACGATCAACGGGGCCCACGCCGCGTTCGAGGAGGGGATCAAGGGATCGATCACCGCGGGCAAGCTGGCGGATTTCGTGATGCTTGCGGAGGACCCGCACACGGCCGACCCCTTCGCGATCAAGGAGATCGAGATCCTGCGCACCGTCGTCGGCGGTCGCGCCACCTACGAAGCCTGAGGAGGTGCGGGCGTGCGGCGCGAGCGTGCGGCGCGCCCGAATCCTGTGAGGAGACGAAGATGAGCGAGGTCAATCGCCGGGAATTCATGGCCCTTTCCGGGCTCGCGGCCGGGGGCGCGGCCCTGGCGGGTTGCGGGACGCAGGGCGGGAGCGGCGGACAGGCCGGCTCCGGCGGCTCCGCGCCCGCCGACCAGGTCGTGACCAACGCGACCATCTACACGGTGGACGACGCGAACCCGCGGGCGGAGGCGCTCGCCGTGAAGAACGGGCGCTTCCTCGCCGCGGGCTCGAACGATGACATCGCCAACCTCATCGGCCCGCGCACCGAGCGCATCGACGCGGGCGGCGGCACTGTCGTCCCCGGCTTCATCGACGCCCACAACCATCCCTCCTCCTCGGGCATGCGCCACCTCACGCAGGTGGACATGAACATCCGCACGATCGAGGGGATGAAGTCCGCGCTTCGCGAGCGCGCGCAGAACACGCCTCCCGGGGAGTGGGTCGTCGGTTTCCTCTACGACGACACGAAGATCGAGGAGGGGCGTCCGCTGAACCGCCGCGACATCGATGAGGCCGTCCCCGACCACCCCGTTCAGGTCACGCACCGGGGCGGGCACACCAGCGTCTACAACTCGAAGGCGTTCGAACTGGCCGGGATCACCGTGGACACGCCCGACCCGACGGGCGGGCACTTCTACCGCGAGGACGGCGAACTCACGGGCAAGGTCGCCTCGCTCGCGCGCCGCCCCCTGCAGCGCCTCGTCCCCGGCGGGAGCACGCGGGAGGACCGCCAGGCCGGCGTCGCCCTCATCGGCGAACTGATGTCCGCGGCCGGCATCACCTCGGTGCACGAGACGGGCGGGAACAGCCAGGGCCTGACCGCGCTGCAGGACGCCTACGACGCGGGCGAACTCCGCTTTCGCATGAACTACTTCCCCTCCGGGGGCAGCCTGCTGTTCTCGGCGCTCAAGCAGGCGGGGGTCCGCACCGGCTTCGGCGACGAGAACCTGCGCATCGGCGCGGTCAAGTACAGTGCGGACGGCTCCGCCTCGGAGCGCACGATGGCGATGCGCACCCCGTACGTGGGCCGTCCGGACGACTACGGCATCAGCACCATGACCCAGGAGGACATCGACCGGGCGGTGGACGACGCCGTCCGCGCCGGCTTCCAGATCGCGATCCACGCGAACGGCGACAAGACGATCGACATGTGCCTCAACGCGTACGAGCGCGTCCAGCGCGAGATGCCGCAGGCCGACCCCCGCTTCCGCCTCGAGCACTGCTCGCTCGTGGACGACCCGCTCCTCCAGCGCATCAAGGACGTCGGCGCCATCCCCACCCCCTTCTACACCTACATCCACTTCCACGGGAACAAGTGGGGTGAGTACGGGGCGGAGAAGATGGAATGGATGTTCGCGCACCGCCGCTTCCTCGACTACGACATCCCCGTGGCGGGCGCCTCCGACTACCCGCCGGGGCCGTTCGAGGCCTTGATGGCGATCCAGAGCATGGTCACGCGCACGGACATGCAGGGGCGCGAGTGGGGCCCGAGCCAGAGGATCTCCGTCCCCGAGGCGCTTCGCATCTGCACGATCAACGGGGCGCACGCCTCCTTCGAGGAGCACCTAAAGGGCTCGATCACCGAGGGGAAGCTGGCGGACTACGTCATCCTGGGCGACGATCCCCACACGGCCGACCCGTACGCGATCAAGGAGATCGAAGTCGTCCGCACCGTCCTCGGCGGCCGCACCACCCACGAAGCCTGACCGCGCGCCGCCCGAAACAGCCAACCCTGTAGCCTGGAGTCGTCATGAGTGACGTTCTTCTCGTCGAGAAACTCGACGGACATATCGCCAAGCTCACGGTCAACCGGCCGGAGAAGCTCAACGCGCTGAACGGCGCCGTCCGCTGCGCCATCTTCGGCGCGCTCGACCGCCTGTCGGCGGACGACGAGGTCCGCGTCGTCGTCATCACGGGCGCGGGCGACCGCTCCTTCATCGCGGGCGCCGACATCTCGGAGTTCAAGGACGCGCGTCCGGTCGAGCAGTACCGCAGCATGACGCGCGGCGACATGTACAGCGCGATCGAATCCTTCCCCAAACCCGTCATCGCGATGATCAACGGCTTCTGCCTCGGCGGCGGGTGCGAACTCGCCATGTCGTGCGACATGCGCGTGGCCTCGACCTCGGCCCGCATCGGCCAGCCGGAGATCAACCTCGGTCTCATCCCCGGCGCGGGCGGCACGCAGCGGCTCCCGCGGCTGGTGGGAGAGGGCTGGGCGATGCGGCTCGTGATGAGCGGCGAGTTGATCCCGGGGGAGAAGGCCGAACAGATCGGGCTCGTGGAGGCGGCCGTGGCCCCCGAGGAACTCGAGGGCCATGTGATGGAACTCGCCTCGAACATCGCGAGCCGCAGCCCGATCGCGCTTCAGGCCGCCAAGGAGTCCATCCTCGCCGCGCGGCGGATGCCGCTGGATGAGGGACTGAAGTTCGAACGGAGCTGGTTCTCGCTCCTCTTCTCGACGGACGACATGGCGGAGGGCGTGGGCGCCTTCCTGGAGAAGCGGAAGCCCGAGTTCAGGGGCTCCTGAGGGCGGCGGGGACGGCCCGGCGCGGCTGGCAGCCGGTGGCGGTGCGGCTGCGAGCGCGCGGCGGGCCGGTTAGGACGCCGGCGTCACGACGCTGACGAAGCGGCGGCCTCGCCGGCGGTGGAATTCGACCTGTCCGTCGGTGAGCGCGAACAGCGTGTCGTCCTTCCCCCGGCCCACGTTGCGGCCCGGATGGAACGGCGTGCCCCGCTGCCGGATGAGGATATTGCCCGCGACCACGTGCTCGCCGCCGTATTTCTTGACGCCGAGGTACTGCGGGTTCGAGTCGCGTCCGTTGCGGCTGGAGCCGACACCCTTCTTATGCGCCATCAGTCGCCTTCCTTCGCCGCAATGGCCTTGTCCACGTCGCTCTTGAGGATACGGCCGTCCTTGCCCGTCCCCTCGATCGCGCCCAGGTCGAGTCCGTGCTCCTCCGCGAGCTTCCGCGCGACGGGCGTGATGTCCGCCTGCGCCGACTCGGCGGCCTCGGGCTCGGGAGCGGTCCCGGCTTCCGGAGCGGCTTCGGCCGCCACCGCTTCCTGCGGCCCGTCGGGCAGATCGATGCCGAGGATCCGGATCTCCGTGTACCCCTGGCGGTGGCCCTGCTTCCGCCGGTAGCCCTTCCGCCGCTTCATCTTGTATACGATGATCTTGTCGCCGCGCCCGTGGCCCACCACCTCGGCCGCAACGGAGGCGCCCGCCACGCGCGGGGCTCCCACGTGAACGTCCCCGTCCTGCTCGGCGAGCAGCACGTCGTCGAACTTGACCGTGTCCCCGGGCTCGGCCGCGAGCGAAGGGATGCGGAGCACCGCGTCCTCCACCGCTCGAAACTGCTTTCCCTGGGCTTTGAAAATCGCGTACATATCGTCAGATCACCACTGGAATTCCACGAATTGCGAGCCGCTGAGATTACCCGCGGCGGGCGGATGTGTCAAACAAAACGGCGCGCATCCGACACGTCGTAACGGCCCGCGACGACGGGCGTCGTGAGACGCCGCACCAGCTCTAAATGTACTTCTTCGTGACGTCGGCATCGGCCGGGTGGGCGAGGAGTCGGAACTCGTCGAGACCGAGCAGAGGGTCGTCGCGCAGATCGATCGCGATCCCGCCGCTGCTCCTCATCCGGTCCAGGAACTCGCGTTCGCGCTCCAGCAGGTGGAGGGCGATCACCGGGTGCGTGAGAATCGTGATCCCGCTCTCCCGGCCGGCCGCCGCGATCCGGTCCAGCGCCCGCTCCAGCCGGCGCACCACCGTCTCGGGGGCGAGGATTCTCCCCGCGCCCTCGCAGTACGGACACGGTTCCATCATCCGCTGGTGCAGGCTGGGGCTCACGCGCTGCCGGCTGAGTTGCAGCAGGCCGAGTTCGGAGAGCCCGAACACCTTCGTGCGCGCGCGGTCGTGGCCCAGCAGCGTCCGCATCTGCTGCACGACCTTGTTGCGCGACTCCTCCTCGTCCATGTCGATGAAGTCGATGACGATGATCCCGCCCACGTCGCGCAAACGAAGTTGGCGGGCGATCTCTCCCGCCGCCTCGAGGTTCGTCTTGAGGATGGTCTTCGCCGGGTCGCGGCGGCCCGTGTAGCGCCCCGTGTTCACGTCGATCGAGACGAGCGCCTCGGTCTGCTCGATCACGACGTGCCCACCGGACTTCAGGTGGACGGTGCGGCGGAACGCGCGCCGGATCTCCTCTTCGATCCCGAACTCGTCGAAGATGGGCGCCGCCCCCTCGTACCGGCTCACCCGCTCGAGAAGGTCGGGGTCCACCTGTCCCAGGTAGGAGCGGATCTCGTGGTACAGCTCCGCCGAATCCACCGTGAGCTGGTCGATCCGGTCGCTGAACAGGTCGCGGATGATGCCGGACGTCAGCCGCGCGTCCTGGTACACGAGGGCCGGCGCCTTCATCCCCTTCTGCCGGCGCCGCACCTTGCGCCACGTCTTGCGCAGCGACTTGAGTTCCCGCTCGCAGCCCTCCTTCGTCAACTCCTCGCCGACGGTCCGGACGATGACCCCGCCATCGTCGCCGAGGATGTCCCGCACCATGCTTCGCAGGCGGACGCGCGTCTCCCGGTCGCCGATCTTGCGGCTGACGCCCACGTGGGAGGAGTCCGGGATGTACACGAGGAAGCGGCCCGGGAGGGAGACCTGCGTCGTGACACGGGCGCCCTTCGTGCCGATGGGCTCCTTCACGACCTGGACGAGGAGCGTCTGATCCTTGCGGATCGCCTCCTCGATGCGGGGAGCGTTCTCGTTGCGCCCCCTCCGACGCCCCCCGTTCCGTTCCCGTCCCCCATTTCCGTCTTCATCGGGATCTTCGTCGGACAGTAGATCGGAGGCGTGCAGGAAGGCGGACTTCTCGGCGCCGATGTCGACGAAGGCGGCCTGAAGCCCGGGCACGATCGCCTCGACCGCACCGAGATAGATATCCCCGGCAATGCGGCGCTCGTCGGGCCGTTCGTACATCAGTTCGACGAGCTTGCGGTCTTCTACGATCGCGACCCGTTTCTCGCGGGTCGTGGCGTTTACGACGATCTCGCGGCGCACGTCAGCGCGCGCGCGGGTTCGCCGCGCCCGATTGTGCTACCAGAGGGCTGGCATCCTGTAAGACTCGATTCTTCGCTGCGAACCGCCGGCCGCTGCCCGGGGGTTCGTGTATTTCTTCGTTACTGTCCGGTTTCCGCTGACGGCCGTGCCGCACGGCCGAACTGCTCCTCCAAACTAATCGAGGGAGCCCGCCTCGCGCAGCATCTCCCTTGAAATCACGATCTTGAGGATCTCGCTCGTCCCCTCGCCGATCTCCGTGATCTTCGCGTCGCGCATCATCCGTTCGACGGGATACTCGCGCGAATAGCCGTACCCGCCGTGCAACTGCACCGCCATCGTCGTCACGTCCATCGCCGTCTCCGAGGCGAAGAGCTTGGCCATTGCGGCCTCCTTCTTGTGCCTGGTCCCCGCCATCCGGAGGCGCGCGGCGTGGTGCATCATGAGCCGCGCCGCGTGAATGCGCGTCTGCGCCTCGGCCAGCATGAAGCGAACGCCCTGGAAGTCGTGGATCTTCTTGCTGAACTGCTTCCGCTCGCCGGTGTAGCGGACCGTCTCGTCCAATGCCCCCTGCGCGATCCCGATCGCGTGGGCGGCGATCCCGACGCGGCCGCCGTCCAGGGTGTCGAGGAAGATGGGGAAACCCCGGTCCACCTCGCCGAGCACGTTCTCCTCCGGCACTTCCACGTCCTCCAGCGTGAGTTCGCGCGTGTCCGAGGCGTTCCAGCCCAGCTTGCGGAGCTTCTGTCCGGCGCTGAACCCCGCCATCGGCTCGAGGTCCCCGGAGTGGCCGAACCCGACCCGCGCCGCGTCTTCGAGATCGCACGTCGCCTTGGTGAGGACGAACGCCGTGATGCCGCGCGAGCCCTTCTCGGGCGACGTGAGAGCGCCGACGACGAACACCTCGCCCACCCCCCCGTGCGTGATCCACGTCTTGCGGCCGTTGAGGATCCACCGGTCCCCGGCCTTCCGGGCGGTCGTCCGCATGCCGCCCGCGTCGGAGCCCGACCCCGGCTCCGTGAGCCCGAATCCGCCGAGCACGCGGCCGCTGGCGAGGGGCCGGAGGAAACGTTCCTTCTGCTCCTCCGTCCCCCAGCGCGCGATCGGGGTCGCGGCCAGGCTCGTGTGCGCCCCGATCATGATCGAATGACTCGCGTCCACACGGGCGAGTTCCTCCACGGCGATCGACGCGGCGAGAAGATCCATGCCGGCGCCGCCGATCCCCTCTTCGAAGGGAATCCCGAACAGTCCCAGTTCGGACATGAGGGCACCGGTGTCCCACGGAAAATCCTCGGATTCGTCGTAGCGGGCGGCGACGGGAGCGATCTCCGCCTCGGCGAACTCCCGCACCATCTCCCTCATCATCTCATGATGGTCTTCCAGGTAGAAACTCGGGTCTCCCATTCACTCCTCGGTTCGGTGCGTGCGGCCGGCGTCGCAATCGGGACTCTCGCATGCGCGCCGCGGTCGGGTGCGTGGCCCGGCGGCGGGCGGGCTGTGACTTCGGGACGCCGCGCGCCTAACGTACCGGAGGCGGGCCTCCCGCCGAAACGTCTGGCAGAAACGGGAGATTTGGAAGGGCCGAGCGCGTCACGATCGGGCTCCGGCAGGCGTTGACCCTATGGATGGCAAGGGTGCAAGCCCGCGGCGCTCTTCGCGTACCGGCAACGGTGTGGAGGGGAGAACCGTGGACTTCGAAGCGGCATACAAGAGCCACTGGACGCCACTCTTTCGGTATGTCGACCGGATGGTGGGTGACGCCGACCTTGCGGCGGATGTCGTACAGGAGGCGTTCATTCGGCTCCTGGAACAGGCTCTTCCGGACGAGGAGGTGCGGCGCTGGCTGTTCACGGTGGCGACGAACCTGGTGCGGGACGACGCTCGCATGAGCGCGCGACGGCGGCGGTTGCTGTCGCAGCGCTACCAGCAGACGGACCTCGCGCACGATCCGGTGGAGTTGCCGGACCAGCCGGTTTTGCGGGCTGAACGGGTCGCGGCGGTGCGCGCCGCGCTGGCGGAGATGCCCGAACGCGACCGTCAGTTGCTGTTGATGAGAGAGGAAGGATTCCGGTACGCCGAGATCGCCGAGGCGATCGAAGTCGCGCCGGGGTCGGTGGGAACGCTGCTCGCGCGGGCACTGCGCCGGTTCACGGAGGCGCTGGATCCGCGGATCGTGGAGGACGAGACCGGGCGGGGCCGGTGAGGGGGGACGATGGGTGACCGGTCGGGATGCGACTGGAAATCTGCGTTGAAAATAGTGAGGATTGAGTATGTCTACGCGTGAACAGCCACAGGTCGACGACGGAGCGCTGCTCGCTCTGCTCGACGGTGAGCTGACCACAGCCGAACGGAAGTCCGTCGAAGAGCGCGTGGCGGCGTGCCCGGATTCCGCGGCGCGCCTCGACAAAATGCGCTTTGCATCGCGGCGTGCGACGGCGGCGCTCGATCTGCTTTCGGTGCCGGAATCGCGGCGCGAGATGCCGGCGGCGCTGCGTGAAGCCGCGCGCCGGGCGCCTGCGTCTATCGCGGGCGCGAGGGCGCGACGCTGGGCGAGGCTGAGCCGCCGCTCCGTCGCGGTGGCCGCGGGGATCACGCTTCTCGTCGCTGCGGGCGCCTACGCGGTGCCCGGATCGCCGGTCAGGGGCTGGGTCGACGGCGGGATCGATGTGGTTGCGGCCTGGATCGCGGGCGATCCCCAGGTCGCCGGCGACGCCGGACCTTCCCGGGTGTCGGTGGATCCCCGCGACGGCGCCGTGCGCATCATGGTCGTCGGCGGGCACGAAGGCATGCGGTTGACGATCGAGCTGTCCGACGAGGAGACGGCCACGGTGGAGGCCCGTGACGCGAGCTTCCACGTGGAGCCGGGCGTCATCGAGGTCGCGGGAGCGGCGGATGAGATCCGCGTGACCTTGCCGCGGAACGCCGCGGCCGGTTCTGTAGTCATCGATGAGAGCGAGGTCGTCCGCCTCGAGGATGGTGAGTTGCGGCGCACCGATTCGGCGGCTGCGAGTCGCGTGGAGATCTTTCTCGGCACCGACGGGTAGCAGCCCGGGTAACGGACGCCGCCGCGGCGGACGACGGTGACCTGACGGACCGCTAGCCGCGAGGGGTGGATCCCGGGATGACGAAGCCCATGTACCGAAGGTCAGGGGCCGTCTCGCATCCGTGGCGATTCGCCCTGCTCCTCGGACCGGTTTCCACCTGCTTCTTCGCTCCAGCGGCGCTCGCCCAGGATCCCCCGCCGCCCCCTTCAGAGGATGCGCCGGTTGTCGGCGCCGTCTTCGGCCGCGTGCTGCGCGCCGAATCCCAGACGCCGATCGCGGCCGCTTCGGTGGAGATCCGCTTCCCCGCGTTTTCCTGGTTCCTCGTTACGGACGACGACGGCTTCTACCGGGCGGAAGGGCTTCCGGCGGGCCCCATCCATCTCGTCGCGCGGGCGCTGGATCGCGACCCGCTCGCCGCCAGCATCCTGGTTCCGGCGGGCGGCGACGTCCCGCTCGACCTGGCTCTGGAGCGGCGGCCGGTCGCGATGCCGAGCCTGTTCGCCCACATCCTCGCGCGGCGGCTGCCCGCTCCGGGCCTCACCCGCGACGGGTTCCGGGACGAGGGAGAAACGGAACTCCGCGCGCTGGATTCATCTCCGGGCGTGGCGGAGGCGGGTCTGACGCTGGACGAAACCGGCATCGATCCGGCGGACCCGACCAGCGTGCTCTACGTGCGGGGCGCCGCGTCGGACCTGAAGCTCGTGCTGCTCGATGGCGCGCCGGTCTACGCGCCGTTCCACCTCAGCGGACTCCTCGATGCGTTTCCGGACGGCGTGCTGGACGAAGCATCGCTTTACATAGGCGGCACGCCGGCCCGCTACGATGGGGGACTCTCCTACGTCCTCGACCTCAAGATCCGGGAGGGAGACGCGGAGCGGTTCCGCGTCGCCGGCGCGGCCGACCTTCTGGGCGGCACCCTGCGGGCGGAGGGCCCGATCGGACCCGCCGGGCGGGTGCTTCTCAGCGGCCGGGCGCTTCACGGACTCGGCTATCCGATCGTCACGAACGAGCGCGAGATGCCCTACGGGTACGGCGACCTCCTGGGCCGGCTCGATTACCGTCTGGGACCCGGGAAGCTCACGGCCACCGGGTTCTGGAACCGCGAGTCCGTGCTGCTCGACATCGGCCGGCTGGAGGACGCCGGGGCGGTGGAGTCGGCCTACTGGGGCAACCTGGCGGGGTCGGCGAGCTATCGCGTGCCGCTTGCCGACGGCACGTTCACGCTGAGGGGCGCTCACGGACGGTTCGGCACGGGTCTGCCGTTGCCGCGCGACAAGGAACTCGACTTCGAGGTCTCGTTCGCGGACGCCATCGCACGGACCGTCCGCACCCGCGCCGAGGCGCTGTTCGAGTCCGGAGGCCGTGAACTCCGCTGGGCCGCGGGCGGCGGCTTCGACTCGTACGAGACGGTGGTGGACCGGCGGACCGTGCTCGGCGGGCGAACGGCGCACGACGTGACCCACGCGGTGCGGCGCGCCGACGTGGTGGCCGGCTGGGGCGAGGCCATCTGGGAGGTGGCCCCTGAAATCGAGGTGAGGGGGGGGTTCAGGACCAGCTATTTCGCCCCCTCCCGCCGCGCGAAGTTTGCGCCGCGCGGCACCGTCACCTGGCACCTCACGGAGGCGGCGGACCTCCGCGTTTCCGCCGGGAGGTTCTACCAGGTCGTGCGCGGACCCGAATCCATCCTCTCGGGAGACCTCACCGGACCCACCATCGGCGGCGTCCTCCCCACGTTGGACCCCGACTACATCCCGCCGACCACGCCGGGATCCAGTATCGCGGGCGCCTCCCACCTGGTGGTCGGATTCGAGGACTCGCTCGAGAACGGCGTCGATGTCGGCGTCGAAAGCTACCTCAAGTCCTTCGACGATCTTCCGGACGCCAATCAGCTCTACTCCTGGGGCCTTGATCTGTGGACGCAGGCGAAGGAGGGCCCGGTCCGGGGCTGGATCGGCTACTCGATCGCGTTCGTATGGACGACCGATCCGGCCGAGGACACCCCGTTCGTGGGCCGGCAACTCCTGAGCGGCGGGCTCTCCTCGAACGTGCGCGAGTTCGACTTCGGGATCCGGCTCGCCTACGGGGCCGGCCTGTCCTTCGCGTCGGTGACCGGAGGAGGCGAGGAGAAGGGCGCGCCGAGCGGTGACGATCCCCTGCCGGTGCTCTCCGGGGCGCCGGAGGACTCGTATCTCCGGGTAGACGCCGAGATTTCGCGACGCTGGGTCGCGAGCATCGGCCGCTCGTCCGTCGTGATCGCCCCGTATGTGCGGGTGCTCAACGCGCTGGATCGCCGGGACGCGCTCTTCTACCAGACCACGTCGGACCAGCCGCTCACGCGTCCCGCCCCGCTCGCTTCCCTCCCCGTGATCGCCATCTTCGGCGTGTCGTGGTCGTTCTGACGCGCCGGCCGGGGTCGCGGCCCGGCGCGGCCCGGTCGCGATCGCAGTTGTCGCAGCCGTCGCAGACCGGAGCGCGTTCGCCGAAGTAGGCGGCGATGGCCGCCCGGCGGCAGGCGGCGGTCTCGATGTAGGCTCGCATGGCGGTGCGCCGTTCGGCGGGGGCGGCGGCCCGGTCGGAGCCGGGCGGCGGGCTGCCCGGCCGGGGGCGCTCGCGCCGGCCGAACGGAAGGGCGCGGCGGCGCTTCTCGCGGATCGCGACCATCGCGCAGCGCGCCGGTTCGCCGTCGCGGCCGGCGCGACCCGCTTCCTGGACGTACTCCTCCAGCGACCCCGGGGCGCCGAGGTGCGCGACGAGGCGCACGTGCGGGTGGTCAATCCCCATGCCAAACGCGGTCGTGGCGCAGACCACGCGAATGCTCCCGTCCAGGAAGGCCCGCTGCGTCGCCTGGCGCCGCTCGATCGGCAGACGCGCATGGTACGGCGCGCTCGGCACGCCCGTCCTCGAGAGCGCGATCGCAAGCTGCGCGCTCAGCCCCCGGGTGCGCGCGTAGACGACCGCCGACGCCCCCCCGCACGCCGTCACCTCGCGCCGCACGCGCCGATAGGCATCGCGCACATCCGCAGCCATCTCCACGGAGTAGCGCAGGTTCGGCCGGTTCGCGGGCACGAAGATGCGGATCGCCCCTTCCATCCCCAGGAACCGCTCGATCTCGCGCCGCGTGCGCCACGTCGCGGTGGCCGTGAGGGCCGTCAGCGGCGGGCGGCCCAGCCTCTCCCTCGCGCGCCCGATCCGCAGGTACGACGGACGGAAATCGTGCCCCCACTGGGAAACGCAGTGCGCCTCGTCGACCGCGATGCCCGCCACGCCGACTTCGCGCAGGCGATCGCACACGGCCCGGTTCTCCAGGCGTTCGGGCGCCAGGTACAGGAGGTCGAGTTCGCCGCGCCGGGCGCGCTCAAGCGCTTCGTCCACTTCTCTCCGCGGGGTGGCGCCCGTCCAGCCGAGCACTCGCATGCCCCGGCGCGCGGCCCCGGCGACCTGGTCCTCGATGAGCGAGATGAGTGGCGACACGACGAGCGTCGCCCGCGGACGCAGCAACGCGGGGACCTGGAAGCACACGGACTTTCCGAAGCCCGTCGGCAGCACGGCGAGGGTGTCGCGGCCGCTGAGAACCGCTTCCACCACGCGCGCCTGGGCGGGACGGAAGTCGTCGTAGCCGAACCGGTCCCTCAGGAGGTCGCGCGCGTCGCGTAGGGTGGCGGCGGGGCCGTCCGAGGCGGTGCTTTCGTCTCTACTCACACCCCTCGATGCGCCGCGCGATCAACGCAGGATCAACGCGGGATCAACCGCCGGGCCGGGTCAGGCCCTCGTGCGCCCCAGGCGGAGGACGACGGCGGCGACGATGAGGCCGCAGCCCGCGCCGGCGACGAAGTCCTGCTCCGTGACCGCGCCGATGAACCATGTGGCGCCCCCGGCCAGGCCGAGGCCGATCTGCAGCCGCAGCCACCAGTCGCGGCTGGCGCTTTCCGTCACTCGTCGATCGGGCGGGCGACCGGCGTCTCGTCGCCCGCTTCCCCCCAGCCCAGCGTCGCGCCGGCGATCGCTCCCCACAGGACGTTGACCGCTAGGATGGAGAAGACGGCGAACACGCCCCGCCCCACGTAGAGCGCGAGCGCGGACACCAGCGGGAGGTCTCCTCTCGCGAAGTCCAGCGCGGGCTCGCCGAGGCCGAGCCGGATGACGACGTAGAGGGTCGGCGCCAGGGCGAAGGTCGCGCCGCGGGCGGCGGGCGAGCCCGACAGGTAGGTGTAGAGCACGCCGAGCATGAGGCCCCAGACCGCGCCGCTGCCGAGGTGCGACAGGAACTCCGCGCCCGTCCACCCCGAGGCCAGTCCCATGCTCACCGCTCCGATGGAGCCGAACGTCGCCACGACCGTGCGCGCCACGGCGGAGACCGCGGCGCCGAGGAGCCCGCCGAGCAGCCCGAGCCCGAGGCGGGCGCTCAGGTCGAGCCCGCCTTCGACCGCGGCGCCGTGCGCGCCGCCGCCCAGGAGCACGGCCGCCGCGGCGAGCGCCGCGATGAGCAGGAGGACGGCGAGCGTGAGCGGCGCCCCGTCCGTCGCGAGGAGAACGATGCCCGACGCGCCGGCGCCAACCGCCCCGACCCGCCACAGGAAGCCCGACCCCAACACCGACGCCGCGCCGTTCTCGCTCATGCTCGCTCCCCCTTCAGGAACCGGCGGATCCCCGCCTGGCAGTCGTCCGTCATGCGGGCGAGGGCGTTCACGCGCGCGCCCGTGGCCACCGCCGCCTCGAAGCTCTGCCCCTCGGTGCCGTACAGCAGCTTCTTCGTGAGCGCGAGCGCGGACGCGCTCCGCCCAGCGAGTTCGGCCAGGAAGGCGGAACTCTCCTCCTCGAACTCCGCGTCCGCGTAGATCCGGTTCACGAGGCCCAGCCGCGCCGCTTCCGCCGCATCGATCGTGTCCCCGAGCGACATCAACTCGAAGGCGCGCTTCTCTCCCAGGTTCCGGCGCAGGATCGCCGTCACCATCGCGGGCACGAAACCGAGCCGCACCTCCGGGTAGCCGAAGCGGGCGCTCTCCGCCGCGAGCACGAGGTCGCACGCCGTCGCCAGGCCGCACCCGCCGGCCAGCGCCCGGCCGTGCACGATCGCGACGACCGGCTTCGAGAGCTTCCTGAGGAGCGTGAAGAGTTCGCCCAGCGCCTCCGCCTCCCGCAGGCTGGCCATGACGCCCTCCTCGACCGAGGCTTGCACCTCCGCCAGGTCGGCGCCCGCGCAGAAGTCCGGGCCGCGCCCGCCGATCCCGATCACGCGCACCCGGGCGTCCGCGTCGGCGAGCGCGAGCGCTTCCTTCATTTCCGCGACGAGCGCCCCGCTCAGCGCGTTGCGGCGCTCCGCGCGGTCGAGATGGATCCGGTTCACGCCGGTCCGTTCGTCGATCTCGATCTCGAGGTATTCGAACATGAGCCTCTCGGGTGCCCGAACCGCGTCTCAGTCCGCCCGGTTCAGGAGGTGGTCCGGCACGTCGATCTCCATCCTCAACAGGGCGGTGGCGAACGTCTTCCCCTGCGCGTCGAGCATGAGCGATACGGTGCCGCCCCCTCCCAGCGAGCGGTGGAGGAGGAAGTTGAGCGCCCGCAGGTTGGGAAGCTCGAACCGCTCGACCTCGCCCTCGCAGATGCCCTTGAAGTGATACTTCACACGTTCCGTCGTAACTTCCTTTACCAAAAATGGATAAATGGATGGACGAAAGGCGATGAGGCCCACGTTCGCCGTGTCTCCCTTGTCGCCCGAGCGGGCGAAAGCGATCTCCCTCAACTGGACTCTCACAGCTCCATCGTCTCCACCTTCACGTTGCCCTCCACGACCCCCCGGTCGATGAGCGCGGGCCAGTAGGCGACGACCTCCTGCACCCGGGGGCGGCCGCCCGCGAAGCCGGTCACGGTGGGCGGGCCCGCGAGGATGAGGGGCGCGATCTCCCGGCTGAAGCGCGACACGGCGTGGCGGTCCGGACTCCGGACGCCGACCCGCAGCGTGACCTCGGGCAGGTCGTCGGAAGCGGCGCCCGCCAGCGGCCCGTGACACGCGCCGGCACCGACGATCTCCGTCCGGATCTCGTCGAACTCGAGCCCCAGGTGCCGCAGGCGGCCCCGGAGGATCTCGTCCGCGCGCCGCGCCTTGTCCACCGCGTCGGGCCAGGCGTAGGTGAGGGCCCCCACCGCCTTGAAGCCATCGTGGTACGCGATGGACACCTTGAGCTTGTCCGTGCGCGAGCGGCCGGCCACGCCATCGACCCTCACGCGGTCCCTCCCCAGATCGCGGAGGCGGATGGTCGAGAAGTCCGCGACCACGTCCGGCGTGATGTACTCCCGCGGGTCGCCGAGTTCGTACAGGACCTGCTCCGCGACGGTCTCCCACGTCACCCGCCCACCGAGCCCCGGGTGCTTCGTCACCACGAAAGTCCCGTCCTCTTCTGCTTCGATGATGGGATAGCCCGGAAGCGTGAGGTCGATCTCGCGCCAGTCGACGAGCGAGTTCCCGCCGGAGGCCTGGCAGCCGCATTCGTTGATGTGTCCGGCGACGACCCCGTGCGCGAGCCGGTCCCAGTCGTCGGCCGGCCAGGAGAACTCGTGCATGAGCGGCGCGTAGGTGAGCGCGGTGTCCGTCGAACGCCCTGCCACGACGATGTCGGCGTCCTGCCGCAGCGCCTCGATGATCGGTTCGGCCCCGAGGTACGCGTTCGCGGCGGCCACCCGGTCGCGCACGGCGGAGAGCGGCTCGCCGGTCTCCATGTGGCGGAGTTCGTGTCCCGCCGCGAGGAGGTCGTCGAGCGAGTCCATCAGGTCGTCGCCCGTGATCACCGCC
This sequence comes from Candidatus Palauibacter rhopaloidicola, assembly GCA_026914155.1. GTDB lineage: Bacteria > Gemmatimonadota > Gemmatimonadetes > Palauibacterales > Palauibacteraceae > Palauibacter > Palauibacter rhopaloidicola. The sequence continues at coordinate 47,220 of JAPPGH010000039.1, read as the reverse complement.
ACCCGCGGCCGGCGGGGCAGCGACTCGTCGGCGAAGGCGAACCCGAGTTCGGCCCGGCACCCCTCCGGGTTCACGCCACCCGCGTTCGAGACCACGCGGATCTCGTTCTCGAGGAGATCGTGGATGAGATCGTCCATCAGGGGCACGAAGTCGCGCGCGTAGCCGGCGTCCGGGTTCCGGTCCCGCTGTTTCTGCATGATCGACATCGTGATCTCGGCCAGGTAGTCGAGCATCAGGTAGTCGATCGATCCGCGTCGCACCTGCAGCTTGGGCGCCTCCTGCCAGTCCCCCCAGAACCCCTGCCCGGAGGCCACGCGCACCCGGCGGGCGCCGCCGAACCCCGTGCGGGCCGGGAGCGGCCGCTCCTCGAGTCCCACCGCGGTCGACGCCTCGTCGAGGAGGGCTTCGGGCGCCCCGGGCTGCGCGTTCACAGGCCGTCCGGGAGAGTGAAGGGTCCGAGATGAGGGCCCGGGTTGCCGAGCGAGCAGCGGAGCGCGAGCGAAAGCACCGCCCGCGTGTCCTCCGGGGTCAGGATCGCGTCCACGAAGCCGCGCGCCGCCGCGTATTTCGCATCGAGCTGCTCCTCGTAGTTCTCCCGCGTCCGTTCGATCGCCGCCGCCGTCTCCTCGTCCAACTCTCCCCCCACCGCCTCCTCGAGCTTGCGCCCGAACGCGGCCTGCACGGCGGCCTCCCCCTCCATCACCCCCATGCGCCCCGTCGGCCACGTGAAGATGAAGTCGGGATCGAACCCCTGCGCCGCCATCGCATAGTACCCCGCCCCGCTCGCGTGGTTGACGGTGAGCACGATCTTGGGCACGCGGGCCGTCGCCATCGACTCGACCATGCGCGCGCCCGCCCGGATGATCCCGGACTGCTCCGCCTCCGGCCCGACCATGAACCCGCTCACGTCCTGCACGAAGAGGAGCGGCGTGTCGTGCCGGTCGCACAGGTCCATGAAGTAGGCCACCTTCTCCGCGCTCTCCGTGTACACGATCCCACCGAACTTCGGCGGTTCGCCGGCCTCGCCCCGGAACATGCCCCGCCGGTTCGCGATGACCCCCACCCGGAAGCCGTCGACGTGCCCCGTCCCCGTGAGCATCTCCGGCGCCCGGTCCGCCTGGAACTCCTCGAACGGACCCTCGTCGAGGATCGTCTCGAGTACCGCCTCCATGTCGAAGGGCTGGCGGTGGTCGCCGGGCAGGAGCCCGTAGACGTCCTCCGCGGCGCGCGCCGCGTCCCGCGCTTCGACGGCGGGGTCCGGGCGCAGGCCGGCGGGGAGTCCGGCGACGAGCGCGCGAACCTTCTCGATGCACGCGGGGTCGTCCTCCACCCGGTAGTGCGCCACGCCGCTCACGCGGTTGTGCATGAGCGCCCCGCCGAGTTCCTCGGCCTCGACCTCCTGCCCCGTCGCGCCCTTCACCAGGTTCGGCCCCCCGAGACCCATGAAACTCGTCCCCTCGACCATCACGATCACGTCCGACAGGGCGGGAAGATACGCGCCCCCCGCGATGCACTGTCCCATCACGGCGGAGATCTGCGGCACCTCGAGGTAGTGTCGCATGATCGAGTTGTAGTAGAAGATGCGGCTGGCGCCGTACTGTCCCGGGAAGACCCCGCCCTGGTACGGCAGGTTCACGCCGGCCGAATCCACGAGATAGACGATCGGCACGCGGCACCGCATCGCGATCTCCTGCGCCCGCAGGATCTTCACGATCGTCTCGGGCCACCAGCTCCCGGCCTTCACCGTCTGGTCGTTGGCGACGATGACGACCTCGCGCCCGCAGACCTCGCCCACCCCGGTGACGACGCCGGCGGCCGGCGCCTTGCCGTCGTACCGGTCGTGCGCGATGAGGAGGCCGATCTCGAGGAAACCGCCGCCTTCGTCGATGAGGAGGTCGACCCGCTCGCGCGCCGTGAGCTTGCCCTGGGCGTGCTGCCGGGCCACGCGCTCTTCCCCGCCGCCGCGCTGGACCCGGGCTTCGAGTTCGCGCAGTTCGGCGACGAGCGCGCCCATCCGGCTGTCGTCGGTTTTGCCCACCGCCGTCGCTAGCCGTTCGCCGCGGAGGCTTCGCGCCCGTGCTCGTCGAACCAGGCGCGGATGTAGTCGACGGCTTCGGAGGTGGAGGTCCCCGGGCCGAAGAGGCGGCCGACGCCGAGGTCGTTCAGCGCCTCCATGTCCTCGGCGGGGATGATCCCTCCTCCGGTGAGCAGCACGCGGTCCATCCCCTGGCCGTCGAGGAGCGACTTCACGCGCGGGAAGAGCGTCATGTGCGCCCCCGACAGGATCGAGAGCGCTACGACGTCCACGTCCTCCTGGAGCGCGGTGGCGGCGATCATCTCGGGCGTCTGGTGGAGTCCCGTGTAGATGACCTCCATGCCCGCGTCCTGGAGCGCGGCCGCCATCACCTTCGCACCGCGGTCGTGGCCGTCGAGGCCCGGTTTGGCCACGAGCACACGGATCTTCGGTTCGATCAAGCGCTTCTTCCCGGCAGTTCGTTTCGGGAGTTCATCCCGGAAGTTCTCGGTCACAGTTCTCGGTCACGAGGGAACGGTCGAAGTTATCCGCCGAAAGGCGCGCGCTGCAACGACGATCCGGTGTCGGTGCCCGCCATCTGGCGCCTGCCATCTCCGGGGTTGCCCCGGCCCGCTCCGGCGCGCACCCTCGTGTGATGCGCGACGACGCGACACGAGTACACCGGACCCTTCTGAACCTGGCGGCCTTCGTCATCATCGTGGCCGGGATGCGGGCCGCCTCCGCGCTCGTCGTCTCCTTCGTCCTCGCACTCTTTCTCACCATTCTGTGCTCCACGCCGCTGCGTTGGATGACGGACCACAAGATCCCCAAGTCCGTCGCCGTCCTCGCCCTGGTGCTCGTCATCCTCGCTCTCGGCACGGTGGCGGGAGGCCTGCTCGCGACCCCCGTCGTCGAACTCGGACGCTCGGAGGCGCAACTCGACCGGCTCTTCGCGGAGCAGATCGAGGCGGTAGAGGCCACGCTGAGCGACTACATGGTGCGTTTCGGGCTCCAGTCGCCCGTGCTCGACGCGGACGAACTCATCTCGATCTCGCCGAGCTGGATGCTCGGCCTCATGCGGCAGCTCGTCGAGAACCTCGGGTTCATCCTCGCCAACGGGCTCCTGATCATCCTCACGATGGTCTTCATGCTGCTCGAAGTCTCGAGCTTCCCCACCAAGGTGCGGGTCGCCCTCGGCGAGGCCGATGCGTCGGAGGCGCGGGAGAACTGGGAGAAGGTCGGGAGCGCGGTCCGGCGCTACGTCGTGCTCAAGACGATCGTCAGCCTGGGCACGGGCCTCTGCGTCGCAGGGCTCATGGCGCTTCTGGGCGTCAACTACCCGATGCTGTGGGGCGGGCTCGCGTTTCTGCTGAACTACGTGCCCAACATCGGGTCCTTCATTGCCGCCATACCGGCGGTGCTCGTCGCGTGGCTCACGATCGGGGTCGGGACGGCGATCGCCGCCGCGGCCGGCTTTCTCGTGGTCAACGTGCTCTGGGGCAACCTCATCGAGCCGAAGGTCATGGGGTACAGCGTCGGCCTGTCGACGCTCGTCGTCTTCGCCTCGCTCGTCTTCTGGGGCTGGGTCCTGGGACCCGTGGGGATGCTGCTGTCGGTGCCGCTCACGGTGATGTTCCGCATCGTGCTGGGGACGAACGAGTCCACGCGCGGGATCGCGGTCCTGCTCGGCTCGGAGCGCTCGGACGAGATCACCGCCGCGATCGACGCCGAAGTCGCCGTCGCGCTCGGGAAAGAGGGCTAGTCGGGCACGTCCCGAGCGACGCTAGGCCGCCGCGGCCGCGCGGAAGACATCCAGCGCCCCCGCCACATCGTCGTCCGACGTGTGGAGGTGGGGGATGACCCGCAGGTCCCGCCGGCTGTAGGCGTTCAGCAGGACCCCGTTCCCGCGGCAGCGGGCCGCGAACTTCGGCGCGTCGACCGCCGTGGTCCGGAAGCGGACGATGTTCGTCTCCACGCCTTCGACGTCGACCTCCAGTCCGGGGATCGCGGCGAGTCCGCGGGCCAGCCTCTTCGCCCGGGCGTGGTCCTCCGCGAGCCGCCCACGGTGGTGCTCGAGCGCGTACAGCGCCCCGGCGGCCACGATCCCCGCCTGCCGGAAGCCTCCCCCGTAGAGCTGCTTGAAGCGGCGGGCGCGCTCGACGAGGTCGGCCGGGCCGGCGAGGGCGGAACCCAGCGGGGCTCCGAGCGCCTTGGAGAAGCAGACGTTCACCGTGTCGAAGCCCTGCGCGAACTCGGCCTCGGGGATGCGGGTGGCGGCGGTCGCGTTCCACAGCCGGGCGCCGTCGAGGTGGGTCGCGAGGCCGGCCTCGCGCGCGGCAGCGAGCATCTCGCGCAGGAGGTCCGGCGGCCACACGGCGCCGCCCGCCCCGTTGTGCGTGTTCTCGGCGCAGACGAGCCGCACGGGCGACTGCATGCGCGCCCGCACGGTCCCCATGTCGAGGTTGAGCGCCGCCCGCAGCGTCGCGGCGCCGAACATGCCGCGTTCGCCCTCGAGCGGCCGGATCACGACCCCGGAGATCGGCGACGGCGCGCCCCCCTCGCCGAACCAGATGTGCGCGCCCGGGCCGATGAGGACGGCATCGCCCGGCTCCGTGTGCGCGCGCAGGGCGAGCTGGTTGCTCATCGTCCCCGTCGGCACGTACATGGCGGCTTCCTTGCCGAGGATCTCCGCCGTCCGCCGCTCCAGCTCGAGCACCGTCGGGTCGTCCCCGTAGCAGTCGTCGCCCACGGGCGCCGCCGCCATCGCCGCCCGCATCGCCTCCGTGGGGCGCGTCACCGTATCGCTGCGGAGGTCGATCGTCACGATGCGAACTGCGGCGGTCGCCGCAGGTGGTGTTCCGTCGCGTCCTGCACCGCTTTCGCGAGCCGCAGCGCCTCCGCGTCGCCGAACAGCTTCCCGACGAACGAAATGCTCGTCGGCGTCCCGTCCTCCGAACGATATCCGTTCGGGATCACGACCTGCGGGTGGCCCGTGAGGTTCGTGAGCAGGAGCATGGATCCCCCGAAGCTCGGCGTGACGACGACGTCGATCCCCTCCATCGTCCGCGCGAAGCGGTGCATGGCGATCGTGCGCGCACGGTTCGCCTGGATGTACTCGGACGCGGGGATCATGCGGCCGGTGCGCATGATGTTGGGGCGCGCGTTCTCCCCCTGCAGCACGAGTTCATCTTCCCGCCCGCTCACGATCAGGTCGTCGAACGCCGCCCCCTGCTCCGCGCTGAGGATGATCCGCATCGCGTCGTAGGGGAGGTCGTCCGGCAGCTCCAGCGGCACCGGGTCGATGCCGAGCCCGCGCACGACCTCGAGCGACGCCTCGTCGAACGCCTTCCACTCCGCGTCCTCCCGCTCCGCCTCGAAGGCCGAGGGCACCCAGGCGACGCGCAGCTCCGAGAGCGGCCGCTCGGGGTTCCAGTCGAAGGCCACGTCGCGCGCCGTCGGATCCTGGTCGTCCGACCCCTGGATCGCGTCGAGCACGATCGCGCAGTCCTCCACGCTGCGGCAGATCGGCCCCAGCTTGTCCATCGACCACGAGAGGGCCATCGCCCCCGCCCGGCTCACGCGACCGAAGGTGGGCCGGAGCCCCGAGGCGCCGCAGCGGGTGGAGGGAGAGACGATCGAGCCCAGCGTCTCGCTTCCGATCGCGAATCCGACGAGGCCCGCCACGACGGCCGCCGTGGACCCGGCGGAGGACCCGCTCGACCCCTGCTCAAGGTTCCACGGGTTCCGCGTCAGTCCCCCGTACCACACATCCCCGCGCGCCAGCGCCCCCAGCGTGAGCTTCGCGACGAGCACCGCGCCCGCTTCCTCGAGCTTCCGCCCCACGGTGGAGTCCTCGGGGATGTACTGGTCTTCGTACGGCTTGGCGCCCCACGTCGTGAGGGTCTCGTCCTCGGAGAGAAGGTCCTTCGCCCCCCAGGGGATCCCGTGCAGCGGCCCCCGGTAGTATCCCCGCGCGATCTCGGCGTCGGCGCGCGCCGCCTGTCGCATGGCGAGGTCCTCGGTGAGCGCGATCACGGCCAGCAGCGTATCGCCGTGCGCGCGCAGCCTGCCCAGGTACATCTCCGTGAGTTCGGTCGACGTCACCTGCCGGGAGCGAACGAGTTGAGCCAGTTCGGTCACGGGCCGGAACGCGAGTTCCTCGAGGTTTGCGGGCCGCTCGAGACCCCGCGGACGCGTGTATTGGAAGACGGTCGACGCGGATGGGGCCGGATACGAGGTCCCCGGAAGCACGGGATCGAAGTGGAGGGCGGGGACGACGGAGTTCGGCATCCCCAGCGTGCGGAGTTGCGTGTACCGCTCCCGCATCGCGTTCACTTCCTCCACCATGAGCTCGACTTCGTCCTCGCTGAAGTCGAGTCCGGCGACGCGCACGGCAGCGCTGATGTCAGCCCGGGTAACGGCGTCCTGCCCCTGGTTGGTGCGTGCCCACAGCGCGGCCGGGAGCGCCGTCCCGCCCAACCCGAGCACCGACAGCGACGCCATGAACGCCCGCCGGTCGAGCGGCGTGGGGGTCATCCCCGTCGCGCGGCCGGCAGGTCGATCCGTGAGACCGAGGTCTGAGGTTCCGGCACCGGATCTCCGTTCTCTCGCAAGCACTCGATATGAAAAACGACTGCTTCGCCGAGCAATCTCTCGGTCTCCTCGACCGAATCTCCGGCCGCCACGCAGCCGGGAAGATCCGGCACGTATCCGGAGTAACCGTTGTCAGTTCTCTCGATCACGACGGCGTACGTCACCGGGTTCTCCTCTGCTCGAGTCCCGCCTGCCTGAGGATACTTTTCCAAGTTCCGGGGGCCAAGTCTTTGCTCATCCCACCTGCTATGGTCACGATTCCGGGCTTCTTGGGGTGTCGATAGTGCCGATGGCTCCCACGTGTCCGAACAAGTCTCCAGCCATCGGCCGTCACGAGTCGTATCGCCTCTCGCACCTTGGGCATCGGGCTCTCCGCACAGCTGTTCGTTCCTAGCTGCGCCAAGTGTCCGATCACTCTTCAACGGCGTCTCAATTCGTGCTGCACCACGCTTGAGCGGCCTTCACGACGCGGTCGATGTCGGACTCGTCGTTGTAGACGCCGATGGAGAAGCGGAGCATGCCGGTGCGGATCGCGAGGCGGATGCCGGTGGCCGTCAGGTAGTCGTAGAGCGAGTTCATGGCGGGGTCGTCGGCCGTGTAGTGGCGTCCGCCGCCGCTCTCGCCGACGGAGACGATGTGTGCGAGGTGGGGTCGGGGCCTCCCGCCGACGACCGGGAGACCGAGGTCCACCAGCCCGCTTGCCAGGTCGGCCGCCAGACCGCGCACGTGCTGCTCGACGCGCTCGACGCCCCAGTCGGAGAGCAGCTCCAGCGCCGCGTCGGTCGCCGCCGCGCCGAGGTAGTTGTAGTTGCCCACGTCGAACCGGAGGGCGCCCGGCCGGAAGCGGAGTTCGTCGTCGGAATACGCCGTCTCGTGCGCGTCCAGTTCGATCCCGAACCGCGCCACGTGGACCGGCGTCAGCGTCTCGGCCACCTCGCGCCGCACGTAGAGGAAGCCGAACCCGTACACCGAGAGGAGGGCCTTCTGCGCCGCGACGGCCAGCGCGTCGATGCCGAGATCGTCCACGTCCGTGCGGTGCGCGCCGACCGACTGCGCCGCGTCCACCAGCGTCAGCGCCCCCACGCCGCGGGCCGCCGCCGCGATCGCCTTCATGTCCGTCACGAACCCCGGGGCGAAGGTGATGCTCGGGATCGTCACGAGCCGCGTGCGTTCGTCCATCGCCGCGGCCATCGCCTCGACCGGCACGTGCCCTTCCTCCGGCGCGACCGGCCGCACCTCGATCCCGTGCGTGCGGACGAGACTGTACCAGAGATAGATGTTGTTCGGGTGCTCCAGCGCGGGACACAGCACCACGTTGTCCCCCGCCCGCCACGGGAGGCTGGCGCCGAACAGGTTGAGGCCGTCCGAGACGTTTTTCGTGATCGCGACCTCTTCCGGGGCCGCGCCGATCAGCGACGCGAAGGAGGCCCGCGCGCGATTGACGGTGGCCACCATCTCCGTCTTGTCGCCCCGCCCCGACGTTCTCGCCCCCAGGTGACGCTCGATCGCCGCCCGCACCGGCTCGGCCATGAGCGAGTTCGCGGAGATGTCGAAGTAGGGCTGCTCGCTCGCGCCGGGGAAGAGCGCTCTCACATCCGGGTTCATCGGCGCCTCCGGATCGCCATCGGGCTCCGCCTCACGCTCGCCTCGCTTCGGAACGGGCGACGAGCGCCGTGCCGACCATGTCTCCCATGATGTTCACCGTCGTGTTGCTCATGTCCACCAGCCGGTAGATCCCGCCCACGATCGCCGCGACCTCGATCGGCAGGTTCAGCGCCTGCACGTAGATGAGCGCGACCACGAACCCGCCCCCCGGAACCCCGCCCGTCCCGTGCGAGAGCAGCATGCCCAGGAGGAGGATGGTGACGAAGTCCGCCGGGGAGAAGGTGACGCCGGCCGCCTGCGCCGTGAAGAGGAGGACCGCCGCGAGCATGACCGAGGTCCCGTCCTTGTTCAACTGCGCGCCGAGAGGGAGGACGAAGGAGTACACGCGGCGCGGGAGGTCGAGACGGCCGGCCGTCTCCAGCCCGACCGAGAGCGAGGCGAGGCTGGACGTCGTGGCGGCGGTCGTCGCCCACAGCGAACCCGTGGCGCGCAGGAAGCGGGCAGGACGGAAGTCGCTGAAGAACCTGAGCAGGAGCATGTACCCGGTCACGATGACGACCTGCGCCCCCCAGAGTCCCGCGAGGAAGCGGGCCATCGGGCCGATCAGGTCGGCCCCGTAGCGGCCCACCGTGACCGCGACGAGGGCGCCGATCCCGACGGGTGCGATCCACAGGATCATGTGGACGAGCCGCCGGAAGAGCCCCGCCAGGTCCTCGAACAGCGTGGCGAGGCGAGCGCGCGGGCCGGCCCCCAGCGCCATGGTCGCGATCCCCAGCATCAGCGCGAGGATGACGATTTGCACCACGTTCCCCTCGGCGAAGGCGCGGAAGACGTTCGTCGGGATCATGTCGACGAGGACATCGCCCACCGACGGGGCCTCGCCCACCGCCCCCGAGACCGGCTCCGGCACCGTTTCCGTGAGCCGCAGGCCGACGCCGGGGCGGAGGAGCGCCATGGCGCCCAGCCCCAGCGAGAGCGCGATGAGTTCCGTCGTGAGAAAGAATCCGACGGTCTTGCCCGCGAGTCTCCCCAGCGTCCGCAGGTCCGTCAGCGAGGTCAGACCCGCAAGGAGATTGAAGAAGACGAGGGGGGCGGCCGCCAGAATCAGGAGGGTGATGAAGAGGTCGCCCAGCGGCTGGATCGCGGCGACGCGCTCGCCCAGGACGGCCCCCAGGACGACACCGGCTAGCATCCCGATGAGGATCCGCCCGCCCAGCCCCACCTTCATTCAGCGCACTTCGGAGAACGGATTGATGATCCGCAGACCGCCATAGTCCTGCTCGGCGCTCAAGTCTTCCGAATACACGATGTCGCAGCCACAGGTGCGGGCTGCGGCCAGAATTGCGCCGTCCCAGTACGACAGCTGGAAGCGCCGGCTGATGGCCACCGCCCCCAGGAACACGTCGAACGTGATCTCCTGCACACGAAGGGGGTCGAGCAACTCGATGAACCTGAGCGCCTGTTCGGGCGTGAGAGGGTGCTGACGACTGGGTCTTGTGACCTGGCGGTAGAACTCCTGCAGGACCTGCACCGAGAGGGCCAGGTCTTCTCGGTTCAGGAGGGCGTGTGCGGCGCGACGCTTGCCGGCTTCCTCGGCCGAAAGGCTCGCCGCATAGATGAGGACGTTCGTATCAACGAACCGCACGGCGCTCATAAAGCTCGTCGCGGGGGATGTTGTCGGACGCCCGGAAGCCCCCACTGGTGGCACGGATGTCTTCGCGCAATTCCTTCAGAAGCCTGCGCCGGCGCTCGTTGGGCGTCTCCACAGCACGCGAGTCGCCTCCAGCCGCCACCCCATCCTCAGCGGCAAGACTTCTCAGGTATCCCCTGACGAGCGCCGAGACCGACGTATCCAGCTCCGCGGCCCGGACGCGCGCCATCCGATGCGTCTCTTCATCCACGGATACGGTGATGTTCCTCATGACACAGCCTCACAGTTAATGTGATCCACAGCGTAAGAATGCGTGGAACGTGACGCAATGAGACCAGAGGAATCGCGCCTATGGCGAGCGGCTCGCGTCACGGCCTCCGTTCGAAGCGGACTCGGGCTGCGCGCTCGACGCCGAGTTCGTCGGTGGTGACGCCGTAGAGCGCCGTTCCCGTGGCCCAGGGCACCGCTCCCGGATCCACGCGACTCGGCCAGCGGTAGCGGGCGACGAGGGCGGCCCCTTCGTAGACGTCCGCTTCGACCATCTCCGCGCCGTCGGCCGCGGCCTTCTCGACCCACAGTCGACCCGCCTGATCGAAGAAGATATCGGCGACCGGCCCCTTCCTTTCGGGGATCTCGAAGGCGGGCTCGTCGAGATTCCCCCGCTCCATGTCCCGCTCCAGGCGGCTCTGGGCGTACTCCCGCTCCTCCGGGCTGAGGGGCGGGCCCGGGTCGGGCGGACCGATGATCTCCGTCATGGAACCGTCGGCGGCGTGAAGCTCGACCGCGTAGAGGGAACGCGAGGCGCTGGCCCAGGCGCCCCCCGGCGCGTGGGCCCGCAGCCACAGGGGCCCGTACGGCTGGTAGAGGTACAACTGGGCGGTGCCGCTGAAACCCTCCGCGAACCCGCTCATGTCGACGACCACGGTCCGGTGCCCTTCGGCCGCGGCTTCCGGCTCCCGCAGTACGACCGTGTCCGCGCTCCCGTCCTCGTTCACGTGGACGCGACCGTGGACGAACGGTTCGCCCGAACTCCGGAGCGAGCCGATGTCGACGAGCCTCCCTTCGGCGTCGAAGGTCACGGGGGCGGCCCCTCCCTGCCCACCGAACGGTCGCCGCTGGACCCGCAGGTAGGTGGCGGCCGCGTCTCCCAGTTCGAAGGCCGTGTAGCGCGCCGCCTGGCGCACCCACAGTTCGCCCTCCGGCGAGAACCCCAGGCAACAGGGACCCCTGAACTCCTCGGGTCCGTCCCCTTCCCCGCCGAGGCGGAAGAGGAAGGCACCGCCCGAATCGAAGACGCGGACCTCACTCACCTCCCGGTCGACGACCAGGACCCTCCCCAGCGGATCCTCGGCCACCGAGGCGATGCGGCTGAACAGATACGCTTCGTCGCCGTCGAGTTCCCCGATCTCGAGGTCTACGGTCCCCTCGAACATGGGGACATCGACCCCCGGCTGCGGGGCTTCGCCATCGGTGCAGGCGGCCACCCAGGGCAGAATCGCCGCGCACAGGGGGACGGCGACCCACGGGATGGACCCGCGCGACCATCGTGGCTTCGGGGAGGGAGACGCTGCGTCCGTCATACGAGACTCCGTTCAGGTCGCGCCACCCCCGTCAGGGACGGCGCGAGGGTTGGGTGCCGAGTTCGAATTCGTCCCGGTCGAAGCGGCCGCCGCGCTTCAGTGTGAAGCGTATGGACTTGAGGTTTTCGACGCCTGCCGTGGGATCCGCTTCCAGGAAGACGAGGTTGGCGTACTTCCCTTCCTCGACCGTCCCGATCTCCCCCTCGAGACCGAGCGTGAGCGCGCCGTTGCGCGTGGCGGTCTGGATGACGTCCGCCATGGGCATGCCCACGCGTTCGTGGAGGTAGGCCAGCTCCTCGTAGAGGGCCGGCCATTCGGAGCCCGGGGGCGGCGGGGCGTCCGTGCCCGCCGCGATCAGGACGCCGGCCTCATGGGCGCGGCGGGTGAGGGAGATGCTCTCCTCGGCGCTGCACGCGGCGCGGACGCCTCGCCGGCGCGGATCGGGAGGCGGCGCGTCCGGCCCTTCCCTCGCGGCACCCGGCCTCGGTGCGGGAGGCGCGGCGGCGCTGTCCCGGATCATCGTCATCTGCTCGCGGAAGAAGCCGACCTTGAGCGTCGCGTCGAGCACCGTGCCCTGGCGTTTCATCTCCTCGAGGACCGCGTCGATGCGCGGATCGTCCAGGTCCACGTCGACCCTGCCGGAGCGGCGGCCCGCGAGCGCTTCCGCCAGCACTTCGTCCGGGATCGCGGCGCTCGCCAGGCTGCACACGTGGGACATCGAGGTGACGCCCGCCCTCGCGACGTCCATCGGGAGGGCCGGGCCGACGTGCGTGTGCGACCACACCGGCATCCCCTGGCGCCGGGCCTCCGCGGCGATCCGCGTCAGGAGGGGACCCTCGATCGAGGCGTAGGTCTTGAGCCCCGTCGCCCACGTGCCGCGGGCCAGCGTGATCGTTTGGGCCAGATCCGTCTCGGCGTCCACGATCTGTAGCCAAGGGGACGCGCCCGGGCACCTCTCCCATCGACGAGGACCGCGTGCGTGGGTCGACGAAGAAGGACTCGCCGGCGACGAGGGCCGCATAGTGGATGTCCGGAGACGGGATCTCGCCCACCAGCGCCGCCCGCTGGAGTTCCGCGAGCGCGCGCACGTCGCCGGCCATGTCCCGGACCGTCGTCACGCCGCTGTAGATGAAGCGGTTGAGCTCGAACTCGGCCGCCGCCCGGTCCGCGCGCGTGGCGAGGTGCGTGTGGCTCTCGATGAGCCCCGGGATGACGTACAGCCCCCGCGCATCCTCGACCTCCGCCTCGGGCCAGGCGTCGGGGGACAGTTCGTCCGTCGGGGCGAGCGCCGCGATCCTTCCGTTGCGGACGACGATCGACATGTCCGGCATGAGCGCCGCACCGGTGCCGTCCAACACGGAGACCCCTTCGTAGATGACCGTCTCCGACCCCGCGTTCGGATTCCGCGGCGGTTCCCCGCTCCGCGACTGGCCCGCGAGGGGGGCGGCGAGCGCGCAGAGTGCCGTCGCCGCCGTCCATGCCAGCGGCCCGCGCACGATCCGTCTCCACATCGTCATTCTCCCCACACGTCGCGCAGCACGCGCAGCGCATTGAGCCCCAGGATCCGCTCGATGCGCTCCGAGGAGTGTCCGCGCGCGGCGAGCATGCCGGCCAGCTTCCGGAACTGGTCGGGGCCCTGAAGGTCGGGGATGAATGGGACGACGCCGGGGCGTTCCCCCGCCGCGCTGATCCCCGCCCTGCGCCGCGCCTCGACCTCCCGGCGCGCCGCCTCGTACGCCGCGTCGAGATCGTCCACGGCCGTCGTCCCGCCGTCGGTGCCGATCCCGACGTGTTCCTCGCCGCACACCTGCACCGCGTGCTCGATGTGCCGCACCACGTCCTCCGCCACGGCCATGCCGTCGGCCGCGAGAAAGGGCATGAAGTAGATCCCGACGATCCCGCCGCCCTCGGCGACGAGCCGCAGCTCCCGGTCCGTCTTGTTGCGGGGAAGGTCCGTCACCGCGCGGCATCCCGTGTGGGTGATCGCGACCGGCGCGGCGGAAGCGTCGATCCCGTCCAGACAGGTCTGCTCGCCGCTGTGACTGAGGTCCACCAGCGTCCGGGTGGCGTTGAGTTCGGCGACCACGTCCCGGCCAAAGTCCGTGAGCCCCCCGTTCTCCGGCACCATCGACCCATGCCCCAACTGGTTGGGGCCGTTGTACGTGAGCTGGATGATCTTGACGCCGAGCCCCGCGAAGACGGCGACCCGCCCCGCGTCGTCCCCCATCATGGCCCCGTTCTGGAACCCCTGGATGACGCCGACCCGACCGTCGCGGGCCGCACGCTCGATGTCGCTCGCCGCCCGCACCTTGAGGAGCGCCTCCGGATGGTTCCGGATGATCCGGTTCCAGCGCGCCACGTCGGCGACCGAGTACTCGAACGGCTCCTGCAGCCCCGCCACGTACCCGATCGTCGTATTGACGGCCACCGTCCCCGACGCGAGCGCGTCGGACAGCGCCCGCTCATCCAGCGTGAGCGGCCCGTCCGCGGGATCGCCACCGAAAGGCCCCCGCGACCCCCGCCGATTAGGGTTCCGGATCCCCCCCAGCATGTTGACAACGAACGGATCGGCCTGAACTCGGTTCGCCCCGCGGGCTCGAGCTGGAATCGTTTCAGCGGTTCGGACCCGACCGGCCACGCCCGTGGCGGCAAGCGCGAATCCCGCGGCGGCCCCCAGAAAGCTACGGCGCGCAATGTGAGTCGGGCTCGTGGTCTCCATGCCTCAGCGTCCCTCAGCCTTCGCTGACTTCTCCGTTGCCCCGGCTTCGCTCTCGGCGATGCGGCGAACCGACGGAACGTACGCCAAGGAGCCCTACAGTAGGAGAAGGCAGACGCGGAGGCACGCGTCCCCGTGCAGCGTGAACCGGTTGAGACACTCTATGGGCTGGGTGTCTCAGCCGGAGCAGCATCGTGCCCAGAGGTCAATCGTCACAAAGGGCAAGTGCCCAGGCCCTGGCGGTAATGCCGCCCTCCTGTGCTTCGTCGCTGTCGAAACCGCTCGCAGCGCGGAACAGTCGCAGGGTTAGGGGAAAGGGTTGGGGCTTGTGCGCCTGACAAAAACCGTTATCAGCACATCTGCCGTGTCACCGCCCCCGGTTTCGGCGTTGTATAGTTTGACTTCCCGGTTGGCTGGATCGCCGTTGATGGGTACCGTGAAAACAACTCCCTCTCGATCCGCCAGATCATCCGTCGATTCGGACGTACCCTCGTAAAGACGTGCCTCCAGCGAGATTTCCACCGTATCGCTATCAACGATCCGAGCGGTCCCGCTCACCTCCACTCTGCATTCTCCACCCCAGGTGACGGGGGCGATTTCGACCGCTGTACTTGGTTGATTCGCGGCGACATAGATGTTTATCAAACGCTGTGCATTGACGAGCTCGTCACTCAATGGCCATGGCTCATCGTCCACACCATTTACGATGATCGTACCCATGATGTTGACTACGTCACCCACATCTTGAGCTGCCAACGGTACCGAACCAACCAGCATCAAGCCAAGCAAAACGATGGTCCGTGTCATTTTGATCCCTTTCCTTTGCTACTCTCCAGCGTAATCGACAACGGTGGCATCGTCGCTGTTAATTCCGTACCACGCCTCGGGGCTGAGTACATCGACGACGTTGCTGTTGCGGTGACACTGTACGTTCCCGATCCGACGGTGTTATTCGCGCGGCGGCGGCCGACCTAAAGCTTAAGCTGTATGCTGTTGGTGACGGCGGGACAGGGCGCAACTGTATGAAATGACAGTCGCATCGGACGATTTGAGTACAGATCGGACAGCCTGCTCCGAGGCAGCACGGCAGTTGGCCGTCCGCAGGGGCCGGATCAACCGTCCACGTCGGGTAGCAGCGGGGCGACGAGCTGGTTGCGTCATCGGGGCGTCTGGACGGTGGGGTGGAGTTGGGTTCTTCCGTCCATGAACATCGCGGCGAGGGGGACCGTGAGGGTCGCGGCGGCGATCGCGGTGATTGCGACCAAGTCGCCGCACATGGTTCCGCAGAGCGACATTTCGCGGATCGGGGGGACGAGCAGGTGAACGACGACGAACGTGTAGTAGACTCCGATCCGGATGCGTAGCCACGCCTCGAGGCGGCCGCCGTCTGAAGCGAACCATAGTGTTTCGCCGACGACTCGGTGCTCCTTCGCGCGATCTTCGTGCGTGGCCATCGCGATGGCGCGGTATCGATTGTAGAGGACTTCCCGGACTGCGAACATCATCACCATGCAGATCGCCGCCAGGCCGACGGTCAGCGGATGGTAGAGCCTGTCGTCGTCGGGCATCCCGAGCGCGCTCGAACCGAGGGCGATCACGCCCAGGTAGAGCGGAACGGAGCCTCCCCAGGCAAACGCGCCGATCGCGGTACGTCGGTCCGCTCGACACCACCGCAGCAGGATCCCGCCCAGGACGTACACGATGGCGACGAGGAGGAACATCGCCAGCGCCGCCGCCGCGGGACCCTGTTCCGCAAGTCCGGCCGTGACGGATGGGGCCTGCGTCATCGCAATGGCGAATGCCATGACCGATGTCGCGGCACCGACGGCGAGAGCCTGACGGACGCCCTTGTTGACGCCCTTGTGACGGATGACCCTGATTCGGTCCCGCACGCCGGAGACCAGAGATCCGATGTCTCCGCGTTCGCCCGTTTCCCGGCTCTCAAGGGCCGGAAGCCGCGCGTCGATGAACGCCTTGCGGTTGCGTCTCCGAATCGTTTCTACGTCGTCGAGATACCTGCGTCTGGGGAGGTGCACCCGAAGGAGCAGCCACAGTCGTGCGTAGAAGCGGTTGAATGCAGCGGCGGCGCCGCGTGTCGAGGCGCCGCGCGCAACCGCCCGTTCCTCCGTGGCTCGGTCGCTGAGCCTCAGCCACGACTCGAGTCTGCGGCTCGCCCGCCGAACGTTGGACAGGTGCGTTGCGGAGTTGACGTATACCGTGCCGGCCGCCATGCCGACCATCAGCACGGGCAGCGCGTACCCGAGGATCCAATACAGATTGCCTTCCGCGAGCCAGTTCTGCGGTTCGAGCTGCAGAGAGAAATGCATGTTCGTCGTGTCGGCGGAGGCAGCGTGTCGACAGGGTTCCCGGTTGGGGCGGTCGAGAGGTCAAAACCTGCATCCGGCCGTGACGGCAGAACAGGACGTAACCATATGAAACAAGAGTCACATCGGACGGTTGCGGCACAGATCGGATGGTCTGCCCAGGGGGCCGGACGGCCTCCCGGCCGGAGACCCGTGTCAGTGCCCGGGGTCGGGCGGCGGCGGGTCGAGGAGCGGGGCGAAATGCTCCAGGGCGAAGGCGGCGAGGAGTTGGTTCTGAGGGATGCGTTCCAGCTCGAGGAGATTGCAGCCGAGCCACCTTTTCGCCTTCCGGCGCAGGGTTTCCCGAGGGAGTCCGAGTTGCGCGCTCACCTGCTTCCACTTCGCGCCGGTGGCTCGGAGCTGCTGCGCCCGGAGGATGGCGAGCCCGCCGAGGAACCGGTTGAACGTCGTCCGGCCGCGGGCGCGGGCCTGGAACTGCTGAAACAGCGTCACAGGCGAGCAGTCCACCGCCGCCGCGAGTGCCTGCACGTTGCGGACGGGCGTGCGGCGAGCCTCCCGGAGGGCGTGCGCCACGGCGGAGCGGAGGGCCGGCGGCGCCGTCGACCGCCGAATCTTGTCCGCCATCTGCAGCAGGGCGGACCCGCCGCGTGCGGACTCGATGCGCGAGGCGAGCTGACCTTCGACGTCCTCGAACCAGACGAGATCCGCCACCTGTACCCTGCTCAGGAGGCGCGCGATGGCGATCTTCCGGTCCGTCACGAGGATCACCGGAACCCACGGGAGCTTCCGCTCGACCTCGCGCAGGACGGCGATCCTCTCCGCGAGGAGCCCGCTGCGGCTGCCGAACACCAGACACTCGATGCCCAGGTCGGCGACCGTGAGGTCGTTGGCCGCGTGGATCACGCGAACGCCGCCGGCGACGGCGCGTCTCATGAGTTCCGCATCGCGGGGCGTGTCCGCGAGGATGCCGATCATTCTTCGACTCCCGCTACGCCAGCGATTGCTTCGGCGATTCCATCGGCGGGGGGGAAGCCCACTCGTGGTCGCGCAGCCACAGGGCGATGGCCGCCAGCGTGAAGGAGGCGGACCACACCCAGTAGGAGAGACCCAGGTGGCCGTACGCGACGAGTTCGGCGTCGACCGGGATCGGGATGGGCAGGAGGAGGTTGAACGCTCCGACTCCAAGGCCGGTAGCGCCGACGACTCCAGCGACGTAGCCCACCCACGCTTCGACCGAGCGTCGGGCACGCCGGAAGGCCAGGGCCGTGGACATCATGAGCAGGGCCGAGAACGCCGCGAGGACCCACACGGAGATCGGCGCGGGCTGCAGAAGCTCCTGCCACGAGACCGACATCCTGAAGTCCGGGTGCAACGGCTCAAACGCCACGGCGCCGAAATCCGAGAGAATCAACGACAGCGCGTACAGTCCCCACCCTCCCAGGAGGAGACTCCGCCACGCCGGGGTGTCCTGCTTCGCGAACTCCCGGAAGAGCAGGTTGGGATCGCCGAGTTCATCCCGGGCGGCGGCCTCGATAGCGGCGGCGGAGGCCGGTGCGGCGTCCCGCGCCCGTTCGTCGGCCGCGTGGGCCCGCAGGTGATCCTCGAGTTCCGCCAGTTCGCGTCGTGAGAACCGCCCCCCGGCCTCCAGACCCCTGCGCCACTTCCGGATCCCGTCATCCAGCCGAGACATCGCCGCCTCGCCAGGAAAGCTCCAGCACTCCGTACATGGCCCGCCAGCTCTTCCGGTCGGCGGCCAACTGCCGCCGTCCGAGGGTCGTCAGGCTGTAGTACTTGCGCGGTCGCCCTTCGTCGGTGGGTTCCCAGTAGCCTTCAATGAGGTGGTCCTTCTCGAGCCGGTGCAGGAGGGGATAGAGCATCCCGCCCGACCACTCCAGGTCGCCGCCGGAGAGTCGCTTCACCTGCTTGATGATCTCGTAGCCGTACGTGTCGCCGGCGGCGAGGATCGAGAGGACCAGAGGGCGCGAGGAGGCCGCCACCAACTCCTTGTAGATCAACTTCTTCATCCGTTTTCTTGATATGTAGAAGTACGATGTAGGTCGAGTACCTACATATCATGCACGGCGAATCGTTGCAACCGCGAGCATTCAGGCGCCGGACACACCCCGCCGTGCTCTCCGGACTCGCGCGACCAGGTATCCCAGCAGGCTGAGGACCAGGACCCCCACCGCGCATCTCGTCGCCAGGGACTGAAGGAACCGCGCCCGTATCGCCTCCCGGCGCGCTTCCTCCTCCCGCAGCATCTCGGCCAGACGCTTGTCTCTCGCCCGGCCCGTTGGGGTAAGCCCCCCCTCGGTCTCCGCCGACAGGTCGGCGCCGCGCCTGATCAGCACCTCCACGACATCCGGATTCGGGTTTCCCATGGGGCCGTCCCAGATCCTTCGGGCGGCGTCGTGCAGCGGCGTTCCTCCGTCGTGCTTCCGGACGTTGACGTCGGTCACGCTGGCGAGTGCATCCACGACGGCAGGGTTCTCGTTGACCAGGGCGGCGAGGTGAAGAGGTGTGCGGCCGTGCGTGGTCTCAGCGTAAGCGCTCGCCCCGTATTCGAGCAGCGCCCCCACCACTGCCGGGTTCCGGTTGTACCTGGCCGCCCAGTGCAGGGGAGTCAGACGCGGGCGGGTCGTCGCCTCCAGCTTGGCACCCGCCTCGACCAGCACCCCGATCACGTCGGGATCGTCGCTGAACCGCGCCGCCAGGTGCAGGGGCGTCCGCTCGCCCGGGGCGGACCGCTCGTCGACGCTGTACCCGGAGGCGAGACACGTCCTCACCGCCGCCGGGTCCGCCTTCTCCCAGAACGGTCCCGTCGACCAGTCCTCGCACGGAACCTGGACCGGCGCGACGCCAACCGCGGCCAGAGCGGGAAGAGCAAGGAGTGCCGCCCACAGCGGTGCCTCGGTCACGAGACGCCCTCGTCGTCGACATCGACGGAGCCGGCCGCGAGGGCCGCCTCGAGATCGAGCCAGAACGGCTCCCAGATATGCCCGTCGGGGTCCGCGAAGGCGCGCGCGTACATGAAGCCGTAGTCCATCGGTTCCCGCGGTTCGTCCGCTCCGTGCGCGAGCGCCGTCTCCATGAAGCCGTCCACTTCCCCGCGGCTCTCCAGTTGGAGCGAGACCAGGACCTCCGTCGCCTCCCGCGCGTCCACGAGGGGTCGAGGCGTGAACGTGGCGAACCTCTCGTGCGTAACGAGCATGCAGTAGCAGTTGTCGCTGACTTCCATCCCCAGGGTCGCCTCGTCGCTGAAATCGTCGTCGAAGGCGAAACCGAGAGCCGCGAAGAAGGCCCGCGAGCGTTCGAGGTCGGCAACCGGGAGGTTGATGTAGACGTTCATGCGAGCTTCCTCAGGTGCTGCCGATCCGGAAGGGAGAGGTTCATCGTGCGCATGGCTTAAGGTTGGCGATCACGGCAATTGCGACAACTCTGTGCGAGCGTCACCGGCCTGCACTTGCACCGGGTGATGCGCTACGGTACTACGAGCGAGGCCCCTGACTCGGAGCGATACATGAACACGGCTCAGATGGAGCACTATAAGCAGAAGCTCGCCTTCGAGACCGACGCGTGGGACCTCAAGGAAGCGCTGGACCGGGACGATCCCGTCGTCGTGATCGACGGACGGTCCGCCGAGGCCTACGCCCGCGAGCACATCCCCGGCGCCGTGAACCTCCCGCACCGGGAGATCAGCGGCGAGACGACGGGGGCGCTCGACCGGTCCATGCTCTACGTCTGCTACTGCGACGGGATCGGCTGCAACGCCTCCACCAAGACCGCCCTCAAGCTCCTCGGCCTGGGTTTCGAGGTACGAGAACTCATGGGCGGCCTCGACTGGTGGAAGCGCGACGGCTACGCGACCGAGGGCGCCGAAGCCCGCGCCGGGACCGAGATCGCCTGCGGCTGCTGAGCCCGCCACGACGTTCCCGCGGGAACGTCTCGTGAGCGGATGAGCGGGACGTTGACGGCAGTCGGGGCGTCGCGTGAGTCGGCGGACTACGATCTCGTCGTGGTGGGGGCCGGGTTCGCGGGGCTCGCCTGCGCGCGGCGGGCGGCGGAGCGGGGGCTCTCCGTCCTCGTCCTGGAGCGGCAGTCGGAGCCGGGCGAGCGCGTTCACACCACCGGGATCCTCGTCAAGGAAGCGTGGGAGGAGTGGGCCGCCCCGGCGTCGCTCGTCCGCAGGATCCAGCGCGTTCGGATCTACGATCCGGGCCACCGCTTCGTCGAACTGGAGCGGGACTCCTACTTCTTCATGGCGACGGACACCGCGGGACTGCTGCGCCACATCGTCGACGAGACCCGCCGCTCGGGGGCCGAAGTCCGGTTCGGCGTCCCCTTCGAGGGCGTGGCGTCGACCGCGGGGACGACCGCGACGCAGGGCTCGATCCCGCTGACGCTCGCGGGCTCCGGCGCGGCTTCCGGCGTGACGTGCCGGTTCCTGGTCGGGGCCGACGGGGCGCGCTCCCGGGTGGCCGAGAGCTTCGGGCTGGACCGCAACCGCCGGCTCCTCAAGGGCGTGGAGTGGGAGTACGAGCCCCGCGGCGGGGACGGCGATTGCCTGCACTGCTTCATCGATCCCGAGTGCGCGCCGGGCTACATCGGGTGGGTGGTGCCCGGCGTCGGGGCCACGCAGGTGGGCCTGGCGCTCCATCGGGACGGGCGCGCGGACATGCGCCGGTTCAGCGAGAAGATCGACGGCTTGTTCGGGTTGTCCGGGAGACGGGTGCTGGAGAAGCGCGGCGGCGTCATCCCGATCGGCGGCCGGCTGCGGAACTTCTACGCGGACCGGGTCCTGCTCGTCGGAGACGCGGCCGGCATGGTGTCGCCACTCACCGCCGGCGGCATTCACCAGGCCTACCGGTTCGGCAAGCTCGCCGCCGACGCCATCGCGGATCACCTGCGTGGAGACGGCGCGGGCAGTTCCCGCCGGGGAGCCCCCCACCCCGGCGACGTCGTGCGCCGCGCGTATCCGAACCACACCCTGAAACGCGCCGCGCGCTGGGGGTTCGACCACCTTCCGGTGGCGCGCGCGTTGCAGGCCGGACTCCTGAGCTGGAACGTGTTCAGGCGGCTGGCCGAAACCGTATTCTTCCACCGCTCCCGGTAGGGTCCGCTCCCAGTAGGCTTCCAACGCGCCCGGCAGGATGGAGCCGCCCATGACACGTTCCCGCGGGAACGCGAACGACGACGCGTACGGCGATGGCAACGGGCACGCGAGGTTCGTGATCATCGGTGCGGGGATCCACGGCCTCTCCACGGCCTGGCACCTGGCTTCCGAACTCCGGGCGGCCGGACGCGGCGAGGGCCGCGACATCCTGATCATCGACAAGACCGGGATCGGAGCGGGGGCGTCGGGCATCGCGTGCGGCGTCATCCGCAACAACTACTTCCAGCCCGCCATGCGCGAACTGATGGCCCACTCCGTGGCGGTCTGGGAGAGCGATCCCGCGGGGTTCTCGTATCACCCGGTCGGCTATCTCCAGATCAGCCACGAGGCGATGCGGGAGGACGTCGCTTCGATCCACGAGCAGCAGCGGGCCATCGGCTACGACTCGACGTTCATCGAGGGCGCGCGGGCGTCGCACGCCTACATGCGCCGCATCTTCGACGACTGGCAGGCACGCGGCATCACCAGCGTGCTGCACGAGCACCGCGGCGGGTACGCGAACAACATGGCCTCCCTCAGGGGACTGTGGGCGAAGGCCGCCGCCGAGGGCGTCCGCCTCCTCACCGGCGTCGTTCACGAGGGGTTCGAAAGGGACGCCTCGGGCGCGGTCACCGCCGTGGTCACCGACCGGGGCTCCATCGCCTGCGAGCGCGTCGTGGTGGCCACCGGCCCGTGGGTCCAGCGGCAGTGGGCGATGCTCGACCTCCCCGCTGTCACCCAGATTCGGGTTCCGAATGGCGCCCTGCGCGACGGCACCCTGCGCGGCGGCGCCCTGCGCGACGTGCCGACGTGGAGCTATTGGGCGCTCCAGGAAGGTACGCTGGCCGTCGATCCCGGAACCCTCACCGACAATGACGGCCGTCTGCCGCCGGTCGTGCACGTCGACACCGACGAGCCGCTCCGCGACGAGCGCGGGCTCGTGAGCGAAGGCCCGTGGGGCATCTACTACAAGCCGGATTTCCACTTTGGCGGCGTGCAGGGCGGCGCGATGCCCTACAAGATCGACAAACCCGGCTCCGAGGTGGCCGTCGACCCCTACGGGCCGCTCTCCCCCGACTTCGTCGTCGGCGAGGGCTTCTACCGCCTCTGGACCGCCGCGCTCGCCTTCTGCCAGGAGCGGTTCGAGGGCCGGAACCATCTCATGAAGAAGGAGCCTTCGGGCGGCATCGGCAGCTTCACGCCGGACAGCTTCCCCGTGTTCGACACCTTTGCCGACAACGTCTACTTCATCGCCGACTCCAATCACGGCTACAAGATGATCGGCGTCGGCGCGCTCGTCGCGAAGGAACTCATGGGCCGGCCGCAGGCGTTGCTCGAACCCTTCCGCTACGCCCGGTTCGCCGAAGGCCGGCTTCACCCCACCAGCCACTCCCCCTTCCCCTGGAGCTGACCCTTGGAGCTGACCCCCGGCGCTGACCCCCGGCGCTGACCCCGAGTTGACACGGGTGACGTTCCCGCGGGAACGCCCGTCAAAGAGATGGGGTGGTGGGAGGAGAATCGGGGTGGCGGGACAACCGGAGGCGTGAACGGCGGCGGGCCTCTGAAGGGGCCGCCGGAAACCGGGAGGTGATTCTGATGGACGACACCGGCATTCGGCTCACGGCGAACGACAGGTTCAAGCGCGCCAGTACGAACTTCACACGGATCGGCTTGCTGGTCGCCGTCTTTCTCCACATCGGGCTCTTCGTCCTCGTGCGGCCGTTCGAGGCCGCGGACATGGGGTCCGTCGCGAACGAGATCGAGTCGATCCGGCTTCCGCCGGAGGTGAGGATACCGCCCCCGCCGGAAGCGATCGCGCGTCCCGCGAGGCCGAGGGTCGCCTCCGTCGAGATTTCGCCGGACATCACGATCGAGCCCACGAACCCGGATCGGGCCCCCAGGGGCCTGCCTCCGCGTCCCCCGGCTCCCGACCCGTCCGAGCGTCCGATACTGATCCCCTACGATACGCCCCCCGTGCTGCTGAACGTTCCGGAGGTCCTGCAGGTGCTCGAACGGGAATATCCGCGGGCGCTGATGGACGCCGGCATCGAAGGGAGCGTCGAACTGTGGATCTACCTGTCGGAGGAGGGCCGGGTCGAGAGGTCCGAGGTAAAGACGTCCTCCGGTAACCCGCTGCTCGACGAGGCGGCGGGCAGGGTCGTCCCGGCGATGCGGTTCAGTCCGGCGATGAACCGCGACCGGGCCACCGCCGTCTGGGTCTCACAGTGGGTGACGTTCCGGGTGAACTAGAGTAAAATCCGGCCCATGTCGACCCACTGGGCCATCGATCTCGGCACGTCCAACACCACCATCTGCGAAGACCGGTCCGGCCGGCCGCACATCGTGAACCTGCCGGACCTCGCGAAGCTGGAGCCCGTCACGCAGACGCCGGTCATGCCTTCGTGCGTGTGCGTCATGGACGGGGACGGGGAGGAAGTCCTCATCGGGCAGGCGGCCGTCACCTACAACTGGGACGGACAGGCCACCGGCTTCGCGCGCGGCTTCAAGCGCTACCTCGGCACGGAGAGCGGCCGGGCCCTGGCGCGGGCCGGCGGGAGAGCCTTCACCGCTCAGGACGTCGCGGCGCTCTTCCTGCGGGAGGTCATCGGCGCCCTCGAGACGCGGTTCGGGGAAGAAGTCACCGACGTCACGATCGCCACGCCGAGCGGTTTCTACGAGACGTACCGCGCCGAACTGCAGGCGATCATCCGGCGCCTCAAGCGCCGCGGCTGGTGGGCGCGCATGTGGGCGCGACTGCGGCGGAAACCGGCCGGGATCGTGTTCCGGACGCTCGACGAGCCCGTGGCGGCCGCGCTCGGCTACGGCGTGGATGTCGGACGCCCGACCACCCTCGTCGCCTTCGATTTCGGCGGCGGATCGATGGAGGCCGCCGTCGTGAGGACCCACGGCGCGCAGACCGTGGAGACCGGGCGCGCGGAGGTGCTGGCCAAGCAGGCGGTGGAACTCGGCGGCGATGACGTGGACGGCTGGATCCTGGAGCGCTTCGTCCCCTCGGCCCTGCACGACTGGCCCGAATGGGAGGTCGCGCTCCGCTGGGAGGCCGAGCGCGTGAAGCTGCTCGCGAGCGCGGGGAACGAGGGCGACTTCACCTTCCGCAACGAATCGTACGGGAAGCTGGACTATCCGGTCCTGAACGACATTCTCGCCGCGAACGGCCTGTACGTCCGGATCCGGGAGCTGCTCGACGCGCTGCTCGCCGAGTTGCGCACGCGGCATGGGATCCCCCCCGACGGCATCGACGACGTGATCCTCGAGGGCGGGTCGACCCTCCTTCCGGAGGTGCGGAACGTCGTGGGCGACGTGCTCGGCCGCGAGAAGGTGCGGGAGTGGCTCCCCTTCGCGGCCGTCGCGCGCGGCGCGTGCATCTTCGCGGGCGGCGCGCACGTCGAGGACTTCATCTACCACGACTACGCGCTCCGCGTCCTCCCGGACGACGATGCCGACGCCGAGTACGAGCTGCTCATCCCCGGCGGCACGTGCTTCCCGACGGTCGAAAACTTCGCGACGCGCTACTACGCCCCCGGCCGCGATGGCCAGCAGCACATCAACCTCTTCATCTGCGAGGTCGGGCGGGTGGCCGGGCGCCCGATCGACTGGACCGAGCGCAGCAACGGCTCCAGCTATTTCGTCCCCCGGACCGCGGGCGAACGGGCGTTCTGCCTGTGCCTCAACGAGGCGGACCCCGCCCTGCCGCTGAACCCGCCCGGCAGGGGCACGGCGCCGCGGCTGCGCGTGACGTACTCGGTGGACGAAAACCGCTGGCTGTGTGTAACCGTACATGACCTGCACCGGAAGACGGACCTGAACGTCAAGCACCCCGTGGTGAGATTGCGATGAACTTCCTCAAAGCCCTGTTCGGACCGAGCCGGAAGGAGGTCTGGCGTCAGCTCTCCAGCGAACTGGACGGGCAGTTCCACGACGGAGGCCTCTTCGGCCACTCCGCCGTCCAGGCCCGCAGCGGCGACTGGACCCTCACGCTCGACACCTTCACGTCGGGCGACGGCAAGACGAACCAGACGTTCACGAGACTTCGCGCACCCTATTTCAATCCCGAGGGGTTCCGGTTCGACATCTACCGGGCGGGCGTCTTCAGCGGGTTCGGGAAGGCGCTGGGCATGCAGGACGTCGAGGTCGGCCATTCCCGGTTCGACCGGGACTTCGTGATCAAGGGCAATGCGCCGCGGCGCCTGCGGCGGCTCTTCGGCAACGCCAGGGTCCGTCGGCTCATCCAGGCCCAGCCCAAGATTCAGCTTACCGTGAAGGGTCGCGACGGGTGGTTCGGCCGGTACCCGGACGGGATGGACGAACTCCACTTTCAGGCACTTGGAGCGATCAAGGATCTCGCGCGGCTTCGGAACCTGTTCAACCTGTTCACGGAGGTCCTGTGGCAGGTCTGTCACGGGGGAAGGGCGGACGCGGACGATGTCCCGTTCCACGTCCGCCGTCTGAGCGCGCCCGGGGGCCGAATCATCAACAAATACGTCCTCTGGGAAGGGAACGCCCCGCGACGCGACGCGGCCGCGCAACTCGGACGGCTCGGCGACCCCGCGGCGATTCCGGCCCTGGCGGATGCGCTCTGGGACGAGGACCCCGCGCTCCGGCTGCCGGCGGTCGAGGCGCTTGCGGCGATTCGGCACCCCGACGCGGTCGCGCCGCTCATCCCGCTGCTCGGCGACGCGCGGAAGGCCGCCGGCCTGCGGTTCCGCGACGGGGTCGCCGAGGCGTTGCGGCAACTGGGCGAAGGAGAGCTGGTCGTGACCGTGGGCGCGGCGCTCGGCGGCGATTCCGGGCACCTCAAGGCGTACAACGGAGGACACAGGGCGGAGATCATCGCGGCACTCGGCCACGCGCTCCAGGGATCTTCCGGCGCGCACGCGGCGAACGCGCTCGCCGAGATCCACGCCGTCGAAGCGCTTCCCCGTCTCCGCGAGGTGCAAAGGGGACTCGGCACACGGGACGCCACCGGTCAGGCGGTCTCCGCGGCGATCGGGAAGCTCGAGGCACGCGCCGCCCTCCCACGCGCCGCGGCCGCAACCGACGTCGAAGTCGACACCCTCCCCCGGTCCGCCCAGGCACCCGGCCCCGACCCCGGCACCCTCCCCCGCAGCTCCCAGGCCCCCTAGCGAAATCCCTCCCCTCTTGACCCTGACGTTACGTGAGGGTTTACCGTGGGGGGCATGGAAACGGGGCAACTTCATACGGTGGGGGAGGTGGCGCGGCTGGCCGGCGTCACGGTGCGCACGCTGCACCACTACGACCGGATCGGGCTGCTCGTCCCTTCGGGGCGGGCGGAGAACGGCTATCGGCTCTACGCCTACGACGACCTCGAGCGGCTGCGCCAGATCCGGCTGTTGCGCGAACTGCGGTTCAGCCTGGACGCGATCGGCCGGCTGCTCGACGCCCCCGCCTACGACCGGCGGAGCGCGCTGGAGGCGCAGCGGGAGTTGCTCAGGGAACGACAACGGAGGACCGACAGCATCATCCGAGGGGTCGACGGGGCCCTGAGGGCGATGGATGAGGAGACGGAGATGGACCGGACGGAGATGTTCGAGGGGTTGGAGGAGTTCGACCACGCGCAGTACGAGGAGGAGGTCGAGCGGAGATGGGGCGGCAGCGAGGCCTACCAGGAGTCGATGCGGCGTGTCCGCAGGTACGGCAAGGACGACTGGGCGCGGATCACCGAGGAGGGCGAGACCGCGGTGGCCCGGCTGGCCGCGCTGATGGCGGAGGGCGCCCAGGCCGCCGGCCGCGCGGCGATGGCCCTGGCCGAGGAGCACCGGCGCCACATCGACCGCTGGTTCTATCCGTGCAGCCACGGCATGCACCGGAACCTCGCCGAGATGTACACCGCCGATCCCCGCTTCGAGGCGTACTTCGAGAAGCGCGGCGAGGGGCTCGCCGTATTCGTGCAGGACGCGATCCGCGCCAACGAGGCGCGCTGGAGGAACCGTGCGCGGGAGTGATGCGCGGGCCTCGCGTGACAGGGGGCGATAAACCGTTATCATTACGGTCCAACTGCGCGGAGGGTGTACTTCGATGCAACGAGATACTCGACAACGCCGGGCGATCCGCCGCGTGTTCACGAGCGCGGGGCGCCCGCTCACGCTCGAGGAGATCCTCGAGTACGGCCGGCGGATCGTGCCTTCGCTCGGGGTGGCGACCGTCTACCGGAACGTGAAGACCCTGGTGCGCGAGGGGTGGCTGTCGCGAGTGAAGCTCCCGGGCGGCGGGCTTCGGTACGAGTTGGCCGACCGTCCGCATCACCACCATTTCCTCTGCAACTCCTGCGATCAGGCGTTCGACGTCCACCGGTGCCCCGACGAAGTCGAGACGCTGGCGCCGGACGGCTTCCAGGTCGACAGCCACGAGCTGATCCTCTTCGGCCGCTGCGCGGCGTGCGCCTGACGGAGCTCTGATCCGGCCGCTCCCCGCGGCCCCCACGGCGGCCGACCGAGGGTCGTCGGCCCGCCCCTTTGCCGCTTAACGATAATCCGTTATCATTACGGCCAGGCGCAGGCAGGCCTCACCTCCACCCTCGCACCAGGCCCACATGACGATGTCCAGACGCTTCTACATCCTCTTTCTCCTCCTTGGGATCACCCTCGCGGGCATGCCGGCGGGCGCCGCGGGCTGGACGCCCGTCGCGCAGCAGGCCGAGCAGGAGGCCGAGCGACAGGCCGCGGACACCGTCGAGGTGGCCTCCGAGGTCGCCGCCATCACCCTGCCGGACATCGTCGTCACGGCGGTCCTGAGTCCCACGGCCGTGAGCGAGGCGATCCGGCCTTCCGCCGTGTTCTCGGACGAGACGCTGCAGCGGCAGCTCGCGGGAACCCTCGCGCAGACGGTGGAATCGGTCCCGGGGGTCACGGTGACCAGCATGGGGCCGGGCACATCCCAGCCCGTCATCCGTGGCCTCAGCGGAGACCGCATCCTCGTGCTCGAAGACGGCCAGCGGGTGGGGGACGTCCTCAGCAGCGGCCCGGACCACGCCTCGGCGCTCGCCCCTTCCTCGGCCCGGCGGATCGACGTGATTCGCGGACCGAGCGCGATTCTGTACGGCAGCAACGCGCTCGGGGGCGTGATCAACGTCATTCGGGAGGAGGTCCCGCAGGCGGTGCCTGGCCGCGCGACCGGGTTCACCTCGCTTCAGGGGCAGGGAGCGACCCGCGGCATCGGGGGGAGCAGCCAGCTCACCGTCGGCGTCACCGAGAACATCCCGCTTCGCGTCGAGGTCTCGAAGCGCGAGGGAGGGGACCTGCGGACGCCGATCGGGAGGCTGGTGGGAACCCAGACCGATGTGCGGAGCGTGGCGGCCGGAACGTCATGGGTGGACGACTGGGGCTACGCGGGCGGTTCGTTTCGCTACTTCGCGAACGACTACGGGATCCCCGGAGGTTTCGTCGGCGGCCACACGAACGCGGTGCGCACGGAGCAGGAGAGAGCCGCCGGCCGGCTCCGCAGCGTCATCCGGCCCGGGCACGGCCTGGAGGCGATCGAAGTCGATGCCGGCTACACGTGGTACCGGCACCACGAGATGGAACCCCCGGACATCCTCGGCGCCCAATACGATCGCGAGATCGTGAGCGGGGAGGCCCGGGCGCGGCACGCGGGATGGGGGCCGTTCGCATCGGGGGCCTTCGGGGCGAGAGTCTCGTGGGAGGACTTCGGATTCGCGGGCGCGCTGTACACGCCGAATTCCCGGCGCAGGACGCAGGCCGCGTATGTCCTCGAGCAGATCCAGCTCGATCCGATCACCGTCGAGGCCGGGCTCCGCTACGACCGGGTCGAACTTGAACCGGAGGAGGAAGACGCGTCCTCCGACATCGGACACATCCGGGCGCGCTCCTTTGACGCGGTCTCCGGATCGCTGGGCGCACTTCTTCCGGTGACGGGGCAGTTCACCCTCGGCGCGAGCGTGGGCCGTGCCTTTCGGACGCCGGACGTACACGAACTCTACTCGGAAGGGCCGCACCTCGCGGCCAATTCGTACGACGTCGGCAATCCCTCGCTCGAGACGGAGAAGGGGCTCGGCATCGACGTGTTCGGGCGCGTCACGGGACAGCGCGTGAGCGCCGAGGCGACGTGGTTCAGGAACACGATCGCGGGCTACATTTTCCCGCAGGCGACGGGGCGACTCAGCCGCGTACGGCTCCCCATCTATCAGTTCGTGGGAGAGGACGCCGTGCTGACCGGCTTCGAGAGCCAGCTCGAATGGTCGGTGCCGGCCGGATTCAGGCTGGAGGCCGCCGCGTCGTACGTGCGCGGCACGATCCGCGCCACCGACGAGCCGCTCCCGTTCATGCCCCCGCTCCAGGGTCGCGTGGCGATCGGCTATTCGCCGGTGAACTGGTTCGTCGAGGCCGAGACGCGGATGGCCTCGAGCCAGGAACGAACCGGGCGGTTCGAGGACCCCACCGACGGTTACGCGGTCTTCGGCGTCTCCGGCGGCGTGCGCTTCACCTTCGCCGGGCGGCCGCACGTCCTGACGCTCCACCTCGACAACCTCGGCAACACCGAGTACAGGCGGCACCTGTCGCGGGTGAAGGAGATCATGCCCGAAGCCGGGAGGAGCCTGAGCGTGACGTACCGCGTCGTGTACTAGCGCGGACGGCGGGCGCCCCCCGTCCAACGCGGCGTCCGCCCCCCCGGCATCCGAGGCTCCGTACGCAAACCCGCTCCGACCCGCTATTCTGAGGCGCGAATTCGCGGAAGCTCTCGGTCTGTGCGGGGGACATGACGGTTTTCGAGGACCATAGAGACGTCTTCGCCAGCGCGGAGGCGTTCTGCGGCCGCGTGGCGGCGGGGTTCGCCGTGGCCGGCGGGGTCGCGCTCGCGGTGCTGCTGGCCATCACGGTGGCCGAGGTCTTCTGGCGCTACGTCCTCAACGATTCCCTGCTCTGGATCGAGGACGTCTCGACCATGTCGCTCGCCGTCGTCGTGGCGGCGGCGGTCGCCTACGGGGCGCGCGAGGGCTCGCACGTGTGCGTGAACCTGCTCGCGCGCCTCGCGGGCCGGCGCGTCACGAGGATCACGGACGCCGTCGCGCGGCTGCTCGGCGTGGGCGCGACCGCCGCGGCCGCGTACGCGCTGTTCACGCACGGCAGTTGCGGCCTTCCCTGCGGCGCCGTCACCGGCAGCGTGTCGATCCCGCACCTGCCCTTCTACTACGCGCTCGGCGCGTCGCTCGCCGCCTACGGACTGCTGCTCCTGTCCCAACTTCTCCTGGGGTTCGCGGCGTGGAACGCGGAAGACCCCAACGAGCCGGCCGAATGAACGACCCGGACGCGTGATGGACGGGACCGGCATCGCCCTCGTGGGCTTTCTCGCCCTCTTCGTCCTGCTCTTCATCCGGGTGCCGGTGGGTCTGGCGATGCTGGTCGTGGGCGTGGGCGGCATCGCCGCGGTCCGCCCGGGCGCCGTCACGGCGGTGCTGGCGGGCGAGACCTTCGCCGTCGCCTCGCGCTATCCCCTCACCATCCTGCCGCTGTTCATGCTGATGGGGCACCTCGCCGTGGTCTCCGGGATGAGTCAGGACCTGTACCGCGCGGCCCACAGTTGGCTTGGCCGCTTCCGGGGCAGCCTCGCGTCCGCGTCGATCGTCGCCTGCGCCGGATTCTCGGCGCTCTCCGGCTCCTCGCTGGCCGCCGCGCTCACCATGGGCCGCGTGTCGCTGCCCGAAATGCGGCGGTTCAGGTACGACGACTCGCTGGCGACCGGGGCCATCGCCGCCGGCGGCACGCTCGGCATCCTCATCCCGCCCTCGGCGGGACTCGTCATCTACGGGATCGTCACCGAGGAGAGCATCGGCCGCCTGTTCATGGCCGGCGTCGTGCCCGGGATCGCGCTCACGCTGCTCTTCGTGCTCGCCGTCTGGATCGTCGTCCGCCGCGACCCGGACAAGGCGCCCCACGCCAGGACTGCCGTTCCGTGGCGGGAGCGCCTGCGGGCCACCGCGAGCGCGGCGTGGATCCTCGGCATCGTCGTCGTGACCATCGGCGGCATCTACGCCGGCATCTTCTCCGCCATCGAGGCGGCCGGCGTCGGCGCGTGCCTCACGCTCGTCGCGGCCTGCGCGCGGCGGGCGCTGAACCGGAAGACCGCGATCGAGGTCGTCAACGGCACGCTGAAGGCGAGCGGCACGGCCTTCCTGATCCTCTTCGGCGCGTTCGTGTTCAAGGTGTTCCTCGGGCTCACCGGGATCGCGTTCGTCGCAGCGGAGTGGGTCGGCGAACAGGGCTATTCGGGCGCCCAGGTCGTCGTGCTCGTGCTGCTCATGTTCATCGTGCTCGGCACGTTCCTGGACGGGTTCGCGATGCTGGTGCTCACCGTGCCCCTCGTTCAGCCGATCCTCGAGTCGCTGGGCGTCGACATGATCTGGTTCGGCGTGATGATCGTGGTCACGCTCGAGATGGGACTGATCTCGCCGCCCGTCGGGCTCAACATCTTCGTGGTCAAGGGCGTCGCCCCGGACGTGCCGGTGCGCACGATGTTCCGCGGCATCCTGCCGTTCTGGCTCGCGATGCTGGCGGCGCTGATCCTGATCGCCCTCTTCCCGCGCATCGCCACGTTCCTCCCGAACGCGATGTACGGATGAGCGTGGCCGGCGGTCTCCGATACGAGGTGGAGGACCGGGTTCCGGCGCCGGTCGCCCTGGGGCTCGGCCTGCAGCTCGCCGCGATGGGGATCAACGGGGTCGTCCTCATCCCGACGATCGTGTTCCAGGCGGGAAGCGCTGACGAACTCGTGCTGTGGGCGGTGTTCGCCTCCGTCCTCGCGTGCGGCGCCACCACCATTCTCCAGGGCCGGCGTGTGGGCCGGATGGGGGCGGGGTACGCGCTGCCGCACGTCAGTTCGGCGATCTTCATCGCCGTGTGCGCGGAGGCGCTGATCCAGGGAGGACCGGGGCTGCTCGCCACCCTGGTCGTCCTCTCGGCGCTCGCGCAGGCGGCCTTTTCCGCGCGGCTCTCGCTGCTGCACCGGGTGCTCACGCCCGTGGTCACGGGGACGGTGGTCATGCTCCTTCCCGTCACCGTGATGCCGATCCTCTTCGGCATGCTCAACGAGTTGCCGCCGGGAGCCCCCGTGCCGGCCGCGCCGCTGAGCGCCGCCGTGACGATCGTCGCCATCCTCGGAATCGCCCTCCGGACGAGAGGGACGCTCCGTCTCTGGGCCCCGGCCATCGGCATCCTCGCCGGCTCCGTGACCGGGGCCGCCTTCGGCATCTACGACACCGGCCTCGTGGCCGACGCCCGGTGGATCGGCTTCCCGGCCGGCGGGCTGCCCGCGCTGGACATCGGCTTCGGCGCGGCGTTCTGGGGATTGCTGCCCGCGTTCCTGTTCGTGGCGCTCGTCGGCACGACCAAGTCGGTCGCCGTCGCGGTCGCCGCCCAGCGCATGTCGTGGCGCCGGCCGCGGGCGGTCGATTATCGCGCCGTACAGCGTGCCGTGGCCGCGAAAGGCGCCGGGAACCTGCTCGCGGGCCTGGTGGGAACGATGCCGAACACGCTCAACGCGAACGCCGTGGCCGCCATCGAGGTCACGGGCGTGGCGGCGCGCCGGGTCGGCGTCGCGGCCGGACTCGTCTTCTTCGTCCTCGCCTTCGTGCCCAAGGCGCTCGCCCTCATTCTCGCCATTCCCGGAGCCGTCGTGGCCGCCTCCCTGGCCGTGATCATGGCGACGCTGTTCACCGTCGGGATGCGCGAAGTCGCGCGCAGCATCGGCTCGAACCCCCGCAACGGCCTCATCGCGGGCGTCTCGTTCTGGACGGGCGTCGGCTGCGAGTTCGACATGATCTTTCCCGCATTCTTCGCGGAGTTCGCGGGCGGGCTGTTGAGCAGCGGGCTCACGACGGGAGGCCTGGTGGCGCTGCTCCTCACGGCGCTCACGGCGCGCCGGAAGCGCCGGCTGCGGGGGACGCTCGACATGGCGGAACTGCCCCGGCTCCGGGAGTTCATCCAGGCGTTCTCGGCCCGGCACGGGCTGGCGCCGGTCCTCGACCGGCTCGAAGCCGCGAGCGAGGAGGCGCTGCTCACGCTCCTGGAGTCGCGGGAGGCGGCGAAGGAGGCGGACGAGGCCGGGGGAACGCCGGACGACGCGAGGCGCGAGCTGCTCCTGACGGCGAGGGAGGAGGACGACGAGGCCGTGCTGGAGTTCAGGGTCGGCGCCGCGGGCAGCGACGAACTCAACCTCCAGGACCGCCTGGCCTGGCTCGAGGCCGACACCCCGGCGGCCGACGTGGAGCAGGAGATCTCGCTCCGGCTGCTCCGGCATCTCGCCTCCTCCGTCCGCCACCGGCAGTTTCACGACGTGGACATCCTGACCCTCCGAGTTTCCGCCGTCCCCGAGCGCGAGTCCCGGCCATGACGCGGGCACTGACGCGCGCACGGCGGACGCTCGTCCTCGGACTGCTCGCCGCGGGCGGGGTCGCGGGCGGGTGCGGGGAAACCTCCGAAACGAGCGGTACGAGGGAGTTGTCGCTGGCGCACTTTCTGCCCGCGGATCACGTCCTCACCGGGGACATGTTCACGCCGCTGGCGGAGAAGCTCGCGGAACTCTCGGGCGGCAGACTCACCGTCCGGCAGTTTCCCGCCGGAGCCCTGAACTCGTCCGCGCCGGCGCAGTACTCGATCCTGCGGAGCGGCGTGGCCGACATCGCCCTCGCCATCCCCGCCTACACCGCCGACCTCTTCCCGAAGACCGACCTCATCGGCTTCCCCGGCATCTGCAAGACCGCGGTGGAGTGTACCGAGGCCATGGGGCGCGCCCGGTCCGTGCTCGAGGCGGAGTACGACGCGAAGGTGCTGGGGCTGTGGGCCAACGACGCCCCCGTGCTGCTCACCCGCGAGAGGCCGGTGCGCACGCTCGAGGACATGAACGGACTCAAGGTCCGGGTGTCGACGCGGAGCCTCATCCCCTTCATCGAAGCGCTGGGCGCGAGCGCGGTCATGCAGCCCGGCACCGTGGTCCACCAGAGCCTGACCACCGGCGTCATCGACGGCGTCGCGATCTCCCCGTCGGGGATCGGGACGTTCCAGCTTCACGAGCCCGCCGCCTACCTCACGACCTGGCTCCCCACGTCCGGCCTGCCGTTCGTCCTGCTGATGAATCGCGCGGTCTACGATTCCCTCTCACCCGAGGAACGGGGCTGGATCGACGAAGCCGCCGACGCCTCCCTGTCGATGGCCGGGGCCACCGCCTACGCGCGCGCCGGCGCCGACGGCCTGCGGATGGCGCAGGAAGCCGGCGTCGAGATCATCGACCTTCCCGAGAGCGAGATCCGCCGCTTCGAACAGGCCATCGCCTCCGCCCGCGCGGCCGGCCTCGCTCGCCAGGTGGGCGACATGACCGTCGGCGACGTCATCCGCCTCTTCCGCCCGGTCCCGTAACCGGCGAGTTCCGGCGGGTACCGAGAACGTCGGCGGACGCTCAGAAGTCGAAGACGGCGGCGGCGCGGTTGAGTTGCAGCACGAGCACGTCGGGGTCGGCCAGCACGCGCTCCGGATCGAAGGGGGCGCGGATCTCGAAATCCACGGACTGGCCCCAGCCGATGCGCAACCCGGTCCGCGCCTCGCGGTAGCCGTCCGCCACCACCGAGCGGGTCCGGTCCTCGCCCTCATCGGACCATCGTTCTCCCGCCGTCGCGGCCACCTCCACCGTCGCCCGCCCCGTGCCCACGTTTCGGATCGTCCCTCGCACGACCCAGGTCTCGCCGCCGTTCCCATCCATCTCCCGGGTCTTCGTCACGTCGGCAAACTCGTACTCGGGCAGCCTCACCCGGTGGAACCACTGCCGGGCGAAGCGGTCGAACCTCGTCGTGTCCGGGGCGAAGCCGCGCAGCACCGCCAGCATGTCCTGGAGCACCGGGAAGTCCGGGTCCGGGTTGTACTTCTCGATGAAGGCGCGCAGGCCCGAGAGGAGGTTCTCGCGGCCCATCTCCTGCTGGAGCATCCACATCACCCAGGCGCTCTTGTTGTAGATCACCGTGGCGTCTCCGGACCGGCCGCCTGCCGTCCTCACCAGCGGGCGCTCCGAGTTCGCGAAGCGGCGCGTGGCGTACATGGATTCGATCCGCTTCCCGAACTCCATGCGGTAGCGATCGCCGTACACCTGTTCGTGCAGGAGCATCGTCGCGTAGTTCGCCATGCCCTCGGAGAGGATGTCGCCGCCGGGCCCTTCGCCGGGCACGAGCAGGTTCCCCCACCATTGGTGCGCGGCTTCGTGCGCCACGACCATGAACGCCACATGCGACACCGGGTCGCTCTTCGCCAGGAACCCGACCCCCTCGCTGAACGTGATGTTCGTCGCGAATCCCTGGGCGTAGGCCGCGTAGGCGGGGAACTCCGAGACCTTCAGCACCTCCCAGGGGAATGGATGGAACCACTCCGAGTAGTACTTCCGCGCCGCGTCGAGAGCGGCGGACATCTCCTCCACGTTGTAGTCGTGCTCCGGGTGGTAGAAGATCGCGGTGCCGTCCCCCTCGATCACCGCGTACCTGCCGGCGATCACGTTGAACATGCTCACCGGATGGTCGGTCTCCCACACCACCGTGCGCCGGCCGTCGGCGACCTCGCTGCTCACCAGTCGGCCCACGCCGTTGGCCGTGAACGCCTCGGGCGTCGTGATCCGCGTCCGCACCGTGAACGGCCGTCCGCCCCAGCCGAACAGCGGCTCCGTCTCGCCCTCGTAGAAGTCGTCGGCGTAGTCGCGGGGATCGGGCGAGTTGTCGCCGTCCACGCCGATTCCGGGCAGGTATCCCGGCACCGGCACGAACGTCGGCTCGAAGGCCGTGAGCACGATCCCCGACTCGAGGATGAACTGCCCCGCCCCGCCGGCCCCCCTGCTCATGCCTTCCATGAACACGAGGTCGTACTCGAAGCCGATCGTGAGCGTGTCGCCGGGCTCCAGCGGCTCGTCGGGCGTGAACACGAACAGGTTCGCGCGATCCGATGGCCACATCACGCTCCCGTCCATGGTCCAGGTGATGGGATCCCACGGCCCCGCCGTGATCGGGATCTGCTCGTACGCATGGTCGCGGTCGTTGAAGAACGTGTATTCCCCCTTCACCGCGACCGAGCGCGCGCCGGGCTCGAAGTCGAGATCGAGGTCCACCCGGGAGACCGACGGCATGAGGAAACCGGTCCAGGTCACGGTGTTCCGCTTCCAGTAGGCCTCCCTCCATTCATCCGCGGCGTCCCCCTCGTATCCGCGCTCGCCGCCGACCGCGAGGATCGAGGCGAGAATGAGCGCGGGGGCGCCAAGCGGCAGGAGTCGGAGGCCGCCGAGCAACAGCGGCCCCGGACGGAGGCGGTGCATGATCCCCGCCGCATCGAAGTCCTGCCGGCCGTACCACTTCACGGAAAGCGCCACGAGGAGCGGCACGAGGCTCAGGTAGAGGAGGCGGTTGAGGAGGAGCGGGGTCCCGTGCAGGGCGAAGGCGCCCATGTCGCTCCACTCGAGGACGCCCCAGCCCAGCCAGTTGGTCACCCACGTCGGCCCCTCACCGGCCTGCTGCAGGCTGTATACGGTGTAGATGACGAGTCCGACCCCGATCCCGTACACCGCGTACCGGTTGCGCAGGAGGGAGAAGAGGGCCGTGACGAGTGCCGTCCAGAAGACGAAGGTGGGGATGAGAACGGCGCCCCACATGGCGACGAACGGGAAGAAGTCGAACCCGACCGGGCTCCCGCCGACGACCCGCTGATAGAGGAGGAGGACCGCGTCCGCGCCGAGCGTCACGAGCAGGATGAAACCCGCCATGACGCTGTTCCCCAGCGTCTTGCCGAGGAGGACGGCGCCGGTGCCGACGGAGGTCGCGCCGAAGATCTCGTGCATGCGGCGGCTGCGTTCCCTGTGCAGCGACTCGACGGTGTAGAAGAGGAGCAGGAAGCAGAGGAGAACGTTGAGCGTGTTGAGCTGGTCCCCCGCGATCCCGCCCGGCGTGTGCAGAAGGAGGGAATCGAACGGACCGGTCGTGTACAGCGTCTCGAACGCCATGAACAGGATGAGGGGGACGAAGAGATACATCCCGGGCCGCACCGCGAGGTCCCGGATCTCGCTGCGCGCGATGACGGCGGCGGCCTTCCGGAAGCCGAGAGGACGGGTGGTCATGCCGAGATCCGCCAGGGAGGCGGGCGTGGCTGCCGGCGCGGCCGGCGCGGCCGCCGTGTCGGGCCCCGGAGCGGCGGCGGGGGCGCTTCGGCGCCGAAGCGCGCGCAGGAAGCGGAGTTCCGCGCCGCCCACGAGCATCCGGCGGCGGTAGCTGCGCACCGCGCCCGCCACGGCGGCGAGTCCCAGCGCCGCGACGACCACGCGGCTGATGACGAATCCGATGTCGGGCCGCAGCGGCTGCGCGTTGTAGAACGCGACGCCCCGGTCGACCTCGAGGAAGGTCTGGTCGAGCCAGCGGAAGCCGGAGGGATCGAGGAGCATGAGCAGCCGGTTCACGTCCGGCGAGAGCCAGCTCGGCGACCACGTGGTGAGGAACGTGAGCGTGACGAGCGCCGCCGCCATGGGGAAGGCGAACACGATGATCGGACGGCGCGTCCAGGCGCCGAGGAAGAAGGCGACCCCTCCGAAGATCAGAATCTGCGGCACCCCGAAGAGGAGCGTCGGGAAGAGGTAGTTCCAGGCGTCGAAGGGGCCGATCAGTCGGGAACCCGCCACCGCGCCTCTCACAATGTGCGAGTAGGAGCTCAGGAGGATCAGAAACAGCAGCCACGCGCCCGTGAACGCGCCCGCCGCCCCGCAGAACTTGCCCCACACATACTCCCCCGGCGTGAGACGCGTGGAGTGGAACACCTCCGTCACCCGCAGTTCGAGATCGCGGATGACGGCCATCCCGCAGGAGATGGCCAGGAACCAGCCCGCGACCGCGAGCATGACGATGATCTGGATCATGCTCTGGTTGTAGACCGAGGTGATCCACGGCCGTTCGCCGCCGGCCACGAAGCTGCCCGACGAGATCCTGACCGACCCCCCGGCCATCCCCACCGCCATGAACGCCAGGATCGCGAGCAGGACCCAGTGGGCCGGACGGCGGAACGCCGCCTGAAACTCGCGCCGCGTGACTTCCCCCCAGCGCGCGAAGGCGTTCACGCCGCGCTCTCGTCTCCGGCGTGGGCCCGGGCCAGGAGGAGGTAGGCGTCCTCCAGCGTGGGGTCGGCCGCCTCGAAGCCCTCCGGCGGCACGCCCTCGGGGAGGTGGATGCGGACCTGGTTGCGGCCCTCGATGAGGATCGCCTGCGTGACGCGGAAGTCGCGGTCGACCGCCGCGAGATCTTCCTTGGCGACCGCGCCCTGGTAGATCGTGCCCGCGAGACGGCCCCGGGCCTCGGCGGGCGTCGTGTCGGCCACGAAGCGGCCCTCGTACATGATCGCGACGCGGGGGCAGAGCACGGAGATGTCGTCCACGATGTGCGTGGAGAGGAGCACCGTGCGGTCTTCGGCCAGTTCCGCGAGCAGGCGGTAGAAGCGGAGCCGCTCCTCCGGGTCGAGGCCCGCCGTCGGCTCGTCCACGATCAGGAGCCGGGGGTCGCCCGCCAGCGCCTGCGCGATCCCGAGCCGCTGCCGCATGCCGCCGGAGTAGCCCTTCACCCTGCGCCTTGCGGCATGGGAAAGGTTCACGCGGTCGAGCAGTTCCG
The DNA here is from genome assembly GCA_026914155.1 of Candidatus Palauibacter rhopaloidicola. Classification (GTDB taxonomy): domain Bacteria; phylum Gemmatimonadota; class Gemmatimonadetes; order Palauibacterales; family Palauibacteraceae; genus Palauibacter; species Palauibacter rhopaloidicola. The sequence continues at coordinate 7,926 of JAPPGH010000039.1, read as the reverse complement.
CGGCGAGGCGTCTCACGCCCCGCGGCGCCTCCACTCCCTTGAGGACGAGCAGGAAGCGCAGCATCGACTCGCCCGTGAGATGGGGATAGAAGCCGAAGTCCTGCGGCAGGTAGCCCAGTTGGCGGCGGATGCGGCGGGGGTCGGCGACGATGTCCTCGCCGTTGAAGCGGACGGTGCCGGCCGTCGGTTCCAGGAGCCCGGCCACGATACGCATGAGGGTGGTCTTCCCCGCCCCGTTGGGGCCGAGGAGCCCGAACATCCCCGTCGGCACGTCGAGCGACACGCCCTGCAGTGCCGGCACGGGGCCGGGATAGACCTTGACGAGGTTGCGGATCTCAAGCATGGCGGCGGCCTTCCGTTGTCGGCCTGGTCTCGACCCCCTGGATCGGGGCACGGGTGGGACGATAGTGGCGTATAATCCTCACCGATTCCATTGTTCCGGAGACCGGGAGGATGAGCGCCATGGGCAAGTGGTCGCGCAGGTGGTCGCCGAAGTACTGGCCGAAGTGGTATCGCCTCGCGCTGGTGTGCTGTGGCGCCGGGGCGGTGTGCGGTGGAATGCTGGCCTGGTTCGGGCCGGGCTGGGGGCGCTACGTAGCGCTCGCGGGCGTCATCCTGTGCTTCATCTGCCTCTCGATCTGCTTCCGGCTACTCACGAGACTGCTGGAAGAGGGCCCCGACCGCGTGTTCGGCGACGACTGACTCCCGCGGAAGACCCGCACCCGGGCGGCGCCCCGGACTCGACGGCCCACCGCCGGCTCTTGGCCCGGGACGCGTGCGACTCGCATTCGATGAGCGCAAGGCGCGCCTCCTTGGAGGGCCGGGTTGCGCGTCAACGTGACGGATGTGCGATCTTGGGCACATGACGCCGGGACAACTTCTTGCGTTCAACGTCGCCTTGTTGTTCGCGATCGCGAGCCCGGGGCCCGCCCTTCTGGTGGCCGTCCAGACCGCGCTCCGCTCCGGACGCGCGACCGGCATCGCGGTCGGGGCCGGTCTCGGTGCGATGGCCGCGACGTGGACGCTGCTCGCCGCGGGCGGGCTGGGGCTCGTCTTCGAGCGGCTGCCGTGGCTGTACGGGTCCATGAGAACGGCGGGGGCGCTCTACCTGTTCTATCTCGCCTACCGGATGTGGACGAGCGCCGCGAAATCCCCGCGGACCCGCTCCGCCCCCCAACGCCAAGCCTTCCTCCGGGGGATTCTCATCAACCTCTCGAACCCCAAGTCCGTGCTCTTCGCGGCCGCCGTGATCGTCGCGATCTTCCCCGCTGGACTGAGTCCGGCCAACGGCCTCGTGATCGTCGCCAACCACCTGCTGGTCGAGATCGTGTTCTACACGACGCTCGCCTTCTGCATGAGCACTCAGGCGGTCGCCGCGCGGTACATGCGGGCGAGGCTCTACATCGATCGCGCCGCGGCCTCAATTCTCGGTGCCCTCGGGCTCTCGATCGCCGTCTCGGCCCTCGCGTAGCGGTGTCGCCTATTAGTGGGCGCGCCAGCCGACGCTTGCGGCCCACTCGTCGCGGGCTCTTGCGTACGCCTCGTGATCCGTCGGCGGCCCATCTCCCTCGGCCGTCGCGCGGGCGCGGGCCTCATCCATCTGCTCGGCCAGCGGTGGGAGTCCGACGGCGTGGCGCCGCTCATCGAGCCGCTGCGGGTCGTCCACTTCGCCCGCCGAGAGCTTACCGTCGGCGTCCCAGTCGAACTGCGTCCCGTAGCGCTGCGGCCGGCCCTCGAAGAAGCGGATCCGATCCTCCAGCATCGCCGCGTGCCGGGGAGACGCCCTCCCTTCCCTGGCCGCGGTCTGGAGGAGAGGCAGCGCTCGCCGGAGCAGGCCAGGCTCCGCGATCGCGTGCTGCAGAATGATCCACGCGGCCTCCGCGCCTTCGGGGCCGACGAGGTCCGTGCCCGGCCACCCGACCGACTCGATGATCCGGCCAAGGTGCCGCGCGTTCCGCTCGTGGACGCGCGCCATCCGAGGCTCGTAGCCGCCGAACAGTTCACCCGAGGCCACGAGTTCGGCCCGCACGGCCTCGTCCCGCCGTGCCATCTCCAGCAGTTCGTCCCTGAGCGTCTCGTTCATCCGTCGTGGGTCCGGAGGATCCGCGCCATCCGCGTCGAAACGTTCCCGCGGGAACGTTTTCGGGGGGCTCTACGGGCTCATTGTAGCGGATGCCGGGGCGGCTCACCGAGCTGGACGGGCGGCTCGCAGTCCGCCATACTGTATTTGATCTGAATAACGTATGGGAGAGGTCATGCACCGCACTCAGGACACATACGCGTTGAGTCACTTTCGGCAGCGGACGAGCGAACACCTGGAGCGGATCCGGGACGGGCGCGTCGAGACCATCACGCAGAACGGCGAAGCCGCGATGGTCGTGATGAGTCCGGAGCGCTACGACTTCCTGATCCATTCGGCCGAACGGGGCCACCTGTGGCGCGAGGCGCTCCGGGCATACAAGGCCGGAGACCGAGGCGTCCCCGCCAAGGAAGCCATCGAGACACTGGCCAATGAACTCGACGTGGGCTTTTGACCGGTACGAAGACAGCCAAGTCGATTGATGTCCGGAGCTAGGGGAGCCAGCGGAGGGTGGCGGTGAGGGTGTGGTGGCGGAGGTCGGCGATGGTCGGGTTGATGGTGATCCGCCGGAGTTGGCGGCTTCCGTCTTCGTTGTAGCGGACCACCTCGACCTCGCCGACGGCGGTGCCGATGCGTCCGGCGTCCGTGTAGCGGTATCCGAAGTCCAGCAGGATGTCGCCGCCCAGGGGGACGGTCAGGCCGGCGGCGAGCATCCATGTGAAACCGTAGCCCGTGCCCTCGGGAAGAGACGTGGAGGGCACCTCGCCGCCAGGTCCCCTGCGGAGGCGGCCGGAGGAATCGTCGGGGCTGGGGAACCGTTGGACGTAGTCGGAGAGATGGTATCGGTTCGCGCCCAGTCCCCCGCCCGCCCACGGCTGCAGCGCGCCGAGCGCCCTGAACTCGTAAAACCCGGACAGCAGCAGCCGGCGGGCCGTGATGCGCGCCTCGGTCGGCTGCACCGCCCCGGCGCCCGCGTAGTTCGATCGGCCCTCGTACGTGAATTGGCCGGTGAGCGCCAACTCCACCTGCGCGCGAAACGCCCCGAGCCGGTAGCCCGCCGCGAGGCCGTACTCCAGCCCGGCCCCGAGCGTGCCGGCGTCGGACTGGTCGTCCCCATAGAGCGCCGCCGCGCCCGCGTCGTCGCCGTCGACGAAGCGGACATCGGCCGGGAGGACGGCGGCAACGCCGACGCTGAGGAAGATCGGGCCGGGACCGGCGGGCGCCTGCGCGGCGACGGCGGACGGTGCGGCCAGGAGGCAGCCCAGCCCGAGGAAAAGCCCGGACAGGGCGGCAATGCGGCGGCGCTCAGGAATCGTCGGGGGCCCCCGCGTTACGCGCCAGGGCGCGGAGATGGTCGGCGATGGCTTCCTCGCTCAGGGCCTCCCGCCGCCGGCACTCGCTGGTCCAATTGAACCCCTTGTAGGCGGAGTAACCCCATGCGGCAGTCGGAAGCCCGAGTATTACGAAGCCCACCTCCTCAAGATCGTTCTCCACCTCGTCTGTAGCTATGGCAACCATGCCCGAGACCATGAACGCACTCATTGCTGCATCGAGCACGGGCGCCAGGGCCGATGTCGCACAGGTTCCTTCGGGCAGCGGACCGTCACCCAGCGGAGGCCGGCTCATGAACAGCGCCGAACACCCGCTCATGAGAACGGCCGACGCCAGGACCAGGCAGATACGGGCCGCGCGAACACTCCTCATTCGCCTCTCCCTTCGCGGAACAGCCACTGGTGCTCCGAAAATCGCGGCGGGATCGAGAATACCGCCCCTCAAGTAGAGGGTAAAGCAGGTTCTTGCCACCCCACACGATCAGAAAGCCCGCGCCGAGAGTGACTCAGTACGCCCACGTTCGGAGGCCGATCAGTCCGTGCGTCCACAGGAAGACCAGGGCGACCGTGCAAGCGACGCTGACGAGCCTTCCGTGCAGCCGGACGAACCGGCCCGTGTCGGCAGCGGACGGGCGGAACGTGGCGTAGAGGCTCAGCACTGTGAGTACCACGAACAGCAGCGAGCCGAGGAAGATCGCCAGAGACATCCCCGAGAACGTGCCCAAGGTTGCGCTGGAACCTCCCAGTGTGAACGGCAGGAGGAACGACATGAACGCGACCGCAACCGCGAGCGTGGCCAACAACGGCAGCAGCAGCGTCCGGAGCGGGACCGTCTTCATGCGGCCCAGGATCCTGGCGGGCACCCATACCAGCGCGAAGAGCGGGGCCGAGATCAAGAGCACCAGCGTCGTTGCCGCGGCCGCAAACTGGAAATACGGCCAGGCGGCTGAGACCCTCCGGTGGTTGGATCCGGCTTGCCGGATCTGATGTCCATCTTCGTCGACGACGTTGAATACGCTCGCCACCGGTTCGTCCTGGTACCGGAAGCTCTTCGCCGTGACGGGAATGAGTTCTCTCTTCTCGTCGCCGCCGATCCCCTGGATGAAGAGTTTCCCCTCCTCGAGAGTGACGCGCCGGATGTCGAAGAAGCGCGTGACGACGTACATCAGCTGCACCCTCGGCGTCACGTTCTGATACGTGCCGGTCACGGCTCGCAGTTCCCGGTCGGAGAGTGCCGCGACCGCGCCGGCGGGTTTCTCGAACCCCTCGGTCAGCCGCTCGGCGAGGAGGTCCCAGATGTCGGCGATCCCGCGGCTCGGCCGGTTGACCGACACGAACAGGCCCACGCCGAGTTCGGAAGAATAGGCGCTTCTCGACGAGAATCCCGTGATGCCCCCGCCATGGCCGTGGAACAGGTGCCCGTTCACGATCATCGCCCGGTTGCCGAGGCCGTAGCCGTAGGTGAACCCGGCGCGCGCGGCGAGGGTCGTCGTCGGCGTCTCCATCCGCGTGATGGTCTCGGGGGCGAGCAGTTGGACTCCGTCGAGCGTGCCCCGGTTGATCATCATGCGCAGATAGCGGGCCATCTCCGCCGCGGAGGTGTTCAGCGCCCCCGAGGGTCTGACGATGATGTGATCATAGTTCGCCTCTGTGACCCCGTTGGCCCCGTAGCCCTTCGCCATCAGGGCCGGGTCGCGCGGGAAGCGGAAGGTCGAGTTCTCCATGCCGAGGGGATCGAACACCTGCTCTCGCACATAGTCCTCGAAATCCTCGCCCGTGAGTTTCTCGACGATGTACGCGGCGATCCCCGGACCGGAGTTGCTGTACGACATGTGCGTGCCCGGCCGCCAGCGACTCACTCGAGAGTTGGGGTTGTAAGCCAGGCCCTCGAATAGGGTCATCGCGGGGTCATCCACCTTTGCGAACTCGCGGAAGTGGATGTCGTCGAACCCCGCTGTGTGCTCCATGACCGTGGCCACCGTAACCGGATGCGTCTCCTCCCAGCGGTTGGTGAACTCGACCTCGGGGGCGAGGGTGCGCACCGGAGTATCGAGATCGAGGAGACCCGCTTCGACCGCGCGCAGGACCGCCAGGGACGTGAAGCTCTTCGAGATGGATCCGACCCGGAACAGGTGGTCCCCGGTCACGTCGACTCCAGCCGCGACGTCCGCCACGCCGACGCCGCCGGCCCAGATCGTCCGATCCCGGCTGACCAGCGCGATCGTGACGCCGGGGATTCCGTGCTCCTCGAGGATCTGCCGGATCTCGGCCGTGAGATCCTCGATGTCGACGGTGACGACGCCCAGGGGCAGAGCCATCGGCTCGGCTTCCTGGGCCGAGAGAGCGAGCGGCAGCGCGCACGTGAACGTCAATAGGATGGAACGAAGTCCGCGCATCACGCCCCCTGTCTCTGTGGGTTGAGTAGACGTGGTGGGTATGGACGCGGCTTCCCGCGTCGATGTTTCGGGCGGGCGGGTCTGCGAGGGTTGCGGGAGGCGCACCGGCGGGTTCCGTTGGGCGGCGACCTACCTGATCGGAACATGGTTCGCGCAACGAGTTCCACTGCGGATGGGGATGAGACAGGACACGGTGCCGGATACGACCTCCGAGCTCGGGGTTGGCGAGAGGCTTGAGATGTCTCCCGAGGCCATGCTCGAGCTGGCGCGGGAGGCGGCGGAGATCCTCGTGCGGCGGCGGGGGGAGCTGGCCGGGGAGGGCGCGTGGGACGGGGAGTTCCGCGATGCGCTCGAGGAGCGGCTCATGGAGGATCCGCCGGAGGAGGGGCAGCCGGCGGCCGACGTCATGGGGCGCGCCGTCCGCGATGTGCTGAAGCTCGCGCTGCGGCTCGATCATCCCGGCTGCTTCGGCTTCGTCCCGTCGAGTCCCACGTGGCCCGGCGTCGTCGCCGACTTCCTCGCCTCCGGGTACAACCTCAACGCGTGCAACTGGCTGGTGGGGAGCGGGCCGAGCCAGCTCGAATGCGTCGTCATCGAGTGGTTCCGGCGCTGGCTCGGCATGCCGGAGACGGCGGGCGGGCTGCTCACGAGCGGAGGGTCCGCCGCGAGTCTGGACGCCCTCGTGGCGGCGCGGGAGGCCGCGGGCTACCCGGAGCGCGCCACCGTGTACATGAGCGACCAGAGCCACCCCGCCCACGTCAGAGCCGTGAAGATCGCGGGCATCCGTCCGGATCACGCCCGCATCGTGCCGAGCGACGGCCGTTCCCGCATCGACCTCGACGCGCTCGCGCGCATGGTGGCGGAGGATCGCGCCGCCGGGCGGAACCCCATCGCCGTGTGCGCGAACGCCGGCGCCACCGCGACCGGCGCCATCGACCCGCTGCCGGAGCTGGCCGATTTCTGCGCGGCGGAGGACATCTGGTTCCACGTGGACGCCGCGTACGGCGGGTTCGCCATCGTGACCGAACGCGGCCGGAAGCTCCTGCGCGGCATCGAGCGGGCGGATTCGGTCGGACTCGACGCGCACAAGTGGTTCTTCCAGCCCTACGAGGTCGGCTGCCTGCTCGTGCGGGACGTGTCGACGCTCGAGGAGCCGTTCGGGGTGCAGCCGACCTTCCTCCAGGACTCCCTGTGGGGGTCGGGCCACCCCAACCTGACGGACCGGGGGCTGCAGATGAGCCGGTCCGCCCGCGCGCTCAAGATCTGGATGTCCGTGCAGACGTTCGGGATGGCCGCGTTCCGGGACAGCATCGCGAACGGGCTGGACCTGGCGGCCCGCGCGGAAGCCTACATCGACGCGAGCCCCGCCCTCGAGTGTCTGAGCCCGGCGACGCTGAGCATCGTGTGCTTCCGGTTCCGGCCCTCCACCGGGGAGACCGGCGCGGAGATCGCCGAGGAAACCCTGGACGAACTGAACCGCGAGGTGCTCGCCCGCCTGTTCTGGGAGGACCCCGCGTTCGTGTCCTCCGCCGTCGTGTCCGGCAAGTTCGCGCTCAGGGTGTGCATCGTGAACTACAACACGACGTGGGACGACGTGCGGGCCGTGCTGGAGGCAACGGAGCGCTTCGGGACGGAGGCTCTGAAGCAGCGGTAGGCAGCGGCTGGTTTCCCTCGGTGTAGCAATTGTTGCCACAACATCCGGTACGTGCGATCTTGCAGCATGGCTACCAGACAAACGCGAAACGTCTCGCTCCCTCCGCAACAGGACGCGTTCATCGAGCGGCTGGTCTCGCGGGGGGACTACCGTACGGCGAGCGAAGTCGTACGGCACGGGTTGCGCCTGCTGGAGGAGGCGGAGCACCGAAGGCTCCTCGAGAAGTGGGTCTACGAAGGTCTGAGCGAAGAGGAAAAGAACCGGATCCCCCCCGCGCTTCTGGACCGCGTCCAAGCGCACTTCCGCCAAATCGCCGACACCGCCCTTCGCGAACTGGCGGACGACCGTGTGTCGGACGGACCCGCGGCCATGCAGCGGTTGAGAGAGAGAATCGAGGCACAGGGCTGAGTGTCGGCTGGCTTGTCTCCCATAATCATGCAGATTCCCGCTTGATTTGCACGACCG
>JAPPGH010000022.1 GCA_026914155.1 Candidatus Palauibacter rhopaloidicola | reverse complement strand
GCTCGGCCGCTGCCGGGTTCGGCATGCCGGGCGCCGGCGGAGCCGCCATGACGTCAACGGGCGCACCGATGGGCACGGGTACGCCCACGGCCGCAGTCGGCGCAACGGGCACCCCGATGGGTGCTGGTGCCTCTGGGGCCGCAATGGACGGTTCCGGTGACGGCACGAGCCTCGGCGATCTCTTCCGCTTCGGCGATCTCGTCCCCCGCTTCCAGGGCGGACGCGATCCGCTGCGCGGGTCCGAGTTCCAGTTCGCCTTCGGCGGCGGCCAGGAGGCCGGCGGCGGCGGGGGCGGCCTGCGCTTCCAGCTCTGGGGACAGGGCGACGTGCAGACGTTCCAGGGCGCGCCCTCCGGCGCGAGCGACTACGACGGCGAGCTGCAGACCGGCTACGTCGGCGTGGACACATGGCTCAGCGACAACTGGATGCTCGGCCTCGCCGTGGCCCGCAGCCGCGGCACCGGCGACTGGCGCGCAGGCAGGGCGAACGGATCACTGGAGACGCGGCTCGTCGCCGTACACCCCTACCTGCAGTGGTCCAGCGGCGGAACCTCGCTGTGGGCCACGGCCGGCGCCGGCTGGGGCGACGCGGACAACGTGCGCGACTCGGGGACCGAAACCAGCGGCCTCGGCCTGCGGCTCGGCCTCGTCGAACTGCGCCGGCGGCTCGCCGCGGGCGGCGGCTTCGAGTTCGGCCTGCGCGCCGACGCGGGCTGGGCCGAACTCGCCACCGACGCCGGCACCGAGACCCTCGACGGCCAGACCGCGGCCGTGAACCAACTCCGCTTCGGCGCCGACCTGTCCCAGCAGATCCGGCTCGGCGGGCTCACGCTCGCCCCCTTCGGCGAGGCCCACGTGAGGCGTGACGGCGGCGCCGGACAGCCCGGCACCGGCCTCGAACTCACCGGCGGCCTGCGCGCCCAGGCCGGGCTGCTGCGCATCGACGCGCAGGGCCGACTCCTCGCCGTCCACTCCGTGGCCGGCTACGAGGAGCGCGGCCTCGGCCTCACCCTCAGCCTCGGAAACCCCGGCGGCGAGGGCCTGTCCCTCTCCATGTCCCCGCGATGGGGCGACGCCATCGCCGGCAGTGACGCCCTCTGGCAGGAGCAGATCTACAGCCGCTACGCCCCGCCGTCAGCGACTGCGGACGGCGACCCGACCGCCAACGCACGCGACCCATGGGCGCTCGACGTCCGAGGCAACTACGGCCTCCGAATCCCCGGCGGCCGCCTCCTCAACTGGTCCGCCTCCCTCAACCACTCGACCACAGGCCCCCGCTTCACCCTCGGCGCCCAACTCGGCCTCGGCCTCGGAGGCACATCCGGACCGGAAACCTCCGATGGCACGATGATTCCGTAGCCCCGTGCCGCAGCCGCTTCTTTGCCTACTGCGGTCAGCGGTTCGCGTCCTCGCCCGCACGAGGGATGGAGTGACCGTCTACACCGACGAGCACGGAGCCTGATGCGGTCTCCGGACCCCCCCAAGAAGGGAAAGTGGAGGGGTAGCGGTAGCGCCGCCGTCCCTCCTGGGCCAGAGTCCATGACGTAGGATCGCCTACGTTCTTGGTTCACTGACAGGAGGACCCCATTAGCGAGAAGGAGCAGTCCCGCCCGCCTACACCAGCCGTCAAGGAGGGGAAGAACGGCCCGATCTACGCGGCTGACTACCGGGGTGCGACGCCGGAGCCGGTCGCGGAAGCCCTCCAAGAAGCCCTCGCACGGTGGCATGAAGCGCTTTCCGACGCCCGCCGCGCACAAGAGGAGCTCCTCCGTCAGCGTGCACTCCGCGAACTTCTGGTGATGTTCAGGCTCCTGGATGAACCTGCGCAGAGGGAGGCGACGCACGGTCTGCTCGGCAGAATCATGGCGCACCTGGTACCGATGCCGCCATCGACCCCTCCTCCTCCCGATCAATCGTTCGAGGAGTTCGAGGAGGAGTTCGAGCAGGAAGCGCGTGACCTCGAATCCGTGCCCGCGCTGTGAGTGACGAGGCTCGGACCCGCATTCTCGCTGAGTATCGGTACAAGCGGGAGCGGCTTCCCTACCGGAAGGAAACGACCACCCTCGTAACTCCGCCGATCATCGCCGGACTCGTCCCCTGGGAAGTAGGCCGATCTGTCACGCGGCGAGGCTACCGGCCTCGCGACCGCTTCACCATCCAGGCCTGATCAGGGTCGGCGGACGGCCAGCTCCAGCCCCTGTTGCGGGTGCAGGCGGGCGAGGAAATCCCCTGCCGGCAGGCACAGGATGTCGCGCACGGCAAGCCGCTCCGCGCCCCGGTACAGAAGCACGCGGCGCGCTTCCGGATATTCTTCGCCGAAGGCCGCCAGGCCTCGCAGATCCTCGGGCCGTACGCGGTCGGCGTTCTTCACCTCGAACGCCCAGATCCCGTCCGTCCCGTAGAGCACGAAGTCCACTTCCACTCCGGAGCGCGTGCGCCAGCAGTAGAGTCGGGCGTCGACTCCGGAATATGCCAGCCACGCCCGAAGGTGCTGCGCGACGAGTCCCTCGAGTGCGGGGCCGCCGATCTCCTCGGGCCGGTCGAGCGGGCCTGCCGGCCGCAGACTTCTGAAGACGCCGCAGTCGAAGTAGAAGAACCTGGGGTGCGCCACGAGCCGGCGCTTGGCACGTCGGGTGAACACGGGCAGGCGGAAGGCGAGCAGGAGGTCCTCGAGCAGCTCCAGGTATCCCGCGACGGTCGTTCGGCTCGTCTCGCACTCGCGCGCGACCGCGCTCACGTTGAGCGACGTGCCGTGCGAAAAGGCCGCCGCCTCCAGGAAGCGCGAGAAGCTGCCGACATCTCGGGCCAGTCCCTCGGCGCGCACTTCCTGCTCGACATAGAGCGCCGCATAGGCGGCGAGTGCCGACTCCGGATCCTGCGAGGAGAAGACCGCCGGAACGGTCCCGAGTTTCAGGCATGTCTCGAGATCGAAGCCGCGTCCCGCTTCGCCGGCCATGAAGGGATGCATGGAGCGCATTGCGGCGCGGCCCGCCAGGAGATTCACGCCGCCGCGCCGGAGCTTGCGGGCGCTCGAACCCGTGAGGACGAACCGGTATCCATCGGCGGACTCCATGAGGTCATGGACGACGTTCAGCAGTTCGGGGACGCGCTGGATCTCGTCGATGACCACGTCGCTTCCGGCCGGAGCTCCCAGCACCAGTTCCCGCAGCCGTTCAGGACGCGCGGCCAGCCGGCGATACTCCTCCGGCTTCAGGAGGTCGACAACGAGAGCGTTCGGCAGCGTCGAGGCCAACCAGGTGGTCTTGCCGGTCCCGCGCGGGCCGAAAAGGAAGAAGCTGCCCCGCGGGAGGGCGAGAAATCGCGGCAGTATCGTCATAATGCACGTCAAAATGACGACACCGCCGTCATTTTGTCAACGCGCCCTGGCTTCGGTGGCGAGTTCTCCGAGGAGGCGGGTCAGGAGGCGCGGGTGCTGTTCGGTGAGGACGTGGCCGCCGTCGCGTGACACGGTGAAGCCGCAGTCGAGGCGGGCGGCGAGGCGCCTCGCGGCTGCGACCGGGATTCTCGGGTCGTGCGCGCCGGTCACGACGTGCGCGGCGATCGGGCGCCGGGGCATGCGGTCCTCGAGTTCCGCCGGGCGCCAGTCGGCCAGGATGCGCAGGAGGGTGCGGGCGCGCGCCGGGCTCGCCCAGGGCTGCGCGTAGGCCGCGACCAGCTCCGGAGGGGCGCGGAAGGCGGGGCCGCACGCCCGCCGGAGCACCAGGTGGCCCAGCGGCGCGTGAAGCGGCGCCAGGAGGCTCCCCACCGCCCGCCGCACCGCGGCCGACCGCAGCAGCCGCAGGATGGCCGGGCTCCGGATCTCCGGCGTGACCGGATTCGAGAGCAGGAGGCCGCCGATGTCCGGTTCCGCCTCCGCGAGGGCGAGCGCGATGGCCGCGCCCTGCGAGTGCCCGGCGACGAGTCGCGGCCGGGGGCCGTCCGGCGCGAGCGCCCGCACCACCGCGCGCAGCCGGCGCACCTCGTCGTCGAGCGTGTAGGAGAGTTCCGCCCGCGCGTCCGAGGCGCCCCGGCCCGGGAGGTCGGGAAGCCAACATTCCCACCCCGGATGTTCCTCCGCGAAGCGTTCGGCGACGGGCCGCCACGCGCGGGCGTGGGCGCTGATCCCGTGCAGGAAGAGGACCGGGCGTCCGCCGCCCAGAATCGCGACGCGCACCGTGCCGTCGCCGATCGCCACATTCCGCACCACAGGCTGCTTTCGACTCACTCGCTCCCTCTGCGTCCGAGGCCAAATACCGCTTGCCGCCCATACCCCTCCGCGATACCTTCGCGGCGCGGGAAAGTGAAGAAATTCACAAGCTCGCACGAGAGGAGCGAACCCCCTTGCTCGACCCATATCTCGGCATCCTGATCCTCGCGTTGGTCGGCGTGCTGAACGCGGCCGCGATGATGGGCGTATCGCACTTCGTGGGCTCCCGCCGGCCGACCCCGGTGAAGGCGAGCCCGTACGAGTCGGGGATTCCCCCGCTCGGGACGACGCGGGAGCGGTTCTCGGTCAACTTCTACATCGTGGCGATGCTCTTCATCGTCCTCGATATCGAGACGCTCTTCCTCATTCCGTGGGCCGCGATCTTCCGGGAACTGGGGATGGTCGGGTTCGTCGAGATCACGGCGTTCCTCACGGTGCTCGGCGTCGGACTCGTATACGCGTGGAAGAAGGGGGCGCTCGAATGGGACTGAACCCGGGACCGCGCGGGGAGACGCGATGAGAACGCTCGACACGCTCCCCCCCGGCGCGCACCCTGACGAGCTCGATACCGGCATCCCGCACAACTGGATGACGACGAAGCTCGACTACGTCATCAACTGGGCGCGCCGCAACTCGCTGTGGCCGATGCCGTTCGGCACCGCCTGCTGCGCGATCGAGATGATGGCGTCCGCCGCGAGCAAGTACGACATCGGCCGCTTCGGGATGGAGCGCATGTCCTTCAGCCCGCGGCAGGCGGACCTGATGATCGTGGCCGGCCGCGTGACCTACAAGCTGGCCCCCGTCCTGCGCCGCGTGTGGGACCAGATGCCGCAGCCCAAGTGGTGCGTGTCGATGGGCGCCTGCGCGAGTTCCGGCGGCATGTTCGACAACTACACGATCGTCCAGGGGATCGACACGATCGTGCCGGTCGACGTCTACGTCCCGGGCTGCCCGCCGCGGCCGGAAGGGCTCATCTACGGACTCCTCATGATCCAGGAGAAGATCAAGGGAGAGTCGCTGGCCGACCCCCGGGCGCGGGACGAAGCCCCCGAAGCCGTCGGGCGCCCGAATCTGCCGCCGGAGACGATCGAACTCGTTGCGCAGCCGTTCGGCAACTCGACGAACCAGAACCGCATGAGCGGGCTCGGCCCGACCTCCGCGCTGGCCCGGTCTCGCGACCGGCGCGAACGCCGCCTGGAACACCGGGATTGAGCGGGGCGCTCCGCCGTTGACGACCGTGACGACGACCGCGCCTCCGCGCATGGTGCGGGGCTCGTCCCCCGACGGGGAGGCGGCGGGCCATCCCTCGGTCCGCGCCCTGCGCGAGCGCTTCGGAGAGGGCGTGCGGCGCGTGGAGCGCGACGCGGTCGGCTATCCCGTGGTGTGGATCGACCCCGGCATCAACGCCGAGGCGCTCCGCTTCCTGCGCGAGACGCCCGACCAGGCGTACGACCTGCTCGCGGACCTCATGGGGGCGCACGGCGGCATCGGAGCCCCGATCCAGATCTGGTACCAGCTCTGGTCCATGGCGCACGGCCGCCAGCTCCGGGTCGCGTGCGAGGTGCCGATGGATGACCTCGAGCTGGACAGCGTCACCGACCAGTGGCTCGCCGCCGACTGGCTCGAACGCGAAGCGTGGGACATGTACGGGGTGAGCTTCCGCGGCCATCCGGACCTCCGCCGCATCCTCATGCCGGAGAACTACGAGGAGGGTTTCCCCCTCCGGAAGGATTTTCCGCTTCGCGGACGCTTCAGCCGCTCCGCGCAGGTGAGCCGCGCGCTCTCCCGCGACCTCATCGACATGTACGCCGTCGAGGAGTTGGAGCTGGCGGGCTACGCCGTCACCGACGAAGGAGAGGTGCGGGAGCCGTCGGACCGGGGGGAGCGCACAGGGGAGAGCGCGGGGGAGCGCGCAGGGGAGGGCGCAGCGCTCGGCGGCATCCGCGACGTGAGCCCGGACGAGAAGCCCGAGGACGCGCTCGAGGGCGCACCGATCCTCATCAACATGGGGCCGCAGCACCCCGCCACGCACGGCGTCCTGCGGCTCGTGCTGCAGCTCGATGGCGAGCGCATCGTGCGCTGCTCCCCCCACATCGGGTACCTGCACACGGGCTTCGAGAAGACATGCGAGTTCCGCGAGTGGAACCAGTGCGTCCCCTACACGGACCGCATGGACTACCTCGCGCCGATGCTCTACAACATCGGCTACGCCGGGGCGGTCGAAGCGCTCCTCGACGTCGAGATCACGGAGCGCTGCCGCGTCGTCCGCGTCATCCTCGGCGAGTTGAACCGCATCCTCGGCCACCTCCTGTGGCTGGGGACGACGGCGATCGACATCGGCGCCTTCTCCGTCTTCCTCTACACCTTCCAGGAGCGCGAGCGGATCTACAACCTGCACGAGGCGTACACGGGGGGCCGGATCACGACCTCCGTGACGCGGGTGGGCGGGATGATGGCGGACCTGCCTGTGGGCTGGACGGCGGCGACGCGCGACTTCGCGGCGACCTTCCCGGAGACGCTGGATGAGGTCGAGCGGCTCCTGTCGCGCAACGCGATCTGGCAGGGCCGCACGATGGACATCGGGGTGCTCTCCGCGGACAAGGCGGTGAGCTACGGCGTCACCGGCCCCACGCTGCGCGCGAGCGGCGTGGCCTACGACGTGCGGAAGGCGCGCCCCTACCTCGGCTACGAGGAGTACGACTTCGACGTGCCCGTGGGGACGGAGGGCGACGTCTACGACCGCTACCTCGTGCGGGTGGAGGAGATGCGGCAGAGCGTCCGCATCATCGAGCAGGCGCTGGACCGGCTTCCCGGAGGCCCGATCAACATCGACGACTACCGGATCGTCCTGCCCCCGAAGGGCGAGGCGATGGGGTCGATCGACACCATGATCTCGCACTTCAAGCTCGTGATGGAGGGCGTCCGCGTGCCGGCCGGCGAGACGTGGTACTCGATCGAAAGCTCGAAGGGCGAACTGGGGTTCGGGATCATCTCCGACGGCGGCACGAAGCCCGTCCGCTGCCGTTTCCGGGGGCCCTCGTTCATCAACATCGCGTCGCTCCCGGAACTCGTGCGGGGCGAACTCGTGGCGGACGTCGTCGCGATCAACGCCTCGCTCGACGTCGTGCTCGGGGAGATCGACCGGTGAGCCGGCGCATCCACCCCGCGGTCGTCGGCGCGCAGCCCTTCCAGTTGACGGCGCGGGAGACGTTCGACGGCCCGATCTTCGAGACGGAGGAAGGGAAGCACCGGCTGGAGGCGGCCCTCTCCCGCTATCCGACGAAGCAGGCGGCGCTCCTGCCCATGCTCGGCTTCGTGCAGTCGGTGAAGGGGTGGATCGAGCCCGCGGACATGGTCGAGGTCGCCGAGGCGCTGGAGCTGACGCCGGCCTACGTGCACTCGATCGCGACCTTCTACACGATGTACAACAAGCACCCGGTCGGGCGTCACTTCGTCCAGGTGTGCACGAACATCTCCTGCCACCTGAACCGGGCCGAAGAGGTGCTGCGCGGCTTCCTCGCGGAGACGGGGACGAGGGAGGGGGAGGTCTCGGAGGATGGGGAGTTCACCGTGATCGAGGCGGAGTGTCTCGGCGCGTGCGGCTTCGCCACCGTCGTCCAGGTCAACGATCGCTACCTGGAGGACGTGACGCCGGAGCGCGTGCCCGAGATCGTCGCGAACCTCCGCGGCGCGCGAAATGGCGCCGCGGCCGGCGGACCGGAAGCGGGAGGCGGCGCATGAGCTTCCCGCATCGGAGCGATCTCGAGGTCACGACGCGCCTCTCGCGGCACCAGGGCGAGGCCGAAGCGCGCACGCTCGACGGCTACCGGGCCCGGGGCGGCTACGAGGCCCTCCGGCAGTCGCTCGGCATGCCGCCCGCCGAGATCACCGAGGTCGTGAAGGCCTCCGGCCTCCGCGGGCGCGGCGGCGCGGGCTTCCCGACGGGCCTCAAGTGGAGCTTCATGCCGAAGGACGACGGCAAGCCGCACTACCTGTGCTGCAACGCGGACGAGTCCGAACCCGGCGCCTTCAAGGACCGCGAGGTCATCCGCTGGACGCCGCACCTCCTCATCGAGGGCTGCCTGATCGCGTCGCGCGCCATCGGGGCGGAGCACGCCTACATCTACGTGCGGGGCGAGTTCTTCGAGGAGACGGAGGTGCTGAACGCCGCGGTCGTCGAGGCGTACGAGCACGGGCTCGCGGGGGAGGGGATCCTGGGCTCGTCCTGGTCGTGCGACGTGACGATCCACGCCGGGGCCGGGGCGTACATCGCCGGCGAGGAGACGGGCCTCATGAACTCGCTCATGGGGAACCGCGCGGAGCCCTGGGCGAAGCCGCCCTTCCCGGCGCAGGCCGGGGCGTTCGGGATGCCGACGACGGTGAACAACGTCGAGACGCTCGCGGCGGTCCCCATGATCCTGGAGAACGGGGCGGATTGGTACCGGCAGTGGGGGAGCGAGCAGTCGCCGGGCACCAAGCTGTGGAGTTGCTCGGGCCACCTCGTGCGGCCCGGCAACTACGAGTTCGCGCTGGGTCTTCCGCTGAGCGACATCATCTTCGACGCCTGCGGCGGCACGCCCTCGGGCAAGCCGGTGAAGGCCGTGATCCCGGGCGGGTCGTCCACCGCGTTCCTGAGCGGAGACGAACTCGACTGCGCCACGACGTACGAGGGGCTGGCGGAGGCGGGCAGCGCGCTCGGCACCGCCTCGCCGATCGTGATGGACGAGGACACGGACATCGTCGCGGCCATGCGGCGGATCGCGCAGTTCTACGCGCACGAGTCGTGCGGCCAGTGCGTGCAGTGCCGCGAGGGCACGTCGTGGGTCGTGCGCATCCTGCAGCGCATAGAGGCGGGGGACGGGCGCCCGAGCGACATCGACACGCTGTACGAGCTGTGCGAGCAGATGACGGGCCGCACGATCTGCGTGCTGGCGGACAGCGTCGTGTTCCCGCTCGAGTCCTCGCTCGACAAGTTCCGCGCCGACTACGAGGCGCTGATGAAGCCTTCTCTGGTCGCGGCGGGGTGAGGCATGGCTGAGAACGGCGCGAAGGCGACGGTCACGCTCACGATCGACGGGGTCGAGGTCACGGTCCCGAGCGGCACGCGCGTCATCGAGGCGGCGGAGCACGTGGGCGTCGTCGTGCCGCGCTACTGCTACCATCCGGGCATCCCCACCCGGCCGGCGCAGTGCCGCATGTGCCTCGTGGAGGTCGAGGGCCGTCCCAAGCTCGAGCCCTCGTGTACGCTGCAGGCGGCCGACGACATGGTGGTGAACACGGCGAGCGACACGGCGCGCACGGCCCGCCAGTCGGTCATCGAGTTCCTGCTCGTCAACCACCCGCTCGACTGCCCGATCTGCGACGCCGCGGGGCAGTGCATGCTCCAGGACTACGCCTACGTCACGAACCAGCTCGAGAGCCGGGTCGACGAGCCCAAGCGGATCATGGGGCGCGACCGCATCTCCGACGACATCCTCTACTTCGCGGACCGCTGCGTCATCTGCACGCGCTGCGTGCGCTTCATGCGCGACGTCGCGGAGGACGATTCGCTCATCGTCGCCCAGCGCGGCGACAAGGCCTTCATCGACACCTTCCCGGGGCGCGAACTCGACAACCCCTTCCAGGGGAACATCGTCGATGTGTGCCCCGTCGGCGCGCTCGTACACGAGGATTTCGTGTTCAAGGCGCGGGCCTGGGACATGGACGCGACCGCGAGCGTGTGCCCGGGCTGTCCCACCGGCTGCAACGTCACGATCGACACGAAGGAGAACCAGATCGTGCGCGTGAAGCCGCGCCACAACGCGGCGGTCAACTCCTGGTGGATGTGCGACTACGGCCGCAGGCACCTCGTGATGACGAACCGCGGCGTGCGGGCCGAGGTGCCGCTCATCCGCGACGGCGGCGCCGATGGCAGCGGCGGCGGCGACGGCGCCGCCGGACTCCGGCCGGTGGACTGGGCGACGGCGCTCGACTGGGTGGCGGAGAAGATCGACGCGCTCGGCTCGCCCGGCGGCAGCGCGGTCGTGTCGCCGGACGCCTCGAACGAGAACCTGTTCTACGTGCACCGGCTCCTCGCACGGCTCGGGGTCGCGGGCGCGGCCTTCCGGGTCGCGCAGGGCGAGACCGCCGCGCTCCCCACGGTGCCGACCCTCAAGCTGCGGGCGGACCGCGCCGCGAACGCCGCGGGCGCCGGGATCTTCGGCGGCCGCCGCGTGGATGCGCTCCCCAACGGCTCGGCAGGCGGGAGCTCGACGGGGGGCGGCCCGGCGGGGGGCGGCCCGGCGGGCGGGGCGCTCGTCGTGCTCGATGACGACCTCGAGGGCGCCGGCGAGGACTTCGGCGCCTCGGCCGATTTCTTCCTCTACCTGGGCACGCGGCTGCCCGGCGCGGCGCGCAACGCGGATGCGGTGCTGCCGATCTCGACCTTCGCGGAGATGGACGGCACGTTCACGAACTTCGAGGGCCGCGTGCAGCGCTTCCACCAGGCGCTGAGGCCGCCGGGGCTGGCCCGCCCGGGCTGGATGGTGCTGAGTCGCGTGCTCGCCCGCCTGGGAGACGGCGAGGCCGTCAACGGGGTGCGCGGCGCGTTCGAGCGGATGGCGGCGGAGGCTCCGGCCTTCGCGGGCCTGACGTGGGATGGGATCGGGCTCAAGGGCGCCCCGGCCGCCGGCGTGGCCGCGGCAGCCGCCGGGGCCGCGGAGGCCGACGCGTGAACCCGGTCACGGGCGCCGCCTTCGCGCTGGCCACCGTGGGGAAGGCGCTGCTCTTCTTCACGGTGCTGATGCTGGCGGTCATGCTCGCCACGATCTTCGAGCGCAAGGTGTGCGGCTTCATGCAGGACCGGAGCGGCCCGAACCGCGTCGGCCCGTGGGGACTCCTGCAGGTCATCGCCGACGGGCTCAAGAACCTCCTCAAGGAAGAGACGATGCCGGAGCAGGCGATCCGGCCCTTCTTCCTCCTCGCGCCCGTCCTCGCGATCCTGCCGGCCACGATCCTCTTCGCTGTCATCCCCTTCGCCTCCCCGCTGCCCACGCAGTGGGGACTCGTGGAGATGATCGTGGCGGACGTGCCGATCGGGTTCCTCTACGTGCTCGCGATCGGCTCGATCGGCGTGTACGGCGTCGCGATGGGCGGCTGGGCCTCCGGGTCGAAGTACTCGCTGCTCGGCGGCCTGCGCGGCTCGGCCCAGATGGTGAGCTACGAGGTCGCGCTCGCGCTCAGCCTCGTCCCGCTCATCCTGCTGACCGGGGATGTGCGCGCCCCCGAGATCGTCTCCATGCAGCAGACGTTCACGGCGGGGCCGGCGACGTACGCGACGTGGTTCGTGTTTCCGCTCCTCGTCGGTCTCTTCTTCTTCTTCGTGTCGGGACTCGCGGAGACGAACCGCCTTCCCTTCGACATGCCCGAAGCGGAGGCCGAACTCATCACCGGATACCACACGGAGTATTCGGCGATGAAGTTCTCGGTGTTCATGATCGGCGAGTTCGCGCACGTGATCACGGTCGCCGCGCTCGTCACCGTCTTCTTCCTCGGCGGGTGGGACATCCCGTTCTGGCAGGGGGACAACATCCGCGTGCTCTCGGACGGGACGGTGATCGGGGAGCCGACGTGGTGGAAGACGCTGCTCACGCTCGGCGCCTTCGGCGTGAAGACGTCGCTGCTCGTGCTCGTCTTCGTCTGGATTCGGTGGACGCTGCCGCGCTTCCGCTACGACCAGCTCATGGACCTGGGCTGGAAGTTCATGCTGGAAGCGGTGACGGTCTACATCCTCGTCATCGCCTTCGTCATCCTCGGCATCGAGGCGGTCGGGATCCCGGCCGGCGGCTGGTACGCGTTCGTTCTTTTCCTCGTGAACCTTGCGCTCGCGGGGGCCCTCTTCTTCGCCATGGACCGGGGAACGCTGATCCGCGGCGGAGCGAAGGGGTCGAAGTCGGCCGGCGGCGATGCCGCGGGCCAGGGAGGGTAGAGGTCAGATGCCTGGAGATGTGAAGGTCGTGGAGCGGCCGCGGGCCGAGAGTTCGTACGTGCGGGCGGCGGCGAAGGGGATGTCGATCACCATGCGGCACCTCCTGAGCCCGAACAAGAAGACGCAGCAGTACCCGGACGAGAAGTGGGAACTGGCGCCTCGCACGCGCGGGACGCACCGCATGGCGGTGCACGAGGACGGACGGGCGAAGTGCGTGGCCTGCGGCCTGTGCCCGACCGTGTGCCCGGTGAACTGCATCAAGCTGGTGCCGGCGGAGGACGAGAGCGGCGAGCGTTACGCGGCGATCTACGAGATCGACGAGTTCCGCTGCATCTTCTGCGGCTACTGCCAGGAGGTGTGCCCGGTGGAGGCGATCCACCTGGGCGTGCACTACGAGAACGCGGAGTACTCGCGCGAGCGCTGGGTGTACGACCTCGAGCGGCTCGTCGAGCAGGAGCACCCCGTGACGGCGCTGTGGGATCCGCAGGACCCGGCGTCGCAGTGATCCAGGACTTCCTCTTCCAGGCCTTCGCGGCGGGCGCGATTCTGGGCGCGGTGATCATGGTCACGCGCCGGAATCCGGTCTCCGCCGTGATCTTCCTGGTGGGCGTGTTCTTCGCCACGTCGGGCATGTTCCTCATGCTGGACGCGCACTACATCGCGGCGATCAACGTCATCCTGTACGGCGGGGCCATCATGGTCCTCTTCCTCTTCGTCCTCATGCTCCTCAACCTGGGGCACGCGGACTGGCGCGACCTGCGGGGGCCCGTGGGCGGGCTCATCGGCGGCTCGATCTCCATCGCCTTCCTCGGCGTGCTCACGCGCCTGTTCGTGGGCGGCACGGACGCGCGCCCGGTGGTGGAAGTCGCGGGCAGCGCGCTGCGCGAGGCGGCGGCGGAGCAGGGGGTGGTTGGCGTCGTGGCCCGGCCGCTCTTTACGGAGTACACGATCGTGCTCGAGGTCACCGGCGTCCTCCTGCTCGTGTCCATGGTGGGGACGATCCTGCTCGCCCGCAGGGAGCGGGGCGTGAGCGAGAGGGAGCGGACGTGAACGAGGCGGGCATGACGGCGGCCCTCGGCCTGAACGGGCTCATCGCCCTCTTCGTGAGCGCGATCCTGTTCTCGATCGGCGTGATCGGGGTCCTGCTGCGGCGCAACGCGATCATCGTCTTCATGTGCATCGAACTGATGCTGACCGCCGCGAACCTGTCCCTCGTCGCCTTCTCGCGCATGCACGGGATCGAGGGCCAGATCTTCGTCTTCTTCGTCATGGCCGTGGCCGCGGCGGAGGCCGCCGTGGGGCTCGCGATCATCATCGCGATCTTCCGGCACTATGAAGTCGTGGACCTCGACCGCTTCCGGCTCCTGAAGTGGTGAGCCTCACCGCGGTGGCGGGGCAGGAGGGCGCGGGGGCCGGGTTCCAGCCGGTGCTTCCATGGCTCATCCTCGCCCTCCCGCTGCTCGGGGCGGCGGTGAACGGGGCCGGGGCCTTCCTGTGGCGCGACGACAAGCGGATCCCGACGATCGTCGGGCCCGCGGCGCTGCTCGGGAGCTTCGCGGTCGTCCTCGCGAACTTCATCGCGATGAGCGGCGCGGACCTGCACGGCGCGGAAGTCGTCGGCCTGTGGAACTGGATCGTGTCAGGGGACCTCCGTATCGGGGTCGACCTCCAGTTCGACCAGCTCTCGATGCTGATGTGCATGATCGTGACGGGGGTCGGGAGCCTGATCCACATCTATTCCGTCGGCTACATGCGCGACGATCCCGGCTATTCGCGCTACTTCTCGTACCTCAACCTGTTCGTCTTCTTCATGCTCGTCCTCGTCCTCGGGGCCAGCTTCCCGCTCATGTTCGTGGGCTGGGAGGGCGTGGGGCTGTGCTCGTACCTGCTGATCGGCTTCTGGTACGAGAACCGGGACTACGCGAACGCGGGCAAGAAGGCATTCATCATGAACCGGATCGGCGACGCGGGGTTCCTCGTCGCCATGTTCCTCGTCTTCATGGCCTTCGGGACGCTGGACTTCATTCCCGTCCTCGAGGCGGCGGACGGGACGCTGGCGTACGGCGGCGCGCTCGTCACCGGCATCACGCTCCTCCTCTTCCTCGGCTGTACGGGGAAGTCGGCCCAGATTCCGCTTCACACCTGGCTTCCCGACGCGATGGCGGGTCCGACGCCGGTGTCGGCGCTCATTCACGCGGCGACGATGGTGACGGCGGGGGTCTATCTCATCGCGCGCACCAGCGTCCTGTTCGCGCTCTCGCCCGTGGCCCAGGGCGTGGTGGCGGCGGTGGGGGCGGGGACGGCGCTGTTTGCGGCCTCGATCGCGATCCGGCAGTACGACATCAAGAAGGTGCTCGCCTACTCCACGATCTCGCAGCTCGGCTACATGTTCCTCGCCGTCGGGGTGGGAGCGTTCACGGCCGGCGTCTTCCACCTGATGACGCACGCCTTCTTCAAGGCGCTCCTCTTCCTGGGCGCGGGGGCCGTGATCCACGCCGTGCACCACGCGTGGGCGCACGGAGACGGGCACGGAGACGGCGCGCATGGAGACGCGCACGGAGACCCGAACGACATGCGGAACCACGGCGGGCTCCGGAAGTTCATGCCCCGCACGTTCGTCTTCATGTGGGTCGCGACGCTCGCGATCGCGGGGGTGCCGCCGCTGGCCGGGTTCTTCTCCAAGGACGAGATCATCTGGTACTCGGGGGCGTACGGATACCCGATCCTGTGGGGCGTGGCGCTGGCCACCGCGCTGCTCACGGCGGTGTACATGGCCCGGCTCATGGTGATGACCTTCCACGGGGGGAACCGGACCTTCGGCCACGAGGGGTCGGCGGAAGCGGGACGGAAGCTGCACGAGGTGCCCGCCGTCATGTGGGCGCCGCTGGCGGTGCTCGCGGTCCTCTCGGTGGTGGGCGGCTGGGCGAACATCCCCGAGGCGCTGCCGCTGCTCCCGACCGTCGAGTGGCTGCACCACTGGCTGGAGCCGGTGTTCGCGCCGGCGATCGCCGTCAAGGAGGCGCACGGCTTCGCCCCCGAATACCGGTCGCCCGTCGGGGGCGGCGAGGCGCTGTGGGCGGTGATCTCCGCCGCCATCGCGATCGCGGCCGTCGTGGGGACGGTCCGCGTCCTGTCGCCGAAACGGGTGCCGACGGAGGCGGAGGCGGTGGCGCCGACCGGGTTCGCCCGCGTGCTGCACGACAAGTGGTACGTGGATGAACTGTACGACCGCGCCATCGTCCGCCCCTCGCTCGCCCTGTGGCGCGCCTGCTGGCGGATCGTGGACGCGGGGATTATCGACGGCGCGGTGAACGGCGCGGGGCGCGCCGCCCGCCTCCTCGGCTGGGCCGGGGGACAGTTGCAGACGGGCCGGGTGACGACCTACCTCGTCGCCTTCATGCTCGGGGCCCTGCTCGTCCTCGGGGTGCTCTCGTGACGGCCTTCTACGACGGGCACTGGATCCTGACCGCGCTCGTGGTCCTCCCCCTCGTGGGCGGCGCCGCCTGCCTCGTGGCGCCGGAGGCGCGCGCGAAGACCATCGCCCTCGCGACGACGCTCGTCCTGTTCGCGTTCTCGCTGCCGCTCTTCTGGACCTTCGACACGGCGGAGCCGGGGTTCCAGAACCTCGTCTCCATCCCGTGGATCGAGGCGTGGGGGATCTCCTACGCGGTGGGCCTGGACGGGATCTCCATCCTCATGATCCTGCTCACGACCTTCACGGTGCCGCTGGCCGTGGCGGGCTCGTTCTCTTACATCCGGCGCCGCGAGCGCGCCTTCTACGCGATGCTCCTCTTCCTCACGACGGGGATGATCGGCGTCTTCGTCGCCCTCGATCTCTTCCTGTTCTACGTGTTCTGGGAGATCATGCTGATCCCGATGTACTTCCTCATCGGGGTCTGGGGCGGGGAGCGCCGGATCTATTCCGCCGTGAAGTTCTTCCTCTACACGGCGGTGGGCTCGCTGCTGATGCTGGTCGCGATCGTGACCCTCGCCTGGCTCTTCCAGGACGGCTCCGGGGCGTGGAGCTTCGCATACGAGGACCTCGTGTCGCTCGAACTCGCGCGGCGCGCGCAACTGTGGCTCTTCGCGGGGTTCGCGCTCGCGTTCGCGATCAAGGTGCCGCTCTTCCCGTTCCACACCTGGCTGCCCGACGCGCACGTGGAGGCGCCGACGGCGGGCTCGGTGATCCTGGCCGGGGTGCTGCTCAAGATGGGCGTGTACGGGTTCCTGCGCTTCGGGCTCCCCTTCTTCCCGGCCGCGGCCACGGATCCGATGGTGGTGAACGCGATGCTCGTGCTGGGGCTGATCGGGATCCTGTACGCGGCCTGGGTGGCGGCGGTGCAGCCGGACGCGAAGAAGCTCATCGCCTATACGTCGGTCGCCCACCTCGGCTTCGTCGTGCTCGGGGTGTTCGGGCTCACGACGCAGGGGATCGAGGGCGGCATCCTGCAGATGGTGAACCACGGGATTTCGACGGGGGCGCTCTTCCTCCTCATCGGGATGCTGTACGAGCGGCGGCACTCGCGGCAGATCGCGGACTTCGGCGGCATCGCGAAGGTGATGCCGGTGTTCGCCTTCGCGCTCGTCGTCGTCGCGCTGTCCTCCGTCGGACTGCCGGGGACGAACGGCTTCGTCGGCGAGTTCCTGATCCTCGTGGGGACGTTCCGGACGCACCCGTGGATCGCCGCCATCGCCACGACGGGCGTGATCTTCGCGGCCTGCTACATGCTGCCCATGGTGCAGCGGGTCCTCTTCAACCGCCTCGACCGCGAGGAGAACCGGGCGCTCACCGACGTGAACCGCCGGGAGCGGCTGATCCTCGCGCCGCTCCTCGCGCTGATCCTGCTCATCGGCGTGTGGCCGGGGCCCTTCCTGAACCGGACGCGGGCCTCGGTGGAGGCGCTGATCGAACACGTGGAGACGCGGTCGGCGAGCGTGCCCGCGGCGGAGGTCGTGTCCATCGAAGCCGGGGGAGGGGAGTGACGTGAATCACTGGGTCGCGCTCCTGCCCGAGGTCGTCCTGTCGCTGGCCGCGATGTTCATCCTCATGCACGACGCCTTCGTGCGCACGGACGCGCGTGGCGCGGGCGCTGCGGGCGCGGAGGGGGCCGCCGGCGGCGGGCGGATGTCCGTCGACTGCCTCGTCACGCTGTACTCGATCGCGGGCGCGTTCGTCGCGAGCCTGTGGCTCCTGGACGCCTCCGCTCCGGCGGATGCGATGATCGCGCTCGACGGCTTCCGCGTGGCGGCGGACACGATCCTGTGCGGCGGGGCCCTGCTCGTGGTGTCGCTCTCGCGCGACTACCTGAGCCGCGAGGGGCTGCGCTCGCCGGAGTTCCACGCGCTGATTCTCCTCGCCCTCGTCGGGATGATGGTGCTCGTCGCGGCGCGCGACCTCATCCTCCTCTTCGTCGGCCTCGAGTTGATGTCGATCTCCGTGTACGTCCTCACGGGGTTCGTGCGGAAGAACCCGCGCTCCTCCGAGGCGAGCCTCAAGTACTTCATCGTCGGCGCCTTCGCGAGCGCCTTCGTCGTGTACGGGATCGCGCTCCTCTACGGGGCCACCGGGACGACGCGCCTGGCCACCGCCGCCGAGCGGATCGCGGCCGCGCCGGCCGGGGGGGACCTGCTCCTCGTCGCCGGCATCGGCCTCCTGCTCATCGGATTCGCGTTCAAGATCGCCGCCGTCCCCTTCCACATGTGGGCCCCGGACGCCTACGACGGGGCCCCGACGCCGGTCACGTCGTTCATGGCGACGGGGGTCAAGGCGGCCGCCTTCATCGCGCTCCTGCGCGTGCTGACCGTGGACCTGGCGGGCGCGGCCGAGGTGTGGAGGGGCGCCGTGTGGTGGCTGGCGATCCTGACCATGATCGTGCCCAACCTCGTCGCGCTCTCGCAGCAGGACGTGAAGCGGATGCTGGCCTACTCCTCGGTGGCGCACGCGGGGTACCTCCTCGTGGGCGTCGTCGCGGCCTCCGAACTGGGGCGGTCCGCCTCGATCTTCTACCTCGCGGCGTACACCGTGGTGACCGCGGGGAGCTTCGCCATCGTCTTCCACGTGGCGGGGCGGGGCGACCGGAACCAGCGCGTGCGCGACTACCGGGGGTTGGGCTGGCGGCGTCCGGTGCTCGGAGCCGCGCTCCTCGTCTTCCTCCTCTCGCTGGCGGGCTTCCCGCCCACGGCGGGCTTCGTCGGCAAGCTGTACCTGCTTCGCGCCGCGGTGGACGCGGGGGAGATTTCGCTCGCGGTCACGCTCGTCCTCACCAGCCTCGTCGCCTACTACTACTACCTCCGCGTGGTGTGGAAGATGTACTTCGAGGCGGCCCCCGAGGACGCCCACACGCCGCCGCCGCCCAGGCCGGGGTTCAACCTCGTGATCGGGACGTGCGTGGCGCTGATCCTGCTCGGCGGCCTCTTCCCCGGGCGCATCATCGACCGGGCCCGCGAGGCGCTCGCGGATACGCCCGCGCCGGGCATGGTCGTCCAGGCCGAGGACCCGCCGACCCCCTGATGCCGATCCATTCCGGAATCCTGACGCAGCCCTGACGCGGCTGACCTCGGGCGAGGCCGGGCGTCAGGTGGGTATCGTACTTGTACAAATTGCGAGGGGGTTGCCGGAACGCTACCGTGCGCGCCCTTGCTACCCGAATCTCTGAAATCCGAACGAGGTTGCGTCGTGGAGGTTTCCCTTGCAGTGCTTGCCGATTACGCCATCGTCTCACACGACCAGAAGCTCAGCATCCTCGGGATTTTTTCGAACGTCAACGGACTTCAAGCTCCCGGACCATTCCCCAATTCGTACATCGTTGTCTGCATGGAGTTGACGGCGGCAGAGGCCGAACGAGAACAGAAGATTGAGATTCGATGTATGGATGAGGACGGGACGCGGGTGTTCGACGTCGAAGGAAAATTCAAGGGAGAAAACGTACTGCCCGGGAGATCTCTTCGCGCGAATCAAATCATGCAGTTGGGTCCGCAGATCACGTTGCCGAGGTTCGGGGATTACTCGATTTCCATCTTCATCAACAACGATCTCAAGAAGACGATCTCGTTCACCTTCAGTCAGATACAGCCGCCCCCCGAACTTCCCATTCCCTGAGCGTGGGTGATGAGAAGCTTCGGGCCAGGCTGGCGCGTACCACGCAAGGGTGTCGCCGGCGGGAACTGGATCGTCTGTACGTCAGCTCCGGGTTCGAAAAGCGGGAAGGGAAGAAGCACACGATCTATACCCACCCACGCTACCCCAGGCTACAAGCTGCGGTTGCGCGGCATACGCACGTGCATAGGTTCTACGTCGATACCGCCTTGAAGTTGTTGGCGGATCTTGATGTCCTGAAACAAGGGGAAGAGCCGGAATGAACCTTGTAAGCTACTACATGGCACTGCCTTACGGAGTCGACGTTATACATGAGGAGTCGGGTGATGCTCCTCCCTACGTAGCGTTCATCCGCGAACTGCCGGGCTGCATGGCGCAAGGTCGCACGCCCGCCGAGGCTCTACAGGAGCTCCATGAGGCCAAGTACCTGTTCATCGAAGCCATGCTCGATCATGGCGTCCCGATTCCAGCTCCGATGCCGGCCGCTCAACCACCGGTATTGCAAGGGGAGTTACGGCTTTCGATTCCCGAACACGTTCCTCAGCAACCCGAGACCACCACCCCGTCCGTAAGGCTTGTGCCGGCGTAAAGGCAAGTCGCCGCGATCAGCCATCCCTGCTCTTACCCTCCTGCGTGGGCGGAAGCCTGAGGCATCAATTGGGGATGTCGAGCTAAGCGTATAACTCCCATGCCGATCCATTCCGGAATCTTCCGCGAGTACGACATTCGCGGGATCGTCGGGGACGACCTGACGGAGACGGCGGCCGAACTCGTGGGGCGCGCCTTCGGGACCGAACTCGCGGACCGTCCGGCGCCGCGCGTCGTCGTCGGGCAGGACAACCGGCCCTCGTCTCCGGCGCTCTCGGCCGCGCTGTGCCGCGGGCTGTGCGCGGCGGGCGTCGACGTGACGACCGTCGGCACCGTCCCCACGCCGGCCCTCTACTTCGCGGCGATCGAGTTCGGGACGGATGGGGCGATTCAGATCACCGGGTCCCACAATCCGCCCGCGTACAACGGCATCAAGATGGTGCGGGACGGCGCGGCGCTGTATGGCCCGGCGATCCGCGCGCTGCGGGACCGGATCGAGGCGGAGGCCTTCGCGTCGGGGCGGGGGGAGGTGCGGGAGGCGGAGATCCTGGACCGCTACGTGGAGGAGATCGCCGCGCGGGGACGCGTCGAGGGCGACGTGCGCATGGTGCTCGACTGCGGGAACGGGGTGGGGAGCGTCGTCGCGGTGCGCGCCCTGACCGCCGCGGGCATCGACGTGGACGGCCTCTACTGCGAGTCGGACGGGACCTTCCCGAACCATCACCCGGACCCGACGGTGGACGAGTACATCCAGGACCTCATCGCACGCGTGCCCGCGACCGGCGCGGACCTGGGCGTGGGACTCGACGGCGACGCGGACCGGATCGGGGCGGTGACTGAGGAGGGCAGGATCATCCGGGGCGATCACCTGCTGCTGCTCTTCGCGCGGGAGGTGCTCGCGGAGCGGCCGGGGGCCGAGGTCGTGTTCGACGTGAAGTGTTCGCAGGCGCTGCCCCGGGTGATCCGGGACCACGGCGGCGTTCCCGTGATGTGGAAGACGGGGCACTCGCTCATCAAGGAGCGCATGCGGGCCGGGGGATCTCCGATCGCGGGTGAGATGAGCGGGCATATCTGCTTTGCGGACAGGTTCTTCGGTACCGACGACGCGATCTATGCGGCCGCCCGCCTCGCGGGTCTCGTGTCGCGCTCGGGACGCCGGCTCTCGGAGTTGGCGGCGGAGATTCCGAGCTATCCGGCGACGCCCGAACTGCGCCTCGACTGCCCGGAAGAGCGGAAGTTCGGCCTCGTAGCGGAGGCGGTGCGCTTTTTCCGCGAGCGGTACGAGGTCATCGACATCGACGGCGTGCGCGTGCTGTTCGACGGCGGGTGGCTGCTGATCCGGGCGAGCAACACGCAGCCGGCCGTCGTGGCGCGCGTGGAGGCGGACACGGAGGAGCGCCTGGGGGAGATCGCGGAGGTGGCGCGGACGTTCCTGGCCGGTCAAGGGGTCGACCTGCCGGCGATTTGAAGCGAGATTCGAGGCTTCCCGCACGGCGGCAGCGGCGGCTGTCCCACGGGCGCCGGACTCATGCGGGGCCAGAACGGGAGTATGACGACGATCCGATGAACATTCACGAATACCAGGCGCGGGCGATCTTCGCGCGGCACGGCATCCCGGTGCCGGAGGCCGAGGTCGCCGCGACGGCGGAGGCAGCCCGGGCGGCGGCCGAACGCTTCGGCGGCGCGGTCGTCGTCAAGGCCCAGGTGCACGCCGGGGGGCGCGGCAAGGCGGGCGGCGTCAAGCTCGCCGCGACGCCGGCCGAGGCGCACGACAGCGCCGAAGCCATCCTCGGGATGGAGATCAAGGGGATCGAGGTGCGGCGGGTCCTCGTCGCGCCGGCGGAGGACATCGCATCGGAGGCCTACGTCGGGATCGTGCTCGACCGGGCGCGCCAGGCGGACACGATCATGGTCTCGTCGGAGGGTGGCGTCGACATCGAGGAGGTGGCCGCGACGATGCCCGAGGCGATCCGAAAGGTCGCCGTGGACCCGCGCTACGGGCTCCTCGCCCACCAGGCGGCCCTGCTCGGCCACCACCTGTACGACGACCCGGGCGCGGCGCGGCAGGCCTCGTCCATCATCGCGAAGCTGTACGAGGCGTACCGGGCGAGCGGTGCCACGCTGGCGGAAATCAACCCGATGATCGTGAACCCCGCCGGGGAGGTGAAGGCGATCGATGCGAAGATGAACATCGACGACAACGCCCTCTTCCGGCTGCCCGACATCGCCGCGCTTCGCGACACGCAGGCGGAGAATCCGGCCGAGGTGCGGGCGCGCGATGCCGAACTTTCCTACATCCAGCTCGACGGCAACGTCGGGTGCTGCGTGAACGGGGCCGGCCTCGCGATGGCCACGATGGACCTGGTCAAGTACTACGGCGGCGAGCCCGCGAACTTCCTCGACATCGGGGGCTCCTCGAATCCGGACAAGGTCGTGGCGGCGCTCGAACTCATCACCGAGGACCCGAAGGTGGATTCGATTCTGTTCAACATCTTCGGCGGGATCACGCGCTGCGACGACGTCGCGAACGGGATCGTGGAGGCGACGGGCCGCATGGAACTCGGCGTTCCGATCACCATCCGCCTCACGGGAACGAACGAGGAGGAGGGGGTCGCGATCCTCGAGTCGCGGGGGTTCGAGGCGATGGTGGACATGGACCGGGCGGTCGAGACCGCCGTTCGCCGCGCGGGCGGCGGCACGAACGGCGGCGGCACGGACGGCGGCACGGACGGCGCCACCGACGGCGGCCGCTGATGGGGATCTTCATCGGAGACGATACGAGGCTCGTGGTCCAGGGGATCACCGGGCGCGACGGCTCGTTCCACACCCGGCAGATGCTGGATTACGGCACGCGCGTCGTGGCCGGCGTGACCCCGGGGAAGGGCGGCCAGACGTTCGACGACACCGTGCCCGTGTTCGACACCGTGGAGGAGGCGGTGGCTGGGGCGGAGGCGAACACGAGCGTCGTCTACGTGCCCGCGCGCTTCGCGGCGGACGCGGTGTTCGAGGCGGCGGACGCGGGGATCGCGCTCATAGTGTGCATCACCGAGGGCGTGCCCGTGGGGGACATGCTGCGCGTGCTGCCGTACGTGCGGGAGAAGGGCGCGCGTCTCATCGGCCCCAACTGCCCGGGGCTCATCGTCCCCGGCCGCTGCAAGGTCGGGATTCTCCCCGGCCAGATCGTGCGCGAGGGGCCGGTCGGGATCGTGAGCCGTTCCGGCACCCTCACCTACGAGGTCATCTTTCAGCTCACGCGGGCCGGGATCGGACAGTCCGCCTGCGTGGGGATCGGGGGCGACCCGCTCATCGGCACGGACTTCGTCGATTGCCTGGCGGCGTTCGAGGCGGATCCGGAGACGGAAGCCGTCGCGGTGATCGGGGAGATCGGCGGGACGGACGAGCAGGTGGCGGCGGAGTACGTGTCGCGGGAGATGAGCAAGCCCGTCGTCGGGTTCATCGCGGGCCAGACGGCGCCTCCCGGACGGCGCATGGGGCACGCGGGCGCGATCATCTCCGGCTCGGAGGGGACGGCGGAGGAGAAGATCCGCGCCTTCGAGAGCCACGGGATCGGCGTCGCCCGGCGACCCGCCGACCTGGTGGGCCTGATCCGCGACCGGTAGGTCGGTCGGCGCGGCGGGGACCGGGACGCGGCGACGCAGAATCAGCAGGAGGCGGTAATGAAGGTACGGGAGATCATGACCCGCGACGTGACCACGGTCCCTCCCGGAATGACGCTGGAGGACGCGGCGGACATGCTCGCGCGCAGGCGGCTCCGTGCGATGCCGGTCATCGATGACGAGGGCCATGTGCTCGGGATGCTCACGGACCGCCTGTTGATCATCCGTCTGTTGCCCGCGCTCGAGCGGGCGGAGTCGGGCGCGCCGGCGACGGGAAGCACCCACGCCGGCAAGGTGCGCGACATCATGGAACGGGCCGTGATGTGCGTGAAGGAGGACGAACCGCTGGCCAACGTGGTCCGTCTGATGCTGGACAGGGAGATCGAACGTCTGCCGGTCGTGCGCGAGGGCCAGCTCGTCGGGTTTCTGACGCGCGGCGACATCATCCGAAGGCTCCTGCTGCGGGACACGGCGGCCGAGCCGGCGGACCAAGCGGCGGACGACGCGGCGGACGAAACGAGAGAGACGAAAGGGGAGTGAAGCCGTGCAGACGATGACGCTCGCGATCATCAAGCCCGATGCGTTCGGGTCGGGGAAGGCCGGCAGGGTCCTCGCCGCGCTCGAGGAGGCGGGCTTTCGCATACGGGGGTCGCGGGTGCTGCGGCTCCGGCGCGCCGGAGCCGAGGCGTTCTACGCGGTGCACCGGGAGCGGCCCTTCTTCGGGGCGCTCGTCGAGTTCATGACGTCGGGCCCCTGCATGGCGCTCGCGCTCGAACACGATCGGGCGGTGCCCTACCTGCGCGAGGTCATCGGCGCCACGGACCCGGCGGAGGCCGCGCCGGGCACCGTGCGTGCGCTGTACGCGGAGAGCAAGGAGCGCAACGCGATCCACGGCTCCGACTCCGACGAGAACGCGAGGGCGGAACTCGGCTTCTTCTTCGGACAGGTCGACCTCATCGAGAGCGCGTGAGCCCGCGTCGCGCATCGCCGCCGCCGGACCCGGCGGAAACTGCGCGAATCGGACTTGCGGGCCTCGACGCCGGCCCCATCGAGCGGGCGTTTCGCGTCGAGACGCCGGGCGAATCGCTCGGGGCGTTGCCGCTCCCCTTCGAGTACGTCGACGTGGAGGTCGAAGTCCGCAGGGCGGATGGAGCCTCGGTGCGCGCCCGGGGCACGCTCGGCGCGCGGGCCACGGTCGAGTGCCGCCGCTGCCTCGATCCGACCCGGGTCCGCGTGCGGGCCGAGTGGAACGCGCTGTACCGCCCGCCCGCCCGGGTCACGCCGGGGGAAGAGGGGGTGTGGGCGCTGGACGCCGAAGCGGGCGAACTGGATCTGGCGGGGCCGATCCGCGAGGAGTTGTGGGTCAACGCGCCCGCCTGGGCGGAGTGCTCCCCCGAATGCCCGGGCCTCTGCCCGGCGTGCGGCGCGCGGCTCGCGGAACAGGCGTGCCGCTGCCCGCCGCCGGAGCCCGACGCGCGCTGGGCCGCGCTGGAGGGGCTGGGAGGAGGTTCGGAGGACGCTTCGGAGGACGCCGCAAAGGACGCTTCGGAGGAGGCTTCGGAGCAGGCTTCGGAGCAGGCTTCGGGCGACGCCTCGGAGGACGCCTCGGAGGATGCTTCGGAGGGCGAAATTCCTTGACATTCGGGAGGAAAAAGCGCCAGTTACCACGCTCCGTTCGAACGTCACGGAGTTCCAGTCGATGGCTGCCAGGAGTGAGTTGACGATATGGCTGTTCCCAAGAGACGGACGTCGAAGCAGCGCAAGCGCAAGCGGCGTACCCACTACAAGGCGCCGGACAACGCGCGCCAGGAGTGCCCCAAGTGCGGGGATCCGAAGCGACCGCATCGCGTCTGCCCGACCTGCGGCTACTACGGGGACCGCGTGGTCGTTCAGATCGACGACTTTTGAAGCCCCCGAGCGCGGCCGCCGCCCTCCGGCGGCCGGGCCGGGGAGGGTGAGCAGCCCGACATGATGCGGGTTGCGCTCGATTTGCTGGGCGGAGACGCCGCGCCGGAAGCCGTTCTGGAGGCCGCCGCGGGCGCGCTCGACGCCTGGCCGGACGATCTCTCTCTCCTGCTCGTGGGGCCCGGCGATCTCCTGCGCCAGGTACGGACCCGCTTCCCGCGCGACCGCGTGGCGTGGCTCGCGGCGGAGGAGTTCATCGGCCCGGCCGAGCCGCCCGCCCTCGCCGTGCGCCGGAAGGCGGACAGCACCGTGGTCCGCGGCCTCGAGGCCGTGCGCGACGGGAGGGCCGATGGCTTCGTGTCCGCCGGGCCGACGGGGGCCACGGTCGTGGCCTCGGTGCTCACGCTCGGCCTGCTGCCGGGCGTGGACCGGCCGCCCGTGGGCGCCCTCTTCCCGACCGCGACCGGGCGCGTGCTCGTCATGGATGTGGGCGCGAACGTGGGCGTCCGCCCGCGGCAACTGCACCAGTTCGCACACCTGGGCTCGACCTATCTGCGCCGGACACTCTCGGTCGGGCGGCCGCGGGTCGGCCTTCTCAACATCGGGGTGGAGGGAGAGAAGGGAGGGGGCGCGATCGCGTCCGCCCACCGCCTCCTCTCGGCCGACCCGAAGCTCCATTTCGTCGGCAACGTCGAGGGACACCAGATCGTGACCGGGGCCTGCGACGTGCTCGTGTGCGGCGGCTTCGTCGGGAACGTGCTGCTCAAGTTCTACGAGTCGATCGCCGAGTTCGTGCTCGAGATCTTCCGCGACGCCGGCGTCGGCGAAGGAGGCGAACTCGGCGAGGCGCTGCGCTTTCTCGACTACACGGAGTACGGCGGCGCGCCCCTGTTCGGCGTGGACGGGGTCACGGTCATCTGTCACGGGACCTCCCCGGCGCGCGCGATCATGAACGGGATTCGCACGGCGGCCGACTGCGCCGCCTCGGGCTTCACGACCGTCACCCGCACCTCCCTCGCCCGGATGCCGCAGGAGAGCGGCGGGTGAGCGGGGTCGCGCTCCTCTTCCCGGGACAGGGAGCCCAGTACGTCGGAATGGGACGGGACCTGGCGGAGGACGACGGGTCGGTGCGGGAACTCTACGAGCGGGCGGACGATACGCTCGGCATGCCGCTGAGCCGGATCTGCTGGGAGGGGCCGGAAGAGGAACTTCGGGCGACGGAGAACGCGCAACCCGCGATCATGCTCCACTCCTTCGCCATCTGGCACCTCATCGCCGCGCGCGCCGGGAAGGCCGGCATCGGAGCGGGACATTCGCTCGGGGAGCTGTCGGCGTACCTCGTGTCCGATGCCTTCGGCTTCGAGGACGGCCTCCGGATCGTGCGCGAGCGCGGACGGTTGATGGGGGCCTCGGGCGCGGACCGGCCGGGCACGATGGCCGCCGTACTCGGGTTGGGCGCCGAATCCGTGGCCGCCGCCTGCGAGCGTGCGGGGGCGGCCGGGGGGATCGCCGTGCCCGCGAATCTCAACGCGCCGGGCCAGGTCGTCATCAGCGGCGATCTGGACGCCGTCGCCGCGGCGGGCCGGCTCGCTTCCGAGGCCGGCGCACGCCGCGTCCTCCCGCTCAACGTGAGCGGCGCGTTCCATTCGCCGCTCATGGCGACGGCGGCCGAAGGGCTGGCGGCGGCGCTCGAAGGCGCGGACTGGCGCGACCCGTCGTTTCCCGTCGTCTCCAACGCCACGGCGACACCCGTGACGGACTCCGGGGAAGCGCGGCGAACCCTCATCCTGCAACTCACGTCGCCCGTCCGGTGGATGGAGGGGATCGACCGCATCCGCGAGACGGGAGCGACGCGCTGGCTCGAGGTCGGACCCGGCAACGTGCTCTCGGGCCTCGCCCGCCGCATCGATCGAAGTCTGCGCGTGACCGCGGTCGGAGACTCGCCGTCCGTGGACGCCTACCTGGGATCTTCGGACTAACCTCATGACACTGCACAGGTGCCTGAATGAGTGAACTGACGGGGGAGATCGCCATCGTCACGGGGGCGACGCGCGGCATCGGGACCGCGATCGCGGCGGAACTGGCCCGGGGGGGCGCGCGGGTGGCCGTGGTGGGCACCGGAGCCGACCGGGCCGAGGCCGTGGCCGAAAGTCTGCCCGGCGACGGACACGCGGGCTTCGGCTGCGACGTCTCCGACCCGGAGGCGTGCAAGCGGCTCGTGGCGGACGTCTCCGAGCGGCTCGGCGCCGCGACGATCCTCGTGAACAACGCGGGGATCACGCGCGACAACATCCTCCTCCGCCTCAAGGACGAGGACTGGCGCTCCGTGCTCGACACGAATCTGTCGGGGGCCTTCTATCTCATGCGGGCCGCCGCCCGCGGCATGATGAAGCGGCGGGCCGGAAACATCGTCAACATCTCCAGCGTCGTGGGCTTGACGGGAAACCGCGGCCAGTCCAACTATGCGGCGGCCAAAGCGGCCCTGATCTCGCTCACCCGAAGCGTCGCTCAGGAGCTTGCGAGTCGGGGCGTGCGGGCCAACGCGGTCGCGCCCGGGTTCATCTCGACCGACATGACCTCGGGACTGCCCGAAAGCGTTCAAAAAGCCATGTCGGAGAGGATTCCCCTCGGCCGGCCGGGGTCCCCGGAAGATGTCGCCACGGTGGTGCGATTTCTCGTCGGTCCCGGGGCTTCGTACGTTACCGGGCAGGTCATCGTCGTCGACGGCGGGATGGTCATGCAGTCCTAGCCCCGCCGCCGCATATTCGGTCGCCTGAAAGGGTCGGGAAACGGCGGGGCCGCGGGTCGGTCCCCTTCATACAAGGAGAACACGCAATCATGGACAACGCGGCACGCGTGCGGGAGATCATCGCGCAGGAACTCGGCGTGGAGCAGGAGAAGGTGGTGGACGACGCGAACTTCGTCGATGATCTGGGCGCCGACTCGCTCGATACCGTCGAACTCGTGATGGCCTTCGAGGAGGAGTTCGGGATCGAGATCCCGGATGAGGACGCGGAGCGGATGCAGACGGTCGAGGAGGCCATCGCGTATCTGAACGAAAAGGTCTAGCGAGGCTTCGTACGGGGCGCCGGCGCCCGCGGGCCTTCATTTCATGAGAAGACGTGTAGCGATCACGGGGATCGGCCTCGTCACCCCGATCGGTCTCGACCCCGACTCGACCTGGGACGCGCTCCTCCGCGGCGTGAGCGGCGCGGGGCCCATCACCCAGTTCGACGCGGCCGACCACTCGGTCCGTTTCGCCTGCGAAGTGAAGGACTTCGACCCGGCGCGGTACATGGACCGGAAGGATGCCCGCCGGGCGGACCGTTTCCTCCACTTCGCGATGGCCGCGGCCGAGCAGGCCGTGACCGAGGCGGGGTTCGCGGAGGGATTCGGGGAGCTTCCCCCGGACCGGGTCGGCGTGCTCATCGGCGTCGGGATCGGCGGGCTTCCGCTCCTCGAGGCCCAGCACGAGAGGCTGCTCGGCGGCGGACCCCGGCGCGTTTCCCCCTTCTTCATCCCCATGTTCATCCCGGACATGGCTTCGGGGATGGTGTCGATGCGGTACGGGGCGCAGGGCCCCAACTATGCGACCGTGTCGGCCTGCGCCTCCAGCGGCCATTCGGTCGGGCTCGCCTTCCGCTCGATCCGGAACGGCGAGGCCGACGTGATGATCACGGGGGGCAGCGAGTCCACGATCACGCCGCTCGCGGTGGCAGGCTTCGCGAACATGCGGGCGATGTCGACGCGCAACGACGACCCGAAGCGGGCCTCGCGCCCGTTCGACGCACACCGCGACGGCTTCGTGCTCGGGGAAGGCGCGGGGATGTTCATCCTCGAGGAACTCGAACACGCGAAGGCGCGCGGGGCGCCGATCCTCGGGGAGGTGGCGGGCTTCGGGCAGAGCGCGGACGCCTACCACATGACGGCGCCGGCGCCGGATGGCTCGGGGGCGCGGCTCGCCATGGAGCAGGCGCTCGACGACGGGGGACTCGACCCGGCGGACGTCGGGTACATCAACGCGCACGGCACGTCGACGCCCGCGAACGACGTGTCCGAGACGAAGGCGATCAAGGATGTCCTGGGAGACCACGCCTACTCGATCGTGGTGGGTTCGACGAAGTCGATGACGGGACACACGCTCGGGGCGGCAGGGGCCATCGAGGGGGCGATCTCCGCTCTCGTGTGCCGGCGCGGAATCATTCCGCCCACGATCAACTTCGAGGAAGCGGATCCCGAGTGCGATCTCGAATACGCCCACGGAGGCGTGCTGGAACGCGAGGTCGAGGTCGCGCTCTCGAATTCTTTCGGGTTCGGCGGCCACAACGTCTGTCTGGCCGTCCGGCGCTGGAACGGCGACTAGCGGCCTTCCGCGCGGGTGGCGCCCGCGGCGGATGGGCCGGGAGGATACGATGAGTTCGGTACTGGTGATGATGGGGTCGGAGTCGGACATGCCCACGATGGACAAGGGCGTGGCGATCCTGCGTGAGCACGGGGTCGAGGTGCAGGTGGAGGTGAGTTCGGCCCACCGGCAGCCGAAACGGACCGCGGAGTTGGCGGAGGGGGCGGCGGCGGCCGGCCATTCCGTCGTGATCTGCGGGGCGGGCCTTTCGGCGGCGCTCCCCGGCGTCGTGGCGGCGCACACCTCGCTGCCGGTGATCGGCGTCCCCGTCTCCGCGGGCACGCTCGGGGGGCTCGACGCCCTCCTGTCGTGCGCGCAGATGCCGCCGGGCGTCCCCGTCGCCGCCGTGGGCATCGACAACGCGAAGAACGCGGCCCACCTCGCCCTCCGCATCCTGGGCACGGGTCGGGACTAGTGTCCGGGACACGACCCTAGCTGGGCCGGGGAGCTTCGGCGGGTGCGGACCGGCGTCGGGTACGATTCCCACCGCTTCGATGAGACGCGGCCTCTCGTGCTGGGGGGCGTGGCGATCCCCGACGCGCCCGGACTGAAGGGACACTCCGACGGAGACGCGGTCGCGCACGCGATCACGGATGCGGTCCTGGGCGCCGCGGGCCTCGGGGACATCGGCGTCCTCTTCCCGGATACCGACCCCGCCTACGCGGGCGCCGACTCCATCGAACTTCTCGCCTCGGCGGTGCGCCGCCTGCGCGACGGGGGATTCCGGGTGGTGAACGTCGACGCGACCGTCATCGCCGAGCGGCCCCGCATCTCGCCGCACGCCGAGGCCATGCGGGAGCGGCTCGGAGAGGCTCTGGGCACGGGGGCGGCCGGCGTGTCGATCAAGGGGAAATCGAACGAAGGGATGGGGTGGATCGGGCGGGGCGAGGGCCTCGCCGCCATCGCGGTCGCGACGGTGACCCCGGCTGCGGGGGACGGTGCCTGAGGTTCCGGGCGTTCAACCCCTCCTCGATTTCCTCCTCGCCCTGCCGGCGCTCACGGCCTACGCGCTCATCACCGCGGGCTCCGCGCTCGAGAACATCTTCCCGCCCGTCCCGTCCGACACGTTCGTCGTGCTCGGCGCCGTGCTCGCGGACCGGGGATCGCTGCAGCCGCTTCCCGTCCTCCTCTGCGCGTGGATCGCGAACTCCGGCGGCGCGATGGTCGTGTTCGGACTTGCGCGGCGGCGGGGCCGCGGCGCCTTCGAGACCGGCTGGGGCCGGCGCCTCCTCCGCCCGCACCAGTTCCGGCGCCTTGCCCGCTTCTACGAGCGGCACGGGCTGTGGGCCATCTTCTTCGCCCGCTGCCTGCCGGTGCTGCGCGTGGTCGTCCCCACCTTCGCGGGGTTCACGGGGTTGGGCGCGGTGCGGGCGATGGCCCCGGTCGTCGCCGCCTCGCTGCTCTGGAACGGGCTCATGCTGGCGGGGGGCCTGTTCGCCTCGCGCAACGTGGACCGCCTCATGGAGCTGCTGGGCCAAGTGAACGCCTGGCTGCTGCTCGTGGCCGCCATCCTCATCGGCGCCATCATCGGCTGGTGGATCCGCAGCCGGCGCGACGATGGCAGTTCCGCGGACGGCGGATCGCGGGCGTCGCCGTGACCCGAGAAGGCCCGGACATCGAGCGCGCCTTCCACCTCGAATCTTTCCGCGACCATCTCGGCTTCGAGCGGGGACTCTCGCCGCGCACCATCGACGCGTACCTGCGCGAAGCCCGGCGCTTCGCGGCGTTCGCGGCCTCGGAGGGCGTCGAAGGGCCGGCCGGGGTCACGTACGGGCTGCTTCGCGACCATGTCGCGCGGCTGGCCGGCGCGGGGCGGGCGGCCTCCACGGTCGCGCGTAGCGTCTATGCGCTGCGCGGTTACTTCCGCTTCCTCGTCGTCGAAGACGCGATCGAATCCGATCCGAGCGAGCGCCTCGAAGCGCCGCGCGCGGGCCGCCCTCTCCCGGACGTGCTTTCCGTCCCCGAGATCGAGGCGCTGATCGGGGCGGCGGACCCGGAGAGCCGCACGGCGCGGCGAGACGAGGCGATGCTCGAGATCCTCTACGGCTGCGGGCTCCGCGTGTCCGAACTGGTCGCGCTGAAGGGGCGGGACCTCGACCTCGACGAGGCGCTCGTCCGCGTGCGGGGGAAGGGAGGGAAGGAGAGGTTCGTGCCGGTCGGCGCGGCTGCGCGCTCGGCGGTGCGCCGATACCTTCGAACCACCAGGCCGGCGCTCGACCGGGGAAGATCCGCCGGGCACATCTTTCTCAACGCCCGGGGGCTTCCGCTGAGCCGGATGGGCGTCTGGAAGATCCTTCGCCGCCACGTCGAGCGCGCCGGCATCCTGAAGCACGTGACGCCCCATACGTTGCGCCACAGCTTCGCGACGCACCTGCTCGAGGGAGGCGCCGACCTCGCGTCGGTCCAGGAGATGCTCGGACATGCAGACATCTCGACGACCGAGATCTACACGCACGTGGACCGGTCGCACCTGCGGCAGGTACACCGCAGCCACCATCCGCGTGGGTGAGCCTCGATGAGGTTGACCCGCCTCCTCCACCTGTCGCGCAACCGGCGTCCGGTGCGGCGCTTCCGCGACCATCTCGTCGAACCCGAGGTGGTGGACGCGGTGCTGGAGGCGGCGCGCTACGCCTCTTCCGCCCGGGAGGCGCAACCCTGGCGCTTCGTCGTCGTGCAGGAGGCGCTGGCGCGCCACAGGATCGCGGCGGCCGCCTTCAACCACCCGCACGTGATGACGGCGCCCGTCGTCGTCGCCTGCTGCGCGCGGATCCACTCCCACGTGAGCGGCACGGGCCGTCCGAGCTTCGCCATGGACCTCGCCGCCGCCGCCCAGACGATGATGCTGGCGGCGGCGGATCTCGGCGTGCAGTCGAGCTGGGTCTACGGCTTCCGGGAGGGCAACGTCCGCGAGATCCTGGGCGTTCCGGAGCACGTCCCGATCGTGGCCCTCTTCTGCCTCGGGTACCACGATGGGCTGGCGGAGCTGCCGGAGCGGCTGCCGCGCGAGGAGGTGATCGCCTGGGACCGCTGGCGGACGGCGGTGAGGGCTGGCGAATGAAGCGCCTCGTGCTTGCGGTCGCGCTCGCCGCGGGGTCGGCGGCCGGGCTGCCGGCCCCGGCGAGCGGGCAGGAGGTGTGGCTGGCGGAGGAGCCGCGGTCGGAGGCGCAGGCGGCGCTCGCGGCCTTCCTCGAAGCCGGCGGCTTCTCGGTGTGGACGAGGGACACGGTCCTGGCGCGGGGAGATACGGTGCCGGGAGCCGTCCTCCTGCTCGAAGGCACGGCGCGCATCGCGGGGCGGATCGAGGGCGATCTCTACGTCGTCGACGGCGACCTCTTCCTGCGCTCCGGCGCGTCCATCGCCGGCGACGTGCTGGTGCTCGGGGGCGGGTTCTACGACTCGGACGTGGCGGAAGTCGAGGGGGCCGTCACCTACCGTCCGAGCGAGCCGCTGCGCGTCCGGCCCGCGCGGGGCGGGTTCGAGATCATCTCCGAAGTCGAGCCGGAGCCCGCCGTCGTCGGTTTCCATCTCCCCACCTACGACCGGGTGAACGGCCTTTCGATCCCGGTCGACGCGGTGGCCCGGGCCTCCGCCGTTCCCGGCCGGCCCGAATTCGCGGGTGGCGTCACCTGGATCCCGGCCCGCGAGGAGGTGGATTTTCGCCTCCGCAACTCGTGGCGCCTCGGCGAACGCGTCCGGCTGGGCCCGTTCGTATCGAGC
Source organism: Candidatus Palauibacter rhopaloidicola (assembly GCA_026914155.1). Taxonomy (GTDB): domain Bacteria; phylum Gemmatimonadota; class Gemmatimonadetes; order Palauibacterales; family Palauibacteraceae; genus Palauibacter; species Palauibacter rhopaloidicola. The sequence continues at coordinate 71,373 of JAPPGH010000022.1, read as the reverse complement.
GCCGTGGTCAGCAACGAGGAGTGGATCCGCCCGACGTGGTACAACGGCCTCGCGCACTTCGTGGCCGGCGACGACGTCCGCAATCACTTCCGCGCGAAGAGGATCGGTCTCGAAGGGGAGTGGACCTCTCCGGAGCCCGGCGCATGGGAGGAGACTTCCCGCTGGCGGCTGGCGGTCGCCGCCGGGAGGGACATTTCGGAAGGACTCTCGGCGCGTGACGTCACCGTCCTCTTCGGCGAGAATGCCGACGCCCCGAGCGCGCCGTATCCGAACCCGGGGATCGACTACGGCGACTTCTGGTTCGGGTTTGCGGGCTTTGAGTGGGCAGTCGACGGACGGCAGGGCCGGACCGCGTTGGGTCTCGGGATCGAGGTCGGGATCGAGGACGAGATCGGCGCTTTGGTGCTCGACGCGGATGGAACGGAGTCTCGCTACGACTTCGTCCTGGTCGAGGGGCGGGTCTCACTCCGGCGCGTGACTGCGCAGGGTCATGCCGTGGAGGGCTTTGCCATAGGGCGAGCGGATGTCGTCGGCCGTCTGCCGAAGCAGCGCTACTCGGCGATCGGGGGCATCGGAACGTTGCCGACGATGCCGCTTCGGGGCCTGCGGGGCGCCCGCCTGCTCTATGCCGAGACGGCCTATGCCATCCCCCTCCTCGGCGACGTGGCGCTCGGGGGACTGGACGTCTTCGCGCGCGGCAGCGTCGGGGGCGTCGGTTCGGAAGAGGATGAGTTCGGGCTGCACGGCGCGATCCAGGGGGGACTCGCCCTGCGGATGTGGGATTTACGGCTCGAATTCGGGGCCGCCGCCGGTTCCACGGCGGAGCCCGGCGATCCCGGTTTCATCGCCTTCGTGGACGTCCGCACCCGCCGGTCCGCCCGACCCACCCGGATGCCGTCCCGCCGGTAAGGTCCGGCACCTCGCTTCAGTGGCGATCCGAGATCCTGATCGATCATGGAAGCCTCGGCGCCCCTGCATCGGCTTAAGCCAATTGAAAATCCCATTTTGAATTGTCTTAACGTCGCACAGGGGCTCCAAACGATCCCCCTCGGGTAAGCCTCGGGCCCGTTTCCGCGTGTTCGGTGGGCATCCACCTGGCTCGGCGACTGCGAGGTTCGGTGGCTGGGGGGCGCCGTTTTGACAACCCTGGAGCGCGAGCCTAGCTTTTCGCGATGCCGTTCCGGACCGTCTCCCGGCCCTCCCAGCGATGGGCGTGATCTGCGTCCTTCCCGCCCGTATCTCCAGCACCCGTATCTCCAGGAAGCCCCTCCAGCCGCTGGCCGGTCGCACGCTCCTTGAGTGGTGCTGGCGCGCCGCCTCGGCGATTCACGCCTTCGACAGGGTCGTGATCGCGACGGACAGCGACGAGATTGAGGGGTGCGCGCGGGGGTTCGATGCGGAGGTCGTCCGCACGCGGCAGGACCACCTTTCCGGCACGGACCGCGTGGATGAAGCCGCCGACCTTCTCGGTGCGGCGGAGGATGACGTCGTCGTGAACTTCCAGGCGGACGAGCCGTTCGTGGACGGAGGGGCGATCGAGGGCGCCGTGCGGAGCGCGCGGGAAGTCGCGACGATCGCGGCGCCGATCCGCGGGGACGAGGAGTGGCGGTCGCCGGCCGTGGTCAAGGTCGCACGGGCCGCCGACGGAAGGGCACTCTACTTCAGCCGCAGCCCGATCCCGTTCTCGCGGGACGCGTCGCCGGAGTTCGGAACCCGCGCGCGGCTGCGTCACGTCGGCGTGTACGCCTGCCGGCGCTCCGCGCTCAAGCGGTGGGCGGCGCTGCCCGAGTCCGCGCTCGAGCGGGCCGAGCGGCTGGAACAGTTGAGGGCGCTCGAGGCGGGCATGCGGATCCACGTCGAACTCGGTCCCTGGACCGAGCCGGGAGTCGATCTGCCGGCCGACATCGCGCGGGCGGAACGGGTATTGTCCAGCAAGGAGGTGGGGGGATGAGGGACGACGAATCACGGACGAGGTACATCTTCATCACGGGAGGGGTCGTCTCCGCGCTGGGGAAGGGGATCACCGCGGCCTCGATCGGGCGCCTGCTCGTCGAGCGCGGCCTGCGCGTGACGATCCAGAAGTTCGACCCGTACCTCAACGTCGACCCCGGGACGATGTCGCCGTTCCAGCACGGCGAGGTCTACGTGACGGACGACGGGGCGGAGACCGACCTCGACCTCGGCCACTACGAACGGTTCATCGACGAGTCGCTCTCGCAGGCGAACAACGTCACGACGGGCCGCGTCTACCAGGACATCATCACGAAGGAGCGGCGCGGCGACTTCCTCGGCGTCACGGTCCAGGTCATCCCGCACGTGACGGACGAGATCAAGACGGCGGCGCGGCGCCTGGCGCCGAACCACGATGTCGTGATCACGGAGATCGGCGGGACGGTCGGCGACATCGAGTCGCTCCCCTTCCTGGAAGCGATCCGGCAGTTCCGCCAGGACGTGGGCCGCGAGCACTCCCTCTTCATCCACCTCACCCTCGTCCCCTGGATCAACGCATCCGGCGAACTGAAGACGAAGCCGACGCAACACTCGGTGCGGGAACTCCTGAGCATCGGGATCCAGCCCGACCTGCTCGTGTGCCGGACGGAGCACGACCTCGATGACGGGATCAAGCAGAAGATCGCCCGCTTCTGCAACGTCGACGTGAACCGGGTCATCGAGTCGCGCGACGTGTCGACGATCTACGAACTCCCGCTGGCCTATCGCGCGCAGGAGGTGGACGACCGCGTCTGCGAGCAGTTCGGGTTCGACACGCCTCCGCCGAACCTCGACAACTGGAAGGCGATGGTGGACCGGATCAAGAACCCGGCGAACGGCCGGGTGCGGATCTGTGTGGTGGGGAAGTACACGGAACTCGTGGATTCCTACAAGTCGATCGCGGAGGCGTTCATCCACGGCGGCGCCGTCAATGATGTCGAGGTGGATGTCGAGTGGCGGTCGGCGGAGGACGTAGAGGCGCGGGGCACCGATTTTCTCGAACCCTTCCACGGCGTGCTCATCCCGGGCGGCTTCGGGGAGCGCGGCATCGATGGGATGATCGACACGATCCGGTTCGTCCGGGAGCGGGAGGTCCCCTATTTCGGGATCTGTCTGGGTCTGCAGTGCGCGATCATCGAGTTCGCGCGCAACGTGTGCGGTCTCGAGACGGCCCACTCGACGGAGTTCGACCCGGGGACGAGCCATCCCGTGATCTCGCTCCTGGACTCGCAGCACCAGGTGACGGACATGGGCGGCACCATGCGGCTCGGGGCCTATCCGTGTCTGCTGCAGCCGGGATCGCGGGCGCACGGCGTCTACGGCGCCGATGAGATCTCCGAGCGGCACCGCCACCGGTACGAGGTCAACCCGGCCTACCGCGAGACGCTGGGTGCGCGGGGGCTGGTCTTCAGCGGCATGTCGCCGGACGGCGGACTCGTCGAGATGCTCGAGCTTCCCGAGCATCCCTACTTCCTCGCCACGCAGTTTCACCCGGAACTCAAGTCGCGGCCGACGAAGGCGCACCCGCTCTTCGCGGCGTTCGTCGAGGCAGCGGTGACGCGCCGGGACGCGCTGCGGAACGCACCCCTGGACTCCGCCGGGCGGAACCGAACGGCCGAGGGGTGGGCGGACTCGGCCGCGGCCGGGACGAGCGGGGTCACGGTCGGGAGATGAAGCCGGGGCGTCCCTCTTTTTTTTCGGGTCGCCGGCGTACATCGCTCTTTCTCATCGCGGGGCCGTGCGTGCTCGAAGGCGACGCCTTGAACTTCGAGATCGCGGACCACCTGGCGGAACTCGGGGAGCGGCTCGACTTGCCGGTGACGTTCAAGGCCTCGTTCGACAAGGCGAACCGGACTTCCGCGTTGTCTCCGCGGGGACCGGGTCTCGAAGAAGGGCTGGCCGCGCTCGCCCGGGTGCGCGACCGCTCCGGACTTCCGCTGCTCACCGACGTTCACCTTCCGGAACAGGCGGCCCCCGCGGCGGAGGTTGTGGATGCGCTCCAGATTCCCGCCTTCCTCTGCCGTCAGACGGACCTGCTGTTCGCGGCGGCCGCGACGGGACGGCCGGTGAACGTGAAGAAGGGGCAGTGGATGGCCCCGGAAGATGTCGGTGGCGTGGTCGGGAAGCTCCTGTCGGCGGGGGCGCGGGACGTGGCGGTGACGGAACGCGGGTTCGCCCTGGGCTACGGGCGCTGGGTGGTCGACATGCGGAGCTTCGCCCTCATGCGCGAGGCGACGCGCTGCCCGACGGTGTTCGACGCGTCCCACGCCGTGCAGTTGCCGGGGGGAGAAGGGATGTGGAGCGGCGGCGAGCCGGAACACATCGGGCGGCTCGCGGCGGCGGCGGTTGCGGCCGGGGCGGACGGCCTCTTCATCGAGGTACACCCGGATCCGCCCGGGGCCCTCTCCGATGCGTCCAACATGCTGCCGCTCGCCGAACTCGAGCGCGTCATGGAACGGGCGCTGCGCGTGCGCGCGGCTGTGGCGCTCCGGGAGCCCCCTCCGCATGAACTCCGGAGCGTTTAGACCTCCCATGGATCGCCGGTTGGCGGAGTGCGTCCGCTTCGTGTCCCTCGACGTGGACGGCGTACTCACGGACGGTTCGATCTGGGTGGGCGCGGGCTCGGACCTCAGCGCCCCGGGGGAACTGCGCCGCTTTCACGCCCTCGATGGCCTGGCGATCCGGATGATGCAGCGGGCGGGACTCGTGGTCGCGTTCCTCAGCGGCAAGCGATCGGCCGCCGTCCGGCTGCGGGCGCGGGAGCTGGAGATCGCGGAGGTTTCGCTCGGTTCCAGAAAGGGAAAGCTTTCGGCGCTTCGGGGTATGCTCGCGCGACGCGGTTGCACGTGGGACCACGCCGCGCACCTTGGCGACGATCTCACGGACCTCGCGGTCATGGAACGGGTGGGGTTGCCGGCCGCGGTCGTCGGCGCGGTGCCCGAAGTCCGGGCCGCCGCGCGGTGGGTGGGGACGGTGCCCGGCGGGGAGGGGGCGGTGCGCGAATTCGCTCAGGCCCTGCTCGTCGCCCGGGGGGAATGGGACGGGCTGGTGACAGAGTTTCGGGAAGGAGGACGGTTTGCGGGTTGAAGGCGGGGGGCGCACGGGCCGCGCTGGGGCGCTCGGTGTGTTCACCTGGGTTTCGCTGCTGCCGTTTTCCGCCGCGTGCGGGTCCGACGATGGGCCTCCGACGGCGGGCGAACCGCTGCCCCAGGGGGTGGATACCGCCGTGCGGGGGATGCGGACGTTCGTCACCCGCGATGGGATCCGGCGCGCCCTCGTGGAAGCCGACACGGCGGAATGGCGCGTGGGGAGCCAGATTCACCTGCGGCGGATGACGTTGACGTTCTTCGATCCGAGCGGACTGGAAACGACCGAGGTGACCGCGTTGGGCGGGATCTTCTTCCAACTCACCGGCGACCTCGAGGCCGAAGAGCAGGTGGTCGTCGAGGACCGCCTGGACGACCAGCGTCTCGAGACGGAGCGGCTCGTGTATCGGCACGTGGAAGGTCGCCTGTACGGAGATACCGCGTTCCGTCTCCTGCACGATACGGAGGGTCTGACCCTCCAGGGGACGGGGTTCGAGTCGGACCCCGCGCTCGACTCGGTCATCGTCCTGAACCAGGAAGGAGAGATGCGGCCCGGGGTCGCCTTCACGGAGGCCGTGCCCCTGCCGGCGGTTCCGGCGGGGGATACGACGGACGTCGACGCCGAGCCGGTCGCCGGGGAGCAGGTGGCGGACGAACCGGCGCCGGGGGATTCGGTGGCGGCGGAGGCCGATCCGGCTGCGGAAGAGGTCGATCCGGCCGCGGAGATCGACCCGGAGGCCGTCCCGCCGGACAGCCTGGAGGCGCCATCCGACACCACGGCAGCGGTCACGCCGCCGGACAGCGTGGAAGCGCCGCCCGACACCACGGCGGCGGCCGTCCCGCCGGACAGCATGGAAGCGCCGCCCGACACCACGGCAGCGGTTACGCCGCCGGACAGCCTGGAGGCGCCACCCGATACCACGGCGGCGGCGCGCCGGTGACTCGCGGGCGCATTCGGTTCGCGCGTTGTCTCGCGGTGGCGGCATGGCTCACGGCCCCGCTCGCCGCGCAGGAGCCCGAGGCCGGCGTCGGGTCGGCGCTCGGCCAGTGCAGCCTCCGGTGGAGTCCGCTCGAAGCCGACACGAGGAGCGTCACGAATCGTGATGTGGCCGGTGCGCACGTCACGGTGCTCAGCGGCCGATACCTGTGGACCTGCGGAACCGCCACGATGGAGGCGGACAGCGCGATAAAGCGCGACGGCCCGCGCCAGGTCGAACTCTTCGGCGCGGTGGTCTACGAGGACTCGATAAGGACGCTGCGGTCGGAACGGCTCCTGTACCATCAGCACTCCGATTTCATCATCGCCGAGGAGAACGTGGAACTCGTGCGTCTGACGGATCGCTCCACGCTCGTCGGCCCCCGCGTGGAGTTTCTGCGAGCCGTCTCCGGCGTCGACGCCGTCACGACCGCGCCCGGGCGGCCGACCGTGACGTTTTATCCGACCAACACCGAGTCGCCGGAGCCGTTCAGGATCGAATCGGAGACGGCCATCTTCGCCGGAGAGGACGAGGCCCGCTTCTACGGGAATGCGGTCATCAACCGGAGCGACCTGAGCGCCCGGGCGGACAGCGCACTGCTGACCCGTACCGACGGCCTCGGCGCCCTGTGGGGCGAGCCGTGGATCGAGGCCGAGGGGGTCCGGCTTGAGGGCGATTCGATACAGTTCGTTTCCCAAAACCAGGAACTCGAAGAGATCCACGCCGTCGGCGACGGCTTCGCGTCCGGGGAGAGGTTCGAGGTGGCGGCGGAACTGATCGACATCGACCTGGCGAATCGAGAGGTGGAGCAGTTGCAGGCGCACGGGGAGGGTGTGAGCCGGGCGCTCTCCGGCAGCCACGAGCTTCACGGCGACTCGATTCACTTCGTGATGTACGGGAGTCAGATCGACACGGCGTACGCGATCGGCGGTGCGGTCGCGATCCAGAGCGACTCGTCGTGGGCCGTGCCGCCGGCTCCGGAGCCGGCCGATTCGACCGCCGCGGATTCGGCGGCTGTGGATCCGACGGCCAGCGATTCGACCGCCGCCGACGACTCGACGGCCGCTGTTCAGGACACTGCGGGGGTCCCCGCCTCGCCGGATTCCGCTGGAGTCGGCGCCGACTCCAGCGCCGTCGCGGCCGACACCACCACCGCTGCGGCCGACACCGCTGCCGCCCCGGCGGACAGCACCGCTGCCGCACCCGACACGACCGCTGCCGCCGCAGCGGAGACCACCGAACCGGAGGCGGAGGACGATGAGCCGGCCGAGATCGAACTGCCGACCGACGGCTCGGCGAACTGGGCGCGCGGCGATACGCTCATCGCCGTCTTCGAGCGTTCCGCCGCCTCGGTCCCGGACTCGGCGCCCGCCGTCGACCCCTTCATGCGGCAACTCGTGATCGACGGGAACGCGAGCGCCTTCTATCGAATGGTGCGGGATTCGACGGTGAGCCTGCGACCGTCGCTGAACTATCTCGTGGCGCGGCGCATCCAGATCGACTTCGAGGCGGGAGCACCCACGGGCGTCGAGGGAGAACACGCGATCGGCGCCTACCTCGAACCGCGGGAGGTGTTCGGGACGCCGTCGCCGGCGGATAGCGCCGCCGCAGCCGACAGCGCAGCCGTGGCCGACAGCGCAGCCGTGGCCGACAGCGCAGCCGTGGCCGACAGCGCGGCGGCCGTAGCCGACAGCGTCTCAGCCGCCGCCGACTCGCTCGGCGCGCCATCGGACACGTCGGATGTCCGGCCCGACAGCACGGCGGCGCCGCCCGATACGCTCGGCGCGCCGCCGGACACCGTGCACCGGCGCGGGCACACCCTGAGCGATGTGCAACTCGCCGCGCGTAACCGCCAACCGGGACGGGAGCGGCGCACGATCACCGGCGCGTCTCCGGCCCTCAGATCCGGGAGATCCCGTTGATCAGTGTACTACGGGCCGAAGGCCTCGTCCGCTCCTTCAAGCGCCGCTGCGTCGTGAACCAGGTGGAGATCGAGGTGCGGCAGGGAGAGGTCGTCGGGCTGCTCGGCCCCAACGGCGCGGGGAAGACGACGACGTTCTACATGATCGTCGGCCTGCTCAAGGCCGACGAGGGACGCGTCTACCTCGACAGCGACGAACTCACGAGCTGGCCCATGTACCGGCGGGCGCGAGCCGGCATCGGCTATCTCCCTCAGGAAGCGTCGGTCTTCCAGAAGCTCACGGTCGAGCAGAACGTGATGGCGATCCTCGAAACGATAAAGATGTCGCGACAGGAGCGGCGCGACCGCCTGGAGGAGCTGCTCGACGAACTGTCCATCAAGCACCTTCGGGCGAACAAGGCCTATTCGCTCTCCGGGGGAGAGCGGCGGCGGCTGGAGATCACGCGGGCGTTGGCGACCCGCCCCAAGTTCCTGCTGCTCGATGAACCCTTCACCGGGGTCGATCCGATCGCGATCGACGACATCCAGCGGATCGTGCGGGGCCTGCGGGACAGGGGTCTGGGGGTTCTCATCACCGACCACAACGTGCGCGAGACGCTGTCGATCACGGATCGCGCGTACCTCCTGTTCGAAGGCAAAATCCTGGTGCAGGGCGAGGCGGATCACCTCGTGAACGATCCGGAAGCCCGGCAACTGTACCTCGGGGAGGACTTCAGGCTCTGAACATGACCGCGGGACGGCCGAGTCTCGCCGCGGGCCTCCACCTGCGGCAGGAACAGAAGGCGCAGCCTCGCCTTTACCAGGCGATGGACCTTCTCCACATGCCGCTGCTCGACCTCCAGAGCCACCTGAGAGAGGCGCTCGTCGACAACCCCTTCCTCGACTTCGTGGAACCCGGAGACGAGCCGGACGACTCCGTCGACGACCTGCCCGAGTCCCTCGCCGATGACGCGGGAGACGACCCCGGAGAGGAGGCGGGGGAGGCGGAGGAGGCGGGGGAGGCGGAGGAGATGGACTGGGAGGACATCCTCCTCGACGACTACGATGCAGGCGGACGGCGCGAGGAATACGGGGAACGGGAGTACTACGCGCCCACGGCGGCCGCCGCGCAGACCCTCTGGGATCACCTCCACGAGCAGTTGAACCTGCTCCGTCTCGGCGAGCGCGAACTGCGGATCGGCGAAGAGATCATCGGCAACGTGGACCGCGACGGGTTCCTCTCGTGCTCGCTCGACCGGATCGTCGATGCGCTGAACCAGGTTTCGCGGGCGGAGGTAGAGGAGATGCTCGCACGAATCCAGTCCTTCGAACCCAGCGGCATCGCGGCGCGAAACCTGCGCGAGACGCTCCTGCTGCAGTTGCGGGACCGGGGGCGCGAGGCGTCGCTGGCCTGCCGGATCGTGGACGGACACTTCGATGATCTCGCGAACCGCCGGTGGCCGGAACTGGCGGAGGAATACGGAATCACGCCGGGCGAGGTGCAGGCGGCGGCGGACGAGATCGCGAAGCTGGATCCCAAGCCCGGCCTCCGGTACGCGGATGCGTCGGAATCCTACGTGATCCCGGATCTCACGGTGGAGAAGGTCGAGGGGCGGTACCGCGTCTCGCACGCCGACACGTCGCTGCCGCGGCTGAAGCTCTCGCCCGTCTACCGGGACGTGGCCGCGGATCGCGCCCGCTTCGAGGGCGAAAGCAGGGCGTTCATCTCGGAGAGGCTCAACAGCGCCCGGTGGCTGATCCAGGCGATCGAGCAGCGCCGGCAGACGATGCTGAAGGTGATGGACTTCATCGTCGAGCGGCAGCGCGACTTCTTCGAGAAGGGGGCCGAACACCTGCGGCCGCTCACGCTTCGCGATGTGGCGAAGCACATCGAGATGCACGAGTCCACCGTCTCTCGCGTGACCAACGGCAAGTACGTCCAGACGCCGCGCGGACTCTATCCGCTCAAGTTCTTCTTTTCGGGCGGCTATTCGACCCTCGGGGGAGAAGATCTGTCGGCGGAAGGCGTGCGCGCCCGGATCCGCAAGCTCGTGGCGGAGGAGGACCCGACGGCGCCGCTCAGCGACCACGAGATCACCGCCCGCCTGCAGGAGGAGGGGGTTCGGATCGCGCGCCGCACGGTGGCCAAGTACCGCGACCGGCTCGGAATCCTCGCGGCGCGGCTGCGCAGGCGCGTATGAGCGATCCGGCAATCTCGGTCATCGTCCCGGCGTATGACGAAGCCGAGAACATGCCCGAACTGTTCGCGGAACTCGCGGCGACGTTCGCGAAGCACGATCTCGCGGCGGAGGTCGTCCTGGTCGACGATGGTTCCGGCGACGGGACGGCCGAAGCCGCCGAGGAGGCGGCCGAGCGGGCGGGGCTGGGCGGTGCGGCCATCGTGCTCCGGCATCGGGTGAACCGGGGGAAGACGGAGGCGATGCTCACGGCCGCCGAGGCCGCCCGCGGCGAGGTTCTCGTCCTCTTCGACGCGGACCTGCAGCATTCCACGGAGGAGATCCCGCGCTTCGCGGCGAAGCTGGACGAGGGGTACGACCTCGTCGCGGGCCGCAAGGTGGGGCGCTACGAGAAGCGCTTCACGTCGTCGATCTACAACCGGCTCGCGCGCGCGATCTTCAAGGTGCCCGTGCGCGACCTCAACTCGATGAAGGCCTTCCGGGCCGACGTCCTCACAGGCCTCCGGCTGCGGCACGACTGGCACCGCTATTTCGTCGTGCTCGCCCACGCCCGGGGATACCGGCTCGGCGAACTGGACATCGACCTTCTCCCGCGACGGCACGGCGAGCCCAAGTTCTCGGGGCGGCGGCGAATCCTGATCGGCATGCTGGACATGGTGTCGGTGTGGTTCCAGCTCGTGTTCGGGCGCAAGCCGCTCCTCTTCTTCGGCACGAGCGGCCTGGCGCTGATCGCGGCGGGCTGCGTGACGGGGCTCGCGGCGCTGGTCCTGCGCTTCGGGTTCGGCCTCGGGTATCGTCCGCTCCTCACGCTCGTCGTTCTCCTCGTCGTGGGAGGCCTTCTCCTCTTCATCCTCGGCTTCCTCGCGGAGACGATGGCGCAACTGCGCGACGAGATCGAGGACCTGAAGCGCGGCGGGTCCGGTTGAGCGTGAGTGCCCCGCGAAAGGACAACTTCAACCTTGTCGCCGCGGGCCTGGCACTCCTCCATTTCCTGCTGGGGTTGATCGTCTTCGAACCCACGCTCTTTCCCGGCGGCGACAACGCGGCATACCTCATCCTCGGGGAGGCGCTGAGAACCGGAGAGGGGTACCGCGACCTCTACCTGCCGGGGACGCCGCTCCACGACAAGTATCCGCCTCTCCTGCCGTCGCTGCTTGCGCTGTCGGGCTGGGTGGGCGGAGTCATCGTGGCGAAGGTGCTCATGCTGGCCTTCACGTCGGGTGTCGTCTGGGTCACGGCGCATTTCGGACGGCGGTGGGCGGGGAAGGGGCCCGCCCTCGCGGCCGCTGGCGTGTTGGCCGTCAACCCGACGCTGCTGGAGTACGGCCACTACATCCTCAGCGAAGCGCCGTTCACGCTGTTCGTCACGCTGGCGCTCTGGCTGGCCCTGCGTGGGGACAGGAAGAGCGTCGCGTTCGCCCTGGTCGCCGCGTCGATGGCCTTCATGACCCGGACGGCCGGGCTCGCCCTGCTCGTCGCGTTGCCGCTGGCCTGGCTGCTCGAGGGACGCCGAGTCCGCGCTCTCGGGGCGGCGGGCGCCGCCGTCGGGGTCATCGGAGGGTGGGTGCTCTATCAGCGGTGGGCCGCGCCCGGCAGGGGCGGGTACCTGGCCGAACTCCTGCTCGCCAACCCGTATGACGCCGGGGCCGGGAGCGTGGAGGTGGGCGGACTCGTGGTCCGCGCCGCCGAGAACTCATGGCGCTACGTGGAGTCCGTGCTTCCGCAGACGCTCGCCGGCCCGGGATCCCTCAGCGGGGCGGGCGGCGTCTCCGTGGCCCTCGGCCTGGCGGTTGCGGCCACGGCTCTGGCGGGATGGGCGCTGCGTGCGCGCGAGGGTTTGCGGCCCGTCGAGGTGTTCGCCTTTCTGTACACCGGCATCATCCTGACCTGGCCGACCGCGTGGACGGATCGCCGCTTCCTGCTCCCCCTCCTCCCGGTAGTGCTCGTTCTTGCCTTCGTGGCCGTATGGCGGCTGGCGTCTCCTTCCCGGGCGTGGATCGGCTGGGCGGCCGCCATCGTGATCGCCGTATTCGGCGTCTCCTGGGTCGCGGGGACCGCGCCGGATCGCATCGCTTGCGCCGCGTCCTATCGTGCCGGCCGGCCGTGCGATCGCCCCGCCGAGGCGAGCCTGTATGCCGCTGCCCGCTGGGCCCGGGACCACACGCCTCCGGAGGCGATCATCGTGAACCGGAAGCCGCGTCTCTTCTACTGGCACGCGCGCCGCCGCGGCGATGCGTATGCGTTCTCCTCCGATCCTGCCACCGTGATGCGCGGTCTCGAGGAGATGGGAGCGGACTACGTGGTCGTGGATCAGATCAGCGCGACGACGGGGCGGTATCTCGTCCCCGCGATCCAGGCGTACCAGACCCGGTTCGAGTTGGTGTACGGGGACGGGGAGCCGCCGTCGTACATCTTCCGCCTCCTGCCCGCGCCGGCATCCACTGACTGAGGCGGCGCGGGATCACGGGCTTGGCGCGGGCCGGCCGCGTCCCGTCGTCGTCATCGGTGCGTGCGTCTTCCTGCTGGCCGCGCTCGTTGCGGTGGCCGTCGCCCTGTCCGGGCGCTGGGACGCCTGGGCGGCGGTGGCCGGGGCGGAGGGTGTGGGTTGGCGGCTTCGCGCGCCGTGGCTGGTCGGAGCCGTGGCCTGCGAAATCCTGACCCTGTTGGCCGGCGCAGTCCTCTGGGCCTCCGTGTTCCGCGCCTGCGGCGCCCGCATGGGTGTGCGGGAAGGCGTCTCCGTGTGGCTCGGGTCGCAGCTCGCCCGGTACCTGCCGGGCAGGATCTGGCAGGCCACGGGTCTCGTCGCCTACGTCCGCGCCCGCGGCGATTCCGGGGTCGTCGCGCTCACCGTGGCGCTCATCCTGCAGGCGGGCACGCTCGCCACCGGCGCGGGCATCGGGGCCGCCGTGCTCGGCCCGGGCGTATTCGGCGCCATCGGACCGTGGTCGGCGGTGTTCGGTGTTCTCGTCATCGGCGCCGCCCTCGCGCCGCCCGTGCTTCGCGTCATGATCCGGCTGGGCCGCCGGCTGTTGCGGGAACCGCCCGACTCCGAACCTCCCGCGGTGCAGGGAGGCCTCCTGCTCCGGGCCACGCTGGGGCGCCTCGTGCTATGGTTGCCACACGGCCTGGGCTTCTGGTTGCTGCTCGAAGGGATGCTCGTGTCCAACCCTCTGGGCCCGCTCCAGGCGATCGGAGTGTTCGCAACCGCCTACGTGGCCGGATACCTGGTCATCCTGGCGCCCGCCGGCATGGTCGTGCGAGAAGCGGCCATGGCGAGTTTGCTCGGCGTGGCGGCCGGCCTTCCGATCGGACCCGCGGCCGCGCTCGCGCTGGCCGCCAGGCTCTGGTCCACGCTGGCCGAAGTCCTCGGGTTCGCGATCGCGGCGCTGATCGGGATGGGCGCGCGCCGGGGATAGTCGCCAAGCCGACGTCCAGTGGAGTTGCCCCGGGTCGGCCGGTACGTTGAGCGAGCGTTGGGCAGACCCGATAGAAAGCGATGATGGACGGAGTCATGAATGCCTTCGAGGGATAAACGGCGGCGCGGGCCCGAGCCGGCGCCTGGGCACGGCAGCGAAGGGGCGGATCCCGGACCTGCGGCCGTCGTGCCGCGTTGGGCTCCCTGGGTTCTGTTTCCCGGCCTCGGGATCGTGCTCTTCGCATCCTTCATCTTCAGCGATGCGATGCTGGTGGGCACCGATACGCTCTCCGGCGGATATCACGCCCGCACCCTCTACGCGGAGGACATCAGGGAACTTGGCCGGGTGCCGCTCTGGCAGCCCGAGGTTCTGGGAGGCACTCCGTACATTGACGGGCTGAGCGCGGGCGACGCGCTCTATCCCCCGTCGTTTCTCCTTCTCCTCCTCACCGAGACGTACCGGTCGCTGGGCTGGAAGCTCATCCTGCACGTGATCGCCGCGGGATTCTTCATGTTCGGTTGGACCCGGGCCCTCGGCGTCTCGCGGAGTGCGGCCCTCGTGTCCGGGGTCGGTTACATGCTGGCCCCGGTGATGGTGAGTTTCGTCTACGGCGGGCATGACGGGAAGCTGTTCGTGACCGCCCTCGCGCCGCTCCTGTTTCTCTGTACGGAGCGCTACTTCCTCCGCCCCCGGTTGAGTTCGTTCACCGGCATCGCGCTCGTCGTGGCGGCGGTCATCCTGACGCCGCACTTCCAGTTGGCGTACTTCCTGTTCGCCGCCGTCGGAGCGTTTGCGATCTTCAGGACGATCGGCTTCCTGCGGCAGAGGGCGGGGCGCGAGGAGGAGACCTCCGACAGCGCGAGAGGTCTGTCCGGCGTGCGGAGCCGGCGGGCGCTCGGGCGTTTCGGACTCTTCCTGCTGGCTTCGGTCGTGGGTGCGGTCATCGCCGCAGGACAGCTCATTCCCGCTGTCGACTATGTGTCCGAGTTTTCCCGGCGCACGGCGACGTCCAGTGAACTCGCGGGAGAAACCGGCGAGGCGTGGTCGAGTTCGTGGTCGCTCCACCCCGAGGAAGTTGCTTCGCTGGTGATCCCGGAGTTCGTCGGCAGCAGCGTGGACGGGTCCGCCGCGTGGGCCGCGGGCACCTATTGGGGCCGGAATCCGTTCAAGCTCAATTCCGAGTACGCCGGACTGGTGCTCCTCCTGCTGGCGGCGGTGTCCTTCGCCGGCGGCGCACGACGCGGCACCCGCTGGTTCTTCGCGGGCCTGGCCGGCGCCGTGCTCCTGTTCGCGCTCGGCGCGCATACGCCCGTGTGGCGCATCGCGTACGAAGTGGTGCCGGGCATCCGAATGTTCCGGGCTCCATCCACAGCGATGTTTCTGTTCGCATTCTCCGTGGCGACGCTGGCCGCCCTGGGCGTCGACCGTATTCGCGCCATCCGGAAGGAAGCGCCGGCGTCCGGCACGCCGCAGCGCGTACTCCTCTGGGGCGCCGGCATCCTGGGGGGTGTGGCGTTACTCGCCTCGGTCGGGAGCCTGACGTCCACATGGACGGCCGTCTTCGGGATCGGCGAAGGGCGCCAGGCGGCGCTCGCGGCAGCCGTGCCCCACATTGCGGCGGGCGCCTGGTTCGCATTCGCGCTGGCGGGAGGTCTCGCGATCCTGGCGTGGGCCTACCGCGGGTCCCGCCTCGGCCCGGCCCTGCTCGTTGTCGGACTCGTCGCCCTGGTGGCCGCGGACGCGCTGCGGGTGGACCGGGTCTTCGTTCAGACGACGGATTTCCACCAGTGGGCCGCCCCGGATCCGAACATCCAGGCGGTGCTGGAACGCGAGCGGGGGAACGACGAGCCTTACCGCATGCTGTCCCTGCGGAGGGCCGGACAGGACCTCGATCCGGTCCTGAGCGGGATCGAAATGGCGGCCGGCCACCATCCGAACGACCTCGCCCGGTACCGCGAACTGATCGGGATGGCCGGCTCCGGGCTTCCGCTCAATCTCCTGCAGTCCGGCAAGATCCGGGCCCTGCTGAACGTGCGGTACATCCTGTGGCCGGATCTCGCCATGGGGCAATCTCCGGCCGGACCGGTCCTCAGTCGCACGCAAACGCCGGACGGTCGGACCCTGGAGTCCGTCTTCGAGGAGGCGGGGCTGCCTCGTGCCCGCCTCGTGGGCTCCGCCGTCGTCAAGACCGACGAGGAGGCCGTGCCCTACATGCTGTCGCCGGACTTCGACCCGGAGAGGGAAGTGGTCCTGGCCGAGGCGGCGCCGCTGGAACTCGACGGGGGTTCGGTCAGTGGCGAGGTGACGTGGCGCGAGCGCGGACCCGATCGGCTTCGGCTCGAAGTCGTCTCCGAGGGGCCCGCTCTCCTTGTGGTGGCGGACAACTGGTATCCCGCGTGGAAGGCCCGCGTGAACGAAGAGAGCGTGCCGGTCATGCGCGCGTACCACACGCTGCGGGCCGTGCCCGTGCCGGCTGGACGGGCCCAGGTGGAGATGTACTACGAATCCGGACTGCTGAGGTGGTCGTTCTGGCTGGGCATCGCGGTGCTGCTTGCCCTGCTCGTGGCGAACGGCGTTCAGTTCCGGCGCGCGCGCTCGGAGAGAAGTTCCGTGTAAATCTCTTCGTGGCGGTCCGCCAGGCGCTCGTTGCTCCACTGCGAGACCACCCGCCGTCGCGCCTCGGCCCCCAGGTCGGGCAGCCGCCCGCCGCTCAGCAGCCTTGTCACCAGCCGCGCCAGGCTCACCGGGTCCGCGGGCTCGCAGAGTCCTCCGACGCTGTCGTCGACGATCTCC
Organism: Candidatus Palauibacter rhopaloidicola; assembly: GCA_026914155.1. Taxonomy (GTDB): domain Bacteria; phylum Gemmatimonadota; class Gemmatimonadetes; order Palauibacterales; family Palauibacteraceae; genus Palauibacter; species Palauibacter rhopaloidicola. The sequence continues at coordinate 55,014 of JAPPGH010000022.1, read as the reverse complement.
GGGAGGCCTCCGACGTTCGTTGCCGCCACCGGCAATTCGCACGCCATCGCCTCGAGCGCGGCCACGGATGTCGCCTCCATGAGGGAAGGGAAGACCGCGAGATCGCACGAGGACAGCAGTCGAGGCATCTCGGCGTGCGGTCGGGCCCCGAGGAAGCGCACCCGGTCCGAAACACCGAGTTCCCGGGCCAGTGCCTCGAGCCGGTCCCGTTCGGGGCCGTCGCCCACGATGAGCGCTTCCACGGCGACATGTTCGGCGATGAGCGGGAGCGCGCGCACGAAGTACTCGACGCCGTTCTTCTCGAACAGGCGTCGCGGGGCGATGAGGCGGGCGGGTCGCTCCGTACGGCGCTTCGGCTCGGGCGCGCCGCTGCGACGGAACGTCACGGTGTCCACGCCGTTCGTCAGTGCCTCCACGTGCACCCCCGGAGCGATCGACTCGCCGACGCCCGCGATCTCCCGGCTTGCCGCGAGATTGTGGTCCGCCGCGCGCAGGAACCCGCGAAAAACCGGGCGCCAGAAGCGGGAGTCCGCACGCCGGAGGAAATGGCTCGTATGGTAGGTGGTGACGATCGGGGTCTCGCTCGTGCCGCGCGCCGCGAGGCAGGGCGGGACGGCCGCGATATCCTGCGCGTGGAGGATATCCGCCTCCTGGGCCCACTCGATGAAGCTCGGCAGCGACCCCAGCGCGTGCGCGGCCCACCCCGGCGTGTTCCGTGCCGGAAGCCACGTCCTGCGAAGCTCTACGCCGTCCATGGTCTCGAACGCCGGCAGGCCGGGCTGGGACGCGGACGTCACCACGCGCACCGTGTGTCCTCGCGCGGCCAGGGCGCGGCAGAGAAAGTGCACGTGACTCTCCAGGCCTCCGACCTCGGGCGCATAGTAGACGGTGTGCATGAGGATGTTCATCCGGCCCAATCCTCGATTCGGCGCGTCCGGCCGAGCAGGTCCGCGGCGAGGATGTCCGCGATCCGCTCGCCGGCCCGCCCGTCTCCGTACGGGTTGCGGGGCGGTTCAAGGCCGGGCTCACGAGACAGGGCCGCACGGGCGCGCTCCGCGATGAGCCGGCGATCCGTCCCGACGAGTTCGGCGACTCCGGCCTCCACTCCCTCCGGGCGCTCCGTGACATCCCGCAATACGAGGACGGGGGCGCCGAAGGTCGGCGCCTCCTCCTGAATGCCGCCGGAATCGGTCATCACGAGCGCCGCGGATTCCAGCGCCGCTACGAGGTCCAGGTAGTCGAGCGGCTCGGTGAGGCGAATGCGCGGGTGCTCCGCCAACAACTCGCGCGCCGGCACGAGGACGTTCGGGTTGGGATGGACGGGATAGAGCACGCACACATCGGGTTGTGCATCGGCCACATCCCGAACGGCCCGGAAAACCTCGGTGAGCGGGCGGCCGAAGGCTTCGCGGCGATGCGCGGTCAGCAGGACGAGCCGCGCCTCGCCACCCCGTACCCGCGACCGGATCTCCGCCAGGGAGGGATCCTTTACGGGCCGCTTCCGGCGGGCGACGGAAAGCAGAGCGTCGACCACCGTATTCCCGGTGACGAACACACTGTCCGGGGAGGCGTTCTCTCGCAGCAGCTCGTCGCGCGCCCGGATCGTCGGGGCGAAGTGGTACTCGGACGCGACATCCGTGAGCCGGCGCAGGATCTCCTCCGGGAAGGGCGCATAGCGGTCGTGGCTGCGGAGCCCCGCCTCCACGTGCCCCACCTTCACCTGCTCGAGGAAACCGGCCAGCGAGGCGGCGAACACCGTGGCCGTGTCCCCCTGCACGAGGAGGACATCCGGCACGGCTTCGCGCAGGATGTCGCGCAAGCCCCGGAGGACGCGGCTCACGACATCCGCCACGTCCTGGCCTTCCCGCATCACGTTCAGCCGGTAGTCCGGCGCCAGGCCGAAGATGTCCAGCGCCGGCTCCACGAGGTCGAGGTGCTGCCCGCTCAACGCGAGCTTCGTGTCGAACGCCGGTTCGAGGCGGCGCAGCGCGTCATGCACCGGCGCCATCTTGATCGCTTCCGGCCGGGTGCCGATCACGATCAGGATTCGCGGGACGGTCGTCATTCCTGGTCGGCCGGCTTGACGATGAGGCCGCCGCTGCGCCCGACCCTGGTGAACGGCAGGCCATGGCGGTCCGTGAATTCGGTGTACGCCTGGAGGGCGCCGTCCGCCCAGTTCGGTTCGATGCAGTCATCGACGATGAACCCGCCGCCGGGGACGACGAGGGGCCAGAGTGCCTCGAGTACCTCTCGCGTGGGAAGGTAGAGATCCACGTCCAGCAGGACCGCGCCGACCGGACCCGTGACGTCGCCCCAGTCCACCTTCGCGCAGTCGCCCGCGACGATGCGGTAGTTCGAATAGCCCAGGCGCATGAGGCCGTGCTCGAACACGCGGCGGTCCAGGTAGGAATAGTCCGAGATCTCCGACCTCGTCTTGCGCCGCTCGCCGGTCTCATGCGCGATGCTCTCCGGAGTGAAGCCGTCGAAGGTGTCCACGAGAACCAGGTCCCGCGGGTCGCGGGTCGTCATGAGATGTTCGAGGATGAACACGGAGCTGTCTCCGCGGCCGACGCCGATCTCCACGACGGCGCCTCCGGTCCGTCGCGTCACATCGATGAGGCCCAACATCGCCGCCAGCACCCCGGGATCCACCCAGTAGGGATACGTCGGCAGCATCACGTTCCGTAGCAGCGGGGTCCGGTACACGATGCGTCTGGCCCCGCCCACGAGGCCGGGCAGCCGGCGGTGAACGGCCCGGACGAACGAAGCGAGCAGTCCCGCCCGGCGCACGTCGCCCTCGGGCCGTCCAGTCTCAGGGGACGATTTGCGGAGCGGGGATGCCAACTGACGATCCTTTCTCGCATAGCTGCCGCGCGCCGGAGATGCGAGGGGACGGCGGACCCGGCGGGTTCGCCTGGACTGCCGCCACGGCCTGGACTGGCGCCGCGGCCCGGACCGCCGGCCGAGTTGCGGGCAAGGAACCTGATACCGGTTTGGGGATACGAACCGGAAAGCTACGCCGCCATCGACAGGCTGCCAAATGCCGAGGAGGATGCCATGGCCCGCTCCGACCGTGTCATTGCGAGGGCCCCGTTAGCGGTACTGGCCGCCGCGGTCGCGGTGCTGAGCCTCGGTTGCGCGGAGGCTGAGCGCGGGATCGTCGATCCAGGCCGGCCAAACCGGGCTCCCGTGGTACGTGGCCCGATCTGGGCGCAGACCATTCCCGTCGGTCGCAGCGTCGGTCTGGAGCTCTCGTGGTTCTTCGCCGATCCGGATGGGGAGACCCTGGCGTACGAGGCGACATCGTCGAATCCCGGTGTCGCCGGGCTGTCCGTAGCGGGGAGCTGGTTGACCATGGAGGGGATGTCCCGCGGAGTCGCGACGGGGACCGTGGTCGCGCGCGATGGCGAGAGGGCGGAAGCCCGGCAGAGTTTCGAACTCACGGTCTGTGCCCTGGCGCCTGAGGGTATCCTTCATCATTGGGCGGGGGAAGGCACCGGCGCGGATCTCATCGGCGACGCGGACGCGACGCTCATGAACGGGGCGGGTTACGCCGAGGGCGTTCCCGGCGCCGGGACAGCCTTCTCCTTCGATGGCGTGGATGCGATCGCGCGCGTACCGGATGCTCCCACCCTGAACCCGAAAGGTCCGTTCTCGGTCATGGCCTGGGCCAAACCGGGACCGGGCGAGGCCAGCGGCAGCGGGACCGTCATCGGAAAGGGACACCCCTGGAAGGAGTCGTGGGAGCTGGACAACCACAACGGCAGGTGGAGAACGTTCATCAGGGATGGAAGCGAGCAGGACGTGCGAGTCTACGGGCCGCGTCTCGTCGCCGGCGAGTGGACGCACCTCGCCATGACCTGGGACGGCGACCGGCTCGCCTTCTACGTCAACGCGGTCCGGCAGGGGACCAGCGACGTCGGGAGCATCCACGTGAACGACGTGTTCGTCGGGATCGGAGCGCGGAGCGAGGAGGGGTTCGCGGACGAGGAACTCGACCTGGAGTTCACCGGAGCGATCGACGAAGTGATGTTCTTCGGGCGGGCCCTCGACGAGGGAGAGATACGGTCGGTATTCGATAGCACCACGTTCGGTCCCTGCAATCCCTGAACCCACGGTCGCGACGCGGACGGCGCAAACCGTAAACATCGGCCGCACGGACGGCGCACGGATGCGGGAGCGGTCCCTCGGGCGCTAAATTCGGCGCGCCATGAACCCCGACACCTCCTTCACGGCGTCTCCGGACCCCGAAGACGACCCCGTCGCTGCCGCGGTTTCCGAGGGCGGCGAGCGGGGCCTCGTCATCCTGCCTACGTACAACGAGATCGATTCCATCGCCGGGATCGTCGAGGGCGTGCTGGCGCAGGACGGCCGGCTCTCGGTCCTCGTCGTCGACGACGCATCGCCCGACGGAACCGGCGCCCTCGTCGACTCGCTCGCCGCGGCGGATCCGCGCGTGAACGTCCTGCACAGGGAAGGGAAGCTCGGGCTCGGCACTGCCTACATCGCCGGCTTCCGCTGGGCGCTCGAACGGGATTTCGAGTGGATCTTCGAGATGGACGCCGACGGATCGCACGACGCGCGCTATATTTCCGACATGATCGCCGCGACCGGCCGCTTCGATGTCGTCGTCGGATCCCGCTATACTGCGGGGGTGAACGTCATCAACTGGCCCATGTCGCGCCTGCTCCTCAGCTACTACGCGAACAAGTACGCTCGCATCGCCACGGGACTGCGCCTCGCCGACTCCACGAGCGGCTTCAAGTGCTTCACGCGGCGCGTACTGGAGTCGATCGACCTCGACCGCGTGGGATCTACCGGGTACACGTTCCAGATTGAGATGAACTTCCGCGCGTGGAAGAAGGGGTTCCGGGTCGGGGAAGTCCCCATCGTGTTCACCGACCGTCGCCTCGGGCAGAGCAAGATGTCGGGGGCGATCGTGCGCGAAGCGGTGTGGCGGGTGTGGGCGCTGCGGCTGCGGTCCCTGATCGGGAGGCTGTGATGGCCAGGAACCGGACCATGTCGTACTTCCCGTCCCGGCGGGACCCCCCGCGTCCGGCGATCGACTATGAGAACCATCCGGTCTTCTCGAAGCGGCCGCGGTGGAGGTGCGAGGCCCACCGCATCATCTTCGGTAACCTCACCCGCGCCGGCCGCCTCTTCGACCTCATCCTGATCGGCGTCATCCTCGCCAGCGTCGTCGTCGTGATGCTGGAGAGCGTGCAGGATTTCAACCTTCGCGCTCGAGGCGCGCTGTGGACGCTCGAATGGGTGTTCACGATTCTGTTCACGGTCGAGTACATATTCCGCCTCATCTCCGCGGAGCGAGCCGGCCAATACGCCCGTTCCTTCTTCGGGATCGTCGATCTGCTCGCCGTCCTGCCCAACTTCGTGGGGCTGCTGATCCCGGGAGGACAGGCGCTCGCCGTCATCCGCCTGCTGCGGGTGCTGCGGGTGTTCAGGGTCCTGAAGCTCGCCCAGTTCGTGGGGGGAGAGCGTCTCCTGATCAGCGCGCTGCGCTCGAGCGCCTACAAGGTCGCCGTGTTCATCGTCGCGGTGCTCGTCGTGGTGACGGTCGTGGGCGCCGCGATGTACGTGATCGAGGGAGCGGAGGCGGGCTTCAGCAGCATCCCCCGCGGCGTCTACTGGGCCATCGTCACCGTGACGACGGTGGGGTTCGGCGACATCACGCCGCAGACGACGGCGGGGCAGATGCTCGCCGCGCTCCTCATGATCCTGGGGTACGGCGTGATCGCCGTCCCGACGGGCATCGTGACGGCCGAGATCACGGGCGGCCGCGAAGCGAGACTGCGGGCCGCCATGGAGCGGGTGTGCCTGCGCTGCGCCTCGTCCGGCCACGACCCGGATGCTACCCACTGCAAGCACTGCGGTACCGAACTGCTCGAATGATCCGACCGCGGCGGGACCGATGAGAAGCCGCGCGACGCCCCTGCGCGTGCCGAGACGGCTGTCCGTGCGCGGCGACCGGCTCGCGGGGGCCCTGTTCGCCGGCGCGGTGGCGGCCGCGTGGACGGCCTCGGGGCTCGCGGCCCAGGCCAACGCCGCGGGTGAGATGGACATCGCTGCGCTCCGGCCCGCCGCACCGGTGCCCATCACCCGCATCTCCGAGACGATCGAGGTGGACGGGGTCGTGAACGAGCCCGTGTGGGAGACGATCGATCCGCTCCCGCTCTTCATCATGTCGCCGACCCACGGCGGGGAGCAGACGGAGCGGACGGAGATCCGCCTCGCGCACGATGACCGGTACCTCTACGTCTCCGGGCGGATGTACGATTCGAACCCGGAAGGCATCCGCGTAAACACCTTCTATCGCGACAGTTACAGCGGCGATGACCTGTTTTCGTTCGTGATCGACAGCTACAACGACTACGAAACCGCGCTCTGGTTCGGCACGACCCCGGCCGGGGTCCGGCAGGACCGCTCGATCTCCAACGATGCCGAGTTCAGCGGCGACCTCCCACCCTTCAACGAGGACTGGAACGCGCACTGGGATGTGCGCACGACCCGCAACGGGGAAGGGTGGTTCGCGGAGTTTCGGATCCCATTCTCGACGCTGGGATTCCAGGCGGAGGGCGACGAAGTGACGATGGGGATCACCATCTATCGCTACATCGGCCGGAAGAACGAACGCCAGGTGTACCCGCCGATCGCGCGGGAATGGGGCCGGCTCGCCTTCATGAAGCCGTCGCAGACGCAGCGGGTGACGCTGCGCGAAGTTCGGCCCACGGCGCCGATCTACGTGACGCCCTACGCGCTCGGCGGCCTCAGCCGGACGCCGGTGCTGCGAGAGCCGGCGGACGCGGCCGCCTACTGGGCGGCGGAACAGGACCGGACGACGGAACCGGGCGTCGACCTCAAGTATTCCCCGTCGTCCAACCTCGCCATCGACCTCACCGTCAACACCGATTTCGCCCAGGTGGAGGCGGACGAGCAGCAGGTCAACCTCACCCGGTTCTCCCTCTTCTTCCCGGAGAAACGCCAGTTCTTCCAGGAGCGGTCCTCGACCTTCGACTTCGGGACCGGCGGCTTCACCGACCGGGTGTTCTTCAGCCGAAGGGTCGGTCTGGAGGGCGGGGAACTCGTACGGATTTACGGGGGGGCGCGGGTCGTCGGCCGCATGGGAGGCCTCGACTACGGGCTCCTGAACATGCAGACCGCTCCGGTTGGCGGGCGCTCGGGAGAAAACGTCGGCGTGATGCGCGTGAAGCAGCAGGTGCTCAATCCGTACTCGTTCGTGGGCGGAATCGTCGCGACGCGGCTGGGGGGGAACGGCCAGGACAACGTCGCCTACGGCGTGGATACGCAGATTCGCCCTCTCGGCAACGAGTGGGTGACGCTGACGTGGGCGCAGACGTTCGACGAGGCGGTGAACGAGCGGAATCCGCTCGACGCGGGCCTGTTCCGGGTCCGGTGGGAGCGGAGAACGGACCGCGGCGTGTCGTACAACCTCTACTACCGGCGCGTGGGGCCCGACTACACGCCGCGGCTCGGCTTCCAGTTGCGGAGGGACTTCACGCTCTTCGGCGGCGAGGTCGGCCACACCTGGCTTCAGGGTCCGAGCGCTTCGCTGAACACCGTCACGCTGTCGGTGATGGGGGAGAGCTACTACCGCAACGCCGACGTCACGCCGGAGTCGCAATCGATCCGCCCCGAACTGGAACTCGCCTTCAAGTCGGGGTCGCGCATCGCGGCCTATTTGAACACGCAGTTCGAGGACATCCGGACGCCGTTCCGCATCACCGGCCTCTCGATCCCGCCGGGCGAGTACTGGTTCCGGGAAGTGGGCATCGACTGGATGCTGCCGCGCACCGCGATCTTCCGGGGCGACATCAAGACCACGGTGGGGAGCTTCTACGATGGCCGGCGCGCGGGCCTCATCTTCAACCCGATGTGGAGCGTGTCCCGCTACCTGGAGATCGGCGGCGGCTACGAGGTGAACCGGATCGAGTTTCCGGACCGGGGGGAGGCGGCGACCACGCAACTCGGCCGGGTGCGGCTCGCCTTCGCTCTCAATCCGCAGGTCTCGTTCAGCACGTTCGCGCAGTACAACAACCTCGACGAGCGCATGAGCATCAACGCCCGCTTCCGTTACCACTTCCGCGAGGGAACGGATCTCTGGATCGTGTACAACGAAGGGCTGAACTTCGACCGCGAACGGGGATTCGATCCGAGACTGCCGTGGTCGGCCGGACGGAACATCATGGTCAAGTACTCGCACACCTTCAGCTGGTAGCCCGGGGCCGGGGCCGGCTCCTCGGCTGGCGGCGCGCCCTCCGCCGCCGGGATTGAACCCTCGGGCTCGCCGGGGTGTTCTTTCGGCGAGCAGACCTTCCCGGTGCCACCCCGACCCTGGGGACATGCCGTTGACCCATATCGGCCGTCGATGTCGGCGACTCGCGACTTCGTGCGCGTGGATTGTGCCGGTCTGTTTGCTCGCGGCGCCCGGGCTCTCCGCGCAGGCCGGGGGCTCGGACCCGATCGACGCCGCGGAGCTCCGCTCGCCCGTTCCGGTTCCCATCCCCCGACTCGCGGGCGAGATCGACATTGACGGCGTCGTCAACGAGCCGGCCTGGGATGCGATCGAGCCGCTCCCGATGTTCATGTGGGCTCCGGACCACGGGGGCGAGATGACGGAGCGGACCGAGGTCCGGATCGCCCACGACGACGAGTACCTGTACCTCTCCGGCCGGATGTACGACTCGAACCCCGAGGGCATCCGGGCGAACACCTACCTCCGGGATGCGTTCAGCGGGGACGATCTCCTCTCGTTCGTGATCGACAGCTACAACGACTACGAGACCGGCGTCTGGCTCGGGACCACGCCCGCCGGCGTCCGCCAGGATCGCTCGCTCTCCAACGACGGCGACTTCACGGGCGACGTGATGCCGTTCAACGTGGACTGGAACGCCCACTGGCAGGTCGTCACCTCGCGAAACGCCGAGGGCTGGTTCGCGGAATACCGGGTTCCGTTCTCCACGCTGGGCTTCCAGGCGCAGGGGGACGAAGTGACGATGGGGATCATCGTCTACCGCTTCATCGCCCGGAAGAACGAGCGCCACGTCTTCCCGTTCATCGGCCGCGAATGGGGGCAGGGGGGCTTCCTCAAGCCTTCGCAGGGCCAGCGCATGACGCTGCGTGGCGTGCGGCCCACGACGCCGGCCTACGTGACCCCGTACGTGCTCGGAGGCCTGAGCCGGACCCCGGTCCTCAGGGAACCGTCGGACGCCGCCTCCTTCTGGGGAACCGAGCGGGACCAGGTGGCGGAGCCGGGCGTCGATCTCAAGTACTCTCCCTCGTCGAACCTCGCCATCGACCTCACGGTCAACACCGATTTCGCGCAGGTGGAGGCGGACGACCAGCAGGTGAACCTGACCCGCTTCTCGCTCTTCTTCCCCGAGAAACGGCAGTTCTTCCAGGAACGCTCCTCGACCTTCGATTTCGGGACGGGAGGGTTCACCGACCGCGTGTTCTTCAGCCGCCGCATCGGGCTCGAAGGGGGCGAACTCATCCGCATCTACGGGGGCGCGCGGCTGGTCGGCCGGCTCGCCGGCCTGGACTTCGGGATCCTCAACATGCAGACGGCGCCGGCCGCGGGGCGGTCGGGCGAGAACGTGGGCGTCATGCGCCTCAAGCAGCAGGTGCTCAATCCGTATTCGTTCATCGGGGGGATCCTCACGACCCGCTACGGCTCCAACGGCCGGAACAACGTCGCCTACGGCCTGGACTCGCAACTGCGGCTGTTCGGGGACGAGTACCTGACGGTCACATGGGCGCAGACCCAGGACGAGGTGGTCAGGGAGCGCAACGTGCTCGACGCGAGCCTCGTTCGGGCGCGCTGGGAGCGGCGGACGGACCGCGGCGTCTCCTACAACCTCTTCTACCGGCGGGTGGGCCCCGACTACCTGCCGCGCCTCGGGTTTCAACTGCGAAACGACTTCACGCTGTTCGGCGGAGAGTTGGCCCATACCTGGCTCCGCGGGGCCGACGCGACGCTGAACGCGATCACGCTGGCGATGGTGGGCGAGAACTACCAGCGCAACGTCGACCTCACCCTCGAATCGCGCTCGATCCGTCCCGAGGTGCGGCTCGAATTCAAGTCGACCGCGATGATCACGGCCTACGCAAACAGCCAGATCGAGGATATCCAGAGGCCCTTCTCGGCCGCAGCGGTGTCCATTGAGCCGGGGGAATACCGGTTCACGGAGGCCGGGATCGACTGGTCGCTGCCGCGCAGCACCATCTTCCGCGGCGACATCCGGACGACGGCGGGGAGCTTCTACGATGGGCGGCGCGTGGGTCTCATCTTCAACCCCACGTGGACCGTCTCCCGCTACCTGGAGGTCGTCGGCGGCTACGAGGTGAACCGGCTCGAGTTCCCCGACCGGAGCGAGGCGACGACGACGCACCTGGGCCGGCTGCGGCTGAACTTCGCCTTCAACACCCACATCTCGTTCAGCGCCTTCGCGCAGTACAACAACCTCGACGAGCGGACGAGCGTCAACGCGCGCTTCCGCTATCACTTCAGGGAAGGCACGGACCTCTGGATTGTGTATAATGAAGGGTTCAACTTCGAACGGGACCGCGGGTTCGATCCGAGGCTGCCGTGGTCGGCGGGGCGAAACATCATGATCAAGTACTCCCACACCTTCATCTGGTAGAGAGATGCGTCGCGTGACCGCTTCCCGGAGAGTTGGGGGGGGGCCGGCCGGAATCGGCGTGGCGGCCGGCGCCTGCGTGGCTCTTGCGGCGGCACTGCCGGGGGCAGCGGCGGCGCAGGACGGCGGGCGGGGGAAACCCGCGGTGCCTCTCCACCGGCTCCAGGGGCAGGGGCACATCCAGGTCGACGGCTTCGTCGACGAACCCGCGTGGGATGAGATCGACCCCGTGCCGCTCGTGATGTATTCGCCTACGTACGACGGGACCCTCACCGAAGAGACGCGGATCCGGATCGCCTACGACGAAGGGTACCTGTACGTCTCGGGGCAGCTGTTTGATTCGGACCTCGGCGGAATCCGCGCGAACAGCTTCGCCCGCGACGGCTTCAGCGGCGACGACCAGTTCTCGGTCGTGATCGACAGCTACAACGACCACGAGACGGCCGTCGCTTTCGTGGTGAACCCCAACGGCGCCCGCTCCGATCGCGCGGTCTGGGGCGACGCGGAGTGGACGGCGGGGACCCGGCCCTTCAACAGCGACTGGAATGCGCACTGGAACGCCGCCGTCCAGCGGACGAACGACGGCTGGTCGGCGGAGATGCAGATCCCGTTCTCGACGCTCGGGTTCCAGAATACGGGCGGGGAAGTGACGATGGGGCTCATCGTCTACCGCTCGATCTCGCGCAAGAACGAACGCCACGTCTACCCCGACATCTCGCCGGAGTACGGGTTCTTCGGCTTCGGCAAGCCGTCGCTGGCGCAACGGGTCACGTTCAGCGGCGTGGATCGCGCCAACCCGATCTACGTGACGCCGTACGTGCTCGGGGGGATGACGCAGATCCCGACCCTGCGCGAACCGCCGGACGTGCGGGCGTACTGGGAGACGACGGACGACCCCACCGGGGAACCGGGCCTCGACTTCAAGTATTCGCCATCGTCGAACTTGTCGATCGACCTCACGGCGAACACCGACTTCGCCCAGGTGGAGGCGGACGACCAGCAGATCAATGTCACGCGGTTCCCGCTCTTCTTCCCGGAGAAGCGGCAGTTCTTCCAGGAACGCTCGGCAACCTTCGACTTCGCCACCGGCGGCGTCACCGACCGGGTCTTCTTCAGCCGCCGGATCGGGCTCGACCGCGGCGAACTCGTCCGCATCTACGGGGGCGCGCGGGTGGTGGGGCGGGCCGGGGGGCTCGACTTCGGCCTGCTGAACATGCAGACGGCCCCCGCGGTCGGGCGGCCGGGCGAGAACATGGGCGTGCTGCGGCTCAAGCAGCAGGTCTTCAACCAGAATTCGTCCATCGGCGGGATCGTCACCACGCGCGTCGATGCGTACGGCAAGACGAACGTGGCCTACGGGGCGGACAGTGAGGTTCGGGTGTTCGGGGACGAATACCTGACGCTGCGTTGGGCCCAGTCCTTCGATGACGATGTCGCGGAGCGCAACCCGCTCGACGCCGGGACCCTCTTCGCGCAGTTCGAGCGGAGGAGACAGGAGGGGTTCGCCTACAGCGCGCAGTATCGCCGCGTGGGAGGCGACTACCTGCCGCGCCTGGGCTTCCAGTTGCGGAACGAGTTCACGCTCTTCGGCGGATCGGCCGGCTATTCCTGGTTCATGGGCGCCAACTCGGCGCTCCGCGCCGTGACCCTCAGCGGCGAGACGCAGCACTACTACAGGAACGCGGATCTCACGCCGGAGTCACGGGTTATCGCCCCTCAGATGATGATCGGCTTGAAGTCCGGGACCTTCATGATTCTCACATCCCGTTCGAGCTTCGAGAGCATCCGGGACCCGTTCGAGATCGCGGATTTGAAGATCGACCCGGGGGAGTACTGGTTCCACGAAGCCGAGGCCTCGCTCCGGCTCGCTCGCGGCGGCCTCGTGCGCGGGGAGATCGGCGGTTCGGCCGGGAGCTTCTACGACGGTCGCCGCGTGAGCCTTCGCCTGAGTCCGGCGCTGAACCTCTCCCGGCATTTCGAGCTTCGCCCGAGCTACCACATCAACCGCTTCGAGTTGCCGAACCGCGACTTCCTGACGACGCACCTGGCGAGACTCAACCTGGATTTCGCGCTCGACACGCACCTCTCGCTGAGCACGCTCGCACAGTACAACTCGACGACGGAGCAGGTGAGCGTGAACGCGCGCTTCCGCTATCACTTCCGCGAGGGCGTGGACCTGTGGGTGGTCTACAACGAGGGCTACTTCATGGACCGCACGAACGGCGGCGTCGACCCGCGCCTCCCGTTCTCGTCCGGGCGGGCACTCATGGTCAAGTACTCCCACACCTTCGCGTTCTAGCAGTCCGTGGCAAAACCCCACGCCAGCGCCAAGAGCGGTGGAGGGGATCGCGAGGTCTTGCTGCAAGTTTACATAATATATCTTATGCGTCATTCCTGGGGCGCTGCACGACCATAGTCCTTTGCATGGCTGCCGCGTATGGAGTGCCGGGAATCGGCCGGGGCGTTCCGAGGTCAGCCGCTACCCGCGCGCCGGGCCTTGAGCTCTCCCAGCCGGAGGCGGTAGACGCCGGCTTCCACGGGGTCCTCCCCCGCGGCTTCCTCGGCGATGGCGGCGAAGATCGTCTCGGCTTCATCGAGACGGCCGAGGGACGCGAGGATTCTCGCCGCGGAAGCGAGCGCCTCGCGGCGCTGGAAAGCGAAACGCGCCGTCTCTCCCAGGGTTTCCCAAGTCGCGAGCGCGGTCTCCGCGTCCCCGGACGCTTCCTGCGCCGCGGCGAGGAGCGTGCGGGCGGCGAGTCCGACCGGCCGGTCCGGCGCCTCCGAAATCGTGCTCGCGACCTCTGCGGCCTCCACGGACCGCCCCTGGTCGAGGTAGGTCCGCGCGAGGAGTAGCCGACCCTCGTTCGCCGCGGCGACGCCGCCGAACCGATCGACGTAGGCTTCGAGATCGGCGATGAGGAGTTCGGGGTCGACCGCGGTCATGCGCAACGTCGCGAGTTCGGACGCCGCCTGCTCGCGCACCGAGGCCTGGAAGTTCGTGTAGTACACGAGGCCCACGACGACCATCGCGGTGCCGGCGGCTCCCACCAGCACCGCCCGCATGTTCCTGTTGACCCAGGTGGCCAGGCGGAAGGTGGACCGGACGAAGGCGTCCTGCCGGCCGCCGTCGCCGTCTGGTGTCTTTCCGCTGGCGAGTGCGTCCGCCATCTGCCGTTCCCTCCTCGTTTCCCGCTCGGTTGCCGAACGGCGTGGAAGCTACCCGGCCCGGCGGATCGCCGCTACTTGCGTGCCGTCACGGCTGATCCGACCCGCGGGCGATGCGGTCGATCGCCAGGACCGCCCCCGCCCCGAGGAGCGCGAGAGCTGCCGCCGGCCAGATCTCGCCGGCGCCCGCGGGCCAGCGGTTCGCCAGCAACCACGTGATGCGGCCGTCGCTGTGCGTGTACAGCTCACGGAGTTGCGCCTTCCACGGCCACAGCGCGTTGAGCGAGCCGAGCAGGAACCCGGCGAGCGCGGCCAGCGTGGGCGTCCGGTGCCGGGCGAGCAGGCGCCGCAGGCCGCGGCTGAACGCGAGCAGGCCGGCGGCGACCCCAATGCCCACGACCCCGATCCGGACGAAATCCAGGCTGTCGAGGGCGGCGATCACGGGGGCGTAGGCGCCCAGGATGAGCAGGATGAAGGCGCCGGAGATCCCGGGCAGGATCATGGCGCACGCCGCCACGGCCGCGGCCGCCGCGAGAAAGAGGGGCGCGTCGGAGCGGACGAGCGGGGGCAGCGACGTGACGACGGCGGCGAGCACGGCCCCGGCGGCGGCAAGGGTCCAGGTGCCGGCCCGGCGATCCGTGACCTGCCGGCCGACGAGCGGGACCGACGCCGCCACGAGGCCGAAGAAGAAGGCCCACAGCTCCACGGGCCGGTTCGCGAGCAGCCAGTGCAGCAGCCCGGCGAAGGCGAACACGCTCGTACCGATGCCGGCGAGCAGCACGGCGAGGAAGCCCAGGTTGCCCGCCTGCCAGACGCCGCGCACCCCTCCTTCCCGGAACGCTCCGAGCAGGCGGCGGTCGAGCCCCGCGATCGTCGCGACGAGTTCGTCGTAGATGCCCGAGATGAAGGCGATCGTCCCGCCCGAAACCCCGGGCACGAGATCCGCGAGCCCCATGGCGAGGCCCTTCGCGTACACCCCGGCCCAGGCTCTCACGGGCCTCACTCGGGGCCCTCGCCCCGCGGCCCATCCTGGATGAGGGGCACGAAGCGGGCGCCGGTGATCGTCTCCCGCGCGAAGTCGTCGCCGCGTCGCGTGTAGCGCCGCAGTTCCTGCCGCCGCGTCCCGACGGGCACGATCAGGCGGCCACCGTCGGCGAGCTGCCTGAACAGCGCCTCGGGCGGGCGGGCGGCGGCCGCGCCCACGATGATCGCCTGGAAGGGAGCGTGTTTCGGCCAGCCCCGGCTCCCGTCCCCGTGCATGAGACGCGCGTCCACGCCGAGGCGGTCCAGTCTGCGTGCCGCGGCCTCGTACAGGGAAGCGATCCGCTCGATGGAGTACACCGCCGCCCCGAGCGCCGCGAGGAGCGCCGTTTGAAATCCCGCGCCCGTCCCGACCTCGAGGACGCGATGACCGGGGCGGATTTCGGCGTATTCGAGACTGAGGGCGTGGATCGTAGGGCTCGAAATCGTCTGCCCCCGGCCGATGGGGAGCGGGACATCCTCGTATGCGCGGGCCCGCATCACGTCGGGTACGAACGCATGCCGCGGAACGCTGTCGAACGCGTGCAGCACGGCCAGATCGCTCACCCCCCGATCCCGGAGCCGTTCCACGAGGCGGCGGCGGTCGCGCCGGTAGTCCGCCGCGGGGTCCCGCTCCGTCAACCTCCCAGTCGCCACGACCTTACCTCGTTCAGCAGTTCGAAATTCGTCAGGTCGAGGTGGAGCGGCGTCACCGAGACGAAGCCCGCGCGCACGGCGCGGAAATCCGAGTCCTCCCGGCCGCGCCACGCCGAACGTCCCCCTCCGATCTTGAAATACTCGGTCCCTTCCTCATCGTGAATCCGGCGGAGCGAGTCGTGGTACACCCGACGCCCCAGCGCCGTCACCGTGATCCCCTTCACCTGGCCCGCCGGCCGGTCCGGAAGGTTGACGTTGAAGAACGTCTCATCCGGAAAGGAATCCCGGTCGAGGCAGGAGGCGATGATCCGGCCGAGCGTCTCCTCGTAGGTTTCCAGAACGCCGTCGTCGCTCCCCGTGAACGAGAAGGCGATCGCGGGCACGCCGAGGATCGTCGCCTCCATCGCCGCCGCCACGGTGCCGGAATAGAGCACGTCTTCCCCCATGTTGGGGCCGTGGTTGACGCCGGAGAGGACGAAGCGGGGCCGTGCCTCGAGGATCTCCTTCAGGGCCAGGAGCACGCAATCGGTCGGCGTCCCGTCCACCATGTAGCGCCGCGGTCCGAGCCGCGTCAGCCGGAGCGGGCGGAACAGCGACAACGCATGGCTCGTGGCGCTCTGCTCCCGGTCCGGCGCCACCGTCCACACGTCGCCGAACGCCTCGGCCACGCGGGCGAGCAACGCGAGCCCGGTCGACTTCACGCCGTCGTCGTTCGTGCACAGGAGGACGGGTTTTTCCGCTTCGGTCACCCGGCCTCGCCGTCCTCGAGCAGCTCGACCAGTTCGTCGGCCTCCCTCCGGAGGTCGCGGATCGTCTCCCGGTCCCACGCCACGCGCGCCTGCTCTGCGAGTTCCCCGCCCGCCCGCAGCTGGTCGAGCTTCCGCCGTGCGCCCTCGATCGTGTACCGCTCGGTATAGAGGAGGTGCCGCAGGAGCTGCACGAGCTGGATCTGCTTCGGCCGGTACACCCGGTTCCCCGCCCGGTTCTTCGTGGGACGAAGCGCCGAGAACTGCGTTTCCCAATAGCGCAGGACATGCGCCTTGAGATCCGCGATCTCGCACACTTCGCCGATCGAGTAGTACTCCTTCGGGGCGATCCGGTCGGACACGCCGTCCCCTTCCCTTGCTGGCAGTCCTTGCTGGCAGCCCTTGGTGGCGCTGGCGCCGGGTCCTGCCTCGGGCTGCTAGCCCCAGCGCTCGGGTTTCGGTTCCCGGGCCATCAGCCGCGCCAGCGCCTCCCGGGGCGCCACATCTTCGTACAGGATCGAATATACACTGCTCGTGATCGGCATCTCCACGTCCAGGTCCCGGCTCAGTTCGTATGCCGCGCGCGCCGTCCGCACGCCTTCCACTACCTGGTCCATCTCTCCGATCACGTCCGAAGGCCGCCGACCCGCTCCGATGGCGAGTCCGGCCGAGCGATTCCGGCTCAGCCGTCCGGTGCAGGTGAGGACGAGGTCTCCGAGCCCGGCGAGGCCCCCGAGCGTCGTTTCCCGCGCTCCGAAGTGCCGGGCGAGCCGCGCGGTCTCCGCCAATCCGCGGTTGATGAGCGCCGCGCGCGCGTTCGAACCCAGCTCCAGCCCGTCCGAGATCCCCGCCGCGAGCGCGATCACGTTCTTGAGCGCCCCGCCGAGCTCCACGCCGTCCACATCCGGCTGCGTGTACACTCGAAAGTACCCGTTCCGGAACAGGCTCTGCACGGCGAGCGCGTGGGCCTCGCTCCGGCTCGCGGCGACGACCGCGGTCGGAAGCCCGCGGAGGAGTTCCTCCGCGAAGCTGGGTCCCGAGAGAACGACCGTGCGGGGTCCCGCGGCCTCGCCCAGCGTCTCCACGATGACCTCCGACATCCTCCGGTGCGTGCCGAGCTCGATCCCCTTGGAGGCCGAGACCAGCACCTGGTCGCCAAGGTGGGGCGCGGCGTGTCCCAGCACCTCGCGCACCGCGTGCGATGGGCAGACGGAGAGCACGAAACCGGCGCCGTCCATCGCCTCCGCGAGATCCGATGTCACGGTGAGGGGGCGGCCCAGCTCGATTCCGGGCAGATAGCGTTCGTTCGTCCCGCTGTCGCGCATCGCGGCGGCGTGAGCCGGGTCCCGCGCCCACAGGCGCACCTCGTGGCCGTTCCGCACGAGGACATCGGCCAGCGCCGTGCCCCAGCTGCCCGCGCCCAGCACGGCGACCCGCTGCCCGCTCACGCCTCGTCCTCCGGGGACTTCCGCGCCGTCCTCTCCCGGCGCGGGAGCCGGCCGCGGCGCCAATCCACCTGGAACTCCTCGCGCCTCACGATCCGCGCGAGGTTCGAGCGGTGCGTCCACCAGACGGCGATGGCGAGGAGGAGCGCATAGAACACGACGGAGCGCGGGGCCGCCGAGCCGCGGGCCATGATGGGCACGAGGGCCGCGGAGAGGAGGGACGCCATGGAGGCCGTCCGCGTGAGGATCACCGTCACGACCCACACGAAGAAGGCGACGATCACGGCCACCGGCACCAGCGCGGCCATCGTTCCGGCGGCGGTCGCGACCCCCTTCCCTCCCCTGAATCTCGTGTACACGGGCCACACGTGTCCGGAGATGGCCGCGAGCCCGTACGCGAGGGTCCAGGCGCCGCCCCGCCCGTCCCACATCGGGAAGAGCCACACGGGCACGAATCCCTTCAGCAGGTCCACGATGAGCACGCCCACGGCCGGGAAGAACCCGAGCACCCGGTAGGCGTTCGTGGATCCGAGGTTGCCGCTCCCCTCCCGCCGGAGGTCGTACCCGTAGGCGCGCCCGACGAGGTAGCTGGTGGGGAAGGCCCCGATGAGATAGGCGGCAAGCGTCAGGAGCGGTGCGGTCATTCGCGCCCCGAACGCTTCTTCAGCTTGATCCGGATGGGAGATCCCTCGAATCCCCAGGCCTCCCGGAAGCCGGCGACGAGGTATCTCACATAGTGCTCCTTGAGGTCGTGCGGCCGGTTGGACCAGAGTACGAACTGCGGCGGGGATGCCGCCACCTGGCTGCCGTACAGCAGCCGCACGTCTCCCCGCCCCCCCTGGGGAGGCTGCCGGCGCGCAACCAGCCGTTGAAGCACTTCGTTCACCTCCGCCGTGGGCACCCGCCGCGCCCGCGCTTCCTGCACCTCGAACGCGAGGTCGATGGCCTTCCGCACCCGCTTCCCCGTCAACGCCGAACAGGTGATGATCGGCACCCAGCGAAGATAGTGCGCGCGCTCGCGGAGTTCGCGCTCGAAACCGGCCAGCGCGGAAGGTCCGCGGTCCTCGATCAGGTCCCACTTGTTGGCCACGAACACGAGACCCTTTCCCTCGTCCCACGCCTGGTGCCCGATCCGGAAGTCCTGGTTCGCCGCGCCTGCCCGGGTATCCACGAGGAGGAGACAGACGTCCGCCCGGTCGATGGCCGAGGCCGCCCGCAGCCGCCCGAGGAATTCGAGGTCATCCACGATACGGGCCCGGCGGCGGAGGCCGGCGGTGTCGATGAGCCGGACGCGGCGCCCTTCCAGGACGAGGTCCGTGTCGATCGCGTCGCGGGTGGTCCCCGCTTCCTCGTGGACGATGACGCGATCCTCACCGAGGAGACGGTTCACGAAGCTGGACTTGCCCACGTTGGGACGTCCGATGACGGCGATGCGGATGTCGGCGTCGTCCTCCTCCGGCTCCGGCGATTCCGGGAGGGCCTCGACCACGCGGTCGAGGAGGTCCCCCGATCCCTTGCCGCTGAGGGCCGCCAGCGGCGTGGGGTCGCCGAGGCCGAGCTCGTAGAAGTCGACGTGCCCGATCGCTTCGCCGAGTTCGTCGAGCTTGTTCGCGGCCACGATCACGGGCAGGCCCGACCGGCGCAGGAGTTCCGCGACGTGGCGGTCCACGGGCTGGACGCCGTCGCGGCCGTCCACGACGAAGACGACGACGTCCGCGTGGCCGATCGCCGTCTCGGCCTGCCGGCGCACCTCGAGGTCGATGCGTTCATCCGGCCGCACGACGAGGCCTCCGGTATCGACGAGGAGGAAGCGCCGCCCGGCCCATTCCGCCTCGGCGAACTGCCGGTCCCGCGTCACGCCGGGGCGCTCGGCGACGATCGCCACGCGCCGCCCCAGGATCCGGTTGAAGAGCGTCGACTTGCCGACGTTGGGGCGGCCCACGATGGCGACCGTGCGGAGAGCCATCAGTGTCGACACCACTAAAGTCGCGTCAGGACGTCGACGAGGTCGTGGGAGGGCTCGACCCTGCGGCCGGGAAAATCGGCCTGCAGCTCGGCGAGGCTCACGTCGTCGAGGAAGAGGTCGCCGTCGTTCAGCGCCTGCGCCGAGAAGAGGGCCACGTCGAAGTCCCCCGCGCCGCGGAGTGCGCTCCGGTGGTCCGCGCCCGGCAGGAGGCCGGCCGTCGTGACCATCGGCCCGTACAGCGTGTTCCCGACCGCCACCGTCGACACCTCGGCCCCGGTGCGCCGCGCGATGCGGCCCGCGAGGCGGGTCATCGTCGGCCCCATGGAGGTCCCCGTGACCGCCACGACCCGGCACCCTTCCAGCGGGCGGAGCGCCTCCAGCTGTCCGGTCACGCGATCCGTCAGCGTGGAGATCGCCCCGACGCCGTTGCTCTCGAGTTCGTGGTCGTCGAAGTACGCGGCGCCGGGCGGCTCGAGTCCCGCCTGCAGGTACATCTCGTCGGCGGCGTAGCACCACCCGTGCCCCCGCTCCGACAGCGCCCGCTCGCGGATCGCGTCGACGGCGTCGAGCGCCTGGCGGCATTCCTCCGGTTCGAGCGCCCGCCCGCCCAGGGCGGCGTTCCACGAGGTCAGGCCCACGGGTACGATGGAGAGCGACCGGATCGCATCCCCGCGGCGATAGAGGTCTTCGATCGTCCGCGCCAAGTGTTCGCCGTCGTTCACCTCCGGGCAGAGTACGACTTGCGCGTGCACAAGGATGCGGCCCTCGGCCAGCCGGTCGAGATCCTGCCCGATATTCGCGCTCCGGGGGTTCTTCAGCATCCCGAGCCGGACCGCGGGGTCCGTCGAATGAACGCTCACATAGAGCGGCGACAGTCGCTGTTCGAATATGCGATCCCAGTCATCCGGACGCAGGTTCGTCAGCGTGATGTAGTGGCCGTGCAGGAAGGACAGCCGATAATCGTCATCCTTCACATAGAGCGGCGCCCGGAGCTTGTCGAATTTCGGGTTCCCCTTCACGAAGCAGAACGGGCACGCGTTCGTGCAGCGGCGGATCTTGTCGGGCTCCGGGACGATGCCGAGGGGTTCGTCCGCGGGCTTCTCGATCTCGAACAGGAACCGCTCTCCCGTCCGCCGCTCCGCGAGCACCCGCAGCGCGGGTTCCGCCTGGTAGAAGAGGAGGTCCAGGCCGTCCCGCACGGGTCTGTCGTTGATCTCAAGCACGGCGAGGCCCGCCGGCAGTTCAAGATCTGCGGCGATCGACCCCGGCTCGACGCTGGCGATTCGAATCATGGTCTGGCACGTGGGGAACCCGCAGAGGGGCCGCTCCGGCTTCCAGTGAGCGGCCCGCCCCCGGACCTGAGGCCCGGCAAGCCACGGCCTGCCGGGCGGTCAGCCCCCGATCGTTCCGTACCGGAAACCGGCCAGGGGTACGTCGGACTGGATCTCGAAAGTGAAGCTGCCGGAATCGGCCCCGAAGGTCTGCGTATGCTCCGTGACGACCTGCCCGCCGGCATCGACGAACTCGAAGGTGATCTGCAGCGTGCCGGACGCGGTGCGGTTCGTGAACGCGAGCTGCACGATGTACCGGCCGTTCGCGGCCGTGGCCATCTGCGCGAACGTGACGGAGAGCGGCAACGCCTGCTCCTCGCCCATGGACTCCATCGCCTGCTCGTTCATTGCGGCGCGGCCCAGCGACTGAAAGCGCAACTGGTGAGCGAGCGCGTCGTAGGGGTACCACTGCGTCAGGGTGTCCGCGAGCGCGATGACGGGCCCGGGACGGTCGGACTGGATGGAAGCGTTGACGTAGTTCTCCATCGCTTCCTTGTTGTAGGGGTTCCCCGCGCGGGCGTTGCCGAACGCGGTCGCCGCGTCCGGGAAGTTCTGGGCGTTGTAGAACCCGACGCCGACTTCGAGCCACTGCTGGTACGTCAGGTCCGTTCGTTCGAGGGTCGCGGCATAGATCGCCGCCGACTCCTCGGTCTGCCCCTGATCGGCCAGGACTCCCGCATACCGGATCTGGATCACGACATCGTCCGGATTCCCGGCGAGGTAGTCGCTGTAGGCCTGGAGGGCTTCATCCCCTCTGCCTTCCGCCGCCAGCATGTCGCCGAGTCCGCCGACGATGCCGCGCAGCGACTCCGCGTCCGCATCGGGGATATCCGCGGCGAGCGCGGCCCGGTACGTCTCGATCGCACCCGCGTTGTCTCCCAGCTGCGACTGCAGGAGCGCCGCATTGCTGTACGTGCGGAGGTCGGGATTGAAGTCGTTCGCAAGCGTGAAGGCGTCGAGCGCCGTCTCGTAGTCGGCTGCGCCGTACGCCGTGACGCCCTGGTTGTAGAGCCGGACCCAGCCGTTATAGCGCTGTGCCTCGCCGTGCATCATGCACTCGGGAGCCGCCGTGGCGTCGTAGCGGTCGAGAAACTCCACGGCATCCGGGAAGTTGCCGAGACCGATCTGGATCTGGGCGCCCAGCAGGGGGACCACCGGATTTTCGCTGTCCAGATCCGACCCGAGCGCCGCCCACGCCTCCTCGAAGATGGCCATGCTGTCCGCGGCCGTTGCGGCCTCGGCGAGTCTCTGCATCGCCTCGGACGCCGTGGAGGCCGCGCTGTTCGGGTCGAACTCGCATTCCTGTCCGAAGAGTCCCGCGGAAGTGAAGATCGACGCGAGGGTGGCGGCGGTCGCCGCTCTCGCGCCAGTACGCACCATGTTCGACATCGCTCTGAACCCCTGTTTCTGTGTTGAGTCGCAACCACGGTCAAAGTAGCCGGAAGGCTCACGCGGCGCACGGAGCCCCGCGGGGCGTTTGCCGCGGACCGCCAGCTAGTACGTGAGGAGGTGGGCGGTGTTGAAGAGGACGACGGTCTCGCCATCGCGCAACTCCCCGGCCCGCCGGAGTTCGCGCGCGCCCGCGAGCGTAGCCCCGCCTTCGATCGAGGCCCCCACGCCGGCCGCGCCGAGGTCGAGGGCCCCATCCTGCATCGCCTCGTCGGAAACGGCGACGCCGCCTCCGCCCGATGCGCGGATGGCTTCGAGCATCAGGAAGTCTCCGAGCGCGCCCGGGACGCGGAGGCCCCAGGCTTCGGTCGAGGCGTTCCGCCACGGCTCGGCGTACGTCTCGCCCGCCGCGTGCGCGCGCACGATGGGCGCGCAGCCCGTGCCCTGCACGGCGTAGAGGCGCGTGTCCCCGTCGATGAGGCCGAGTTCACGCAGTTCCGCCAGCGTCTTGGCGCTGCCGATGAGGCCGGTGCCGCCGCCGGTGGGATAGACGATGGCGTCGGGCGCCCGCCAGCCGAGCGCTTCGACGATCTCCAGCATCATCGTCTTCTTCCCCTCGATCCGGTATGGCTCCTTGAGCGTGGAGATGTTGAACGCCCCCGTTTCCGCGCCGTACTCCGCGGAGAGGCGGCCGCACTCGTCGATGAGCCCGTCGACCCGGACGATGTCGGCGCCGTAGTGCTCGCAGCGCCGGGCGACGCCCTCCGGCGTGTCCTCGGGGATGAAGAGGCGGGAGGTTACGCCCGCGCGCGCCGCGTAGGCCGCGAGGGCCGCGCCGGCGTTTCCGGCGCTCGGGATGACGAGGTCCGTCGCCCCCTCGTGCACCGCCCGCGTGACGGCCGCGCACAGCCCCCGGTCCTTGAAGCTCCCGGTGGGGTTGAGGCCCTCGTCCTTCACCATGAGCGTGAGACCCTCGAACTCCCCTCCGATCTCGATCTCGAGCAGGGGCGTGCCGCCCTCCCCGAGCGTCACCGGATCTTCGTTCGGCTCGACGGGCATGATCTCCCGGAAACGCCACATGCCGCCCTGCCGCCCGGTCCACGCCCGCCGCAGCGCTTCGCCGTCCAGGGCTCCGAGGTCGTACCGGGCCAGCAGGGGCTTCCCGCAGGCCGGGTCCGGGCACACGGTGGCCAGCCCCCGGGCGACGGTTCGCCCGCAGAGGCCGCAATCGAGGCGCCAGCTCATTCGCTTCGCTCCTTTGTCGTCGCCGCTGTTGTCGCCGCCGCCAGGCGGATCAGGGTGCGCTCCGGTCCGAGCGCGTAGGCGACCTCGCCGAGGTCGGGGCCGTGAAGCTGCCCGGTCAGGGCGACCCGGACGGGCGGAAAGAAGGTACGCCCCGCGAGCCCGGCGTCGCGCATCGCGCCGCGAAGCGCCGCGGCGAGGGGTTCGGGTCGCCACGCCGTGTCCGCCCACGCCGCGCGGGCGAGGCGGATCGCGGTCGCGGCCGCGGGGGCGGAGAGCGACTCCCGCGCGGCGGACCCGCCGGTCTCCGGCGCACGGTAGATCGGCTCGACCTCGGACGCGACGTCGGAGAGGAGGCGCGTACGTTTGGCGAACACCTCCGCCGCGCGGCGGAGATCGGCGTCGTTCAGCCCCAGCCCTTCCACGTCGAGCCGCCCCGCCCACTCGCGGGCCAGCCGACCGGCCGGTTCCGCCCGCAGGTGCTGTCCCGACAGCCAGGTCATCTTCTCCTCGTCCACCTCGGCATCGGCCGCCCCCAGCCGGCCAAGGTCGATCCGTTCCACGAGCGCCTCCCGGCTCAGGAACTCCTCCCCGTCCTCCGAGGACCACGAGAGAAGCGACAGGTAGTTGAGCACCGCGTCCGGATGGAACCCCCGCTCCCGGTAGTCGAGGACGCCGGCCGCCCCCCGCCGCTTGGAGAGCTTCCCTCCCCCGGGGGCGAGGACGGTCGGGATGTGGACGAACTCCGGCGGCTTCACCCCGAAGGCCCGGTAGAGGAGCACCTGCTTGGGCGTGTTCGAGAGATGGCCCACGCCCCGGATCACATGGCTGATCTCCATCTCGATGTCGTCCACAGCGACCGCGAAGTTGTACGTGGGCCGCCCGTCGCTCCGCACGAGGACGAGGTCCCCCAGGTCGTCGCCGTCGATCGAGAGGGTGCCCTTCAGGAGATCCGTGAACTCGACGGGCCCGGATTCGATGCGAAGCCGGATGGCGCCCCCTCGCCCCTCCGCCTCGTGGCGGCGCGCCCGCCCGGCAGGAAGGTTGCGGCAGCGCGCATCGCGTCCGGTGGGCTCCCCCGTGGCGACCCCCTCCGCCCGCCGCGCCTCGAGTTCATCCGGCCGGCAGTAGCAGCGGAACGCCCGCCCCGATTCCAGCAACTCCGCCGCGCGGGCCCGATGCCGGTCGGCGCGCGCCAACTGGCGGTACGGCCCGGACGGTCCCCCCTCCCGCGGGCCCTCGTCGGGGGCGATGCCGAGCCAGTCGAGGGCCTCGTAGATCATCTCCTCCCCTCCCGGTACCGCACGCTCGGTGTCCGTATCCTCGAGGCGGAGCACGAAGGCGCCGCCGTGCCGCCGCGCGAAGAGCCAATTCAGGATCGCGGTGCGCGCGTTGCCCAGATGGAGGGCACCGGTCGGGCTCGGCGCGAAACGGGTTCGGACACGGGCCGGCGAGGCGGTCGGAGCGGTCACGGAGCCTCTTCCTCCGCCTGGAAGCCGGCGCAGCGCAGCACGGGCAGCGTCGGATAGCGCCGGAAGCGCGCGTCCGTGCGCGAGAGCCGGCAGAGGAGGAAGGCGGACCCGCGGTCGCTCCGGATCCAGCGACGGTGACGGCAGCGCGCGCACAGACCCGCGGGGGGGTGTCCGCCGCGCGTCACGAGACGGCTCCCCGCGCCGAATCTTCCTCGTGGAGCGCGGCGAGGATCGACGTGGCGGTCGCAGGGCCGATCCCCGGCGTGCGCGCGAGCTGCGCGGGCGTGGCCCTCCGGATGAGGTCGAGACTGCCGAACCGCTCCAGCAGACGCTGCTCCCGCTCCGGCCCCACCCCCGGGATCTCGCTCAGCCTCGATCGGAGCGCGCGACGGCGACGCAGCGTCCGGTTGTAACGGAGCGCGAAGCGGTGGGCCTCATCGCGCGCCCGCTGCAGCCAGTGCAGCCCCGGGTCGGCGCGCGGAAGCCGCAACGGCGTCCGGGCCCCGGGCCGGAACACCTCCTCTTCGCGCTTCGCGAGGGCCACGGTGGGCAGGTCCGAGACGCCCGCGCCATCCATGGCCTGCCGCGCCGCCGACAGCTGTCCCCTGCCCCCGTCCACGACGACGAGGTCGGGCAGCGCACGCCCTTCCCGGACGCGGCGGTCGAAGTAGCGCGACACGATCTCCTGCATCATGGCGTAGTCATCGGTCCTTCCCTCCTCCGAGTCCCGGATCCGGAACCTGCGGTACTCATCCTTGTGCGGCCGCCCGTCCCGGAGCCACACGCAACTGCCAACGGACTCCCGGCCCGCGAGCGTCGACACGTCGAAGCAGACGAGGTCCCGCGCCGGCGCCTCCAGCCCGAGCGCCTCCGCGAGCCGCGCCGCGGCGGCCGGCGGTCCCGCCGTCTCGGCCCCCGTCCCCGCCTCCTCTCCCCGCTCCACCCGGTCCCGCTCCAGCACGTGCGCCGCGTTTCGGCTCGCGGCCCGCGTCAGTTCCAGCCCGGGTCCGCGCGCGGGCACCCGGATGCGGAAGCGGTGTCCGGCGACCCCGGAAAGGTACTCCTCCACGAGGTCCTGCTCGTCGAACGCGTCCGGAACGAGCAACTCCGAGGGGACATCGTCCGCCTGGCGCAGATAGTACCCCTTCACCAGCGCCCCGAGCACGGCTTCGTCCGGTTCATCGCCGACGTTCGCGAGATAGTGGAGCCGACGGCCGACGAGCCTTCCCTCCCGCACCCTCAGCACGATGCCGCACACCGACCCGCCCGCCGGCTGGCGCGCGAACCCGATCGCGTCGTGGCTCCCGCCCCTGGGGTCGATCGCCGCCTGGCGGCTCTCGAGTTGATCGAGGCCGCGCAGTACGTCCCTCAACTCCCCCGCCCGTTCGTAGTCCAGCGCTTCGGCGGCTTCCGCCATCCGGTCCTCCACCGAGCGCCTCACGGCCCCCGTCCGCCCTCCGAGAATCTCGAGGATCTCGTCGATCATCGACCGGTAGTCCGCTTCGGACTGGAGGCCCGCGCACGGCGCCTTGCAGCGCCCGATGTGATAGTCGAGGCAGGGGCGGGGCGGAAGCTCCGCCGGCATCCGGTAGTGACACGACCGCACGGTGTACATCTTCTTGATCGTGCGCAGCGCCCGCCGCATCGCCCCGACATCCGTGAAGGGACCCAGGTACCGCGAACCGTCATCCCTCAGCCGGCGCGTTACGAAGATCCGCGGGAAAGGCTCCCCGACCGTGACCTTGATGTACGGATAGCTCTTGTCGTCGCGGAGCTGAATGTTGAAGCGGGGCCCGAACTCGCGGATGAGATTCCATTCGAGGAGGAGGGCTTCGGCTTCCGAGCGCACGGGGAAGGTCTCGATGCTGTCGATCTCCCGCACGAGGCGGACGAGCTTCACGGAACGGCTCGCCTCGGCGCCGAAATAGGAGGCGACGCGCGAGCGGAGCGATTTCGCCTTTCCCACGTAGAGGACGTCCCCGGCGGCATCCCGAAACAGGTACACTCCGGGTTCGTGACCCAGCCCCCGCGCCTGCTCGCGAAGCCCGTCGAGGTCCGGCCCGAGCGGGCCTCGCTTCCCGTTCATCCCCTTTTCTCCCCCGGCGGGGTCGCCCCGACGGTCCGCAGCCCGGTCGGGAGGCCGGCGCAGCCGGCGTAGCAGAGCCCGCCCGCGATCAGCGCGGCCGCGAGGAGGGTGGCGTCGCCGAGGAATCCGTCCGGGAGTCGCGCCCCGAGCAGCGAGCGAACCGCCAGGAAGGCGCCGCTCGCGAGGCCGGCGCCGGCGGCCATGCGGGCGAGCGAACGCCGCACCGGGAGGAACCATCCCCCCGCACCTCGCCGCCCCAGCCCGCGCACGAGGAGGACGAAGTTGACCCAGGCCCCGACCGAACTGCCGAAGACGAGGCCGGCCGCCGCGCGCAGCCCGAACCCGCGGTCCTCCATCCACAATGCGGTCGCCGCCCCGATGAGGATGCCGGCCCCCACGCCGGCCATGGCGTACTTCACCGGCGTGCGCGTGTCCTGGAGGGCGTGGAACGCGCTCGCGAACAGCTTCGTGAGGCCCGTCGCGACGAGTCCCAGCGCGTAGGCGCCCAGGGCCCACCGCACGACCGGCACGTGTTCGGCCTCGAAGGCCCCCCGTTCGTAGATGAGCGACGTCACGAGGTCTCCGAGCAGGAGGAGCACGGCGACGGATGGAAGGATGAAGTAGGCCACGCGCCGCACGCCGGTGGAGAGATGGGATCGCAGCGCTTCGACCCCCTTCTCGCGGGACATCTCCGGCAGCGCCGCCACCGCCACGGAGGCGCCGAACAGGGCCATCGGCACCATCGCGATGCGCTGGGCGAAGTAGATGCCCGTGAGCGCGCCCTCGGCGAGGAGGCTGGCGATGAATACATCGGTCAGGCTCGAGAGCTGGAAGATCCCCTGCCCCGCCGCGACCGGCATCGCGTTGCGCGCGACGCGGCGCGTGGGCTCGAAGCGGAGATCGACCCGGGGCCGGAGCGTGCCGAGCAGGCGGTACACGGCGGGGAGCTGGACCGCGACCTGCAGCACGCTCCCGATGAGCGTGGACCAGGTGAGCACGACGATGAGCGGCGCCCAGCCCAGCCGCGCCCCGAGCAGGAGGCCGGCGATCTGGGACAGGTTCCAGACGACCGGCGCCACGAAGGGGAGGAAGAAGCGGCGGTGGCTCGTGAGGATGCCGAGGCACCACGCACCGACGATCATCACCCCGGACATGGGGAAGAGGATGCGGACGAGGTGCGTCGTAAGGTCGCTCAGCTCGGCGTCGTAGCCGGGGGCGAGAATCCCCAGGAGCCAGGGCGCGGCGGCGACGACCGCGGCCACGACGAGGGCGGAGAGGAGGAGGAGGCCGCCGAGCACGCCCTGCGCGAGCCGCCGCGCCGCAGCCGTTTCCCCCCGCTCCATCAACGAGGAGAACACCGGCACGAAGGAGGCGGAGAGGGCGCCTTCGCTGAGGAGGTTGCGAAACGCGTTCGGGATCTTGAGGGCGGCCGCGTACGCATCCGTGATCGGCCCGACGCCGAACGTGGCGGCGATGAGGACGTCGCGCAGAAACCCGGTGATGCGGCTGGCGAGAATACCGGCGGCGACCCGCGTCGCGGAACGGCCCTGCCCCGGCGCCTTCCCCTCCGTCAGATCAGCGCTCCGCGTCGTTCCCGGCGTCGCTTCCGGCCGGCCGTCCCGCATCACGGGCGGGGAGTGCCGGGAGCGCTTCGTCTCCCTCCACGAGCGCGCGCACGAAGGCGGTCTCCTCCCGGATGCCCTCGACCGCCTGCGTCAGGTACTGGACTTCCTGCTCCAGCGCGTCGATGCGGGCGGACTGGTTCGTGCCCGAGTCGGTGTTCCCGATCCGGCGCGCCAGGGCTTCGGAAAGGGGAGAGTCGATCACGATGGCGAGCACGGGAATGAGGACGATCAGCCCGAGGACGACCATGAAAGCGAAGGTCATCTCGGATCTCCCGTGCCGCTCATTGTCGCGCCCCCCGTCGAAGAACGTCCGCTCGCGGCGTGCCCGC
Source organism: Candidatus Palauibacter rhopaloidicola (assembly GCA_026914155.1). Lineage (GTDB taxonomy): Bacteria > Gemmatimonadota > Gemmatimonadetes > Palauibacterales > Palauibacteraceae > Palauibacter > Palauibacter rhopaloidicola. The sequence continues at coordinate 25,865 of JAPPGH010000022.1, read as the reverse complement.
TGTCGGCTCCGGGACGATGTACCCGCGAAGGCCGAAAGCTATCCATCTCCCGCGCGACCCGCCAAGAAGGACGCGACTTGCCGGTCGGTCTCGCGGGCCAGCCGCTCCACGAGTCGCGGGCCGTAGCGGCAGAGGAAGGAGAGCGGGTTCAGCACGCGTTCCTGCGGCCGCCGCCGCGGGAAGAGGTTCGCCCCCGCGCGGCGCACCTGGCCCAGGCGGACGTCGAGCCGTTCCCGGGTCGCGCGGTCCACCTGCCGGGACAGTTCGGAGACCGCGTCGACGATGCCTTTGCGCATCTTCCCGGCGGCCCCTCGCAGTCCCGGCACATCTTCGGCCACCGCCTCGCCGAGCGCGGCCATGCCGGCCTCGGCGTCCTTCCGAAAGCCCTCGAGCGCCCGCTGCACCGCTTCCGGCCGCGCCTCCCGCGTGAGGCGTTCGACGACCGGCTCCGTGCCCATGGCGAGATCCTGCGGCGACAGCCCGGTCCGCTCGAGAATACGTCGCGTACGCGCCTCGACCAGCGTCCATGCCGCACGCGGCTGGACGGACGGCAGGGGGAGATCGAGGGCGCCGAACAGCGGCCCGAGCTGGCTCCAGTACGCGATCTCGCCGGGTCCCAGCACCGTCGCGGCCACGGGCAGGAGGTAGGATTCGAGCGCGGGGCGGGATGCGACGTTGGGCGAAAAGCCCTCGGGCGCGGCTTCCAGCCGTTCGAGCCAGCCTTCCGGGGACATCGCCCCGCCGCGCCGGACGCGGTGCCGGCCGCCGCCCTCGTCGAAGAACAGCGGCAGCGCATCCTCGACGCGCGGGATCGGCGCTTCGAAGCCGGTCGCCTCCAACGCGCGCGCCCCCGCCGTCTCGGCCTCGAGCGTTCCGTCCCAGTCGGACAGCAGCCGCCGATAGAGGGGGGCCGCGGCGCGCCGGAGCTCCGGTCGCGCGGAATCGATCCAGGCGTACCCCCGGTCGCCGAGGACGCCGCCGAGAAACCGGGCGAAGGCCGTGGACACCGACCGTCCCTCGGCGTAGGCATCTCGCACCAACTCGAGGTAGTGTGCCGTAAACTCCGATTCAGGAAGGATTTCGGGCAGGGCGTCGAGCACCTTCATTCCGGGACCGTCCAGGGTGTGGGATCCCACGGATCGGCGTTCGCCACCGGGAGGCACCGGAAGGGCGAGCGTCCGCGGCGCGTCGGAACGGTCAAGGATCGTGGTGCTCCCCACCTCGGCCCAGTCGTGGTCATCCGATGCGATCCAGAAGAGGGGGACGACCGGCGCGCCGAGCGTCCTCTCAAGCCGGGCGGCGAGCGAGATGGCGGTGAGGGCCTTGTAGAGGACGTAGAGGGGTCCGAGGAGGAGCACGGGCTGGTGCCCCGTCGTGACGAAGGCTCCCTGCCCCCCGAGGACGGACTCGAGGCGCGCGCGAACCTCCGGCCCGGAAACGCCGAAGGCCTCGGATCCGAGCCGGGAGCGGTGGGAGGGCGGAGGGAGGGTCGGGGAAAGGCGGCTCGCGAGAGGAAGGAGGCCGGGGCCGTCTGCCTCCAGCACCGCGTGCGCGATGGAGCCGGGGACGCCCAGAGGCCGGGCGAGGATTTCCGGGGTCTCCGGCGGATTCAAAGGGTCCGTCCCAGCAGGAGAAGGCGAGCCGAGTCGCTCCGGAACGGCGCCCCGTCATACGCGCCGAAGGCGTTCGTCGCCTCGAGCCCCTGCTCGCGCAGGAGCGTGCGCAGCGCTTCCGGGGAATAGAGGCGCACGCGCTCGTGATAGACTTCCGGCTCCCGGCCCCCGGCGCCGCCGATCTCGATTCGCTTGAAGACCTGGTCTCCCTCCACCCACCGCGTCTGCTTCACGGGCGTTCCGTTGATCTCGCCCACGGACTCGGGGTCGAGGCGGTCGATGACCCAGGCCGCGTGCAGATAGTCCATCAGGAAGGGGGCGCCGGGCCGCAGCACGCGCCGGATCTCCCGCAGGACCTCGACATCCTCCTCCGGCGTGAGAAAGTAGCCGAAGGAGGTAAAGAAATTCACGAGACCGTCGAACGCCCCGGTGGCGAAGGGGAGCCCGCGCATGTCCGCGCGGATGAGGGCTCCGTCCAAGCCCGGGCGCGTTCGCGCCGCATCGAGGAGCGGAGCGGAGAGGTCGATCCCGACCGCCCGCAGCCCCGCCGCGCGGAGGCGCTGCAGGTGCCGCCCCGCGCCGCAGGCGAGGTCGAGCACGCGGGCGCCGGGCGGGAGTCCCGCGCGGTCGCGGTAGAGCGCGACGGCCCGGGCGGCTTCCTCCTCATCCCGATGTGGATACAGTTCGAGGTAGGCTCGGCCGAACCAGTCCCTGAACCATTCGGCGGGGGCGCCCGTGGGTCCGCTCACGGGCCGCTCAGGGGCCCTTGTGGTACGGCTCGCCACGGAGAATCGTGGCCGCGCGGTAGAGCTGCTCCGTGAGGACGAGTCGGGCCACCTCGTGCGGGAGCGTCATGGCCGAGAGCGCGAGCCTCTTCCGCGCGCGGGCGAGCAGCCGCGGGGCGAGCCCGTGGGCCCCGCCGATCGCGAACGCGGCTCCGGGCCGTCCGTACGTCCGCAGGTTGTCGAGGTAGTCCGCGAGGGCCCGCGTGGTCCAGCACCGGCCCTCGCGCGTGAGCGCGATGAGGTCCAGCTCGTCGGGGAGCCGCCGCTCGAGGGCCGCGGCCTCCCGCTCCCGCGCCTCCGCGGCGCGCGCATCGGGAAGCCGGGCGGGGTCGACGACGACCGACTCGAACCGGATGTACCGGCGCAGCCGGTCCTCGTACTCCTCCGTCGCCCTTCGAAGAGGGGTCGCCCGGTTCCGCCCGACCGAAGCCACGAGGATCCGCGTCACCCCTCGACCGCCGGATCACGGCCCTTCCGGCCCGATGCCACATCGAGAATCAGGCGGCTCACGTCGTCCCAGCCGGCCTTCCATGCGAGAGTCTCGGGGAGTATCCAGATCGGCAGGCCCGGGTCGAAGAGCGGGCGGAGCCGGGAGAGGTCCTTGCGCGTGGTGAGCACGCCGCCCCGCCCCGCCGCCCGGATCGCGGCCGTCCGCTCCCGCTGCGATGGGATCCCGTGATCGCTCAGCGCGAGGCGCTCCCGAACCGACGCGCACGCGGCGCCGGCCTGCGCGAAGAAGAGATTGGGCTTCATGATCCCGGTCAAGGCGAGCCGGGGGGCCGGCGGTCCGGACCCGCCGCGCGCCCCCGCGCTGGCGGCCTCGAGGGGCCCGTGCCCGAACACCGCCGTCGCGACCGGAACGCCGGGGGCCAGACGCCCGAGGCGGACCCCAAGTTCGCCGTCGAAACGGGACAGGTCGGCCGTCCAGGGCTCCCGTCCGGTGACGATGATCGCGTCCGCGCGGCCGACGGCGCGTTCCCAGCGCTCGCGAAACGGCCCGGCCGGGAGTCGCGCCCCGTTCGTGCGGCGAAGGGCGTCCCGGTCGAGGACGAGGAGGTCCAGGTCGCGGAAGAGACGGCGATGCTGAAAGCCATCGTCGGCGATGGCCACCGTCGCTCCCTCCGCCGCGGCCCGCCGCCCCGACCGGAGCCGGTCCGGGTGGCCGCGGATCGACGCTCCGGGCGCCTCGTGTCCGAGCAGCTCGAGTTCGTCGGCGTATCCGCGCGCGAGGATGGCCGGGCGATGTCCGGCCTCGCGAAGCGTACGCGCGATGCAGGCGGCAAGCGGCGTCTTGCCGCTTCCCCCGACCGTGGCGCCGCCGACCGATATCACGGGGATGCCGGCGCGGTGCGCGAGGAGGAGGCCGAGATCGTAGAGGCGATGCCGGCCTTCGTGGACGCCTCCGTAGACCCGGGCCAGACCCCTCAGCGGGAGCGCCGCGCGCGGACGGCGCCACTGTCCGCGGAGGCGGAGTTCGAGCGAGCGCCGCGCCGAAGCCCCGAGGCCGGTCCGCGCCGAAGCGTCCCGCGCGGCCCCCCTGCGCGCGGCCTCCCTGCTGCCCCGTACGATTCCCGGAGGACGGGACCAGCGGGCCTCGCCGGCCGCCTGCTCGCAGCGCGCCACCTCGCGCCGGAGCGCCGACTGTATGTCTCCCGTGCGCGGCGCGTGGCCCGCGGCGACGGGCGCGAGCGAGACGAACACGGTGGCCCCGGGGGCGGGGACGAGGAAGCGATCCCAACTCGGGAGGCGCCGGCCCGAGGAGGCCGCCACGCCCACCACGGTCACGGCGCTGCCGGTCAGCTTCGCGATGCGCGCCGTGCCTTCCTTCAGCGACCGCCGCGGGCCGCGCGGCCCGTCCCCCGTGAGAATCACCCCGCGTCCCGCGGCGAAGGAGCGGGCCAGTTGGCGGAAGCCGGCCGAACCCCCGCGGCTGCTCGAGCCGCGCGCCACGTCGTACCCGAGGCGCCGGAGGACACGCGAGATGATCTCGCCATCGCGGTCGCGGCTCGCGAGCGTAGCGAGTTCCTGGCCCGCGAGGAGACATGTGAGCGGAAGGAGGTGTTCGTGCCAGCACGCGTGGATCTCGTGTTTCAGCAGAGGCCGATACGGTCGGCCGGGGTCGTCCGGGTCCCGGAAGCGCCATGTCCGGCTGATGGGCAGGGCGGCCCGCACGAGCCGGACGGCGATGCCCAGCGGGATGCGGCGCGCGCTCAACACGTCGCCCCGGCCCCCCGCGCGGAGTCCCGGCCCGCCAGCAGTCGGACCGCGTGCCCCGCGACCCGGGCCGCGCACCCCGGCTTCCCGAGCCGCTCGCGTACGACGTCGAAGCCGCGCAGCATCTCGCGCCGCGCCGGCGCTCCCTCGTCGAGGAGCGCCTCGAGCGCCCCTGCCGCGCGTCGGGCCGTCAGCCCGTCCTGGAGGAATTCGGGGACGACCGGGGCCTCGGCCACGAGGTTGACGAGCACGATGGAGGGAACGCGCACGAGCCGCCGGCCGATGGCCCACTCCACTCGGCTCATGCGGTAGCCCACGACCATCGGCACGCCCGCGAGCGCGAGTTCGAGCGTGATCGTGCCCGACTTCGTGAGGGCGGCCCAGGACCGTGCCGTCGCCTCGCGCGCTCCCGCGGTCGGGAAGCCGGCTTCCGAGTAGAGCGCTTCCGGGAGGTGCGGCGGGCGCGCGATGATGAAGTCGAGATCCCGATGCCGCCGCGCGAGTCGCCGCGCGGCTTCCGCGAAGACCGGCAGCATGCACCGAACCTCCTGCGCCCGCGATCCCGGGAAGAGCCCCACCACCCTGTTCGTTCCGGGCGTGCTGAGCCCCGCGGCCGGGCGGGCCCCGGCGGCGCCTTCGGGATTGCGCGGCGCGTCGAGGAGCGGGTGCCCGACGAACTCTGCGCGCACGCCGTGCCGCTCGAGCAGCGCCGCTTCGAACGGGAGCACGGTGAGCACGCGGTCGCAGTCGCGCCGCAGCTTCCGGGCGCGGCCCTCCCGCCAGGCCCACACCTGGGGCGCGATGTAGTAGAGCACCCGCCGCCCCTGCCGCCGGGCGCTCCGGGCGAGCCGGAGGTTCAGCCCCGGGTAGTCGATCGGCAGAAACAGACGGACATCCTCCCTCGCGAAGAGGCGCCGGATCCTGCGCTCCAGCCGAAGGAAGCCCGGCAGGCGCCGCAGCACCTCCGTACCCCCCATGACCGACAACTCGTCCAGTCCGGCGATCCTCGACACTCCGGCCGCGTCCATCTCGCGGCCGCCGATCCCGAACAGCCTCGCACCGGGCAGCTTCCGGCGGATCTCCCGCGCGACCGCGGCGCCGTGGTGGTCCCCCGAGGACTCGCCGGCGGAGATGAAGATCGCCGCCCGCGGAGGCGGATCCGGGGTCAGGACACCCGGCCGAGGTAGGCCATCAGCATGAGGACGAGCGCAAGGAGAATGAGGAGGACCAGGGTCCGGGGTCCCCGCTTGACCGCCCCTCCGAGCTTCTTCCGCTCCTCACGGATCTTGAGCAACGACATGAACGAACTCCTCGATTTCGCGGGTGATCCGGATCGCGACTTCCAGCGCTTCCCTGCCCGCGCGACCCGATACCAGGCGGCTCGGACGTCCTGCGATCGCGTCGGCGAAGGCCTCGATCTCCCGGGCGAGCGCCTCGCCGCCGCAAGCTTCCAGCGGCACAGGCTCCACCATGGCCTCCACTCCCGCGATCGCGGCCCCGGTCCGCGGATCGCGCCGCCGGTAGTGATGTCCCGTTTCGGCCGCCAGGTCCAAGCTGAAGTACCCGGAGCGCTGGAACAACCTCAGCTTCCGCAGCGCCTTCAGCGCCACGCGGCTCGCGGTGATGTTCGCCACAGTGCCGTCCTCGAAGGAGAGCCGTGCGTTGGCGAGGTCGATCCGCGGGGAAATGACGGGCACGCCCACCGCGCGCACGTCCGCCAGCGGCGCCTCCGTCAGCGTGAGGACGAGGTCGATGTCGTGGATCATGAGATCCAGGATCACCGTGGTGTCCGCCCCGCGAGCCTGAAACGGCGCCATGCGCAGCGACTCGATGAACCGCGGCCGGTCCAGCCACGGATCCGCGGCGAGGAGGATGCCGTTGAAACGCTCGACGTGTCCCACGCCGAGGACGACGCCCGCTGCCTCCGCCAGCGCGAGAATCTCGTCCGCCTCCGCCAGGCTCGAGGCCAGCGGCTTCTCGACCAGCGTGTGGCACCCCGCCCGGAGCGCGGTCCTCGCGGCCTTGTGGTGCGCCACGGTGGGCACCGCGATGACGACGGCATCGACGCGGTCGAGCAGCGCCTCCGCCTCCGCGAAGGCCGGCACGGACAGCGCGTCCGCGACCTCCTTCCCCCGCGCGGCCGACCGGTCGTGGACCCCCTCCAGTTCGAACGCGTCGCTCTGCGCCAGGAGCCGGGCGTGCTCGGCACCCAGCTTCCCGACGCCGACGACGCCGGCCGGGATCCGACTCACACGGCGGACCGGGTCTTCGCCTCGCGCGGCTCCGGCGGCAGGTCGTCGTCCGGTCCGACGCGGGTGGGGGTCACGCCGCGCTCGGAACCGCGGATGAACTCCACGAGTTCCCGCACTTCAGGGGTCATGTCCCCCCGCCGGACGCGATCGAGACTCGCGCGGAGGGGTTCGCCCGACCGGAAGATCGTCCGGTAGGCGGCCTGGAGGGCGCGGATGGCGTCCGGCTCGAAGCCCCGGCGTTCGAGGCCGATGCGGTTGACGCCGTACGTGCGGGTCCGGCCTCCCCCGACGAGCGTGTACGGCGCGACGTCCCGCGACACGCGCGCACCTCCACCGACCATCGCGTGCCGGCCGATGCGCGTGAACTGGTGGATGCCCGTCAGGCCGCCGACAATCCCCCAGTCCCCGATCTCGACGTGTCCCCCCATCGTCACGCCGTTCGCGAGCACGACGTGATCTCCGATGAGGCAGTCGTGGGCGATGTGCACATAGGCCATCACGAGCGTGTCCGCCCCGACCGAAGTCAGGCCGCTCGCGGCCGTCCCCCGGTTCAGCGTCGTGAACTCGCGCACGACCGTGCGGGGTCCGATCTCCAGGAAGGTGCGTTCCCCCGCGTATTTCAGGTCCTGCGGGTCCGAACCCAGGACGGCCCCCTTGGCGATGCGCACATCCTCGGCCACGCGCGTATCCCGTTCGATGAGCACGTGCGGGCCGATCCGCACCCGTTCGCCGACCTCCACGTCGGGGCCGATCACGGTGTACGGGCCCACCGTGGCGCTGGAGGCGATGCTCGCCGACGCATCGACGACGGCCGTCGCGTGGCGCCCCGGAGCGTAGCCGGCCGAGGTCACCGGTCCATGACCTGTCCGAGAATCGTGGCCTCCGCCGCGACCCTGCCGTCGACCCGCGCGATCCCCTTCAGCTTGCCGCGCCGGGCCCGCCCCTGAACGAGGTCGAGTTCGAGGATCAGCTGATCTCCGGGGATGACGGGCCGCCGGAACTTCACGCCGTCCACCGACAGGAAGTAGATGACCTTGTCCTCGGGGTCCTGCAGGCCGCTCATCAGGAGGACGCCCCCGCACTGGGCGAGCGCCTCGATGATGAGCACCCCCGGCATCACGGGACGGCCGGGGAAGTGCCCGGCGAAGAACGGTTCGTTCGCGCTCACGTTCTTCAGGCCGACGATTCGCTGTCCCGGTTCGATCTCGAGCACGCGGTCCACCAGGAGCATCGGATACCGGTGCGGGAGGATGTTCAGTATTTCGGTGACGTCCATCACCCTTCCTCGTTCTTGTCAGGCGAGCCCCTCACCCCTCCCGGCCCCGGCACAGGGTTGCCAGCCGGCGGGCGAGTTCCAGGTTGCCGCGATGTCCCGGTCGTTCCGCGACCACATGACATTGCAGCCTCGCGCCCACGAGTGCGAGGTCGCCGATGATGTCGAGAATCTTGTGGCGCACGAACTCGTCGGGGAAACGGAGTTCCTGTCCGGCTTCAAGCCCGTCTCCGGAGAGGACGAGCGTGTTCTCCCGCGTCGCTCCGAGCGCGAGTCCCCGCTCCCGCAGCGCCTCCGCCCATGCGGACAGGCCGAAGGTGCGGGCCGGCGCGATCTCCCGCGCGAACTCCACGGGGTCCAGGCGCGCGCTGGCGGACTGCCGCCCGATGAGAGGGTGGTCGAAGTCGATCGTCGCCGAGACGCGGCCGGCCTCCGCGGGCAGGACATCGTACCGGGTCCCCCCGATGTTCAGATGCAGGGGGTCGTCGATCCGGAGGCACGGCGCCTCCGCCTCCTGCGCGATGGGCTCCGCGTCCAGCAGCCGGTCGCACCACGCGGCGGCGCTCCCGTCGAGCGCGGGAGGTTCGGGCCCGGCGACGTCGATCCACAGGTTGTCGAGCGCCAACCCGTGCGCCGCGGCCAGCACGTGTTCGGCGGTGCGAACCACGGCTTCACCCTGCCGGAGGGCGGTCTCACGGTGGGCGGAATGCACGGACCCCACCGTGGCGGGGATCTCCGGCGCGCCGGGGAGATCGGTGCGGCGGAAGCGCAGCCCGCCGTGTTCGGGAGCGGGGCGGAGGCTGACGACAGAGGGCTCGCCCGTGTGTATTCCGTACCCGCGGACCTCCACGGCCCGCGCGATCGTGCGCTGTTTCGGCGTCAAGCGCCTACATCGTCCGGCCCGTCCCGTCGGATGTGCCCCTCATCCTCGTCGGCGTCCGACCGCCGCTCGAGGCTGGAGACGCGATGGAAGAGATCCGGCAGGCGGCTCAGGTGTGCGGCTTCCCTCAGCCACGACCGCTGGGGCCGAGCAGGCGTTCCTCCCACCTCCGCTCCCGGGGGCACGTCCTGCACGACGCCCGTCTGACCCGCGATGCGCGCGCCGGCTCCGATCGTCAGGTGGCCGGCCACGCCCGCCTGGCCGCCGAACTGCGTTCCGTCGCCGATGTCGCAGCTTCCCGCGATGCCGACGTGCGCGGCGATGAGACAGTCGCTCCCGATCCGCACGTTGTGTCCCACGTGCACGAGGTTGTCGAGCTTGGTCCGGTCGCCGATCCGCGTGTCGTCGAGCGCACCGCGGTCGATCGTGCAGTTGGCGCCGATCTCGACATCCGCTCCGATCACGCAGCCGCCGATCTGCGGCACCTTGTGCGCCCCGTCCGGCCCCGGCACGTACCCGAAGCCATCCGTCCCGAGGCGCGCGCCGGCGTGGACGCGCACGCGGTCGCCCACCTCCACGCCGTGGAGGATGGAGACGGCGTGGCCGAGCCGGCAGTCCGCCCCGATCCGGGCTCCACGGCCGATCAGCGTCCCCGGCCCCACCCACGTCCCGCGCCCGACCCGGGCTCCGTCCTCCACCACCACCCCCGCGCCCAGCGACACCGCCTCGCCGATCCGCGCCCCCTCGGCGACCCGGGCGGAGGGGTGGATCCCCGGCGGCGGCGCCGGCTCCGGATGGAACAGCCGCACGATCCTGGCGAAGGAGAGTTGGGGGTCGTCGACCTTCAGGACGCTGAACCGGACGGCGCCCGGCTCGAAGCTGCGCGGGGTCAACACCGCCCCCGCCCGTGTCCCGCGGACGGCCTCCCGCATCGCTTCGCGGGCGAAGAATCCGAGGTCCTCCGGACCGGCCACCTCGAGTGAGGCCACTCCGGTCAACCGGCGGTCGGGATCCCCCAGTACGTCCGCGCCCACGCGACGCGCGAGATCGGCGACCGTGAACGCCGGCATTCGGGGAACGGAGCCGGACTCGCGCCGGGGGCTAGCCGCCGGGCGTGGCCGAGAGGGCGGCGAGATCGACCCCGAGACGCTCGAGCACGGAGGTCGTGATGTCGAGCGTAGTGTCCGCCGCCACCACGCCCGCGGCGACGTCGAGCACGATCGAGTAGCCGCGTTCCGCCCGGATCTCCTCGATCACCTCGTTCACGCGGACCACGATCGGTTCGAGCAGGGCGGCGCGACGCCGATCCAGTTCCACGTTCAGTTCCTGCTGCCTCCCTGCCGCCTCCTGCTGCTTGTCGCGGATCTCCTGCTCCTTCTGCTGGCGACCCGCCGGGTCGAGCAGGGACTGCTGCTGCTGGTATGCCGCGATGAGAGAGTCGATCTCCGCCGCGAACGCGTCGAGTTCACCTTCGAACTCGACGGAAAGCTGCTGAAACGCCGCGCCGGCCGAATCGGCGCCGGGCGCGACGGGGAGGATCGCCTGCGTGTTCACGTAGACGATCGGCGTCCCCTCGGGGGGCAGCGGGACAAGCTCCAGCACCGGTGGCGCCCCCGCCGGCTCCTGCCCGGCCAGAGGGCCCGCGACCAGCGCGCCCAGCGCGAGCGCGCACATCGCCGCCGGCCCCGCGCCCCTGTGGATCCAGTTCATGTCGTTATCCCTCTCGGTTCAGAACACACGTCCGAACTTGAAGTGCAACTGCCAACCCGGATCCGGCCGGCCCAGGACATCGCGCCGATCGAACCCGTATGCGTAGTCGAGGCCCAGCGGACCGAACGGCGTCACGAGACTCGCGCCGATCCCGGCCCCCACCAGGAGGTCCGTCGGGTTGAGCTGGCTGGCGTCCAGCCAGACGTTCCCGGCGTCCATGAAGGCGCTCATGAAGATGCTGCTCGTGAGCTTGATCCCGAAAGTCACCCCGGTCCGGAAGAACGATTCTCCCACGCGGTCGAGGTCGCTGAAGGGGGCGTTGTCCGGGATGTGACCCGACGGTGTGATCGAGGCCTCGTCGTACCCTCGTAACTGGATCCCCGCCTGCGTGCCCCCCGCGTAGTAGCGTTCGGTGAAGAACGGATTCCGGCCCAGGATGAGGCCCGCTTCGAAGCTGAGTCCGAAGGTGAGTTCGATGGGTGGGCTCGTGCTCCCCGGGCCCCCGCCGAGCCGGCCCACCGGCACGAACCACTCGCTCGTCAGATCGAGTTTCTGGTAGTTCCCGTCGCCTCCGAGGAAGCCGCCCGTCTGCCGGAACGCGATCTGGTTGCGGGCGCCGGCCGTCGCGAACAGGGGATTGTTCCGGCTGTCCTGGACGAGGCGCCCTGAAAGCGTGGACCGGAGACCGGAGAAGAGCGAGAACCGCCGCCCGATCACGTTCGTCGTGTCCAGCCCCCGCACGTCGTCGTCGAAGAGCGAGTAGCCCACGAAGACGCGCGTGTTTCGTATCCCGAAGATGGGAACGCCGACCTCGGTCAGGCCGCCCCTCTGGCGGCGGTCCCCGAGGCTGAAACCGGTGAACTGGTCGCGCGAATCCCGGAGCGAGACGTTGGCGGAGTAGTGGCTTCCGAGGACTTCCGGATCGGAGTAGCTGATGTCGAGGTCCCGCTGCCGGCGGCCGAAGATCCAGCGCATGCTCCCCGTCTTCGCGAGCCCGAAGAGGTTCGGCTGCGTATAGCCGATGAAGCCCGCGAGCCCGGTGTAGCCGGACGCGGTGATCCCGAAGTTCAGCGTCCCCGTCTGCTTCTCCTGGACGCGCAGCGAGATGTCGATGTCCCCGTCCGGGCGCGGGCGGATGTCGATCGCCTCGTCCGGCGGCAGCGGCTCGAAGAAGTTCAGCCCCTGGATGTTCTGGAACGACTGGATCAGGCGTTCCTGGGAGTACACGTCTCCGGGGAAGATGAGCAGGCGGTTCCGGATCACGCGGTCGTGCGTGGCCGTGTTCCCCTCGATCGCAATCTCGCGGATATAGCTCCGCGCGCCTTCCTGGATGACGAGATGGGCCGTGACTCGGGGCGCCTCGCCTTCGGGGACGTCCACGCGCCGCACGTCCGGCGTGACGCGGGACCCGAGGTATCCGTTGTTGCGGTACAGGTCGCCGAGGTCCGCCGGCGAAGCGTAGAAGGCGGTGAAGTTGAAGGGAGGATACTCCTCGTCCCCTTCCGCCTCGTGCTGGCCGCGGCGAACGATGGGCTCGATCGTCGCGAGCGGGAAGGCGCGGTTGCCGGTGATCCTCAGGTCCTCGAGCAGATACCGGGCACCCTCCATGACGCGGATCTCGATCCGGCCCTTCCCGGTGACGCGGTCCGATATGACCGTATCCCCCAGGACCTCGAAGTCGAAGTAGCCGTTCGCGCGGTAGAAGTCCGGGAGTCGCTCCGTCAGGTCGCGCCGGAATTCATCCTTCTTGAGTTCGCCCGAATCGAACCAGAAGAACCCCTCCTCGTCCGTGGCCATCGCCGCCCGCAGTTCCGCGTCCGTGAACGCTTCGTTCCCGTCGAACGTGATCGCCGTGACGCCGAGTCGCGGCCCTTCGTCCACGTCGAACACGACGAGCAGGTCGGGAGGGAACGCCGGGTCCGGCCGGATGAGCGTGTCCACGCTCGCGGTCGGGAATCCCTCGTTCGACAACAGTTCGAGGAGCGTGACGCGCGCCCGCCCGATCCGGCTGGGGTCGAGCGGACTGTTGCTCGCGAGGCCGATCGTGTCCCGGATCACATCCTCGTCGACCCGCTCCAGTCCGCGGAACGCGTATTGCGTGATGTAGGGCCGCTCCTCCACGCGGATGTAGAACACGCCGCGCTCGGGATCGTCCGACTCCGCCACGCCGATCTCGACGTCCGAGAAGTCTCCGGAGCTGAAGAGGCGGCGGATCGCGTCCTGGATCTGGGGCTGGCGCACGACGTTGCCCGCGCGGAGCCCGCTCCGGGTGATGATGATGTTCGCGGAGTGGCGCTGGTTGCCCACCACCACGACGGAGTCGACGCGGACGGACGACTGGTCGAGCTGAAGCTGCGCCGCCGCCGGCTCCGCCGCGGCGAGGCCGAGAATCAGGCCCGTCAGCCACAGTCCGCCCGCCGCGCCGGCAGGCGGCCGTCGGCGGTTCATGTCGCCGAGGACGTCGTGGGCGCGGCAAACACCAGGCTGTCCTCATCGTCGGCGATGTCCACCCGGATCCGGTCGCCGGGCTCGAAGTCGGCCATCAGGATCCGCTCGGAGAGCGCATCCTCGACGTGTCGCTGAATCGTCCGCTTGAGCGGGCGCGCCCCGAACTTCTCGTCATAGCCGCGGTCCACCAGGAAACGGATCGCCGCATCCGTCAACTCGAGTTCGAGCCGCTCCTCCGCGAGGCGCTTCTGCACCTCCCTGAGCTGGATGTGCACGATCTCACCCAGCTGCTCCTTCGACAGCGGATGGAAGACGATCGTCTCCTCGACCCGGTTCAGGAACTCGGGCGTGAACACGCGGTCGATCTCGTCCGATACCCGTTCCCGGATCCGGTCGTAGTCGATCCCGCCCGTATCTTCAGTGAACCCCACGCGCGTCGAACTGCCGATGTCCCGGCTCCCGACGTTCGACGTCATGATGACGACGGTGTTCTTGAAGTCGATGACCCGGCCGTAGTTGTCCGTGAGCCGGCCCTCGTCGAGCACCTGGAGGAGGATGTTGAAGACGTCGGGATGCGCCTTCTCGATCTCGTCGAGCAGCACCACGCTGTACGGCCGCCTCCGTATGGCCTTCGTGAGCGCGCCGGAGTCCTCGTAGCCCACATAGCCCGGCGGCGCGCCGATGAGGCGGCTCACGGAGAACTTCTCCATGTACTCCGACATGTCCACGCGCACGAGCGCGCTCTCCTCCGCGAACAGGAAGCGTGCCAGCGCTCGCGCCAGTTCCGTCTTCCCCACCCCTGTCGGGCCGCAGAAGATGAAGCTCCCGATGGGCCGGTCGGGGTCTTTCAGGCCCGCCCGCCCGCGGCGGATGGCGCGGCTCACCGCCTCGATGGCCTCGTCCTGCCCGACGACGCTCTCGTGCAGTTCGTCCTCCATGCGGAGGAGGCGGTCCGTTTCCGCCTCCCTCAGGCGGGTCACGGGAATCCCCGTCCAGCGGCCCACGATGAAGGCGATGTCGTCCTCGTCGACCGTGGGGCGGAACTCGGCCCGCGCGCGCTCCCATTCGTCGCGGCGGCGCTTGATCTCCTCCTGAACCTCCTTCTCGCGGTCCCTCAGGTAGGCGGCGCGCTCGAAGTCCTGGTCGCTGATCGCGGCATCCTTCCACTCCGCGAGTTCCTCGAGCTTCGTGTGGAACTCCTGCACCTCGGCGGGCGGCACCTGAGCGGCGAGCCTCGACCTCGCGCCCGCCTCGTCGATCACGTCGATGGCCTTGTCCGGGAGAAAGCGGTCCGTGATGTAGCGCTCGGCCAGCCGGGCGGCGGCGGAGAGCGACGCATCCGGCATCTCCACGTTGTGGTGGTCCTCGTAGTACTTCCGCAGCCCCTGAAGGATCTCGACGGTCTCGTCAATGGTCGGAGCTTCGACGATCACGGTCTGGAAGCGGCGTTCCAGCGCCCCGTCCTTCTCGATGTACTTCCGGTACTCGTTCAGGGTGGAGGCGCCCACGCACTGCAGCTCCCCCCGGGAGAGGGCGGGCTTTAGCATGTTCGACGCGTCGATCGCGCCTTCCGCCGCGCCTGCCCCGACGAGGGTGTGCAGCTCGTCGATGAAGAGGATGACCCCCTTCGCCTGCGAGGTCTCGTTGACGATCGCCTTGAGGCGCTCCTCGAACTGCCCCCGGTACTTGGTGCCGGCGATGACCGCCGCCATGTCGAGCGCCAGGACGCGGTGCCGCTTCAGGCTGTCCGGCACGTCGCCCCGCTGGATGGCCTGGGCGAGTCCTTCGACGATCGCCGTCTTGCCAACTCCCGGCTCGCCGATGAGCACGGGGTTGTTCTTCTTGCGGCGCGAGAGGACCTCCATCATGCGCTCGATCTCGCCCAGCCGTCCGATGGTCGGATCGAGCTTTCCCTGGCTCGCGAGCTGCGTGAGATCGCGGCAGAAATGATCCAGCGCCGGGGTCTTCGACTTCTTGTCGCCCTTCTTGCCGGACGAACTCGCGGGATCGGAAACGGAGGCCGTGGCGGGCGTGCCGCCGGCCGGCATGTCCGTCCCGAGCAGCTTCAGCGTCTCGGCCCGCGCGCCGTCGAGCCCGATTCCGGCCTCGCCGAGCGCCTTCGCCGCGAGCCCCTTCTCCTGCCGGAGGAGACCGAGCAGGAGGTGCTCTGTTCCCACGTAGGTGTGGTTGAGTTCCTCCGTTTCGGCCATCGCGTGCTCGAGCACGTTCTTCGCCTGCGTCGTGTAGGGGAGTTCGCCGATCGACGAACTGCTCTTCCCCGCCCGAATGTTCCCCTCGACGAGCCGCTTCAACTCGTCGAGGTCGGCGGAGAGGTTGGCCAGCACCGCGGCGGCGACGCCCTCGCCTTCACGGATCAGGCCGAGGAGGATGTGTTCCGTACCCACGTAGTCGTGCTTGAGGCGGATGGCCTCCTCGCGCGCCATGGCGAGCACCTTCCGAACACGATCCGTGAAGTTGTAGTTCATCCGGGCCTCATGTGGCGTCGACGTGATGGCCGGCGGCTAGTGCGATCCCGCGCCATTCAAGGCTCTTCGAACGTAGCTCGCGCGGAACGCGTCCGCATCCGCCTCGTCGAGCCGGCGCCCGGCCGCGCGCGCGAGATGGGCGGTCTGGGCATGGATCATCATGCGGCTGATCACGTCTACCCGAGGCGTTTTCAGAAGTTTCAGCGAGACGCCGAGACGGACGCCGGAGAGGAGGTTCATCATCTCCTCGAAGGGCAGGCTTCTCGCGTGACACAGGATCCCGTAGGCCCGCCACACCTTGTCCTCCAGTACGTTCGGCGCCTCGCGCAGCAGGACGGCCCGCGCCTGCTTCTCGTATCCGATGACGCGGCCGACCAGGCGTTCGAGCTGGTCGATCAGGTCCTCCTCGGTCTTCCCCAGGGTCGTCTGGTTCGAGATCTGGAACAGGTTCCCCACGATCCTCGAACCCTCTCCG
Source organism: Candidatus Palauibacter rhopaloidicola (assembly GCA_026914155.1). Classification (GTDB taxonomy): domain Bacteria; phylum Gemmatimonadota; class Gemmatimonadetes; order Palauibacterales; family Palauibacteraceae; genus Palauibacter; species Palauibacter rhopaloidicola. The sequence goes on along the minus strand of JAPPGH010000022.1, from coordinate 9,729 downwards.
TATAGACCCCGGTAGGTCACGCCGAGTTGCCCCATTCCCTCGAGCACCTTGCGGATCTGACGGGTGAGGACGAGACCGGGCAGGTGGATGAAGACGGAAGCCCGCAGCCCGGTCCCCACGTTGGTCGGACAGGAGGTGAGAAAGCCGAACTCCTGGTGGAAGGCGTACGGAAGCCGGGCGCCGATCTCCTCGTCGAGCTGATCGAGGTCGCGCCACGCGGCCGCGAGCTGGAAGCCCCCGCGCAGCGTCTGCAGCCGGAGGTGATCTTCCTCGTTCACCATCATCCCGATCGCCCGCCTCCGGGACAGGGCGAGGCCCGAGCCCCGGCGCGGCCCGGTTTCGGGCTTGCCGATGAGTTCCTTGCTCACGAGGCGCCGCTCAAGCAGGAGGAGGCAATCCACCGGGTCGAGGCGCGAGATCTCCCAGAAATCGACCTCTTCGAGCACGCCCGCGGCCTCCGTCGCCACCCGCGCCTTCTCGAGCAGGGCTTCGCGCTCCTCGCCGGTGGCGTGCGCCGAGAACGAATAGCCCTGGAGGTTGCGGGCGAGGCGCACGCGACTCGATACGACGATGTCGCCATCGGGCCCCTCTTCATCCAGCCAGTCGAGACCGTGGGCCCCGATGGGCGGCGTGGCCGTGGGCCCGTCCGTCACGACACCTCCGTCAGCGCGTGGATCGCGTCCCTGAGGTCCGCCGCGGATTCGAAGTCTTCGATCTCCACCGCGCGCTCGAGCCGTCGCCTGAGGGTGGAGAGGCGGACCTGCTCCGGATCCGCATCGGGGGCCGCGCTCACGTACACCTTCCCCATGTGCTGGGAGGAGCCGTGCACGCGGCGGAGGAGCGCACGGAGCTGGCGGTGGAAGTGCGCGTAGCACTGCGGACAGCCCAGCCTCCCGGACTTTCGGAAGTCGCGGGCCCCGATGCCGCAGTACTCGCACGCCTCGCCGGCCTCATCGAACAGGGTGTCCCCGGTGCTCCCGCCGAGGTGCGCCAGGAGGTCCGCCATGGGCGCGGATCCACCGCCGGCCGAAACCCCCTTCAACGTCGCGCAGGTCGAACAGAGATTGAGCGTGCGCATCTCGTTGTTCTCAATCTCCGTGAGGGTGATCGTCGCCTTGCGCTCCCCGCAGTTCTCGCAGTCCATCCCGTTTCTCCGTTACGTCGCCCGGCGCTCCATCACGCGGCGACGAGAGACCCGCTTTCGATGCGCAGCACACGACCCGCGCGCGCCGCCAGTTCGCGGCTGTGCGTCACGACGACCAGCGCCGCCCCGTGCCCGTCCACCAGCTCGAACAGCAGGTCGTGCAGGCGCAGCGTCGCCTCGGCGTCCAGGTTCCCGGACGGCTCGTCCGCCAGCACGAGCGGCGGCGCGTTCGCCAGCGCCCGCGCCACCGCGACCCGCTGCTGCTCGCCGCCGGAGAGCCGGCGCGGCCGGTGACTCGCCCGTTCCGCCAGGCCCACCTGCGCCAGCAGGTCGGCGGCCCGCTCCCGCGCTTCCTCCCGCGACGCCCCGGCGATGAGCTGCGGCAGCATCACGTTCTCCAGTGCCGTAAAGTCGCGCAGCAGGTGATGAAACTGGAATACGAAGCCGACGAACCGGTTCCTCAACTCGGCCAGCCGTTCCCCCCCCAGTTCCGACACCCGCTCGCCCCCGAGCCAGACGTCTCCCGCCGTCGGCCGGTCGAGGGCGCCGAGCAAATGTAGCAGCGTGGACTTCCCCGACCCACTCGGACCGACGATCGCCAGGGCGGCCCCCCGACCCACGGTCAGGTCGATCCCCTTCAGGACGGGGAGGAGACCGCCATCCGGGCTCGGAAAGGTCCGCTCGAGTCCCGCCGCCCGCACCGCGGCCGGCGGCGCCGCCCCGCGCTCCGCCGTCATTCGTGCCGGATGGCGTCGACCGGCGCGAGCGCCGCGGCCTTTCGCGCCGGATAGATCGTGGCCAGGTAGGAGATGAGCAGCGATCCGAGGATGATCAGGGTGACGTCGAGCGGCGCGAGCGAGATGGGCAGCCGGTCGATGAAATACACGTCGCTCGGCAGGGCGATGAACTCGTAGCGGGACAGCGCCCAGGCGAGGAGGGCGCCGAGCACGGCCCCCAGGGTCGTACCGACGACGCCGATGAAGAGCCCCATGTTCGTGAACACCCTCCCGACGCTGCCGGCCGACACCCCCATCGAGCGGAGAATCCCGATCTCGCGCGTGCGGTCCGCGACCATCATCACCAGCGTCGAGACGATGTTGAACGAAGCGACGAGGACGATGAGGATGAGGACGACGGCCATGCCGAGCTTCTCGAGCCGGAGCGCCGAGAAGAGGCTCCGGTTGAGTTCCTGCCAGCCCTCCACCCGGAAGGGCCAGCCGAGCGCCTCCTCCAGCCGCGCGGACACCTCCGTCGCCTGCCACGGGTCGCTCACATCGAACTCGATGCCGGTCACGGCGTCGCCGAGTCCGAACAGCGCCTGCGCTTCGGCGAGGGGGGCCATCGCAAGCTCGTCGTCGTACTGGTAGAGCCCCGTCTGGAAGACCCCCGTGACCTCGAAGCGTCTCAGCGAGGCCGAGAGCCCCGCGGCCGACAGCGTCGCGTCCCGGGTGGAGGCCGCGACGATGACCTTGCCCTGATAGAGGCCCATCCTCTGGGCGAGACCGCGCCCCACCACGATGCCCGGGTTCCCGGATTCGGTCGCGCCGAAGGGCGGTTCTCCGATGATGAGGTGCTCCATGAGCCCGGCGATCCGCATCCCGTCCGGGTCGTCCGGGATCCCGCGCAGGACGACGGACTCGTTGTACCGGTCGCCCTGCTGGGTGAGAATGACGTTGTTGAAGGCGAACGGGGAGGCCGCGACCACGTCGTCATCCTGCCGGACCCGGTCGAGAACCGTCTCCCAGTCGGCCATCTGGAAGCCGCTGTCGAGTTCCATCACGTGCGCGTGCGGACCGCCGCTGAGGATCCGGTCCCTCAGACTCTCCTGGAGGCCGTTCAGGACGCCGATCACGACGATGAGCGCCATCACGCCGACGGCCACGCCTCCCACGGCGAGACTCGAGATGAAGGCGACGAGCCTGGAGTCCTTTTCGTCCACGGTGCCGGCGCCCGCGACGGGCCGCCACGGCCGGCGGAGGAAGCGGCCCAGGGCGCGGAAACCCCCGAAGACGGACATGCGGCGCCCGGTCCCCCGCAGGTAGCGCCGGGCGACGAAGCGCTCGAAGCGCCCCCGCCCTCCGCTCACGAGCGTCCCTCCTCGGGACGGAGGATGGGGAAGAGAACGACGTCGCGGATCGAAGTCTTCCCCGTCATCAGCATGACGAGGCGGTCGACCCCGAGCCCGAACCCGCCCGTGGGAGGCAGCCCGTATTCCAGCGCCCGCACGTAGTCCTCGTCGATCTCCATCGCCTCCTGGTCCCCCGCTTCCCGCAGCCGTTGCTGCGCCGCGAAGCGGTTCCACTGGTCCGCCGGATCGTTGAGTTCGCTGAACGCGTTCACGAGTTCGAAACCGCACGCGATGACCTCGAAGCGCTCCGCGAACGCCGGCTCGCCCCGCATCGGTTTCGCGAGCGGACTCATCTCGATCGGGTGACCGTACACGAAGACCGGGTCCGTGATCCGGCTTTCGACGAGGTCCGAGAACAGCGCGTCCAGCATCTGCACCCGGGAGAGGTCGTCCGCGTCGGCGCGCCCGGTCTCCCTTGCCAGGGCGCGGAGGTCCTTCTCCGCCGCCTGCCGCGGATCGAGTCCGGTGGCCTCCGAGAACGCCTCATCCCAGCGGACGCGGGCCCAGGGCGCGCCGAGGTCCACGACTGCCCCGTCGTACTCGAAGCGCGTCGTCCCCATCACCTCTCGCGCGACGTCGCCGATCATCGTCTCCGTGAGCCTCATCACGTCCTCGTAGTCGGCGAACGCGAAATAAAGCTCGAGCATCGTGAACTCGGGGTTGTGCGTGCGGTCGATCCCCTCGTTCCGGAAGTCGTGTCCGATCTCGTACACGCGGTCGAGATTCCCGACGATGAGCCGCTTCAGGTAGAGTTCATCGGCGATCCGCAGGAACATCTTCCGGTCGAGCCGGTGGTGGTGCGTGGAGAAGGGCCGCGCGAGCGCGCCCCCGTAGAGCGGCTGCAGGATCGGAGTCTCCACCTCGAGGAAGCCGCGCCCGTCGAGCCAGCGGCGGAGTTCCGTGACGACCCGGCCCCGGATCCGGAACAGCTCGCGGACGTCCGGGTTCACCGCCAGGTCCGCGTACCGCTGCCGGTAGCGCGAGGCCTGGTCGCTGAACCCGCTGTGCACCACGCGCCGCCCATCCTCGCCGACCTCCTCCTTCCCGAAGGGGAGCGGGCGGAGGGTCTTGGTCAGGAGGGTCAGCGATTCCGCGCGCACGGTGACCTCGCCGCGCCGGGTACGGAAGACGGCCCCCTCGACCCCGATCCAGTCGCCGAGGTCGAGCAGGTCCATCAGCGCGGAGCCCTCATCGCCGAGGAGATTGCGCCTCAGGTGGATCTGCAACCGTCCGTCGCGGTCCCCGATATGCGCGAAGGCGCTCCCCCCCAGGTCGCGGTAGGAGAGGATGCGCCCCGCCACCCGGACGCCCTCGATTTCGGGAGAATCCCCGCCATCCCCCGCCCCCTCGACGGCCGCCTCCGCCCCCTCGAAGGCCGCGAAGGCCTCGCGCAGTTCGTGGGAACGGTCGAAGGCATGGCCGTAGGGGTCGACGCCGAGTTCGCGCAGCCGGGCGAGTTTCGCGAAACGGTCCCTTACGGGCTTCGGCCGCTTGCGCGACGCGTACCAGCAGTCGGTGCAGACGCCGTCCCGGAGTCCCGGGAAGGCGGAGCCGCAGGGGGGGCAGATCACCAACCCGTCTTGCCGGATTCCCTTCATGTGCCCGTTTTGCCGGATTCCTGGAGAAACGCCTGGATGAACCCGTCGATCTCGCCGTCGAGCACGGCGTCGACGTTGCCGACCTCGAGATTCGTCCGGTGGTCCTTGACCATCTTGTAGGGCTGCAGGACGTAGGACCGGATCTGCCGGCCCCACTCGATGCGCGTTTTCGCCCCCTCCAGCTCGGCCCGCCGCGCTTCCCGCTCCTCGACGGCCCGCTGGTAGAGGGCGGCCTGCAGCATCTTCATCGCCTTGGACTTGTTCTTGTGCTGGCTGCGCTCCTGCTGGCACGAGACGACGATGCCCGTCGGCAGATGCGTGATCCGCACCGCCGAATCGGTCTTGTTCACGTGCTGGCCGCCCGCCCCGGAGGCGCGGAAGGTGTCGACCCTGAGATCCTCGTCGTTGACCGCGATCTCGATGTCCTCGTCGACGACCGGATACACGAAGACCGAGGCGAACGAGGTGTGCCGACGGCCCTGCGAGTCGAAGGGGGAGATGCGCACGAGCCGGTGGACGCCCCGTTCCGCCGAGAGGTACCCGTAGGCGAACTGTCCATCCACATCGAGCGTGGCCGACTTGATCCCCGCTTCCTCGGCCGGAAGGAGGTCCATGACCTCGACATCGTAGTCGTGCTGTTCCGCCCAGCGCAGGTACATGCGCATGAGCATCTCCGCCCAGTCCTGCGACTCGGTCCCGCCCGCGCCCGGGTTGATCGTGACGAGCGCGCTGCGGTGGGCGTCCTCCCCGCGCAGCATGTTCCGCGACTCCAGGCGGGCGGCCTCCAGCTCCGCCCGTTCGAGCCCCGCCTCGAGTTCCGCCTCGAGTTCGGCGTCGTCCTCCTCTTCGAGCAGCAGCGCCATCTCCAACAGGTCGTCCACGCGGGCGGAGCAGTCGCCCCACGGACGGGTCCAGCTCTTGAGGAGGTTCGCCTCGCCGATGACCTCTCTTGCGCCATCGCGGTCGTTCCAGAAGTCCGGGGCCGCCATCTTCTTCTCGAGTTCCGCGATGCGGGTCAGCTTCCCGGGAATCTCAAAGATACCCCCGTAGCTCATCGAGCCGGCCGCGCAGCGCCTCCGCGCGTCCCTTTCGTCTCGCCAACTCCGTCATTTCCGGCTCCAGTGCCTCCGCTCGAGCGTCAGGTCGGTATGGGGTGCGATACGTGTGCTGTCTCGGAACCGCACCGGCGGTAATAGACCACGTTTCCCCGCCGAAGGCGAACTTTCGGCGGCGGCGTCACACGGGGTTCGGCGGCGGCGTCACGAGGCCGAAATCGATCCGTCGCGCGTCGCGATCCACGCGGACCACCTGAACCTCCACGGGATCCCCGAGCCGGTAGCTCTTCCGCGTGCGGCGGCCCCGGAGCGCGTGTTTCGCCGGGTCGTGCACGTAGCGGTCCCCCGCGAGGCGGCTCACATGGACGAGTCCCTCGATGTCGTAGGCGTCGAGCCGGACGAAGAAACCGAACCGTGCGGTGGCGCTGATCGTGCCCTCGAAGTGATCGCCCACATGCCGGTCCATGAACTCGACCTTCTTGAGTTCCACCGAATCCCGCTCCGCCCGGGCCGCGTTCTCTTCGCGCGCCGAAGCGTGCCGGGCCGTCGTCGAGAGCCATTCCCGGTCGATGTCGCGAACGCGGCGCGGCTCCGCCAGCCAGCGAGCCAGTTGCCGGTGAGCGACGAGGTCCGGATACCGGCGGATGGGCGATGTGAAGTGGAGGTACGCCGGCGAAGCGAGCCCGAAGTGGCCCTCGTTTCCTGTCTCATATCGTGCCTTGGCGAGACTCCGCAGCACCTGGACCGAGATGAGCGGCTCCTCGACCCTGCCCTTCACCGCATCGAGCAGGCGCTGGAAGTCGCGTGGGCGCGGATTCCGCTGCGGGAAGGAGAGGCCGAACTCGCCCGCCAGGAGGCGCAGCGTGTCGAGTTTCTCAGGGTTCGGTTCCTCGTGGATGCGGTAGAGTACGGGCGACCCCTGTTCGATCGCCCAGTGGGCCACCGCTTCGTTCGCCGCGATCATGAGGTCCTCGATGAGTCGGTGCGAGTCGAACCGCTCGCGCCGCCGCACGTCGATGGGAGCCCCCTCCTCGTCGAGCAGGATCCGGGACTCCGGCAGGTCGAAGTCCAGGCTGCCCCGCGCCCTGCGGCGTCGGCGGAAGCTTCGGCTCGCGTCGAGCAAGGCCCGAAGGTCCTCGCGCAGCCCCGGATCTCGCTCCGTCGCCGGCGTACTTTCGCCGTCCAGGGCTTCCTGCGCCTCCTCGTAGGAGAGCCGGTGCGCGCTTCGGATGACAGCCCGGGCGAAGTGCGTCCCGCGGAGGGCTCCCCGGCGATCGACGGTGAGGAAGGCGGCCAGCGTCAGGCGGTCTTCGCCGGGCACCAGCGAGCAGAGGTCGCTCGACAGCGCGTGGGGGAGCATTGGAAGCACGCGATCCACCAGGTACACGCTCGTGCCGCGCTCCCAGGCTTCCACGTCGAGGCGGTCTCCCTCGTGTACATAGTGGGACACGTCCGCGATGTGAATGCCGATCCGCGCCCCGCCGTCGGCAAGCCGCGTAATGGAGATCGCGTCATCGTGGTCACGGGCGTCGCCGGGGTCGACCGTGATCACGCGGTCTCCGCGGCAATCCTCCCGTCCCTCGAGGTCCGCCGGCCGGATCCCCCGCGCGGCCAGGGCCGCCGCCGCGTCCTCGACGGCTTCGGGGAACGCATCGCGGATCCCGTACCCCACCTGGATAGCGAGTACCGCCACGCCGGGATCCTCGGACGGACCGAGCACCCGTACGATGCGGCCCGCCGGGCCCGGACCCTCTTCTCCCCAGTCCGTGACCTCTACGACCGCGAGGTCGCCGGATTCGGCTTCACCGCGATCGCGCGCCGGGATGAACACGTCGATGCCGAGTTTCGGCCGGGTCGCGGCCAACCAGCCGTGCCCGCGCTCGGCGCGGAATACGCCGACGACATGCGAACGGGCCCGGTCGAGCACCTCGACGACGGTCCCGCGGGGTCCGCGCCGCCCGCGGTCTTCGATCCGCACCGCGACGCGGTCGCCGTCCACCGCCGTGCCGAGATCGCGGGCGCGGACGAAGATGTCTTCGTCGCCCTCGTCCGGGATGACGAAGCCCGCGCCGCTCTCGATCCGTTGCAGCCGTCCGCTGACCCGCTGGCGACCCCCGGATCGGCCACGATCACGGGATGCGCCGCGGTCACGGGATGGGCCACGATCACGGGATCGGCCACGGCCTCGGGACCGGCCTCGGGACCGGCCGCGGCCCCGGGAGCGTCCGCCGGCGTTCAGAGAGGCTTCGCCTCGTCGATGAGCATGATCGGGATCCCTTCGTCGACCTCGAACTTCAGGCGGCAGGGGTGACAGAGCAGAGCTTCCTCTCCCGCGCCCGCGCGATACTCCAGCTCGCCCTTGCACTTCGGGCAGGCGAGGATCTCAAGCAGCCGTTCGTCGAGGGGCATCAGTTCTCCTGCGCGGGAACCCGGAAACCGAGCACCCTAAGATGGTGCGTTTTCTTCCGCCAGTTCGGGAGGACCTTGACCCGGAGCCGGAGATAGACCCGCCTCCCGAGGAAGCGTTCGATCTTCAGCCGGGAGCGCGTCCCGAGCTTGCGGATCGTCCTTCCGCCGGCTCCCACGACGATGCCCTTCTGGGATTCCTTCTCCACGTGGATCACGGCCTCGATGTACGTGGGCCTCTCCCCCTCCCGTTCGCGGAACTCCTCGATCCGGATCGCCACCGCGTAGGGGACCTCCTCCGCCAGCTCCTCGAGACACGTCTCCCGGATCATCTCGGCGACAAAGTGCCGCACCGGCGCGTCGGAGAGTTCATCCACGGGATACAGGGGCGGGGATTCCGGAAGGCGCGCGGACAGGGCTTCGAGCAACTCCGGCACCCCCTCGCCGCTCGTGGCGCACGTCCCGTATACGCCATCCCAGCCGCCGCCCGCGAACCGGGCTCGCAGCGCCTTGAGGCCGGGAGTCGCAACGCGGTCGATCTTGTTGAGACAGAGGATCCCGGGACCGCCGATCGAGTCCGCGAACTCGCCGGCCCAGTCGAGGCTGGGTTCGAACCCCGCGTCCGCCACGGCGAGCACGAGATCCGCGTCTTCCAGCGCCGAGAGCGCCTCCTCCTTCATCGACCGATGCAGCGTGTAGCGCGGCTCGAGGAGGCCGGGGGTGTCGATGAACACGGCCTGCGCGGCTTCGTCGGAGTAGATCCCGAGAAGTCGCCGCTGCGTCGTCTGAGCCCTGGGCGTGACGGCCGCGAGCCGCTCGCCGAGGAACGCGTTGAGCAGCGTGGACTTCCCGACGTTGGGGAGTCCGACGATGGCCACGAAACCGGCCCTGAACGTCATGGGCGGACCACGGGTTGGAGCAGGCCGGCGACGGCGCCGGAAGGTTGAACAAGAAGGTGAGTGACTTGCAGGAGGTCCAGGTGTGCCTTTCTCATCGAAAGGACATCTCCCTAGAAAGGAGGTGATCCAGCCGCAGGTTCCCCTACGGCTACCTTGTTACGACTTAGCGCCAGTCACTGAGTTTACCTTCGACGGCTCCCTCCCGAAGGTTAGGCCACCGGCTTCGGGTACCCCCAGCTTCCATCGCTTGACGGGCGGTGTGTACAAGGCCCGGGAACGTATTCACCGTAGTATGGCTGACCTACGATTACTAGCGATTCCGGCTTCATGGAGTCGAGTTGCAGACTCCAATCCGAACTTGGACCGACTTTTTGGGATTCGCTCCACCTCGCGGTATTGCTGCCCTTTGTGTCGGCCATTGTAGCACGTGTGTCGCCCTGGACATAAGGGCCATGATGACTTGACGTCATCCCCACCTTCCTCCGGTTTATCACCGGCA
>JAPPGH010000053.1 GCA_026914155.1 Candidatus Palauibacter rhopaloidicola | reverse complement strand
CACCACATGGTGGGAGATGCAAGGGGACGGAGCTAGCTCGTCCGGGATGACGGCGATACCGGTATTCCGCGACAAACCAATAGAAACAGGTAACTTATGGATGCTGTGAGACCTTCCTGCACGATGCGAGCGTTCTGTGGAATACAGCCCCGCGGGAACGTCAGCCGCGACGGCGACCGACTCCCAGTCCACTTCTCCCGTCTCCCAGTCTTCGTTCGTCATCAGGTGGTCGTGCATGCGCGCGAACGCTCCCTGTTTCTCCGCGCAGATCGCCGCGCGCGCCGCCTCGGCTGAACGGTCCGAGAGGGGCACGTGAACCAGCACCACCCTGGCCCGGCCGGACGCCACCCACGCGTTCACGGCCTCGTGCGACAACCGACAGAAGGGACACCGGTAGTCGCTGAACTCGAAGATCGTCTGCGGGGCCGCGTCCTCCCCGAGCACACTTCTTCGGTGCGCCGCGGCCTCCTTCCACTCCTCCCGGTAGCGCGCGAGCACCTGCCGCTCGGCCTTCCACTCCCGCAGGCGGCCGCCGACCACCCCCGACGGACGGAAGGCGATCACCCCCAGGAGGACGAAGCACACGGCGAGACCGACGTCGTGAATCCAGGGTCGTTTCATGTCCCGAGTGTCCTCGCGCCCGCGGGCAGCGGCACGATCAGGACGTGTTCGACATCGAGTTCGTCCCGCACCACTCCGACGGCCTCCGTTTCGTCGGCCCACAGCAGATCGAAGCCGCCGGGGAAGGCGACGTCTACGGCGGGACTTCCCGGCCCGGCGTACACGCTCCACGTCGAGACCTCGTCTTCGCCGCGCGGGGCATCCGTTCGCGGCCGGTAGCCCGTCACCCAGACGCGTCCGTCGGCGCCCGCAATCACGCTTCCCAGGGGCGGGAAGGAGTCGGGAAACGCCCATACATCGAGCGTGGCCGCGATGCGGGTCTGCAGGTGGGCCGGCAGGAGACGGTTCATCTCGGCGCGCATGGGAGCCAGCGCCACCTCGCGGTCCTCCGCGGTCACAGGAATCGATCGGAGGGAGAACTCGATCGGAGCCAGCCGCGTGCCACCACCCGTCACCCGCTCCGCGCGCGGACGCGCCGTGGACCCGAACAGAAGGACCGAATCGAGCGCCAGCACGAACGGCTGAGGCGAGAACGGGATGCGGCCCGAAATGTACGAATCTCCGGGATAGCGGAAGACGCGGGCCCCCGTGGTCTCGGCGACGGGGTCGAACCCCGTTCCATCGGCCGACGTCAGGAAGAGGACGATCTGCAGGGGGTGAGACTCGCCCATCTCGTCGACGCGTCGATCGGGTCTCGGCACCGCCCACGCCAGCCGGCCGTCATTCAGGGCGCCCTGCAGTCGCGGGGATTGCAGGGTGTCGCCCGGGGGGATCGCGATCCCGACGCGCCGCACGCCCCCGCCGGTGTACGGCCAGACGGACGCGGCTCCCCCCGCCCCGTCGTATACCACCACGGAATCACCGCGGTATCCGAAGAGCGCCGTCAGTTCCCCGAATTCGCGCGGACCGCCGCCCGGGCCGCCCCGGGTGTCGCGCCACGCCCCATCGAGCGTGAACGTGCGCAGCGTGGCATCGCCCCCGTTCGCCACGACCAGCACGCCGGCCGGCCGGTCCACGACCACACCGGCGATGTCGTGGAAATCCGTCTGCCCATCCCCGGACGCGCTTCCGAGCCGCACGCGGGGCGGCCCCGCGCGAAGATGCGCGGGGTCCGCTCCGAAGTCCGCTCCGGGCTCCGCCGAACCGATCGTGTCGGTACGGTTGTCCCCTTCCACACATGCGGCGGCCACCACCGCCGCCGCTATTGTCGTCCAGTCGGGGGGCCGCGCGCGGCCCCCCGTCTGATTGAGCCTCATGTGATCACCACCGAAAGGGATCGGGATCCGAAGGACCCCACATGGAAAGAGCGCACTCCTCCACGCACGCACCGACTTCGTAGCTGCAGCCCCATCCGCCGTCCAGGACGCAATCCGACCATGCCAGCACACACTCGCTCACGCAGTCGCCACCGCGCGCGGAGGCGGCCTGGCCGGGTTGCGCCAGGATGGCCGTGGCCAGCACCAGGTTGAAGCCAAGGAGTACCCAGCGTCCCGCTTTCGTCGTCTTCATCGTCCCCTCCCATTCCCGGGTCGCCGGAAGGCCGGATCGCGGCCGCCATGGTCGTTGGCGCGCTCGTCGCGACCCTCCGGGACGGACCCTCCGTCCCGTGCCTTCCGAGATTCACCCTCCAGAGTCCGGCGGGCTATCATCGGGGTATCAACTCGCTCGCGGCCGGGGGCCGGCCGGGGGCTGGCAGGAGTCACGCCGGACGGCACTCGCCTCCCCTCCGCAGGCCACGTATCGTCGGAACCTCACGGAATCGCGGGACGACAGGAGGGCGTGGATGGCGGATGTGCTTTGCGTAGGCGGGACGGGGACCGTCGGGCGTCGGGTCGTCGAGGGCCTGTTGGCTCGCGACGTGTCGGTCCGGTGCCTGACGCGCTCGGCGGACGGGGCCGGCGCGTTGGACGGGGCCGGGGCGTCGGACGAGGGGGTCGAATTCGTGCGAGGCGACCTGGAGCGGCCCGACACGCTCACGCCGGCGCTCGAAGGCGTGTCGCGCATGCACCTCCTCACGGCGCTCCACCCGCAGGAGGCGCAACTCGGCATCGGGGCGGTCGATGCGGCCGCGGAGGCCGGCGTCGAGCGGATCGTCTTCCATTCCGCGCACCGCGCGCATGCGGCGCCCCACATCCCCCACTTCGCGAGCAAGATGGAGATCCTCGCCGCGCTCGAGGTCTCCGGCGTGCCGTGGGCGACGATCGAACCGAACCACTATTTCCAGAACGACCTGTGGCTGAGGCGGTCGCTCGAAGCCGGGGTCTATCCCGCGCCGCTCGGGGGCGTGGGGCTGCACCGGGTCGACGTCCGCGACATCGCCGACGCCACCGTGAACGCGCTCCTCGACGACGGCCACGAGGGGATCCGGCATCCGGTGGTCGGACCCGAACTCCTGACGAGCGCGGACGTCGTCCGCACGTGGAGCGAACACCTCGACCGCGAGATCGAGTACGTGGGCGACGACCTCGACGCGTGGGAGGCGCGCGCGGGCCGGCGCCTGCCGGACTGGCTGGTGAGGGACCTGCGGATCATGTCGGAGTATTTTCTCTCCGACGGGCTCATCGCGACGGAGGAGGACTTCGCGACGATGAGCCACGTGCTGGGCCACGCGCCATGCGTGTTCGAGGATTTCGTGCGGGAGACGGTCGCCGCCTGGCGCTGAGGAGGTCGACACATGTTCACGATATACATCTTCAGTCTTCTCGTGGGCGGGGGCTTCCTCGCGCTGTCGGTGTTCGGGGACTTCCTGGACGGCCTGGACATCGACGTGGATGTCGACGCGGATCTGGACGCGGGGGGCGCGGCCGACGTGGCGCGACTCCTCTCGCTGCGGACGATCGTCTACGCCATGTTCGGGTTCGGCGCGACCGGCGCCATCCTGCACTGGTTCACGAGTCCCGCGGTCACGGCCGCCATCGCCGGCGTCACGGGACTGGCCTCCGGGGCGTTCATCGGCGCCGCCTTCCGCTACATCAAGCGCTCGGGCGCCGGCACCGCGCTCGGCGAGCGTTCGCTGGCCGGGTTGACGGGCGAAGTCACGATGGAAATAGCGCCGGACAGCGCGGGTACGGTGAAGGTGTCGCGCGGCGAGCGCCGTTTCAGGGTGCGGGCCCGCATGGACGCGACGTGCCCGGACGACCTGCCGCTGCGCGCCGGACAGTCGGTCGTCGTCGTGCGCATGACGGACGGCATCGCGGATGTCGTGCCCATGGATCCCGAAGACATGAAGCTGCTCGAGGAATGAGGCTGAAATGCAAGACTTTCTGAATCTCCTGGCCGCCCCGGTCGTCATGGCGGGCGTCTTCTTCGTCGTCGTACTCGTGGCGATCATCACGATCAAAAACCTGATCGTGATCGTTCCCCCCAACCGCGCGGCCGTCATCACCGGCCGCAACCGCATGCTGACCGATGGCCAGGCCGTCGGCTACCGCTCCATCTCGGGCGGGCGCACAATCCGGATCCCGATCATTGAGACGGTCCAGCACATGAACCTCGAGACCATCCCCATCGAGGTCTCCGTCAACAACGCCTTCTCGAAGGGGAACATCCCGCTCAGCGTGGAGGCGATCGCGAACGTGAAGATCGCCTCGGAGCCCGAGTGGGTGTTCAACAACTCGGTCGAGCGCCTGCTCGGGAAGACGGAGGAGGAAGTTCGGGAACTCGCCCAGGACACGCTCACGGGGAACCTGCGGGGCGTGCTCGCCACCCTCACGCCGGAAGCCGTGAACGAAGACCGGCTGGGCTTCGCCAAGGCGCTGGCGGAGGATGCGGGGGAGGACCTGGCGTCGCTCGGCTTCCACCTCGACGTGCTCAAGATCCAGAACGTGAGCGACGAGCGCGGCTACCTCGACGCGATCGGGCGCGAGAAGTCGGCCGAGGCGATCCGGCAGGCGGAGATCGCCGAGGCGCAGGCGGAGGCGGACACGCGCGAGGCGCAGGCCGAGGCGAGGCGGCGCGCCGAGGTGCGGGAGGCCGCGGCCTCGATCAAGGTCGCCGAGGCCCAGAACGAGTTGCGGGTGCGCAAGGCCGAACTGCATCGCGAGGGTGACACGGCCGAGAAGATCGCGCGCGTGAAGGCGCAGGAAGCCGAGGTCGAGGCCGAGAAGATCCTCGAGATGAAGCGCGTGGAGCGCGAGGAGCAGCGCCTGCGGGCGGACGTGATCGAGCCCGCCAAGGCCGAGAAGATGGCCGCGTTCGCGCGGGCGGAGGCCGAGGCGGCCCCGATCCTGGAGCGCGGAAAGGCCCAGGTCGAGGTCCTGAAGCGGCTCTACGCCGAGGTCCAGACCGGAGGCGAGGCCGCCTTCGCCGTGTTCATGGCCGAGAAGCTGCCCGAACTGCTCGAGATCGCCGTCGGCGCCGTGGAAGGCGTGGACATCGACCGCGTCGTCGTCATGGACGGCGGCAAGGGAGAGGGCGTATCCAACGCCCTAAACCAGCGCGTGCGCGGCGCCTACGGAACGATGGAGGGACTCGCGTCCGTGCTGGGCCTCGACATCCAGGAGGTCCTCCAGCGCGCGGTGGGTTCCGGGGACGCGGACGGCGGTGAGGGGTCAGCCCCCGAGCTTCCGCCCGCCTAGGCCCGGAACCCTCACGAGGGACGATCCATGAGAGGATCCATCCTTGCGCTGGCGCTCGTCTTGGCGGCCGGGGAAGCCGCCGCGCAGCCGTACATCGGGTCGGAGTTGGGCTTCACGCTCGCTCCGGCCATGCGGCTCGTCGGCACGGACAACGACTGGGGCACGCGCTGTGACCTGCTCATCAACCCCGACGGGGTCGAGACCGGGTCGGAGCGCGACACGGCGCCGCCACCAACCGAGTGGGCGAACGAATCCGGCCGCACGAGGGGGACCGCGACGGGAATCTCGGCCGGGTACCGGTTCGGAAGATTCCGGGTCGAGGCCGAGTACCGGTATCGCGCCGCGCCGTATCACGACTATGCGCCGACGGAGATCGGCGACGTGGTGACCGCCCAGAAGGCCGACCAGGAGCTTGAGCGGGCGATCGGCGGCGCCGGCGACGTGAGCGCACACGGCGTGTTCACGAACCTCGCCGTCGATCTCGGCTCGGGCGGTGCGCGGCTGACGCCGTACCTGGGGGTCGGCGCGGGTGTGCAGCGCATAGCCGTCGACTATTTCAGCCTGTGGAAGCGAAACAACGACCCGACGCGGATCGCCACGTTCGAGGATCCTGTGCTCCGCGCGAAGCTGGCCGGGACCACGACGCTGGGTACGGCGGTGCTCCACGACACCATGTTCGGCGCCCAGGCGCTGGCGGGGGTGGACTACCGCGTCGCCGACCGGTTCACGGTCGGGACGCGGATACGCTACGCGAAGGCCCTCGGCCCGTTCGAGAGCGACCCTCGCGAGTGGGACCAACTCCGCAGCCACGACTCCACCGTGGGCCGCGGCTCCCGCATCGTATACACCGTGAAAACGCACGACACGAGCGCCTTCACCGTGACCCTCAGCCTGAGATACGATCTCTAGTCACGGCCACCGACGCGGCCTCCCTAGCGCACGACGTAAGGGATGTCGAGCGTGTCAACCTGGCTTCTCCACGCGCAGGCGAAGCTTTGCGATGCGCCACGGCGGGAAACTGCTGTTCTGGAGAAGATAGAGATAACCTGCCACCCCCCAGCACCCGCGAATCCTCCGGCAATGGCACCTTCTCGACCAGCTTGCGGCCCGTGTGCCGGTCGTAGATGTCCAACGAGGAGTGATACGCCCCGAAGGGTCCGCCGGCCTCCGGGTAACCGAAACGACCATGCACTACGACGAGATGGGAATCCACGACGGCGACGTGCAAGACCGTGCCGCGCCCTCCGAGCAGTTCCGGCATCTGCGTGGGGTATGCACCCGGGTTGAAGGCGCCCGGTTCAAACACGGGAACCGGCTGGAACGTGGCCGGGCGGACGCCGATCTCCCCGATCGAGTCGCCTGCGGCGTAAGGAAGAAGCGTGATCGATCCAATTAAGCTGGCTGGCGCGGAGTTCTTTCCTGACCGCGTAGTTGTTCCACTGGACGTGGATGAAGCAAGGCGTGCTGCTGTAGAAGAAGCCAAGATGCTAAACGGTAACTGGAAGACCGATCCGGCGGCGATGGAGCATCCCGTCAGCAGCTTCGTCGCGTTGGAGTTCAAGAGGCTTGCGCACGGGGATGATCATCCGATGGTGGTCGAAGGCCGTCGTGGAGACCCTTCAAGCAGAATCAGTGATGCGGTGTTGTTGACGATAGCGGAAGCTGCTGTAGCGCAAGTGAGAAGTGAGGGACGATGAGCAAACTGCGAGACCACAAGACACGAAGCGAGTCGATAGAGCGTGAGTGGCCAGAGCCGATACCTGACACCCCGGAAAGCGTAGCCGATGCGCTCTTGAACGTCAGCGCGGAAGAGGTTCAGGCGGTGCTGGACGCCGAGAAGAACGATGATGAATCAACCCCTACTACGTGAGGTAGACGGCGTTGGCACTCAGGTATACCGTTCCCAAATCTTTTCTAACCGCAGCAATTCAAGGGGCAAGGGGGAGAGCGAATAGCCACGGTTGGTCATCGGCTCACACTGCCGCCGTGATCTTCCCGGCAGTCACCGATCAGGAAATATCCCAGTAGAAATAGTACTCGTCACAACACACCTCACCCCCTGAACACATCTCCTCGCATATGCTGAGGCACAGGGGGCCTGCATGGTTACCGCATGCCGCCTGCGCACGCGCTGGTTGAGGAGTCGCTGCATGAACAACACCGAGCGCAACAATGGCCGTAAACACAGACCGGAACATCAGTTTCTTCCACGTCATTGTTGAATTCTCCTTTCTTCCTCCCTATTCGGGCTTTCTTGCCGGCGCGCTGATAGGGCGCCCCCGCTCGCTCCCCCTTGCCCGCATCTCGGCCGGTCGAACCTCATCTGTGTGGCAGTTCCGTCAGCCACCCTCCGCAAAACGTCCGCCGGTTTTCGATACTCGTGGCGAACTGCAGAGACAGCGGAAGCTACTCCCTTGTTGATGCGCCGTCCTGCATCCACACCTCGACCCGCTCGACCCCGAAACCGTCTATCGTCTTGAGCAGCAAAAAATCTCGATCGATCTGCCACAACGTTGCTCCCCTTGGGAGCGACGCCCGTCCAACCCAGCGACCCTCGCGATCGACGACCGTCCAAACGCGAGTCTCGTCATCCGGTAACCCGGCATCTCCAATCCAAAGGTGATCGCCGTCCGTGCTCCATTGCAGTTGTGCATAAAACCGCCCTCGCCCATTCGCCTCCTCAAGCGACTGCACCGCACCGGCACCGCTCGCCTCGCCGCGAGGGTGGTCCACGTCCCTCCATGTCGCAAGCAGCTTCCCTCTCCCATCTCGAATCTCGATTGCCGGCTCGTCATTCGAACTCGCCGCAAACGTCCCAGATCGCGAGGGTGAGGATATTGCGGCCGCCGGCCCCCGCCCCGCCGCTCGAAGACGAAACCCCGTCGCGTCGGCCGAACTCTCCCACCACATGTCCCCAACTGAAAAGAGCACCTCCGGATCGGCGCGTTCGGCGTCCATCCGAAGCACCCGCAACGAATCACGCGCAAGAGTCATTTCCCGTGGGTCCAACCCGCTCGTAACCGTAACGAACACCTCCGACGCGGGTCCGATCCACATCCGGCCCAGTTGCTGGTGGGCATCTTCCACGGCGACAGTGAACGAGCGACGATAGTCTCCTGCTTCGTCGAAAACCGATATACGCCCCCCCTCGGCGTCCAAGGCCATGACGGAATCAGCCTCCGTAATCTCGATCGACCGCAGGTATCTAAACTCTCCAGGGCCCTCGCCCATTTGGCCAAAGGCATACATAAACTGTCCCGTATCCGAATAGACACGAATTTCACCAGTCCCGGAGTTCGCCACATATACCTCGCCTGCCTCAGTCCGGAAGCCATCCGACGCTCTATAGAACAGGTACTCCGCCCGACCTTCCGCTAACCCAATTCGCACCGAAGGGAACCACGACATCCCCGCACCAGCTCCACGATCAATAGTGACAGTCGACGGTGTCTCCGCAATCGATACGTCCGCCGTCGGTTCCGCACATGACGTAGTCGCAAGCAGCAGGACCGTTGCCGCACAACGATGTACTATTGACGTCGGCGAGAGTTCTTCTGCTCCATCTAGTCCAACCATGCCGCTTTACCTCTTGAGGATAGGATTTTCTGCAATTCCTTCAATGCAGGCGTACCGATAACGAGCCGCTGGCCGATCACCATCGCGGGTGTGCCCGCCAGCGACAGGTACTCTGCTTCTTCCAAAGCCACAGTGATACGAAACTTGTGAACCTCGTCATCGACGCACGTATTGAAGCGAGGCACGTCCGGGATGTCAGCTTGTCTGGCGAGCTGCTCGAACGACACAGTGGAAAGACGATCCTGAGACTCAAGAGCGACTCGATGGAAAGCGTCGAACCGCCCCTGGTCGCCCGCACACTCAGCACCGAGTGCCGCCAAATAGGCGGGGTTACCGAGTATTGGCGGGACCAGATGGCGTACATATACGGTTGCTGACGTGGAATCGTCGTGTATTATCGTTTCAAGACTATCCCAAAGCTCTCGACAAAATGGGCACAAGTAGTTCGAGTAGAGGACGACTACCGTCGGACCGGTCCCGTACGCCTGGGCGGCGACGTTGTTGCCGTAGATTTCCCGCATCAAGTCTAGTTCGATCTGTTCTACTGCATAAGTGGGCTCGTCGCCGCCCATGCGAGAAAGTCCATACCAAATAACGACCGTCGCCAACATGAGTACCCAGAGGATTTTCGCGGCGGCATTGAAAACTGAGCTCCGTAACAACAGCAACTGTTCTGAGTCCGGCCCAGAACCCGTCCGTGACACTCTTTGCTGATTGCGCCTTATGCGCTTGGGCCTAGACATGGTGGTCCTTCCTCTGCTCGAACTACCTTCCGAGACGTCTGCCCAATGAAACGCCCTTGGATTCGTTTCTCAGAGGACTACACATTCCCCTGCAACGAATATGGCGTAAGGCTACGTGACAGTACGGCTGGGCGGCGAGAAGCTAGTTGTCGATGCTGGGGAAATAGTAGTACATCGAAGCACAGCACTTGTTGTCGTTAGGTGGAGAACACATCAATTGACATACTTTGCGGCACACCTGGCCGTCGTTGGGACCGCAAGATGCCGCCGTGACCTTCTGTGCGCTAAAGCCGAGAGCCGCCATGGCCAGAACTGCGACTGTGAAAGTTACGGGGATGAGGTGGCGCCATTTGATTTGCATTTGGCGTGTCTCCTGTCTTGAGGTTGGCTTGACGCGGACCATGGGCCGATGAGACTAGGTGCTAGGGTGGGGTCGGCCGCTGGTTCGGCATTGCTACGGAGAAGAATATGGGTGCAACGCGCTATGGTTGTCAAGGGGTGCCGCCTGCGGTCCAGCGGGCGGCACCGATCTTGGCGATGTGGAGGTGACGCGGAGGGGGAGAGCGTGTAGTTGCGGGTCGACGACCGATTGGCGCGGGAGTTTTGTCGGGGTTTGGCGTGGAGCGGGCGGTGCCTTCGCCCATGGGATTCAGCTGCTCGAAGGTGGCACCGTCGCGGGAAGAGCGGGAAGAGGTTACGGCACCGGAGGAGATCTGAACTTCTCGTAGCGTCTGGTGACACCTTGAGCCTGCGGGCACTTGCCTCACGTACCCCTTGTCAGCGAGGGGTCGGGGGGACGTTAAGCGCGGCGGTCCAGATCAACTCAAGCAAGGCGTTGCTGCACGCCACAAGGGTCGTAGCTCGCTGGCGCTAGATCATCTGGAAGGTCACCCACTGGGAGACCCGGACGGCGGTCGGTTCACCCCGGTTGCTTGCGGGGCGGAACCGCATCTGCCGGGCCGCTTCCGTGGTGGCGCGGTCCAGCACGTCGCTGCCGCTGCTCGTCTTGATCTCGTGGTTGACCACGGCGCCCGTCAGGTCGACGTACAAGCCACAGCTCGACCCGGTCGCCGATACCCGCATCCTTGAAGTTCTTCGGATAGGACTGCTCGAGGAGTCGCTGCATCTCGCCTGCGTTCTGAAGAGCCGGGGGCGTGTCGTAGGCGACGAAGGTCGGCCGGACCGCCGGCGAGGCTCCCTCTTCCGGGCGGACCAGCTGGTTCCCCTCGATTTCGCGATCCCGGACGGTGTCTGCTGCGGGCGCGAGAGGATCCATCGGGGCCTCGGGCTGGGGGGGTGCCGAGGACGAGGATGATGGCGAGCGCCGCCACGCCCGTAGCTCCCAAGGTTCTCGGAATGCGGAGCCGGGCCAGCGGTGCGGTCATGCGGCGCAGCCGCCGCTCCACGGCCGGCTTGCGCTCGGCGAAGGCGGCCGCGGCCAGCAGGGGCGCGGAGACACGGCCGCCCACGGTGATGAGGGCGTCCGCGTAGTCGCGCGGGGACTCGCCCCGCTCCAGGACGCGACGGTCGCAGTCGAACTCGATCGCCAGCCGCAGCCGGGAGAGCTGCCACCACAGGAAGAGGTTCCACGGCATCAGCACGAGGGCTGCGACCGCCACGGCGAAGAGACGGTGGTCGCCGGCGCGCTGGTGTTCGCGCTCGTGCAGGAAGACCAGGCGCAACAGCCGGTCGTCGAGTTCGGGGATCCACCTCGGCATCACGACGACGGGGCGTCGGATTCCGACCACGGCCGGCCCCCGGTCGTCCGCGATCATGACCTGCGATCCGAGGACGCGACCCGGCGTCCACGTGCGCATCTCCGACCGCAAGCGCCGGTACGCCCGCCCGAGGTGGAAGAGCATCCCCGCGACGAGCAATGCCCAGACCCCACCCGCGAACACGCTAGGCGCGCCGGCGGCGAACCACGCCGCGGGTTCCGCCGCCTCGGCCGCGGCGGGCGCGGAGGTCACGACCACCGCTTCACTCAACTCAATGAGAGGGGCCCACGGCGACGCGCCGAGTCCCGGGAGGAGGCCGGGAGCGAGAAACGCCGCGAACGGGAGCGCCACCGAGCCGACGACCGCCGCGAACCAGCCCCAGCGCACGGGCTTCCTGAAGTGACCCAGCGCCCGCTGGGTCGCGAAGGCGGCCAGGGCGAGGAGTCCCGAAATCAGCAGGCAGTATCCAATCCAAACGATGACCATGTCGCTACTCCTTCGAACCGCTGTCCCTCGCACCCGCTTTTGTCGTGATTTCGATCACGCCATGTCCGGCCTTCTCTCCGTACGTCTCATGGGCGCGCGCACCTCTCACGATCGTGACATGATCGATGTCGAGCGTACCGAGCTCCGAGAGCCCCGTGGCATCGGAAATCACGCCATCGATGACGATCAGCGGATCGGGCATGTTCTCCGGGCGGGGTACGATCCGGACCTCCATCAGGCCATCCCCGTCGGCATCGTCGAGGACCCCCGTACGAACGATGTCTTCGATCTCGAGGCCACGGTCGGCAGCGGGCGGCGTTTGGGAGAGGGCCCCTTCCCTCATGCGGCTCCAGATGAAGGATGGGCGGTCATCCACCGGGGCGTCGCGGTCGGCGCCGCCGCCCTTGGTTGTGACTTCGATCACTCCGTTTCGGGCCCGGTCGCCGTACAACTCGATCGCCGCCGCTCCCTTAATGACCTCGACGTGGTCGATATCGAGGGACTGCAGGTCCCCCAGGCTCGTGCCCTCGGACTGGATGACGCCGTCGACGATGACGAGGGGATCGCCCTCGTCGGCTACGGAGACTCTACGTGCGGGGGGAGTGTCCGCATCGGCCGCAACCTGGAAGGTGATGAACTGGGTGACCCAGACGTCGGTCGGCTGGTCGCGGTTCATCGCGGGCTCGAAGCGCATCGCCGCGGCGACTTCCGCGGCGGCGGCGTCCAGGACGTCGCTGCCGCTGCTCTCTTTGATCTCCGTGTTCCGGACCATGCCGGACGTGTCGATGTACAGCCAGATCTCGACTCGGCCGCCGATGCCCTCTTCCTTCAGGTCCGGCGGATAGGCCTGCACCAGAGCGTCCGAAACCTCCGTCGCGTTCTGAAGCACCGGAGGCCGGTCGTACACGATGAAGCTCGGCCGGTCGCCGCGCCCCACGGCCTCGTCGCCGGGAATCGGCGGGGGCACCCATTCACTGGCTTCGGAGGGCGGGGTCACGGTCGCGGCGGGGGGTTCCGGCGCGTTCATGCCGCTCTCGGGTCCGGGGCAGCCGAGGACAAAGAGGACGGCGACCATGGCCAGCCCCGAGGCGCCCAGCGTTCGCAGCAGGCGCATGTTGGCGGGCGGCTCGGTCATGCGGCGCAGGCGCCGTTCCACGGCCGGCTTCCGTTCGGCGAAGGCGGCCGCGGCGAGCAGCGACCCGGAGACGCGGCTCCCGACAGTGATGAGGGCGTCCGCGTAGTCGCGCCGCGATTCGCCACGCGCTAGCACGCGGCGGTCGCAGTCGAACTCGATCGCGAGCCGCAGCCGGGACACCTGCCACCACACGACCGGGTTCCAAGGCATCACGACGAGCGCGGTGACCGCCGCCGCGAAGAGCCGATGGTCGCCGGCGCGCTGATGCTCTCGCTCGTGGAGGAAGACGAGGCGGAGCAGCCGGTCCTCGAGTTCGGGGATCCACCTCGGCATTACCACGACCGAGCGCCGGATCCCGACGACCGCCGGTCCCCGCTCGTCGGAGATCATGACCGGGGATCCCGCCACGCGGCCCGGCTTCCACGTCCGCATCTCGGATCGCAGCCGGCCGTACACGCGCCCGAGATAGCCGATCATGGCGGCGGCCAGGAGCAACCAGCCCCACCCCAGCACCGTGCCGACCGCCGCCGCATCGAAAGCTCTACCGGCCGCCGCGGCCGCTGCGGGCAGTTCCGGCGTCGCGGTTGCGACCGTCAGACCGCCGACCCCGGCCGCCGGCGCCGCCGGCGACACCCCGAAGCCGGGAAGGAGTCCGGGCGCGAAGAAGGCGACCACGGGCACCGTCACGGACCCGGCGATCGCCGCGAACCACGCCCAGCGCACCGGCTTCCGGAAGTGGCCGAGCGCCCGCTCCGAGGCGAAGGCCGCCAGGGCCAGGAGTCCCGAAATCAACAGGCAATATCCGATCCAGGCGATGACCATGTCCCTACTCCTTCGAGCTGAGGCGTTCGTCCACGAGGCCGCGCAGGTTCTCAAGGTCCTCTTTCGAGAGCGCCCGGTTCGAGACGAGGTGCGTGAGCAGCAGTTCGGGCGACCCCTGGAACATCTTCTGAACCAGTCGCCGCACGGCGCTCGCGCCGGCGCAGTCGCGCCCCACGAGCGTGTGATAGCGGTAGGCTTTCCCCTCCTGGGTGTGCGCCACGTACCCCTTCTCCTCCAGCGTCCGGAGGATCGTGAGCACGGTGGTGTAGGCCAACTCGTCGCCGAGGCGTTCCTGCACCTCCGCGACGGTCGAGGCCCCTCTCTCCCACAGCACCGCCATGAGGTCGAGTTCCCGCGTGGTGAACTTGATCTCCACGAGTTTGGTCCTTTCCCTCCCGAACCATCAGCGTCGCCTGCCCCGACCGGCCGCCATCGAGACGCTGGCGGACCGGGCGAAGCGTCGTTCCCGAATCAGCGTAAACGCGCCGGGGCGCCGCTGTCAACTAGGTACGTAGTAGCAACGTTCGAGGGGGTCCGATTCGGACGCCGGCGGGAAGGTCCGGGGGACGGGCGGCGGGAGGCCGGCGGGTACGCCGTGCGGTAAGCCGGCGTTACGCGCACCGCCAGTTGTGTGCGAAGCGCACGAACCAGGAGGCGCCGGCCGACCGCTGGAAGGCGCAGACCGCGCTGATCGCCGGCTCCGTTGGATTGCCGACGCCGGGTCGCTCGCAGAGGCCTCCTTGCCCGGACCTCCGCCTGCCGGCACGGATGCGAACGCGGACCCCGGCGACCCGGATGGATCCATGATCGATCGCAGGCAACCAGGACTCGGGGGCAACCGTGGCGACCCTCGCGGGGGAAGAACGGCTGGACGTAGACTTGAAGTTGGTTGACTAGGCCCTTCCACAAGCTGTGGCGGTAATTCAGTTCTTTCAATTCCGTCTTCCCGAGACGCTGACCAGGTACTGGGCGAATTCGGTAACGGCCATCTTGAACTCACGCACGAAGGCGTCCTGTTCCTCGGACGAGTAGCAGTTGAGCGCCTGCCTGAAGTTCGGGATCTGCGATACGAAGGCATCGACTTCCGCTCCGTCGATGCCTTCGGCGAGCCGGCGGAGGGTCGCCTTCATCTCCTGCTTCTGAGATGAGGTCGCCGACTTGTAGAGTTCGATGAACGTCAGCTCGAACGCGAGCCAAGCCAGCCAGTCGGCGTAGGAGATACCAGTCGTCATTGCGTTCATTGCGTGAGGTCCGGGAGCCGGAAGCGGCCGATCCACGGCGTGGGCTCGAGTCCGCTCGCGTAGAGCCACGTGTCGGAGGCGTCGATGGCGATGGCCTCCGCGGCGCGGTCGAGGCGTAGCGTCGTCTTGTATTCGCCGTCCCAGGTGTACACCTGCACCTCCTGGGACGCCCACACGGGCCCGTCCTCATCCACCCTCCGTCCCGAGAAGACGCCGTACAGGTAGCGTCGGGTGGCGGCCAGGTCCGTGAAGCCGTAGCGCGTCTCCGGACTTACGGCCATGACGCCCCGCCCGTTGCTCGATTGTCCCTGGGCCCACGCGGGCTGGAAGGGGTCGGGCACCTCCGCCTGGGCGATCGGAACGCCGTCACGGTCGAAGATCTCGAGCAGCCCGCCGAGAAGCGTCGCGGCGGCCAGACGCCCCCCTTCGGGATCGGCCACGACCCAGCTCTCGTACGCCTGCGGGAGCGTCGTTCCCGGCGCATCCGCCACATCGGGCGGGAAGCCCAGGATGGTGCGATCGTAGCTCCGGTCCGCATGGTAGCGACCGATACGACCCTCCGTAATCCATCCGCCGGCGAACCACGCCCCGTCCGGAGCGCGCACGAGCGCACCGGCGATCGGGCCGTTCAACGGGACGGTTTCGGGGTTCACTTTTGCCCCCGCCTCGATCTCCGGCAGGGACAGCCGCGTCAGGCGCTGATGGATGCCATCGAGGATCCAGACCTCGTCGGGCGATTCCGCAGCCCCGATCACGACTTGCTCCGGGTCCTTGAACTCGCCCGGCCCGTCGCCCTGGCGGCCGTAGGAACCGAGGCGCCGCGGCGTGTCCAGATCGACGACGTGAACCGACGGCTCCAGCATCGCGTCAAGCGCCACCACACGGTCCCCGGCCAACGCGATCTCGACGATCCAGCCGAGCGAGTCGTCCGCGAAGACGGCCTCCGGCGTCAACTCCAGCGGGCTGCCGGCCTCGACCGTGGCCGGCTCCGCCTGACGACACGCGCCGATCGCCAACACCGCGACCGCCAAGGACCCGATCGCTGACCGCCTCATCGCGACGCTACTAAGGCTCAACGCAGCGCGGCTTGCGATTGTTCATCTGCATGTCCGGACAGATGCAATCCACCTTGGATATGCTGCCGCAGTCTGCCTCCGCACACGAAGCGGTGGACAACCGCAATCCTGCGGAGCCATCTGCCTTTCCCGCGACCGGAACGGCGGCCGCGATCAGCGCGACTGCAATGATCATGGCGAATCGCTTCAGGGTCATCTTTCGCTCCCTTTCAATTAGGTTAACGACGACAGCGAGCCATCTCGCAGCATGAGTGTGAGGCGGAGTGCCGTTGCGAGATCTTCTCCGCGATACCGCAGAATGCCCGTGGCATCCACAACGAAGCACTGAACACCCTTCCAAGCACCCAGCGCTTCCCAGACTTCGGATCGGCCGTCGTAGAGGAAGGGGGGGATCGAATCGGCGCGATCAAGTGCGCCAGTCTGAGTTTCGTTCGGGGGATCGGGTTCGACGGCGACCAACAACATCTGTGCGCCCTCTGCTCCAAGGTTCGCGGCGTTGGCCTCGAGCAGGTCAAAGCTCTCGGAAGGGACAAGGCTCGGTTGCAGGCTGTGGATCACGAGGGTCACGTCGCCGCCGGTCGCCTCGTGCAACGTGCTCTCTTTGCCGGAGGCAGTCGCGAGACGGGCGCTTCCGTTGACCCACTCAGCGAGCAGTGACGCTGCCAGGTGCTCCCGCCACGCCGCGCGGGCTACAGCCAAGCGGCCTTCCGTCGGTGCAGTCGCCCAGTCTTCTCCTTCAGGCACGTGTGGTTCGAGCGGGATCACGGGGTCCGCCTGCGCGAGCGCCAGCAACTGGGCCGCGCGAGTCGACGACCCGGCCTCCGCGTGGAATCTGGCCAACTCCACGAACACGCGGGGGTTCCAGCTGAGTTCGGCGGCGCGCTCGAAGGCATCGAACGCCCCTGCTCGGTCGCCTCGGGTCAGGCGCAGCCGTCCGAGGAGCACGTGCAGGCGGGCCAGACTCTCGGCGGCCTCCGCCTCGAAGTTGGCTCGCGTCCCGGCAAGCGGCCGATCCGGGCCGAGCCAGTCCGGCTGCCCGTTCAACTGTTGCAGGATCCACTCCTCGGCGATCGCCCCAAGAGCGGGCACCTCAGCCATGCCTTCCGTCACTTCGACATCGAGCCGGGAATCTCGAAACACGGCGTCGGATGCGTACCTTTCGAGCCAGACCCTTGTGAGGGCCGGATCGGACACCTCCTGGGCGAGCTGCAGCCCGACCTGGGCAACCGAGGGCATCGGTGCGAGCCTCCAACTCCGGTCCAGCGCGTCCAGCTTTTCTGCAGGGGACGTGGACGACCGCAGGATCGTCCTCAGGCGAGCCTGCGACGCGTACTCGTGCCGGGGATGTTCGGCGGTCAACTCACTCCGCCAGTAGGCCTCGATATCCTCCCGGCCGAGGAGGCGGGCGTAGAGGCTCAGCGCGTGCATTTCGCCCGGCCCAGGGTCTCTTGGCCGCGCAGCCGCATCCAGCCGTTCAAGGCGCTCGCGGTGCGCTTCCGGCGGGGTCTCCCCAGTGTCCCGCCCATACAGGAGGAGGGCTGCCCAAAGCTCCGGGCGCTCGGGGTATTCCGACACCGCTTGCTCGGTCACCTCGACGGCCCTCGCGGGGCTCAGGTCCGCAGTGGCCAACACCTGGTACAGACGGGCGTCGAGCGTCGCTCGGCCCTCCGCGTCCGTCTCGAGATACTCCCAGGATCGGCCGAAGTCGCTGTCGATGTAGTTTCCGTCCAAGTCTTCGACGGCGGCGGCCGCGTACACGGTGCCGGGGGGCAAGGTCACCGTTCTGGAGAAGACACCGGGCTCCTCCCGGGAGAGTTCGACCGCGCGGTACCCGGGTTCGGTTTGCGCGAAGCGGAGTGAATCGGGCACCCAGTATCGCAGCCGCGCCCGGACGCCCGGTTCCGCCGCCAGCGGCGAGATCGTTTCGTACCGGAGCGTAAGCGCGCCCGGCTCCTCGCGGTGGAACCGCAGAGTGCTCGAACCAGCCATGGCCCGCTCGGGTCCGATCGTCAACGCGAGGACCGCCGCGATCCCGGCCAGCATGAGGGCCCCTGCCGAGACAGTCAGGGCTCGGGAGGACGCAACCAGGCTTCGTGAGGACGCGGCCGGATCCGCCTCCGCAACGGCGAAGGGGATGGGGGCGGCACTGTCCGCTTCCACGGGGAAGATCTCTTCGAACAGTCCAGCGGGCGGCTTCGGCGTCGGCATGCTACGGAGTGCGGCACTCAACTCGCGAATGAGCTGGACCTCGCGCCGACAGACCGCGCACGAACGAAGGTGTTGCCGCACGGCGGCGGCGTAGGGTGCGGGCAACTCCCCATCCGCGTAGCGGTTCAGGGTCCACTCGTCAAACTGTGTGCAGGATTCCATCTTACAGCCCCCTACCGCTCGAACAGCTTGGCGCGAAGCAGCTTCCGCGCATTGTGCAACCGCGACTCCGAGGTCGAGCGCGAGATATCGAGAACCTCGGCGATCTCCTCGTGCGTGCACCCCTCGATCTCCTTGAGAACGACAACGGTCCGCAGTTCCTCCGTCAGCGACGACAGCGCCCGTTCCACTGCGATCGAGTTCAGGACGGGGAATTCCGGCGACGTGACGACCTCGCCGTCGTCGGCCGCCACAGCCATCGTCGTCTCATGTCGTCTTCGCTCCGACCGGAGGTGTTTGAGAACGGCGCGAGCCGTCACGGAACGAAGCCATGGGCCCAGCGGCCGCTTGCCATTGAACCGCCGAAGGAGCTTGGGAAGGTCACCAAAGACATCGTGTACTACATCTCGAGCATCGGCAGACGACTCCGTCAAACGGTACGCGACAGCGAACAACTGGTCCGAGTACTCTTCGTACAGGGACCGCAACGCCGAGCGGTCGCTGAGCGCCGCCCTGCGCGACAATCGCTTCTCTCGGGACGCGGTCATCAAGCCGCGCCACCTCGCACAACCAAGCCTGTCCCAGTGACTCGCTCCACGGAGAATCTTCCTCTCGTCGTCGGGCCTCTGTGCCGGAGCCGCTGCTGCCTCCGTGGATCTTCCCTCTACATCCTATATCCCGCCCAAGGGCGGAACTTGCATCGGGCCCCTCCGCCGCTTCTGGACGGAATGAGCCCTCGACGAGACTCATCGAATCGCTAAATATCGCTATGGCAATGTGATAGGAGTGTGTCGATTTTGGAAAACGCCGTCGGAAACTGGGAGCCGCCCGCTGCCGTTGGCACCCTGACGGACGACGTGCCAACGCGAGGTGTCGGGAGCGCTCGCTACCTGCGGGTGGGGCGACACACGGCGGCCTGCCCCGAGCCAACGGGGCAGGCCGGCCGTACGCTTTGCGTGGCTCCGCGGGGAGCCGCGTGCGCGCGGGTCTAACCGAGACGGATCACGCCGCGGCGGTGGTCGGGTCGCATGTTTCTCTCCTTTGGGGTTTGTCGTTCGCTACCGAAAGCGCGCCAGAAAACGCGCTCCCGATAACACAAACGCCTCCGGTTCGAAAAACCTTACATCGCGCCCTACTTCGTCCAGATCACGATGGCGCCGCAGCGTGTGTCGGAGCCGCCGAACTCGGCCGGGAGCGATGCCGGCCCCTTGTATATCTCGACTCCCGCGACCTCCACCGGAAGGACGAGAGTGTGGAGGGGTGCATCGGTCACATCGACATTGTCGAGGAACGTCTTGATTCTGCAGCCGCCCCCTGAAAACCCGGCCGACAATCTCGTGCTGTAGAACCTACCGTCTCGTCCCAGCCTGATTCCCGACATGTCGGCGATCATGTGGCTGATGCGCTGCGGTCGCCGACGCTCGATGTCGGCTTCGGTGAAGAACGTGCCTCCGCCCACCAGTTCACCCCACAGCTTTCGCTCGTAGAACCCCTTGATCTCCAGGCGGCGAGATCTCGTCACGGTCGCCACGAGCGGCTCCATTTCGACCGGCGTGGGCACGAGCCCGATCTCCACTTCCGTGGTGAGCCCGCGCGTCACCGTCACGGCGTGGCCAAGCGGCGCGTAGCCGATGTGTCCTACCTCCAGTTCATGCTGCCCTTCGGGGACGGCGGACAGAACGAACCTGCCGCGCCGGTTGCTCTGGGCCTGCCTGCCCCGACCCCGGACGGATACGGCGGCCGTGGCCACGGCATCGCCGGTCACGCCATCGTATACCCGGCCGATGATCCGCCCCGCGCGGACCGTACCGATGAGGACCCGGAGTTCCACCTCATGTACGTCTCCGGGTTCGAAGGCGACGACGGCCTGCTCGCTCGACCCGTCCCCCAACTCGGCCCACAGCGTCGCCTCTCGCGCGTCACGGGGGGCGCATAGGAAGAAACGGCCCTGGGGATCGGCGGCTTCGCGCACCGGCCTCCGCCTTGCCTCGTTCCAGCGGAGCACCACGGTGGCCCCGGGTAGGGCGACAGTCCCGGATTCGTCCAGGACCGCGACGCGAAGCGAAGCCCGGTCGCCACAATCATCCCCGTCCTGTCCGGCCGCCGGAGCAACACCGGCTGCCAGCAGCGACACTGCCGCAATCATCATCGTCCGTGCCACTCGCGTCATCTCCCGTCCATGGGCAGGGCGCCCCACGCCTACTTCGTCCAGATCACGACGGCGCCGCAGCGGCTGTCGAAGCCGGAGAACTCCGCCGGAAGCGACGCTGCGCCGCTGAACACCTCGACTCCTCCGATCTCGATCGGCAGGATGAAGTCGTTTACGGACGCAGGGTTGCCGCGCCAGCGGGCATCGCCGAACCGGATGACGAGGACGCCATCCACGTACACGTTCAGTTCGCAGCCGGCGCCGCCGAAGCCGCTCGAGACTCTCCTGCTGAACACTCCGCACTTGCGTCCCTGACAGCCTACCCGGACTCGCGGCGCGTCCGCGATGAGGTCCGTGACGCGGAGCGGATTCCGTCGCTCGATGTCCTGGACGGTGAAGAATGTGCCCAGCCCGGTCAGATCGCCCCAGTGCTTCCGTTCGTAGAATCCCTGCGTCTCCAGCCGGCGGATCCTCGTGACCGTCGCCACCAGGGGCGCGAGTTCCACAGGGTCTGGCGAGAGGCGTACGTCCACCTCCGTCGTGTGGCCCGGGGTAACCGTCACGCCGTGCGTCAGCGGTTCGTAGCCGATGTGCCGGATCGAAAGTTCGTACTCGCCCACGGGGAGCTCGCCCAGGACGAAGTGGCCTCTCCTGTCGCTCCGCGCCTCCTCCTGGCCCTGCACCGCCTCCCTGCCCTGCACCCCTTCCCGGCGATCGGTGACGGACACGGCCGCCGCCGCCACGGGACGGTGGCTCCGCGCATCGCGCACCCGGCCGAGGAGCCGTCCCATCTCCGTCTCGCCCAAGGACCGCAGTTCGATTTCGTGGACCAACCCAGGTTCGAGGGTGATCACGTCCTCTTCGGTAGATGCGCCAGCGACTTCCTGGATGGTCGGCGTCGATGTCTCCTCCGGGGACTCGGCGGGCAGCGTGGAATCAACCTGCACATCCTGCCAGGCAACGCGGGTGAGCAGTTCCAACTCCACGCCCACGTCCGCCCCCGCCTGCCGGAGGAGGGCCGGTTCGCCCAGCGGGATGCGGCAGAGCACGAATTCGCCCTCTTCGCCGGACACGTCGCTGGAGCTATCCGTCCGCTCGGTGACGTCGACCGTCCCTCCCACCAGCCGGATCGTCCAGATCCGCCACAGGGCCTCGACCGCAACACCCGGGACGGGGAGTCCCGTATCGGGGTCGCGCGCGACCCCGACCACCGCGCCCCGGCTCCCGTAGGAGGGCAGATCCGGGCAGGTCCGCGT
>JAPPGH010000031.1:192772-287516 GCA_026914155.1 Candidatus Palauibacter rhopaloidicola | reverse complement strand
CCGCGAGGGAGGCCGGACGGTGGGCGCCGGGGTCGTCACCGCCATCCACGACTAGCGGACAGCCCCGGAAAACGAGACGGCGCACGGATATGGCGCAGAAGATTCGGATTCGGCTGAAGGCCTTCGATCCAGCCGTGATCGACCAGACGGCGGCGGACATCGTTCGGACCGCGCAGAAGACCGGTGCGTCCGTCAGCGGGCCGATCCCGCTCCCGACGCGCCGTCAGCTGTTCACGGTCCTGCGGAGTCCTCATGTGGACAAGAAGTCGCGGGAACAGTTCGAACTGAAGACGCACAAGCGGCTCATCGATATCCACGACTCCCGTCCGCAGACGATCGACGCGCTGACGAAGCTGGATCTCGCCGCCGGCGTCGATGTGGAAATCAAAGTCGAGTAGCGAGATGCCCGGGTTGATCGGCCGCAAAATCGGCATGACGCAGATCTTCGACGACGACGGGAAGGCCGTCGGTGTCACGGTGCTGGAAGTCGGACCCTGTCCGGTCGTCCAGATCAAGACCACCGAGCGCGACGGCTACGACGCCGTGCAGCTGGGCTTCGGCCGCGTGAAGGAGGGACGGGAGCGGAAGCCGGCGGCGGGCCACGCCGCGCGCGCCGGCCTCGACTACGTGCCGCGCGTCCTCGCGGAGTTCGACTTCGAGGGCGAGAAGCTTGAGCTGGGCCAGGAACTCAACGTCGGCATGTTCGATGTCGGATCGCGCGTGAACGTGACGGGAACGACCAAGGGTCGCGGGTTCCAGGGCGTCGTGAAGCGGCACGGCTTCGGCGGTGGTCGCGGCTCCCATGGCGGAACGTCGATCCTCAGAGCGCCCGGCTCGATCGGGGCCGGGACGGATCCGTCGCGCGTCATCAAGGGGCGAAAGATGGCGGGCCGCATGGGCGGGACGCAGCGCATGGCGATGAGCCGGAAGATCATCCGGGTCGACGCGGAGAAGAACCTCCTGATTGTGCAGGGTTCCATCCCGGGCGGGCGAAACAACCTCGTCATGGTGAGGCCGGGCCGATGAAAGTCGCGACGTACAGCTCCGATGGCACGGCAGGGGCCGAGCGGGCCCTGCCCGAGATGCCGTTCGACGGCGTGGTCAACGAAGACGTGCTCCACCAGGTCGTCACCGCCGTGCTGGCGAACCGCCGGCAGGGGACGGCCTCCACGAAGACCCGCTCGACCGTTCGAGGAGGATCGCGGAAGCCCTGGCGGCAGAAGGGGACGGGACGAGCCCGCGCCGGCTCGATCCGTTCGGCGCTGTGGCGCGGCGGCTCGGTCGTCTTCGGCCCGCAGCCGCGCTCCTATCGCGTGCGCGTACCGAGGCGCATCCGTCAGCTGGCCATCCGTTCCGCGCTCAATACGAGAGCCATGAACGGCGATCTCGCGCTCATCGAGCCTCTGGACTTCGATCCGCCGAAGACCCGGCGCGTCGCCGCCCTGCTGGCCAGCATCGGCCGCGGTTCGGAGAACGTCCTTCTCCTGACGGCGGGTCACAAACCGGACGTCCATCTGTCGGCCAGAAATCTGCCGGGCGTGCGGGTGCTCCCGTGGGGAGAGGCGTCGGCGTACGACATCCTCTGGTCCGACCTGCTACTCGTCGAGTCGGTGGTCTTCGATGCGGCGGACTCCGCCGGGGAAGGTGACGCATGAGGCGCGCGCCGAACGAGATCATCCTGCGGCCGCTCTTCACCGAGAAGACGTCGACGAGCCTTCAGTCCGAGGGGACCGACGGCGTTGGACGGCGTCTCCAGGCACGGATCGACCGCGGCGAAGTGGAACCGCGTCCCAAGTACACCTTCGAGGTGGCTCCGGACGCGAACAAGATCGAGATCCGCCGCGCCTTCGAGGCGATCTTCGAGGGGCGGCGAGTCACCTCCGTGCGCACGATGAACGTGCGGGGCAAGAAGAAGCGCATGGGGCGCACGATGGGCCGCAGGCCGCACTGGAAGAAGGCGATCATCGAGGTCGCGGATGGTCCCGTCGACGTGCTGGAGGGAGCCTGATCGATGCCGATTCGAAAGTTCAAGCCGGTCACGGCAGCCTCTCGATACCGCAGCGTATCGACGTTCGAGGAAATCACCCGCAGCGAGCCGGAGAAGTCGCTGACGGAGGGTCTGCCGAAGAAGTCCGGCCGCAATCATCACGGACATATCACGAGCCGGAGGCGAGGGGGCGGCCACAAGCGGCGTTACCGGCGCATCGACTTCAAGCGCAGGAAGGATGGCGTGCCCGGTGTCATCGCGGAGATCGAATACGATCCGAATCGGTCGGCCCGTATCGCGCTCATCCACTACGCGGACGGAGAAAAGCGCTACATCCTTCACCCGCGAGGCCTCGGTGTCGGCGACACCATCCTCTCCGGATCGGGGATCGACCCGAACGTGGGGAACTGTCTGCCACTGCGCGAGGTCCCGCTCGGGACGGTCGTCCACGGCGTGGAACTCATGCCCGGCAAGGGCGCGCAGCTCGCCCGCTCGGCCGGCGCGTCCGTCCAGGTCGTCGCGAAAGAGCGGGGAACGGTCACATTGCGGCTGCCGAGCACCGAGATGCGCATGGTGCCGGAATCGTGCCGGGCCACGGTCGGGCAGGTCGGGAACGTTGACCATGAACTCATTCGATCCGGCAAGGCGGGCCGATCAAGGTGGAAGGGCCGGCGGCCCAAGGTGCGCGGCGTGGCGATGAATCCCGTGGATCATCCCCTCGGGGGTGGCGAGGGGCGCAGTTCCGGCGGCCGTCCGCCCGTCTCGCCGTGGGGCAAGCCGGAGGGTCGCAAGACGAGGAAGAAGCGCAAGCCGAGCGACAAGCTGATCGTGCGCGGCCGCAAGCGCGGCAGAGCCACGAAGTAGGAGCGGGAGATCCGATGCCGAGAAGCGTGCGGAAGGGGCCGTATATCGACGAGAAGCTGCTGATGAAGGTGCAGCGGATGAACGATTCCGGAGACAAGTCGGTCATCAAGACGTGGGCCCGGGCTTCGACCATAAGCCCGGATTTCGTCGGACACACGCTCGCGGTGCACAACGGCAACAAGTTCATCCCGGTCTACGTGACGGAGAACATGGTGGGGCACAAGCTCGGAGAGTTCGCGACGACGCGAACCTTCCGCGGGCACGCCGGTTCCGCGCGAGACCGGAGGGGCAGAGTCTGATGCAGGCGACAGCCAGGGCGAAGAATCTCGGCATGTCGGCGCGGAAGATGCGTCTGGTCATTGACCAGATTCGCGGGCGGGACGTCAACGAGGCCTACGCCATCCTGCAATTCTCGAAGAAGAAGGCGGCGCGCTCGATCGGAAAGGTGCTCCGTTCGGCCGTCGCCAATGCCGTCTACAGGGCGGACGAGGGCGGCGAAACGCTGGACGTGGACGAACTCTATGTGCGTGAGGCGTACGTGGACGAAGGCAGGACGCTTCGGCGCTGGCGAGCCCGCGCCTACGGAAGGGCGACCCCCCGGCTCAAGCGGAGCAGTCACGTGACGGTCATCGTGGACACGAGAGACTAATGGGCCAGAAGACACACCCGTACGGATTCAGGCTCGGCGCGGTCAAGCCGTGGCGGTCGCGCTGGTACGCCCAGGGCAGGGAGTTCCCGAAGCTCCTCGCGGAAGACGAGAAGCTGCGGAAGTACCTGCACGCGCGGCTCGGGCACGCGGCGATCGCACAGGTGGAGATCGAGCGCAAGCCGTCCAAGATCGTCGTCACGATCCACACGGGTCGCCCCGGCGTCGTCATCGGCAAGCGCGGGGCCGAGGTCGACAAGCTGCGAGACGAACTCGCTCTGCTGACGGAGGCAGAGGTTTCCGTCAACGTCGAGGAGATTCGCCGTCCGGAGACCCAGGCGCAGCTCGTGGCGGACAACGTGGCCCATCAGCTGACGCAGCGAATCAGCTTCCGGCGCGCGATGAAGCGGGCCGTGCAGGCGGCGATGCGGGCGGGCGCCGGCGGCATCCGCATTCAGTGCGGCGGGCGCCTCGGCGGGGCCGAGATCGCGCGCTCGGAGGGCTATCACGAGGGACGCGTGCCGCTGCACACATTGCGCGCGGACATCGACTACGCGGAACGGCAGGCCCGGACGACGTTCGGTACGATCGGCGTGAAGGTATGGATCTTCCACGGCGAGATCGTGGAGGACCGCCGCGGTCAGACGTACACGGCCGGCGGGCGCCGCCGCGCGGGCCGCGGGCGAGGATAGACACATGCTGCAGCCGAAGCGGATCAAGTACAGGAAACAGCAGAAGGGACGCATGCGCGGCGCCGCGCATCGCGGAAACAAGGTCTCGTTCGGCGACTACGCGCTTCAGGCCGTTGAACCGGGCTGGATCACGAACCGTCAGATCGAAGCCGCGCGAGTCGCCATGACGCGGCATATCAAGCGTGGCGGAAAGGTCTGGATCCGCATTTTTCCGGACAAGCCGCTCACGCAGAAGCCCGCGGAGACCCGGATGGGGAAGGGCAAGGGGAACCCCGAGTACTGGGTCGCGCCGGTGAAGCCGGGCCGGGTGATGTTCGAACTCGAGGGGGTCGACATCGAACTCGCCAGGCGGGCGATGCAGTTGGCGGCGGCGAAGCTCCCGGTCAAGACACGCTTCCTGGAGCGGGAGGACTAGATGCCCCTTGAGGCGATGGAGATTCGCGAATTCACCGACGAGGAACTCGCCGAGGAACTCGCCCGCGCGAAGGACGAGATCGCCCGTCTGCGCTACCGGGCCGCGTTCGAGGAACTCGAGAACCCGTCGCTCGTGAAGACGTTGCGTCGCGAGATCGCGCGGCTGAAGACCGTGCAGGTCGAGCGGGCGCGTAGCGAGGAGAACCAGGTTGGCTGATCAATCGGCGACGAAGGGCCGGCGCAAGGTCCGGCTTGGAACGGTCGTGAGCGACCGCATGGAAAAGACCGTCGTGGTGTCGGTCGAGCGGCGGCTCGCGCACCCGCTGTACGGCAAACAGGTGAGCCGCGGCAAACGGTACCAGGCACACGACGAAGAGAACGAATACCGGGTGGGCGACGTGGTCCGGATCGAGGAGACCCGTCCGCTCTCCAGGCTCAAGCGCTGGCGCGTGCTCGAGCTGGTCCAGCGTCCGGAGTAACGGGGGCACGACGAGATGATTCAGCAGGAATCGATGGTCCGCATCGCGGACAATTCCGGTGCCCGCCGGGCTCTCTGCATACGGGTCCTCGGTGGGTCGCGCCGCCGGTACGCCCGCGTGGGAGACGTGATCGTTGCGACGATCAAGGACGCGACCCCGCACGGGAACGTGAAGAAGGGCCAGGTGGTCCGGGCGGTCGTCGTGCGGACGGCGAAGGAGAGCCGACGGCGCGACGGGAGCTACATCCGCTTCGATGAGAACGCGGCGGTGATCATCAACGACGCGGGAGAGCCGACCGCGACACGTATCTTCGGGCCGGTGGCGCGTGAACTCCGCGAGAAGAAGTTCATGAAGATCGTGTCGCTCGCTCCCGAAGTGATCTGAGCGCCGGACGAGGATCAGAACCGAAGATGACACGGAAGAAACTGAGCGTGAGAACCGGCGACACGGTTCGGGTGATTGCGGGCAACTACCAGGGCGCCCAGGGCCAGGTGCTGCGCACGGTCCCCTCGCGGGGGCTCGTCGTGGTGCAGGACGTGAACATGCGCAAGCATCACAAGCGTCCCGTGGCCAACGCGAGGGGCGGGATCACCGAAGGCGGCATCGTCACCTACGAAGAGCCGATCAGCGCTTCGAACGTGATGCTCGTGTGTCCCCAGTGCGATGAACCGTCGCGGGTGCGCCGCCAGCGCGACGCGGACGGCACGATCGAGCGGATCTGCAAGCGCTGTGACTACCCCATCCCGACGGCGGGCTAGCAGGGAAAGATGAGTTCGGAAAACGGAAAGCCGCGGCTGCGGAAACACTACGAGGACACGGTTCGGGCGAAGCTCGCCGATACCTTCGGCTTCGAGAACCCGCACCAGATCCCGAAGCTCGAGAAGATCGTGATCAACGCCGGACTCGGCGAGGGGAAGGACAATCCCCGGTTGATCGAGTCCGCCTCGAACGAGATCGCCGTGATCAGCGGCCAGCGGCCCGTCGTAACGCGGGCGCGGAACTCGATCTCGAATTTCGGTCTGCGCGAAGGCATGCCGATCGGGACGATGGTGACGCTTCGCAATGCCCGCATGTACGAGTTTCTCGACCGGTTCATCAGTACGGCCGTGCCCCGTATCAGGGATTTCAGGGGGTTCCGGAGCCGGGCGTTCGATGGACGCGGCAACTATACGGTGGGGATCCGCGAGCAGATGGTCTTCGCCGAAGTCGATTACGACGAGATCGTCAAGATCCACGGTCTCAACATCACGTTCGTCACGACGACCAACCGGGACGACGAGGCGCTCGTCCTGCTTCGCGAGATGGGGATGCCGTTTCGCGATGAGGTCCCGGTCGTCATCTAGCGGGAAAGGGCTGAATGGCAAAGACGGCACTGATCGAGAAG
This sequence comes from Candidatus Palauibacter rhopaloidicola, assembly GCA_026914155.1. GTDB lineage: Bacteria > Gemmatimonadota > Gemmatimonadetes > Palauibacterales > Palauibacteraceae > Palauibacter > Palauibacter rhopaloidicola. The sequence goes on along the minus strand of JAPPGH010000031.1, from coordinate 281,050 downwards.
GCGAACCGGAAGCCGAAGTTCAGTTCGCGCAAGGTAAGACGCTGCAATCGCTGCGGCCGGCCGCGCGCCTACATGAGGAAGTTCGGCCTGTGCCGGATCTGCTTCCGGGAGCAGGCGCTCCGCGGAGAGATCCCGGGCGTACGGAAAGCGAGTTGGTGAGATGAGCATGACCGACCCGATCGCGGACATGCTCACGCGCATCCGCAACGCCGGCCGCGCCGGACACCGGCGCGTCGACATCCCGCTCTCCAAGATCAAGATCGAGATCGCCAGAATCCTGGCGGAGAACCACTTCGTGCGCGGCTACAAGGTGCTGGACGACAATCGGCACGGCCGCCTGCGCGTGTATCTCAAGTACACGTCGGACGACCGGCCCGTGATCCGGCTGCTCGAACGCGTGTCGAAGCCCGGCCTCAGGAAGTACGTGGACGCGAACTCGATCCCGAAGGTCCGGGCCGGGATGGGAATCGCGATCATGTCGACATCGAACGGACTGATGACGGATCGCGACGCCCGCCGGCAGCACGTCGGCGGGGAAATCATCGCGAGAATCTACTAGCGGAGCCGCCGGGAGTCGGCGCCGGCGGTCGCCCCGCGAGGGAGCAGATAGCGTGTCGAGAATCGGAAAGATGCCCATCCCCGTGCCGGACGGCGTCGAGGTGAGGATCGATAGGGCACATGTGAAGGTGAAGGGCCCTCGGGGTGCGCTCGAGCGGTCCTTCGACCCTGACATGGAGATCACGCAGTCCGATGGCGCGGTATCCGTGAGGCGTGCCTCCGATGAGGCGCGGCACCGGGCTCTGCACGGGCTCACGCGATCCCTGATCGCCAACATGGTCACGGGCGTGTCTCAGGGGTACGAGAAGCGCCTGGAGATCCACGGCGTCGGGTACCGGGCGGAACAGAAGGGCGGCGGCGTCGTGTTCAGCGTCGGATACAGCCATACCGTCACCGTCGAACCGCCCGAGGGCATTGCGTTGAGCGTCGAGTCGCCGACGCTGGTCAAGGTGACGGGGAACGACAAGGAGAAGGTCGGGCAGATCGCGGCGGAGATCCGCTCGATCCGCCCGCCCGAACCCTACAAGGGGAAGGGCATCCGTTACGTGGGCGAGTATGTGCGCCGCAAGGCCGGCAAGGCGACGGCGACAGCCTGACCGGCGAACAGACAGAGGGAAGACGATGGACATCAGGGGTCGGACGAAACAGAGGCATCGGCTGCGCACGCGTCGGCACGCCCGGATCAAGAAGAAGATCCGGGGAACGGCCGGCCGGCCGCGCCTCGTCGTGTTCCGGAGCCTGCGGCATCTGGAGGGTCAACTGGTGGACGACGATCGCGGCGTGACGCTGCTCGGCGTCTCGACCCTCGCCGGCACGGACGGCGACGCGGGCGAGCGCTCGGCCAAGGTCGCCGACGCATATCTTGCGGGCCGGATGCTTGCCGAGAAGGCGGTCGCGGCCGACGTGGGCGAGATCGTCTTCGACCGGGGCGGGTATCCCTATCACGGCCGCGTGCGGGCGTTTGCCGAAGGCGCCCGCGACGGCGGTCTCCGATTCTAACGAGAGGGCTTCATGGCAAGAGGGGGAAAACGTCGCGACGACGGTGACAACTTCAAGGAGAATGTCATCTTCATCAATCGCGTCTCGAAGGTCGTGAAGGGCGGCCGTCGCTTTTCGTTCACCGCGCTCGTGGCGGTCGGCGACGGGCAGGGCCGCGTGGGTATGGCCCTCGGAAAGGCGAACGAAGTCGCCGAGGCGATCCGCAAGGGATTTGAGCAGGCGCGCCAGGCCATGGTCGTCGTGCCGATCGTGAACGGGACCATCCCCCACGAAATCCTCGGGCGCCACGGCGCGGGCAAGGTGCTGCTCAAGCCCGCCGGGCCGGGAACCGGCGTCATCGCCGGCGGTCCGGTGCGGGCGGTGCTCGAATGCGCTGGCGTGCAGGACATCCTCACGAAGAGCCTCGGCACGAACAATCCGCTCAACATCGTCCGTGCGACGATGAGCGGGCTGCAGGATCTGGTCACGCCGGAGCAGGCCGCGGCTGAACGCGGAGTGGATGTCGCCACGATCCGGGAGGCCATGCGTGGGTGAGCAGCTGAGGATTCGCCAGGTGAAGAGCGGTCTCGGAGCGCAGCGCAAGCAGCGCGACACTCTGCGTGCCCTCGGTCTCAGGCACCATCAGGATCAGGTGGTGCAGCCGGACAACCGCGCGATACGCGGGATGATCCACGCGGTGGCGCATCTCGTTGAAGTCGAGGAGGTCGAACAAGATGGCTGAAGGCGAGCGGATCGGGCTCGACAATCTCTCTCCGCCCCGCGGTTCGAAGTCCTCGGCAAAACGTCGCGGGCGAGGTCACGGATCCGGGCTGGGCAAGACGTCGGGGCGCGGCCACAAGGGCCAGAAGTCGCGGAGCGGGGCGTCGATTCCGGCGTGGTTCGAGGGTGGCCAGATGCCCCTCTACCGGCGTACGCCGAAGCGGGGGTTCAAGCCGCACCGGCGGACCGAGTGGCACATCGTCAACCTCTCGGAACTGGACCGCGTGGAGGGCAGCGGGATCGATCCTCGGACGTTGCGGGCGAGCGGCGTCATCCGCGGCACGGATCGCCCCGTGAAGATCCTCGGGCGCGGAGACATCGGGCGGGCAGTAGACGTGCGCGCACATGCGTTCAGCGCCTCCGCCCGCGAGAAGATCGAGGCGGCCGGCGGCACGGCCCAGGTGATCGAGTAAGGGATGGCGAACGGCCAGAACGCGGCGGCTGCCGCGGCGAACATCTTCAAGGTGCCGGAGCTCAAGGCGAAGATCCTCTTCACCCTGCTCTGTCTCGCCCTGTATCGTCTCGGCTCCCACATCACGACGCCGGGTGTGAACGTCGTGGCCCTGCAGGCCCTCGCCGGTCAGTTCCAGGGCACGATCTTCGGCATCTACGACCTCTTCGTAGGGGGCGGCCTGCAGCGGGCGACCGTCTTCGCCCTCGGCATCATGCCCTACATCTCGGCGAGCATCCTCTTCCAGCTCCTCGCCGCCGTCATGCCGGCGATCGAGAAGCTGCAGAAGGAAGGAGAGGAAGGCCGCCGCAAGCTCACGCAGTGGACGCGGTACACCACCGTCGTGCTGTGCATCGGGCAATCCTACACCTACGCGCTCTTCCTCGAGGCCCAGCCGGGTGCGGTGCTCGATCCCGGTCTCGATTTTCGCCTTCTCACCGTGCTCATGCTCACGACGGGGGGCGTGTTCGTCATGTGGCTCGGCGAGCAGATCACCGAGCGCGGCGTCGGCAACGGCATGTCCCTGCTGATCTTCTTCTCGATTCTGCAGGGCTTCCCCGGAGCGGTGCTCAATACGTTCGAACTCTACCAGGCCGGCGGCATCTCGCTCATCAAGCTTGCCGCCCTCGCGGCGACTCTCGTGGCCATCATGGCGGCGGTCGTCGCCCTGACGATGGCGCAGCGCAAGATTCCGGTTCAGATCCCGCGGAAGGTCGTCGGCAGGGGCCGAATCCGGGAAGGGCAGCGGTCGTTCATCCCCCTGCGGATCAACTCCGCCGGCGTGATGCCGATCATCTTCGCCCAATCGATCATCATCATCCCCGGGACCCTGGCCGCGTTCATGGGCAACCCCGGACCCGGCAGCTCCGGGGCCCGGCGTTTCATCTACGAGATGAGTCAGGCGCTGCAGGTGGGGACGGCGTGGTACTACGTGCTGTATGTCGTTCTCATCGTCTACTTCACCTACTTCTACACGTCCATCATCTTCAACCCGACGGACCTGGCGGAGAATCTGAAGCGCCAGGGCGGGTTCATTCCGGGCGTGAAGCCCGGCGCGAAGACGGCGGACTATATCGATCACGTGCTCACGCGGATCACGCTGCCCGGCGCGGTCTACCTCGCGCTGATCGCCGTTCTGCCCTACCTGATCTTCTCGATCTTCGACCTTCAGACCTTCTTCTTCGGCGGCACTTCCCTGCTCATCGTGGTGGGCGTCGCGCTCGATACGATGCAGCAGCTGCAGCAGCATCTCCTGCTGCGCCAGTACGAGGGATTCATGAAGAAGGGTCGCGTCAAGTATCGAGGCAGACAGCGCTTCATGTGATGGGCGTGCGGCTGATCATCATGGGTCCTCCGGGAGTCGGAAAGGGCACGCAGGGCGAGTTTCTGGCCGAACGCTTCGGCGTTCCGCGCCTTTCGACCGGCGACATGATCCGCGCTGCGCTCGAGGCCGGAACCCCGCTCGGCGAGAGGGTTCGCGCCTACTACGAAGCGGGCGAACTCGTGCCGGATGAGGTCGTCCTGGGACTCGTCGCCGAGGCGTTCGACGGTTCGGAGGCGAGCGGAGGATTCGTGCTCGACGGATTCCCGCGCACGGTGCCTCAGGCCGACGGGCTCGGCGAACTGCTGGCCGCCCGGGGCATCGGCCTGGACGCGGTGCTTTCGCTCGAGGCGCCGGAAAGAGAACTCGTCGACCGCATTTCCGGCCGGCGGGTGTGCGGAACGTGCGGCCTCGTGACCCATGTGCGGGCCGTGGGAAAGACTGCCGCCTGCCCGGACTGCGAGGCTGTGCTCGTGCAGCGCTCGGACGACCGCGCCGAGACCGTTCGCAACCGGCTCGCGGTCTACCGAGCGCAGACCGAACCTCTGCTCGCCTACTACGCCCGGTCGGAGACCGGACTCACGGCGGTGGACGGCACGGGAACGCTGGAGGCGGTGAAGGATCGTCTCTTCGAGACGCTGCGGACGGCGGAGATGGCCGGTTGATCCGGCTGAAGTCGCGCGCCCAGATCGAGGCCATCGCCGCGGCGGGGGCGATCGTGGCGGAGGTCCTCGAGATGGCGGCGGAGCAGGCCATCCCCGGGCGGAGCACCGGGGAGCTGGACGAGATTGCGGAGGCGATGATCCGCGACAACCCGGGCGCGACGCCCGCCTTCAAGGGGCTGTACGGGTTTCCGGCCACACTGTGCACGAGCGTCAACGAAGAGGTCGTACATGGCATTCCATCGTTCCGGCGTGAATTGGAGTCGGGCGACATCGTGAGCGTCGACGTCGGTGTCAAGCTCGACGGTCTGTTCGCGGACGCGGCGGTCACGATCCCGGTGGGCGAGGTGACGCCGGCGACGGCGCGGCTCCTGGGCGTGACCCGAACGGCGCTCGACGTGGGCATCGAGGCGGCGCGCGCCGGGGCCCAGCTCGGCGACCTGGGCTGGGCGATTCAGACGCACGTCGAAGCCGAGGGCTTCAGCGTGATTCGGGAGCTTGTGGGACACGGCGTGGGGGAGGCGCCTCACGAGGAGCCGCAGGTTCCGAACTATGGAGTGCGCAACCGCGGGTTCCGGATGCAGGCGGGGCTCGTCATCGCCATCGAGCCGATGGTCAACGCCGGCGGGCCGGAGATCCGCACGCTCGACGATGAATGGACGGTGGTGACGGGAGATGGATGCCTCTCGGCGCATTTCGAGCACACGGTGGCGGTAACGTCGGAGGGCCCGCGCGTGTTGACGCGCGTCGCGACGCCGGCGCGAGCAGCAGGGGAGGCCTGAGTTGGCGAAGGAAGAACCGATCCAGATGACGGGGGAGGTCGCCGAGGCGCTTCCCAACGCGATGTTTCGCGTGGAGTTGGAGAACGGGCATCAGATCGTCTGCCACGTCTCCGGCAAGATTCGAATGAACTACATACGGATCCTGCCGGGAGACCGGGTCGCGGTCGAGTTGTCTCCCTACGATCTGACGAGAGGGCGGATCACGTACCGCTACAAGTGATGGAGTTTGTTCGGATCGGTTCGGGCTGGTATTTTGAAGGGTTGCCATCGAACCGCCACGAGGGGACGGAAGCATGAAGGTTCGTTCGAGTGTCAGGCGCATTTGCGAGCATTGCAAGGTCATCCGCAGGCGCGGTGTCGTGCGGGTGATCTGCAGTCGAGATCCGAAGCACAAGCAGCGGCAGGGATAGGCAGGAATACATGGCACGCATAGCCGGAGTCGATCTCCCACGGAACAAGCGGATCGAGGTGGGCCTCACGTACATCTACGGAATCGGCCACTCGACGGCGCGCAACATCCTGGCCGAAACGGGCGTGGATGGGGACGTTCGCGTCTACCAGCTGTCCGACGATGACGTCAACAAGCTGCGTCGGGTCATCGAGAACCACTACAAGGTCGAGGGTTCGCTGCGTACCGAAACCTCGATGAACGTGAAGCGTCTGATGGACATCGGATGCTATCGCGGGATGCGGCACAGGCGGAATCTGCCGGTGCGCGGCCAGCGCACGCACACCAACGCCCGGACCCGAAAGGGGCCGCGGCGCGCCGTGGCCGGTAAGAAGAAGGCGCCCCGGAAGTAGACGCGGCAACCACGTCGGTCAAAACAGAGGACGCGCAGGGAATGGTAAAGCGGGTAAAAAAGAAGAAGCGCCAGGTCGATGCCGAGGGCGTCGCCCACATCAAGGCGACCTTCAACAATACGATCATCACGATCACGACTCTGACCGGGGACACCGTCGCCTGGGCCAGCGCCGGAAAGGCGGGGTTCAAGGGCTCCAAGAAGTCCACGCCCTTTGCCGCCACCATCGCCGCCGAGACGGTGGGACGAGAGGCCGCCGGCATGGGGATGCGGCGAGTCCATGTGGAAGTGCAGGGTCCCGGATCGGGTCGCGAGTCGGCGATTCAGGCTCTGCAGGCGGCGGGTCTCGCGATCCGTTCGATCAAGGACGTGACGCCGATTCCGCACAACGGATGCCGTCCGCCGAAGAAGCGGAGGGTATAGATGGCTCGCTATACGGGACCCGTCTGCCGGCTGTGCCGGCGCGAGGGAGAGAAGCTCTTCCTCAAGGGGAAGCGCTGCTTCACGGAGAAATGCGCGATCGAGCGCCGCGCGTTCCCCCCCGGTCAGCATGGCGGCGGTCGCCGTCGCCGGCGCCAGTCGGAGTACGCCGTGCAGTTGCGGGAAAAGCAGAAGGTGAAGCGAATCTACGGACTCGCGGAGAAGCAGTTCCGCTCTCTCTTCAAGAAGGCTTCGCGCGTCCCGGGCGTCACGGGCGAGAACCTGCTCGTCGCGCTCGAGAGCCGACTCGACAATATCGTCTATCGTCTCGGCTTCGCGCCCTCTCGCAAGGCGGCGCGTCAGCTCATTCGGCACCGCCACGTACGGGTCGAAGGGGCGACGGTCGACGTGCCGAGCTATTCCGTCGGACCCGGTGCGGAAGTGTCCATGGCGCCGAAAGCGCGGAAGTTGCCGGTGGTGATCGAGGCGATCGAGGATCGCCGGTCACGCGATCAGTTGTCGTGGCTGGGCGTCGACTACGACGCGGCGAGCGGGCGAATGCTCGAGCGTCCGTCCCGGTCCGACATTCCGCTCGCCGTTGAAGAGCAGCTGATCGTCGAACTCTACAGCAAGTAAGCCTGCGGAGGCCGTGGGCCCGTATCCGGCCCGCGGAAGTCGCTGAGCAAAAACATGGAGTGAAGTGCATATGACGGTGTCGGTAGATCTGGCCGGTCTCGTGCTTCCGGAAGCGATGGAGGAACAGAGGCGATCCCCCAACGGGGCGCGCGCATCGTTCCTTCTCCAGCCGCTGGAGCGCGGGTTCGGGCACACAATCGGAAACTCGATCCGGCGGATCATGTTGTCCTCGCTTCCCGGGGTGGCGGTTTGGGCCTTCCGGGCGGACGGCGTTCAGCACGAACACCAGACGGTGGACGGAGTCGCCGAGGATGTACATCAGATCATTCAGAATCTGAAGCGTCTGGTCCTGGTAATGGACGAGGACAAGGAGGACGCGAAGCTCTCGCTGACGGCGCACGAGGCCGGTCCGGTAACGGCGAAGCAGATCGGGGAGCATGCGTCGGTCCGCGTGGTGAACCCGGACCTCGTGCTCTTCACGCTGCAGGAGGACCTTCCCGAGAACCGTCCTCTCGCCTTCGACCTGTGGGTGAATCGCGGCCGCGGCTTCGTCATGGCGGAGCACCATACGCCTCCCGAGGAGACCGAAACCAAGCGTGTCTTTCCGGTGGGTACGATCCGGATCGACGCCGTTTACAACCCCGTGACCCGTGCGAATTTCAATGTCAGGGAGACCCGCGTCGGCCAACGCACGGACTTCGACCGGCTCGAGGTGGATGTCGAGACGAACGGAGCCCTGAATCCGGCGGAAGCGGTTTCGCAGGCCGCGGAGATCGTCCGGCTGCACCTGTCGTATTTCAGTCAGATGGGCACCGTGCCCACGCTGCCGGAGGCTCTAGAACCGGTCGCCGAGAAGCGCGAGAGCGAGCCCGTTGATCCGGAGCTTGTCGAGTTGCTCGAACGCTCGCTCGAGGAGTTCAGCGAGGTCTCGGCCCGTTCGAGAAATACGCTCGAGAAGCAGGGGATCACGACGCTGGGCGATGTCGTCACGCGGTCGCGCGACGAAATCCTCGGGCTGGAGAATTTCGGCGAGAAGTCTCTCGAGGAGCTTGCGGAGGTCCTCGGCGCGCACGGACTCCGGTTCGGCATGTCGTTCCTGCGGGATGAAGACGGGAACCTCTACCTGAAGGACGATCTGGCGGGAAACGGAGCCCGGGGCGACGATGAGGCATAGAAAGAAGGGGCGGGAACTCGGTCGGACGCGCAGCCATCGGAAGGCGATGCTGCGAAACATGGCGACGAGTCTCATCCTGCACGAGCGGATCCGTACGACCGAGGCGAAGGCGAAGGAGTTGCGGCCGTTCGCCGAAAAGCTCATCACTTTGGCGAAGAGGGGCGATCTGCATAGCAGGCAGTTGGCCGGCCGACAGATCGCGGACCGCGCCGCACTGCGGAAGCTCTTCGAGAAGATCGGCCCGCGTTTCGAACATCGACCGGGCGGATACACGAGGATTCTGAAGCTGGGCGCGCGGAAGGGTGACGGAGCGGAGTTGGCGCTCATTGAATTCACCGATCGCGAGGCATGAGGAACCGGGAGAAGAGACATGTCCAACAAGGGTGAAGGTGGGCTCGGCGTCATTCTCAGCATTGTCGCGCTGGCGGCCATCGGGGGGTTCATGTACTGGCTGAACCTCCAGTCGCGCGACATCGAGGAAGCGCGCGCCGACGCTGAAGCGGCCGCGATCGAGGCGGCCCGCGATCTGGACGCGTCCGACCTCCTGGCCAATCCGCAGGGAGCGGTCAGCCGCCGCGTGATGATCGAAGGGATCCGGGTGGCGACCGGTCTCGGGGAGGGCGCGTTTGCTGTCGAGCTTGCGCCGGGCATCGCCTATCCCGTGCTGCTGGAGCCCGACCCGATCCAGCTCCTCAGGATGGCCGAGGTGACGATCTACGGCGGCGACAGCGTCGCCGTCTCGGGACAGGTTTACACATTCAACGATTCGATCGCCGGCGTCTGGGTCGAATCCGGAGCGGTTCAGGAGAGCATGGGCGAGTTGATACCATCGTCCCCGACCTTCCTGCTCGCCGACTCCGTACACGTGCACTGAGCGGATACTGAGCGGATACTGAGCGGGTCATGGCGAATTTCTGTTACGTCTGCGGCAAGGGACCCGGCGTCGGGAACCACGTCAGCAACGCGAACAACAAGCGCAAGCGGCGCTTCATGCCGAACCTCCAGCGGGTGAGGATCGTGGAGGGCTCGGTTCGTCGCCGTGTGCGCGTCTGCACGCGGTGCATCAAGGCGGGAAAAGTCGTCAAGGCGTCCTGACGACGCGTCTCGGCGACGTTTCGTACGTAGCGGGGGTGTTGCCACGGACTGCTGACCTGCGACCCGCCGCGGGGGTTACCGCGGCCGGTCGCCTCGCATTGGCGGCTCGGTGACCTCCTCTCCGCTCGCGGGCCAGCATGTACTGGTCACACGGCCGGCCGGGCAGGCCGAAGGCTTCCGCACTCTCCTGGAGGCCGCGGGGGCGACCGTAACGACGGCGCCCACCATCCGTTTGGTCCCGCCATCCGACCCGGGGGTGCTGGGACGGGCGGCGGCACGCCTGGACGAATACGACTGGATCGTGGTGACGAGCGTGAACGCCGTCCGCTGTCTGGCGGCGGCCGCAGCGGAGGCGGACTCGATGTGCGCCCTGGCGACGGGCCGGCTCGCAGCCGTGGGCCCGGCGACCGCGGACGCGCTGCGCACCCTCGGAGTGGCGGACTGCCTCGTACCGCCGGCCTATCGCGGCGAAGCGCTCGCGGCCGAGATCGTGGCGGCGACCGGGGCGGAGCGTCTTTCGGACGCGCGGATCCTGCTCGTGCAGGCCGAGCGGGCTCGTCCGGTGCTGCGGGAGCGACTGGTCGGCGCCGGAGCCGGAGTCGACGTCGCCCCGGCCTATGCGGTGGAGGTCAACCGCGATGTGCGAGGCTCGCTCCGCGAGTTCATCGAACTGGGTCGCGGGGACTGGCTGACCTTCACGGCCTCATCGGCCGCCCGCGCCTTCGTGCAACTCGTCGGCGCGCAGACCGGCGGCGCGCTCGTGGCCGCCATCAGTCCCGTGACCGCGGCGACGCTCTCCGGGTTCGGTCTGCCCGTGCATGTCGTGGCGGCGACGCACTCGATGCCCGGGCTGGTGGACGCGCTCGTTGCTTCCGCCGCCCGCCCCGGCCGCCTAGCCGCGACGCATGATCATGCCTGAGGCGTCGTTCCCCACCGCCCGGCCACGCCGCCTGCGTCGCACGGCTTCCCTGCGCGAACTGGTGCGAGAGACGCGGCTTGAAGCTTCCGATCTCGTCTATCCCCTGTTCATCGATGACCGGGGAGCGGCCCGGCAGCCGATCCCTTCGATGCCCGGCATCGACCGCCTGAGTATCGAGGCGGCCGTCGACGAGGCGGGCGCCGCGTTCGAGGAGGGAATCCGGGCCGTCCTCCTGTTCGGCCTGCCGGCGAGCAAGGATGCGCGGGGCTCGCGCGCGGACCGGGCGGATGGCGTGATCCAGCGCTCGTTGCGGGCGCTTCGCGGCGCGCTTCCCGACCTGGTCCTGATCACGGACGTCTGCCTGTGCGAATACACGGATCACGGCCACTGCGGGATCCTCGACGGGGACCGCGTCGCGAACGACCCGACGCTCGAGCGGCTCGCCTCCCAGGCCGTGAGTCACGGGGCCGCCGGGGCGGACATCGTTGCGCCATCGGACATGATGGACGGCCGGGTCGGAGCGATTCGCGCCTCGCTGGACGAAGCGCACCTCGAGGACGTGGCCATCCTGTCGTACGCCGTGAAGTACGCGAGCGCCTTCTACGGCCCCTTCCGCGACGCGGCGGACTCCGCCCCCGCCTTCGGGGACCGGCGCGGGTATCAGATGGACGTGCGGAACGCGGATGAAGCGATCCGCGAAGTCCGTTTCGACATCGCCGAAGGGGCGGATCTGGTCATGGTGAAACCGGCGCTGCCGAATCTTGACGTCCTCCGACGAGTGAAAGATGAGTTCCGGATGCCCACCGCCGCGTATCAGGTGAGCGGGGAATACGCGATGATCGAAGCCGCGGGCGCAAACGGCTGGCTCGACGCCGAAGCGGCCAGCCTGGAAGCCGTCCGTGCCATCCGGCGGGCGGGGGCGGACCTCGTCGTCACGTATGCCGCGCGGCGCCTCGCGCGTGTACTCTAGTGCCGCCGCCCGAAAGTTCGGGCCGCTCGAATGGGCGGCTCCGGTGAGGGTCCTGGTAACGGGCGGTGACGGGTTCATCGGACAGCACCTGGTCGAGCACCTGCTGGGCCGCGGATACGAGGTGACGGCGACGATGTTCGGGGAGGCACCCTCCGATGGGACCCTGTCCCGGAGTGCTCGCGCGGCCACCGAATGGACACGGCTCGATGTGCGAGACACCGACGCGGTTGCCTCGGTCGTGAACGCTGCCCGTCCGCGCCGAATCTTCCACCTGGCCGGCTTCTCGTCGGGAGCCGAGGCCGGCCTCCGGTCCCGCGATGCGCTCGCGGTGAACGGAGCGGGCACGCTGGGCCTCGTCGAAGCCGTCGCGCGGGGCTCCGCGGACGTCCGGACCGTGGTCGTGGCGGGTTCCGCCGACGCGTACGGCCACGCCGGAGGCGGACCGGTGGAAGAGCGCACGCCGCTTCGGCCGCGGAGCGTGTACGGCGCCACGAAGGCCGCCCAGGATGTTCTGGCCCGCGGCGTCGGCGCGGCTCTGGGCGTCCCCGTGGTCATGGCGCGGCTCTTCCCGCTCCTCGGACCCGGACAACGCCGCGTGTTCGCGCTCCCCAGCTTCTGCCGCCGCGCCCTCGCGATCCGGGGGGGGACGGCGGAGCCGCGGCTCGCCGTGGGCAATCTCGACGTGGCGCGCGACTTCACGGACGTACGCGACGGCGTCCGGGCGCTGGCGGACATCGCCGACCTCGACGGGACGCCCCATATGGCATACAACGTGTGCTCCGGGGTCGCGACGAAGGTCCGCCGCCTGCTCGAGTGGGTTCTCGAGCGGGCGGAGATCAGGCCCGAGATCGTGCGCGATCCGGCCCTTGTCCGGCGCGGAGAACCTGAAGTCGTGGTCGGCGATCCGGCGCGATTGCGGGCCGCAACCGGGTGGCGCGCGGAGCGCGACCTGCGGGCCTGCGCGCACGCAACCATGGACTGGGTCGCGGGTTCCGGCACCGCTTGATGGTCGAGCCGCGACACCGGACCCCTGAACCCGGAGCGAGGGAGACCTCGATGGAAATCACGGTGATTGGCGCCGGGTACGTTGGACTCGTGGCGGCATCCTGCCTGGCCGGATCCGGGAACCGCGTCACCTGCGCCGACGTGGAAGAAGAGAGGGTCCGGCTCCTGAACTCCGGAGATGTCCCGATCTACGAGCCGGGTATCGAGCGCCTGATTTCAGAGGGCCTCGCCGCCGGACGCCTTCGCTTCACGACGGACGTGGCCGAGGGTATCCGGACGGCCGACGTCATCTTCGTCGCGGTAGGTACGCCGCCTGGTCAGGGCGGGCAGGCGGACCTCGACTTCGTGCTCGACGCGGCGCGCACGATCGGGGACCATCTGCGCCCCGGCGCGGTGATCGTCATGAAGAGCACCGTACCGGTGGGGACGAACGACATCGTGCGGGCCGAGATCGCTCGACGGACCGATCTGCCCTTCCACATGTGCTCCAACCCCGAGTTTCTGAAGGAGGGCGACGCGGTCGCGGACTTCCTCTACCCCGACCGGGTCGTCTGCGGCGTGGACTCCGACCGCGCCCGGCGGTGCATGGAGGAGTTGTACGAGCCCTTCATCCGCTCGGGGAACCCGCTGATCTTCATGGACATCGCCTCGGCCGAACTGACCAAGTACGCCGCCAACGCGATGCTGGCCGCCCGGATCAGCATGATGAACCAGTTCGCCGAACTCTGCGAGCGAACCGGAGCCGACATCGAACGCGTCCGCCGCGGCGTGGGCTCGGACCCTCGCATCGGATCGGCCTTTCTCTACGCCGGCACGGGGTATGGCGGCAGCTGTCTCCCCAAGGACGTGCGGGCGATCATCCGTTCCGCGGAAGCGCAGGGCGTCGACCTCGGCGTCCTGCGATCCGTGGCCGAGGCGAACGATCGTCAGACCACGGTCCTCGTCCGGAAGATCCGGAAACGGTTCGGCGACGATCTCACGGGCCTGCGCTTCGCGCTCTGGGGGCTTGCGTTCAAGCCGCGCACGGACGACATGCGCGAGGCGCCCTCCCGGGCGGTCGCCGAGGCGCTGCGTGAACGGGGGGCGTCGGTCGTGGCGCACGACCCCGCCGCCATGGAACCGTCGCGCGAGTTCTATCTCGGTGACGCCGTCGACTACGCGGCGAGCGAGTATGAGGCGCTCGACGGGGCGGACGCGCTCGTGGTCGTGACGGAGTGGCTCCAGTACCGGCGTCCCGACTGGTCGCAACTCGCGCGGCGCATGGCCCGTCCCATTGTGTTCGACGGGCGCAACGTGTTCGAACCGGACGGGATGGCGTCTCGGGGGTTCGAGCACTACCCGGTCGGGCGCAGGCAGATCGGTCCGGCGGAGACCGCGTGAGACTGGTCGTCACCGGCGCCGCCGGCTTCCTCGGTTCGCACCTCACCGACCGCCTCCTCGCCGAGGGGCACTCGGTCGTCGGGATCGACAACCTGATCACGGGGGCGCGGCGGAATCTCGCCCATCTGCGAGACGAGCCGAGGTTCGTCTTTCTCGAACGGGACGTGTCGGAGCCCATCGAGGTCGACGGGGAGATCGAGGGGGTTTTTCACCTCGCCTCGCCGGCCAGCCCGGTCGACTATCTTCGTTTCCCGATCCAGACGCTGAAAGCGGGCGCCCTCGGCACGCGCAACGCCCTCGGTCTGGCCAGAGCGAGCGGCTCCCGGCTGCTGCTCGCGTCCACTTCGGAGGTCTACGGAGACCCGCTCGTCCATCCTCAACCCGAAACCTACTGGGGCAACGTGAACCCGGTCGGACCGCGCTCCGTGTATGACGAGGCGAAGCGTTTCGCAGAGGCCCTCACGATGGCCTACCACCGCGAACACGGCGTCGACACGCGCATCGTGCGCATCTTCAACACCTACGGCCCGCGCATGCGTCCGGACGACGGCCGCGTGGTCTCGAATTTCGTCGTCCAGGCGCTCCGGGGGGAACCGCTCACCATCTATGGGGACGGCTCCCAGTCACGGAGTTTCTGTTACGTGTCCGACCTCGTGGAGGGGATCTGGCGTCTCTTCAACGCGGATATCCACGAGCCGGTCAACCTGGGCAATCCCGGCGAGTATACGATCCGCGCGTTGTCCGACCTCGTGCTCGCGGCCACGGGATCCGCGTCCACCGTCGAGGTGCGTCCGCTGCCCCTGGACGACCCGAAGATGCGCTCTCCGGACATCTCTCTCGCGTCCGCGCGGCTGAACTGGACGCCCCGGGTCCCCCTCGAGGAGGGGCTGGAACGAACGGTAGAGTATTTCAGCGAAATGCAGTCGGCTGGCCGGCCCGGGGCAACGCCCGAATGATCGCACGCGAGGGAGACGCGGACGAGATGGGGCGAGCCCGGGTCTCGGTGGTCATGCCCGTTTACAACGAGGAGGCGACGCTCGAGGCCATCGTCCGGCGCGTGAAGGAAGTGGCACCGGAGGTGGAACTCGTCGCGGTCGACGACGGCTCGGCCGACGCCTCCGCGTCGATCCTCAGCCGGCTTGAAGCGGAAGGGCTGGTCGACCGGATCTTCGTTCACGAGCGGAACCGGGGGAAGGGCGCCGCGCTCTCAACCGGGTTCCGGGGTGTCAGCGGCGATATCATCATCATCCAGGACGCCGATCTCGAATACGACCCCGCCGAGTATCCGCGCCTCCTGGAGCCGATCCTCGCCGGCCGGGCGGACGTCGTCTACGGGTCGCGATTCATGGGCGGCCAGCCGCACCGCGTCCTCTACTACTGGCACTACGTGGGGAACCGCTGGCTGACTCGGCTGTCGAACATGGTGACGAACCTCAACCTCACGGACATGGAGACGTGCTACAAGTGCTTCCGCCGGGAAGTGATCGAGCAGCTCACGATCGAGGAGCGGGCCTTCGGCGTCGAACCGGAAGTCACGGCGAAGGTCGCCATGGGCGGCTGGCGCGTGTATGAAGTGGGGATCTCGTACGCGGGACGGACGTACGCGGAGGGGAAGAAGATCGGGTGGCGCGATGGCGTTTCCGCGCTGCGCTGTATCTTCCTGTATGGCCTCGTGCGGCGCTGGACGCGCAAGGGCGGGCCGGGGGCCGCGCGCGAGGCAACGGGCGGCATCCGTGGCGGCGTCGAAAGCGGGGAGAGTTGAGATGTCAGGGGGGCGAAAGCCGGCAGGGGCGCCGATGATGACCGTCCGACAGTGGATCGTGCAGGGGATCGCCGGGATCTTCGCGGCGCTTGCGCTGGCGGGGTGCGAGGATCCGGTGGACCGGTCCGTCGTGCGCGGGGACCGGTACCTGGCCGTCGGGGATGCGGACAAGGCGATCGCGGAGTACCTCCTCGCCCGGCGCGTAAGCGGGGACACGGACGACCTCCTCCTTCGGCTCGGGCAGGCGTACGCCGTGCGCGGCGATGTCGACGAGGCGCTCACCGTCTACGAGGCGCTTGCGGAGCGCGACCCCCGGCTGCGGCACCAGGCGGCGGCCTCCCTCGCGGGACTCGCGTGGTCCGCGCGGGAGCGGGGCGCGGCAGAGAACATGTCCCGCGCGCTCCAGCCCCTCGTCGAGTGGGGATTGGGCTATCTGCCCGCCGACCTCCAGCGCTCGCTGGCCGCCTATCATGCGGCGGAGGGTGACTACGCGCGCGCCCTCTCGCTGCGCCTCGCGCTCCTCGCCGCGGAAGGGGATCCGGAGCCGGCGGTGCTGTACGACGTCGGTCTCGCATATGAACAGCTCGGCGCGTGCACCCTGGCGCTGCCCTTCTATCGGGATTTTCTCGAGGCGATGGAGGAAAGCCGCTCGAATCCGGAGGACGCCCGGTACCGCTACGGGAACTGTCTCTATGTGTCCGCCGAGGAAGACCGGGCCGAGGGCCGTCCGGCCGCCGCCCTCGAGAAGCTGGCCGAAATGGTCGAACTCGGCGAGCCGCGGACGCACATGGTCGAGGCGCACTTCCTCATCGGCGAACTTCACCTCGCACTCGGCGAGACGGATGAAGCCCTCGTCAGCTACGCCCGCGTACTGGAACTGAACCCGACACGCACACACGCGCTGGTCCGGCGTGCGGAGGAGCGGATCCGACAGATCCGCTTCGGCTTCGAATGAGGCTCCCGGCCGGGACGGCGCCCGGCAAAGTGCTCCGCGGGGTGCTCGCCGCCGCGGTCGTCATGCTCGCGGGCTGTTCAAGTTCCGGGCCGCCGGGCGACCTCGAGCCGCCGGATCTCTTCCAGTGGGCGCAGGATCGGTTCGACGCCGAGGAATACCGCCGGGCGGCCGAGGGCTTCCTCGCCTTCATGGTCCGGGATCCCCTCAATCCGCTCGTCGACAGCGCGCAG
The DNA here is from genome assembly GCA_026914155.1 of Candidatus Palauibacter rhopaloidicola. Classification (GTDB taxonomy): domain Bacteria; phylum Gemmatimonadota; class Gemmatimonadetes; order Palauibacterales; family Palauibacteraceae; genus Palauibacter; species Palauibacter rhopaloidicola. The sequence continues at coordinate 264,172 of JAPPGH010000031.1, read as the reverse complement.
TATCTCGCGGCCGAAGGCCAGCTCCGGGCGGGCAACGAACTCGACGCCGTGGAGGAGTTCCGGCGCATGGCGACGAACCGGCCCAACAGTCCCCTCGCGGACGACGCGCAACTGGGGCTGTGCCGCGCCTACCTCGCGGCCTCGCCCCGGGTCACTCTCTCCCAGGAGTTCACCCGGCGCGCGCTCGATGAATGCCAGCGGTTGCTGCAGTTCTTCCCGACGACCCCCCACCGCGAGCAGGCGGAGAGCCTGATGGAGGAGGCGCGGGCGAAGCTGGCCGAGCAGAGCTACGAAATCGGGAAGTACTACCAGGATCGCATGAGACTGCCGGAGTCCGCGATCGTCTATTTCGAGAAATCGCTGGCCGAAGAGCCGACCGAGGGATTCCTGCCGGATCTGCTGTTGCGGTTGTATCGCAGCTACAATGTCGTGGGATACGAAACCGAGGCCGGCGTCGTCCGGGAGCGGCTGCTGTCGGAGTTTCCCGACTCCGAGGAAGTCCGGTTGCTCCTGGCGGAGGAAGACCCGGCGGCGGAAGGCTCGGCGGCGGAGGAGGATTCGGCTGAGGATGTCGGATCCCGCCGCTGAAGTCCCGGCGGGCGGCCGCCGGACGGGGATCCTCGGGGGGAGCTTCGACCCTCCGCACGTGGGCCACGTCTCCGTGGCGGGCGAACTCATCGAAGCGTTGCACCTGGATCGGCTGCTCGTGATTCCGGCGCGCGATCCGCCGCACCGCGAGGTCACGCTTCCGGCTGAGGTTCGCCTCGACCTCACGCGCCGGGCCTTCGCGGACATACCCGGCATCGAGGTCAGCCCGATCGAGATCGAACGGGCCGGCCCCTCCTACACGGTGGACACGCTGGAGGCTCTCGCAGGTCGCTTTCCCTCCGACCGGCTCGTCCTCGCGATGGGCGCGGACCAGTTCGCGGCGATCCACCGCTGGGAACGCTGGCGCCGGCTCCCGGAACTGGCCCGCATCGCGGTGATGCCGCGGGACGGCCGAGAGCCCGCGCCCTCCCCGGAATCGACGCCGATCGAGTATGTTGTCGCCAGCGTCACGCGAGTGGATATCTCGGCGAGCCGGATCCGGCAGCGCCTCGAGGAGGGGCATTCGGTCCACCTCCTCGTTCCGGAAACGATCCGACACGATGTCGAGCGCGCCTGGGCCGGACGCCGCGCGCGCCATGTAACCCAGTGAGCCCCGGATGTTGAAGAACGTCGTAACGCAGGTCTTCGGAACGCGCTTCACGCGCGAGATGAAGCGCATGCGGCCGATCATCTCCCAGATCAAGGAACACGAATCGCGGCTCGCGGATTTCCCGGAAGAGGGCCTCAAGGCGCAGACGGGGAAGTTCCGGGCGATCATCGAAGAGCGGACCGCCGAATTCGAGCAGGCGGTCGAGGCGCTGCGGGAGAAGCGTCGCTTCACCGAGAACCCGGCGCGCCGCGCAGACCTCACCGAACGCATCGCGGCGACGGAGGGCGATCTCAACGAGGCGCTGCAGAGCGTGCTGGATGAGATCCTGCCCGAGGCGTTCGCGACCGTGCGGGAGGCGTGCCGTCGACTCCTCGGGGCGGAGATCCAGGTTACGGGGAACGAGATGGCGTGGGACATGATCCCCTACGATGTGCAGCTCATCGGAGGGATCGTCCTGCACGAAGGGAAGATCGCCGAGATGGCCACCGGCGAGGGGAAGACGCTCGTGGCCACGATGCCGCTGTACCTCAACGCCCTCCCTGGCCGCGGCGTCCACCTCGTCACCGTCAACGACTATCTCGCCAGACGCGACGCCCAGTGGATGGGCACGGTCTTCGACTACCTCGGCCTCACGGTGGGCGTACTCGAAGATACCAAGCCCGGAAGCGTCGAGCGGCGGGCCGCCTACCAGGCCGACATCACCTACGGGACGAACAACGAATTCGGGTTCGACTACCTGCGCGACAACATGGTGATCGAACTCCGGCATCGCGTCCAGCGCGGACATGCGTACGCGATCATCGACGAGGTCGACTCGGTGCTCATCGACGAGGCCCGCACCCCCCTCATCATCTCCGGACCCGCCGGTCGCGACGAACGCGACGTGTATCAGAAGCACAACGCCCAGGTGGCCGCGATCGCCCGCAGGCAGACGCGGATCGTCAACCGCCTCGTGGCCGAGGGCACGAAGCTGCTCGACGAGACCGAGGCCGACGAGGACACGGAACAGCGCCGGGACGCGGGCCTCAAGCTGCTCGCGGCGCAACGCGGCGCGCCGAAGAACAAGCGGCTGCTCAAGCTGAAGACGCGCTCCGGCGTGAAGCAGCTCATTCAGCGCACCGAAGCCGACCTCATGCGGGAGAAGCGGCTGCCGGAGATCGACGAGATGCTCCTCTTTTCGATGGACGAGAAGGGGCAGACCATCCAGCTCTCCGAGCAGGGCCTCGACGTGCTCTCGCCCGACGACCCGGAGACGTTCGTCGTCCCGGACATCTCGGAAGACGTCCAGCACGTCGAAGACGATGAGTCGCTGACCACCGACGAGAAGCGCGGCGAGATCGAACGGCTCGAACGCGAATACGCGGAGAAATCCGAGAAGATCCACGTCATCCACCAGCTCGTGAAGGCGTATTCCCTGTACGAGAAGGACGTGGAGTACGTGGTGGAGAACGGCGATGTACTGATCGTCGACGAACACACCGGCCGAAAGATGCACGGGCGGCGCTGGTCGGACGGGCTTCACCAGGCGGTCGAGGCGAAGGAGAAGGTCAAGGTGCGCGGCGAGACGCAGACGCTCGCCACGATCACGATCCAGAACTACTTCCGGATGTACGACAAGGCGGCCGGGATGACCGGTACCGCCGAGACCGAGGAAGGCGAGTTCCACGCCATCTACGGCCTCGAAGTCGTCGTCATCCCGACGAACCGGCCGGTGCGGCGACTCGATCACGACGACGTGATCTTCCAGACGAAGAAGGAAAAGTACGCCGCGCTGATCGACGAGATCGAACGCATCAACGGCGAAGGTCTGCCGATCCTCGTCGGGACGACGAGCGTGGAAGTGTCGGAGGTCATCGCCCGCATGCTGAAGCGGCGGGGTCTCGCCCACGAGGTGCTGAACGCGAAGCAGCACGCCCGGGAAGCGGAGATCGTGCGCAACGCGGGCCAGCCGGGCGCGATCACGATCGCGACGAACATGGCCGGGCGCGGCACCGACATCAAACTCGCCTCCCCCTGCGTGCAGTGCGACGTGTGCGGGATCCGCTCCGAAACCCCGGCGTTCGGCCGCACCGGCGAGGAACCGGATCTGTCGCGAGCCGAGATCAAGGAGCGGGGGTGCGAGGAGGAGCCGCCCTGCGGACTCCAGATCCTGGGGACGGAGCGCCACCAGTCGCGCCGCATCGACCGCCAGCTTCGCGGCCGGTCCGGACGCCAGGGGGACCCCGGGGCGAGCCTCTTCTTCCTCTCGCTTGAAGACGACCTCATGCGGCTCTTCATGCACGAGCGCGTGGCGAAGATCATGGATCGCCTGGGCGTGCAGGAGGGCGAGGTCATCAGCCACCCGTGGATCACGAAGTCCGTCGAGCGCGCGCAGAAGCGGGTCGAGACCCAGAACTTCGACGCCCGCAAGCGGCTGCTGGACTACGACGACGTGATGAACCAGCAGCGCGAGGTCGTCTACGACCTGCGCCTCTACGCGCTCGAGGGCGGGGAAGACCTCAAGGGCGAGACGTGGGAGATGGTCGAGGAGGCGCTCCGTGAGGAGATGGACGCCTATGTGCCGGAGGAGAGCCCGCACGACCAGTGGAACCTCCCGGGGCTGCGGGAGCATTTCCTGATCGAGTACTTCCTGCACAACGAATTCCTGCCCCGGGTCGGAGCGGAGCGCGGGGAAGCGCCCGAGTCGGAGAAGGACGCGAGCGCCGACAACTGGGCGGGGACCGGCGAGTTGTACGAAGCGGTGATCGAGAGCGCCCACGAGCAGTTCCGCGCCAAGCTCGAGAGTTTCGGCGAGCTCTGGGAGCAGGTCCTGCGCTTCGTCGTGCTGTCGGTGCTGGACGAGAAGTGGAAGGACCACCTCTACGACCTCGACCACCTGCGCACCTCGATCCAGTTCCGATCGTGGGGACAGAAGGATCCGCTGGTCGAGTACAAGAAGGAGGCGTACGAGATGTTCGTGAGCCTGATCACGGACATCCGGAAGACGGTGGCGAATCGCTTCTTCCGCGCGCGCATCGAGGTCCGGCCGCCGGGCCGGCCCAGGCCGCCGCAGATTACGGGCATGAGCGGCCCCGTGGAGCCGGGCACCGGCCCCGCGGGCGGCATGCCCCCCGGCCGGGGAGCGGCGCCTGTGCCGGACGGCGCGTCCGGCGAGCCTCGCGCGCCCGAGCCGGCGTTCTCGGCCACCGGCGTCGCGGCCTCCGCCGCGGTGCAGGAACTGACCCCCGATGACACGGCGGCCCGCGCGGCCCTTCGTGCCGGCCAGCGGCCACGCCGGACGGGCGCTCCGGCGACGGCCACGAAGACCCCGGGGCGGAACGAGCCGTGTCCCTGCGGCAGCGGCCGGAAATACAAGAAGTGCTGCGGCCGCCCCGGCTGAATCCGCCGCCCGCGCGGCGGATCGCGCCGCCGGCCGCGTGTCGTCGCGGCATGCCCATCGCCGCCGCGCTGCTCTCGTTGAGCTGCGGCGGAGAAAGGGGAGCGGCGAACGCGGCGGCCAGCCCGGCCAGTGCGGCCGCCGGGCTGGAAGCGACCGCCGCCTCGGAGCCGGACCTTTCGGCCGTATACGCGGCCGACGCGGTCGACGTGGCGCTGCTCGAGTACGCGATCGGCATGCCGTCGCGGTTGCCGGCGGGCCCCACGGTGCTCCGCCTCAGCAACCAGGGCTTCGAGATGCACAACCTGAAGCTCGTGGACCCCGCGAGCGGGGAGGTGCTCTGGGAGACGGAGGCGGATGTGAACACCGGAGAGGTTCGTCTCGTCGAACTCGACCTCACTCCCGGGAGCTACACCGTCGTGTGCGACGTGGCCGGCCACGACAGCCGCGGGATGCTCATGACGCTCACCGTGGAGGCATCACCGGTCCCCTGACCATCCCCTGACCGCGCCCGGCCAACCCTGAGGCCTGCCACGGCCTGCCTAACCGGAAGGAGCGACCGGCTTGTACCTGCGATACGTGCCCCCGATGGGGATCTACGAGACCCTCTACGCCTTTCTCGGAGCGTTCGGTACCTACATGGGCGAGCCCGGCACGAACCCGTGGAGCCAGGGGTTCCCGCGGACAGTCGCGCTGCCGGACGGCCCGGCGCTTCCGTCGACCGTGACGGTGACCGCCGACGACCGAAAATACCCCAAGGCATGGGGGCTCCCGGCGCTGAGGGAGGCGATCGCGGCCTACTACCGGCAGTCGTACGGCGTCGAGATCACGGCGGAGAACGTGATGGTGTTCGCGGGCGGGCGTCCTGCGATCATGGCGCTCCTCCTCTTCCTCGAACCCGATATCGAGGTCCGTCTCGCGTCCACGGAATACACCCCGTACTACGACGTCCTCGAGGGGCTGCGACGCCCCTATCACCTCATCCACAGCGGCGTGGACAACGGGTTCCGGCCCCCGGTCTCGGCCTATACGGCCCCGCGACGGGGGCGCACCCTGATGCTGCTGAGCAATCCGTGCAACCCGACAGGCGTGACGCGAACCGGGGAGGAACTCGCGGCGCTCGTGGCGGCCAGCGCGCAGGACGGCCTCGGGCTCCTCGTCGACGAGGCCTACGAGCTTCTCCACGACGAGCCCGTGAGCGCCCTCGCGCACGTCGACGACATTGAGCGCGGCAATCTGTTCGTCGTCGGCGCCGCGACGAAGGGCCTGCAGGCGCCCGGCATCCGCATCGGATGGGCCGTGGCGGCGAAGCGGCACATCGAAGTGCTCGGGAACTTCTCCTCGTTCGGGATGGGCGGCGTGTCCCACCCGTCGCAGTGCTACGCGGTCGAACTCCTGGACCCCGAGCGCATGCTCCACGTCCGCACGGCTGTCCCCGCCTTCTACGCCATGCAGCGCGAGCGCTACGGCCGCGCCTTCGAGGATCTCGGCCTCGACCTCTTCTCGGGCGACGGCGGCTTCTACCACTGGTGCCGACTCCCGAACGGCTGGACCGCCCAGCGGCTGAACGAGCGTCTCTTCACGCGCGGGGCCGCGATCCTCAAGGGCACCGATTGCGACATGGAGCGCCTCGAGAACGACTCGCCGCTGGCGAGCTTCTTCCGCTTCTCCTTCGGCCCTCTCGCTCCGGAGTCGTTCGAGGCGGATATCGCCCTCCTTGGCGAGGCGCTGCGCGAGATGCGATCCTGAGAGCCCGACTACCGGAAACAGGAGGACGTTCAATGGCGATGACGCGACGTGAGTTCGCCGGGACCTCGCTCGTGGCGGCGGGGGCGGCGACGCTCCCCGCCGCCGGGGCTGCGGCAAGCACCCTTGAGGCGCGACCCTCGCCGGGTCCCGCGGGCGCCTCCGCCAAGCGCGCCGCCCGGGCCGGGCGGCTGCTCATCCTGGGCGGCACCGGCTTCATCGGCCCGCACATGGTGCGCCACGCCCTCGCGCGGGGACACGAGGTCACGCTCTTCAACCGCGGACGCTCTAACCCCGGGCTCTTTCCCGGCGTCGAGACCCTCATCGGAGACCGCGACGGGGCGCTCGACGCGCTGCGGGGGAAGGAATGGGACTACGTCATCGACAACAGCGGCTACGTCCCCCGCCTCGTGCGCGACTCGGTCAACCTCCTGCGCGACACCGTCGGCCGGTACCTGTTCACTTCCACCGGCTCCGTGTACGACTTCGATCAGGACGAACTGCCGGAAGACGCCCGGCTGCTCGAGGTGACGGACCCCGAGAGCGAGGACGTGGGACGCTACTACGGGGAGCTGAAGGTGATGTGCGAGGAGGCGGTGCAGGAGATCTACGGCGACCGGGGCACGGTCACCCGTCTGCACGTCGTCGCGGGCCCGGGGGATCCCACCGACCGCTTCACGTACTGGCCCGTCCGGATCCATCGCGGAGGCGAGGTGATCGCGCCGGGCGACATGGACAACCCGGTCCAGTTCATCGACGTGCGCGACCTGGCCGAGTTCTGCATGCACCTGCTGGAGGAGGACACGGGCGGGATCTTCAACGTGGCGGGCCCGACGCTCGGCAGGACGCGCATGGACGAGTTCCTGTACGGGATCCGCGCGACGGTCGCGACCGCCGTGTCGTTCACGTGGGTGGAGGAGGATTTCCTCCGGAACCGCGAGCCGCCCGCGCGCTTCCCCCTCTGGTACTCGCATCGCGGCCCGACGCGCGGGCTGGCACAGGTCCGCTCACAGCGGGGCGTCGAGGCCGGGCTGCGCTTCCGCCCTCTCGCGGTCACCGCGCGCGAGACGCTCGACTGGTTCCTGGGCGAATCCGAGGAACGCCGCGCGCAACTCCAGCTCAACCTCGACCGCGATGCCGACCTGCTGCAGGAGTGGAAAAGCCGATAGGTACCACTTGAGGCCATCGGTTCGCGGATCGCGCTTGTACCGCATGATAGCATTTGCTACCATGGCCCATCTGTTCTTGTCGCGATCGAACGAGAGGCATCATGGAAAAGGTACAGATCAACGTCCGGGTGGATGCCGCCGTGAAGCACGCGGTGGAGGGATACTGCAGGCCGCGGGGCGTCGCCATGAATCACTTCGTGCAGGAAGCGCTACTCGATCGCCTGGAAGAGCTCGAGGACATCGAGGATCTGAAGAAGATCAGGCACGAACCTACCCGCCCGTTGGCGGATGTCCTCAGAGAACTCGGCATCGATGGCCCGCTATGAGATCGAGATCTCGCGAACGGCGGAGAAGCAGCTTCGTAAGCTTCCCCGGGCGGATCGGGAGCGGGTGGCGCGCAGGATGTCGAGCCTGGCGCATGACCCGTATCCCCGGGGAACCAGGAAGCTCGCGGGCTACGAGGATGTCTACCGCGTGCGCGTGGGATCTTGGCGGATTCTCTACAGCGTCGGCACGAAGACCCTGATCATCATCATCCTGAAGGTCGGGCACCGCGGCGACATCTACCGTTAGCGAAGGCGGTTACCTGCGAGCAACCCGGCCTCCGGCACTTCAGACGAGAGGATGTTCGATGGCGAGAACGGGAGCGGGACAGCCCGCGAGTGTGGACCAGTCGGACCGGGTCGTTCCCATCAACCTGCGGCAGAGCGGGCGGACGCCGGTCGAGCTGCTTATCTCGACGCGGGTCCGGAAGTCGCCGTACTGGCACCTGTCGCACGAGGCGGGCTGCTGGCGGGCCACCACCTACAACCGCGTTTACCACCCTCGCGGCTACGCGCGGCCCGAGGACGGCGGCGCCGCTGTGGAGCACGAGGCGCTCACCCACCGGGTTACGCTGTGGAACGTCGCCGTCGAGCGGCAGATCCGCGTCCGGGGGCCGGACGCGGAAGTGTTCGCCGACTATGTGATCACGCGCGACGCGACCCGGATCGAGCCGATGCGCGCGCGGTACGTCATCCTCTGTGACGAACGCGGCGGCATCCTGAACGACCCGGTGCTGCTGCGGCTCTCCCGGGACGAGTTCTGGTTCTCGCTCGCCGACTCCGACCTCCTGTTCTGGCTCCAGGGAGTGAACGTCGGGCTCGGGATGCGGGTGGAGATCGACGAGATCGACGTCTGCCCGCTGCAGGTCCAGGGACCGAGGTCGCTCGATCTCATGGTCGACCTCGTGGGCGAGGCCGTACGGGACATTCCCTACTACGGGCTCATGGAAGCGGAGATCGCCGGCTGTTCCGTCGTGGTCTCGCAGACCGGATTCTCGGGGGAGAAGGGGTACGAAGTCTATCTTCGGGACGCGACACTGCACGCGGAGACGCTGTGGCGAGCCGTGCTGGAGGCCGGGGAGGCGCACGACCTGATGGTCACGGCCCCCGGGCATCAGCGCCGCATCCAGGCGGGGATCCTGTCGTGGGGACAGGACATCGACCACGAGACGAGCCCGTTCCAGTGCAACCTCGCCTACCAGGTGCCGCGCGAGAAAGCGGGCGACTACATCGGGCGGGCCGCGCTGGAGCGCCAGCGGGCCGAGATCGAGGCCGGACGCTCTCCGTTCGCGCTCGTGATGGTGGGGATGAAGCTCGGCGGCCGGCCGATCGACGACTACGCGCCCGATTTCTGGCACGTGTCGCGCGCGGACGGCGGCGATCCGGTGGGGTATCTCACGTCTCCGTGGCACGCCCCCGAGTTGGGAAGCAACATCGCGCTCGGGTACGTCCCGCCCGCCGACTCCGCCATCGGCACGGAACTCTCCGTGTGGCTCCCGGACGAGTACGCGAGCGAGCCGGGCAAGCCCGATGCCGCCCGCGTGTGCGAGGTCCCGTTCAGGCCTTCCGCGAACCCGAGCACGCGCGAGGTGGCCCTCGCACAGGGCCGCGATACGGCCATGTAGCGCGACTCCCGGAGCGGGGCGCGCCGTGGCTGGCCCGGGTCACGATCTCATGCGGGCGCCGGTGGGGTCGAAGAGCGCGGTGCCGGCCGCCACGGTGACCGGGAAGGGTTCGTTCATGTAGAGGACCTGGAGCCGCGTGCCGGGGGCGGCGAGTGCCGGCGGGAGGTATGCCATGAGGAGGTACTTCCCCACGGAGGGGCCCATCCCCGCCGACGTGACGCGGGATTCCCTTCCGCGGGCGTCGACGATGCGCTCTCCGCCCGGCCCCAGCAGCGGCTCGTTGCCTCCGGTGGGGAAGCGGGCGAGGCCGGAAGCGTCGGCGTGGTCGTCCACGGTGAGCGTGCGGAGCGTCGCCGTGGGCCCCGCCTCCCGGGCCTTCAGGCAGGCGGCCCGGCCGATGAAATCCGCCCGTTTCACGCGCGGCCGCGCCAGGCCCGCCTCCACCGGCGAGTACTCCGACGTGAGTTCGGCCCCCATGAGGGCGTAGCCCTTCTCCATGCGGCCCGTCGTGCCGTAGACTCCGGCGCCCACCGGCCGCACGCCGAGCGCCCGGCCCGCCTCCCGCACGGCGTCCCACACCCGCTTCGCGAGCCCGGCCTCCACGTAGATCTCCCATCCGCTCTCTCCGACATACGAGATCCGGCACATGGTGACCGGAATCCCGGCCAGCGCGACGTCGCGCACGGAGGCGTACGGGAACGCGGCCTGCGAGAGGTTCGCCCCGGAGATCTTCTCCAGGAGCGCCTCGGCCCGGGGGCCCCAGACGCCGAGCGCGCAGATCTCCGCCGACCGATCCTCGAAGCGGACGGAGCCCGGGTCCGGCAGGTGCTTGCGGAACCAGGCGGCGTCCCGCGCCCCGTCGAAGGCGCCGGTCACGACGCGGAAGCGGTCCGCCTCCAGCCGCTGGATCGTGAGGTCGGCCCTGAAGCCGCCGTCCGGCGTCAGCAGCGGCGTGTAGATGGACGTCCCGGGCGGCCGGTCGCACGCGTTGGCCGCCATGCCCTCCAGGTAGGCGAGCGCTCCGGGGCCCGTCACGTCGAAGATCTGAAACGCGCCCAGGTCGACGACGGCGACCGTCTCGCGCAGATGAAGGTGCTCCGCCTCGATGATGGGAGACCACCAGCGACGATCCCATTCGTGCGGCCGGTCGGCGACGCCGTAGCGCTCGACCAGGTCGGCGTTCGACTCGTACCACTGCGGACGTTCCCAGCCGCGGGCCTCGTAGTAGACGGCCCCGAGCGCCTCGGTGCGGGCGTGGAGCGCCGAGCGGTGCGCGCCACGACGAGATTCCCACTGCTCGCGCGGGTGTACGATCCCGTACGTCTTGTTGAAGTGCTCCCGAGCGCGCGCCCGGACATGCCGGTGCGTCCGCTCGTGCGGCTGGAAGCGGGTGACGTCGGATTCGTGAGGGTCGCACAGGCGGGGGTGGCCGTGCGTGATCCACTCGGCGAGGAGCTGCGCCGCCCCGGGACCCTCCTTGATCCAGACCGCCGCCGCCGACCACAGGTTGGCCACCTCGGCCGTCTCCCCCAGCACCGGATGCGCGTCCGGCGTAAGCGAGAGGAGGCCGTTGATCGCGTATCCGATCTCGGCGCCCTCGAGCAGTTCTCCCATGATCTCCCGCGCCTGCGCGAGCTGGAGCGCGAAGTCATCTCCCGTGAACGGCAGCTCCGTGGGGGAGCGTTCGCACGCCTCGAGTTCGGGGATGTCCTCCGGGCGCACGAGGATGGGGCGGTGCGCGTAGGATCCGACCTCCATCGCACCGTGTTTCTGGCGCTCGTACATGAAGGCGTCCATGTCGCGCACGATGGGGTGGCCGATCTCGTTTCCGGTGGCGAAGAGGAAGTCGACCGGGCCGAGGTCCGCCATCTGGTGGACTGCCGGCGTGAGCGGAATCGAGGCGCCGGCCAACTCCGCGACACGGGGACTCCACACGCCGCAGGCGATGACCGCGTGCTCGACCTCGATCGGGCCCCGCGAGGTGACGACCGCCCGCAGGCGGGGCCGTCCGGACGGCCGGGATTCGAGTTCGAGTCCCGTGACCTCCGTCCTGTCCAGGACCGTGAGCGCGCCCCGCGACAGGGCCCGCTCCCGCATCAGCGTGCCGGCCCGCACGGAGTCGACAACGGACACGGACGACATCCAGAAGCCGCCCAGGATGACGTCCGGGTTCACGAACGGGATCCGGTCGGCCACCTCACCCGGGGAAAGGAGCTCGGCGTCGATGCCCCACGCGCGCGCCGAGGTCATGCGGCGCCGCAACTCCTCCATCCGGGCCTCGGTGCGGGCGACCTCGACGCCGCCGCACGTCGTCTGCACCCCGAGCGCCTCGTACTGGCGCTGGCTCTCCAGCGTCAGCATCGCGACCTCGCGGCTGTGGTCCGTGGGGAAGATGAAGTTCGACGCGTGGCCGGTGGAGCCGCCGGGGTTCGGAAGCGGGCCCTTGTCGATGAGGACGAGGTCGTCCCAGCCCCGCTGCGCGAGGTGCTCGACGAGGCAGTTGCCGACGATCCCGGCCCCGATGACGGCGATGCTCGCCGCGGCCGGCTGTGGCGCGCGTTCGCTCATGGCACGCGGCGCGTACGGCCGCGAAGCCTCATGCGCGGCGCGGCGGCGGGCCGCCCGTCCACGGCCCGCCCCCACGGGCTGCCTCGCCTCAGGGGCGCGGCGGGATGCGGATCGGGTCGCCCAGATCCGGCGTCACGCCCAGGTCGCCCAGCAGCGCCTCCAGCCGCGGCATGCGCGTGGCCAGCAGCGCGTTGATGCGCTCCGCGACCTCCGGCAGCGCCTCCCACGCCAGGCCGATCCGGTACATCTGATCCGCCGTGGGCTCGCCGGACCACCCCTCCAGCTGCCCGATCCCGGCGCCTCCGGCGACGTCGCCGAGGTCGTCGCCGATCTCATCGAGTTCGTCGGAGAGCTCCTCCGCGACGCCCTCGATCCGCTCGCGGTCGGCATCCTCCATCTCGGCGTCGTCCACGAGCGTCCGGATCTCAGCCAGGCGGTCGTTCATGGCGCCGATCCTCTCGCGTGCGTCGCGCGCCGGGCCCGCCAGTGCATGGGCCCGCAGCATCGCATCCTGCCGCGCCACGAGGGCCGCCCGACTCGCCTCGCGCCGCGGATCGAGCCGGACGCCGACGTCCGTCGTCTGGTTCTCGTCCCCGACCGTGAGCCGCACCGTGTACGTCCCGGGCAGCACGCGCGGTCCCGCGCCCGGCGGCGGTCCACGCGAGAAGCCTCCCCCACCGCCCTCCGCGTCGAAGGCCGGATCCACCCGGAAGTCCCACAGCACCTCGTTCACCCCCGCATCGCCGCCGACGTCCATCGTGCGCAGCACGTCGTCCCCGTCGAGGACCTCGAGGCTTGCTCCGCTCGCGTCCACGCCCTCGCCGACGTAGTAGCGAAGGGGGATCCCGGCCGGCGGGTTGGGCGCGATGAACGTCGCCGGCTGGAAGGGCCAATCCATCCCCATCGACCACATCGTGCCGCGCCGCGCTCCGAACAGCCGGAAGTCGGCGGCCAACACGTCCGCGGACATCTCCTCCAGCGGAGTGATGTCGTCCAGGATCCAGATGCTGCGCCCGTGCGTCCCCACGACGAGGTCGTTCTCCCGCGGGTGGATCGCGATGTCGTCCACCGCGGCCACGGGGAGGTTGTTCACCATCCGCGCCCACGATTCGCCGCGGTCGATCGACATGTAGACGCCGATCTCGTTCCCGAGGAAGAGAAGGTCCGGGTTCTGCGGATGCTCCCGGATCACGTTCACCGACCAGCCATCGGGGAGGCCGGCCGTGATTTGACCCCAACTCGCGCCGTGGTCATCGCTCACGTAGGCGTACGGCGCGTAGTCGTCGTTCCGGTGGCCGTCGAACGTCACGTACACCCGCCCCTCCACGGCGTACGACGTCTCGAGGCGGCTCACGTACGTGCGCGGCGGCACGCCGGGCATCCGGTCGATGACGTTCGTCCAGGTCGCGCCGCCGTCGAGCGTGACCTGCAGGTTCCCGTCATCCGTCCCGATGTAGAGGGCGTCCGGAGAGTGCTTCGACTCCGCGAAGGCCGTGATGTTGCCGTAGGAAGCGATCCCGTCGTTGTCCGAGAGCGTCTCGTCGGTCACCACGCGGCCCATGATCTCCAGCGTGTCGCGGTCGATCTGCTTCGTGAGGTCCGGGCTCGCCTCCTCCCAGGTCATCCCCCGGTCCCTCGACCGGAACAGGTGGTTCCCGCCCAGGTAGATCGTCGCGCGGTCGTGGCGCGAGATCGCGAACGGCGAATCCCAGTTGAACCGGTAGCGGCGCGGTTCCTCGTCCTCCGCTTCATTCCCCGTCGGGCGCGGCACGGGCCGGATCGACTGCCCCTCGCGCGTGGCCACGTCGATGCGCGCCATGTTCCCGCCCTGCGACTCCGAGAACATGATGTTCGGGTCCTCGGGGTCGGAGTGGTTGTGGAACCCGTCGCCGAACCACATGTGCGTCCATTCGCGGTTGCGGACGCCCCAGGTGGACTGCGTCCGGTGGGGCGCGCACCAGTTCCCGTTGTCCTGCAGCCCGCCGCACACGTTGTAGGGATCGCTCATGTCGACGTCGATTTCGTAGAACTGGCCGATCGGCATGTTCCGGATCGAGCGCCAGGTGACCGACCCGTCGCGCGAGAAGGCGAGCCCGCCGTCGTTCCCGTTGATGAGATGGTTCGAGTTGTGGGGATTGATCCACAGTGCGTGGTGGTCGGAGTGGATCTGGTCCGTCGCGTTCCCCGGCCACCAGGTGCGCCCTCCGTCGTCCGAGGCCGATGACTGGACGCCGCCCAGGTAGATCCGCTCGGGGTTGTTGGGGTCGATCCGGATGAGGGAGAAGTACATGGGACGCGGGTTGCGGTCGCTCATGAACTCCCACGTTTCCCCGCGATCCGTGGAGCGATATACGCCCTGGCCCTCGTGCGCCTCGACGATCGCGTACACGAGGTTTCCGTCGCGCCGGTAGATGTCGAGCCCGATGCGGCCGAGTTCGCCCTCCGGCAGCCCCTCCTCGAGCCGGGTCCAGTTCTCCCCGCCGTCCGTCGTGCGCCAGAGGCCCGACCCGCCGCCCCCGGCCGCGAACCCGAACCCGGTGCGCTGCCGCTGGTACATGGCTGCGAAGAGCGTGTTCGGGTCGTTGTGGTCCATGACGAGGTCGATGATCCCCGTGTGCTCGTCGATGTAGAGGATGTTCTCCCACGTCGCCCCGCCATCGACCGTCTTGAAGAGGCCGCGCTCCTCGTTCGGCCCCCACAGGTGGCCGACGGCCCCGACGTACACGACGTCGGGATCCCGAGGATCGATCTTGATCCGGCTGATATGGCGCGTGTCATCGAGCCCCACGTGCGTCCAGGTGCCGCCGGCGTCCGTCGACTTGAACACACCCACCCCCCACGGCGAACTCTGCCGGTTCGCCGGTTCGCCCGTCCCCACCCACACGTGGTTGGGGTTCGAGGGCGCGACGCTGATCGCGCCGACCGAGGAGGTGGGCTGGTCGTCGAACACGGGGTCCCAGGTCATCCCGTCGTTCGTCGTCTTCCACACGCCCCCCGCGCCGAGGCCGACGTAGAAGATGCGCGGGTCGCTCTCCACGACCGCGAGGTCGGACACCCGCCCGCCCATGATCGCGGGCCCCAGTTCGCGGAACTCCAGCCCGGAGGCTGCAGCGGCCGCTCGTTCCGATGCGGTCTGGGCGGTCGCGTCGGCGGGGAACAGCGCTCCCGCAGGGACCGACAGGGGAAGGAGCAGCGTGAGGCAATGGACGACGGAGAAGCGCAGGGACCGCGCGAACTTCGACTGGAACGCCATCGGAACCTCCGGAGTGACGGCGAAAACGAGGGAAACGGAACATCGAACAGTGATTCCCGCGAAGCCCGCCGCGCAAGGCAATGCAGCGGTGCCGCGACGCCCCACTTGTCTCGCCATGAGGAGACGGCTTACTTGGCCGGCATGGGCTTCGGGACCACACAAGAGCCGTCGGTCGGGCAGCGCCGGGAGTGGCTTCGCCGTGCACTTGCCGTCGCCTCCCTTGTCACCTTCCTCGCCGCGCCTGTCCTCGCGGCGGTCCCGTCCGCCCCGGTGGTCGATCCGGACTCCGTTCTGCGCATCACGTTCCTCGACGTCGGACAGGCGGATGCCGTCCTCATCCAGGCGCCGGGCGGCCGGACGGCGCTCGTGGACGCGGGGCGCGACGACATCGTCCCGCTCCTGCGGCAGTTCGGCGTGAGCGAGATCGATCTGCTCGTCGCGACGCACCCCCACGCGGACCACATCGGCGGCATGGCCGCCGTCATCGCGGCGCTCCCCGTCCGCTTCTACATGGACAACGGGGAGCCGCACACAACGCAGACCTACCGGCGGCTGCTCGCCGCCCTCGACGCGCGTCCGGAGATCGCCTACCTGGAGGCCTCGCCGCGGACGCTCACGCTCGGCGAGGTCGAGATCGACGTGCTGCCGCTGCTCCCGCGGGGGGCGACGGGGCTCAACGACCGCTCCGTCACCCTGCTCGTGCGGTTCGGCGAGTTCCGCGCCTTCCTGAGCGGCGATTCGGAGGTACGGCAACTGACCCATCTGATGAATCGGGGGGCCGTCCGCGAGGTGGCGCTGCTCAAGGCCCCGCACCACGGCGCCGACAACGGCTTCACGCGGGAGTTTCTGAACGCCGCCCGCCCCCGGGTCGTCGTCATCTCGGTGGGCGGCGACAACAGCTACGGCCATCCGGGGCGCGCCGCCCTCCGGGCCTACGAGGCGTCGGGGGCCGCCGTGTTCCGCACGGATTGGCACGGCCACGTCTCCGTGCAGGGGCGCGAGAGCGGCGACTACGACGTCTCGTTCGGCGGGGAGATCGCGCTGCGGAGGGCGGGAGACGACCCGCGCGAAGCGCATGTGGCGGCTCCCGGGACGACCGGCATCCCCGCTGCGCCGGGCGACGCGGGGCTCCGGCTCTGGGTGCACGCCGATGCGCCCGGCAACGATCACCGGAATCCGAACGGCGAGTACGTGGTGATCCGGAATCTGGAGTCCGGCGACCGGCCGATCGGCGGCTGGTTGCTGTGCGACGGGGCCAATCACTGCTTCCGATTCCCGGCGGACGCGCTACTCGGGGCCGGCGGACAACTCGTCGTCCACACCGGTTCCGGGCGCGCCGACGGCACCCGCTATTACATGGGTCGGCGGCAGGCCGTGTGGAACAACAACGGCGACACCGCGACCCTCTACGACGACACCGGGGCCGTCGTCGTCGTGTTCAGCTATTGAGCGGGCTTGCGGAGCACCTCTGGGTCGTCGACCGCGTGCAGGGGTCCATCGCCGTGCTCATCCGCGACGCGGACGGGCGCACCGCGGATGTGCCGGTCGGATCGCTTCCCGGCGGGAGCGGCGAGGGGGCCGTGCTGAGGGTGCCGGAGGCGGCCGGCCGGCCGGACTGGGCCGCGGCCGCGCTCGACGAGGAGGCGCGCCTCGCCCGCCTGCGAGAGGCGGAAGACGTGCTCCGGCGCCTGAGACGCCGCGACCCCGGCGGCGACCTCAAGCTCTAGGTGCCTTGAACGGCGGGCTGCTCCGGATCTAGGATCGAAGTCTGCGATCCCCCTGCCAGGAGCCGTCCGATGAAACGCCGAGACTTCCTCGCCACCTCCGCCGCGGCCGCCGCCGGATCGGGCCTCGTCGCCTGCCGTCCTCCCGAAACGTCCGCCGCCCCGCCCCTCACCTCCGGGCAGTGGGGCTCCGGCGACTACGCGCATGTGCCCGGCCTGGCGGGGCCCGCGCACGGAACCGTGTGGGGCCGCACGGGCGTGACGGCCTGCTCCGACTACTACGCGTCCCTCGCCGGCACGCAGACCATGATGCAGGGGGGGAACGCGATCGACGCGATGGTCGCCGCGTGCGCCACGCTGAACGTATCGGACCCCTACATGTCCGGGATCGGGGGCTTCGGCGGCTACATGCTCATCTACCTGGCCGAGGAGAACCGCGTCGTGGGGCTCGACGCGCTCGGCCGCTCGCCCGCCGCCTCATCGCCGGAGACGATGACCCTGGACGACTTTGCGGCGGGCTACAAGGCGCCGATCGTGCCCGGGGCCTTCAAGGGCTGGGCCGCCGCGCTGGACCGTTACGGCACGATGAGCCTGGGCGACCTGTTCGAGCCCGCGATCCGGCTCGCCGAGGATGGCTTCGTGTTTTCGAAGTTCGACGAGCGCTACACTCAGTCGAGCGCGGACAAACTGAGCCGCTTCCCCTCGACGACGCGCGTCTTCTTCCCCAACGGACGCCCTCCCCGCATGGGCGAGGTCATCACGCAACCCGAGCTCGCAGCGAGCATGCGCCACCTCGCCCGCGCGGGGGCGGACGACCTCTACAAGGGCGAACTCGCCGACCGCATCGTCGCCTTCCTGGCCGAGAACGGCGGCCACCTGACGAAGGCCGACCTCGAAGGCTACGAAGTCGAGTGGCGGGAGCCGATCCGGACGACCTTCCAGGGATACGATCTGCACGCCATGCCCCCGGGCTCCTGCGGGATGTCGATGTTCCAGGCGCTGAACATCATGGACGGGTTCGACCTCGCGAACATGGACCTGTACGGATCGGAGTTCGTCCACCTGTGGCTCGAGGCGATGAAGCTCGCCCTCGCCGACGACGACCGCTACAACACCGGCAAGGAAGACGTGGACATCCCCGTGGACATGATCATCTCCCGGGAGTACGCGGATGAGCAGCGCGCGAAGATCGATCCCCTGCGCGTCGCCTCCTTCTCCGGGGCCCCCCTTCCTTTCTACGGGACGACGAGTCTCTCCACCGTCGACCGGTGGGGGAATGCGGTCGCCTTCACGCAGTCGCTCGTCAACGCGTACGGAAGCGGCGTGATCGCGGGGGACACCGGGATCTTCCTCAACAACGGCCACATGTTCGGCTTCGTGCTCGAGGAGGGACACGTGAACCACCTCGAGGGCGGGAAGCGGGCGAAGGGCGTGATGACGCCGTGCATCATGATGCGCGACGGGGACCTCTTCGCGGCGGTCGGCGCGCAGGGCGGCTACACGATCCCGCAGACGGTGGGCCAGGTCATCACGAAGCTCGCGGTGGCGGGCATGGACATGCAGCTCGCGATCGCTTCGCCGCGCATGTGCGTGAACCGGGGCGGGGGCCGGACGCCGATTCCGGAGGACTCCGTGACCTATCTCGAGGCGGGGTTCCCGCCCGCTGTCTACGAGGAACTGGTGGAGCGCGGCCACTACCTGGCGGAACCCGGCAATCTGGGCGGCGTGCAGGGCGTGCACCGGGACGCCGAGACGGGCGCCCTCGCCGGCGGGTCGGACCCGCGACGAGACGGGCACGCCATCGCCTGGTAGTCCTCTACGTCCTCACGGGGTCCGGGTCCATGACCACCTCGAAATCCTCCTCGAAGCCCACCCGGGTGGGGGAAGGGAGGTAGCCGGAGAGGTCGAGTTGGGCGCCTTCGAGTTCGCGGTCGAAGGCGGCCATGTCTCGTCGCGAGGCCTCTGCGGCGGTGTCGGAGGTCGCGTAGACGATCGGGCCGAGACGCTGGTCCTGGAGCTTCAGCCGGCGCCGCATGAACTCCGCCTCGACGAAGGTCGCGCGTATCGCGGGGAAACGATACGTGAACCCTTCGCCCTCCGCCTCCACTTCCGCGTCGAACTCGGCCGCCAGGCGCTCCAGCTCCGACAGGATCAGCTTCGGCGGCACCTGCCGGTCCTCGAGTGCGCGCGTCACGTGGCGGATCGCGTCGCCAGCCGCGACCCACCGGACGGTCCCGACGCTGCGGGCGTAGACCAGGCCCACGAGCAGGCGCCGCACGTTGCGTCGCATGCGCGCGCGGTTCTCTCCTCTCAGTGCCAGCGAGCGGACGATGGGGATCGCGAAGAAGAGGCTGCTGAAGGTGAACGGCACGACGCCGAGTCCGTAGAACATGACCGGATCGAACGACGAGGGGAGCCCGAGCACGCTCGCCATCGCCAGGTTGAAACCGTTCATTGCGCCGATGCCGACGTTGGCCCCGCCGCTGTTGCCCGTCAGCTTCTTCGGGAACTCCAGCCGCATCCATGCCGGCTTGGGCTCACGCGCCCGGACCTTCCCGTGCGCGCTCCTCATCAGTTCGGGGAAGGCATACACGACCTCGCCCGCCTCCGACACCCGCGGGTCGCCACGGTAGGCGCCGGTGAGGCGTCCCATCTCTTCGACGGCGTCGTCGATCGGCAGGCCGGTGTGCTCGATCAGCTCCGACGACGTCAGGACGCCCTTCCGCGCCTGGATCAGCTGGACCACCGTGCGATCCTTCTGGAGCTGTGTCGGCCTGGGCTCCTCGGGGCCGAAGATGAAGGCGAAGACCTTCTTGTAGAAGGGCGGACGGGCGTCCTTCGGGAGCCGCCTGGCGTGGCGGTCGCCGTAGTAGAGGCCCCTCCGGTCCCACCCGCGTCCCCCGAGGAGCCAGTGGAGGATGAAGAAATCCCCCAGGCCGAAGCCCCTGCGCCCGCCGGAGCCGCGGCCGTCGCGGTTGGCGGTCAGCAGCGCGATCAGGAGCAGGACGAAGACGACGAAGTAGGCGACCAGCATGACCGCCGTCCAGATCTTGAAGCCGACCTTGAAGGCCGACCAGGCGACTCTGCGGAAGCGCGCCCGGAACGGTTCCGCGTCGCGCTCGATGAGCCCGGGATCGAACCGGTACAGGAGGTCGCCCGAATCGGAGACCTCGAGGTGGCCGCGGTGCGTCTCCAGAAGCGACCTGAGGGCGGCCTCGGCCTCGTGGTCCGGCAATCCGGTGGCGGAGACGACATCGCCCAGGGTGGCGCGTCCCTGAAGGTCGCGAAGGGCGGCGATGACTGTCCTGTCGGGTCGGCGGTGGGCAACTGTGACTGGATCGAGCACGCGTGATGACCTTTTCTCCGAGAGGAGGCTGCCGTCTACGATAGCCTATAGGCGCGAGTCCCGCGGCTATTGCGGCGTTCCTCTCGTCGTATGCCGGGTCTTGAGCGGCGAGTGACCCGCAGCCTAGGATCAAGATCTGCGATCCCCCTGCCCAGGAGCCGTCCCATGAAGCGCCGAGATTTCCTCGCCACCTCCGCCGCCGCCGCCGCCGGATCCAGCCTCATCGGATGTCGGCCTCCCGAGACCGCAGGCGCGGCCACCGCCGCGGGCGGGCAGTGGGGCCCGGCGGGAGACTCGAACGTTCCGGGTCTGCTCGGACCCGCGCACCGGGCCGTGTGGGGAGCGCGGGGCGTGACCGCGGCCGCCGACTACTACGCTTCGCTCGCCGGTACCACGATCATGATGCAGGGCGGGAACGCGGTGGACGCCATCGTAGCCGCCTCCGCCATGCTGAACGTCTCCGAGCCCTACATGTCCGGGATCGGGGGCTTCGGCGGCTTCATGCTCATCTACCTGGCCGAGGAGAACCGCGTGGTCGGCCTCGACGCGCTCGGCAAGTCGCCGGCCGCCTCGTCGCCCGAGACGATGACACTCGACGATTTCGAGGCGGGCTACAAGGCGCCCATCGTGCCCGGCGCCTTCAAGGGCTGGGCTGCCGTCCTGGAGCGCTACGGGACGATGAGCCTGGGCGACGTCTTCGAGCCCGCCATCCGGCTCGCCGAGGACGGCTTCGTCGTGTCGCGCTTCGACGAGATCCACACGGGCGGTGCCGCGGCCGAGAAGCTGGGCCGGTTCCCCTCGACGACCCGCGTCATGTTCCCGAACGGCCGTCCGCCGCGCATGGGCGAGGTCATCAGGCAGCCGGATCTCGCCGCCAGCATGCGACGCCTCGCCCGGGAAGGGGCGGACGACTTCTACAAGGGAGAGATCGGGGAGCGCGTCGTCTCCTTCCTGGCCGAGAACGGCGGTCACATGACGATGGGCGACCTGGAGTCGTACGACGTCACCTGGAAGGAGCCGATCACGACGACCTTCCAGGGACACGATCTGTACGCGATGCCGCCGGGGTCGTGCGGGATGTCGATGTTCCAGGCGCTCAACATCATGGACGGCTTCGATCTCGCGAACATGGACCTGTACAGTTCCGAGTTCGCGCACCTGTGGCTCGAGGCATACCGCCTCGCCCTCATTGACGACGACCGGTACAACACGGGGAAGGAGGATGTGGAGATCCCCGTCGACATGATCACCTCGAAGGAATACGCGGACGAGCAGCGGGCGAAGATCGACCCCGCGCGCATCGCCTCCTTCTCGGGCGCCCCGCTCCCGTTCTTCGGGACGACGAGCCTCTCCTCCGCGGATCGCTGGGGGAACGCCGTCGCCTTCACGCAGTCTCTCGTGAGCGGCTACGGGAGCGGCGTGATCGCGGGCGACACGGGCATCTTCCTCAACAACGGCCACACCTTCGGCTTCGTGCTCGAGGAAGGGCACGTGAATCACCTTGAGGGCGGCCAGAAGGCGAAGGGCGTCATGACGCCGTGCGTCGTGATGAAGGATGGGAACCTCGTCGCGGCCGTCGGCGCCGCGGGCGGTTACACGATCCCGCAGACGGTCGGGCAGGTGATCACCAAACTGACGACGGGCGGAATGGACATTCAGCTCGCGATCGCCTCGCCGCGCATGTGCCTGAACCGGGGTGGGGGGCGTACGCCGATCCCCGAGGACTCGGTCACGTATCTCGAGGCGGGTTTTCCGCCCGAGGTGTACGACGAACTCGAGGATCGCGGCCACTACCTGGCCGAGCCCGGGAACCCCGGCGGTGTGCAGGGTGTGTACCGCGACGCCGAGACCGGCGCCCTGGCCGGCGGATCCGACCCGCGCCGGGACGGTCACGCCATCGCCTGGTGACGGTCACACCGCAGGCGCGGCAAGGAAAGTCCGGCTCGCACCCCGGCCGCTGATGAACGCGGCGGCCGGGGTCTTGAGCAGGGGACAACTCGCGGTCTAGGATCAGGGTCCGCGAACCCCTCTGCTCAGGAGTCAAGCCATGAAGCGCCGAGACTTCCTCGCCACCTCCGCCGCGGCCGCCGCCGGATCCGGCCTGATCGCCTGCCGCGCCCCCGAGACGGCCGCCGCGCCCCCCGACGGGATCGGACAATGGGGCCCCGCCGGCGACTCGAACGTCCCCGGCCTGCTCGGCCCCGCGCACGGGACCGTGTGGGGCCGCCGCGGCGTGACGGCCGCCGCCGACTACTACGCCTCGCTCGCCGGCACGACGATCATGATGCAGGGCGGCAACGCGATCGACGCCATCGTCGCCGCCTCTGCCACGCTCAACGTCTCCGAGCCCTACATGTCCGGGCTCGGCGGGTTCGGCGGCTTCATGCTCATCTACCTGGCGGAAGAGAACCGGGTCGTCGGACTGGACGCGCTCGGCCGGGCGCCCGCGGCCTCCTCGGCGAGCACGATCACGCCGGACGATGTCGAGATGGGCTACCGCGCGCCGATCGTGCCTGGCGCCTTCAAGGGCTGGGCCGCGGTGCTGGAGCGCTATGGAACGATGAGCCTCGGCGACGTGTTCGAGCCCGCGATCCAGCTCGCCGAGGACGGGTTCGTCATCTCGAAGTTCGACGAACTCCACACCACCGGGAGCGCGGACAAGCTCGGGAGATTCCCGTCCAGCACCCGCATCATGTTCCCCAACGGCCGTCCACCGCGGATGGGCGAGATCATCAGGCAGCCCGAACTCGCGGCGAGCATGCGCCGACTCGCGCGCGAAGGCGCGGACGACTTCTACATGGGCGAGATCGGAGGCCGCATCGTCTCCTTCCTCGCCGAGAACGGTGGCCATATGACGAAGGCCGACCTCGAGGGCTACGAGGTCGCGTGGAGGGAGCCCATCACGACGACCTTCCAGGGGCACGACCTGTACGCCATGCCGCCGGGGTCGTGCGGGATGACGATGTTCCAGGCGCTCAACATCATGGACGGCTTCGACCTCGCGAACATGGACCTCTACAGCTCAGAGTTCGCCCACCTGTGGCTCGAGGCGAACCGGCTCGCCCTCATCGACGACGAACGGTACAACACGGGGAACGAAGACGCGGAAATCCCGGTCGACATGCTCATCTCGAAAGAATATGCGGACGAACAGCGGGCAACGATCGATCCCGCCCGCATCGCCTCTTTCTCGGGCGCCCCGCTCCCGTTCTTCGGGACGACGAGCCTCTCTTCCGCCGACCGCTGGGGGAACGCCGTCGCCTTCACGCAGTCTCTCGTCGCCCTCTACGGGAGCGGCGTGATCGCGGGCGACACCGGGATCTTCCTCAACAACGGCCACATGTTCGGCTTCTCCCTCGAGGAAGGGCACGCCAACTACATCGCGGGAGGCCAGAAGGCGAAGGGCGTGATGACGCCGTGCGTCGTCATGAAGGACGGGAACCTCGTCGCCGCCGTCGGCGCCGCCGGCGGCTACACGATCCCCCAGACGGTGGGGCAGGTGATCACGAAGCTGACGGCCGGCGGGATGGACATGCAACTCGCGATTGCATCGCCCCGCATGTGCCTCAACCGGGGCGGCGGGCTCACGCCGATTCCGGAGGACTCCGTCACGTACCTGGAGGCGGGCTTCCCGCCCGAGGTGTACGGAGAGTTGGCGGACCGCGGGCACCATCTCGTCCAGCCCGGCAACCTCGGCGGTGTACAGGGCGTGTACCGGGATGCGGAGACGGGCGCGCTCGCCGGCGGGTCGGATCCGCGCCGCGACGGGCACGCGATCGCCTGGTGAGCCGAGGACGGCCGGCGTCCCTGGCCGCGGGGCTGACGGCGCTGGCCGGGCTCGCCTGCGGGGACGTCGCTTCGACTCCCGCCGATGGCGCGGAAGACGCCCCCGTGAGTGCGCTCACGCGCAACCAGGCGCTTCACATCCCCATGCGCGACGGCGTCCGTATCGCCGTCGACGTGTGGCTGCCCGACGGCATCCAGCCCGGCGACCGGCTCCCGGCCATGATTCGGGCGACCCGTTACTGGCGCGCCCGGGGCGAGGTCGGCGTTCCGCTCGAGGAGACGTCGAATTTCGCCGAGGCGGAGCGCTGGAACCGGGCGGGGTACGCGCTCGTCCTCGTGGACGGGCGGGGAAGCGGGGCCTCGTTCGGGATACGCCGCTTCGAGCTCGCCGAAGACGAGGTCACGGATTACGGGGAGGTCGCGGACTGGATCGCGGACCAGCCCTGGTCCAACGGGCGCGTGGGCGCCTACGGGGTCTCCTACGCGGGGAACACGGCCGAGATGCTCGCGGTCAACCGGAACCTCGCCGTGAAGGCGGTCGCGCCCCTTTTCAACGACTTCGACAACTTCGGCCACCTCATCTTCCCCGGCGGCGTGCTCACGGTTGGCTTCCTCGAGGACTGGTCGAACCGCACGCGCATGCAGGACCTGAACGACATCTGCGGCCTTTCCGACGCGATGGGGGCCGCCTGCGACGAGGTGCAGAGTCGGGTCACCGGCGTGAAACCGGTCGATGCTGACGTCGATGGATCGCTGCTCGCAGCCGCCGTGGCGGAGCACCAGGCCAATACCGTGCCCTTCGAGGCGGCGCTGGAGTACGAGTTCCGGGACGACCCGTTCGGCCCCTACGGCGAGACGAACGTCGGGCACCGTCGCAGCCCTTCCGGCCACCTCCCGCAGATCGACGAGTCCGGCGCGGCCATGTTCGTCCGCGTCGGCTGGCAGGACGCCGGGACCGTGAACGGCACGCTCGGCCGCTACAACACGATCTCGAACCCGCAGCAGGTGTTCATCGGCCCGTGGGACCACGGGGCGCGCAACGACACGGACCCCTTCAAGGCGGACGACACGCCCGTCGCACCTGACGCCGACTCCCGGTTCGAGGAACTCGTCGCGTTCTTCGACGCGCACCTGAAGGAAGACGGGTCCGGGGAGACGCCGACCGAGATCCACTACTACACGCTCGGCGCCGATCGCTGGACGCGCACGGAGACGTGGCCGCCGGAGGGCTTCGACGACGTGACGTGGTACTTCGGCGAGGGAGGCACGCTGTCGATGGAAGCTCCCGCCTCGGAAGCGGGGGTGGACCCCTACACCGTCGACTTCACCGCCACGACGGGGACCCGGAACCGCTGGTACACGAACGGCGGGGGCGGCGATGTCGTGTACGGCGACCGCCGCGCGGAGGATGAGAAGCTCCTGACCTATACCAGCGCGCCGCTACCGGCCGATACCGAAGCCACCGGCCACCCCGTCGTCACGCTGCACCTGGCGTCCACCGAGACGGACGGCGCCTTCATCGTCTACCTGGAAGACGTCGCTCCGGACGGCACCGTGCGGTACATCACCGAGGGGCAGCTCCGCGGCGTCATGCGCGCGGTCACGGACGCCCCGCCGTTGTATCGCAAGTACGGGCCGCACCGCAGCGAGTCGCGCGCGGACGCCCTCCCGCTCGTGCCGGGGGAGGTCGCGGAACTGAGCTTCGACCTGTGGGCGACGTCGGTACTGTTCCGGGCGGGCCACCGCATCCGGATCGCCCTCGCCGGCGCGGACGCGGACACCTTCCTCCGCTATCCGCGAGACGGGAGCGTCCCGGAGTGGACGGTGCACCGCAACGCGATCCACGCGTCCCGCATTGTCCTGCCGATGAAGCCTGCTAACCCGAATCCGTGACCAGTTCGAGCGTCGTCGTCATTTCCATGGGGATGGCCATCCCACCGACCACCATCTCGAGCTTCGTCAGGCTTTCCTGAAGGACGTACCGGCCCTTGCCCAGGTCCACGGTCATCGACCCGCTCAGTTCTCCGCTGATGCTCCCCGGCATCCCGCCCATGTCGATACTGGACTCCACGGGGCCGGAGAACGTGATCGTCGCCTGACCGTCCTCCAGGCTCGAGAGCGTGTACGTGATTTCCACGTCCGTGGTTTGCGCGGGTCCGCCCACCGCCATGGAGACCGGTACGGTCTCCGTCCAGGAATCCCCCGCGGCGACCTCGGCCTCGGGTAGCCAGAAGAAGTCCGTGTCCTCGAACAGCGGCTCCCCGGCCTCCCGGGCCTCGGAGTCCGTGGTTTCGTCGGCGACGACGTTCAGCAGCCGTCCGCGCGGATCCATTTCGATTGTAAAGGCGCTCCCGGAGAGGTCCACCGGATTGACCCCCGGGATAACCGAGGTCATCGAGGACGAGTCGATCACGGCGCCGGCCCGGATGCCCTCCTCCGTCGCGCTCAGGACCGTCTGCGTCAGACGGGCGTGGAGAGTAATGGCGGGTCCGGGAGGCATCATGGGGTTCTCCATGGTCATTTCCATGGAGAAGACATACCGACTCTCCTGACCATCGGGCGGGGCGAGTCGAAGGAGCGTCTGCCCGCTCACGGGGAGAGCAAACGCGACGGCGATCAGGGCGGCGCTGCCGACACCGCGCAGAACTGGTTTCATGGGTCCTCCACTCAAGGTCTCAGGACTTCGGGAGCCGGTTCGCGTCAACTGTCCGGCATCAGTTCGAGTGTCGTCGTCGTATTCACCGTCGTCGACGTCCCGGCCACGCTCATTTCCATGTTCTGCCGGCTCGTCTGGCTCACGTGCCGGCCCTCGACCAGATCGACGACCAGCGTTCCGGACAGGGTCCCCGAACCGCTCATCGCCATGCCCTGCATGTCCATGTCCATGTCCATCGGCCCCTCGAACGAAAGCGTGGCGAGGCCGTCGGCAAGACTCACGAACGTGTACGTGAATTCCATGTCCATCGACATCGTTCCGCCGGTCCCCATCGGCATCTCGATCGGCGTCTCGACCATCCAGGAATCCCCGGGACTGACCTCCTCTTCAGGCAGCACGGAATGGCCGGCTCCCTGCAGCATGCTCTCGACGCTCACCCCGGCATCTTCCGGTACGCCCTCGCTCTCCACGACCTGCAGGACACTGCCGCGCGGGTCCATGTCGACGGTGAAGGACAGCCCGGAGAAGTCGGGCAGCATGTCGTCCATCCCCGGCATCGGCATCCCGAACGTGGTGCTGGCCGAATCGATCGCCCCGCGGACTCGAATGACCTCAGCGTCCACACTCAGGACCGTCTGAATCTGTTGCCAGGTCATGGTGATGAGCGGGTCGCCGGTCGAAGGCATCATGGGACTCTCCACGCTCGTTTCCATGGAGTAGGCGTAGCGGGAAACCTGACCCTCGGGCGGCGCC
Source organism: Candidatus Palauibacter rhopaloidicola (assembly GCA_026914155.1). GTDB lineage: Bacteria > Gemmatimonadota > Gemmatimonadetes > Palauibacterales > Palauibacteraceae > Palauibacter > Palauibacter rhopaloidicola. The sequence continues at coordinate 236,649 of JAPPGH010000031.1, read as the reverse complement.
ATCCGCAGCAGGAGCGGAGCTTCGAGCGGGATGGTTCGGATGGCGGGGGAGGGCCCGCACGAGGTGAGGGCGGCGGCGAAGATGAGCGTCGTGGCGGCGAAGCTGCGCCATCGTGAAGTCATGTGGTCCTCCTGACGGTAAGGAGACAGGGACTCGGGAGTTCGCGCGTTCGAATGCGCGATTCCCGCCCCGGCTCGGATGTTCGTCCTCGGCCGCCAGGGTGCCCGCAACATGCGCGATCCGATCGGAGTGTGCCACCGGCGCCGGGGACGATTTACCCTCCGCTACCCCCGAGTTGAGACGGAATTCATGGCCGCGGGGATACATGACGCATGGCTCCGAAGATCCTCGAACTCCCGGCGAGCGAACGTCCGCGGGAGCGGCTCCGCCGCTTCAGCCCCGACGCGCTCTCGACGACGGAACTGCTCGCGGTCGTGCTCGGCGCGGGCGCGACGGGGCGTTCCGCTGTGGACGTCGCCGGGCGTCTGCTGGCCGACTTCGGCGGCTCGCTGCGGGAGATGGGGCAGGCGGAGCCGGCCGAACTCGAGCGGACCGGGGGGGTCGGCCCCGCCCGCTCGGCCGCCGTGGCCGCGGCGCTCGCGCTCGGGCGGCGGCAAGCCGCCGAACCCGCCCGTGCCAGCGCCCGCATCCGCAGCCCGGCGGACGTGTTCGGACGCCTCGGCCCCCTGTTGCGGGATCGCCGGCAGGAAGAATTCTGGGTCATCTACCTGGATACGCAGAGCCAGGTGCTGCTCGAGCGGCGACTCACGGTGGGGCTCCTGAACAGCTCGCTCGTCCACCCGCGGGAAGTGTTCGCACCGGCGATCGCCACGGCCGCGGCCTCCGTCATCCTCGCCCACAACCATCCCAGCGGCGAACCCGAGCCGTCGCCCGAAGACATCGCCGTGACCTGCCAACTCGTCGAAAGCGGCCGGCTCCTCGGCATCCCCGTCCGCGACCACATCATCCTCGGCGACCGCGCCTACGTGAGCCTCCGCGAACGCGGCATCTGCTGAGGCAGCACGCCGGGCTCCCGGTCGGCCCGCGCCGAACGCGCGCGCTACTGCTACCTTTACGGGTTACCCGGGCCGCTGGATGGCGGCCGCGGGTGCGGTGTGGCGCCACACCAGAGCGGTGACGTCTCAGGGACGGAGCGCGAAGCGTGGAGAGCAGCCTCAAGCGGGAAGTCGACCGGGCCGCGCCGGGAGCGGGCCCGCGCTCGCTGCTACCCCCGGACTTCATGAAGGCGATCGAGGGCTACGAGGCCCGCCTCGACCTCGACCTGCTCGCCCTTGCGTTCCAGTACAGCCTGGAGAAACACGAGGGGCAGAAGCGCCGCTCGGGCGAGGACTACATCCGCCACTGCGTGGAGGTCGCCAAGATCCTCACCGAGATCCGACTCGACACGGTGAGCATCGCGGCTTCGCTCCTCCACGATGTGGTGGAGGACACGGACACGACCGTGGACGAGATCCGGACGGAGTTCGGCGAGGAAATCGCCCTCATCGTGGACGGCCTCACGAAGATCTCGCTGTTCGCGTTCGGCTCGATGGCGGAGCGTCAGGTCGAGACCTACCGCAAGCTCCTCCTCTCCATGGCCCGGGACGCGCGCGTGATCATGGTCAAGCTCGCGGACCGTCTCCACAACATGCGGACGCTGGAGCATATGCCGGCGGGCGCCCGGCAGCGGATCGCGCTCGAAACCCGGGAGATCTACGCGCCGCTCGCCCACCGTCTCGGGGTCGCACGGCTGAAATGGGAACTCGAAGACCTTGCCTTCAAGTTTCTCGAGCCCGAGGGGTACAGGAAGCTCGTGAAGGAGGTCAACGCCACGCGGGGCGAGCGCGAGGAACTGATCCGACGGATGGAGGAGCCGCTCCGGGCCGAACTCGACGCCGCCGGAATCGTTTGCGAAGTCACGGGGCGCCCCAAGCACCTCTGGTCCATCTTCGGCAAGATGGTGAAGCGCGACAAGCCGTACGAGGAGGTGTACGACACGCTGGCGATGCGGCTCATCGTGGATTCGGTGCGCGACTGCTACCACGCGCTCGGCATCGTGCACAACAAGTGGACGCCGCTCACGGAGCGCTTCCACGACTTCATCGCCACGCCGAAGTCGAACATGTACCAGAGCCTGCACACGACGATCTTCGGCCCCGGCGGCGCGCTGTACGAGATCCAGATCCGTACGCACGAAATGCACCGCACCGCGGAGTACGGGATCGCGGCGCACTGGCGCTACAAGGAGGGCCGGTCCGGGGATGAGGTCGACGACGAACTCGCGTGGTTCCGGCAGGTACTCGAGTGGCAGCAGGAGACGCGCGAGCCGGAGGAGTTCATGGAGTTCCTCCGCATCGACCTGTTCCAGGATGAGATCTTCGTCTTCACCCCGGCGGGAGACGTCAAGCAGCTCCCGAAGGGGGCCACGCCCATCGACTTCGCCTTCGCCGTTCACACCGAGGTCGGGCTTCGCTGCAAGGGCGCGAAGGTGAACGAACGGATCGCCCCGCTCAGCCGTCCGCTTCGGAACGGGGACACCGTGCACATCCTCACCTCCGATTCGCAGACGCCGAGCCGGGATTGGCTGGGCTTCGTAAGGAGCAGCAAGGCCCGCCACGAGATCCGGCAATGGATCCGCGATGAGGAGCAGGAGTCCGCCGTCCAACTGGGGAAGGACATCATTCAGCGGGAGTGGAGGCGCCGCCGTCGCGGGAAGGTGGACGAGGCGGCCCTCAGATCTGCATGCGAGACCCTGGGGTACGATGGGCCCGAGGCGCTCCATGCGGCCACCGGCCGCGGGGATGTGGGACTCACGCGCGTGATGCGCGCCATCCTCCCGGAGGTCATCCCCGAAGTGCCCCAGAAGACTCCGAGTCCGCTTCACAAGCTCGTGGACAAGGTCTGGGGCGGTGGCCAGGGGATTCGGATCCAGGGGATGGAGAACCTGATGGTCCGGTACTCCCAGTGTTGCCAGCCGGTCCCCGGGGACAGGGTCATCGGCTATATCACCCGCGGTCGCGGCGTTTCCATCCACAGGCAGGATTGTCCGAATGTCCTGAACCTGTCCAACGCTCCCGAGCGCCGGGTGGAAATCGAGTGGCAGGCGCACGGCGAGCGCCGCTTCCTCGTCCGCATCGTCATGGAGGGGACGGATCGCCACGGCCTGTTCGCGGACATCGCCCGCGCGGTCAGTGACACGGGCACGAACATTCAGTCAGCCGACATCAAGGGGGTCGAGGGAGGGATGCGCGGGCAGTTCGTCGTCGAAGTCGAGAACCTGACCCACCTGCAGAAAGTCATGCGCCAGGTTCAGGGCGTGAAGGGCGTGATCTCCGTCGAACGAAAGGAGTCCTTCGGGGAGAGCGGCCTCACCATCGAGTGACCCGCCGATTCGAGACCATGCCCCGCTTCGACCTCCAGCTTCCGTTCGAGCCCATGGGCGACCAGCCGACCGCAATCCGCGAGTTGGCCGAAGGCGTCCGCCGCGGCGACAAGTGGCAGACGCTGCTCGGCGTGACCGGCAGCGGCAAGACGGTGACGCTGGCGGCGATGATTGCGGAGGTCAATCGCCCGACGCTGGTGATGAGCCACAACAAGACGCTCGCCGCCCAGTTGTATGGGGAGCTGCGGCAGTTCTTTCCCCGCAACGCCGTCGAGTACTTCATTTCCTACTACGATTATTACCAGCCCGAGGCCTATGTCCCCGCGACAGACACTTTCATAGAGAAAGACGCGTCGATCAACGAGGACATCGACCGGCTGCGGCTCCGCGCCACCTCCGCCCTCATGGAACGGCGGGATGTGATCGTCGTGGCCTCCGTGTCCGCGATCTACGGACTCGGCGATCCGGTCGGCTACCGGGAACTCATGCTCACGCTGCGCGAAGGGCAGGAGATAACCCGCCGGGAGATCCTCTCCGGACTCGTGCAGATCCAGTATTCGCGGAACGATCTCGATTTCGTGCGAGGCACGTTCCGGGTGCGGGGCGACGTGATCGAGATCCTGCCCGCGTACGAGGAGCAGGGGGTCCGGGTCGAGATGTGGGGCGACGCGATCGAACGCATCTCGAAGATCGATCCGATGACCGGCGCGACCATCACCCGCCTGCCCGAGACGTCGATCTTTCCCGCCACGCACTACGCGACGCTCGGCCACCGGCTGGAGGAGGCCCGGCACGCGATCTACGTGGAGCTGGAAGAACGGCTGATGCACCTGCGGCAGGATGGCCGGCTCCTCGAAGCGCAGCGCCTCGAACAGCGCACGCGGTTCGATCTCGAGATGCTGACGGAAGTAGGGTTCTGTCCCGGGATCGAGAACTACAGCCGACACCTGGACGGCCGGGCGCCCGGCAGCCGTCCCTACTGTCTCCTGGACTATTTTCCTGATGACTATGTCGTGGTCGTCGATGAGTCCCACGTGTCGATCCCGCAGATCGGTGGCATGTACGAGGGGGACCGCAGTCGAAAGACGACGCTGGTCGAGTTCGGTTTTCGGCTCCCGTCCGCGCTGGACAACCGGCCGCTGTCGTTCGGGGAATGGGAAGATCTCGTGCCGCGCGCCATCTTCGTGAGCGCGACGCCCGGCGAGTACGAGTTGCGGAAGAGCGAGGGCGTGGTCGTCGAACAGTTGATTCGGCCGACCGGATTGCTGGATCCGGAAGTGGAGGTACGGCCGGTGCGCGGGCAGGTAGACGACCTGCTCGGCGAGATTCGCGGGCGGACGGAACGGCGCGAGCGCGTGCTCGTGACGACGCTCACGAAGCGGATGGCGGAAGATCTGTCCGAGTTCCTCGCGGTGCGAGGTGTGAGGGTGCGCTACATGCACTCGGACATCGCGGCGATCGACCGCGTGAAGATCCTGCGCGACCTGCGGCTGGGGACGTTCGACGTCCTCGTCGGGATCAACCTGCTGCGCGAGGGTCTCGACCTGCCGGAGGTGTCCCTGGTCGCGATCCTCGACGCCGACAAGGAGGGCTTCCTCCGTTCGGACCGGTCGCTCGTGCAGACGATCGGGCGCGCGGCCCGGAACCTCGCCGGGAAAGCGATTCTGTACGCGGACAAGGTGACGGATTCGATGCGGCGCGCGATGGAGGAGACGGCGCGGCGACGCGAAGTGCAGGCGGAATACAACCGGGAGCACGGGATCGAGCCGCGCTCGATCGTGAAGTCGGTGAGGGAGATCCGGTTCTCGACCGCGGTGGCCGATGCGCGGGAGGCGCAGCCCGCCGTGCATGAACGGGAAGGTTCCTACGAGGACCTGTCGCCTGAGGCCCTGGCCGAGGCGATCGAGAAGGACATGCGCGCCGCGGCGGCCGCGCTCGATTTCGAGACGGCGGCCCGGCTGCGGGACGAACTGTTCGAGATCCGTGCCCGGATCGGCGACGGGAAGGGGACGCGACCGCCGGGGTTGCCGATCTCCGCGGGGGATCGGGCATGAGGAGCGCCGTGCTGGACGAGGGGGGACTTGTGCGCTGGGGGCGAGAGGTCGGAGCGGTCGCGGACCGCGAAGAGGTCTTCGTTGCGCTCACCGGACCGCTCGGCGCCGGGAAGACGCGGTTCACGCAGGCGGCGTGTGCCGGAGCGGGCGTGGAAGAAGCGGTGACGAGCCCGACCTACACGCTCGTCCACTGGTATGCCGGCGATCGGGGTCCGGTCGGGCACGCGGACCTGTACCGTCTCCGCGATCCATCCGAACTCCTCGCCCTGGGATGGGAGGAACTCGAAGCCCACGCGGGGGCGGTCTTCGTCGAGTGGGCGGAGCGGGCCGGGGAGGAGCTTCCGGTGCACCGCTGGGAAGTTCGACTCGAGTTCATCGGAGCGGCGGACAGCGCCGAAAGGGCCGCCGGACACGCCACGGGTGCGCTGCGGCGAGTGACGGCACGCGGAGTGGGCCGCGTCCCGCCGGTTCCCGATCCGACTCCGTACGCCGGGGGGGCGGGGTCGTCGGCGTGCTGAGTCTGGCGCTGGAGACGAGTACGGGACTCGGCGGCATCGCGGTGGGCCGCGGCGACACCCTGATTTCCGAATGCGCGCTGGCTGTCCGCGCGACGCACTCGGAGACCGTGCTCGACGAGGTGGATCGCATGCTCGCCCGCGCCCGGATCGGCGTTGACGACGTTGAGCGGGTGATCGTGGGAGCGGGGCCCGGCTCCTTCACCGGCGTGCGGATCGCGGCTTCGCTGGCGAAGGGTTGGTGCCACGCGCGGGGGGTGCCGCTCTTCGCGTACTCGAGCCTTCGCGCCGTCGCCGCCTCGGCGGGGCGTGAACGCGTCTGCGCGCTGTTCGATGCCCGCCGCGGAGAAGTGTACGGAGCCGCCTTCGCCGACGGGCCTCTGGCGGCCCCCGTCCGCGGGCCGGTGGCGTGCGACATCGAAAGCTGGCTCGGAGGGCTGGAGGAGTGCGGGTCGTGGTCCTTCGCCGGGGAAGGTGCGATCCGGCACCGCGCGGCGATCGAAGCTCGCGGCGGTCGGGTGCTCCCCCCGTTTCTCGGCGTACCGCGCGCCGGCGCGCTCCTGTGGCTGGCGGAGAGGCTGACGGCCGGCCGCGTCGCGGACATCGACGCGTGGGAACCCCGGTACGTGCGGAGTTCCGGAGCTGAACGCCAGGTCGGACGCCGTGGCGGATCCGGGTAGGCGGACCCTCCGGATCCGGCCGCTCCTCGAGTCGGACCTGGGGCAGGTCACGGCGATCGAGGAGGCCTGTTTCGCCACCCCCTGGTCGGAACGGACGTTCAGGAACCTGCTCAGGCGCCCCGACGCGGTCCTCTTCTCCGCCGTGTACGAAGAGCGGCGCGTCGCAGGGTACGCAGCCGTGTGGTTCGTCGGGCGGGAGGCGGAACTGGGGGACCTCGCCGTGGCCCCGAACGACCGCCGGCGCGGAATCGGGGGCGAACTGGTGGACGCGGTTCTCGAGGAAGCGCGGACCCGCGGTGTGATCCGGTTGTTCCTCGAGGTACGGGAAGGGAACCGAAACGCACAGGAGCTCTACCGAAGCCGGGGATTCGAGATCGTCGGCCGGCGTCGCGGATACTATGCGGGCCCGAAGGAAGACGCTCTCGTCATGCGGCGGTTGCTGGTCCGTTGATCGTTTCCTGTTACCTTGATCCTCTTCATCATCACCACCACCATGGACCTTCGAGTCGATCACCGGGGAGGCGGGAATGGCGCGCAGTCTGAACAAGGCGACACTCATCGGAAACCTGGGCGCGGACCCGGAAGTGCGGTCGACGAACACGGGTACGCGGGTGGCGACGCTCTCCGTCGCGACCAGTCGCCGGTGGACCACGCGCGCCGGCGACCAGCAGGAGAAGACGGAGTGGCATCGAGTGGTCTGCTGGGACCGCCTCGCCGAGATCTGCGAGCGCTACCTGCGCAAGGGCGACCGCGTGTACGTGGAAGGCCGGATCGAGTACCGGCAGTGGGAGGGACAGGACGGCCAGACGCGGTATACGACGGAGATCCGTGCGCTCGAGATGATCATGCTCGGGAGCAGCGGCGGCGGCGGAGAGAGCTATTCGGCGACGGAACCCCGGCAGGAGCGTTCGGATTTCTCGGAGTTCTCCAACCGGTCCGTCGCGGGTGAGGACGATCTCCCCTTCTGAGGCGTCCGGCGTCGCGATCGCCGGATCTCGCCACGGCATGGATCCCCCGCTGCCGGAGACGATGCGGCCCACTCCCGCCGATGCACTCGTTGCGGTCGGACTCAGCCACCGGACGGCACCCATCGACATCCGGGAACGTTTCGCGCTCGGAGACCGGCGCCGGGCGGAGTGGGTCGAGAACCTGACGGACAGGCCGGGCGTCTCCGAGTGCGTCGTGCTTTCCACCTGCAACCGGACGGAATGCTACCTGGCGGGCAGCGACGCGGGAGCGCTCGACCGCCTGGGGCGCGACGCGCTGTGCCGGGTGTCGGGGCTGGGGGCCGCGGGAGATTCGTACCTGGCGACGCTCAAAGGGGCGAGCGCCGTCCGGCACCTGTTCCGCGTGACGAGCGGACTGGAGTCGCTCATCGTCGGCGAACCGCAGATTCAGGGCCAGGTCCGGGGAGCCTACCGGGATGGACGCCCGACGGTGGGGCCGGTGCTGCATCGCCTGTTCCAGTCGGCCCTCGAGGTCGGCGGGCGCGTACGGGCCGACACATCGATCGCGAGCGGTGTGACATCGATCCCCGGCGCGGCGGTCGGTCTCGCCCGGAAGGTGTTCGGTTCGCTCGACGACCGTAGCGTACTCGTGCTCGGGACCGGTGAGATGGGAAGACTCACCGTGCAGTGCCTGAAGCGGGAAGGGGCGGGGCGCGTGTTCCTCGCGAGCCGCGACCCCGCCCGGGCCGAGCGCGTGAGCCGGCCTCTCGAAGCGCTCGCGATGCGAAGGAGCGCGGCGCTCGAGGCGCTGGATCGCGTGGATCTCGTCATCGCCTGCACGGAGTCGGAGGCGGCCTTCCTCCGGGCGGCGCATGTGCGGAGCCCGCGCACGGGGCGGGCGCCGCTCGTAATTCTCGACATTGCCGTGCCGCGGAACGTCGATCCGCGTGTTTCGGGTATCTCCGATGTGTTCCTGTACAACATCGACGACCTGCGGCAGGTCGTGGATCGCGCCCGTGCGGCGCGCGAGCACGAGCGCGAGCAAGCGGAGGCGATCATCGAGCGGCACGTCGCGAAGTACCGGGCCTGGCGTCGAAGCCGTCGCGCCGACCCGGCCGTCCGGGCGCTGAGGCACACGGCTCGCCGGCTGGTCGCCGATGCCCTCGCCGCTCGCGCCCCGGTCCCCGACGACGCCGACGAAGCCCGGCGGCTGGCGAGCCAAGCCGCGCTGAACAAGGTTCTGCACGGGCCGACACGCGCCATCCGGTGGCTCGCCGAACGATCTGACGGCGAGGTGTGTCTTCGTCGGATGGGACCATGGTTGGCAGGCCGGAGGGGCCCGCCGGTTGGGGAGGTGAGGAGGGAGCGGATGAGCCGGGACAAATTGCAGGGGGGGCGCACGTGATTGTGGGGGGCGGGATCGGGGTCGGAGGAGGCCTGGAGGTGGTGCAGGATCTTTCCGCCCGCGTGATCGATTCCCCGATCGACATGATCCTGGGCGCGACGCTGCCCACGAAGATCATCCTCACCGTGCTCGCCGCCTTCTCGCTCGTGTCCTGGGTCCTCATCATCTGGAAGTTCCGCGAGTTGCGCGCCGTGAACGCGCGGGCGGACGACTTCGTGTTCGCGATGGCCGGGGCCAACGGCCTCGTGGACCTCAACGACGCGCTGGCGGAACTGGACGATTCCCCCTTCAGAAGGGTGTTCCGTGAGGGGATCGCCTTCTTCTCCGAGCTGCGCCCGGGCGCGCTCGACGCCACACACGTCGGAGAGGGGTTGAGCCCGACGCAGCTCGAAGCGCTGTGGCTGGTGCTCGAGAAGAGCCTCTCGGAGGAGAAGGACGAACTCGCGCACGGGCTGCCCTGGCTCGCGATCATCGGCTCCGTGAGTCCTCTCCTCGGCCTCATGGGGACCGTCGTGGGCGTGATGAACTCGTTCATTGGGATCACATCGCAGGGGTCCGCCAACATCGCGGCGGTCGCGCCGGGCATCGCGGAAGCGCTCACGACCACGGTCGCGGGGCTTGCGGTCGCGATTCCCGCTGTCATCGCGTACAACCACTATGCCTCCCGCCTGCGTCTCTTCGTGGGAGAACTGGAAGGATTCGCGAGCGAATTCGTGGGGACGCTCGCGCGCGAGGGGCGCCTGTGAGCCGGGCTTCCGGCGGCCGGAGGATGAGGAACGCGGGATGAAAAGGCGCTTTACACAGCAGGCCGACGGGATCGGGGTCGTGGCGGAGATCAACGTCACGAGCCTTGTCGATGTCGCGTTCACCCTCCTCATCATCTTCATGATCACGGCGCCCATTCTCCAGGGCGGCCTCGAGATTGATCTGCCGGAGGGCCTCTCCGCGCCCCTCAGCGCCTCCGATGCGCTCGTGGTCTCGATCGATGCGGACGGGCAGATCTACCTGGATGACGTGCCGGTGACGTTCGAGGAGCTCGACGCTTCGCTCGGGCTGGCCCTGGACCGCTTCGAGTCGGACATGGTGTACCTGAAGGCGGACGGCGATCTCGCCCTCCGCGAGGCGACCCGGGTGATGGGTCCGATTCAGGACGCCGGAGGCGTGCTCAACATCGTCACCGATCCGGATCCGAGGCGTCGCCGTCCGTGAACCTGTACGGGGGGGCGGAACCCGGGAGCGGTCGCGGACGCTGGCGCGCCTGGCGGCGCGGAGGGCCGCAGCGTCACGGGCGTCCGCCCAGGCGGGCCGTGTACGGTTCACTCGGCGTCCACGGCGGCCTCCTGGTCCTCGCCGTGTTCGGCGACGTCGTGATCCGCCCGGCCGATGTGCCCACTTCGGTGCGGGTGAACATGGTGGCGTTCGCCCCGGAGGATGCGCCGATCCGCATCGATCCCTCGCCGCCCGAGGTCGCGGAAGAGGAGAACCGGCCGCCTCCCCCCGAGCCGACGCCCGACCCGGTGCCGCAGGTGGAGACGCCCACCGTGGAGGCCGAGGTGCAGGTCGAGCGCGAGGCGGAACCGGAACCCGCGCGGACCGAGGAGGCCGGCGAGGAAGTGCGCACCATCCGGATCGCCGGCGACGCATCGGCCTGGCCCGAATACGAGGAGAACATCATCCGCCAGGTCCAGCGCCGCTGGCGGCCCCCCATCGGCGCGCGCGAGCTTCGGGCCGAGATCTACTTCATCATCCACCGGGACGGGCGGGTGACGGGCTTCGAGTGGGTGGCGCGATCCGGGAGCCTGGTCTTCGATGTCCAGGCGATGGGCGCCGTGGAATCGGCGGGCCGTGACCGCGCCTTCGGCCCGCTTCCCGACGACTTCCCGGCGGACGCGCTCGCCGTCTCGTTCTTCTTCGATCCGAGTGCACGCTGAAATGGACGGATCGAGCGCCTTTCGTCGCCGCCGCGCCCAGTGGCGCCGCCGGGCCGCCGCCGTCGCGGGGCTGGCGCTGGTCGCCGCGGTGGCCGGATCGCCGCTGGGCGGCCAGGAAGGCGGCGCGCTCCGTCTGGGCCTCACGTACGAGGCCCGCTACGTGCCGGGCATGGTCGTCGCGCCCGTCTCGGCGAGCGCCGGCTTCGAGGAACTTGGCGCGGCGGTCGGCGAGATTCTTCGCACGGACCTCGATTATTCCGACCGGTTCGACATCCTCGCGGTGCCCGACACGCTCACCCTGAGCGGCCCCCCGAACTACGCGCTCTGGAACCAGCTCGGGGCCGTGTGGCTCGTCACCGCCGACATCTCCGTCGCGCCGGGGACGCAGACCCCGCTCCTCAGGATCAGCCTGCACGACCTCGTGTACGGGAACCTCGAGAACGTCCAGGCCTTCAGCCTGCCCTCCAGGGATGCGGCCGATTTCCGAATGTCGGTCCACCGGGTCTCCGACCGGATCGTCTTCTGGGCGACGGGAGGCCAGCGCGGCATCGCCGCGACCCGGATCGCCCTGCGCCGGAGGGATGGGGACGGGACGTCCTACCTGCTGCTCATCGACAGCGATGGCCGGAACCCGCAGCGGATCGAGACGGGGGGGCGCAACGTCTATTCGCCCGCCTTCTCACCGGACGCCACCCGCATCGCGTACACGATCCAGGACGAGACGGGGTACTTCTCGCTCGTGGAGCTGAATCTCATCACCGGCAGCCGCCGGACGGTGAGGTCCGGGAGGCTCATTCAGACGCCGACCTGGACGCCGGACGGACGACTGGCGTACGCGGAGGGCGTCGGCGGAACGACGCGCATCGTGGTCGAGGGCGACGGGCCGCTCACCGAAGGCCGGGCCCAGTCGCTGAATCCCAGCTTTGCGCCGGATGGGGCGTCGTTCGCGTACGAGGCCGATCCGGCCAACGAGCAGCAGGTCTACGTCCGTGCCGTCTCGGGTGGCCCGGCTCGCCGCATCAGCATCTATCACCCGCGGGAGGACACCAACGCGGCGGGCCCCGACTGGTCGCCCAACGGCGACCGGATCGCGTATTCCGCCCTGAGCGACCGCCGCTGGCAGATCTTCACGGTGAACCCGGACGGCACCGACCGGCGCATGCTGACGCGGCGCGGCGAGAGCGAGGATCCCAGCTGGGCCCCCGATGGCCGTCACCTCGTCTTCTCATCGGTCGACTCGCAGGGCTCGACGGTCTGGATCCTCGATGTCTTCACGGGGAGGTCCCGGCCGCTGACATCGGGACGGCTCGATGGTCTCCCGGACTGGTCGCCCCCCATCCCGGCAGGTTCGTGACCGCGGTCGTCCTGCGGGTTGCGACTTGACGGGTCTGCGATAGGTTACGAATCCGTGTCGAAACCGGGACCGGGTCAGCGTTTTCAGCGCCGACGTTTGCCCCGTCCTCGCCGAATTCTCGTCCCGCGACTGGTAAACAAGGAGACCTCGATGCGAATGAGCCACCGATTCTCTCCCATTCTTCTCGTTGCGCTTCTGGCGACGGCGTGTAGCGGCAACCCGGAACCGGAGCCGGTCCCCCTCCCGCCGCCGCCCCCGCCGCCCCCGGTCGTGGATGACAGCGCGGAGCGCGAGGCGGCCGCGTCCCGGCTCTGCGACCAGGCGATGACGGCCATGGAGGCGGGCGACTTCACGCGTGCGCGCGAATTGCTCGAGCGGGCCGTAAACGACTATCCCGGCACGACGTGTGCGGAGTCCGCGCCCGCGGACATCGAGCGCGCGATGGACGGCGAGGCGATCGTCGCGCGGATTCACTTCGACTACAACGAGTCCGCCATCACGGACGCCGCCGCCGCGATTCTGCAGCGCAAGGCGGACGCGCTCGGGGATCGGTCCGGAATCCGCCTCCGGGTCGAGGGCCATTGCGACGAGCGGGGTTCCCTCGAGTACAACCAGGCGCTCGGCCTGAGAAGGGCCCAGGCCGCGGTCGACTACCTCTCCAGCCTGGGGCTGGACGCCGACCGCTTCGATGTCGTGACCTTCGGGGAGGAGATGCCGCTGGCCCGGGGGAGCAACGAGTCGGCGTGGCGGCAGAATCGTCGCGGCGAATTCGTCATCACGGACGGAGACATCTAGATGAAGCATGCGGCGGTCGCCGTGCTGTTGGGCGTTGCGGCCGCCGCCTGCGCGTCCCGGGGCGATGTCGAGACGATGGGCGACGCCCTGCGGGACGATATCGCCGTTCTCGCCGAGGGTCAGCGCCGGCTGGCCGAGGCGGTGCAGGCGGACCTGGAGTCGATCGAGAGTTCGAGCCAGCGCCGGGAGACGACGGGTCGGGGCGAACTCGAACGGCTGATCGGGCGGGTCGAGGATCTGTTCGAGCAGATCATCGAAATGTCCGCCCAGAACAACCAGTTGCTCAACGACATCTACGAGAATCAGCGCCGCCAGGGCTCCCCCTCGCCCATGGGCTTCCCCGGCCCGGCCGACGCGGGTCCGCCCACCGCGGGCCCGCCCGCCACGGAACCGAACCCTGCCGTGGGGTCCGGGTCCGACGACGCATCCCAGTACTACGCGATGGCGCTCGACATGTACCAGCGCGGCAACATCGAGACTGCCCGCGACGCGTTCCGCGAGTTCCTCGCCGTCTACGGCGGCCACGAGTTCGCGCCCGATGCCCAGTACTGGGTGGCGCGCACCTACGAGGACGCGGAGGATCCCGGCAGCGCGCTCGAGGAGTACCGCCGGCTGACGGAACGCTATCCGGATTCGAGCCGGGCTCCCGCGGCGCTCTTTCGCCGGGCCATGATCGAGGCGGCACGGGGCAACACGGCGGTGGCGCGGCGGCTGTTCGTACAGATCGAGAGCGGCTATCCGAACAGCCCCGAGGCGCCAGAGGCCCGCCGGGAACGCGAGAAACTGGGCGGCTAGTGTGGAGACGCCACACTAGTGCCCTCAGCCGTCCGGTGACCGCAGGCTGCCGTGCTGTGTCCCGGCTGTAACCACCTCGAGGCGCGGGTCGTCGACTCACGCATGAGTCGCGGCGGCCGGGCCATCCGCCGCCGGCGCGAGTGCCTCTCCTGCGGCGAGCGGTTCACGACCTACGAACAGGTCGAGGAAGAGCCTCTGCTCGTCATGAAGAAGGACGGCGGCTCGGAGACGTACGATCGCGGGAAGCTCCTCGAGTCCATCCGCGTGGCCTGCACGAAGCGACCCGTATCGAACCGCGACATCGAGTCTCTCGTGGATGAAATCGAGGAACAGTTGGCGGCCGCGGACCAGCGGGATGTCGCGAGCCTGCGGCTGGGAGAACTCGTCATGGAGGGGCTCCGCGCCCTCGACCAGGTCGCGTACGTGCGCTTCGCCAGCGTATATCGGAACTTCCAGGACACCACGGAGTTCATGGAAGAAGTGCGACAACTGGGACAACTGCTGCGACGCGCCGGGCACGGCGCGGCCGGGCAGGTCGAACTGTTCTCAGCGGGAGGCGACGAGGGCCGATGAGACTGCGGCGACAGACCCGAGGTGCGACCGATCAGGCGGAGATGCCCTTCCTGGATCACCTGGATGAGCTTCGCTCTCGTCTGATCCGGGCGCTCCTCGCGCTCATCGTCGGCATGATCATCGGGCTCGTGGCCGTGACGCAGTGGGACGTGCTCGGCATTGTCCAGCGGCCGATCGCCGATCTCCTCCCGGGCGAGGCCCTGAACTACTCCAGCGTGACGACGCCGTTCATCACCATCCTCAAGCTCGGCTTCATCGTGGGTCTCATCGCGGCCTTCCCCTACCTTGCCTGGCAGGCCTGGGGCTTCCTCTCGCCGGCCCTGTACGAGAGCGAGCGCAGGTTCGCCGTCCCGGCGATCGCCTCCGGAACCCTCCTCTTCATCGCCGGCATCTCGATGGCGTATTTCCTGGTGCTGCCGCTCGGGCTCAGGATCCTGCTCAACTTCTTCACCTTCGATGAGCTCAACCCCGTCATCATGATCAACGAGTACCTGACGTTCGCCGTCCGGTTGATCCTGGCGTTCGGGCTCATCTTCGAGTTGCCGGTGGTACTGGTCTTCCTGTCGCTGGTCGGGATCGTGACGCCCGAAGGGCTCGCCAAGTACCGGCGTCACGCGATCGTCGTGATGGCCGTGGTCTCGGCGTTCCTCACGCCCGCCGACCCGTACACGATGCTCGCGATGATGCTGCCGATGATGTTCCTCTACGAGATTTCGGTGATCATGACCCGTGTGCTTCGGCGGCGTCGCCAGGAGGCGGAGGGGGCCTCAGGGGAAGGAAGTTCCGCCTGAAGCTGCGCACGCTCCTGGCGCTGGCGGCCCTTCTCGGCGGCCTCGGCGCAACCGAAACCGCGCGCGCCGCGCCCGCGGGCGTGCGTCCCCTTGAGTTCACTGCCCGGGCGGACACCGACACGGTGGTGGTCGCGGGGCGCGACACGCTGCCTCAGGACTCCGTGCCCCGAGATTCCACCGCACGGGATACGCTGGATCTCCCCGGAGCCGTCCCGGTAGCGATCGACGACTCCGCTGCGTTGGGCGACTCCGCTGCGGTGGGCGACCCCGCTGCGGTCGGAGACCTGGTTCCCCTAGACGATTCGGCGCAGGCGGACACCGTGGACACGGGCCCGCCGGACCCGCCCTTCCCGCAACAGGACGACATCTTCGGACAGCTCCTCGGGGAGCCGGGCTACCAGGTCGTCCGCTACCAGGGGCGCGGGGTCGAACTGGATGTCGACCGGCAGCGCGTGCAGCTCAATCGAGAGGCACAGGTGATGTACGAGCAGTCCACGATCGATGCGGACACGATCACCTACGAGGCCGGTCTGCAGTTCGTGCGGGGCTGCGGCAACATCTCGCTCGCCGGGGAAGGGGAGAACGTCATCTCCGACGAGTGTCTCAACTACGACGTGTCGTCCACCAGGGGGACGATCATGGACGGGCGGACCTCGTTCGCGCAGATGGGAGCCGACTGGCTCATCTTCGGGGACATGACCCTCCGGGGCTCCGGCACCGCCTTCGTCGAAACCGGGAACTTCACCTCCTGCGACGCCGACGAACCGCACTACTACTTCCGCGCCGGACAGATCAAGGTCGTCTCCGACGACATCGTCGTGGCGTGGCCCGTGACCCTCTACATCCAGAACGTGCCCGTCGCCTGGCTTCCCTTCTTCGCGCAGGACATTCGCGAGGAGCGGAGAAGCGGCTTCCTGCCGCCCCGCTTCGGGTTCAACGATGTCGTCGCGTCCTCCAGCAACGCCCGGCGGAGCATCACCGACTTCGGGTATTACCTCGCGTTCAACGACTTCATGGATGCGCAGGCGACGGCCGACTGGTTCAGCGGGCGGTTCACCCGCCTCAACGGGGCCGTCCGATACCGCTCGATCAAGAAGTTTTTCCGCGGCAACGTGATCGCGAGCTACAGCTTCGGGAACGAGAAGACGCTGCAGTTCCAGATGCGGCACAATCACGAGCTGACCCCCGTCACGGACATACGGGTCAACGCCAACTTCGTCTCGAACACCACCGTCTTCGAGCGTCAGACGTTCGACCCGACGGTGCAGACGCAACGAATCGCGTCGGATGTCGGGATCCAGCACCGGTTCCCCTTCGCGTCCGTCAACGTGAGCGGAAGCCGGCGCCAGGATCTGGGAGCGCAGAAGGGGCGGACGGACCTTACGCTGCCCAAGCTCCAGATGACCTTCTCACCCCTGACCCTCTTCCGCGCGCCCCGGAACCGTAGCGGGCCGTTCAACAATATCGTCGTCAACGGCGCCTTCTCCGCTTCGCGCCTCGACCGAACTCAGGAAGAGAGCGCCGGCAAGAGAACCGAAGTGGCGTCGGCGAACAGCGCCGTTCGCATCGGCTCCTTCGGAGTCAGCGGGCGGACGAGCTTCAACCGCAACTCCGTACTTCCGTTCCAGCCGATGGCCGGCGCCGATACGACGGCGTCCGCGGGGTCCACGGCGTCCGGGAGCGTTTCGAAACTGGACTACGGAGCGCAGGCGGAATACCAGATCGACCTCATCGGGAGCACGACGCTTCGTCCCACGCTGAGCGTGGACGCGAGCCGGTTTCAGTCGGACGACACGAACGGAGAGTTCATCACGGCGCCCGCGCGGCTTCGCATCGGAGCCGCAGTGTCCACCGACATCTACGGGTTTTTTCCCGGCGTCGGCCCGTTCGAGCGGATCCGCCACAAGATCTCGCCCCGCTTTCACTACGACTATTCGCCGGCCGTGCAGGCCTCCGATTCCCTCCTGTCGATCCCGGGCTTCCCGGTGTCGAATTCCAAGGAGGAGAACCGGCTTCGCCTCACCCTGAACCAGACCTTTGAAGCCAAGCTGCGCGAGGAAGTCGAGCTCGATCCCGAAGCGGAGGCGCTGCTGGAAGGCCGCTCGCTCGAAGCGGATTCGACCGGCCAGGAGCCCGACCCGGCCACTTCCGCAGCGGATTCGCTCGCGGTGGCCGGCGATTTGGCGGGGGGCCAGGCGGTGGGAATCGACCCGACGGAGGAGGATCCGGCCGAAGCGGCGCGCGGGCTTGCGGACGCCGGGCGGGAGGCGGTGCCGGGGACCGGACCGGACACGGGGGACCCCGACGCGCCGCGCCGCGCGCAGCCGCGTCGGAACGTCGTCCTGCTGGGGATCAACTCGAGTCCTCTCACCTTCGACTGGTCCCGCGAGAACGAGTCGCCCCTGACGACGGACCGCTGGTCGCACCGCATCAACTCGGACCTGTTGAGGGGACTGTCCCTGAACATGTCGCTCGACCTGTTCGAGGGCACCGGGGAGGACCGGACCTTCGCCCCGATCCTGTCGACCCTGACCGGCAGCTTCACGTTCAGCTCGGCCAGCGGGCTCGGCGGGTTGCTCGGTCTGGGCGGCGGTGGGGGAGGGGGTGGGGCCGATCCCCAGCGTCGCCTGCGGAATGCGGCCGACTCCCGGTACCGGCTGCAGAGTTTCGACGAGAATCCGGATCCGGGGGACCCCGGTCTGCGGAGCGGCGGGCCGTGGACGCTGGCGTTGACCTATTCGCTTCAGCGCGGCCGGGAGGATCAGAGCGCGCAGGACCGACAGTCGCTCAACGCGGTCCTCTCCCTCAATCCGTCACCGAACTGGCGTCTCGCCTGGCGCACGACGTACAACCTCACCCACAAGGAATTCGGCGAGCACCTCATCACGCTCGACCGCGCCCTGCACCGTTGGATCGCGACCTTCATGTTCGCCCGCTCGCCGAACGGGAACTTCATCTTCCAGATGAGCGTCAGCCTCCAGGACGCGCCCGATCTCAAGTTCGACTACGACCAGCAGTCGCAGGACGGCCAGGGCGGTTTCGGCGCCGGCGGCCTGGGCGGCAGACGCTTTTGACATTCTTCGCGGGGCTCCCGACATTCCCGTGCACTTCATGCGCGGCTCGCGCGCCGAGGAGGGTATGCTCCCGACCACCGCCATCGATCTGGAACAAGTCCGCCTGCCCGTAGCGGACCGGCTCCTTGCCGTCGAGCGCGAGCTCCGCGGGATGGCGCCATCCGGATTCGAAGCTCTCGACGAGGTGGGCGACTACCTGTTCGCGCGCTCCGGGAAGCTCCTCCGGCCCACCCTGCTCCTCCTGGCCGACGGCGTGGGAGGGCGCCCCTCTCCGGATGCCGTGAAGCTGGGGGCCATCGTCGAATTGCTGCATGTCGCGACCCTCGTGCACGATGATGCGGTCGATCACTCCGCGAGGCGACGAGGCCGGCCCACCGTCAACCACCGCTGGACGCACCAGGTCGCGATCATCGCGGGAGACTACCTCTATTCGCGCGCGGTCATCGAGGTCGTCGCGCTCGGCAAGCTCGAACAGGTCGCCCTCCTCGCCCACACGGCGAACCGCATGACGATCGGCGAAATGCGGCAGCTCGTCCTCCACGATGGCCTCGACTTCACGCGCGAGGACTACGAGAGGCTGTGCGAACACAAGACGGCGTCCCTGATGTCCGCGGCGTGCGAACTCGGGACGCTGTCGGGAGCGCCGCAATACCGGGAGGCCCTGCGCGCGTACGGCCACCATCTGGGGATGGCGTTCCAGATCGTCGACGATCTGCTCGACTATTCGTCGTCGACTCGCGTGATGGGCAAGCCGCGTGGCCAGGATCTGCAGGAACACAAGGTGACGTTGCCCCTGATCGCCGCTCTGCCCAAGATGGAGTGGGGGGAGCGGCGCGCTGTCGAAGGGCTATTCGCGGACCCGGAGCCCTCCCCCGAAGCCGTGCAGGAGATCGTGGATCTCGTCGAAGCGCACGGAGGTGTGGAGACGGCTCGCGAGGAGGCGCGGTCGCGGGCGGACCGGGCACGGGACCAGCTCCGGCGTCTGCCGGCGAGTCCGTGCCTCGAGGCGCTGAGCCTCGCGGTGGATTACGTCGTCGAGAGAGTACGGTAGCGAGTGAACTTCGGAAGCAGACGCCATCGTTCCCCGATACGCCTGGTCCTCATCATCGCGGGAGGATTCGTGCTCGGGGGGCTGCTCACCGAACTCGCGACGGTTACGTTGCCCCCGTCAGCGGCGCGTCAGTTCTTCATCACAACGGTCGCGGCCTCACTGCAGCCGCTTGCATTCGATCTCAAGGTGCTCGCGTTCACGCTGGGGCCGATCGTCCTGCGCCTGAATGTGTTGAGCGTCGTCGGGGTCGTGCTCGTCGCCTGGTTCGCCCGGTCGCTTCTCTGACCGGGACGCGGGCGATGAGCCACAACCAAGGAGTCTGAGATGTTCGGTCTGAGCCCATGGGAGTTGTTGCTCGTATTCCTCGCTATCCTGCTCCTTTTCGGCGCGAAGCGGCTTCCCGAGATCGGGAGTTCCCTCGGCCGCGGGATCCGGGAGTTCAAGGGCTCGATCAAGGAGGTCGAGGGCGACGTGCGGGCCGAGATCACCGGAGACACGACGCCGCCATCGGCCGCTTCCGCCACCCAGGAGACGGCGCAGGCCCGCCCCGCGAATTCGGAAAACTAGCCGATAGCGGCAGGAACCCGGCGAAGCCGCGAGATCCCCACCCGGGAGGGCCGGGGGGCGCGCGGTTCCGCGTCTGGCGGTCGGCTCGGCGGGCCGTCAGCGGCTCGGGATCAGGGGTCGGGGATCCGGGGTCGGGGATCAGAAGCCGGGGATCATGGGCTGCGCCTCCTGCTGAAGGAGGAGCCTCTCCCGGTGATCTTCGACGACCGTATCTTCGCGTAGCGCAACCAGCCACTTCTGTACGTACTGCTGGGAACGTTCGAAGCCCAGTTGCCCCACCACGGCGTCCCGGACCTCCTCGAAGCCTTCCCGCGTGGCCTCTTCAAGCTCGAGGATCTCCATGACGACCACGGCGTCCCCGGCATCGAGGGCGCCGCTGAGTTCGCCGACAGCGGCCCCGAATGCGAAGCCGACCGCCTCCGTGCCCTGGCCGAGCCCGGGAACGAAATCGCCCCGGCGGAATGAACCGGTCTCTTCGATCAACCAACCGAGTGCCTCCGTCGCCTCGTCGAGAGTACTTCCGGCCTCGACCGCGTCGAGCAGGCCGCCGGCCAGTTCCGAGGCCCGTTCCTTCTTCTTCTCCACGAGCAGCTCCGCGCGAATCCCGATCCCGGCTTCCTCGAAGGGAATCGTGCTCTCGTCCCGCCGTCCCAGGAGCTCGACCAGATGAAAACCCGCCGGGTTCTCGAACGAATCGGACAGGTCTCCGATCTCGCTCTCCGGGCCGAGGGCCCACTCCCTCGCCACCCCGAGCTGGCCGGCGCCCGGAATGAAGTCCACGCCGTCCAGCAACTGCACATCGGCGCGAACCGTCACGCCCAGCGAGTCGGCGGCCGTCGTGAGATCCGTGCGCAGCGCCAGATCCTCCAGGTCATCGAGGAGCGTGAACACCGAATCCTCGGTCGCGCCGGAAATCTCGAACGGGACGTAGATCTGGCGCAGCGCCAGTGAATCCGCTGTCCGCTCGTCGACCTGCAGGACGTGCAGTCCGAACGGCGTCTCGACCGGATCCGTGACCTGCCCCAGCGGGGCGTCCACGGCGACCTCGGTCAGGCGCGGGTCGAAGGCGCTCAGCGGACGGTTGCCCATGAAGCCCCCCTCCGCGCCGGAGATGGAGTCTGCGGACTCCGCCATCGCCACCTCGGCGAAGTCCTCGCCTCCCCGCACGCGGTCCGCGAGGGCGGCGGCCCGTTCGCGGGCGGCGAGCGAATCGGCGACGGAGGGCCGGAGCGAGATGCTGACCATGTTCACGCGGGCGCTGGCGGGCCGGATGAGTTCGTCCACGCGTTCGTCATAGACCCGCCGGATTTCGTCATCCGACACCGAGACCTCCGAATCCTCCACGGTCAGCGCCGGGTCGATCCGCACGAAGCGGACGCGGGCCTGCTCGTTCGTGTCCCGGTAGAACCGCCAGGCTTCTTCCTCGGACACGTAAATGCCGCTCTGGACGAGTGTTTGCAGCTTCGCCCGCGGAAGGATCGAGCGGTAGTATCCCTCGATCTGCAGCAGTTGCGTCTCATCCGTCGCCGGGTCCGTGAAGAACCGGCGGTACTTGTCGATGTCGAACTGCCCGTCCGTCTGGAACCCGGGGTAGCTCAACATCTCCTGCGGCGGCTGCGTGAAGAAGGCCTGCCGAACCTCCGCATCGGTCACGCTGACGCCGAGCCGGTCCAGCTCCGCCTGGATCAGCGTTGCGCTGATCAGGCTCTCCCACGCCCGTTCGGTCACGACGCGTACATCCTCGTCCGTCATGCCACGGTCGGCCGCGCGGTTCACCGCAAGCTGGTTCTGGAGGAAGACATTCCACTCGTTGTAGCGGATGTCCTGTCCTCCGACCTGTCCCACGACGGGGTTGATCTGCCCGCCGAGGTTCCCTCCCTGCATCGCGTTGATCCCGTCGAACACCAGCCAGCCCACGAAGGCCGCGGCCATGATGCCCATCACGAGGCTCGCGCTGCCGCGCATCTTCCGCATGAACATGAGACGCCGAACCCACCTTGTCGTCTTGAATCGAGTCGCCCGAACGCGGTCGCGCCGGGGCCGGAAACGCAGGTCGAAAACGTACGCCGGCCCAGCGTTGCGGGCAACGAAAGGTGAGCGCCCCGCCGCATTCCCGCGGCGTTCGTTGACAACCGAAAAAAACGGTCGGTATGTTGCCGTGGACCGGGTCAAAAGGCCCGGACCCGCCCCAATTTTTTCCTGCGAGACCTGTGGCCGTCGAAGACCGGACCGTGGAGATCGAACAACTCCTGCGCCGCGCCGAACTGGAGCCTCGGACACACACGTTCGTGCGCCTCGCCGATATCTACCGGCAGGCGGGAGAGCACGAACGCGCCCTGGGCGTGATCCGGGATGGCCTGAGAGAACACCCGTACTACCTGGACGCGCGCCTGCTCTACGCCCGCGTGCTGCTCGAACTCGGTCGCGACGAGGTCGCGCGGGTCGAGTTCGAGCACATCGTCTCGCTCGATCCGGCGAACCCTCTCGCCTGCATGGCGCTGGGCGTCGAGCGCGTCGAGACGGGCGGCTCCGATGGCGCCGCTCCGGCGGACGACTGGCTGGAGGCGCTCGAGGACGCGTGGCGGAGCGATGGAGCCGACGCGCGGCCCGCTCCGGAGGACGGGGCGACCGGCGCCGCTACGGTGCCACCCAAGGGCATCGAGACTTCGACGCTGGCCGGGCTGTACGCGAGCCAGGGCCTCTTCGACCGCGCGATCGGCGTGTACGAACAGATGCTCTCCCGCGACCCGGACAGCGCCGATCTCGCCGCCGCGCTCGCGGAGATGCGTCGCCGCGCGGAGGAGGCGGAGGGACCGCCTTCCGATCCCGCCGCGGCCGCCTCGAGCCGAGCGCCGCGGGACATGCCGCGCGCGAAAGACGGGGCGGAGCCGGCGGACCCGGCCGCCGTCCAGGAGTCGATCGGCGAGCAGCTTCGCCGGATCCTCGATGGCGAAGCTCCCGCGCGATCGGACTGAGCGGGTGCGCCAGCCGATCCGCATCGGCGTCCTGAACGGACCGAACCTGAATCTCCTCGGGCGCCGCGAACCCCACCATTACGGCACGCAGACGCTGGCCGAGATCGAGTCGCTCCTCCGTGAGCGGGCGGACCCGGACGACGTTTCGCTTGTTTTCTTCCAGTCCAACGACGAAGGCGAGATCGTGGACTGGGTGCAGGCGAACACCGGCTCGGTGCATGCGTGGCTCGTAAACGCGGCCGCCCTGACCCACACGAGCGTGGCGCTCCGCGACGCCCTCGCGGGCTCCGCGCGCCCCTTCGTCGAGGTCCACCTCTCGAACGTGTTCGCCCGCGAGTCGTTCCGGCACACGTCGCTCCTCTCCGACCTCGCGATCGGCGTCATCGCCGGATTCCGCGCCTCCAGCTACCTGTTCGGTCTCGAGGCACTCGTACAGCATCTTCGCGGGAGCGCCGAGGCGGGAGCGGAGTGACGCCGCCGGGAACGCGGCGCCGTCGGCTTGAAGCGACGACGGAGGCCGCCGGGCGCCGGTCCGTCCTCGTCACCGCCCGATCCAGCGTCCGCTACCTGAGCGGGTTCACGGGTTCCGCAGGCGCCCTGTGGATCCCCCTCGAGGGTCCTCCCGTGCTCGTGACCGACTTTCGCTATGAGGAGCAGGTGGGCTTCGAGGTGGCGGAGCCGATCCGCACCCATATCGGCCGCGACGGGTGGATCCGTGGCGTCGCCGATGTGGCGGCGGACGCCGCGGGTCCGATCGCGTTCGAAGCGGAGAGCCTCACGGTCGCCGACCACGAATCTCTCCGCGGCATGCTCCCCGACGTCGTCTTCGTCCCGCTCCGCGATCTCATCGGGACCTTGCGGCGGGTGAAGACCCGCGAGGAAGTGGACGCCATCGAACGGGCGGTCGCGGTGGCTGAGCGCGCGTTCGACCGGTTGCTGTCGAGCGTGGAGTGGTCCGCCGCTCCGAGCGAGCGCGAGATCGCGACCGCGCTCGAGATGGAACTCCGCCGCGGAGGCTCGGATCCGCTCCCCTTCGATCCCATCGTCGCGGCGGGAGCACGCTCCGCGCTTCCCCACGCGACGCCCACGGATCGGCGCGTCGAGCCGGGCGATCTGCTCCTCATCGACTTCGGCGCCCGCGTGGACGGCTACTGCAGCGACATCACGCGCACTTTCGTGCGTGGGACGGCGGAGCCCTGGCAGGCGGCGCTTCACGAGCAGGTGCTCGAAGCGCAGACGAAGGCGCGGGAGATGATCGGCAGCGGGGTCGCGTGCCGGGACGTGGATCGGGTGGTGCGGGGCACGTTCGCCAGCCACGACATGGACGGCTTCTTCGGCCACGGCACGGGGCACGGGATCGGACTCGACGTGCACGAGGGCCCCAGCCTCTCGTCCCGCTCCGAAGACATCCTCGAGCCGGGAAACGTGGTGACAGTGGAACCGGGCTTGTATCTTCCCGGACGCGGCGGCGTGCGCATCGAGGACGATGTGCGGATAGGGGAGGCCGGTGCCCGCACGCTGACCCGCCTTCCTCGCGCTCTCGTCCGGCTCTAGTGCACTAATTCACGGGTACCATGGCAGATACTTCGGATTTTCGTCGAGGGATGGTGATCGAGCTCAACGGCACCCTCTACTCGATCACCTATTTTCAGCACGTCAAGCCGGGAAAGGGCGGGGCTTTCGTCCGCACGAAGCTGAAGGACGTGATGGAGGGAGGCGTGATCGACAAGACCTTCCGCGCCGGCGAGAAGGTCAGGCAGGTGCGCCTGGAACGGCGGCCCGTGCAGTACACGTACACGGACGGCCACCTGTACTACTTCATGAACATGGAAACCTTCGAGCAGATTCCGATGTCGGAAGATCAGATCGGAGAGGACCAGCTCCAATACCTGGAGGAGAACATGGAGTGCCAGAGCCTCAACCGTGACGGCGTCGTGCTCGCGATCGAGTTGCCGCAGTTCGTCGAGCTGGAGATCGTCGAGACGGATCCCGGAGTGCGGGGGGACACGGCCCAGGGCGGAACCAAGCCGGCCCGGCTGGCGGCCGGTGCGGTGATCCAGGTGCCGCTCTTCCTCGAGACCGGCGACGTCGTGCGCGTCGACAGGACGGAGAACAAGTACATCACGCGGGTAACCTGACCATGGATTTGGACTGGCTGAAGGGACTCATCGAGTTGGTCGAGGACTCGGGCGTGGACGGCCTCGACATCGAGCTTGTGGGCTCGGACACGGGAGACCCGACCCGGGTCAGGATCCGGAAGTCCCCGCGCGTGGCGGCTGCCGCGGCCGTGCCCGCGGCGGCGGTCGGCAGCGTGGAGGCCGCGCCGCCCCCCGCGCCCGCGCCCGCCTCCCCGCCGGCGGAGACGGCACCCGCGGAGGGGCTGTTCGAGGTGCTCTCGCCCATGGTCGGCACCTTCTACCGGGCGCCGGCCGCCGGCGCCGAGCCCTTCGTGTCTGCGGGGGACCGCGTGGAGGTCGGCCAGACGCTCTGCATCCTGGAGGCGATGAAGCTCATGAACGAGCTCCAGTCGGACGTCGCGGGCGTCGTGCAGGAGATCGCGGTCGAGAACGCCGAGCCGGTGGAGTACGGCGCGCTGCTCTTCCGTATCGAGCCCGACTGAAGCCGCGGCCGGGCGCATGTTCCGCAAGATCCTGATCGCCAACCGCGGCGAGATCGCGCTCCGCATCCTGCGCGCGTGCCGTGAACTCGATATCCGGACGGTCGCCGTGTACTCGGAGGCCGATCACGACTCGCTCCACGTCCGCTTTTCCGACGAGGACATCTGTATCGGGCCGCCGGTGGGCCGCGAGAGCTATCTGAATATCCCGCAGATCCTCGCCGCGGCCGAGATCACCGGCGCCGACGCCATCCACCCCGGCTACGGCTTCCTGGCGGAGAACGCCGAGTTCGCGGAGATCTGCGAGCGGAGCGGTCTCGTGTTCATCGGGCCCACCCCCGAACAGATCCGCCGCATGGGGGACAAGGCGGAGGCGCGAAAGACGATGATCGCCGCGGGCGTCCCCGTCGTCCCGGGCTCGCCGGAGCCGCTCGACGACGAGGCGGAGGCGTTGGAGGAAGCCCGCCGCATCGGGTTCCCGGTCATGATCAAGGCGGCCGCCGGCGGCGGAGGGAAGGGCATGCGTGCCGCCTTCGAGGAGGCGGAGTTCACGAACCTCTTCGCCATGGCGCGAAACGAGGCCGAGGCCAACTTCGGCGACGCGACGGTGTACCTCGAGAAACTTATCGAACGGCCACGTCACGTGGAGATTCAGGTTGTCGGCGATCGCCATGGGCGCGTGCTGCACCTCGGGGAACGCGACTGCTCGAGCCAGCGGCGGCACCAGAAGCTCGTCGAGGAAGCGCCGAGTCCGGCCGTCACGCCGGAGCTTCGCGAGGCGATGGGGGAGGCGGCCATCCTGGGGGCGAAGGCGATCGGATATCAGAGCACGGGGACGGTGGAGTTCCTCCTCGCGCCGGACGGCGAGTTCTATTTCATGGAGATGAACACGCGGATCCAGGTGGAGCACCCCGTGACCGAACTCGTGACTTCGGTCGACCTCATCAAGGAACAGATCCGGATCGCGGCGGGCGAGAAGCTGGCCATCCCCCACCCCATCGAATTCCAGGGGCACGCGATCGAGTGCCGGATCAACGCGGAGGATCCCGAGCAGGGCTTCCGTCCCTCGCCCGGCACCGTCACGGCGTTCCACGCGCCGGGGGGTCCCGGCGTGCGCGTGGACACGCACATCTACGGCGGCTACGTCGTCCCTCCGTTCTACGACTCCCTGCTGGCCAAGCTCATCGTCTGGGGCCGGACGCGGGATGAAGCGCGGATCCGCGCCTACCATGCCCTCGAGGAGTTCATCCTCGAAGGCGTTCATACGACGGTTCCTTTCCTCCGGAAGGTGCTTGCCCATCCCGATTTCGTCTCGGGGAACATCGACACGGGGTTCGTCGAGCGGTTCCTGACCCGCTCGTGAGCGGCGAGGACGCGTCAGCATGGACGACGCGTGGTGCGCGGGCCATCTTGCAGGGCGGCCGGAGCGCGGACCTAACGGTCTGCGCGAGGCTGGATGATCTCGAGGTCGTGCCGGTCTGGCGGGACGGCGCCCTCGTTGGCTGTCGGGGCGGGGAGGATGCGTGATGGTGGATGAACGGCAACGGCGCGAGGTGCTGGGCGTCGCGCTGATCGTGCTCGGCCTCCTGGTGGCGTTCGCGCTGCTCTCTCCCGCATTCGCCGGCGGGTCCAACTGGATCGGGCCGGCCGGGGAACTGCTTCACGACAACCTCGAGCGGGCCGTCGGCGTCCTTTCGCCGCTCCTTGCGATTCCGGCGTTCATGTGGGGCCTGCATTTCCTCGGTTGGGGCGATCCGACCCGGGCCCTCCGCTGGTCCATCCTCACAGTGGTGCTGCTCGCGGTCCTCCCGTCGCTTTACTGGCTCATCGCGGGACCGGGACCGGGGGCCGGGGGCGATATCGGCTGGCTGGGCGCGACCGCGGGGGACGGCCTCGCACAGGTGTTCGGCCGCCTGGGAGGTGGGCTCCTCGCCGCGGGCGTCCTCCTGCTCACGCTGTTCGTCACCATGAGGTGGTCCCTGACCGGGGCCGTGACGGCGGGGGGGCGCTCGCTCGTCCGCGGATCCACCGCCGCCGGCGGCGCCGTCCTCGCACTCGGCCGCTCCTTCGCCGGCGCCGCGCGGCCCTCCCGTCTCCCGCGGTCTCCCGCAAAGCCCGCTCCGCCGAGCGAAGTGAAGGCGAAGGTGGCGGCCGGACGGGGCCGCGCCACGAAGAAGCGGACACCCGCGAAACCGGCGAGCGCGCCGCCCGAGCCGGACCCGGCGCCGGAGGACGAGACACCGGCTGTCGCGGAACTCGAGGACGCCGGCGATCCCGGTTCCTCGGCGGTTCCGCCCATTCGACTCTTCGACGCGCCCGTAGGGCAGGGCAGCGGCCTCGGCGTGCGCGATCTTGATCGCCTCGGCGAGATCCTCATCGAGAAGCTCGCCACCTTCCGCGTCGCCGGCGAGATCGGCGGCTGGACCACCGGCCCCGTCGTGACGCAGTTCGAGGTCGTCCCGGCGCCGGGCGTGAAGGTGGGACAGATCTCGGCTCGCGCGGACGACATCGCGCTCGCCCTGAAGGCGCCGTCCGTCCGGATCGTGGCGCCGATTCCCGGCAAGGGCGCCGTCGGCGTCGAGGTGCCCAACCCGGCTTCGGAGATGGTGCTCGTGCGCGAGATCCTCGAGAGCCCGTCGTACCGGCGCGGACGCCAGACGCTCCCGCTCGCGCTCGGCCGCGACCTCTCCGGCAAGCCGACGTGCGCGGATCTGACCCGGATGCCGCACCTCCTCATCGCGGGCCAGACCGGGTCCGGGAAGTCGGTGTGCATCAACGCCCTCATCACGAGCCTGGTGTGCCGCTACACGCCGGCCGAACTCCGCCTCCTGATGGTGGATCCCAAGATGGTGGAGTTGTCCGTCTACGGAGATCTCCCGCACCTCCGCCATCCCGTCATCACGGACAACGAAGAGGCCGCCTCCGTCCTCAAGTGGGCGGTGTACGAGATGAAGCGCCGTTTCGGACTGCTCTCGGCCAACGGATGCCGGAACGTCGGGGAGTTCAACGGCCGGATCGCGCGCGGTCGCGAGGTCTTCCTCCCGAAGCGCGGCGTCATGGATGAGCCGGCGCTCTACGATGAGGGTCCGTTGCCCTACATCGTCCTCATCATCGACGAACTGGCGGACCTCATGATGACGGTACAGTCGGAGGTGGAGACGCCGCTCGCCATGCTGTCCCAGAAGGCGCGGGCGGTAGGAATCCACCTCGTGCTTGCCACGCAGCGCCCCTCGGTCAACGTCCTCACCGGCCTCATCAAGGCGAACATACCGAGCCGAATCGCGTTCCGGGTCGCGTCGAAGATCGACAGCCGCACGATCCTCGACCAGAACGGCGCGGAGAGCCTGCTCGGGAACGGGGACATGCTCTTCCTGCCGCCCGGCGAGTCCGATCCGGTCCGCATCCAGGGCGCCTACATCTCGTCCGAGGAGACGGAACGCCTTCTCGACTGGTATCGGGAGCAGGCGAAGGCGCGTGCCGAGGCCGAGAAGGCGGAGGAGGAAGCCGCTTCGGAGCGCGACATCCTCGACCTGTTGAAGGAACTGGAGGAGGAAGAAGGAGGATCGGGCGTCTCGGACGAAGGCGCCGAGGATCGCGACCCGCTGTTCCGGCAGGCTGCCGAGATCGTGATCTCGCACGCTGCGGGTTCGACGAGCCTGCTCCAGCGTCGGCTCAAGATCGGGTACGGGCGCGCGGCGCGTATCGTCGACCAGTTGCACGCGGCCGGGATCGTGGGACCCGCGGACGGATCCAAGCCGCGGGAGGTGCTCGCGACCCTTGCCGATCTGGACGGCGGGGACGGCGACGAACCATGAGACCCGTCCGCCCGCGGCCGCCTTGTTCGGGGGGGCTCGGTCCTCTCGCGGCCGGAGCCGTCGCGTGCGCCCTCATGCTGGCGTGCTCCGCCCCGGATTCCGCGGAGGTGGCGGAAGCCCGAGCCCGGATCGAAGCCGAGTTCGGCCGGCGCGACGCCCCGCCGCGACCCGCGGCCGCCGGGAACTCGGCCGCCGCGGAGGATACCCCCGCGGGGCAGGGCGAGCCGCCGGTCGAAGAAGCGGACGACGCGGTGGGCGCGGCGCCGAGTGAAGGTCAGGCTCCCGCCCCGACCCCGGATCCGGAGGCCCCCGATCCGGACGGGTCGCGGCCGGTAGACGAGAAGCCTGGACGCGTGGACGACGAACCTGGGCGTGTCGACGACGAACCCGGACGCGTGGATGTGGACTCGCTCCTTGCCCTGGCGTATTCGGCGCATGCTTCGCTCGAGCGTCTCAAGGCGGCCTTCGCCCAGCGCATCGAGAACCCGCTCCTCGGCCGCACCCGCGAGGGCCGCGGAACCTGGTATCAGGAGGGACGGGACCGGTTCCGCATGGAATTCGACGAACCGGCCGGCGACATCTACGTGGCGGACGGTTCCTGTCTCTGGCTCTACGAACCCTCGCTTCACGACCAGGTCGTGGTCTCCCGCCTTGAGGAGGGCGCGGAAATCGGTTCGGTCGATATCCTCGGACGTCTGCTTTCGCAGGCGCGGACGACCTACGACGCGGTGGATGAAGGGACCGGGGAGATCGGTGGCGTGGAGACGCGCATCGTGTCGCTCACGCCGCGGGAACTCCCGGCGAGATACGTGGAGGTCCGCCTGTGGATCGGCGTACCCGACCGCTACGTGCGCCGCTTCCGCATTCGCGAGGAGAACCGGACCCTCCGCACGGTGACCCTGATCCCGCTCGAACCCGAGGCCCGGCTCGACCCCGCCCTCTTCACGTACGCGCCCCCGGAGGGGGTGCCGGTCTTTCCCGACGATGTGCGATGCGGCTAGGACTCGTCAGCCTCGGTTGCGACAAGAACACCGTCGACTCCGAGCGCATGCTCGCCGAACTCGTCGGCCACGGGGCCGAGCGCACCGACGTGGAGGAAGCGGACGTCATCCTCGTCAACACGTGCGGGTTCATCGACGCCGCGAAGGAAGAGTCGATCGAGACGATCCTCGAGGCGGAGCGGCTGAAACGCGAAGGCGCGTGCCGCGGCGTCGTGGCGGTCGGGTGCATGGTGGAGCGCTACCGGGAGGAGATGGCGGAGGCGCTGCCGGAGGTCGACCTCCTCCTCGGGCTGCGGGACCTCGACCGCCTCGTGCCGGAGTTGCGCGAGCGCGGACTTCTCCGGGGACCGGCGCCGGACGGGGGTGCGCACCCGGGGGAGCGGATCCCCGTCGGGGCGCGCCACGTCCGCTACCTGAAGGTCAGCGAGGGATGCAGTCACGCGTGCGCCTTCTGCGCGATCCCGCTCTGGCGGGGAAAGCACCGTTCCTTCGACCTGGAGCGTGTCGTCGCCGAGGCGCAGCGCCTCGAGGCACAGGGCGCCGTGGAGGTGAACCTGGTGGCGCAGGACCTGGCGCACTGGGGCCGGGAGGGGCGGGACGGGACGGACATCGCGACGCTCGTCGAGGCGCTGCTGCGCGAGACGTCGATCCCCTGGTTCCGTCTCCTGTATATCTACTCCGCGGGCCTGCGCGAGCCGCTCGTCGAACTGATGGCGTCCGAGACGCGGCTCCTGTCGTACATCGACATGCCGATCCAGCACGCGAGCGACACGGTGCTCCACCGCATGCGCCGGCCGGAGCGGGCCGCGAAGCTGCGGTCGAAGGTCGCCTGGCTGCGGGAGACGATCCCCGAACTCACGCTGAGGACGACGGTGCTCGTCGGGTTCCCGGGCGAGACGGACGCGGAGTTCCGCGAACTCGTGGATTTCCTCGATGAGGTGCCGTTCGACCGGCTCGGAGCCTTTGCCTTCTCGCCGCAGGAGGGGACGCGCGCGGCCGCCATGGAGGAGAGCTTCGTGCCCGAGGACCTGGCGCGGGACCGTCTAGAGGAGGTGCTCGAGGTCCAGCGCGCCGTGAGCCGCGAGCGGCTCGCCGCGGAGATCGGCCGCGAGCGCGTCGCCGTCGTGGATGGGTCTGCGGCCCCGGACGACCCGACGCTCGAACTGCTCTACGAAGATCCTCCGGCCGCGGCGCACCTCGGCCGGATCGAGAGCCAGGCGGACGACGTGGACGGCGTGACGGTGCTCGTGGGCGGAAACGGCCTCGCTCCCGGCTCGCTGGTGCGGGTCGAGATCGAGCGAGCCGCCGACTTCGACCTCGCGGGTCGCGTCCGGGGAGTCGTGCACCGGGCGTCCGTGCGCGGAGGGTCTGCGGCAGCCCCGGCCCTCCCGCCGGGGCGTGGGCTCCCGGTTCTGGGGCTCGACAGCGCCTGGGGCCGGTGAGCCGAGGGCCCCGCCGTCCGTCCGTCGCCTCCGACTGGATTCGGCGCGCGCGCGACGCGATGCCGGGCGGCGTGAGTTCGCCCGTGCGGGCCTTCGGCGCCGTCGGGATGGAGCCGCTGTTTGCCGCTCGCGGCGAAGGCGCTCGGATCTTCGATGAGGCCGGGCGCGGCTATCTCGACTACGTGCTCTCCTGGGGGCCGCTCATCCTCGGCCACGCCGCCCCGCCCGTCGTCGAGGCCGTGACGCGCGCGGCCCGCGACGGGATGAGCTTCGGGGCCTGCCAGGCGCGCGAGGTCGAACTCGCCGAGCGCGTCGCCGCCTGGGTGCCCGGCGTCGAGATGGTGCGCTTCGTGAACAGCGGTACCGAGGCCACGATGTCCGCCGTTCGGCTCGCCCGCGCCGCGACGGGCCGTGACCTGATCCTGAAGTTCGCGGGCTGCTATCACGGCCACGCGGACGCTTTCCTCGTCGTGGCCGGATCGGGCGTCGCCACGCTGTCGCTCCCCGATTCGCCGGGCGTGCCGGCGGCGGCCTCCGGCCTGACGCTGACCGCACCCTACAACGACCTCGAGGCGGTGGCGGCGGTGTTCGCGGAACACGGCGCCCGGCTCGCGGCCGTCATCGTCGAGCCGGTGGCGGGCAACGCGGGCCTCATCCCGCCGCGCGAGGGCTTTCTGGAAGGCCTCCGCGACGCCTGCGAGCGCGCCGGGGCGCTCCTCATCTTCGACGAGGTCATGACCGGGTTCCGGGTCGCGCGGGGCGGCGCGCAGGAGCGCTACGGGGTCGCCGCGGACCTCGTCACGCTCGGAAAGGTCCTCGGCGCGGGGATGCCGGTCGCGGCCTACGCGGGTCCCCGCGAGCTGATGCGGCGGATGGCTCCGGAAGGGGACGTGTACCAGGCCGGGACGCTGTCGGGGAACCCGCTCGGCATGGCCGCGGGCATCGCCCAACTCGACGAACTCGAGCGGACGGACCCGTTCGCGGATCTGGAGCGGCGCGCCGCGACGCTCGTGGAGGGCATCCTGACCGCCGCTGGTGCCCGGGGCATCCCGGCCTGCGGGACCGCGCTGGGTTCCATGTGGGGCGTCTTCTTCACCGACGGCCCCGTGTTCGATTTCGATGGCGCACGGCGCGCGGACACGGACTTCTTCGCGCGCTACTACCGGGCGTGCTTCGAGCGCGGCGTCTTCTTCGCCCCCTCCGCCTTCGAGACGGGGTTCCTCTCCACCGCGCACACCGACGCGGACGTGGCGGAAACGCTCGGAGCGGTGGGCGAAGCGCTGGACGCTGCACAGGACGCGACACTGGACGCGGTGCCGGGAGGCGCGGGTTGAACTGGCGCGCGCGGATCGTCCCCGAGCAGGCCGCTCCCCTGCTCCTCGGCGGGGTGCTGATGGGCCTCGCGCACCCCCCCTTCCATCTCCTCGTGACGTCCTTCGTCGCGCTCGTCCCCTTCATCGTCTGGCTCGAGGGACTCCCGGCGACGGCGGAGGGCCGCAGGCAGGCCCGCAAGGGGGGATTCCTCTTCGGGCTCGTCTACTACACGCTCGTGCTGTACTGGCTCCTCGTGGCGCTCATCTTCTACACGTGGTGGGCGTTCTTCGCCTTCCTCGCCCCGATCCTCATCCTCGCGACCTTCATGTCGTGGGTGGCGGGCGGCATCCACCTGGTGCGGGCCCGCTTCGGGTGGCCGCTCTACGTCGTCTTCCCCGTTTTCTGGACCGCCGGAGAGGTGCTGCGGGCCCACCTTCTCGACGTCTCCTTTCCCTGGATGCAGTTGGGCGACACGCTCTCGGCCTATCCCATCCTCGTGGGAGCGGCCGACCTCGTGGGCTCCCGCGGGCTCTCGTTCTGGCTCGCTCTCGCCAACGCCCTTGTCGCGTCGGGGTTCCTCGCATACCGGACAGGGGGTTGGCGTGCGCTGCGTCGGCCGGCGGCCGGACTCCTGCTCGTGCTCGCCATCCCCATCGCCTACTCGGTGGCGCGCTGGCAGACGCTGGACGTAAGGCCCGTGGCCCGCGTCGGAGTCGTTCAGCCCAGCGTCCCGCAGCACCTGCGCAACACGGATCGCGCCGCGTCGACCGACAGCGCCTTTCGTTCGACGGCGACGCTGATCTCCGCGTGGCCGGGTCGGGAGCGCATGGATCTCGTGATCTTTCCCGAGACGATGCTCGGGTCGGGCATCTTCGATCCGCTCCCCTCCTACCCCTATGACGGGTGGCCGGAGGCGCGCGCCTGGGCGGAGGGGATTGCCGAGGCGCTCGACGCCGAGGTGGCGATCGGGGGGCGCGGGGCGGACGATCTCGGGGACGGGGAGTACCAGCCGTTCAACTCCGCCTTTCACGTCCGCCCCGGAGCAGGGGTCGTCAACCGCTACGACAAGCGCTTTCTCGTGCCGTTCGTGGAGCGGGTGCCGTTCATGCCTCCCGAATGGTTCCGGGCCATCCCCTATGCAGGGGGGAACTTCGGCATCGGTGAGTGGCAGGCCCCGATCGAGATCGCCACGGAGGGCGGAAGCGCGGCGTACGGGACGATGATCTGCTACGAGTCGATCTTCTCCCCTCTGGCGCGGCACTACCGGCGAAACGGCGCGGACTTCCTCGTCAATATCACGAACGACTCGTGGTTCGGCCGCGACGCGTGGTGGAGCCGTTCGAGCGCACTGTGGCAGCACCCCGCGCACCTCGTCATGCGTTCCATCGAGACGCGGATGGGCGCGGCGCGCTCCGGAAACACCGGGATCTCAAAGATCGTCGATCCGTTGGGGCGCGTGTCGCACCGCACCGAACTCTTCGAGCCCGCCTCCTTCGTGGCGGACGTGGCGACGACGGATGAGTGGACGGTGTACGTGCGCTTCGGCGATGTCGTGGGGACCCTGGCCGCGTTGGCAGCGCTTCTTGCCCTTTGCGCGTCTTTCCTGAAGGATCGCACGCGACGCGGCCGGGCGCCGCACGGTGCTTCGGGAGAGACGGTGGAGCCGACAAGCGGGAGCGCATGACACGGAGGATGGAAGGGAAGTTCGGGCGACGGTTCGCCCGGCGTGGCGCGTGGCGACTTCTCGCCGCACTGGCGTGTCTCCCGGGGGCGGAGGGCGTGGCAGCGCAGGTCCCGGACACCGTGTCCCGGGATACGGTCTCCTTCCGGCTTCGCGAACTCCGCATCGAAGCGCTGCGGCCGGTCGCCAGCGTCTCGGGCGCGAGCGCGGTGCGCCTCAGCCTGCAGTCCCCGCGCGTGGCCGCCGTCCCCCTGCTCGAGGAGGCGTTGCGGGAGATTCCGTTCCTGCAGGTGCGGGAGAACTCGCGCGGCGAGGCCCAGCCGACGCTGCGGGGCACGGAATCGCGCCAGCTTTCCGTGCTCGTCGACGGGGTACCGCTGACGCTCGGATGGGACGCGCGCACGGACCTTTCGCTTATTCCGGTCGACGCGGCGCGCGAGATCCAGCTCTTCCGGGGCATCTCCTCGGTCCTCCACGGTCCCAACGTCCTCGGCGGCGTGGTCTCGATCGAGATCGGACACGGGAGCGTGGACCCGGACCGGCGGCTCAACGGGATGCAGGGCGGCATGGACGCCACCGGCGCGGCGTTCGGCGGCGTGCGCCTCGGACGCACGTGGAGTTCGGGGGACGGCGGCGTGTCCGTGCAGGCGGGCGGCGCTTACCGGACGCGCGACGGCGTACCCCTTCCCGGCGGGGTCGTTCAGCCGGCCGCGCCCGACCCGGGCCGGCGTCTGAACAGCGACCTCGACCATGTGAGCGCCTTCTTCACCGGCCGGGCCGAATCGGAAGGGGGCGCCTGGGTCTCCATGTCCACCTTCGGGTATCGGGCCGAGAGGGGGGTCCCGCCGGAGCTCCATGTGATGGATCCGCGACGCTGGAGGATGCCGGAGACGAAGCGGGCCGTAGGCACGGTCTCGGCCGGCACCGGGTGGGGTCGCACCCCCTTCGGCACGGGGGATTTCGAGGTCAGCATCGGGGTCGACGTCGGCGACGCGCAGATCGACGAGTTCGAGACGCTGGCCTACGAGGACGTTACGGGGCAGGAGTTCGCGGACGACCGCACCCTCACCTTCCGCGGCCTGTCCGACCACGAACTCGGCGAAGGGGTCGTGCGGACGGCCTTCACGGTGGCCGAGACTCGCCACGTCGAGCGTCTCGTGCCCGGCGGAGAGTCCACCTTTCGCCAGCGCCTGTTCAGCCTCGGCGGCGAGGTCGAGTTGCCCCTTGCGGGCCCCGGCGCGGGGTTCTGGTCGGGCGCCCGCATCAGCCTGGGGGCGAGCTGGGACCGCGGCAGCACGCCGGAGACGGGAGGGCGCGAGGCGCGCGAGACGATCGACGACTGGGGGGCGCGCCTCGGGGGGTCCGCGCAGATCGCACCGCGCGTTCGCTTCCACATGGGGGCGAGCCGCCGCGTCCGCTTCCCGTCGCTGCGGGAACTGTATTCCGGCGCGCTCGGCCGCTTCGTCCCCAACCACGAACTTGCGCCGGAGGTCCTCCGCGCGGCGGAGGGCGGCGTCACCGGGACGGTGCGGGCGTTCGGGGCGGAGGTCGAGGCGCAGGCCGTGCTCTTCGTCCAGAGTTTCTCGAATGCGATCGTGCGCACGGGGCTCGGGGACGGGAGGTTCCGGCGGGAGAATCGGCGTCGCGTGGACGCGGCCGGGATCGAGCTTCTCGGCGACGCGCGGTGGGGCGATGTCTCGCTGGGCGGCGACCTGACGTGGCAGAACGTGAACGTCACGGACCGGCGGTTCGAGGGCCGCAGGCTTCGTGCGGAGTACCAGCCCGGGATCGCCGTGGGAGCGCACGTGGAGGGCCCGCTCCCCGCCGGTTTCCGGGCGCGGGCCGCGGTGGAGGCGATCGGACGCCAGTACTGCGTCGATCCGGATTTCGACGCCGACATCGACCTCGACCCGACGGCCCGCGTCGACCTCGTCGTGAGCCGGGAGTTTACGCTCAGCGGACCCTTCCGGACGCTCCAGACCTCGCTTTCGCTGGACAATCTCGCGGACGCGACGGTCTTCGATCAGTGCGGACTGCCGCAGCCCGGCCGTCTGCTGCGGCTGCAGTTCCGGCTCTTCTAGTGTCGACGCCCGTCGCGGGGTCGAGATTGCGCGTCGCATACAGCGCCGGGTATACCGTGCCGCTGCCCGAGGGTCATCGATTCCCGATGGGGAAGTTCCTCGCGCTCAGGCAGATCCTCGAACGTGACGGGATCATCCGGCCGGAGGACGTCGTCGAGCCGGAAGAGGCCGCCTGGGAGGACTTGGCGCTCGTGCATACGCGGGCGTACCTCTACAAGCTTCGGCATGGGACGCTCGGGCGCGCGGAGGAACGACGCCTGGGGCTCCCGTGGTCGCCCGCGCTCGTGCGGCGGTCGCGGCTCGCGGTCCGGGGCACGGTCAATGCGGCGTGGATGGCGCTGGAGGATGGAGTGGCGGCGAACCTGGCCGGAGGCACGCACCATGCATTTCCGGATCACGGAGAAGGGTTCTGCGTCCTGAACGACGTGGGCGTCGCCGTCAGGGTGCTGCGTCGCGGTGGATGGATTCGTCGTGCGCTCGTCGTGGACCTCGATGTCCATCAGGGCAACGGCACCGCAGCCGTGTTCGCCGATGACCCCGACACGTTCACGTTCTCCATGCACGGAGCGGGGAACTACCCGTTCCGGCCCATCCCGTCGGATCTCGATGTCGCCTTGCCCGATGGGGCGGGAGACGACGAGTACGAGGAGGCGCTGCGGCGGTTCCTTCCCGAAGCCGTGACCCGGTCGCGGCCCGACCTCGTGTTCTATCTCGGGGGCGTGGATGTCGTCGCCGGCGACCGCTTCGGGCGTCTCGCGCTCTCGCGCACCGGTCTGGAGCGGAGGGACCGGTGGGTCATCGGGACGTTGCGCGGGGAGGGGTTCCCGGTCACGCTCCTGCTGTCGGGCGGATATGCGGCCACGCCCCGACGGACGGCGGAACTTCACGCGATCGCGCACCGGACGGCGCTCGAGGTCGAAGTGCGGCGCGAGGACGGCGGAGTGAGGAGTGATGGCGTGAGGGCGACAGCATGAAGGCGGCGCGCCACTCCCGCGGGAAGCGGGCGGAGGAGGCGCTCGAAGCCGCGCGCAGTACGGGTTATTTCGCCAGCGTGACGTTGCGTTTGCCGAGCATCGAGCCCGAAGCGGTACTCGCTTCGCCGCCGGTCGGCGTGCGCGGTTTCTGGCAGAGCGGCCCGCACTGGATCGCGCACGCGGGCGCCGCCGCCGAGATCGACAGCCGCGACGGCGCGCAGGGACCCCCGCCCGCGGATCTCATCTCGTGGCTGCGGGAGCGCGCGGCGAAACTGTTCTCGGAACCGTGGGTCCTCGACCTGGACGGCGAGGCGAGGCGGCCGCGTATGCACGGCGGTTTCGCCTTCGACCCCGCGTGCCGCGCGGATCGGGAGCCGGGCTTCTGGGAGGCGTTCCCGAGCGCGCGCTTCGTGCTGCCGGCCTACGAAGTCGAGGCGGACGAACGTGGTGCGTGGCTGACGGTGACGCGCCGCTTCGCGGCCGGCACCTCCGGCGATCAGGCCATCGATCGACTCCGTCGGCGCGCGATGCGTACCCGCGAACAACTGGCCCGGCTCGAGCGCCACGGGGCGGCGCCGGGGCCCGTCCCGTCCGCGACCGCCATCGAGGAACTCGTGGATCGCCGGCAATGGCAGCGCGCCGTCGACGAGATCCTCGACGAGATCCGCTCCGGCCGGGTCCGAAAGGTCGTGCTCGCGCGTTCCATGGACATCACGCTCGGGAGGCTGCCCGACTCTGCCGCCGTTCTCACCGCTCTGCGCACGGCGAACCCGCTCGCGCACCTCTACCTGATGCAGTTCGCGCGCGACCGCTTCTTCGTCGGCGCCGCCCCCGAGTTGATCGGTTCGCTGCGCGGCCGGCGCTTTCGCACGATGGCGGTCGGCGGGTCGACGCCGCGCGGCGCAGATCCGGCATCGGACGCCTGGCTTGGCCGCCAGTTGATCGACAGCCGCAAGAACCGGGAGGAACACCTCGTCGTGGTCGAGGACATCGTCGAACGGCTGCGTGAGGTCGGTGTGCGGATCGGAGCGATCCCGAAGCCCGCCCTCCTGCGCCTGCCGCGGATCCAGCACCTGCGCACGGACCTCGAGGCGGAGATCCGGCCCGGGACGCACATCCTGTCGCTGGTGGAGACACTCCATCCCACCGCAGCCGTCTGTGGCGATCCACGCGCCGGGGCGCTCGACATCATCCGTGCGCACGAGACGGAGAGTCGCGGCTGGTACGCGGGTCCGGTCGGCTGGTTCGACGAAGACGGCAACGGGGAATTCGCCCCCGCGCTGCGCGGCGGCGTAGCCAGGGGTCCGCTGCTCCGGCTCTACGCCGCGGCGGGCCTCGTGAGCAACTCCCGGGCTCCGGCGGAATGGGACGAGACCCGGGTCAAGCTGCAGACGATGCTCGCGGCGCTCGGCGTGGCGCGGATGCGGTGAGCCGGGCGGCGGTCGCGCCCAATCGGAACGCACTGTGGGCCCGGGCGCTGGTCGACGGCCTCGCCCGCCGTGGAATGTCGCATGCCTGCATCGGTTCCGGATCCCGCTCGGCCCCGCTCGTGGAAGCGCTGGCCGCGGACGACCGGTTCACGCTTCACCCGCACGTGGATGAACGGAGCGCCGCCTTCTTCGCACTGGGCGTGGGTGCGGCGAGCGGGCGGCCGGCGGCGGTCGTCACGACGTCCGGCACCGCCGCGGCCAATCTCTTTCCGGCGGTGGTGGAGGCGAGCCAGAGCGAGATCCCCTTCCTCGCGCTGACGGCGGACCGGCCGGCGGCGCTGAGGGGTACGGATGCGAACCAGACGATCGACCAGCGGGATCTCTTCGGCCGCTACGCCCGGCGATCCATCGACCTCGGGCTTCCGGAGCCGACCGCCGCAGGGCTCGCCCGGCTGGGCGCCGCGGTGGAGGCGGCGTGGCGCGCGGCCGTGGGGGCTCCGCCGGGACCGGCGCACCTGAACGTTCAGTTCGCGAAGCCGCTCGAGCCGGTTCACGTGCCGGGCGACGTGCCCGCCGGTCTTGAACCGCGCCTCCCCGGCTCCCCGACGCCCGGCCACGAGCCCGGGGCCGTGCCGACGGACGCCGGGGGCGAACTCGCGGCCCTGCTGCGGCGTGCGCGGCGACCGCTCATCGTGTGCGGTCCCAATCATCAGCCCGAGATCGGCCGCGCCGCCCTGACGCTGGCCGCCCGGGCCCGCGTTCCGCTCGCGGCCGATCCGCTCTCCGGCGCCCGCTTCGGCCGCGGCGCCGAGCGCTGGACGATGAGCAGCGCCGACCTCTCGCTGCGTGCCGATGACGTTGCCGCGGCGCTGTGCCCGGATCTGGTCGTTCGCGTCGGACGCGCGCCGACCTCCGCGGCGGTCTGCCGCTACCTGGAGCGGCACGCGGACGCGCCCCAATTCGTCCTCGACGCGACGCACCGATGGCGGGATCATCTGGCCACGAGCGCGCGACCGCTGTCCGGCGATCCCGTAGCGACCCTCGAGGGCGCCGCCGCGGCCGTCTCCGGAGAGGCGGAAGAAGCCTGGGTCGGGCGGTGGCGGGCGGTCGACCGAGCGGCGCGCCTCGCGGTCGAACCGTCGCTGGCGGAGACGTGGTTCGAGGGCGCCGTCGCCGACGCCATGGCGGAGGGCCTCCCGGATGGGACGCCCTGGCTCATCGGCAATTCGATGCCGATTCGCGACGTGGACGCCTTCACGCGCGCAACGGACCGACCGCTTCGTCCCCTCGGCCTTCGAGGCGCGAGCGGGATCGACGGCAACATGAGCGCGGCACTCGGCACCGCAGCCGCTGCGGGACGGCCCGCGGCGGCGCTCGTGGGCGACCTCACGCTGCTCCACGATGTAGGGGCGCTGCTCGCCGATCGTCCGCCCCGCATCTCGCTCCACCTCGTCGTCATCCAGAACCGCGGCGGCGGCATCTTCCACATGCTGCCGATCCGCGAACACGACCCGCCCTTCACCCCCTACGTGGTCATGCCCCAGTCCGTCGATCTGGGCGCGGTTGCCGCCGCCGCCGGAATCCCGCACCGTCTCGTCTCGTCGGCCGCCGAATTGCGGGAGGCCGTGAAGGCGCCGGGTCCGGAATCGGAAGGCTGGGGCCTCCGCCTCACCGAGGCGTGCATCGAGCGTGAACACAACTGGCAGCAGCGCACCGCCGCGATCGAAAGCGCGAAGGAGGCGGCGCGCCGCGCGATCTGAGGGAGAACCCGAGATGGCAGAGACCTTTTCCCCCCCGGAAAGCGGCGTCGACTGGGAGCCGGCCGGCGAATACCGGGACATCACCTACCACAAGAGCGACGGCATCGCCCGCATCGCCTTCAACCGGCCCGAGGTGCGCAACGCGTTCCGTCCAGACACGCTGTTCGAGATGTACGAGGCGTTTCAGGACGCGCGCGACGACGAGGAGATCGGCGTCGTCCTTCTCACGGGCAACGGACCTTCGAGGGACGGGAAGTGGGCCTTCTGCTCCGGCGGTGACCAGCGGGTGCGCGGGACCGCCGGATACGTGGGGAAGGACGGCGTCGCGCGCCTCAACGTCCTCGAGCTCCAGCGTCTCATCCGCTCGATGCCGAAGCCCGTCATCGCGCTCGTCGCCGGGTACGCGATCGGCGGCGGGCATGTGCTGCACGTCGTGTGCGACCTCACGATCGCGGCGGACAACGCCGTGTTCGGGCAGACGGGGCCGAAGGTGGGGAGCTTCGACGGGGGGTTCGGTTCCTCGTACCTGGCGCGGTCGGTGGGCCAGAAGAAGGCGCGCGAGATCTGGTACCTGTGCCGGCAATACGGAGCGGAGGAAGCCGAGCGGATGGGGCTCGTGAACAAGGTCGTACCGCTGGCGCGGATGGAGGCGGAGGGGGTCGACTGGGCACGCGAAATCCTCGGCAAGAGCCCGCTCGCGATCCGGTGCCTGAAGGCGGCGATGAACGCGGACTGCGACGGCCAGGCCGGGCTCCAGGAACTGGCCGGTCACGCGACGATGCTCTTCTACATGACCGAGGAGGGTCAGGAGGGGAAGAACGCCTTTCTCGAGAAGCGCGCGCCGAACTTCAGACAGTACCCTTGGCGTCCATAACGCCCGGCAGCGCGGGCGCGTGGATCGCCGGCGCGCGCTTGCGCACGCTGCCGGCCGCGGTAGGGCCCGTGCTCGCGGGCGGCGGGTTGGCGTGGAAGGACGGCGGTTTCGCCGTTGCGCCCTTTCTGGCGGCGCTCGTGGCCGCGCTCCTGATTCAGGTCGGCACGAACTTCGCGAACGACTATTCCGATTTCGCGCGCGGTGCCGACACGGCCGACCGGCTCGGCACGCCGCGGGTGACGCAGGCCGGTCTCCTGACCGCGGCCGCCGTCCGGGTCGGGGCGGCGGTCTCGTTCGCGCTCGCCGTCGCGATCGGCGTCTATCTCGCGCTCGTGGGCGGATGGCCGGTCGTGTGGATCGGCGTGGGCTCGATCCTGCTGGCGGTCTGCTACACGGGCGGGCCGTGGCCGTACGGCTACCACGGGCTGGGCGATCTCGCCGTGTTCATCCTGTTCGGCCCGGTCGCGGTGGCCGGCACGCATTACGTGCAGCTCTCCCGCTGGGCGCCCGAGGCGCTGCTCGCGGGGCTCGGCGCCGGGGCGCTCGCCACGGCGATCCTGGTGGTGAACAACCTGCGCGACATGGCGACGGATGCCGCGGCGGGGAAGCGCACGCTGGCCGTGCGGATCGGTCCATTCGCGACGCGGGTCCAGTATTCGCTGCTCGTCGCCGTCGCCATCGCCGTGCCGCCCGTCGGCGTCATGGCGGGGTGGTGGCCGCCGGGGGCGTTGCTCGCGTCGGGCGCGGTGCTGCTCGCCGTCGCTCCGCTGCGCGTCGTGTGGACGTACGAGGACCCACGGACGCTGAATCCCGCCCTCGCCGCTACGGCGAGGACGACCGGGGCCTACGGCCTCCTGTTCGCGGTCGGCTGCCTGTGGTGAACGAGCCGGCGACCCCCGCCCCCTCGTCGTCCTTCTCGCTCGTGTCGCGCGACCGGGAGTGGTTCGCCGCGGAGATCCGCGCCGCGGGCGGCGCGGTGGCGGCGATCCTGGAGGAAGAGGGAGTGGGGGCGGGCGCCGTCGTCGCTCACCAGTTCCCTCTGGACTCGGCCGGCGCGGCCGCCCTTGCCGCGATCGCGCCGGAAACCGCCGCGGGAGGTGGCCGGGTGCTCGCGCTCGCGCACGCGGAATGGACGCCGGATGAGCGGGCCGCATTTGTCGCGGCGCTTGAGCCGGCCGCTGCGCTCACAGGGAGGGCTGCGGCGTGGCCGACCTCCGCGTGGAGGTCGCGGGCGCTCGCGGTCCCCGGGATCGGAGAAATCGTCCTGCATCTGCGGGATTCCGCCCCGCCCCATCCCACCCCCCCGGCGGCACCTCCGGTGCGGGCGGATCTCTCCGGGATCGGCGTCATCCTCCCCACATCCGGAACCGAAGGTCTGCCCCGTTTCGTCGTCCACGAATGGCGCTCGCTGCGCACGAACGCCATCGCTTCGAACGAGCGTCTCGGGTTCCGTGCGGGCGACCGGTGGCTCGCGACGCTGGCCTGGGCGCACGTGGGGGGGCTCGCCGTGCCGCTGAGGGCCGCGGCCGCCGGCGCCGCGGTCGCGCTGGCGGGACCGCGGTTCGACGCCGCCTCCGTCGCCCGGGCGCTCGGCGAACTCGCCGTGACGCACGTCTCGCTCGTGCCGGCCATGCTGCACGGGCTGCTGGCCGTCGGCGCCCGGCCGCCGGGCTCTCTGCGCGCCGTCGTGCTGGGCGGCGCGGCGACCCCGCCGGATCTGGCGGAGCGGGCCCTGTCCGCCGGGTGGCCGATCGCGCTGACGTACGGATTGACCGAGGCGGGGTCGCAGGTCACCACGGCCACGCCCGCGGAGGTGCGCGCCGGCGACCGGTCGGCCGGCGTCCCGCTGACCGGCGTCGAGGTGCGGATCCGCCCGCCCGGCGATGCGGCCGCGGGGGCGGGCCGCGCGCCCCGCCCCGGGGCCCCAGAGGGGGGGGGGGCCCCCCGGGGGGGGCGGGGACGGGGGGGGGCCCCCCCCCCCCCCCCCGCCCGGGGGGGG
>JAPPGH010000031.1:0-192762 GCA_026914155.1 Candidatus Palauibacter rhopaloidicola | reverse complement strand
GGGCCGGCCGGCGCGCCGGCCCCGGGCCACATTGAGGTGCGCGGCGACACGCTGTTCCGCGGATACGTCGGAGAGCCCGCGCGGCCCCCCGGCGCCTGGTTCGCGACGGGCGACCTCGGTCGCCTCGACGCGCGGGGTCGCCTGGAAGTGACGGGGCGCCTGCGCGACCGGATCGTGAGCGGAGGAGCGAACGTCGACCCGGCCCAGGTGGAGGCCGTGGTCGCCGCCCACCCGGAAGTCGGCGAAGCCGCCGTCATCGGCATGCCGGACAGCCGGTGGGGGCAGGTCGTGGTTGCTGTCGTCGCCGGGGAGGATCCCGACCTCCCCGCCCGTCTCGACCCGTGGTGCCGCGAACGGTTGTCGGGTCCGCGCGTGCCCCGCCGCTGGGAGGTGCTGGACCGTCTCCCCCGGACGGCGACCGGCAAGGTGGACCGTGCAAAACTGCGGATTGACCTGAGAGGCGGATGATGCAACGACCGAAGACGGCACTCGGCTGCCAGAAGAGTCGGTTCGCGCTCGACGAGGGTGCGCATTTCCTCAACTGCGCCTATCTCGGGCCCCTCCCGCGCGCGGTCGCGGCGGCGGGGGTGGAAGGGATTCGCGGCAAGTGCTCGCCGACCCCCTTCCCGAGCGAGCGGTTCTTCAGGGACTGCGACCGCGCCCGGGACCGCTTCGGGCGCCTCGTCAACGCGCCGCCGGAGCGGATCGCGCTCGCACCTTCCGCGTCTTACGGCATCGAGGTCGCGGCCCGGAATCTCCCGCTCGAACGGGGACAGAACATCGTCGTCCTCGGCGAGCAGTTCCCGAGCAACGTCTACGCGTGGCGGCGCCGCGCGGCGGCCCGCGGCTGCAGGATCCGAACGGTGGACCGCCCCGGCCCGCCCCCGTCCGCCGCGCTCTGGAACGAGCGGTTGCTCGAAGCGATCGGACCGGAGACCGCCGT
This sequence comes from Candidatus Palauibacter rhopaloidicola, assembly GCA_026914155.1. GTDB lineage: Bacteria > Gemmatimonadota > Gemmatimonadetes > Palauibacterales > Palauibacteraceae > Palauibacter > Palauibacter rhopaloidicola. Next base: position 191,819 of record JAPPGH010000031.1, on the reverse strand, counting down.
CGTCTCCCTCCCGCACTGCCACTGGACGGACGGAACCCGGATCGACCTCGAGGCGGCGGGGGAGCGGGCGCGCGAAGTGGGCGCCGCGCTCGTCATCGACGGCTCGCAATCCATCGGCGCCGTACCGTTCGACGTAGAGCGCTTTCAGCCCGACGCGTTGATCACCGTTGGGTACAAGTGGCTCCTGGGGCCCTACTCGACCGCCTTCGGGTACTACGGTCCCCGCTTCGACGACGGCACGCCGCTGGAGGAAACGTGGATCTCGCGCAGCGGTTCGGAGGATTTCCAGGGTCTCGTCGACTATACGGACGAATACAGGGAAGGGGCGGCGCGCTATGACGTGGGACAGACGTCCAATTTCATCCTCGTTCCTATGCTCGTCGAGGCGCTCGACCTGATTCTCGACTGGGACCCCGCCCGCATCCTCGACTATTGCCGCGCCCTCCTGTCCGGCCTCGCCGATGAACTGCGTCGCTGCGGCTGGGCGATCGAGGACGACGAGTGGCGGACCGGAAACATCCTCGGCGTGCGCCTGCCCGCGGGCTGCGACCTCGCGGAGGTGGACGCCCGCCTCGCCGAGGCCCGCGTCTACGCCTCCCTGCGCGGCGATGCCCTGCGCGTCTCGCCGAACGTCTACAACGAACCGCGCGACATCGACGCCCTCCGACAGGTGCTGGCGACCTACAACTAGCTGACGGACCCTCACCCGTCGCCGCCATCGTCTTCATCGCCATCCCTGAAGTCGTGGCCCCCACCCCCGAACCTGCCATCCTGCCACGGATATTCCTAAACGCCTTGTACGAAAGAAGTTGCGCCTCGGCACCCCCTGGAAACAGGGGGGCATACCCCCCAAAAAAAGGAGCTTGTGGAACGAGCTGCGCATGCCTAGAAGGGGGTCCATGTACGTGTCCTGACAACTTCCGCTTCTCCACAAGACAGGCTAAATGCGCGAAGCCCCCGACGACGGCCAGTACGAGGCGGAGTACTTCCGCCGCGCCCGTCACCTGCACGACCCCAACAGCTCCTTCCACCGTTACCGTATCGCCAACATCCTTGGGCTCCACACCCCCGGCCCAACCGACAGCGTGCTCGACATGGGAACGGGATGGGGCACGATCGCGTTTGTCGTCGCACCGCTCGCACGCGAAGTCGTCGGCATTGACCTGTCCGACCATTCCGTATCGTTCTGCCGTGACCGGCTGGCTCATGCCGACCCCGCCCCGAACAACGTGCGGTTTATGCAGGGCGACGTCCGCGACTGCGGGCTGCCGTCCGAATCGTTCGATGTCGTCTACGCCGCCGATCTCTTTGAACACCTTTGGCCAGAGGAATCCAACCTCACGGTTGCCGAAGCGTGCCGCGTGCTTCGACCGGGCGGTATGCTCGTTGTCTGGATGCCGTGCCGAAGCCACGCCATCGAAGTGCTAAGAAACCGCAACATCATTCTGCGGCGCGAACCCGGTCACGTAGACTACAAGTCCATGCCACGAACCAAGGCGATGCTCACCAACGCCGGGTTCGACATCGTGTCCGCCCGGTACGCCGAGTCGCACTTGCCCCTGCTCCGAACCGTCGAGCGCCTCGGCAAGCGCTGGATACCGCTCCTGCGCCGCCGTATCGGTATCGTGGGACGAAAGCCCTGAACCTGGTCTCTTTTTTTGAGCTCAAGCAGCCTCTCAGCCCGGCTGGCGGGGGAGGCCGCGCAGGATTCGGAGCCCAGTCTCGTCCTTTGCCCCGGTCGGCACCGCCGGGCCGGCGGCGTCGCGGACGATGCCGCGGACGCGTCCGGTGGCGCGGTCGATGACCAGCGCGGCGCGGCCCCCGCGAGCCCGGTCCACCGAGACCGACCCTGACGGGCCGCTGAGCGTGAGGCGGTCCAGCGTCTTCGCCCAGGCGGGGTCGAGGGGGATCGCGAAGGCGAATGCGCGGTTCTCTTCACCGATCCCGTGGGCGATCGACGTCGGGGTGAAGCTGAGCGAGAACAGGGTTCGTCCCGCTGCATCTTGGCCCGTCAGGCGGTATGGGCCGCCCGACGAGGGAAGGCGAGGGGCCGTCGGATAGGCGAAGGCGGGTTCCAGCCGAAGTTGGCCATCGTCCACCCCGCCCCAGAGAAGGAGCATGTCACCGCTCCCGGTTCGGCGATCCGTCGCGTGTGCGAACGCCGAGATCCCGGCACTTCCGTCCCGCGCGAGGCGGAATTCCAGCATCCTGGTGAAGCTGTAGTCGCTGATCCACTGGGGATAGCAATAGGACATCAGGTCCCGGTATCCCTCCGGGTTGAACAGATGCCCCGGGTCCGTCCCGTCGCCGCCGCCATCCCCGAAATCGTATCCCCACACCCCGATGCGGCCATCCGGCCACGGATAGTCGGCGTCCACCGCCCCGGGGTCGGTGACGGGCTCGTCGCAGGGCGTGTGCGGGCGCCCGAGGTTGTGCCCCAACTCGTGGGCGAACACGAGGCGGAGACGGCCCGTCCGCTGCAGCAGGCCGTCCGAACCGTGCGATGCCGTGAGGGAGCTTCGCCCGGCCAGCATCCCGAGGCCGTCGATCCAGTACGCGTCCGGGTGCCGCGCAAGGGGCTTCGGAACGCCGAAAATCCCGGTGTAGTGCTCCCGGGGGTCCTCCGCTTCCATCGTCCGGAGCAGTTCGATCTCGCGGATGAGGCCGACGGCTCCCGCCCGCGAGGTGTCCGCCCACGTGTGGTAGGGTTCGCGAAGCGCCACGTGCAGGTCGCCGATGGGCAGGACCGTACGGGCGTAACGCAGCACGCTGCCGGAGACGGCCGACCCCGCCCCCATGGCTGCCGCGGCGAGGTCGCTCGCGAACGCCGCCACAAGCGGATTCACGTCCCGGTTTCCCTCCGAATGGTACTGCACGGGCACGAGCGTCACGCGCAGCGCGGGCATCTGCCGAACCTCAAGGTTGTGTCGACCCTCGGCCGGGAACCGGGACCGGCTCGAGGAGGTCAGGGGGAGCGCGCCGTCCGGATCGAGTTCCACGACCATGCTCACGCCCGGCTGCAGCACGCGGCCCGGTATGACGGCGTTGAAGGACCTTTCGAGTCGGCTCTCGTCGACCGCGAGCGGGATGCCTCCGCTGGGAGGGTCAAGCGCCGTCCGGTACGTCTCCGCTCCACCCTGGAAGAAGGTCGCAGTGGCTCCCGGCCGGAAGCCGTTGACCTCGTCCGCGGTTGCGAAGACGCGAAGGAGGGCGCGCCGGTTCGAGACCAGCGGTACGCCGCCCTCGCGGTTCTGGGTCGCCTGAGTCAGATACGCATGGGGCACGGACAACGTGACCGAAGCGGGGTTGGACAGGACGAGCGGGTCCCCCGCGACGAGATCGAACCCGTCGCAACGGTCCGCGCAGGCCTCGGTAAGCGCCTCTTCCGTGCCGACCGTCACGGAAATCGAGGACTCGGCGGCGTCGCCGGGAGTGAGCGTCACGGCCGCGCTCGCCGTGGTGCCCGCCCGCACCAGGATCGAGTCGACCGGGAGCGTTCCCCCATGGGCAAGAAGCGGGAGCCGGACATCGAAGGGCGCGCCCTCCAGTATTCGAGCTTCGATCGTGGCGGGGCCCGGAGCCGTCGGGTCTTCGTGGTCCGTTCGGGCCAACCGCACGGGGAAGGCGAAGGCGGTTTCGTTCCCCCCCAGGGTCAGCCGTTCCAGGCTCCGGAGGCCTGTCAGCGCACCGGGAGGGAGGGCGCGCAGTTCGTTATCCTGCAGAAACAGTTCTCGCAGGCCGGCGAGGTCGCCGAACACGCCCGCCGGAAGCGCCTGCAGACGATTGTCGGCCAGGGAGAGCCACTCGAGCCTGCGGAGGCCCGCGAACACGCCCGGCGGCAGATCCGCGATCAGGTTTCCCGCGAGATTGAGCACCTCCAGGCTGGAGAGATCGGAGAACGCCCGGGGGGGAAGGGCTCCCAGCCGGTAGTCCTGAAGCGAGAGCCACTCCAGGCCGGAAAGGGCGCTCAGGTCGGCCGGGCGCAGTCCGCCGCGGACGGCTCCGGTTCCCGCCTCGAGGCCGGGCTCCCGGGGCCTGACCCTCAGCGTCCGGAGCTCGGCCAGGGCCTGGCCGTCGGGGGCGCTGCAGTCGTCGGCCCGGAGCCCGCGTACGATCGCGTCGCGCACGGCAGCCGTCCGGTCGCACACTCCCTCCCGGATGACCACCGTGGCGCTCGAAGGAGGGGCGAGCACGAAGCCGCTCCCGGTTGCGGGTCGATCCAGCGCAAGGGTGAGGACTTCCCGGGGCGGCTCGATCTCATCGTCGTCGGCGATGCGGATCTCGATGACGGTGCCGCTCGCCCCCGCCGGGACTTCGACCTCGCCCTCGCTCGGGTCGAGCACATCCGCCGAATCCGCGTCATGCGTCAGCCGCGCGTCATCCACGCCCAGCGAATAGCGCACGGTCAGCGGCGATGCCGCGGCCTCGTCGAGCACGACTTCGACGCGCGCGATGCCGCCCTCCCGCGCCTGCGCCACGCCGAGCGTGAGTGCGACCCCGGCCCCGACCGTCGCCTCGAAGCGCTGCGCGACCGCAAGCCCGCCGCCGTCGCGGGCAGTGACCTCCATGATCGCGGACCCCGGCGCGACCCCTTCCACCGTCACCCGATCTTCGGCAACCGTCACGCGGGCCACGCCGGCGTCGAGGGATCTCGCGTCGAACGTCAGCGCGTCGCCGTCCGGATCCCGGAACCAGGCAGCGGCGTCGATGACCGCCGGATGCCCGAGCCGTACGTCGATGTCGGGGAGGGCGTCCACCGCCACCGGACTCCGGTTTTCCCGGGGCTCCGGCGGCGTGACTTCCGTTCCGCACGCGCCCACCCCCACGGCGCCGCCCGCGAGCGCGACCGCGGCGGCGCGGGTTCCCAACCGGGGCCGGCGACGAGCCAAGGCTAGCTAACCGCCGGTGGGCGCAGACTCCGGCTGGCGGGCGGGCCCTTCCTGGCGTCGCACCAGCACCGCCCCGCCGCTCTCGCCCCGGACGGTGAACCCCATGAGGTGGAGGAGCCCGATCACCCCCCGGTTGCGCGCCCAGCGCGCCAGGACGACGGCGTCGCTCCGTGCGGGATGCGGCCGTACTCCCGGAAGCCATGTGGCCGCGCGATCCGCACCGGCCGTCCGAAGTACACGGGACACTTTCAGCCACACGGGAGCCCGCTGCCGGACGATGAAGAAACCGTCGTCGCCTTGCCGCTGGTAGAGTGGGAGGAAGACGCGGCCCGCAAACGCCGTCCGCACCGGTCCGGCCCGGTCCGCGCCGAGTTCCTGCCCCGCGTCGACCACGTCGAAGTTCCTGAACCCCGGGTGCATCCGGAATTCGTCCTCCTCCGAGACGACGTGGCGATAGCGGACATCCAGCACACTCGGCAGGCCTTCTGCGCGGCGAGCGAGACGCGCCTTCAGGTCGCCCGGACCCGGTGCGCTTCCTTCCTCGATCAGTCCGAGGGTCTCAAGCAGGATCCACACGGCCTCCTCGTGCACGTCGATGGACGACGCGGCCGCGTGCTGCCCCGCCTCGATGCCGATGTTCGCCCAGCCCAGGCGGTCGAAGTAGTGGAGCATGGCGCCATCGATCTGCTCTTCCAGTCCCAGGACCACCGGGACGGGAAGGCGGAGTGCGAGTGCCCGGTTCTGAAGCGTGTCCCCAAGCGTCGTGAAAGGCGCGCTTTCCGCTGATGTGGTATGAAGGTCGAGGACGTGGATGGGCCCGCGCGCGCGTCGGTCTTCCGCCTGGAAGGCGGCCAGAAGATCCCGCTGTTCCGCCAACTCGGCGCTCCCCACGATCGGCCCCCTGTCCCCCTCCCGCGCCGGCTCCCCGGAGCGCAGCGACTCCAGTACCGCGTCCACGCGCTCGCGTTGCCACACGCGATTGAGATCCTCGTCGATGAACCGCGTACCCGCTCTGCGCGCCTGAAGGTTGCCACGGAGGCCGACCAGGTCCCCGCGCATCCGAAACCGGTTCGACGAGAGCACGTCCAATACTCGTTCCAGCGCCGCGATACCCGCCGGTTCGTTTCCGTGCAGCGAGGCGATACAGATGACGAGCGGACCGGGCTCGGCCCCCCGGTACGCGCCGATCCGTCGTCCGTGGTCTCCGGGCTCCTCGATGGCCCTTGAGGACATCCTGTGGTTCACGCCCGCGGTCGGTGCAGCGTTTCCGCCTTCGCCGCGAACACGAAGTCACTCTCCGTGAGCCCGTCGATCTTGTGCGTCCAGATCCGGACGACGACCCGTCCCCACGCGAGGAACAGGTCCGGGTGATGGTTCTGCTCCTCCGCCATCCCACCCACGCGATTCACGAAGTCGAGCGCCGTCACGAAATCGGGGAAGCGGTACTCCTTCTCGAGGTGGTGGCCGTCCACCACTCGCCATGCGGCCCCGAGTTCCTCCGCCAGCGCGTCGAGGGCCTCTCCCTCCAGGGGTGGGACCCCGCCTCGACAGGGGATGCACTGCTGCTGCGCGAGCGGTATCGACATCGGATCATCTCCGTGGCTGCGGTTCGTCTCTGTCCTCAGGGCGCGTCGGCAACCGCCTGCAGGAGTTCCTCGTAGTCGGGCTCCACGCCCGCGTCCTCCGACACCCACCTGTACGCTACCCGGCCGTCCGTTCCGATCACGAACGCCGACCGCTTGGCGACGCCCCGGAACCCGTGAAACTCCTCGTACAGCACGCCCCAGTCACGCGACACCGTGCGGTTGAAGTCGGATAGGATGGGGAAGGGGATCTTCTCTTCGGCCCTGAAGCGGGAAGTGACGAACGGGCTGTCGACGGAGATCGCGAACACGGCGGCGTCGAGCGACGCGTAGGCGTTCCACTCGTCCCGGAGCCGGCACATCTCCGCCGTGCAGACCGAGGTGAAGGCGAGGGGGAAGAAGAGGAGTACGATCCGGTCGCGGCCGATGTGGTCCCCGAGATCGATCGTTCCTCCGGCTTCGTAGGGCAGCGTGAACGGCTCCACGCGGTCGCCGACCGAGGTCTTCGTGCTGGAAGTCATGTCAGAATGCGCCTCCTCCACCTCCGCCGAAGCCGCCGCCCGAGAAGCCGCCGCCCCCCGGGATCCCTCCGCCCGAGAAGCTCGATCCCTGGGCGCTGCGCGGCGCGGACTGCATCACGCTGTGCGTCTCCGCGGACATGCTGTTCAGGTTCGAGACAAGGATGTGAGAGTTGAACGTCGAAAGAGCGTGCCCATGATACCAGTCCGGGGGTTCGCGATACAGATCCCGGAAGGCCCGCGACCACTGCGCCGCGACGCCGAGCGCCATGGCGTACGGAAGACACTTCTCGAACATCTCCGGACCCGTGACTTTCCGCCGGTAGCGGTCGGATTCGACCCGCGTGAGGAATTCCTCGAACCCCTTCACCTGCCGCAACAGCTCGGTCCCCCTCTTCGTGCGCGCCGGCATGAAGAGTCCGAACACCACGATGACGAACGCGGAGCCGATGGCCGCCCCGAGCACGGCCCCCATCGCCAGCGGGAGCACGGCCTGGGCGAGCAGCCCGCCGAAGAAGATCACGATGCCGACCAGGAACCCCAGACCCACGTATTTCCCGGCGACGATGGTCGGCGATTCCGTGTACACGCCGTGCTCGATGAGCGTCGCCAGCAACTTCGACTTCAGTTCCGGGAGGTCCTTGTAGAAGCGGTCCTTGAGGTCCGAGAGCCGGCGGGTCCTCCGCCCCCCGAACACCGCCTGCAGGAGCGCGCTCTCGTGCGGGGCGAGGCGGTCGCCAGGGTTGTCGCGCCGCTCGAAGGTGTAGTCCTTCTCCTCGCCTTCCTCGATCGTCAGGTGCCCCCGCACCGCGAGGTCGATCAGCGTCGCCGTGATGTCGCGCAGGTCCGCCCGGTTGTCGACGATGACGCCGACCTCGGCGGGCGACAGATTGCCGGGCGGCTCGTAGCGCGGCTCGATCGACCCGATTTCGGGATCGCGCCCCCGCTCGTTCCAGCGCCGGTACATGAAGGCGAGCACGAAGAAGGGCAGGAAGAGCGGCCAGTTGTCGAACAGGTACATGCCGGCGCGGTCCATCGCCGTGGGCCGCAACACGACGCCGGCATTCCATCCGATCCCGATCGTCAGGCCTTCCCGGAAGGCGAGCGGCCGATCGGTTCGCACGTCGACCCGGGCACCCGTGACGTCGACCGTCGCGTCCTGGCCCGTGGCACCGTAACCCCCGGTGAAGGCGTGGGCGCGCACGCCCCCGACCGTCGGCGGAAGTCTCACGGTCGCGCTCGCGGTCTCGATCGGGACCGGCCATGCGGTCCCCGTCACGTTCCAGTACAGTTCGTCGTACGCCTCGACGATACCGTCCTCTTCCTCATCCGCCTCGAAGAAGCGGAGCCCGTTCGTCACGCCGTAGGAGAGTCGGACCGTGCGCACCGTGTCGACCGCGCCGGGTACCCAGATCGTCGTGTTCAGGTAGTCCCCATCGCGCTTCGACTCGTAGCGCAGCGGATTCCCGTCCGCGTCCGTCACCGCCTCCACCGAAAGGCGCAGCTTGCGGCGGAACCCGTTGATCCGGTCCTCGACGCGAATCGTCCGGTAGATTCCGTTGTAGCTTCCGTTGAACCGGGGCCGGATCGTTTCGGTCACCTCGATGGCCCCGCTCTCCAGCACCCGGATGTCGGCGTGGAACTCCTCGATGCGCCAGGAGCGCTCCTGCGCGGCCGCCGGGGAGAGGAAGAGACAGAGGACGCCGGCCGTGGCGCCTGCCAGCATGGCGGCTCGGGCCGCCGCCTCCGCGGCGCGTCGCGGACGCCGGAGCTTCACGAGAACGCCACCCGCGGCCCCTCGCGCTGCCGCTCGTCGTCTAGCGAGAAGAACTCCCGGCGTGTGTGGCCGAACGGCCCAGCGAGCAGATTCGTGGGGAAGACCTGTACCTTCGTGTTGTAGTCCCGGACGACGGCGTTGTAGTAGCGCCGCGCGTTCTGCACCGCCTCCTCGATCTCATCGAGGGAGTGCTGGAAGTCCGTGAACGCCTCGACTCCCCGCAGCCGGGGGTAGGCCTCCGAGAGCGCGAAGAGCCTCCCGAGCGCCCCCGCGAGCGCTCCCTCCGCCGCACCCGCTTCGGCGGGCCCCCGCGCACCCATGGCCCGGTTCCTCGCCTCGATCACGGCCTCGAGGGTCTCGCGTTCGTGGCCCGCGGATGCCTCGACGGTTTCCATGAGGTTGGGGATGAGGTCCCAGCGGCGCCTGAGCTGGACATCGATGTCGGCCCAGGCGCCGTTCACGCGTACGCGCAGCCGCACGAGGCTGTTGTACATGCCGATGACGATGAAGGCGACCGCCGCGAGTATGATCAGGAACCACAACATGACCTGCCTCTGTTCTCCCTATCCGCGTCCAAGGCGGAGGATGATCTCGAACTCCTCCTCCGTCACCGGCATGACCGAGAGTCGCATGCCCCGTTTCATGACATTGATAGCCTCGAGGCCGGCCGTTTCTTTCATCATCTGCCGGGTCACCGGCGTCCCGAAGGTCTCCACGTAGCGAAAATCGGGGCACCACCAGCGGGGATTCTCCGGGCTGGACTTCGGGTCGAAGTAGCCGCTGTCGGGGTCGAACTGGGTGGAGTCCGGGTGCGCCGGACCCGCGACTTCCGCCACGCCGTAGACGCCGAGCACCTTCGTGTTGGAATGATAGATGAGGACCTTCTCGCCCGGATTCATCCGGTCGCGCATGAAGTTCCGGACCTGGTAGTTGCGCACGCCGTCCCATTCCGTCTCGCCGTCCAGGGCGAGGTCGTCGATCGAATACACGTGAGGCTCGGTCTTGGCCAGCCAGTATCCGGTGATTTCGACCGGCATGTCGCGCCTTCCTTGCTTATGTCTGCCCCGCGTCGGGACGGCGCGCGGACATTCCGCGCGGATGGGCCGAATCTACCGGCACGGCCGCGTACCGTGAACCCCGCGCCCCGGCACGCCCGCTGGCTCGCGGACTTCCGGGACACGACACTAGTTTGCGTGGACCGCAATGGGGGCTGGCCCCCCGGGAGTTTCACGCCGCACGGAGAACGCATGAAAATTCCGCTTTACCAGCTCGACGCCTTCTCGGACCGGCCCTTCGAGGGCAATCCGGCGGCCGTTTGTCCGCTCGATGCGTGGCTCGAAGACGACGTCCTGCAGAAGATCGCGGCGGAGAACAACCTCTCCGAGACCGCGTTCTTCGTTCGCGACGACGAGAGAGAAGAGGGCGGGTTCGGGCTCCGCTGGTTCACGCCCCTTTCGGAGGTCGACCTGTGCGGACACGCGACGCTTGCCTCCGCCTGGGTCATCCTCGAGAGGTTGGCCCCGGGTCGCGAGAGCGTACGCTTCGAGACGAGAAGCGGCGAACTCGTCGTGGAACGGGGCGACGGGGACCTGTTCGTGATGGATTTTCCGGCGCGTCCGGCGGTGTCGCGCGAGGCCCCTCGCGCCCTGGTGGAGGGGCTGGGAGCGGAGCCCGCGGAGGTCCTGGCCTCGGAGCGGGACTATCTCGTCCTCCTCGAGGCCGAGGACGACGTCCGGAAGCTGAAGCCGGATTTCGCGCGGCTGCGCGGGCTGGATCGGCTCGGGATCATCGTGAGCGCGCCCGGAGTGAGCACGGATTTCGTGTCCCGCTTCTTTGCACCGAGCGTCGGCGTACCGGAGGATCCGGTCACGGGCTCCGCGCACTGCACGCTGGCGCCCTACTGGGCCGAGCGGCTCGGTCGCCGCGAGGCGCCGCTCGAGGCGCGGCAGATCAGCGCCCGCGGCGGTACCCTCATCTGTCGCCATCTTGGGGACCGCGTGACGATCGCCGGCCGTGCGGCGCTCTATCTTACGGGCGAGATTACGCTGTGACGGTTTCCGGAGTGCGGCCGTCTACGGGACGACGAGAGACACCGAGCGCGGGGCCGGGCGACCGACCGGACGCCCTGGAGACGCGGGAAGGAGCGGGACAGATGATGCGTACGCGGATGCGGAGCCCCGGCAGGCTCGGGGCCGGACTCGCCGTACTGATGACGCTGGTGACGCTGGCGCCCGCGGACGTGGCGGCGCAGGTGCCTGGCGGACAGATCCCCGGCCAACCGCCCCGGGACCCCTCTTCGGGCGGAAACGGCACGCAGTGGGATCTGGGCGGCACCCTGTCCCTGATGGCGCCGCGGGGGCAGTTCCGTTCGTTCGTCAACGACGGTTTCGGGGGAGCGCTCACGGCCCTGCTTGGCTTCCAGGACTCCCCCGCCTTCCGGGTCCGGTTCGAAGCCGGCTTCGTCGAATACGGGTCGGAGACGCTTGGCGTCCCCGTATTCGCTGCGACCGACCGGATCCTGACCGACATCGTCACGCAGAACAACATCGGCTACCTGGGATTCGGCCCCGAGATCCGGCTTCCGTACGGCCCCGTCCAGCCCTTCGTGAACGGCTTCGTGGGGCTCGGCTACTTCTTCACGGTCAGCTCGGTCGAGCCCGGTTGGGATCTCTACGAGACGCTCTATCGCGACTCGCCCTATCAGGGAACGACGGTGAACTTCGACGACGTGCGGGCGGCGTACGGCGTCGGCGGCGGGCTCGCGATCCCGGTCCGCCGGTCCGCCAAGCCGATAGTGTTGAAGCTCGAAGCCCAGTACCGGAGGCACGGCCGCACGGAGTATCTCGTGCCCGGGAGCATCGTCGAGGACGGCTTCGGCGGGAGTTCGTTCTCCCCCATTGCCTCCGATGTCGACTTCCTGCTCTTCCAGGTGGGGCTGACGTTCAGAGTGTGAGCGTGCCGATCCGTCGGCCGCCGCCGGCCACTTCGGCCCGGCCTCGGGCCGCTACGGCTGGCGGCGCTCCAGGCGGGAGACGGAGCCGGTGAGGTTCACGACGTAGAGTTCCCCGGCGCCGTCGACGCCGAAGGACGACACCGCCCCGAGGCTCCCCACGTTCCAGCGCCGCTCGTCCGTCGCCTGTCCGCCGTCGAACCGGAAGCTCCGCAGGAAGCCGGTGCAGAAGTCCGAGTAGAAGTAGTGCCCCGCAATCTCGGGGAGTTGTGAGCCGCGGTAGACGTATCCTCCGGTCACCGAGCAGACGTTGCCATCGTGGATGTACTCGACGACGGGCAGCGTGAGCCCCGACATGTCGCACCCGGAACTCTGGTAGCAGGCGGATCCCTCCATCGTGCTCCAGCCGTAGTTCACGCCCGCCTCGCCCGCCGGCACCGCGTTGATCTCCTCGCGTTCGTTCTGGCCCACGTCCGCCACGTAGAGGACGTTGTCCGCGAAGTCGAAGGTCGAGCGCCACGGGTTCCGGACGCCAATGGCCCAGATCTCGCCCCGCCCACCCTCTTCTCCGGCGAAGGGGTTGTCGTCCGGGATCGCGTACGGGTCGCCTCCGTCCACGTCGATGCGGAGGATCGAACCGTGCAGCGTCTCCGGATTCTGCCCGTTGCCGAACGGATCGCCGGCCCCGCCCTCGTCGCCGAGGAAGATGTACAGCATCCCGTCGGGCCCGAACTGCAGCATGCCGCCGTTGTGGTTCTGGCGGCGCTGCGTGAGCGCGAGGATCCGCTTCGCCGAACCCGGGTCGAGGCGGTCGGGGTCCCCCGAGATGGTGTAACGCTCGACCACCGTGTCGTCCCCCGGGTCGGTGTAGTAGACGAAGACCTGTCCGTTGTCCGCGTACCGCGGGTGGAAGGCCATCGTCAGGAGGCCGCCCTCGGGCGCCGTTCCCACGCGGCCCGAGAGGTGGAGGAAGGGGTCGCCGAGGAGTTGTCCGTCCGCGCTCGCGATGCGGATGCGGCCCGTCTGCTCCACGACGAAGAGCCTCGCGTCGCCCGGTGGAGCGGCGAGGAAAACCGGCTGGGAGAGCCCGGTCAACACCTCGTTCGCCGTCAGTTCGAAGGCGACGGGCTCCGGCGGCACGGGCGGCGGGGGCGGAGCCGGGGAGGGGCCCGTGCCATCCGAGCATCCCCAGCTCGCCACCCCTGCCAGGAGCGCGAGCGCCCGCGCCGCCAGCGGCCCGCCGGCCGCCGCGGACGGGTGTCCCGAGCGTCTCAGGGCACCAGTTCCGGCCGACGGTACCGGAGGAAGAACACGCCCTCCTTGCCGCTCGACACGACGATCGTCCCGCTGGCGAAGAACGGGTAGTTCGACCACGAGCCGTCGAAGGTGACGGACTCGTCCCACGGCACCGTGTCGAAGAAGCCGACCTCGCGCGGGTTCTCGCGGTCGCTGATGTCGAGCACGCGCAGCCCGCTCACGTAGTTTGACTGGTACATGAGATCGCCCACGATGTAGAGGTTGTGGTCGATCGTGAACGTCTCCCCGAAGTGCTCCTTGACGAGGATCGGATCGTCCAGATCCGACACGTCCCAGATGAGCGTGCGGCTCGCCTCCATGTCGGGTTCCGTGCCGGTCTGCTGCGCCTGGCCCACCGAAGACATCTCGTCGAGTTCGTCGTTCTGGTAGAAGTAGCGGTGGTCCTCGGTGAGCCAGCCCTGGTGCGTGTAGGCGACCGCCGGATACTCGGCCGTGGAGAGCGTGACGGGATTGTCCCGGTCCGTCACGTCCGCGATCACGACCGCCGTCTCGTTGGCCTTGAGGCAGATCTCCTTCCCGGCGTGCTCGGCGTCCGGGCCGCGGTAGTTCACGCACTGCGCGTCGTGCGTGTAGCCGGTCTGCCCTCGCCCGGTGCCGGCCTCCGCGTGGCACCCCAGGAAGCTCGGCGCCCTCGGATCGCTGATGTCGATCATGTGGAGCCCACCGCCGCACGTCTCGCCGCCGCCGCTCGAACCGACTGCGTAGGCGGTCGCGGTCTCCTCGTTGATCACGACGTTGTGGGCGCTCGCGATCCCCTCGTACACCGTGTCGGGATCGAACTCGACCGGCGCATTGCGCACGTCGCGCAGCCGCGTGAGGTCGAACACCTGCATCCCGTGCTCGCCCGCATTGTCCGCGACGACGAACGCGTGATCCGCATGGACCTTGATGTCGCGCCACGACTGGGTGAGCGACCCGGGGGTCTTCGGTAGATTGCCGAGATAGACGGGCGCCGCGGGGTCGGAGATGTCGATGAACGCGGTGCCGTCGGTGCGTCCGACGATCGCGTACTCGCGCCCCGTCTGCGGGTCCGTCCACCCCCACACGTCGTTCGTCTCGATACCGCGGTCGGTGCCGCCGATCTCATCCAGCGGCAGGAACGAGATCACGTCCACCTGGTTGCAGGTGAACTGGTCCGCCATGCCGTCGTCGCCGCAGTCGATCTCGGAGAGCGCCGTCAGCGGGCGCCGTTCCTCGGGGATGAAGAGCTTCGCCGTTTCGGCCCATGTGCCATCCCGGTTCTCGAACACGACGGCGGAACCGAGCGCCGAATCGTCCCACGGCTGTCCGACGACCGCCATGTCGCCGGCGGCGGAGATCGAGAGGCCGAAGCCATCTCCCGCATCCGTTCCGGGGCCCGCGCCGATGCGGGTCGCCGAGCCGAAATCCGCGGCCGCGGCATCCCGGGAGAAGGCGTAGATCGCGCCGAAACGGCCCGCGCCGGGCGCCGCGATCCAGAGTTCGTCATCACGCGCCGCGATGGTCGCCCCGAAGTAGTCGCCGGGCTGACGGTGGAACGCCGCCAGCGATCCCTGGCGCACCCAGTCGCCGGACGGGCGGCGCACGTAGTTGAGGACCGTCCCCGCCCCGTCGTAGGCGCCCGGCAGCCCGAGAAGGGCGTGCGAGCCGTTGATGCCGACCGCGAGAACCGCGGCGCGATTCGCCACCAACGCCGCTCCCGGCTGCCTCTCGTCGCCCTCGTGGCCGAGCCGTGCCTCCTGCACCCAGTCACCCTCGGAATCCCGGCCGAACACGTACGCCGCCCCGGGCAGCTGTGGCCCGGCAAAGGCACCCACGATCACGCGCTCGCCATCGGTGTGGGCCCCCCAACCGAAGAACTCCTGCTGCGGGTCCGGGTCGGCGGAGGTCAGTATCCCGTCCTCGATCCACTCGCCATCATCGCCGCGCGTGAAGACCCAGGCCCCGCCGGTTTCCTGATAACCCAGCGCGGTGACGACAAGAAGGTTGCCACCGATCGAGGCGAAACGGCCGAAAGACACGCCGGGGGGTACGCTCTCCGGTCGCAGGTAGCGCTCGAATTCCCACCCATCGCCGCTGCGCCGGAAGATCAGGACGCTGCCGTCGCTCTGGCCGTCCCCATCCGAGTCGAGCGCCGTGGCGCCGACCAGCAGTTGGTCGCCGTCCGCGAGCACGAAGCGGCCGAAATAATCCGCGCCGCCGTGTTCCGGCGCGCGCAGCGTGCCCGTGCGCTCCCAGCCCTCGCCCGCCCTCTCGTACACGTAGAGCGTGCGGGGCGAAGCCGACGATGGGTCCTGTGGATTCGCAGCCGGGTCGACCGCTTCGCTGACGATGATCGTGCCCTCGTCGAGCACCACCGTGCCGCCGAATTCCTGGGTCTCGGCCGCTCCCGGCACGAGCAGGCCGCAGACGGCCGCGGCGAGGAAGGTGCGCGTTCTATTCAGCAGATACATCCTTTACATCCTTTCAACGGGATTCAACGTCGTTCGAAGTAGTAGAGGCCGCCTCCGGCGGCGCCCACGACGAGGTCGAGATCGCCGTCCCCGTCCAGGTCCCCGAACTCCGGCGTCGCGAACAGCGGAAGATCGTCGGCGGAGGGGAACCCGCCGTCGGCCTCCACGAAGTTCGGGGCTGCGGGAGTCCCATCGTTCCGGAAGTAGCGGATCCCGTCGGACTCGGTGCCGACGATGAGGTCGAGGTCGCCGTCGCCGTCGTGGTCGAGGAGCTTGGGGAAGCTCCGCCGGCCGATGTCGATCTCCCCGTACTCATCGCTCACGAATTCGAAGCTCGGTTCCGAAGCGGAGCCGACGTTCTCGTAGTAGTTCAGTGCCCCCGAGGACTCCCCGATCATGAGGTCGAGGTCTCCATCCCCGTCCAGGTCGCCGAGCGCGGGCGTCGCGTTGCTCCCGCGCGTGATCTCGACGAACGCGGAGTCCACCAGCGTGAGGCGGGGTTCCATGGCCGAGCCCTCGTTCCGCACGTAGCGGATCTCGTCGCGCCAGGTGCCGAGCAACAGGTCGAGGTCGCCGTCCGCGTCCAGGTCGCCGAAGGCCGGCGCGTTGTGGTAGGCCCCCGGCAGGTCGAACTCGCCCGTCCGGCGGAAGACCGGCTCCGTCCCGTTCCCCTCGTTCTCGAACAGGAAGACGCGCGAGTTCGACAGGTCCGCGGGGTCGATCTTGTTGCCGAGCAGGAGGTCGAGGTCGCCGTCGCCGTCGAGATCCGCGAGGGAGGCCACGCTCTCGCTGCCCACATCGATCTGCGAGATGAAGCGTCGCGTCCGCAGCTCGAAGCCGCCGTCGGACTCCTGCGAGAAGAGCATGAGGTTGTCGGCCGTCGTCGTGTTCGCGTTGTACGCGCCGCCGAGCACGCCCATGAGCAGGTCGAGGTCGCCGTCGCCGTCGTAGTCGCCGAAGGTCGGCGCGTTGTAGCCGCTCGTCCGGATCGGGTCGTCGAGGGGGAAGGGACGCGGTTCCACGCGGAGGTTCGGAGCCTCGCACGAGCCCGCGTTCTCGATCAGGAGAAGCCCGGCCTCGAAGAAGTCGCCCCAGAACATGTCCGTGTCGCCGTCCGCGTCGTAGTCGGCGAGCGCCATCGTGTTCGCCCCGTGCAGGGTGGGGCCGCCCGCGTCCGGGCCGTCAAAGGGCGGCACGCCCCCGGCCGCGGCCGGGTCGGCGACGATCTCGATGTCCTCGAAACGGTCCGTGATGTGCCGGAAGGGCGAGGCGTTCTCCCCGATCGCGCCCGTGGCCTCGTAGCGCGTGACCGTCCCCACGAGGCGGCCGATGAAGAGGTCGAGGCGCCCGTCGCAGTCGATGTCCGCCGCGTTGGGGATGTTCTGGCGGTCCGAGAAGATCGCCTCCCCGCGCGTGTCGCGGAGCGTGTCCGCGATGAGTTCGAATACGGCCCCGCCCGCCGTACCGGTGTTCCGGTAGAGCTTCATGTAGCTGAAGGGGGACTCCGCGAGCAGGTCCCGGTCTCCGTCCGCGTCGACATCCACGAAGCGGAACCACTCTCCGACCTCGAGGTCCGAGTACGCCGCCGGCCGCCAGGTGTGGCGCCGTCCGTCCGGCGTGTCCTCGCGCTCGAAGAACAGCAGGCGGTTCGTCGTCTCCTGCACGAAGAGGTCGAGGTCGCCGTCTCCATCGATGTCCACCCACTGCGGACGGGGCACGTTGAAGCCGCCGAGGAAGGGGATTTCGTACGCGTTTCCGGACTCGTCGAACACCGGAAAGGGGGTGACGGCGCGGACGAATCCGGGTTCGCCGCCGACCGCGCGCTCCGGCGCCAACTCCCCCGGACCGGCGCCGCTCGATGCGCACCCCGCCGCCAAAAGAGCAGCGGTCAACGCTCCCGGCGCGGCCCGCCGACTGCGGGGCCCGGCCATGCGGCTCACGTTGCCGGCGCCCTCAGTGCGGGCTGGAGGCGAGACCGATGCCCGACGCGTAGGGCGGCGTCTCGATGACGTCGATGATCTCGCGGGTCGCGGTGTCGATGACGACGACCGTACCGCCGGGCGCGTCGTATCCCATCCGGTCCGACGACGCGTAGGAGCCGGTCTCGTTCCGGTTCGCCACGTAGAGTCGGGAGCCGTCCGGCGAGAGCACGCTGCCGTGCGGTTCGGCGAGGCCCTCGCCCCGGATCACGGCGGCCACGGACCAGTCGGAGGTGTCGACGAGCGTGACCTCGTTCGCGCCCAGGTTGCCGAACCAGATCCATCGCCCGTCCGCCGACCAGCTAGGGTGCCACGGCCGCGCGCCCACGTCCAGCTCCCCCACGAGCTTCGGCGCCACCGGCTCCGTGACATCGAAGACGAGGAGCTTGGCCGTCATCTCCGCCGTCGCAACGAGCGTCTCGCCGTCCGGGGAGATCGCGTATTGCACGAGGACGTGAGGCATCGCCCCGGAGCCGGGAAGCCTGAGCAACTCGGCCTGGCCGCTCTCCGCTTCGACCGTGACGACGGAGTTCTCTCCCAGGCTGCCCGCGTAGACCCACCCCCCGTCGGGGCTCGCCAGCAGCGCGTGCGGACGCGGGATGAAGACATCGTATTCCTCGACCTCCATCGACATCCGGTCGATCCGGCCGATGCGCTGGGGCGGGTTCACCGCCGCCATCGACCGCCCCACGAAGAGCCAGGGCTCCGAAGGGTGAAGCGCGAGGAGGCCCGGCCGCTCGAACTCGACGGAAGCGACGAGCTCGTTGTCACGGTCGAACTTGAGCACCCGGTTGGCCGCGATGAGCGACACGTACCAGAACGACCCGTCCGGCTCGACCGCGACGTGATGCGGCTTTGCGTTGGCCCCGTACCCCATGGCCTCGAGGTCGATGACCTCGACGACTTCGTGGGTCTCGAGGTCGATGACGGTCACGGCCGCCGCCTCCTGGTTCGCCACGTAGAGGAAAGGACCTTCGGCGGAGGGCGCGGTCACGCCCCCCGCCGCGGCGGCCCCAACCGCCAGGAGTCCGGCCATCCCCAGGGCGAGGAGGCCGGACCGCAGCGCGCTGATCATCCCTGCCATTACGGGACGAGTTCCGGCTTCTGGTACTTCACCATGAACAGGCCCTCGTTTCCGCTCGTCACGATGATCGTCCCGCTCGCGAAGTACGGATAGTTGCTCCACGAGCCGCCCATCGACGGCCCCTCGGCGTACGGCACGGTGTCGAGGAAGCCGACCTCGGTCGGATTCTCGGGGTCGCTCACGTTGAGGATCCGCAGTCCGCTGTTGTAGTTCGACTGATAGAGCAGGTCGCCGAGCACGTACATGTTGTGGTCGCTCGCCGTGGACTCCCCGAAGTGCTCCTTGACGAGCACGGGGTCGTCGAGGTCCGTGATGTCGAAGATCATCGTGCGCGTACCCGAGAACTGCGTTCTCAGTTCGTCGAGTTCGTCTCCCAGGTAGAAGAAACGGTGATCCTCCGTCACCCAGCCCTGGTGCGCGTAGGCGACGTTGGCGTAGGTGGCGGTCGACAGCGGGATCGGGTTCTCCTTGTCGGTGACGTCCGCGATCGAGACGTCGGTCTCGTTGGACCCGAAGCAGATCTCCTTGCCGGCGTGCTCGCGGTCCGGGCCGTCGTAGATCAGGCAGAGCGCGTCGTGCGAGTACCCCGTGCCGCGACGCCCGGTGCCTTCGTGACCGAAGCAGCCCGCGAAGCTCGGCTCCGTCGGTTCGTTGATGTCGATCATGTGGAGGCCGCCGCCGCACGTCTCGCCCCCTCCGCTCGATCCCACGCTGTAGGCGAAGCCCGTGGCCTCGTTGATCACGATGTTGTGCGCGGAGGCGATCCCGTCATAGTGGGCATCCACCTCGAAGGTGACCGGCTCGCTCCCCACATCGCGCAGCCGGGTGAGGTCGAACACCTGCATCCCGTGATCTCCCGCCCCATCGGAAACGATGAAGGCGTGATCCCTGAAGACCTTGATGTCGCGCCACACGCTGCCGCGCGCGCCCTCCGTCATGGGAAGACGCCCGACGTAGCGCGGGTTCTGCGAGTCGGTGATGTCGACGAAGGAAGCCTGGTCGGTGAGCCCCACGAGGGCGTACTCGCGCCCGGTCTGGGGGTCGGTCCAGCCCCACACGTCGTTGACCCGGACGCCGCGGTTCGCCCCGAGCGACTGCACCGGCATGAAGGAGAGGATGTTCACCTCGCTGCAGTCGAAGTCGGCCGAGACGCCTTCCTCGCAGCCCACCTCGTGGCCGTTGATCGCCGCGTAGTTCTTCGCGTCGCTCCACACCTCGGCCGTCTCGACCCACTCATCGCCCCGCCGCTCGAAGATGTAGGCGGTCCCCATCCCGTAGTCCTTGCGGCTCGCGGCGACCACCGCGACGTCACCCTGCGCGGCGACCCCGCCGCCGAAGCCATCGCCCGCGTCCCGGTTCGAGGCGGAGAGGGCGCCGGCGAACTCGACCCCGCCGGCGGGGTCGGTCGAGTAGCGAAGCACGCGCCCCTCGCGGCCCGCGCCGGCGCCGGATCCGCCGATCCAGATCTCTCCGTCCACGGCCGCAAAGGCGTTGGCGAAGTTCCCGCCGAAGGACCGGCCGCCCCCGGCGACGATCGGCGGATAAAGCCGGCCTTCGGGCCTCCAGGCATCGCCGTCGGGCGTGAAGGTGTAGGCGATGCCCACGCCCCCGGCCCCGGGGGCCCCGACTACGAGCCGGAAGCCGTCGTCGGTGTCCTCGCCGTACAGGACGCTTCCGAAGCCCGCGTTCTCGCCCGCTTCCGCGGCCGTGAGCGGTTCCGGCGCCGCCGTCCAGGCGCCGTCCTCGGCCCGCGTGAAGAAGAACACGGCCCCGGCACCGTCGGCGGTCCCCGGAGCGCCGATCGCCGCCACCCGGCCATCTGTGAGCATCGCGGCGCCGAACCCGTCTCCGGCGGCTGCCTCGGGGGATTCGACCGACCCGGCTTCATTCCAGGCGGAGCCGTCCCACTCGAAAAAGTAGACGCGGCCGGCGGCACGGGCCCCCTGCCGGGGCGCCCGTCCCGGCGCCGACACCAGCGCGATGTCGCCCGTGATCGCCCCGCTGGTGCCGAAGAGGAACCCCTCCGGCAGATCGGCCGGCCTCAGCGTTGCGATCTCCTCCCAAACTCCGTCGCTCCGCTCGAACACGTGGGCCGCGCCGGGCGAGCCGACGAGCATGCGGTCGCCGTCGACGGCGAGCGAAATCCCGAACCGGCCGCCCTCCTCCGCCGCGTAGGGCGCGACTTCGGCGGAGACGGCCCATCCATCCGGTCCCCGTTCGTAGACGTAGACGGCTCCCGTGGAAGTCGGGCCGCCGCTCTCGGCGATGAGGACCTGGCCGGAGGAGACCGCGACCGGGAGGCTGCGGCCGAAACCCTGCCCCGCGACCGGCGTGGCCAGGCAGGCGAAGGCGGCCGCCAGGGCCGCGACTCGTGAAAATCCGCGCATGAAATAACTCCCATCCTGAAGGCTGCGGACAATAGTCGTACAAACCATCTAAAACACGCCGGAATCCGGATGCGTTGTCCGATGCATGGCCCGCGAGATGTAGCGGGCAACGGTCTCTTCCAGCCAGCCCGTTCGCGCGTCGGCCCGCCCCATGCCGCGTCCCCGGCCGACGAACCCGAGATGTCCTCCCCGCTCCGTCAGCGCCAGGGAGAGATTCGGACGTTGCCGGATCGTCTCGACGGGCACCGAGCTCCCCGGAGCGAGCGGGTCGTCCCGCGCGTGGATGAGGAGCATGGGAAGGTCCACGGGGTCCACGAAATGCTTCGCGCTGCAGCGCGCATAGTAGTCGGCGGCGTCGCGAAAGCCGTGGATCGGCGCCGTGAGCCGGTCATCGAACTCGCGAATCGTGCGCGCCCTCGCCGCCCCGGGCGCCACCACGTCCGGGAACCTCACGGCCTTCTCGCGAGCTTTCTCCCGCAGGCTGCGGAGGAAACGGCGGCCGTACACGCGTCCCATCCCGCGCTGCAGGGCGTCGGCGCTGGACTCGAGGTCGTACGGAACCGACACGGCGGCCGCGGCGACGAGACCCCGGCCGCCGCCCTCCCGCCCCAGCAGGTTGAGGAGCGCGTTCCCGCCCAGCGAGAACCCCACCGCGGTTCGCGGGAGACCCGGGTAACGCGCCGCCATCCAGTCCAGGGCCCGCTCGATGTCGTCCGTCCGACCCGAGTGGTAGGCGCCCGGCAGACGGTTCGGCTCCCCGCTGCACGAACGGAAGTTGAGCGCCACCGCCTGGATGCCGGCGGCCGCCAGCGCCTCGCTCGTGGTCACCATGTAGCCGGAGCGCGCGCTTCCCTCGAGTCCGTGGAGAAGAAGGCACAGACCCGAGGGCCCCTCCGGTCCCCTCCACACGTCGAGATCGACAAAATCGCCGTCGTCCGTGTCGAGCCGAACCCGGTCGTACCGCGGCTCGAAGCGCCGGCGCACGATCCGCCCCACCACGGTCTGCGCGTGAGGATTCCGGAGGCCCGGCGCCGGCTCGAACGCCGACAGGTTCTTCAAGATCCGTTACCTTTCGTCCCGTGTCTCGACCATTCCTGCATCAGTACACCGTCTCGGAGGCGGGTTCCCGGCGCTGGCTCTACGTGCTGCACGGCATCTACGGCACCGGCCGCAACTGGGCTTCATTCGCCCGCCGGCTCGTCGCCCGGCGTCCCGAATGGGGAGCCGTGCTCGTCGACCTGAGGCTGCACGGGCACTCCCCCCGCTTTGAGCCGCCGCACACACTTGCGGCGTGCGTGCACGACGTGCTCGACCTCTCGGCGTCGCTCGAGCGGCCCGTGGACGCGATCCTCGGGCACTCCTTCGGCGGCAAGGTGGCGCTGATGGTGGCTGCGGCCACGGCGCCGGGCCAGACATGGGTGATCGACGCGACCCCCTCCCGCCGCTCGCCCGGCGGCGGAGCCGCCCGGCTGCTGGACGTGATTCGCCGGCACCCGGGGCCCTTCGCGAAGCGACGTGACGCCGTCTCCGCGGTGGAGGCCGAGGGTTTCGCCTCGCCCGTCGCGCACTGGCTGGCGACCAACCTCGTCCTCGTCGACGCCGGCTACCGGTGGCGCCTCGACCCCGACGCGGCCGAAGAACTGCTTGCCGACTACTTCAGGCGCGACCTCTGGGACGTCATCGAGACGCCCGTCCCCCCATCGGAAATCCATGTCGTGCGGGCCGCGCAGTCGGACATCCTCTCGGCGGACGATCGCACGCGATTTCGGGCGGCGACGCTGAACGGCCGGGTACATCTCCACGAGCTCGCCGGCGGGCACTGGCTGCACGTAGACAATCCCGACGGCCTCCCGGACCTCGTCGCCGCAAACCTCTGACAGGCCACCGCCTGCCGGGACTACCAGACTTCGTACCATGTGCCGGGGATGGCCGCTGCCGGCGCGGTGAGTCGCTCCGCGGCCGCCGCGACGGCGCAGGCGCTGAAGCGCAGATCGACGCGGTGGCGGCCGAAGTCCGCCGCCACCCCCACGCCACCCGCGAGCCCGCTTGCCACGCTCCCCTGAATCGAGATGTCCCCGTTCAGGATCAGGGCGCCGCCCACGAGGATGAGCCCCCTCCAGGCGAAGCCGTCGTCGAGCGTCAGGTCGCCCTCCACCACGAGGGCGCCACGCCCGCTGGAGCCCGCCCCGAGCGTCCCCGATCCCGAAATCCGCGTATAGGACGAATCGGCTCCCGGAGACGGCCACGGATCGGGCGGCACGACCGCGTCGGGACGCGGGCCCCACGACGCGAGCAGTTCCGTCCAGCGGATCCCCGTTTCCGCCGTGACAGACACACCGGCCGCCATCCGGTGGTCCGCCGGGGATCCCGAGATCGTGAGCAGCGAATCGGGCGCCGGCGCCGGTCCGCCCCAGTACGCGACGCCCGCGACCGGCGACGGCTGCTGCGGACAGGCGCTCCCGAACGCATCGAGCCCCGTGATCGTCCCCTTCGGGGGCACGGCGCCCGCGCTCCCCACGAGGACGAGCGCGCCGGGGATTCGCGGCGGTCCGGCCACCCAGAGGAGCTGCCCCACCGACCGCTCGAAGGTTGCGCCGCCGTAGACGACCCGTCCCAGGGATTCGACGCGGTACACGGCCTCTCCGGGCCGCAGTTCGAGGAGATGCTCGAAGGAGACCGTCGCGGTTCCCCCGCCCAGCGTGACGGGAGGCACGGAAGGGTTCGGCAGCTCGGCGAGCGCGAGCGCCGTCGCGAGCCCGCTCTCGGCCACGTAGAAGGCCTCCGTGGAACGCGCGAAGGCGCGGGCGGACTGTCCGTCGACCCAGGTGACGAAAAAGCCGCCGGCCGCCATGAGCGAAACGAGCAGCAGGGTGAGCA
The DNA here is from genome assembly GCA_026914155.1 of Candidatus Palauibacter rhopaloidicola. GTDB lineage: Bacteria > Gemmatimonadota > Gemmatimonadetes > Palauibacterales > Palauibacteraceae > Palauibacter > Palauibacter rhopaloidicola. The sequence goes on along the minus strand of JAPPGH010000031.1, from coordinate 168,026 downwards.
TGACCGATGGCAGCGCGAAGCCGCGAGGCTCCGCGGCCGGGGGCACGGGGACCCGACGCCGTGGAATCCTGCCGAGAGAGCGCATGGCGTGAATGTGCCGCGCCGGATCAACGTCCCCTCAACGCGGCGGCCGCGCTCCGGGCTTCCGTGAGGCGCTCCTAGCTGGCGGTCTCCGCGAGCCAACTGTCGATCGCGTCGCTGAGCGCGGGCAGGCTCAGCGCGCCGTTCTCCAGCACGCGGTCGTGGAACTCCGCGATGGAGAACGCCTCCCCGAGCGTGGCTTCCGCCTTGGCGCGCAGCCGCGAGATCTCGAGCTGCCCCAGCTTGTAGGTGAGCGCCTGGGCGGGCGACGTGATATAGCGGTCCACCTCGTTCTCGATGTTCACCTCGGCGAGCAGCGTGTTCTCGCGGACGAAGTCGATCGCCTCCTCCCGGGTCCATCCGAAGGCGTGGATCCCGGTGTCGACGACGAGCCGGCTGGCCCGCCACGCATCGTAGGAGGCGAGGCCGATGCGGCTCAGGTCGTCCACGTAGAGGCCCATTTCATCGGCGAGCCGCTCCGCGTACAACGCCCACCCCTCGACGAAAGCGACCGAGCCGAGGTGCTTGCGGAACTCGGGCAGCCCTGCGACCTCCTGGGCGATCGTCGTCTGGAGGTGGTGTCCCGGAATCGCCTCGTGAAAGCTCAGGACGTCGGCCTGGTACCGGGGCCGGATCTCGGGCCGGTAGGTGTTCACGTAGTAGGTGCCGGGGCGCGATCCGTCCGGCGCTGGCTCCCGGTAGTAGGCGAGCTGGCTCTGCGGTGCCTCGTACAGCGGGATCGGACGGATCACCATCTCCGTCCGCGGCGTCGTGCCGAACCATTCGGGCATGACGAGGGTCGCCCGCGCGTACGCCTCCTCGGCCATCTGCACGATCTCCCCCGGCCACCGGAAGAACATCTCCGGGTCCGACCGCAGCCGCTGCTGAACCTCCTTCAGGTCGGAGGCGCCGAGGACTTCCTGCCCAAGCGTCCGCAACTCATCGTGGACCCTCTCCAGCTCCGCCAGACCCTGGGCGTGGATCTCGGCCGGCGTCAGTTCGAGCGTCGTGAAGGTGCGGATCATCGCCTCGTAGCAGGCGCTGCCGCCCGGCAGGCTGGAGAGTCCGACCGCCACGCCCGTGCGCGAGTGCGGATAGAGTTCGTCGCGCAGAAAGTCCCGGAGTCTCGCGTAGGCCGGCCGGATGCGCTCGGAGGCGGCCTCGCGGATGCCGGCCCGGAAGTCGTGGCGCGTCCCCTCGGGCCACGCGTCGAGCCGCGTCCCCGCCGGGGCGTAGATCGGCCATTCCTCCACGGGTCGTTCGAGGAGGGCGTCGAGCTGCACGATCGTCCGGTTCACCGACGCACGCGCGGCGACCCGCCCCGTCTCGAGACCGGTCCGGAGGTTGGAGATGTAGTCGTCGATGTAGTCCGCGAACGCGTTCCAGCGCCGGATCATGCGCTCGCCGTCGACCGGCGTCTCGAGCGGCTGGGCTCCCACGATGTTGAGGAAATCGAGCTGAAACCCTTCTCGGTGGTCCACCACCCACACCTCGAGGTCGCACGTCTGCTCGGCGACCTCCGCCGAGAGCTGATGGTCGAGTGCGAGAAAGGTCAGCCGCTCCTCGGGCGGCAGCGACGGACGGTCGATGGCTGCGAGGGCATCCGTGAGGGCACGAACCTCGCGGCGGCGATTGTTGCGGCCCGACGGCGAGATGTCGCGAACGCGGTCGCTGAGGCGGTGTTCTCCCAGATAGGTCGCCTGCAGCGGGTTCCAGGAGAGGTAGGCGTCCCAGAAGCGGTCGCTGAGCGCCGACAGGTCGCTGGGCGGGGCCGTGTCCGCCGTCTCGGCCGAACCCCGCCCGCAGGCCGCGATCCCGCCCGCCATGAGGATCACGGCCACGATTTGGCCCGCCGCTCCTCCCGGAAGGCGGTTCCTGTCGCGGGTTGACGTCATGCTGGTTGCTCTTGATCGTTCCGTTTGCGCGTCCCGCCCGAATCTCGCCGCCCGAAAATGCGACAGGGAAGGCGGCTTCGTAAAGGAGAGCACATCATGTCCGAACCGTTCTACACTGCCCGCGCGCGTCTCGAAAAGATCGGAGGCGTGCATCGCCGGGCCCGCCTCGAAGAGGGGACCGAGATCGACTTCGGAGTCCACGGTCCCATCAAGTCCCACTACCGGATCGACGCGAAAGATCTGCCCCTCCCCGTCGACTACCAGGTGGCCGCGACCGGAGCCTGAATGCTGGGCACGCTCAACGGCGCACTGGAAGTGCGCGGCATCCGCCTGGCCCCCGACGACATCGCCGCCGAAGTGGAGGGGATCAACCGCCTCCGCGACCGTATGCCGACGCTGGAGGAAATCATCGTCCACTACCGGCTCCGCATCCCCACCGAAGCCCGGGAGACGGTCGACCGCGCCCTCGCCAGCCACGGCGCGAAGTGCCCCACCGCCCGCTCGCTGGAGGGCGCGATCGAGGTGACCTGGACCGCCGACATCGAAGAGATCCCTGCTTCATCATGATGGGGGCGACGTGATAAGGAGCGAGGACATGGTCCGCGTGTTCGAGGCGTGGGATGAGAGCGAATTCCTCGCGGCGCGGCTCGCCCTCGAGGCGGACGACATCCCCTTCAGGGTCGAAGGGGAGTTCGCACCCGTGTCCTGGGGCCCGACGGCGGCCGCAAAAGTCCTCCGCGTGCCCGCCAGCCGGCACGAAGAAGCGAGGCAGACCCTCCGCGACGCGATGACGTGAGACAAGTGTGAACTTTCGGCCGCTGGACGTTGCGGCGTTCGCGGGGTTTTTGGTGCTGGTCGTGGGCGTGTCGTTGTATGCCTCGCGGGGGCGGCGCGACGCGGCGGGGTACTTCCTTGCCGGGCGCAATCTGCCGTGGTGGCTGATCGGCTTCTCGCTCATCGCGTCGAACATCTCGACGGAGCACTTCGTGGGGATGGCCGGGCGGGGCTACGACATCGGCCTCGCAATCGCGAGCTACGAGTGGATGGCGGCCGTCACCCTCGTCCTCGTCGGACTCTTCTTCCTCCCGCGCTTCCTCGCGGCGGGGATCTACACCATCCCCGAGTACCTCGAATTCCGCTACGACGTTCGCACGCGCACCCTGATGGCCGGTTTCATCCTCGCGGCGTACGTGCTCGTGGCCCTCGCGACGGTGCTGTATTCGGGCGCGCTCGCCCTGGAGTCGATCTTCGGCCTCGACACGGGAGCCGGCATCTGGCTTATCGGCGTGCTCGCGGGCGGGTACACGATCTACGGCGGGCTGAAGGCGGTCGTGTGGTCCGACCTCCTCCAGGGGGTGGCGCTCCTCCTCGGCGGCGTGCTCGTCACCGTACTGGGGTTCCGGGCCATGGGCGGCATCGGTCCCTTCCTCGAGGCGGCGGACGGCAAGCTCCACACGGTCCTGCCCTTCAACCACCCGGAGATGCCGTGGCTGGCCGTCTTCATCGGCGGACTGTGGATCCCCAACATCTTCTACTGGGGACTGAACCAGTTCATCACGCAGCGCACGCTGGCGGCGCGCAGCCTGGCGGACGGGCAGCGGGGGCTCTTCCTGGCCGGCTTCATCAAGCTGTTCATCCCGTTCATCATCATCTTTCCGGGGATCATGGCGGCGGAGCTGTTCGCCGATCAGGTGACGAACCCGGACCAGGCCTACCCAGTGATGATGCGGGAACTCCTCCCGGCGGGGCTGACGGGGATCATGTTCGCGGCGCTGTTCGGGGCCGTGATGAGTTCGCTCGACTCGATGCTCAACTCGGCGGCGACGATCTTCAGCGTCGACCTCTACAAGCGGCACCTCCGGCCGGCGGCTTCATCACGGCGGCTCATGGTCGTGGGACGGGTGACGACGGGCGTTCTGGTCGTCGTGGCGTGCCTGTGGGCGCCGGTCGTGGCCCGGGCGCCGAGCGTGTTCGAGTACATCCAGATGTTCTGGGGGTTCATCTCGCCGGGGATCGTGGCCGCGTTCCTGTTCGGCATCTTCGCGCCGCGCACGCCGCCGGCCGCCGCCTTCGGCGGGATGGTGCTCGGGATCCCCGTCTACGGCCTCCTCCTGTGGCTGCTGCCGGAGGTCGCGTTCCTCCACCACATGGCGATCACCTTCCTCGCGATCGGCGCCTACATCGTGGTGGTCACGGCGGTGGACCCGCTCGAGGCCCCGCGCCGGCTTCCGCGCGCCGCGGACGGCGTGGACCTGACGCCCGCCCCCCGCGCCGGACTCTGGGCCGGGGGCGTGATCGCGGGAGCCGCCGTCCTCTACATCATCTTCTGGTGAGCCGGTGATTCGTTGCCCGGCGCTCGCCAGACACGCGCCGAGCGATCGGGCCGTGGTCAGCCGGCGGCGCCGTTGTGGGCGAGGAAGCGTTCGGCGTCGAGGGCGGCCATGCAGCCGGTGCCCGCCGCGGAGACGGCCTGCCGGTAGTAGTCGTCCATGACGTCGCCCGCCGCGAACACTCCGGGCACGTTCGTCTCCGTGCGCCACGGCGTGGGCATGTCCACGTAGCCGTTCTCCTTGAGGTCGACCTGGCCCTGCAGGAACGCCGTGTTGGGGATGTGGCCGATCGCCACGAACATCCCCCCCACCTCGACGTCCGACGCCTCGCCCGTCACCGTGTCCCGCAGGCGGATGCCGGTGATCGCCTCGTCCCCGAACACCTCCTCCACGGTCCGGTTCCAGAGGAAGCGGATCTTGTCGCTGGCGAAGGCCCGCTCCTGCATGATCTGCGACGCCCGCAGTTCGTCGCGCCGGTGGATGAGCAGCACCTCGCTCGCGAACTTGGTGAGGTAGAGCGCTTCCTCCATCGCGCTGTCGCCGCCCCCCACGACGGCGAGGACCTGGTCCCGGAAGACGGGCAGGGCGCCGTCGCACACCGCGCACGCGGACACCCCGCCGCCGCTCTGCGCGAGCCGCTCCTCGCCCGGCACGCCGAGCCAGCGCGCGTTGGCGCCGGTCGCCACGATCACGGTCTCCGCGAGCACCTCCTGCTTCCCGGACGAGCGCAGGCGGAGGGGTCGGCTCGAGAAGTCGACCTCCACGATGTCCTCGGTGAACACGCGCGTGTCGAAACGCAGCGCCTGCTTCTTGAAGTCCAACATCATGTCGATGCCGCTAACCCCTTCGGGGAAACCGGGATAATTCTCCACGTCCGTTGTGAACATGAGCTGCCCGCCGGGGATCATGGTGCGGCTCCCCGCACCCTCGAACACGAGCGGATTCAGGTTCGCCCGGGCCGCATAGATGGCCGCCGTCCACGCGGCGGGGCCCGAGCCAATGATGACGACGTTTTCTGTACTCATCGCTCCGTATCGGTTGTTCGGTCTTCGCTCGGAAGGGGGTCGCCTCGAGGCGGCGCGACGATCTCGTTTATGCCGAGATCAGCGAGTTTAGCTCCAGAGGATAACATCGCTAAACTCGCCATAATTCCGCGTCGTCCGCCGAAGCCGTGCACGCCTCCCAAGCTCTTGATGGGGTGAGTGGTCGAGCGCCTGGCCGTCAAGTGTCCGCGCGCGATCAACCTTCAGTGACGGACGAGGTCTCCTCGGCCCGCGCTTCCTCTTCCTGACGTTGCCGGACGGCCTCGGCCCGGGCCAAAGCGACCTCCTGCGCGCGGCGGAGGGCGATCATGACGTTCTTGACCGACGGTTCCCCCTCCGGGAACCGATATGCGGTCCGTGTTGCCTCCTCCGTCATGGCGCTTCTCCTTGTGGAACTGTCGCGGCGGTCGGACGCAGGCCGCGCGCCCACACCCGTTGCAGCCGGCGTCTCGCGGACGCGCCATTCGGACGGAGGCATCGGGAGTATGTCCGCCAGTTCCGACTTGTCGATGAGGATCGGGGGTCGGCTCGAAGTGTCGTAGACCTGCCATTCGTCGGCAACCGGCCGGTACAAGTCGACGAAATGGCGCCAGCTTCGCTCGAACCGGCGGCGCGCGACCGGCTCACGGATATCGTGTCCCCCTTCGCTCACGCGCTGGGCCACCCTCCGCACAACGTGGTCCGCCGATGGCAGGCGGAGGTAGATCATGCCGATCCGGTAACCCCGTTCACGCCACTCGACGAGGCGACGCACGTACGCCCGGCCGCTCAGCGTGGTTTCGAACGCAAAATCCTTGCGGTCTGCCGCGTACGAAGCCATTTGGCGAAGCGCGATTCTTCCGGCTTCCCAAGCTGCCTCATCCGGTGCGTTGGGATTCAACTGTGCAGCGATGACGTCACCGTTCACGAACGGTATCTCCGTCCCCATGAGGGGCAGGTACTCCATTGCGAACGTCGTCTTGCCGGCCCCGTTCGGACCTGCGATGACCAGCACTCTCACGAGAGACGCGCGCGGGCGTATCGGTTCGGATCAACGGTGATCCACGGCACGGGGCGTTCCCGGATCATCATCGTGCGGAAGGACGAGAAGTCACGCCTGAAACGATGGTTCGCCGCCCAGTCGGTGAGCATCGCGTCGGCCGTCGCGATTGTCAGCGCTCGGTGTTGGATCAGTTCCGTCACGATGTCTTCCGTGCGGACGAAACGGAGTTCCCGCGTGGCCACGGCCGCCTCCCGCGCCGCCCACTTGATGGCCTTGTTGTCGTCCGTTGCGAGACGGTAGCCGCGATTCAGGGCGACCGCGATGGCGGAACGTTCTCCGGCGCCGAGGCGTCCTGAACCTTCGAGACGAAGGAAGATCTCCACCTCGGCCGGGTCGGTGACGTGCTCTTCCGCGACGAAACCCGCTCGGCGGGCGTTTTCATAACACTCGAACTGCGCAAGGTCGGTGATCTCGGACGCCACATGGTCCGTGGCCATGAACGCATCCGGATGGGCTCCGATCAGGTCCATACGGTCGATCTGGATGAAGTTCAACAGGACGCATGTGTCCGCCACGACCACGCCGGGGAGCGGGCGCTCTCGAATCAGCAAGGTCGTGCGGCCATCGCGACGTCGAGCATGTCGTCGCCGGCGATGTCAAGCCTCCGACCGATCTCGAGCAGCCGTCCGCGCGAGATCGCTTCCCGGCGGAACGCCTCGATCGCGAGGCGGAGGAGTTGACCGCGCAGCTCCCGGTCGTGACCGGCCCCCACGCTGCGGCCGGAGGCGCCTTTGCGCGCGTCCCCGTCCCATGCTTCGGCGTCCGGGCTCCGGTCCAACATCCGGATGTACCGATTCCCAATGTTCTTCTGCTCGATCAGCGCGGCGGATTCCGATGCGGACGTGTGTTTCAGGCTCTTCAGCCGCCAAACCGCCGCCTCGAAGCTGACGCCGAAATGTCGCGCCAGGACGGCCACGTCCGCGTACGTAAGCTGCTGGGATCCTGGCCGGGTCCGGATCTCCGCCGTAATCGCGGAGTCGTTTGCGACGTCGAAGATGGCCTGTGCGTTCCGGCTCGGGCGTCCCTTGCCCATTCGTTCGAGCTGTTCGGCGACACCGCCCGGCGGCATGAGTAACGCCGCCGCGAAGGCGTTGGCTCTCGTTTCCAGACGCCCGGAGGCGTTGTCACGGCGAGACGTCGTGATCGTGCGGTCGCGGTCGAACAGGACGTGTGCGTACTCGTGCGAGTAGGAGAATCGCCGCCGAGCTTCCCCATGCCGCCGGTTGACCAGCACGGCGAAACCGACATCCGGGTGGTTCACGAACAGCCCGGACAGACCGTCGGGCAATGCGGTAGCTGCGGCCCAGATGCCCTGATCGCCGATGAGGCCGGCTACGCTCCGGATCGGAACATCGCCGAGCCCGAGGCGGCGCCGCTCCTCCCTGGCGACGGCCTCTCCCTGCCGAATCGCATCGCTCGTGGATCCGGTCCGTGCAGCGTAGCTCGGCACTGCCGGCTCGACAGCCCGACCCAGTAGTCGCCGCAGCGACGCGCCCTCCCGGCACAACAGCACGCTGGAGCGCACGGCGTGCGCGACTTGCGGATCCTCCCGGGTTTCGGGAAGGGCCCGCAGGAGGACATGGGCCAGGTCTTCGCTCCGCCGTTCCGCCTCATCCGAGAGGAAGAACGAGGCGGAGAGGGCGTACAGGTCAGCCATTCTCGTGAGTTCCAACGTCGAGACGGCACGCTTGCCGCTCTCGATCTTGCTCACTGCGGAGCGCGGCACGTCCAGCGCCTCGGCGACGTCCTTCTGGCTCAGGCCGTGCGCCTCGCGCGCCTCGCGGAGTCGCCCCGCCAATCGCATCGCGTCGATCATGCGCGTTCTCCCTCGTCGGTGATTCCTCTCTTCACCGTTGCGGTTCCCGTTCAAACGTACCGTTCTGTTATCGAACATTCAAGAACGATACAGACGAATATGTTCTGATCGATGCTAGCGCAGCCCGAGGCGTCGGCATCGTGCGACGGAATATGCGGAAAGGCCGGTGTTGGTTGCGCGGGCGTGGCGGTTGCGGTTTCGTTCGGGGCATGAATGGACGCGGGCGGGAGACGGAGGAGGGGGCGCCGAACGCGGCCCGATCCGGTGCGTCGGACCGCGCCGGAGTGGTCGACGAGGCCGGCGGCTCCGGGGCCGACGCCGGGCGAGGGCGGCCGGTGCTGCGCTCTATCCTGGGGGCGGGGCAGCGGCGCTGGCTGCGGTTCGGGCTCGGGGTCGCGGTGTTCATGCTGGCGAACACGCTCTACCTGCTCGCGAACCGGCTTGCGGACGGGCTGGGGCTCGACTTCTTCGCGGTGGGAGAGAACTCGCTCCCCCAGCTCTTCCAGGCGATGGTGCTCACGCACACGGGCGTGGGACTGCTGCTGGCGGCGGTCATGTTCGGGTTCCTCGCGGCGCACCTCCCGAGGGTGTGGAAGCGAAAGCACCGCGCCTCGATTCTCACGGGGATCGGGATGGGGCTTGTGGGCGGCGTCCTCGTCCTCACGGGACTCTTCATCCTCACCGCGGCGGCGAGCCGGGAGAACAGCTGGGCGTGGTGGGCGCACGTGGGGAGCGCCGTCCTCATCGTCTCCGCCTACGCCGGGCACCGGCTCGTGAGCTATGCCCGTCCGCCGGGCGTGCGGGCGCGCCGCTTCGCGCTCGCCACCGGCGCCGTCCTTTTCGTCCTCATCGCGTGGCACAGCTTCACCCACCGCGGGCTGCAACTCACGCCGGAGGCCGAGGCCGCGCTCGCCCAGGGCCTGAACGAGGGGCCGGGAGGCCGCGACCGCGACGTGTCGCGCTTCGTCGACGCCGACTTCGTCCCGACGGGGCTCGTGCCGCCCGAAAGTCCGTTCTTCCCGGCCGCGACCACGACGAGCACGGGGACCTACCTGCCCTCCCGCATCATCACCCGCACCGAGGCGGGAGAACTCGCCGCGCAGGCGGCCCGGGAGCGCGCGGCCCGCGTCCGCTCCGAGGTGGAACGGCGGGGGTTCGCGGCGGACGAACTCATCGGCGCCACCCAGTGCGTACGCTGCCACCCCGATGTGACGGCCCAGTGGGCGACCTCCGCGCACCGTTTCGCCTCCTTCAACAACCCGTTCTATACGGCGACGATCGAGGACATGCGGGAGGGGTCGCTGGAGGCGGGGCCGGAAGTGATCGCGCACCTGCGGGAGTTCGGGCTCGAGCCGGACGCGGCCGGGCGCGTGAAGAGCAAGTGGTGCAGCGGGTGCCATGATCCCGCGCTCATGCTCGCCGGCGCCATGGACGCGCCGATCGATCCCGCCACGGTCGAGGCGCAGGCCGGGCTCACCTGCCTCGCCTGCCACGCGATCGACCGCATCCACGACAACACCGGCAACGGCAACTACAACATCGCCGACGAGCAGGAGGACCCCTACCTGTTCGCCGACGCGGAGGCCGGCACGCTCGGCGCCTACCTGCACGACGCGGCGCTCAAGGCGAAGCCCTCCGTCCACATGGCGCAACTCCTGAAGCCGGTCCATTCGACGTCGGAGTTCTGCGCCACCTGCCACAAGGTGAGCCTCACGGAGCCGGTGAATAACTACCGCTGGCTGCGGGGGCAGAACGAATACGACGCGTGGCACGACAGCGGGGTGGCGCGGAACGCCTCGCGCACCTTCTACCTCCCCGCGGCCGCGCGCGTGTGCCAGGACTGTCACATGCCGCCGGAGGAGGCGCCGCTGGGCGACGTCTCGGCCGAGAACGGGATGGTGCGCTCGCACCGCTTCCTGGCCGTGAACACGGCCCTTCCCTTCCTGCGCGGGGACACCGCCACGATCCACCGCATCGAGGAGTTCCTGCGGGACGAGAAGCTGCGGGTCGACATCTTCGCCATCCGGCGCGGTCCCAACGACGACCCCGAGATGGGGCTCGATCTCTCGCCTCCGAGCGTGTCTCCGGGGGAGACGGTGATGTTCGAGGTCGTGGTCCGGAACCAGGGCGTGGGTCACACCTTCCCCGGCGGGACGAACGACTCCAACGAGGGCTGGCTCGAGTTCGAACTGGTGGACGCGGAGGGGCGGCGGATCGCGATCAGCGGCGAGATCGGCGCGGACGGGCACCTCGATCCGATGGCGCACTTCTTCAAGTCGGTGATCCTCGACCGCGAGGGGCGGCCGATCCAGAAGCGAAACGCGCAGGACATCCACGTGACGGCGGCGGTGAACGTGATCGGCCCCGGGAGCGCCGACGTCGCCCACTACCGGATCACGCTGCCGCCCGACCTGCCCGAGGGGTCGCTCACGGTGCGGGCGCGCCTCCTGTGGCGGAAGTTCGACCGGGCCTACACGGAGTTCGCGTTCGGGGCCAACCCGCAGGGGTTCGCGGAGTTCGACGATGTCCCGGACCTGCCGATCACGGAGATCGCCCGCGACGAGGTCGTGATCGGGGTCGGAGGCCGCGTCGATCCCGTGGCGATCGAGGAGCAGGATGAGGAGATCTGGGTCCGCTACAACGACTACGGGATCGCCCTCCTCAGGGAGGGGAACGACCGGCTCGCGGAGCGCCCCTTCGAGCGGGTGGCGGAGTTCTTCCCGGACCGGGTGGACGGGCCGCTCAACCTGGCCCGCATGGCGCTCATCGCCGGCAACCTCGACGACGCGTTCGACAACCTCGAGCGGGCCGAAACCATCCAACCGGGCAACCCGCGCGTGGCCTGGGTCTGGGGTGGCGCGCACCAGGAGGACGGCGCGTACGAAGCCTCCGAGGCGGCGTACCTTGCGGTGCTCGATGCCTTCCCCGAGGATCGCGAGGCCTGGTTCCAGTTGGGGAGGACGCGGTATCTGGACCAGCGGTACGAGGCGGCGGTCGAGGCGTTCGAACGGGCGCTGGCCATCGACCCCGAGCACCGGCAGGCGCACTACAACCGCATGCTCAGCCTGCGGGCGCTGGGGCGCGACGCGGAGGCGGCGCTGGGCGAGGCGGCGTTCGAGCGTTACCGGATCGACGAGGCGGCGCAGGCGATCACGAGGGCCTACAGGGCGGAGAACCCCGGCGTGAACCTGATGGCACAGGATATCCGCACGCACGAACTGCGACCGATCGCGAGATCCGGCGGCGGCGGAGGTCGATGAACGCTCGCGGCGCCGGACCCCTCTCGATCTGCCTCCTCGCGGCGGCGATTTCCTGCGGTCCCGACGAACCGGAAGACGCGGAGGCTCCGTCCTATACCCAGACGCGCCCGAGTTTCACGGCGCGCCAGGGCAGCGACGCGACGACCTCGATCCGTTTCACGGACGTCACGGCGACCGCGAGGGTCGACTTCGTCCACGCCACGGGCGCTTTCGGAGAGAAGTGGATGCCCGAGACCATGGGCAGCGGCGTCGTCGTGCTCGACTACGACGGGGACCGCTGGCCCGACCTCTTCTTCGTGAACAGCACCGGCTGGGAGGGGCGCGCGGAGGACCGGGGGGCCCGATCCACGCTCCTGCGGAACCTCGGCGACGGGACGTTCCGCGACGTCACGCGCGAGGCCGGCCTCGACCGGCCCATCTACGGCATGGGCGGGGCGGCGGCCGACTACGATGCCGATGGGGACACGGACCTCTACGTGACGGCGGTCGGGGACAACCGGCTGTACCGGAACGACGGGGGACGATTCACCGACGTGACCGCGGAGACGGGTACGGCGGGGAACGCGCCGGGCGCGACGGATCCCGCCTGGTCCACGGCTTCGGCCTGGTTCGACGCGGACGGCGACGGCTGGCTGGACCTCCTCGTCTGCAACTACGTGGACTGGACGCCGGAGACCGACCTCTTCTTCACCCGCGACGGCGTGAACAAGTCCTACGCGACCCCCGAGGAGTACAACGGCGAGTCCTGCCGCCTCCTGCGGAACGAGCCGGCGTCGGCGGGGGCCGGCGCCTCCTCGGACCCCGGCGCCACGGACCAGACCCCCGCGCGGCGCTTCCGGGACGTGACGGCCGAATCCGGCCTCGAGAATCCCGAGGGGAAATCGCTCGGCATCGTCATCGACGACTTCACCGGGGACGGCCTCCCCGATGTCGCGATCGCGAACGACACCTACCAGAACTTCCTCTATCGGAACGAGGGAGACGGGACTTTCGCCGACGTGGCGCTCGACGCGGGGGTCGCCTTCGACGAGTTCGGCCGGGCGCGGGCCGGGATGGGGGTCGACGTGGGGGACATCCTCAACCGGGGGCAACTCTCGATCGCGATCGGCAACTTCTCCAACGAGCCCGTATCGCTGTTCACGCAGATCCAGGCGGGACTGTTCCAGGATCTGGCCGGGTCGGCCCGGCTCACACGGTCGACGCTGCTTCCGCTGACGTTCGGGCTCCGCTTCGCGGACTTCGACCTCGACCGCTACGTGGATCTCGTGCTCGGGAACGGCCACATCGAGCCGGAGATCGAGGCGATCCAGGGAGACGTGACCTTCGCGCAGCCGCCGCAGTTGTTCCGTAACGACGGGCGCGGGGGGTTCATCGACGCCGGCGCGATGGCGGGCGGAGGGTTCGACGAGCCGATCGTGGCGCGGGGCGTGGCGACGCTCGACTTCGACCGGGACGGGGACCTCGACCTGGTGGTGTCGACGAACGGCGGGCCGGCGAAGCTGTTCCGCAACGACCTCGAGCCCGGCCCCGGCTGGGTGCGGTTGCGCCTGGAGGGGGCGGCGCCGAATCTCGGCGCCGTCGGGGCGACGGTGCGGGTGTTCGTGGGAGACGTAGCGCAGCGGTTCGTGGTCTCGACCGCCTCGTCCTACCTGTCACAGTCCGAGGCGAACCCCGTGCTCGCCGGCCTGGGCGGCGGCGCGCGCGCCGACAGCGTCGTCGTCGTCTGGCCCGGAGGTGCCCGAACCGTCACCGGACCCGTTGAGGCGGGCGCGGCACTCACCATCCGCGAGTAGCCCTCCGCCGGCGCGGCGGCGGCCGTCGCGAGGGCGATGGCATCTGGCGCGAGCGCCGTCCGAAACCGATCATTCGTCCGCCAAGACCCGCCTCCAGGAGACCGTCCGCGATGACCCCATCGAGCCCCGCGCGCCTCGCCGCCGCCCTCCGTCCCGCCACTCCGCAGCCCGCCCTGCTCTTCGTGATCGCGTGCGCCGCCGCCGTCTTCGCCGGCACTCCGGTCGCGGGCCAGTCGGGCTCGTTCGGCCACTCGGTGCTGATCCACGAAGGCGAGCTCCTCGTAGCCGAGCCGACCACCAACTTCCGCCCCGGCGCCGTGTATGTGTACACAAGAGGAGAGGAGGGGTGGATGGAGTCCGGCGTGATTCGTGGGCCGGACCCCGAGATCGCCGATGGCTTCGGCACGGTGCTGGCCGCGGCCGGCGACCATCTCTTCGTCGGCATGCGCGGGACCGGCATCCAGATCTTCGGGCGTGGCGAGGGCGGCGGATGGGTATGGCGGGACGCGATCACGGCCGATGAGGTCCGCGGTCTTTCGCCGGACTGCCGCTTTGACGGCTATTGCGGGACCGACTTCGGATTGGCGCTGGCGGCGGAGGGCGAGTGGCTGATGGTGGGCACGCCCGACCCGGCCGATGGTCCGGGCGGAGGGGGGGCGGACGTCCGGGACGATGCCGGCGCGGCGGGCACGATCCACGCGTACCGGCGCGGCGCCGACGGCCGGTGGACGAAGCGGACGGAGTTGCGCCCTTCGGGCGGCGGCCCGGGCGACCGCTTCGGAGCGGTGGTGGCCTTTACGGAACGCGGCCTGCTCGTCGGTGCTCCGGGCTGGGGTCCGCGGATCGAGGGAGGCGGCGAGGCCCGGGGCGAGAGCCGCGAGGGGACGGGCCGCGTCTACCGCTTCGACCTGAGTGGGGACGGCTGGACGGAAACCGGATTGATAGGGTCGGGGGAAGGCGCGGGCTCCGGCTTCGGTGTCGCGCTCTCCGCGGAGGGCGACCGGCTTCTGATCGGCGCGCCGGGCGCGGACGCCGATCGCGGGGCGGTCCTCGTGTACGCCTGGGAGGTCGGCTCCGGTTCGTGGGTGGCCGAGGAGCGGATAGTGCTCGAAGGCGGCGCAGAGGGCGACCGCTTCGGCGCGGCGGTCGCCTTCTCCGGACCCGACGTGTGGGTGGGTGCGCCAACGGAGCGCGAGAACGAGACCGGTGCCGTCCTGGTCTACGAGGCCGAAGCGGACGGCACCCTTCCCCGGCGGCCGCGCCGCATCGCCCTCCCTCGCGAAGAGACGGTGGAGCGCGACCGTTTCGGCGGACTGGTGGTCGCGGACGGAGCGCTCGCGGCGGTTGGAGCGCCCGGCATGCACCATCAGTCGGGCTCCGTCCACCTCTTCGAGGACAGCGGCTCCGGCTGGGCGGCGGCGGGCATGCTCGCAAGCGCCCCCGATGCCCTCGAGCCCATGGTCGGCGAGGAGCGCCGCTGCGTGGAGGGCGGCGTCGGCCCCTTCGATTGCAGCGAAGTCGAGCTGCTCGCGTTCATTCCCAACTCCATTCTGCGGGCCGAGGGCAACGCCCGGGGCGTCCGCGCCAACGACAACTGGGGGTGGACCGACCGAGAGACCGGGCGCGAGTATGCGCTGGTGGGACGCAACGACGGCACCTCGTTCATCGACCTGTCGGATCCCACCCGTCCGGTCCTGGTCGGCGATCTGCCCAAACCCGACGGCACGCCCCCGTCGCAGCTGTGGCGCGACATCAAGACGTACAAGGACCACGCCTTCATCGTGGCCGACGGAGCGGGCGACCACGGCATGCAGGTCTTCGACCTCACCCGCCTGCGCGACGTGGCGCCCGGCGACATGCCCGCGCTCTTCGAGCCCGACGTCCACTACCGTGGGGTGGCGAGCTCGCACAACATCGTGATCAACGAGGAAACCGGGTTCGCCTACGCGGTGGGCAGCGGCGCGGGGCGCGAATCCTGCGGCGGCGGTCTTCACATGATCGACATCAACGACCCCCGGAATCCCGAGTTCGTTGGGTGCTTTCAGGAGGACGGCGGCACCCACGACGCGCAGTGCGTGCTCTACCGGGGTCCCGACGAACGATACGAGGGGCGCGAGATCTGCCTCAACTCGAACGGACGGTACTTTCAGATCGTCGACGTGACCGACAAGGAGAACCCCTACGCGGTGTCTCGCGCGACGTCGCCCAATGCCGCCTACATCCACCAGGGCTGGCTCACTCCCGATCACCGCTACTTCTATCAGGACGACGAGTCCGACGTGATCTCCGGCGCGGTCGAAACCACGCGGACATTGATTTGGGACTTGAGCGACCTGGAGGATCCGGTGCTCGTCAACCAGTTCATGGGCTCGCTTCCCGCCAGCGCCCACAATCTCTACCTGAAGGACGGCTTCGCGTATCAGGCCAACTACCGCTACGGCCTCCATGTGCTCGACATCTCCGATCCCGTGAACCCGCGCGAAGTGGGCTTCTTCGACACGGCCCCGTATCAGGAGGGTCCGGGCTTCGGCGGGGCGTGGAGCACGTATCCGTTCTTCGAGAGCGGCACCATTATCGTCACGAGCATGCGCGAGGGGCTCTTCGTGCTCAAGAAGAGGGTGCGGCCGGTAAGTTAGGGCGGTATCGGGCTTTCCGGCGGCGCTCGAAGCGGCGGGGCGGTTCGCGTAATTCCATGGACGGGAGGAGTGTGCGTTGACGGAACCGAAGCGGTCTGGCAGTCCGGCCCCGATCCGAGTTCGCGGGTTGACCTTCCTCGCGCTGATCGTTGGCTGCGGGGAGGCGGGGGCGCCGGTGCCGGAGGCGTCTCTGGCGGAGATCCTCGCGACGCGCGGGACGGCGGACGCGGCGCTCCAGCAGGACCGCCTGGAGGACGCGCGGGCGGACTACCGGCGCCTCGTCGAGATGGCGCCGGCGGAGGCCGCGGGGTACGCGGGACTCGGCCTCACGGCGCTCAAGGCGGCGGACTACGAGGCGGCCGAGGAGAGCCTCCTCGAGGCGCGCGAGCGGGCGCCGGACGATCCGGAGCTGACGCTGGCGCTGGCCACGCTGCGGACCGAGACGGGCGACTTCGGGGAGGCGCGGGCGCTGCTGGACGAGACGCTGGCGGCGGACCCGGGCCACGCGCGCAGCCTGTGGGGGCTGGCGGAGGTGGAGGCCCGGGCGGCGGGAGTGGACTCCGATGCCCGCGCGGACGTTCTCGCGCGCCTGGCGGCGGCCGCGCCGGGCAACCTGGCCGCTCTCGCCGAACTCGCCGATGCGCAACTCGCGCGCGGCGAACTCGACGCCGCCCTGGGCACGATCGAGAGTCTGCGGCAGGTCGCCCCGGACTTCCGCCCCGGGCCGCGCGCGGCTTTCGAGGCCGCCGAAGATGCCCTCCTGGATGGCGACGCATCGACGGCGATCAGCCAGTTCGGCGACTTCCGCGCCGCATTCGAGGTCACCTCGCCCTACCAGGCGAGCCTCGAAGAGCTGAGACAACCGGGCGGCCCCCTCGCGGGCGTCGCGCAACTCGATTTCAGCTTCCTCGTCACCCTCCGCGTCCAGGAGCCGGAGGCCGTGCTCGCGGCGCTGCGCTACACGGAGGCGTCCGATCTGGCCGGACTCGCGACGCTCGCCCCGTCGTCGGAAGCGGAGGCCGGGGCGGAGGCCCCCGTAGCCGCCGCGACGGCGATCGGCGACTTCGACGGGGACGGCGACGAAGACCTGCTGTGGAGCCGGGGCGGGGAAGGGCGCGCCTTGCGCGTGGACCTCGGCCGCTACGTGGACGCCTCCGATGAGGTCGGGGCTATCGACGCCGGCGACGCCGCGGCCGCGATCTGGGTCGACCTCGACGACGACCGCCGCCTCGACGCCTGGTTCGCCGGGAGCGCACCGCGCGCCTACCGCAACGACCCGGCCGGAGGCTTCGAGGAGATCGCGCTCCCGCCGCCGGCTGGTGGTTCGGCCGGCGCGGCGACCTCCGCGGCCCATGGCGTGTTCGCGGCGGACCTGGATCAGGACGGAGACCTCGACGTGTTCGAGCCGCACACGGGCCCGAACCGCCTCTTCCGCAACAACGGCGACCTCACCTTCGCCGAGATGGCGGCGGACTTCGGCCTCGCAGGCCCGGCGGACGCCGACACGCGTGACGCGGCCTTCGGCGACCTCGACGACGACCGCGACCTCGACATCGTGCTCGCGGAAGGCGACGGCGGCCTCCGCCTCCTGGACAACGAGCGCGCGGCCACCTTCGCGGAGCGGACGGAGCGCCTCTCCGGCGCGGCGTCCGAGCCCGCGCAGGCCGTGGCGATCGGCGACGTGAACGGCGACGGCTGGCTCGACATCGCGGCCGCCGGGGCCGACCGGGTCCGCCTGCTGCACGGCTCCCCCTCCGACGCCTTCACGCTCGCCGCCACTGTGCCGCTGAACGGCCTCGCCCCGCGCGACCTGCTCTTCGTCGACTTCGACAACGACGGCCGGCTGGATCTCGCCGTGGCCGGCACGCCCCCGGCCTCCGGCGCCCCGTCCGGCTCCGGGCTCCGGCTGTTCCGCAACGAAGGGGAAGGGCGGCTGGCCGCGGCCGACGACTTCCTCCCGGATCTGCCGTTCGCGCTTCGCTCCGTTCGTTCGTTCGACTACAACGAGGACGGCGACGCCGACCTCCTCGTCCTCGGAGCGGACGGGAATCCGCGTCTCCTGCGCAACGACGGCGGCAACGCGAACCACTACTTCCGACTCGACCTCGCCGGGCTGGGCGAGGGCAGCCGCAAGAACAACCGCTTCGGGATCGGCGCGCGCGTCGAGGTGCGGGCCGGGGACCTCTTCCAGGTCCACACCGTCACGGACCCCACCACTCTCATCGGCCTCGACGGCCGCCTGAAGGCGGATGTCGTCCGCGTCTACTGGCCGAACGGCGTCCCGCAGGACCTCTACTTCCCGGGCACCGACCAGGACCTTGTCGAGGAGCAGACGCTCAAGGGTTCCTGCCCGATGCTCTACGTGTGGGACGGCGACGGGTTCGAGTTCGTGGGCGACATGATGTGGAAGAGCGCCCTCGGCATGCCCCTCGGCATCCTCGGCGGCGGCCAGCGCGCCTACGCCCCCGCCTTCCCCTCGCAGGAGTACCGGCGCCTCCCCGACGGCGTGTTCCAGCCGCTGGATGGCGAGTACGTGATGCAGATCACCGAGGAACTGTGGGAGACGATCTACGTGGACGGTGTGAACCTCGTCGCCATCGACCATCCCTCCGCGATCGACGTCTACGTGAACGAGGCCTTCATCCCCCCCGCGCCCATCGACCTCGAACTGTGGCGCGTCGGCGCGCGGCACGCGCCGGTCTCCGCCACGGACGAGAACGGGCGGGATCACCGCGAGGCGCTCGCCGAGCGCGACTTCGATTACGTCTCGTCGTTCCGCCCCGGCCGCTTCCAGGGGATCGCCGAGCCGCACGAACTCATCCTCGACCTCGGCCCCGAGGCCGCGTCGGGCGACGTCACCCTCTTCCTCACGGGCTGGATCTTCCCCACCGACGCGAGCATCAACGTGGCCATGGGCCAGTCGGACGCCCTCGCGCCGCACTTCCCGGAACTCGACGTGATGGGCCCCGGCGGCGAGTGGCAGCCCGCCATCCCCGGCCTCAGCTTCCCGTCGGGCAAGGACAAGACGGTCATCGCCGACCTGCGCGGCCTCTTCCCGACCGACGACCGGCGCGTGCGGATCCGCACGAATCTCATGGTCTACTGGGACGAGGCCTTCTTCACGACCGGCCCCGCGCACCCGGGTGAGGACGAGGCGCGCGTGACGTCGCTCGCCCCGCGCAACGCGGACATCCACTACCGGGGCTTCGCGCGCGAGTTCAGGAAGGGCGGCCGCTACGGCCCGCACTGGTTCGACTACGATTCCGTCACCGTCGAGCCCCGCTGGCACGACCTGTTCGGCCTCTACACCCGCTTCGGCGACGTGACCGACCTCGTGTCCGAGGGCGACGACCGCTACGTGATCCAGAACGCCGGCGACGAGATCACCCTCCGCTTCGACGCCGAGGCGTTCCCGCCGCTGCCCGCGGGTTGGAAGCGCACCCTCCTCATCTACTCCGACGGCTGGGTGAAGGACGGAGACCTCAACACCGCCACCGGCGACCGGGTCGTGCCCCTCCCGGCCCGAACCCTGTCCGGCTACCCCCCGTCCCCCGAGGAAGGGCGCGCCGAAGCCCCGGACGCGCGACTCGCGGACTACCTCACCCGCGTGATCCCGCCCCCGGAGGACCGATGAGCGTCATGCTGCTGGACGAGATCGAGCGCTGGGAGAATCCGTTGCGATGACAGACAAAAGGCAAGTCCTCGAACCCGAATTCGCGCCGCTCTTCAGCCAACAACAACTCGATACGGCCCGCAGACGTCTCAAGGAATTGGGTTACGAGGTCGAAACACCTTGAACGACGACGTCTGAGCAACACTGGTCACGATCCACGCGCGTCGGTACTCCATGCCGCAATTTGAGCACTCGTCGCCTTGTCGAGGCGGTAGTAGCCACGGCGCGGAGATGTGATGACGAAGCCGCGGACCGGCTTCCCGTGCTTCGCCAGCCAGCGACATGCAAAGTAGATGGCGGAGCCCTTCCCGCCACGCGGCCCGGCGTACCCCTGCTCGAGTACATGGGCCACCACGTCGTGGAGTTGGACCGCTTGATTCTGGCCTTCCAAAGCGATCAGGCCCAATACCAACGCATCGTCCCTGAAGAGCCCCCTGTAGCGCTCCGTCCCTCCTGACTGCGGCACCGGGTGGTCCATGACGGCCCGTGAAGGCGGGGATGAATCATCCTTCGCATCCGTGCTGCCCAGTATTGGACGTGTCGTTTCCTTTGGCCACCGCCCGCCACGTTCTCGGTTGGAAGGATGCAGGAGCACGTGCCATTCGACGCCAAGCCGATCGACGGAACTGGGGATTCGTCGGAATCGAGGCTTGGCGAAGACCGCGCCTTGGAACACGACGACGTGCGTGCGATCCTGACCGCCCCCCTTTTTCCCCCGGTTCTTCGTCACCCACTTGTAGAAGTTCGTCAGGGCAACGTACGACAGCGGATTGCTTCCGAGTGCGTAACCGTCCTTCAGGATAGCTCTGCAGGTCTGGTCGCGGTCCTTGACTTGGTCCCAGCCCTGGCCGGGGCAGGCGTACTTCAGGGCCGTGAAGTACGTGCCTGCGATATGCGCGTTGAGTTCAGGCAACGGCGTGCACTCGATGGCTTGACGCCTCTCCTCGAAGTGCTGGAGTCGACGCGGTGTCTCGTCCGACCCGATGTCGAGTCCGACAACGAGGAGCCTCCTTACATCTGGATCCGTGCCGTACCGCGAGCCGATGTACGGATAGGTCGCGAACTTCCGGTCAGCTTGCCGCGGCGTCGTCCCCGTCTCCGGATCGATCTCAATGTCGCGAAAAAAGTGCCGGTAAGCGGCTTCCACCCGCTTGCGGTATTGGACCGTCAGGAGTCGGGGCGGAAGACGTCCCGCAGATCGATGGTGCCGAGGCGCTCCGAGCCGAGCCGCACCGGGAGCGTTGTCGTGTGGCGCTCGTGCTCGGGATCTTCACCGAAGCGCCACACATCCACGGCGTTCGCGTCCGGATCGACGATCCAGTACTCGGGCACGCCGTGGCGCTCGTACAGGTCCCGCTTCTTGCTCCGGTCGCGGCGGGCCGTGGAGGGGGAGAGGATCTCAGCCACCAGATCGGGCGCGCCCCGGATCCAGTCCTTCCCCACGATCCCCCTCCGCTCGGCGGACACGAACATCAGGTCGGGCTCGACTCCGTCGCCCGTGACCGGGAACTCAACCCCGACGGGTGCCCAGAACAGCTCTCCGCGTCCTGCCTTCACGAGCAGAGGATCGAGGGCGCGGAAGAGCCGTCTGGTGATGCGGTGGTGGCGGATCGAGGGTGCGGGGGTCACGTACAGCTTGCCCCCGATGACCTCGTAACGGTTGCCGTCGTCCGGCATTCGCTGGGCGTCGAGCCAGGTGACGGGTGCGGTCGAGGATTGCGGCATGGTCTGCACATCATAGCTCCGGGCGGGGGTGAAACCAAAGTCCAACCCCACGGTCCGGCCCCTGCTCATCCAGCTCTCAACTGCAATGCCGCCCCTCCGGCGACGGGGCCGGAATGAGCCGCGAGCAATTCCGGCTCGACGCTCCCGCTCGACACCCCGCACCTACGAGGCATACCGTGACTCGGTATGACGCATCGTTGTGTTGCTCATGGAGATCGGGATATGGACCTGCGGGAGGCTCAAGTGACGACCGAAGCGAACCACGGAGCGGAGAGTCGGGGATGAAGGAAGCCGTCAACCTGGAGGAGAAGTTCGGCCTTCTGCCGGACTACTGGCAGCCGCGCGTCGTCGCCGAACTCAATGACTACCTGTTCAAGATCGCGCGCGTGAAGGGCGAGTTCGTGTGGCACGACCACGCGGACACGGACGAGGCGTTCTTCGTTCTCGAGGGCACGCTGCGGATCGACCTCCCGGACGGCGCCGTCGAGATCGGCCCCGGCGAACTCTACGTCGTCCCCCGCGGCGTGAAGCACCGCCCGGTCGCCGAGGGGGAGGTGAAGCTGATGCTCGTCGAACCCCGCGGCGTCGTGAACACCGGCGACGAGCGCGGCGACCTCACCGCCGAGTCGGACGTCTGGATCTGAAGATCAGAGGTCGGGCGCGAACACAGCCCGCAGGTCGATGACGCCGACCTCTTCGGTGCCGAGCCTGACGGGGAGGATCTCCGTGAAGCGCTCGTGAGCAAGCTCCTCGCCGAACCGCCACACGTCGACAGCGCCCTCGGCAGGGTCGACGATCCAGTATTCCCTCACGCCCTGCCGCTCGTAGAGTTCGAGCTTGGTCGTGCGGTCGCGGCCGGCCGTCGAGGGTGAGAGGATTTCGATGACGAGATCCGGGGCTCCTCTCAGCGACGCGTCTCCGATGATGCCGAGACGTTCTCTCGACACGAACAGGAGGTCCGGTTGCACGCCCTCGCGGGTATCCGGGAATTCGACGCCAACGGGTGCGACCAGCAGTACGCCACGGGGCCTAGTGAGCAGCGGACGCAGGGCATCGTACAGGCGCAGCAGAAGGATCTGATGGCGCGGAGTGGGAGCGGGGGTGACGTAAAGATCGCCCTCGATCGCCTCATAGCGATTTCCGTCGTCCGGCATCTGCTGGACGTCCTGCCAGGTGATCGAGGGAAGCGGCATGGTCGGCGAGCGCGTCAGAAGTCAGGAGCGAAGACGGCTTTCAGGTCGATCGAGCCGACCTCTTCGATTCCGAGCCGGACCGGGAGGTTCGTCGTGAAGCGCTCGTGCGCGGGATCCTCCCCGAACCGCCAAGCGTCAACGGTGTTCTCGTCCGCATCCACGACCCAGTACTCGCGCACGCCTTGACGCTCGTATAGGCGGAGCTTGAGGCCCCGGTCGCGGCTGGCGGTGGAAGGTGAGAGGATCTCGACCACGAGGTCCGGTGCGCCCGTGAGCCCCGCGTTCGTGATGAGTCTGCGCCGCTCGTTGGAGACAAACAACAGATCCGGCTGAACGCCTTCTCCCGTGGCCGGAAACTCGACACCGAACGGCGCTTGCACGACCACGCCGTGCCCGGGTTGTTCCAGGATCCGGTCCAGGGCCACCAGCAGTCGGAGGCTGACGCGCTGGTGGCGGAACGTCGGGGCGGGGGTCATGTAAACGTCACCCTCGATCGCCTCGTAGCGATTGCCGTCTTCCGGCATCTGCTGGACGTCCTGCCAGGTGATCGAGGGGATTTGCATGGTCGACACATCGTAGCTCCGGGCGGCAGTGATCTCCAAGTCCGCCCCTATGGTCGCCGGCTTCATCATCCCGCTCTCAACGGAGCGCCGCCTACCGCTTCGGTGGACCACCGCTTCGCGGAACCGGAACAAGTCTCGCGAGAAAACGACCTTCAGGTCGATCGCGCCGACCTGATCCGCTCCAAGCCGAACGGGTAGCTCCGTCCTGAAGCGCTCTTCCTCCGGCTCCTCCCCGAACCGCCATACGTCGACCGCATTCCGGTCGGGATCGACGATCCAGTACTCGCGTACTCCCTGCCTCCTGTACAAGTCGAGCTTGATCCCGCGATCCCGGTCTTCCGTCACCGGAGAAGTGATCTCGATCACCAGGTCCGGCGCGCCTACGAGCCAGTTCTCCGTGATGATCCCCCGTCGTTCGTTGGACACGAACATGAGGTCCGGCATCACGCCTTCGCGCGTCTCCGGGAACTCGACGGCCGTCATGGTGATGAACATCTCGCCGTATCCCGGATCGTCCAGGATGTCGCCCAGCGCCGTGAGGAGACGCCCGCTGACAAGCTGGTGGCGCGTGCTCGGGGCCGGCGTGCCGTACAACTCGCCATCGATCGCTTCGTGGCGACGTCCGTCCTCCGGCATCAGGAGGGCATCCTGCCAAGTGATGTAGGGAAGTGACATGGTCTTCTCACGATAGGCCTGCCGGCGGACCGCAGCCACTTTCGTGCCGCGGCATCCCCTTTCTCTGGCCTCCGACGGGTCTTGTCAGCCGGGCTCGTCCGGCGCACCGTGCTTGCCCGGCACATTTCCGGCATTCGTCCAGTTCAACCCGGCGAGGCACAACATGCGCGTCCGACCTTTCTGCGCGTTCTTCGCGCTTCTCATCCTCTCGCTTCCGGCCATCGCGCCGCTGGCGGCGCAGGCCGCTCCCGATCCGGCGGCCTACGAAACGCTTCGGTGGCGGAACATCGGCCCGGAGGGGAACCGCTTCAGCGCGGCGGCGGGGATCCCCGGCCAGCCGTACACCTACTACGTGGGCGCGGCCTCGGGCGGGATCTACAAGACGACGGACGGCGGCGTGAACTGGGACGAGATGTTCGACGACCAGCCGGTGCAGTCGATCGGCTCGCTCGCCGTCTCTCCGACGGACCCCAACATCGTCTGGACGGGGACGGGGGAAGGGAAGATCCGCAGCCACGTCTCGGTTGGGCAGGGCGTCTACAAGTCGACGGACGCGGGGGAAACCTGGACCCTCATGGGGCTCGAACCCACGGGACGCATCCCGCGCCTTCTCATCCATCCAACGAACCCCGACATCGTCTTCGTCTGCGCGCTGGGCCATTCCTACGGGCCGCAGCCGGAGCGGGGCGTCTACCGCACGACCGACGGCGGCGAGAGCTGGGAACACGTCCTCTTCATCGACGAGGACACGGGGTGCTCGGACATCGCGATGGACCCGTCGAACCCACGCATCCTCTTCGCCGGCACCTGGCAGCTCGAGATCCACACCTGGGGGCGCACGAGCGGCGGTCCGGGCGGCGGTCTGCACGTGTCGCGCGACGGCGGGGACACGTGGGAGAAGCTGAACGGACCGGACAACACGATCGGCCTCCCGAAGAAGCCGGTCGGCAAGGTGGCCGTGGCCGTCGCGCCCTCGAACCCGCAGCGGATCTACGCGATGCTGGAGACGGGGGACGGGATTCCGTGGGACGGCGAGCCCACCGAGGACGGCCAGTTGTGGCGCTCCGAGGACGGGGGCCGCACGTGGGCGCTCATCACCCGCAACCGGAACGCGATGGGGCGGCCGCACTACTACTCGCGCGTCGTGATCTCGCCCGATGACGAGGACGAGGCCTACTTCCTCACCGCCTCCTTCACGGTGTCGACGGACGGAGGGCGCACGCTGGACGTCACGCCGCGGCCGCAGGCGCCCGGCGGCGACCACCACGACATGTGGATCGACCCCACGAACCCCGACCGCATGATCGTCGCGCACGACCAGGGCCTCTCGATCTCGATCAACCGCACGAAGTCGTGGTTCCGGCAGCGGCTCACGAACGCGCAGATGTACCACGTGACGGTGGACAACGCGGTCCCCTACAACGTGCTCGGCAACAAGCAGGACGAGCCGACCTATCGCGGCCCCAGCAACAGCCGGATCCTCGGCGTGCGGGGCATCAACCACATCCCGCGCGGCATGTGGCACCATGTGGGGGGTGGGGAAAGCGGTTTCGCCACGCCGGATCCGACCGACCCCGACATCGTGTGGTCCTCGGCCTCGGGATCGGGGATGGTGGGCGGCATCGTCGTCCGCTACGAGGAGGAGCGGCGGCAGTACCGCGCCGTCGAGGTGTGGCCCGAGCAGAGCCGGGGGCCGGCCTCCGGCGTGCGCTACCGCTTCATATGGGACGCTCCGGTCCACATCTCACCGCACGACAACGAGACGATCTACGTGGGGAGCCAGCACGTGCACCGCACGCGGAACCGCGGGCAGAGCTGGGAGGTGATCAGCCCCGACCTGACGCTGAACGACCGCAGCCGGATGGGCCCCTCGGGCGGGCTCACGGGCGACAACATCGGCGTGGAGTACGCGGGCACGGTGTTCGGGATCGCGGAGTCGCCGATCGAGGCGGGCCTCATCTGGGCGGGCACGAACGACGGCAAGCTCCACATCACGCGGGACGGCGGGGAAAACTGGACGGACGTGACGGGCAACGTCACCGGGCTGCCGGAGTGGATCGGCGTGCGCAGCATCGCGCCCTCGCGCTACGACGCGGGCACGGCCTACATCGCGGCGGACGGCCACCAGGTGAACATCCGCGACCCGCACGTCTACCGGACGCGGGACTTCGGAGCCTCGTGGGAGAAGATCGTCGACGGCATCCCGCCCAGCATGCTGAGCTACACGAAGATCATCATCGAGGACCCGGTGCGGCAGGGACTCCTCTACGTGGGGACGGAGAACGCGATCTACGTCTCCTTTAACGACGGGGACGACTGGCAGCCGCTGCAGAACAACCTGCCGGCGGCGCCCGTGTCGGGGATCGTGATCCAGGAGCACTTCAACGATCTCGTCGTGGGCACGTACGGGCGCGGGTTCTGGATCTTCGACGACCTGTCGCCGATCCAGCAGTTGACGCCGGAGGTGATGGCGTCGGCCTCGCACCTGTTCGCGCCGCGCGACGCGTACCGCTTCCGGCCGATCACGCCCCCCTCGATCCCCTATGACGACCCCACGATCGGAGAGGACCCGGAGTACGGGGCGTCGCTCAACTACTGGCTCGCGGGGGAGGCCTCGGAGGGACCGACGATCGAGATCCTGGATGGGTCGGGGGCGGTCGTGCGCACGCTGGAGGCGCCGAACCGCGCGGGTGTGAACCGGATCCACTGGGACCTGAGGGACGAGCCCAACGAGCCGATCCGGATGCTCACGTCGCCCAGGTATGCCGAGCACATCGAGGTCGGGGAAGAGGGACGGCCGGCGCCGGGCGGAGCGCAGATCTCGGTGCTGATGCCGCCGGGAGAGTACACCGTGCGGCTGACGGCGGACGGGGCGATCCACGAGCAGCGGCTCACCGTGCTGAAGGACCCGCATTCCGCGGGGACGGAGGCGGACATCGCCGAGCAGCTTGCCTTCATCCGCGAGGTGCGGGAGGACGTCGTGCGCGCGGGCGAGGCCGTGCACCGCGTGGAGGCGATGCGCGTCCAGCTCGGGACGCTGTCGCGGTTCGCGGAGGACGAGGACCTCTCCGCGTCGGTCGAGGATCTAAGGCAGAAGCTCATCGACCTGCAGGAGACGATGGTCGATCTGCGCCTGACGGGGCAGGGCCAGGACGGGGTGCGCTTCGAGGCGCGGCTCCTCCAGAAGCTGGGCTACCTGGTCGGCGCGCTCGCGATCGCGGACTTCCGCCCCACGGACCAGCAGGTGGAGGTGAAGGCGCTGCTGCGGGAGCAGCTCGAGGCGCACCTCGCCGAACTCGAGGAACTCGTGCGGACGGACGTCGCCGCGCTCAACGAGACGCTGCGCGGCCTCGGCATGCTCATCATCACGGACGATTCGTTCTGAGCCGCGTCGCCGCCGGACGTTCCCGCGGGAACGTCTTTCGGACTCGGCGCGACGGCGGACCGGGATAGAGAGCCGCTGAAGAGAGGGAGATCGCCATGATCGATCGACGAAGCTTCATCGGAGCCAGCGTTGCCGGAGGACTCGGCGCGGTGGCCGCGGCCTCGGGCTGCGCGCCGGAAGGCGGGTCAGACGGTTCCGCCGCCGGCGACGCGGGCGGCGCGATGGCCGTGCCGCCGTTCGAGCTGGACGAGGTGACGGTCGAACAGCTCCAGGCGAGCATGGCGGCGGGCGTGCGGACGGCCCGCTCGATCGCGGAGATGTACCTCGAACGCATCGAGGCGCTGGACGGGCAGGGCCCGGAACTGCGCTCCATCATCGAGACGAACCCCGACGCGCTCGCGATCGCGGACGAACTCGACGCCGAGCGCGCGGTGGGGAACGTGCGCGGCCCGCTGCACGGTATTCCGGTCGCGCTCAAGGACAACATCGACACGCACGACCGGATGACGACGACGGCGGGTTCGCTCGCATTGGAGGGCTCGATCCCGCCGCAGGACTCGTTCGTGGCCGCGCGGCTGCGCGAGGCGGGGGCCGTCATCCTCGCCAAGGCGAATCTCAGCGAGTGGGCGTACTTCCGGGGCGTGCGCGCGACCTCCGGCTGGAGCGCGCGCGGCGGCCAGTGCCGGAACCCCTACGCGCTCGACCGGAACCCGTGCGGTTCGAGTTCCGGCTCCGGCGTCGCGGCGTCGGCGAACCTCTGCGCGCTCACGGTGGGGACGGAGA
Source organism: Candidatus Palauibacter rhopaloidicola (assembly GCA_026914155.1). GTDB lineage: Bacteria > Gemmatimonadota > Gemmatimonadetes > Palauibacterales > Palauibacteraceae > Palauibacter > Palauibacter rhopaloidicola. The sequence goes on along the minus strand of JAPPGH010000031.1, from coordinate 140,133 downwards.
CGGGCGGCTCCATCATGTGTCCTTCCTCGAGCAACGGCATCGTGGGCATCAAGCCGACCGTCGGACTGTGGAGCCGGGCCGGGGTCATCCCCATCTCCCATTCACAGGACACGGCGGGACCCATGTGCCGGACGGTCCGCGACGCGGCGGCCCTGCTCGGCGCCTGCACGGGCGTGGACCCGCGAGATCCTGCCACCGCCGCGAGCGAAGGCCGCGCGCACACCGATTACACGCAGTTCCTCGACGCGGGCGGCCTACGGGGCGCTCGCATCGGGGTCGTGCGCAGCTTCCCCGGCTTCGACCCGCGCGTGCTAGCGCTGTTCGACGAGGCCGTCGAGGCGATGCGGGCCGAGGGGGCGGTCATCATCGACCCCGCCAACATGGACGCGGCGGCGTGGAACGACCCTCTTTCACTCGTGCTGCTCGAATACGAGTTCAAGGCCGACCTCAACGCCTACCTGGCCGGGCTGGGTCCGGACGCCCCGGTGAAGAGCCTGGCGGAGGTCATCGAGTTCAACGAGCGGAACGCCGACCGGGAGATGCCGCACTTCGGCCAGGAACGCCTGATCGCATCCCAGGCGAGGGGACCCCTCACGGACCCCGAATACTTGAACGCCGTCGCCACCATTCAGCGCGCGAACCGGGAGGACGGGATCGACCGCCTGGCGCGGGAGCACGACCTGGATGCGATCGTCGCACCGACGCGCGACCTCCCGTGGCCGACCGACCACATCAAGGGGGACCGGCTCGACGGCGGATCGTCGGCCGCCCCCGCCGCGATCGCCGGCTATCCGGACATCACGGTGCCGATGGGATTTGTGCGCGGTCTCCCGACGGGCGTCTCGTTCTTCGGCCCCGCCTGGACGGAGCCCACGCTGCTGCGGATCGCCTACGCCTACGAGCAGGCCACGAACGAGCGCCGCGCCCCGACGTTCGCCTCAACACTCGGCTGAGCCGGGACTCGGCGTCGCTTCGGGCGCCCGCCCGTGGCGTCAGCCTCCGCGGACGAGGGCGATGTTGCCGTTCACGGTGCTCACCTCGATATCCGGCCCTCCGGAGCCGATCTCGCCGGAGGCGGACTTGGGTCCCCAGCGCCCGCGGATGGTGAGGGGAAACTCCGTGTCGATGGCGCCGTTGACCGTCCGGATCTCGACATCGGCATCGGTGCCGTTCGGGAGCACGAGCCGGATGCCTCCGTTCACCGTCTTGAAGCGAAGGTCCTCGGAGATTTCGCCCCCGAGCCGCGCCTCGATCTCGCCGTTCACGGTCTCCGCGGACACCGGGCCGTTGCCTTGCACCTCGATCCCGCCATTCACGGTCTGCGCCTCCACCTCATCGGCGATCCCCCGCGCCTCGATCTCCCCGTTCACCGTGCGGGCCTGGAGTTCGACGCCCGCGGGCACCTCGACCGTGAAGTGCACCTTCACGTCGTTGTTGTTGACGCTCATGCGGTAGTCGTCGCCCCGGCCGCAGCGGTTCGGGTCGCGCCCGCGCCTCGTCGGGTAGACGGCGCAGATCACGACGCCCCGCGAATCCTCGACCACTTCGATGCGGACCGAATCCGGGTCGTCGTCGTCCCACTGCTTCGTGGCCCGAACCCGAACCTCGCTGCCGCTCGCCGCGCTCGCCGTGACGGAGCCGTTCACGCCGCGGATCGTGATCGCGTCTCCGCGATCCACGGATCCCTGCCATTCGAAGTCCTGGGCCTGCGCTTCCACCGCCCCCAGGCACACCAGCCATGCCGCCGCCGCGGCGAGTTGTCGCACTGTATTCCGCATCACGCTGCTCCCCGTTCTCGTGGGTTCGTAGCTGTCTCGTGGGTACTGGCTATCTCGTAGGTTCCTGACTATCGAGGTCGGGGGTGCGCTCTCCCGGCCGGACGAGGAGGATGTCTCCGTCGAACGACTTCAGCGTCACCTCGGCCGATCCGTCGCCGACCGTGAACTGTCCCCCCCGCACGCCGCCTCCCTGAAACTGGACGGGGAACGAGGGTTCGAGTTCTCCATCGAAGGTGGACACGGAGATGCGGGCGCCGGCGTTCTCGGGGACGGCGAACGTCACATCCCCGTCGTGGGTGCTGAGCGAGTAGGTGCCGTCGCCGTGAAGGGCGCCGTCGTACCAGACGTCGCCGTCCACCGTGGCGACCGAGATGGCGCGCGTGTCGGCGTTCGTGACGATGATGTCGGCGTCGATGCCGCTGATGCTCATGGCTCCCGCGACCTGATCGAGCCACACGTCGCCGTCCGTCACGCTGACCGTCGCGGCTCCGGTGTTCGATATCCTCACGGAGCCGTCCAGCGTGGCGATGCTGACGCTGGCGCCACCGTCGATCTCCACGTCTCCGTCGGCCGTTCTCACGGTCACCGTGCCGCGGACGATGCCCGCGACCGTGACGTCGCCCTCGTGTCCGACCACGCTCACGTCGACATCCTCCGGCAGGTAAAGGAGGAAGTCCGCGCCGTCGCCGCTCGGGCTCGAGCCGAGCCGAATCGTGCCGCCCGAGGACTGCACGAGAATCCGGCCGTCATCGTCGTCGAGCACGATCCGCGCCTCGCGGCTGGCCGCGCCCATCACGCGGATGTCTCCCTCGCGGTGTTCGATCTCGATGCGCGCGCCCTCGGGAACGACGAACGTCGTGTCGCGCGCGCCGGGGCTCGTCGCTACGAGAGCGGTTGCGGTCAGGACCACCGTCGCCGCGCCCATCAGTCGGTCGCCGCGAGTTGAACGGCCTGGGCAAGGAACTCCGACTTGCGTCGCATCGTGTTCTCCATGTGTTGCTGGATGTAGGGGTCATCGGGCAGTTCGAGCAGCGCCGCGCGGGCGTCCTCGATGGCCCGGTCGATCGTCACGAGCGCGCGGCGGATGCGCGCCACGGTCTCCGGCGGCAGCGGCCGCTCCGAGTCGAACAGCACACGCTCGAGTTCGGCGATCAGACGGGCGTATTCCTCGGCGCTCGATCCGCTGCCCTCCAGCGTCGAGGCGCTTTGCACGGCCGGGGGCAGCAGCGACGGGACGCCGAGTCCCGGTGAGGCGCCCGCCGTGCCCGCGTTCGCTTGGTCGTCCCGCGCCACGGCCGTCCACACGAGGGCCCCGGAGAGCCACGCCAGCGCGATGCCGGCCGCGAGTTGCGGCGCGAAACGCGCGATGAGGCCGGCGGGCGGCCTGCGCCGGGCCGGCGCTTCGGAGGTGTCGGGCGCCGCGCCCGCGAGGCCGGCGGACCGGGCGCCGATCCGCGCCGCGATTCCGGGCCACAGATCCTCGACCGGTTCGCGCGGCCCGAGGCTCGCGGCCCGGTCCACCACGTCCTCGAGTTCGGCGAGCGTCCGGGCGCAATCCTCGCAACGCTCCAGGTGCCGCTCGATCAGGACCTCCTCCTCGACGCCGAGGCTGCCGTCGAGGTACTCCGAAAGACGGTCCCGAAAGCGATCCTTCCGCTGTTCTCGATCTGTCATCGGCTCAACTACCTCTCCAGGTGCCGTCTCAGAATCATCCGCGCCCGGTGCAGCTGGGACTTGGACGTGCCGGCCGTGATGTCCAACTGCTCCGCGATCTCGCGGTGCTTGTAGCCCTCGACGTCGTGCAGGACGAAGACCTCGCGGGCCCCATCGGGCAGCCGTTCGAGCGCGACCTCGAAGTCGAGGCGGATCTCGACGCTGTCGCGCCGCGCCCGGGCCACGGCAAGCGGAATCTCGTTCGCCATCTCCCGTTCCCGCTGCAGCTTCAGCGCTCGCAGCCGGCTGCACAGGAGGTTCACCGCCAACCGGTACAGCCACGAACTGAAGGCCGCATCGCCGCGGAACGTCCCGAGCTTCTCCCACGCCCGAACGAAGACATCCTGCGTGAGTTCGTCCGCCCGTTCGCTCCCGGCCATTCGGCACGCGAGCCCGTAGACGCGCGATACATGGGCGCGGTAGAGGCGCTCGAACGCCTCGGCATCCCCGAACGTCGCCGCCCGCACGTCCGCCTCGACGCCGGCGGAAGGCTGCCCTTCCGCCCGCGCGTCCGACCCGTGTTCCCGGGGTTTTCCGTTCGGTTCGATCACGTCCTGGTCCGCGTTCCCGTTTCGATCTTGAGACGCGCCCTTTGTCCGAAAGGTTGGAGTACCGCCGGCTGTGCGGGCATCAGGGGTGGCCATCGGCGATGTCCGAGCGAGGTTCCAGCCGGAGCGAGATGACTCCGGCGAGGATGAGCGCGGCGCCGAGCCACTGTCCGGCCGAGAGACGGTCGCCGAGCACGGCTGCGGCGAGCGCGAGGGTCACGGCGGGCTCCATGGTGGCGGCGGTCGCCGCCCGGCCCGGGCCGATCCACTGGATCCCGATCAGGAACGCCGTGATGGGGACGGCGGTCGAGAAGAGGCCAATCGCGCCCAGGAGGAGCAGCGGGGCGGGCGCGAGCGGCACGCCGATGCCTCCCGTGGCCAGCCCGGCTGCCGAGATCGCGATGGCGGTGGATGCCAGGGCCGTGGCCGTGGCGGAGATGGGCGGCAAACCGGCGAAGACGCCGTGGCTCCGCACGATCCACAGGGCCAGGAACACGACCGCGAGCATGACGAGTCCCACGCCCAGCGCATCCCCCCCTCCGAGTCCCGTGCCGACGGTTAGCGCGCACCCGGCGGTCGTGAGCGCCAGCGCGGCGATGCGGCGCGGAGTGAAGCGTTCGCCGACCCAGAACCGCGCCAGGAGCACGGTCATCGCCGGATAGGTGAACAGGACGAGCGTCGCGACCGAAGCCGGAAGGCGGTCGAGCCCCAGCATGTAGCACACCGAGTTGACTGCGTACAGCAGACCGAGCAGGACGAGGCCGGTCCGTCGTCCGCGCGGGGGCCGGGGCCGCCCGGTGGCGACCACGAAGATCCACAGCAGCCCGCTCCCGAGCAGGAAGCGCCAGGCCAGCAGCGGCAGCACCTCGACGCCCTCCGCGAGTGCGAGCTTGGCGAAGATCGGCAGGGCCCCGTACCCGAGGGAGGCAAGGAATACGACGAGGAGGCCCCGAGTGATCTTGCGCATGGGCGAATCTCGCTTCGCCAACCGCGAGTCGCCACTTTCAGGGCTCGGGCGGCGCGCCGGACGGACCCCGGTCGACGCGCCGAAAGGACCCCCGGACGACGCCCGGCAGGGCTCAGGAGGGAAGGGAGGAACCGCATGGCGATTTCGGAGCTTTCTCGCGCGGCGGCCGCCGTCCTCGCCGGGTGCGCGGCGGTGGCCTGTTCGGTTTGGGTGGAGACGCCCGGCGACACGCCGGCCGCCTCGGAAGACGCGAGCGTCGAAGCTCCGGGACCGCTCGACCTGGAGGGCTACGACCTCGTCGACCTCAGCCACGCCTTCGGCGAGGAGACGGTCTACTGGCCGACGGACACCGCCGGGTTCGCGCTGCAGGAACTGGCCTTCGGCGAGACCGAGGGCGGCTACTTCTACTCCGCCTACTCCCTGGCGACGGCCGAACACGGCGGCACCCACATCGATGCCCCCATCCATTTCCTCGAGGGAGGGCCCGACGTCGCGTCGATCCCGCTCAGGCGCCTCATCGGCCCGGCGGTCGTGATCGACGTGACCGCCCAGGCGGCGGAGGACGTCGACTACCGGCTGACCGTGGCCGATGTGGAGGCGCACGAGGCGGAGCACGGTCCGATCGAGCCCGGGAGCATCGTCCTCCTTCGCACGGGGTGGAGCGCGCGCTGGCCCGACGCCCTCTCCTACCTCGGGGACGACACGCCCGGGGATGCGTCGCAGCTCCACTTCCCAAGCTACGGCGAGGCCGCCGCGCGCCTCCTCGTCGAGGAGCGCGAGGCCGCCGCCCTCGGAGCCGACGTGGCTTCCATCGACTACGGGGCGTCCACCGACTTCATCGTCCATCAAATCGTCGCCGCGGCGAACGCGCCCGGTCTCGAGAATCTCACGAACCTCGACCGTCTTCCGGCCCGCGGCGCGACCGTCATCGCCCTGCCGATGAAGATCTCGGGCGGATCGGGAGGTCCCCTGCGCGCCGTCGCGCTCGTGCCGCCGGCGAATTGACGGCCCTCCCTTTCCGGCCGCGCGCATTCCGCCGACATTGCGCGCGACTGCGCGACATCCCCCGCGAAACCCCTGGAGGAGGCCCTTCAATGCCCAGGAATCATGCGCTAATGCACCGGAAGCACGCGTTCGCGTTCGCCGCCCGAATCCTCGCCGTGTGCGTGTCCGCCAGCATGGTCGCCCTCGCGCCGCTCGCCGCCCAGTCGGGCCGCATGGCGGCGCCGTCGCAGGGAGGCATGGTCGTGAGCAGCCACTACCTCGGCTCGGAAGCGGGCTGGGAGATCCTCGACAAGGGTGGGAACGCGGTCGATGCCGTCGTCGCCACGGCCTTCGCCCTCGCGGTGACCCTCCCCTCGGCCGGCAACGTGGGCGGCGGCGGGTTCCTCGTGTATCACGGGGCGGACGGGGAAGTGACGACGTTCAACTTCCGCGAGAAGGCGGCGCTCTCGGCGACGGAGCGCATGTACCTGGGCCCGAACGGTGAGGTCCGGGACAACTCGAACCACATCGGCCTGCTCGCTGTCGGCGTGCCGGGCACCGTGGCCGGGATGTGGAAGGCGCACCAGCGCCTCGGCCGACTGCCCTGGGCGGATCTTCTCGAGCCCGCGATCCGGCTGGCCGAGGACGGCATGCCCTCGACGTGGGCGATGCAGAACTGGCTCCGCTCTCTGCCCGGCCGGGCCGGACCGCTCTACGACGCCACCCGCGCGGCCTTCCTCAAGGACGGCGTCCGCATGTACGAGCCGGGGGAGACCTTCCGGCAGCCGGACCTCGCCGAGACGCTGCGCCGCATCCAGAGCGACGGGCACGACGGCTTCTACCGCGGCAAGACAGCCAAGCTGCTGGCCGACTTCATGGCCGAGCACGGAGGCCTGATCACGGAGGAGGACCTGGCCCGCTACGAGGCGGACGAGTTGACCCCGATCCACGGGACGTACCGGGGCTACGATGTCTATTCGATGCCGCCGCCGAGTTCGGGCGGCACGGGGCTCGTGGAGATGCTGAACATCCTCGAGGGATACGACCTGGCCGAGATCGGACACAATTCGGCGCTCTACCTGCACCTGCTCACCGAATCGATGCGGCGCTCCTACGCGGACCGCGCGCTCCATCTCGGGGACCCGAAGTTCAATCCCGACATGCCGATCGAACGTCTGACCTCCAAGGAATACGCCGGTAGCCTGCGGGCGAGCATCGACATGGAGAGGGCCTCCAGGAGCGATTCGGCCGCCTTCAACGGAGCCTTCCTCCAGGCGAGCGAGGAGACGACCCACTACTCCGTCGTGGACTCCGAGGGGAACGCGGTCTCGGTGACGTACACGCTCGAGTTCGGCTACGGCTCCAGCGTCGTCGTCCCCGGCGCGGGTTTTCTGCTGAACAACGAACTGGGCGATTTCAACGCGGTCCCGGGCCGCACGAATTCACGCGGCACCATCGGGACGCCGCCCAATCTCGTGGCGCCGGAAAAGCAGCCGCTGTCCAGCATGACGCCGACGATCGTCGCGCGCGACGGCCGGCCGGTGCTCGCGATCGGGAGTCCGGGGGGGCGGACGATCATCAACACCACGCTGCAGGTGGTGCTCAACGTCATCGACCACGGGATGACCGGGTCGCAGTTCGGCCGGGCCATCGAGTCGCCCCGCATCCACCACCAGTGGCTGCCCGACGTGACCTCGTTCGAGGAGTGGGGCTTCTCGCCCGACACGAAGCGTCTCTACGAAGGCATGGGACACGTGACGCGGACCCGCGGCGGACAGGGGCAGGCGATGGGGATCTACATCGACTGGGACACGGGACTTCGCTGGGGGGCCTCCGACAGCCGCGCCTTCGACGGCGGTGCCCGCGGAAACTAGCGCCCGCTCCGGCGCTGACGCGGAGTGTTATCCCGGCCGGCTAGCCGGGAGCCGCGCGGCGTGAGGCGGGCTTGAACTTCCGCCGATAGCGCCGCGTCCAGATAACGATGGCCGGGACGCCGACCGCGGTCGGGAGCAGCCACGGGACAAGCGCGAGCGGCCCTTCGATCGCGTAGTCCCACAGGCGCGGCGCGCCGAAGACGGCGAACGCGGTGTGAAACGCGATGCCGCCCGCCAGCATCGACGCCATGTGGCTGTAGAACCAGCCCATGGGCTCGCGGCCGGGGTTCCGCATGAGTCGCAGCATGCGCGACCCCGTGAGGAGGCCGATCGGACTCAACCCCAGCAGGATCGGCGAGACGCTGGACCACAGTCCCAGCGCGAACGCGATGACGGTGACGCTCCCCGCGATGGACGCCCAGGCGAGGACCTCGTGGAACGGCGTCCGCAGCGTTTCCGGCACCCGTCGCGTGGCCACGGCCCGCATCGCCTGCCGCACCGCGGCGAATGTCGTCACGCCGAGGTAGCCGAGAAACAGGGGGAGACCGTAGAGGTCCGGTCGTTCGGCTACGCCGATCCCCTGACCCAGGTGGGACGCGAACCTCCCCGCCGCCAGAACGATGGCCGACAGCGTCACGACGTAGGCGCACCAGGTGTAGACGAGCCCCGCCCGCACGTGCGCCCGACCGCCCTTGCGGGCGAACACCGGAATCCAGAACGCTGCGAGACCGACGAAACCCGCCGCCACGTGTATCCGGAGGAGCGCGTCGAGCAGCGGGGTCATGGCGCGGCTTCCGGGGGGCAGCCGAGGCGCCGGTCGATGGCCGCCAGCGTCAGGTCGCACCAGTTCACCTTTGCGCCGATGGAATCGATGCCCATGCGCAGCGTCGCGAAGCGGTGAAACCCGTCGTCGCTGTACCGCTCCGGCCGGTCTCCGTGAGCGGCGAAGATCTTCCGCTCAATCGTCCGCAGTTCCGCGAGCCGGCCCGCGAGATGGTCGCGCAGGTCCACCATGAAGGCGCGTGTCTCGCGGAGGTCGTCGACCGCGCTCATGAAGTAGAGTTGCGCGAGGTAGGCGAACCGTTCGGCCCCGACCACCGGGCCGCCGCGCACCCAGCGGCGCAGTTCCGCCCGTCCCTCCCGGGTCAATGTGTAGACGCGGCGGTCCGGCCCCCTCGGGGAGGGTTCGAGCCGGCTTCGGAGCAGTCCCCGCTCTTCGAGCCGCTTGAGGGTGGGGTAGATCTGGCTGAGTTCGGCCGACCAGAAGTGCACGACGGTCTCGTTGAAAGAGTCCTTCAGGTCGTATCCGCTCGCAGGTTCCCGCAGCAGGCCGAGAAGGATGTGATCGAGGCTCATGGGACCGTCCGGGGCTCACTATATCAGGAACGATATACCTACTATATAAACTCCGTTATACCGAGTCAAGGCTGCCCGGAGTTAACGAATGATCCTCCCGCCAGGAGTGTAGCAAATCCGTACGGTCCCGCCCCGCGAGGTGGGAAGGGCGCGAGCGCGGGCTTATCTTGCAGTGAAGGCAAGCAAACACCGTCCGCGCGGCCTCGGCGCCCGCGGGCACTGTCTCGGTTTTTTTGGGAGGACGAGAATGGCTCAATCAGTGAAATCGCTTCGCATCGGCACGGTGGCCGCCGTCGCCGGGGTTCTCTTCGTACTCATCCTGTTCGTGTTCGGCTTCAACCGCGTCGACGAATACGAGGTGGCGGTCAAGCGCAACCCGGTGACGGGCGCCGTGGCGCCCCGCCCCTACACGCAGGGGCTGTACCACAACGTCCTGCGCTCGTGGACGAACTATCCGCTGCGCGAAGTCCAGTACCCGCTCGGCGGACAGGCCGAGCGCCTGGACGCCCTCACCTCGGACCAGCTCCAGATCGCCGTCGACGCCGCCTACCGCTACCGCATCAACCCGGACAGCGCCGTCCACCTCTATCTCACGGTGGGGAACGAGAACGCCGTCGCCGCGTTCGTCTACAACACGTATCGCTCCGCCATCCGGGACGCGATCGCGGAGATCGAGGCCTCGGACATTCTGTCCACCAACCGGACGGGCATCTCCGGCCGCATCGAGGCGTTGATGACGGAGCGCCTCAATCCGCGCGGACTCGAGATCACCGATTTCTTCGTGCGCGAGGTCGTGCCGCCGGAGACGATCCGCGAGGCGATCGAGGCGAAGCTGTCGCGCGAGCAGCAGGTGCAGTCCGAGGAGTACCAGACCCAGGTCGTGGTCGAGCAGGCGAACCAGCAGCGCGCGGAGGCCGAGGGGATCCGGGATGCGCAGGACATCATCGCGGAGAGCCTCGCCGGCATCTCGGGCCAGCGCTACCTGTACTGGCGCTACCTGGAGATGCTCGGGAAGATCGGCGAGGGGAACAACAACATGGTCATCGCACCGACCGAGGGAGGCATCCCCCTCTTCTTCGCCCCGGACCGCTAGCGCAGCCCGCAGGCGGTTCTCGCAACGGGTCGCCGGAGTCGGGCAACCGACGGCCCTCCCCGGAGTGTCCGACCCTTCAGGAAACGAGGCCGAAACGTAGGCCGTGATTCACCACCTGGGGGAACGGTCCCGAGGGAGGATACATGAAGAACTGGAAGGATTCGCTCGCCGTCGGGCTTGCCGTGGCGCTGGTTGCCGGGTTGTCCTCGGGTTTGGCGCCGGTCGCGGCCCAGGAGGAGGATGAGGACGAGCGGCGCGAACAGGTCCGCGTGGCCTTTTCCGGGGGTGGCGGATACCTCGGAGTGCAGATCCTCGATGTCGACGGAGAGCGCGCATCGGACCTCGGGATGTCTCGCCCGTACGGTGTCTACATCGACGGGGTCATGGACGGCGAACCGGCTTCGGAAGCCGGCATCGAGGAGGGCGACGTGGTCGTGGCCTGGTACGGCGAGCGCGTCGAGAGTGTGGCGGAACTTCGCCGCCTGCTGGGCGAAACGCCGCCCGGGCGCGTCGTGGATCTCACCGTGCTGCGCGGCGGAGCGGAACGCGATGTGTCCGTCGAACTCGCGGAGCGCACGGGCTTCTTCTCGGGGACCGGTGGCATGACGTTCGTTTCTCCGCAGATCGACCTTTCGCGCCGCGTGGTTGACGCGTCGCGGGAAAGGGCGCGCGCCGCGCAGCTCGCCGAGAGGGCCCGCGAAATGGAGGTCCGGGTTCGGGAGGCGCAGGAAGGCGTGGCCGAGGGGCTGAGTCGCGTCTTCTACCTCTCGGGTCGGCTGCGACTCGGCGCGAACACGCAGAGCCTGGGCGACCAGCTCGCGGAGTACTTCGGGGTGGAGGGCGGCGTCCTCGTCACCTCCGTCCACGAGGACACTCCGGCGGCGGAGGGCGGCCTGCGGGCGGGCGACGTGATCGTCGGACTCGGCGACGAGGATGTCGACGACCCCAACGACCTGCGCCGGGAGCTCGCGGATCTCGAGCCGGGGGAGGTGTCGCTCCGCATCGTCCGCGACGGCGTGGAGCAGACGCTCACCGTTGAGTTGGAGGACGAGCGTCCGTTCAGGTTGCGGCGGGGGGCACACTAGTCGAACAGGCCCAGTTGGGGGCCGGCCCTCGGCGGCCGGAAGTGTTCCGCCGAGAGGTCGTAGTCGCGCGGCTCGATTCCGTGCTTCGCACGCGCGAGTGAGAAGAGCCGCGCGACCTGTTCGGCGAACGGGCCGCGCCCGCGCATCCGCTCGCCGAAGGTCGACGCATAGAGGCTCCCGCCTCTCAACGCCCGCATGCGGTTGAGCACCTTCTGCGTCCGGTCCGGACAGTTGCGTCGCAGCCAATCCTCGAACAGGGCCGCGACGCCGAACGGAAGGCGAAGCATGATGTAGATCGCCCGCCCCGCCCCCGCCTTCGCCGCCGCCTCCAGGATGTCCGGGATCTCATGGTCCGTGAGTCCGGGAATCACGGGCGCGACGTTTACGCCCACCGGGATGCCCGCATCCGCCAGCCGCGCGATCGCGTCGAGCCGCCGCTCGGGGGTCGAGGCCCGCGGCTCCATCTTTCGCTGCAGCGAGCGGTCCAGCGTCGTGATGGAGAGTTGGACCTGCACCGCGTCGTAGCGCGCGAGTTCACGCAGGAGGTCGATGTCCCGCGTCACCCGGTGGTGCTTGGTCACGATCCCGACCGGGTTCCGGGCCTCGGCCAGCACCTCGAGGCAGCGGCGCGTGATCCCGAGCCGGCGCTCCAGCGGCTGATACGGGTCCGTCACTCCGCTGAGCACCAGCACCTGAGGCTTCCAGCGCGGCGAGGCCAGTTCGCGCCTGAGCAGCGCCGGGGCCTCCGGCTTCGCGAGGATCCGGCTCTCGAAGTCGAGTCCCGCGGAGAGCCCGAAGTACTCGTGCGTCGGTCGCGCGTAGCAGTAGGAACACCCGGTCTCGCAGCCGCGGTAGGGGTTCAGGCTGGCGTCGAAACCGAGATCGGGACTGTGGTTGTAGGAGATGATCGAGCGGGATCGGTCCTCGAGAATCTCCGTCCGCGGATCCGGATCGGACGCGAGCGTCCAGGCCTCCCGCTCGACCGCGAGAGGGAGAAAGCGGTTCGCCGGGTTGTGCGCGCTTCCGCGCCCCCGGATCGAAGGTCGTGGCTCCGAAACTCCGAGCATCGTCTCCCGCCTGACGGTCTTTCGGCGTTTATTCGGTTCGGAGCCATAATGGCGAACCAGCGGTCGAAGGGTCAAGTGCCACGAGTCTCCCCCGGCCGCCGCGCCGGGCGGACTGCGGCACGACGCTGGCCGCGCCTTGCCGAGGTCTAGAAGCTGATGCCGAGCCGCAGGGTCAGGGCATCGTGCCGGGGTTGTCCATCGCCCCGGAGGACCTGGGACCCGATGGCGACATCGGACTCCATCAGCGAACCGATCCCGAATCCGTAGCGCACCTCGGGCCAGAGCCGGAAACCGAGGTCGAGTTCGAGGCCGACGCCGAACTCCACGCGAACCGGGCGCGCCGTGAGGAGGTCGTCCACGCCCGAAAACGTGCTGGAAGGGAAGGTCAGGACGGGTCCGCCCAGCACGTAGGGCTGAACGGCCGGCAGGGGGAGCCGGATGCGGAAATCCAGCGGAATCTCCACCATGTCGATGTCGAACTGGACCCGTTCGTCTCCGGCCATCGCGACGAGTTCCGGCATGCGATGGTAGATGAGGGCGGGCCGTACGGAGAAGGTCGCGAGGTTGAAGTTCAGGAACACCCCGACGTGATACCCGTCCGTGATGTCCGTGAGGTCGAATCCGTTCTCCGGCAGGAACTCGGCGAGCGTGTCGCGATTGTAGCCCGCGACGATGCCGATCTGGGCTCCGGCGTCCGCCGGAAGGGCGCAGGCGAGACCCAGCGCGAGGCCGGCTCCCCACCTCCCCAGGTTGCGCGTTCTCCCCATTGCTTCGGCCTTCTCTCACCTCGTTTGCGGAAGATCCGGGAAGCGCCCCGGAGCCTTGAAGACTTCCGTGAAACGTACCCGCACGGGCTCCGGCGGGGTAGCAGAGAGAACGGCTCCCGCGCGAGTCCTGTGCACCATTCATGGCGCGCCGCTATGATGGGCCGAACGGCTCACATCGAGGTCAGGGATACCATGATTCGACATCGCGAAGGTTCGTCCGTTCCAGCCCGGCTTCTTCTTCTTCCGGCCCTTGCGGCCTGCGCGACCGACGCCGGGGATTCGGCGGGTGCGGGCGGCGCGGCCGTCTCGGATCCGCCCACAGACGTGGCTGAACTCGTCCTTACCAACGGGAAGATCGCGACCCTGGCGGGCGAAGGCGGGGAGGTGGTGAGCGCCCTCGCGTCGCGGGACGGACGGATCGTCGCGCTCGGAGCCGACGACGACATCTCCGGATGGATCGGGGAAGGCACCGAGGTCATCGACCTCGGGGGTCGGCTCGCGATCCCGGGATTCATCGAAGGCCACGGTCATTTCATGGGTCTGGGTAACGCGCGCATGATTCTCGACCTGACGACCGCCGACACCTGGGACGACATCGTCAGCCTGGTGGGAGAGGCGGCCTCGGGCGCGGATCCGGGCGCTTGGATCAGCGGCAGGGGATGGCACCAGGAGAAGTGGAGCGAGTCGCCGGATCCGATGGTCGAGGGGCAGCCGGTCCACGACGGCCTCAGCGCGGTGAGCCCCGCCAATCCGGTCATTCTTACGCATGCGAGCGGGCACGCCTCCTTCGTGAACGCGAGGGCGCTCGAGCTCGCCGGCATCGACGCCGACACGCCCAACCCGCCGGGCGGCGAGATCGTGCACGACGCGACGGGGAGACCCACCGGCGTCCTGAGAGAGACGGCGCAGCGGCTGGCGCGGGCGGTGTTTGCCGAGGAGGAGGCGAACCGCTCCGAGGCCGAGCGCGAGGAGCGGGCCCGCGAACAGGTGCGGCTCGCGAACGAGGAGCTGCTTCGGAAGGGGGTCACGAGCTTCCAGGACGCGGGTTCCGGCTTCGGGACGGTGGACCTGCTCAGGACGCTCGCGGACGAGGGCGCGCTGCCCGTGCGGCTCTACGTGATGCTGCAGGGCGGGATGGAGGCGCTCGAGGGGCGGTTGGACGACTACTACATGGTGGGATACGGAGGCGACCGGCTCACCGTGAGGTCGATCAAGCAGGTCGCGGATGGGGCGCTCGGGTCGCACGGCGCCTGGCTGCTGGAGCCCTATGCGGACATGCCATCCTCCATCGGCCTTCCGACGACGCCGCCTGAGGAGATCGAGCGCATCGCGCGGCTCGCGATCGAGCGGGGCTATCAGGTCAATACGCATGCGATCGGCGACCGCGCGAACCGCGAGGTGCTCGACCTGTACGGGCGCACATTCGCCGACCACGCGGACATGAGCGACCTGCGCTGGAGGATCGAGCACGCGCAGCATGTGAATCCGGCGGATATTCCGCGCTTCGCCGAACTCGGGGTCATCGCCTCCATGCAGGGCGTCCACGCCTGCTCCGACGGTCCCTGGATCATCCTCCGGCTCGGGCCGGGCCGGGCGCGCTCGGGCGCCTATGTGTGGCGGGACTTCATGCGGGCCGGAGTCATCGTGACGAACGGCACCGATGTCCCGGTCGAGGACGCGGACCCCCTGGCGAGCTTCCACTGCACGGTCACGCGCGTGATCGAGGGGGGCGAGACCTTCTTCGAGGGGCAGGCGATGACGCGCGAGGAGGCGCTGCGTTCCTATACGTGGGCCAACGCGTACGCCGCGTTCGAGGAAGACCTCAAGGGGACGCTTGAAGTCGGGAAGCTGGCGGACATCACGATCCTGTCCCGCGACATCCTCACGATTCCCGCGGACGAGATCCTGGAGACCGTGGTCGACTACACGATCATCGGCGGTCGCACGGAGTACAGCCGGGGGAGCTGACGACCCCGTGTTCGATCTGGCTGCGGAGGACCCAGTCGTAGTCGGCGGAGAATAACGCCCCGCGGGGATCGGCGGCGGGCCAGTCCTCCAGCGGGATGAACGCGCCCGCGATGGAACCCATGCCGCCGTCCTCGATCACCGAATCGAACGGATTTCGGTACTCGACGGTGATCCGGTAGCGGTGTTCCGGGACGACGAGCGCACCCACGCCGCGCCCCTTGTACATGAGCGCCGGGATGTCCACGACGTGCCCGGCCTCGTCGAGGTTGGGCCGGATGTCGTACAGCACCTCGCCCGTCGACAGGTTCTCGAGACGGAGTCGCGAGGCGTGCGCGTGGAGATGGCCCCCGAGCCCGATGATGAGCCCGCGGATCGCGGGACTTGCCTCCCATGTCTTGACCGAATGTCCGGGCGGCAGGTCCCAGGCCTTCGTCGCGGAGACCTCGGGGTACATCGCGTCGAGATGAAACGGCGCTACCGGGTAGACGGGCAGGCGGGCGAGGCGCTCGTACTCCAGCGTCAGGTGGACGGTGACGCCCTCGTAGTCCGCTTCCGTCGGATTGTGCAGCATCGTGAGCGCGAGGAATCTCGAACCGCCCTTCATCGGAATGCCGAACAGCCATCCGGGGAAGCTCACGGGCCGCGTCTCGTGGCTCGCGGCCAGGACCCGTAGCATGATCGGCAGGAACAGCTCCCGCCGTCCGGGATCGAGCAGGTTCATGTGATGCAGCACGACGCGCGGGACCGGCGCGCCGTCGCCGTCGATGATGTGCGTGCGATAGCCGCGGATCGTCAGGTCGAAGGGGATGACGCCTTCCTGCACAGGCAGTTGCGCCATGTGATGGGATGAGCCGGCGGGGAGGTCGATCGGCCCCAGGATGACCGCGAGTTCCTTGCGTTCCGGATCATCCAGGACCCGGATGCTCGACATCGATGTGGTCGGCCGGCCGCCTTCCGGCGGCGCGGCGTGGCTCGCATGCATCTCCTGCGCGCACAGGGCGGGGACGACGCCCGCGAGCGAGGCCGCCGCCAGCAGCCCGGCCGCCGCGGCCCGCCTGGACCGGCGCGTCATGGGTCCCGGTGTCGTCTCCCGGATCCGCGCGCTAGCGGCCGCCCTCGAACTTCTGCAGATCCTCCAGCAGGTCGAGCAGCTTCTCGAGCCGCTGCTTGATCTTCTCCCGGTCGAGGTTGGCATCGACGTCCAGCCGGACCTCGGCTTCATCCAGCGCGGATCCCGTCTCCGCGGCCTTGAGGGAGAACGTCTCGCCGTGTCGCGCGGCGCGCAGCCTGACGTCCACCTCGGAAGATCCGGCGGGGGCCTTCACGGTCCGGTCGATCCAGAGTCCCCCGTGTCGCGCCGGCGACGGAGGTCGTGCGGCGATGCGCAACGCTCCGAGTCCCTCGACCAGGCGCTGTGCATGGATGTCGTCGATTCGCGCGACCCGCGCGCCGGCCACATTGGATCTTGCGTCCATCCGGATCGTGATGCGGCCGTTGTCGATGATGGCCACGTCGGCCTGGCCGTGGGCCGCGCGGTGCCCGAGGCGGTCCAGCCACGCCCCGATGGCGCGCTCGATGCCTCCGTTGATCCGCCCGGCAGCATGTGCCGTCCGCCGCAATTGCTCCGCCGCGAACCGGGGGGCGCCGAGCGAACCCGGCGGATCGGCCCGTTCGATAAGGTTGGCGATCCCCTCCAGGGTCGCCGTACTCGCCCTCGCCGGTCCGGGCAGGCTCGCGAGGTGGGAAAGGGCGGCCCAGACGCAGATGGCGGCGGCCCAGAGGGTGAAGGCGGCGGCGACTCTTCGAATGAACATCACGGCGGCTCCAGGGAGGAGGTCGGGTGTCCTTCTGACATACGCCAGGGGGCGCGGTCAGGTTCCAACCCCGGCAGCCCGTGGTAAAACCCCGCGTCAGCGCCGAGAGCGGTGCAGCGCTCGCCTGACAAGGAGCGACGAGGGACAATAGCCGCACTATTTGACCGAGGAGCGACGCAGAGCGCAGCGTTTCAGGCGAGATGCAGCGCCGCTCGAACGCAGCGGGGCTTTTGCCACGGGCTGCCAGGACCGGGTCCCGAGCCGAAAGGTTGTCCACGGCTGGGCTCTCGCCGCTAGGGTGGGGAGTCCCCGGCGGGCCCGAGGAGCAGCGTGCCGGTCACGCGGGTCGGCCGCAGCCCCCCGTCGCTGTCGCGGAGCCGCAGCAGCGTGACCTGGATGCGAGCCGTGAGGTTCGCCGCGGAGAGGTCGAGCCGCAGCGAGTTCCGGCGGCAGTTGCACCCTTCCGGGCGCCGTCGTCGTCCCGGAGCGCCCGGCGCGCGCGATGAGTTCGGCGAAGGACACCGTAGCCAGTGCCTCCCCGCCGAGCCGGATCGTCGTTCCGAGACTGTCCGCGGCGGCCTCGAAGGTGAGGGAGTCGTCTTCGAACGGGTAGCGTCCCCCCAGGAGGTTCCGCTCGAAGACGGCCTGGTCGAAGCCGGACACGGCGACCGCTGCGTTCCGCCCTCCCGGGGGCGTGACGTCGACAAACCCGAAGGGATCCGCGAGCAGCCCCTCGGAGGGCACGAGCCCGAAGTGGTCCGCGATGAGCGTCGCCCGGCGTCCGGCCTCCGCGACCCTCAACGAAGCCGCCATGCCGTCTCCGATCGTATCCACCGTCGCCACGCCGCCCCCGAACCACTCGTCGATGGCGGAGGTCCCGTGCCACGAAATCAGGTAGAGAAGGACGTCGT
This sequence comes from Candidatus Palauibacter rhopaloidicola, assembly GCA_026914155.1. Classification (GTDB taxonomy): domain Bacteria; phylum Gemmatimonadota; class Gemmatimonadetes; order Palauibacterales; family Palauibacteraceae; genus Palauibacter; species Palauibacter rhopaloidicola. The sequence goes on along the minus strand of JAPPGH010000031.1, from coordinate 122,208 downwards.
TGATCTGCTGCCAGTCCTCCGGCGGGATCTCGACGGCGGCCGGCGAGATGCGGCCATCGGCCAGGATCCCGTGCGTCGAAAGCAGATCCTCGAGCCGGCCCACCTGGCTCCGTTCGGCCACGGCGTAGGCGGACCAGGGGCCGACGAAGGTGACGGCGCCGATGACGGCCAGCGTCAGCGGGATCCCCTTGATCTCACGCGATCGCGTCACCGTGTAGAAGAGGGCGGCGCCCGCGAGCCAGATCCCGAGAAGGAGCAGGAGATACCGGCGCTCGGTGATCCCGTACTGGCCGATGCGCTGCCCGATGGCGAGCAGGAGCATCACGATGGACGGGATGATGAGAATCCAGAAGATGCGGGCGTACGTGTCGATCCACGCGTGGCCTTCCCGTCCGCGCCGGGGATGCACGAGGAGGAGCGAAAGGATGCCGAAGGCGGCGAGGGCCGAGACGAGGAGTCCGATCCACCCGCTGGGCCACGTCGTCGTGATGATGACGCGTCCGAGGTAGGCGGTGAGGATGATCAGGTAAACGGCGACGAGCGGGAGGAGCACGTACTGGGCGAAGACGCGCAGGCCCGCCGGATAATCGTCTCGGCGCTCCAGTTGCTCGAAATCGTCCGGCACGCCCGCGAGCACGAACCACGTCTGGAAGACGAAGCCGAGGAAGAAGAAGAGCCGGCCGTAGTTCTCATCGGCGATGTCGATGTTGAACAGGTTCTCGATGCCGAACATGGCGATGGAAAGTCCGGCGAAGAGGACGCCGGTGTAGATCGCCCCGAGGCCGAACCGGAAGAAGAGCGTGCGGTTGAAGTGCCAGAAGCCGTTCGGCTCGCGGACGCCGACGTAGGCGATGAAGGCGACGAGCAGATGCAGCGTCGCGGTCAGGTGAAAATGCCGGAGGCCGGCGATGTTCTCGCCCCAGTTCGGCCACTGCCAGTAGTAGAGGGCGAGCACGGCCACGCCGAGTCCGCGCAGCGCCCAGTGTCGCGGCCAGGGGAGCTTCCATCGCTCCGCCAGCAGGGTGAGCCCGGTGAGCAGCGGCAGGCCGAGAGCGGCCGTGGCGACGAGGCGCAACTCGAGCGCCGTTTCCGCGTTGATCGCCCGCATCGCGGCGATCGCGGCGACGACTGCGCAGGCCAGGACGACGGGGAACCGCCGAGCCGTCGCCCACGCCGCTCCGGCGAGCCGCTCGACCGAAGGGAGCTTCACACCCGGGCTTTGATCGTTACGAGCCTCTCGGCGGCCTGCTCGAGCAGCGCTTCCGTCTTGCAGAAGGCGAACCGCACGAGCTTGCGCCCATCCTCAGGGTTGTGGAAGAAGCTGGATCCGGGGACGGGAGCCACGCCGACCGTGCGCGTGAGCCAGAACGCGAACTCATCGTCGGGAAGTTCGGAGAGGTCCGAGAAGTCCGCGAGGACGTAGTACGCGCCCTCCGGCTTGCGGCAGCGGAACCCGGCCTCGACGAGCGCGGGATAGAAGAGGTCCCGTTTCGCCCCGTACACGTCCGCGAGCCCCTCATAGTAGGACGGGGGCAGCATCTCGAGGCCGGTGGCCACGCCCTCCTGAAGCGGCGCGGCGGCTCCCACGGTGAGGAAGTCGTGGACCTTGCGGATGGCGTCCGACAGCTCCGGATGCGCCACGATCGTCCCCATCCGCCAGCCCGTGACCGCGAACGTCTTCGAGGCGGCGCTGATCGTGATCGTTCGATCCCGCATCCCGGGGAGCGTCGCCATCGGAATGTGCCGCGCGCCGTCGTAGAGGATGTGCTCGTAGACCTCGTCGGTGATCGCGTAGGCGTCGAACTCCTGACACAGGATCGCGATCTTCTCGAGTTCGTCGCGGGTGAACACGCGGCCCGTGGGGTTGTTCGGGGTGTTCACGATGATCGCGCGCGTCCGGTCGCTGAACGCCGCGCGCAGGCGGTCGAAGTCGATCTGCCACTCCGCGGTCAGCGGTACGAACACGGGGGTTGCGTCGCAGAGCGTCGTGTCCGGGCCGTAGTTCTCGTAGAACGGCTCGAAGACGATGACTTCCTCCCCCGGGTCCACGACCGCCAGGAGCACGGCCATCATCGCCTCGGTCGCGCCGCACGTGATCGTGAGGTGCGCCTCCGGATCGACATCGAGCCCGTACCAGTCCAGGTAGCGCGCGGCGAGCGCGTCGCGATACCGTTTCGCGCCCCAGGTGATCGCGTACTGGTTCACGTCGTCGTAGATCGCGCGCGCGGCGCCGATCTTCAGCGTATCGGGCGACTCGAAGTCGGGAAAACCCTGCGAGAGGTTGATGGCCCCGTGTTCGTTCGACAGCCGGGTCATCATCCGAATCACGGACTCCGTGAAGCCGTGCGTACGGCGGGCGGTATGCATTTTCATCGCTCCGAATCTGGCCTTTCGTCCGGAAGCGTGCCACCGGGGTCGGAGGCGTCTTCCTCCGCCGTCTCCCCGCCGCCCTCCGCCGGCTCGACGTCCGGGCGGCGGAAGCCGGCCCGGGCGAGCCGCGATTCCGCGAGTTCCGCCTGTCCGCGCAGCCAGCCGAACCAGACCATGTCGCCGGGCTTCAGCGTCGTGCCGCTCGACACCGGCTGTTCGCGCCTCCCGCGGCGGTGCACGAGGGCGAGGGCGGGGAACCGGCGGTCGGCCAGAGCCTCGATCTGGGAGATGCGCAGCCCGGCGAGGCCCTCGAAGAGGAGAGGCTCGATCTCCACGCGGTCCCGCCGGAACTCGTGCGCCCAGCGCTCGTGGTCCAGCCCGAGCCCGAACAGCACGGAAGCGCCGCTCTCGTCGACCTGCTCGGGTCCGACTCCGGGCGTGAGCGGATCGATGGCCACGAGGCGGCCCACGCCCGGGCAGCGTTCCTCGACCCGCTTGGCGATGAGCAGGTTCACGCCTTCGTTCGGCGTGAGGGCGACCAGGGCGCGTCGCGATTCGACCCCCGCCTTGAGGAGCGCGCGCGGCTCGTTCGCGTTGCCGAGCACGACGCGGAAGCCGTCGCTCTCCGCCGCCCCCGCCTCCGTCGGGTTCGTGTCGATGAGAACGATGGGTGCATCCCCGCCGCGGGCGGCGCGCAGGGTTCGGGCCAGCGCGCGTCCGATGGGGTTGGCCCCAACGACGGCGAACCCGTGGTTGGACGGTTTCCGGACGCCCAGCAGGCGCGCCACGAGCCCGCCCGTCCCGCCGAGGACGACGACCGTGACGGCGATGACGAGGAAGACCATCGCCCGCAGCTCGTTGCCTTCCGCCTCCATCCCGCTGTGTGCGAGTTCGGCCGCGAACAGCGAGGAGACGGCGAAGGCGACGATCCCGCGCGGAGCCAGCCAGGCCAGGAACGCCTGCTCGTTGCGGCGCAGACCCGCGCCCCAGGTACAGAGGAGAACGCAGAGGGGGCGGACGACGGCGACGAGAACGATCACCGTGACGATCCCGCCTGCCCCGAGCGCGCGCACGTCGCCGAGGTCCACCGCCGCCGACAGGAGGACGAAGAGGAGTCCCACGAGCAGAAACGTGAGTTGCTCCTTGAACTCGACGAGTTCGCGCGCGTGCCGGGGCCCCATGTTGCCGACGACGAGGCCGGCGATGGCGACCGTCATGATCCCGCTCTCGGGCAGGATGGCGTGCGAAGCCTGGTAGAGGGCGAGGACGCATGCGAGCGTGAAGATGTTCCGGAGATCGGAGGGGATCGCGCGCCGCATCCTCAGCAGTCCGCCGATAATGAACCCGCCCGCCACGCCGATGACCGAGCCGAGGCCGAGGCGCGTGACGAGGCCGAGGAAGCCGGCCCCCACGTCCCCGGCCGTCGATGCGAGAGCCAACTCGAACGCGACGACCGCGAGGATCGCGCCGACGGGATCGATGAGCACGCCTTCCGCCTCGAGTATCGTCCGCAGGTTGTTCCGCAGGCGGATCCGGCGCGTGAGTGGGTTGATCACCGTCGGACCCGTGACCGAGACGAGCGCCCCGAACAGCAGGGCGATGCGGAGGCTCCAGCCCAGCGCGAGCATCGCCGTGACGGCGGCCCCGGCGATCGTGACCAGCGCGCCGAGCGTGATCAGCCGGCGGATCGTCAGCGCCTCGCGCCGCAGCCGGTCGAGGTTGAGCTGCAGTGCGCCCTCGAAGAGGATCACCGCGACCGCCAGCCCGACGATGGGATTGAGGCCATCGCCCAGCGTGTCGGGCCGCACGATGTTCGCGAACTCGGGTCCGAGGAGGATGCCGGCCGCGAGCAGGAGGAGGATGCCGGGAATGCGCGCGTGCCGCGCCAGCGCCTGCGCAACGACGCCCGCGGTGATGGCGAGGGCGAAGGTGAGCGCCGGATCCTGGAGGTTCACGAGGCGGCGGCTCGCTCCATCGCGAGGAGGAAGTTCGTGAAGCCCTCGTCGTAATCGGAGAGGCCGTTCTGCCCCGTGAGCTTCATGCGGGCGTTGTAGGCATTCTTCATCATCGGACCCACGACGCCGCTGACCGGACCCTCAGCCGGGTGGCGCACGGCGAACGCGTCCTTCAACTCCTCCCGGAGTCCGAGGTCGGCGAGGAGGCCGTTGTACGCGGCGGCGTCCCGTTCCGCCAGCACCCAGAGTTGGCGGTCCAGGCGCTCGCAGTGGGCCGACTGCTCGAGGACGGGCTCACCCGAACGCACCAGGGCGAGATAGCCGAGGACCTGCGCCTCGACTTCCTTCATATATCCCTTGCGGTGGGAGAACTCGTGCGCGATCACATGGGGCTCGAAGATGCCCGTGCTCCGGAAGATCGCGACGTCCCCCGTCAGGGGGTCCGCCGCCCCGAGCGCGAAGGGGAAGACGATCTGCGCGAGCATGAACTCCCGGACCTTCGAACTCGTCTCCAGTCGCTGGCCGGTGAGTTCCGCGAGGAAGTCGGTGAGGCACAGGTCGACCTGTTCCGCCAGTTCCTTCCGCGGCGTATCCATCGGCACGTAGTTTGCGTTCAGCCGCTCCACGAGCCCTTCGACATCGCCCCTCCGTTCCTCTTCCGACGCCGGGGGCGGGGAGAGCGGGTCGAAGCCGAACGCAGCCTCGAAATCCACGCGGCGGGCGTCGGCTCGAACCGCCCAGTCGATGAGCGCGCTGCCCGCGTACACGCCGAGCGCCGCCGCCTGCACCGCCCGGCCGGCCGGACTCAGGCCGAAGAGCACCCGCGCCGCGACGGGGGCGGCGAGAAGGAGATCGGAAGGCGCGACCGGAAGGTACGTCGCCAGATTGGGGATGCGGAGTCTTTCCATGGGTCCTCGTACGCGGGTCGGTGGACGAAAGTTCGGGATCGGCGGGCCGGGTGCAACCGTCCGGGCCCACGCGGCGTCCCACTCCTGTCGAAGGACAGGAGGGGATTGAGGAGCGGATTGAGGAGGGGATTGGACCGATGGCGAGAATGAGAGACGGAGGCGGGTGCATGCGTCGAAGCGGGCCGGGATCGCTGGTCGTCCTGCTCGGAGTCGTCCTGCTCGGGACGCCACTCGCCGCGCAGGAGGTCAAGGCCGGGGGGCAGGTCACGTTCGGCGATGACGCAGATTTCGGCATCGGCCCGCGCGTGCAGATGTCGCTGCCCTGGATCGCTCCCGGGATCCGGGTTGCCGGATCCTTCGACTACTTCTTTCCGGACTCGGGTCTCGGCGACCCCGGCGGCGACTACGACTACCGCGAACTCAACTTCAACGTCCTCGGGGACCTCTCGTTCCCCGACGCGACGAACCTCGTGGCCTATGTCGGCGGCGGGTTGAACGTGGCGTGGCAGTCGGTCCCATCGGACGGAGCGGAGGATACCGAGGAGCGACTCTTCGGGCTGAACATTGTCGCGGGCTTCCGGTTTCCGCTCGACGGGTTCACGCCCTTCGTCGAGGCGAGATACGAACTCGAGGGGGGACAGCAACTCCTTGTGGCCGGCGGCATCCTGCTACCCTAGAATCGTAAGCCGCCGCCGGCGCTGAAGGCCCACCTCGATCTTTCGCTGTCGCCGATCCCGCCGCCGAAGCGATAACCGATATTGAGGTTCGTCACCTGCGCGAAGGAGGAGAGCGGCGACCCTCCGAACACGGTGACCCCGACGTTCCCGCCCATCCTCCGACCCTGGTCCGGATACCAGGCGCCTCCGTAGTCGACGAACGCGCCCACGCCGAGCCCGAACAGGTTGTAGAAGTTGTCCACCAGGTAGGAGCGATGTTCCAAAGTTGCGCGCATCGTGCGAGTCCCGACGAAGGCGTGCGGACCCCAGAGGCGCGGCAATACCTGGAAGCCGATGTCGTGCTCGGAGCCGGGGCGGGGCCTTTCCTGAATGCCCGCGGATGCCTGCAGGAACGTCGTATTCCGCTCCGTTTCCCGGATCGCCGCCGTTCCCGTACCGAACACGTAGCCGGAGTCGAGGCCCGCCGAGTTGAAGAGGCCCCCGCCTGCGAGCGCGCCCTTGAGAATCGCCGGGCCCGCCCGCCTGCCGGACGAAAGAAGGAGGCGCGTTCCGATGCCGGTCGACCTGTATCCCAGGCGTTCGTGCGCGAGCTTGACGGACACCCACACGCGGTCGCTGAGATCCTGGTCTTCCTCGGAGAATCCGTTGAAGCGCTCCACGCGCTCGAAGCGGGCGCGCCGCCATTCGGCGTACACGCCGATCAGCCCGTACACGGAGTCCGGCACCGTGGCGTCGAGGCTGTCCAGACTGACGCCGGGCTGTTCGATCCGCAGGTGCTCTTCGTGCCGGACCTCGAGCGTCGCTCCGATGCGGAAGACCTCCCGCGGATTTGCGACCGGCGCTATCGCTCCGGTCAGGCGGTGGATCTGGGCTCGCCGCCGCCATTCGATCGTCTGGAGGTCGTCCGGGTTGTGCCGCACATACTGCGGGATCCGCCCCCGGAAGTCCCGCCCCTCGTAGTAGAACGCCGAACGGTCCGAGAGGGCCCGGAAGGGGTTCGACAGGTACCACGCGATGACGTCGCGGTCCGAGAGGTTGAGCCACGTCGCGTTGGCCGCGAGCCGGGTGGAAGCCAGTCGGTTCGACGTCAGCCGGAGGTCCATTCCGTCGCGGTCGGTTTCGCGGACGTACCACACCCGCATGGCGTTTCCGCTGCCCGCGAGGTTGATCTCGGTAAGCCCGACGGTGCCGGTCAGCGTGCCGTCCGCTGCGAGTCGTCCCGTGAAGCGGGGCTGCAGGCTCCACGCGTCGCGCGTTCTCACGCTCAGCGCGAGCTTCCCGTCGACGCGCGTCGAATCCACCCGGACGCGGCGGAAGAGGCCGAGGCGGCGGAGGTTACGTTCGCTCTCGGCGGCGAGGAGCGAGTCGTAGGGCGTCCCCGGCCCCAGGAGCAGCTCGCGGCGGACGACCCAGGGCTGCGTCGTCCCGTGCAATCCGTTGCCGAGCCGGTAAATGAAGTTCCCGGCGGCGGCGTCCTCCGGAAAGACGTCCTGCCGGCTGATGACGACGGTGTCGATGATCGCGGTCGCGCTACTGTCTCTCCCCCCGGCGGGAGGAGATGCCTGCGCGTGCACCGCGGGCGCGGCGACAAGGCCCAGAAGAAGCAGGGTGTGGGCGATGTACTTGCCCCGGACCGGGGCGCGGCGGGTCCCCCGGATCGGGGGCGCCGTGGACGGAGTCATGGGGCCGGAAGGTACGGTCGCGCGGGGCTCACGGCCACCGGACATCGTCGCGTCTCGCGAGCCCCGGCTCGTCGCGGAACGGGGCCGCGATTTCACCCAGCGTGATTCCGAGGCGGGGGTGCCGGAAACCCGGCGCCACATCCGCGAGGGGCACCGCCAGATGCGCCCTCGTCGGGATCTCCGGGTCCGGGAGTTGCAACTCCTCCTGATCGACGACCAGATCCTGCACGGCGGCGATATCGATGTCGATCGTGCGGGGGGCGTTGGGGTCCGCGGTCCGGACACGCCCGAGGCGGCGCTCCAGCGGCCGGATGACCTCGAACTTCAGTTCTCCCGGGGAGAGGTCGGTCGTGATGCGCACGGCCGCGTTCAGGAAGCGGGGCATTCCGGGGTTTCCGACCGGGTCCGCCTCGTAGATGGGCGAGGCTCCCTCGATGCCCAGCAGTTCGTCGAGCGCCTCGAGCGCCGCGACGATGTTCCGCTCGGGGTCGATGTTCGAGCCCAGCGTGAGGAGGATGGCCCGGGGGGAGGCGTTCACGTGTAGTCCGCCGCCGTCCGTTCGACTTCGACCCCCACCGAGCGCGCGTAGCGTAGCGCGCCGGGCTTTTCCACGCGGATCCTGGCCCGCGCCGCGCCGAAGTCGACGATCGCGATCCGCGCGATCTGGTGCGCGAGGGCCTCCACGAGATACGGCTCGGCGGTTTCGACGTGCGCGATGATGCGCTTGGTCAGCGTCCGGTAGTTCAGCACATCGGCGACGTCGTCGGACTCGCCCGCGGCCCGGGCGTCCACCGATAGGGACAGGTTGATCACGATGTCCTGTTTCTTCTCTCGTTCCCAGTGGTTGACCCCGATGATGCCCCGGATGAGGAGATCGCGGATGAGGACCGTATCCGACGCCATCAGCGCGCCCCTCCCGTCAGCAAATGTTCGCCGCCATCCACGTGGATCGTCGCTCCCGTCACATAGTCGTTCTCGGCCAGGAACCGTGCCGCGTGCGCCACGTGCTCCGGATCGCCCGTCCGCCCGAGCGGGGTCCTCCGGCCCTTCTCCCGCCACGCCAGGTCCTCCTCCGTCTCCCCGGGAGGAGGAAGAATCGGGCCGGGAATGATCGCGTTCGCGCGCACCTCCGCGCCCAGTTCGCGGGCCGCCAGCGCCGTCAGGTGCAGGAGTCCGGCCTTGCTGACCCCGTGCGGCGCAAACCCCTTCCAGGCGGCGAGCGCCGACATGTCCGACATGTTGATTATGACACCGGGCGCTCGAGGTTCCCCCTGCGTTCCTCGCCGCTCGGTCACGGCGCGCATTCGGACGGCGGCCCGCTGCGTCATGAGGAAGGGAGCGCGCAGGTTGAGCGCCAGCGCGGCGTCCCACTCGGCGACCGTCGCCTCGCCGAACGGAGTACGCTCGAAGCTCGCGGCGGAGTTCACGAGGATGTCGAGGCGCCCGAACGCCGCGTCGAACGCCTCGAACAGGCCGTCGATGTGCTCCGGGCGCGAGAGGTCCGCCGCGGCCGTCGCCGCGCGGCGCCCCAGGGCCCGCACGTCCTTCGCCGTGCGGTCGGCCGCCTCGGCCGAACTCCGGTAGTGGATGAAGATGTCGCACCCCGCCTCGGCCAGGCCCAGCGACAGCGCGCGGCCCAGCCGGCGCGCGCCCCCCGTCACGAGTGCGACGGCGCCCTCGAGTTTCACGGCAGCTCTCCGTTCACGAGCGTCTCCCCGGCAGCTTTGGAGCCGGGAATGTACAAGGTTCGAGAACGGATGGGGCGTTGCACGCGGAGCCGCCGCGCGCCCCATTGCGGCAGCACCCGCGGCGGGCGCGAGGATGCAACCCGGAGGAAGCGCGTGAAAGCGATCTGGTACGAGCGGACCGGCCCCGCTCCGGATGTGCTCCAATTCGGAGATCAGGACGCGCCCGTCCCCGCGGCGCGAGAGGTCCGGGTGCGGCTGGCCGCCTCGGGGGTGAATCCGTCGGACACCAAGCGGCGAGCCGGCTGGATCGGACTGTCGATGCCTCATCCGCGCATCGTGCCGCACTCGGATGGGGCGGGGACGATCGATGCGGTGGGGCCGGAGGTCGACCGGGCGCGCGTCGGCGAACGCGTCTGGCTGTGGAACGCCCAGAGCGGCGGCCGCCCGTTCGGCACGGCGGCGGAGTACACGGCGGTACCGGCGGCACAGGCCGTGCCGTTGCCGGACAGCGCCTCTTTCGCCGACGGAGCGGGCCTCGGAGTGCCGGGCTGCACGGCGCACTACGCCGTGTACGGGGACGGGCCGGTGGGCGGCAAGCGGCTCCTCGTGCAGGGAGGCGCCGGGGCCGTCGGCCACCTGGCGGTGCAGCTCGCCACGCTGGGCGGCGCCGAAGTCATCGCCACGGTGAGCGGCGCCGCCAAGGCGGAGGTCGCGCTGGGCGGCGGCGCGAGGCACGCGATCGACTACCGGCGGGAGGACGTCGCCCGCCGGGTCCTCGACCTCACCGATGGGGAGGGCGTGGACCGCGTCGTCGAGGTGGATCTCGCCGCGAACCTCGAGACGGACGTCGCGGTCCTGCGGGAGAACGGGAGGATCGCGTCGTACTCGTCAACCTCCGGCCCTGAACTGCCGCTCGCCTACTATCCGCTCGCCTTCAAGGACCTGCGCATCCATTTCGTGCAGGGCTACCTGCTGCCGCCCGCCGCCCGCCGCGCCGCGGTCCGGGATCTCACCACCTGGCTCGCGGCCGGACAACTCGACGTGCGGATCGCCGCCACCTTCCCCCTCGCGGAGACGGCGTCCGCGCACGACGCCCTCGAGTCCGGTCGCGCGGACGGGAAGATCCTCGTCGAGATTTAGCTGTAGTCGCGAGCTGACGAAGGGGGCGCGCTACTGCACCCGTTCGAAGCGCAGATCCCAGACGCGCCCCTGGCTCAGGCTCGCCTGCGTGACCTGGCCGGTCTCGTCGCGCCGAAAGATGAACGTGCTCCCTCCCTGCCTGAACGCATCGGGATAGACCGGCGTGAGCGAGGGCCCGTCCCCATACCGGTCCCTCAGTACGAGCCCGCCATCTTCGACCTCGACCCAGTACGTCACTTCCGCCTCGTCGCTGTGGTAGGCGCCGACGTAGGCCGCCAGGTCCGACGCGGTGGGCTCGAAACCCTCCACGGGTTCGATCCGCACGTCGTCCGCGACCGGCGTGTCCATGGTCGCCCCGGGCCTGCCTCCGTCGCCGGCCGCGGCGTCGAAGACGATGGACACGCCCGCCGGGGAGGCGAACTCGGTCTCGCTCATGGCCGCGAGGGACATCCCGCCCGGTCCCAGGCCCATGCGCAGCGAGGAGCCGTCCGCCGTCAACTCCATGAACTGGCCCGTGCGGGTGTCGCGGTACCCGCCGGCGAACGCGGCGACGCGGGCCGGATCGACGTTCGCACCCGCCGGGTCCCCCGACGCTTCCTCGTTGACGGCGTCGCCGAGGTAGAGTTCGGCCACCGAGCGGGCGAGCCCGCCGGGGTTGGCCTCACCCACGTTGCACATCACCGACACCGCGAGCCCGTGGTCCGGGAAGCGCGTGAGGAAGCCCCGGTACGCCGCGGTGCCTCCGGAATGCTGCACCTCGCGCACGCCCTTGTAATCGCCGACGAAGAGCCCGCCCGCGTAGCTGATCTGCCGCCCGGAGTCGAGCATCCCCTGCTCGTGCATGAGTCGGATGAACTCGGGCCCGCCGACCTCGCCGGTGTCGAGGTTGCGGGTGAACCGGAGGAGGTCGCCGACGGTCGTGAGCAGGCCGCCGTTCCCGTGCACGTTCTCGAACGGCATCAGCATGTGCCATTCGCCGTCGTCGCCGCGCCGGTATCCGATCGAGCGCTCCTCGACGATCTCCGTGAAATCGTCCCGCCACTGCGTCTTCGTCATGCCGAGGGGGCGGAAGATCCGCTCCTGAGAGAACTCGTCGAACGTCTGTCCGGTCACCCGCTCCACGAGCATCGCCTGGAGGTTGTAGCCGGTGTTCGTGTACGAGTAGTAGCGGCCCGGCTCGTAGTTGAGGGCGCGCTGGCGGCTCGCGATGTCGAGCGCGTGCTTGTGCGTATGGATCCGGGTCGTGCGCGCCCAGCCGTGGATGCCGGCCACCGACCCCCAGTCGCGGAGCCCGCTCGTGTGATGGATGAGCATCCGCACCGTGATGGGCTCGCCGTAATCGGGCATCTCGGGGAAGTACTCGCGGATGTCGTCGTCGAGATCGATGCGTCCGTCCAGCGCGAGCAGGATCGTGGCCGCCGCGGTGAACTGTTTCGAGACCGAGCCCGGCTCGAACACCGTCTCGGGCGTGTTCGGCAGGTCCCACTCGAGGTTCGCCATGCCGTATGCGCGCGCCATGACCTGCTGACCATCCCGCGAGACCGCGAAGGCGCATCCGGGTCCGTCCGATGCGTAGTCCGCGAAGACCGCGTCGAGCGCCGCGAGTTCGACCGCGTCCCCGGCCGAGTCTCCCGGGTTCGCGTCCGCGCAGGCGAGTCCCCCGGCGAGGGGAAGGATGAGGGTCCAGGGCCGTGTCTTCATCGTCTTCCTCCTGACTGGATTGCCGCACTCGCCGTCTCGTCGCCGGCCGCAGCCGTCTGCAAGCCCGAAAGTGCAATGTCGGTGTCCGCACCGGCCCCGTCGAGATCCGGCGCCGAGCCGCTCCCGCGCACCCGGAGAGGGCCGCCGGCTGCGGCACCCCGTCCCGGTCTATTCCACCCGTTCGAAACGGAGATCCCAGACCCGTCCCTCGCTCAGACCTGCCTGCGCGACCCGACCGGTTTCGTCGCGTCGGAAGATGAACGTGCGGGACCCCTCGAACGCATCGGCATACAGCGGTTCAAGCGCGGAGCCGTCCCCGTACCGATCCCGAAGCACGAGCCGACCGTCCTCGACCTCGAACCAGTACGTGACCTCGGCTTCATCGCTGCGGTAGGCGCCCACGTATTCGGCCAGGTCGGGCGCCGTCGGCTCGAACGGGCCGACGGGCTCGATCCGCACCCCGTCCGCGGCGGGCATGTCCATGAGGCCGGCGGGACGGTCGCCCGCGCTCGCGGGACGCTCGAATGCGATGGATACGCCCGCGGCCGAGGCGAACCGGGTTTCGCTGCTGGCCGCGAGCGGCGGCCCGCCGGGTCCTCCGCTCATGAGCAGGGATGAACCATCCGCGGTCAGCTCCAGGTACTGTCCCGTTCGCGTATCCCGGTATCCGCCGGCGAAGGCGGCGACGTCCGCGGGATCGACATCCCCTCCTGCCGCATCCGCCCGAGGTTCCCCGGTCAAGGCGTCCGCGAGGTAGAGGTCCGCCACCTGGCGGGCGAGTCCGCCGGGGTTGGCCTCGGCCACGTTGCACATCAGCGACACCGCGACCCCGTGATCCGGATAGCGTGTGAGAAAACCGCGGTACCCGGCGGTCGAACCGCCGTGCGACACCTCGCGCACACCTTTGTATTCGCCCGCGCGAAGCCCGCCCGCATAGCCGGTCTTCCACCCGGAGTCGAGCGTTCCTTCCTCGTGCATGAGACGGACGAATTCCGGGCCGCCGACCTCGCCGGTGTCGAGGTTGCGCGTGAAGCGGAGGAGGTCCCCCACGGTGGTGAGCAGGCCGCCGTTGCCGTGCACGTTCTCGAACGGCATCCGCATGTGCCATTCGCCGTCCCCTCCCCGCCGGTAGCCGACGGAGCGCTCGTCCACGATCTCGGTGAAATCGTCCCGCCACTGCGTCGTCGTCATCCCGAGAGGACCGAAGATGCGCTCCTGCGAGAACTCGTCGAAGGTCTGGCCCGTCACCCGCTCGACGAGAATCGCCTGGAGGTTGTAGCCGGTATTCGTGTACGAGTAGTAGCGGCCCGGCTCGTAGTTCAGGGCGCGCTGGCGGCTCGCGATGTCGAGAGCGTGCTTGTGCGAGTGGACCCGGCTCCAGCGCGGCCAGCCCTGAATGCCGGCGACCGAACCCCAGTCGCGAAGGCCGCTCGTATGGTGGATCAGCATCCGCACGGTGACGGCTTCGCCGTAGTCGGGCATCTCGGGGAAGTACACCCGGATGTCGTCATCGAGATCGATCCGCCCATCCAGGGCGAGAAGAATCGTGGCCGCGGCGGTGAACTGTTTCGAAACCGAGCCCGGCTCGAACACCGTCTCCGGCGTGTTCGGGACGCGCCACTCCAGATCTGCCATCCCGTACGCGCGCGACATGACCTGCTGCCCGTCCCGCGAGACGGCGAAGGCGCACCCCGGCCCGTCGGAGCCGGCGAAGTCCTCGAAGATCGCGTCGAGGGCAGTCAGTTCGGGAGCGCCGTCCATCGGGTCTCCGGGGTTCGCGCCGGCGCAGGCGAGCGCCGCGGCGGCCGGAAGGATCAGTGTCCACGGCGGTGTCTTCATCTGTCTACTCCCCGACGGAGGTGACGGAGTGGCCGGATCTCAGCGCGCGACTTCGATGACTCCGGCGTCCCCTTCAATGCGCAGTGTGGTCCCCAACCCGGCCGAGCGCGCGCGGATGTCCTCGAGCAGGGAGCGGGCGGCTTCGCCTTCGAGTAGATACGGCTGGGACAGGGCGTCTCCGCGCCCCGCGATGGGAAGGACATCCAGCCGCGTGACACCATCCGAGCCCAGGTGCAGGCGGACCGCGATGTTGTCCATCCAGTAGTCGTGCCCATGTCCGAAGATGAAGTTCCCCATCGAGTAGACGATCGGCTTGCCGTCGCGAACCTCGATCCCGCGCGGAACGTGGGGGTGGTGTCCCAGGATGGCGTCGGCGCCCGCGTCGAGGACGTCGTGCGCGAAGTCCCGCATTCCCGGATGCACGTCCTGGCTGTTCTCGATCCCCCAGTGGAAGCTCACCGCGACGAAATCGACGCGGCCGCGCACGCGGGCGATGTCTTCCCGAATCAGGAGGGGGTCCATGGGGGCGACCCCTGACTGGCTCGGCGTCGCGAACGAGGACCCGCCGTCGTTCACGAACTGCGCGTAGGCGAGAAACGCGACCCGGAGCCCGCCGCGCTCGATGACATACGGGCGGCGGGCGTCGGCGAGATCGCGTCCCGTGCCGGCATGGCCGACCCCCGCCCGGCGCAGGTGATGGATCGTGTCGAGCAGCCCTTCCCCTTCGGCGTCGAGCGAGTGGTTGTTGGCCGTCGCCACCACATCGATTCCCGCCCAGGCGAGGGCGTCCGCGAAGGCCGAGGGCGTGCGAAAGGCTCCGCTCCAGCGGGCGTCGTCCGAGAGCGGCGTCTCCAGGTTGGCGAAGGCGATGTCCGCGTCGCGCAGGAGGTCGGCCGCGCGATGAAACGGATAGCGCGCCTCCTCCTGCCCATCCTCGAAGGAGAGACCGTAGTGATGGGCGCGGAGATGGTGCGCTTCTTCCGTGATCAGCGTCGTGTCGAGCGCCGTTTCGAGAAAGTCGCGGGAGTCGGGCGTCGCGGCGTAGGGCACGCGGATCCAGCCGTCGCCGCGGTGCCAGAGCACGTTGCTGCGGCCGGACGGGGCCGCGTCGTAGTACACGGTCGGGGGCTTCGTCGCCCGCGACCATTCGATGTCTCCGACGGCGACGATCGTTATCTCCTGGCCGGGAAGAGGTCCGGGTGCGATGGCCGCCAACGCGCAGCCCGCCGCAAGCAGCGAGCGAGCGACGTGCTTTCTGAATGCGGACATAAGGCGTCTCCGATTTCGGGGACTACTCGGTCGGTGCCGCGGCCAGGATCGCGGCGGGATCGAGGGCGCGTCCGGCGCGCACGACGGTCCGGATGCGTCTCGTGTTCCGGATGTCCTCGAGAGGGTCCGCTTCGAGAAGCACGAGATCGGCCTCCAGTCCGGCCTCGACGGCGCCGCGGTTCTCCTCTTCCTTCAGAATCCGCGCGTTCTCGAGCGTGGCGGCGGACAGGACCTCTCGTGCCGGCATGCCGGCTTCGACGAGAAACTCCATCTCGTGATGCAGCGAGGCGCCGGGCGCGACCTGCGGTTCCGGGGCGTCGGTCCCGACGAGCAACTGCACGCCGGCTTCACGCAGCATGCCCGTGAGACGCAGATACTTCTCCCACGTCCCTTGGCGTACGGAGACCGGCGCCGCGCCCCAGTCCAGGCTTCGGCGCTCCCGGTCCTTGTCCCAGAACGCCTTGAGGCGGGCCGGCATGGGGTCGTGGTCGGGGTGTCCATAGACTTCCGGGAGATCCATGAAGAGGAGCGTGCCCCAGAAGACCATGAGCGTCGGGTCGACGCGCGCGCCGTGCTCGGCGATGACGTCGATGAGGCGGCGCGCCTCGTCCGAGTCGAGGTTGATCGAATGGCGGTCGTCGGGGTCGTCGAGCAGGAAGTTCGACACCGTGTAGATGTGCTCGACGCAGTCGAGTCCGTCGCGCACGGCGTCCCCCGTGTGATAGTCGAGGAGGTGTCCGCTCACGACGAGATCGTGTTCGTGGCCGACCTCGATTACGCGGCGCCCCACCTCGCGCCCTGCGCCGACATAGAGCTTGAGCGTCTTCACACCCCACGCCGCCATGTCCGCTACGAAGGGCTCCACGTCGGCGGGCGTCGCCAGGTACCAGCCTACGTCGGGATGCCAGGGTGGGTTGCCGTCGATGAGGAAGCTGCACCGGAAGACGTTGGGAGAGATCTCCGGGTGGTCGTCGGCGTAGCGCTCGATGAGGCGCTGGGCCGGGACGTTGTCTCCCGTGCTCCGGATCGAGGTCACCCCGTGTCCGAGGTAGAAGGGCAGGACTTCGTCGCCGGTCATGTACGACTGGTAGAGGATGTGGGTGACGTGCACGTGCGCGTCGATGAGTCCGGGGAGGACGAAGAGGCCCGCGCCGTCGATGCGCGCCGCGCCCGCAGCCGCGTCGGACTCGGCGTTCAGTTCGGCCGCCGGGGCGACGGCTTCGATGCGGCCGGCCCGGACGAGGACGCTCGTGTCCGGGCGCATGGCGCCGGCCCGGACGTCGAAGACGCTGGCCCGGTCGATGAGCAGTGGAGGAGCCGGCGCGTCGCCGGCGGCCTGGTCGGTGGCCGACGCGGGGCCCGCGCGGCGGCCCTCCCCGCCGCAGCCGAGGGCGAGCCCGGCGCCGGTCAGCGCGGCGCCCCGCACGAAGTCGCGGCGGTCGATGGCGGCCACGGGCGGCTACGCGGAGATGAAGCGGTACACGAGCGTCATTTCTGAGGATCGTCCGCGGCCCTTGGCGGCGTCAAGCAGTGCACGGCTCACGGGGCGTTGATAGCGCGTTGCGTTCGCGGCGATAGGTTGTGGTCATGCCCGCTCCTTCCGCCCGCTTCATCGTCTCTCCAACCGCCGCCGTGCGCGTTGACGCCGCCCGGAAATGGCTTGGAGGGCAACCCTCCGCGGAAGGCGTAACGGTCGTCGGCGAGACGCTGTCCGGGCCACACGAACTGCTCCTGCGCGGGGCGCGCACGGCGGGGGCCGCGATGGGCTGGCGCCGCACCACGCTACCCCTCCTGGCCCGCGACGTCGCGCTCTCGCGGCTCGCTGCCGACGGAAGGGCGATCGGAGATGCGGTGGCGCGCGATGCCATCGCGGCGCGAGCGCTGGCGGGGCTCGACCGGCGGAAACTCGGCCGCCTGGCGGCGGTGTCGGACACGCCCGGCTTCGTTCGCGCCGTGGGAGGAGCCGTGGACGCCCTTCGCATGGCGGGCGTCACTCCGTCCGTGGTCGCTACCGTCGATGCGGACCTCGCCGTTTTCCACGAAGCGGTCGAGGCGCAATGGAGGGCGGCGGGGCTGGCGGATCGAGCCGGCGTGTTCAAGGCCGCGCGGTCGGCGCTCCGCGATCCGGACGCCCGGCAGGGCATCGTGGACGACCGGTGCCTGATGCTGGACGCCCGGATCCGGACGGAACTGGAGGGGCGGTTCGTCGCGGCGCTCATCGAGCGAGGCTGCGACCTGCTCGCGACCGTGCCCGAGGGGGATGACCGCACACTGCGGGCGCTGGAAGAAGCGGGTGCGCGTCCCTCCGGTCCGTGCGGGACCGATGGGGCCGCCGCGGGGGCGATCGAGCGGCTTCACGCGCACCTCTTCGGCCCGGCGCCGTCCGAATCCGCCGCGGACGATGCCGTGACCGTGTTCTCCGCTCCCGGAGAGGGACGGGAAGCGGTGGAGATCGCCCGGCGGCTCACCTCCCTCGCCGAGGCCGGAACGCCCTTCGACCGGTGCGCGATCCTCCTCCGGCAGCCCGAAGACTATAGGCCATACCTGGAGGAAGCTCTCAACCGTGCCGGAATCCGCCCCTGGTTCGCGCGCGGCGTCCGGCGCCCGGATCCGCCGGGCCGGGCCTTTCTGGCCCTCCTGCGGTGCCGGGCCGAGGACTACTCGGCGCTTCGCTTTTCGGAGTACGTCTCGATCGGCGAGGTGCCGGACGAGAGAGAGGACCCGGAACGGGTGCCGCGACGCTGGGAGCAACTGCTCGTCGACGCGGCCGTCGTCGGCGGCCTGGAGCGCTGGGAGCGGCGACTCGATGGTCTCGCCGCGCAACTCGAGTTCAAGCGCGCCGCGCTGGAGGCGGAGGACGGCGAAGACCCGCGTCTCGCGCGGATCGATGGGAGGCGCGCCAACCTGGCCTCCCTCCGGGCATACGCGCTGCCGTTGCTGTCGGAGCTGTCCGAACTGCCCGCGGAAGCCCGCTGGCGGCGCTGGCTGGCGGCGCTGAACGCCCTCGCTGTCCGTTCGCTTCGGCGGCCCGGCAGCGTGCTCGCCGCCCTGTCCGACCTCACGCCGATGGGGCCTCTGGGTCCGGTCGAGCTGGACGAGGTCCTGCGCGTGCTCACGCCCCGGCTCCTGGAGGTCCCCGAGAGTCCGCCCGCGAACCGCTACGGCCGCGTGTTCGTCGGGCCCATCGACGCGGCCCGGGGGCTCGCCTTCGATGTCGTGTTCGTCCCCGGCATGGCCGAGCGCCTGTTTCCCCCCAAGATCGGGGAAGACCCGATCCTGCTCGACGAGATGCGCCACCGGCTGGCCCCCGGCCGTCTCCGGACGAACCGCGACCGCGTGCGGCAGGAGCGGCTCGCCTTCAGGCTCGCGGTTGGAGCGGCGCGGAAGCAGGTCGTCCTCTCCTACCCGCGCATCGACGCCATGAAGACCCGGCCCCGGGTCCCCTCCTTCTACGCCCTCGAGGCGATTCGCGCCGCGGAGGGACGGCTGCCCGGCTTTGAGGAACTCAAGCGGCGGGCGGAGGAAGTCTCCGATGCGCGGATCGGCTGGCCGGCGCCGAAATCCCGCGCGCAGGCGATCGACGAGGCCGAGTACGACCTCGCGGTGCTCGACGAACTCGACAGGCACGATCTCCGCGGAGAACGCGCGGTGAAGGCCGCCGGTCATCTCCTCCATTCAAACCCCCATCTCGCACGTGCCCTCCGCTTCCGCGCCTACCGCTGGGAGGTGCCGCGCTGGACGTGGGCGGACGGCCTCGTTCAGCTCTCGGAGCGGGCCGCGGAAGCGCTGGCGGAGCAGTCGCCCGGCGCGCGTCCCTACTCGGCGACGGCGCTGCAGCACTTCGCGGCATGCCCGTACCGTTTCTATCTCCAGGCGATTCAGGGCCTGCGGCCGCGCGAGGCCCCGGTCGGGATCGAGGCGCTCGACCCGCTGCAGCGCGGTTCGCTCGTGCACCAGGTCCAGTTCGAACTCCTGACCCGCCTCCAGGCCGAAAGCACGCAGGAGCGGCCCCTCCTCCCCGTC
The DNA here is from genome assembly GCA_026914155.1 of Candidatus Palauibacter rhopaloidicola. Taxonomy (GTDB): domain Bacteria; phylum Gemmatimonadota; class Gemmatimonadetes; order Palauibacterales; family Palauibacteraceae; genus Palauibacter; species Palauibacter rhopaloidicola. The sequence goes on along the minus strand of JAPPGH010000031.1, from coordinate 102,956 downwards.
GGGCCGGAGAACGACGCGCGGGTATCCGAACTCCTCGAGGAGGTGCTCGACAAGGTGGCGGGGGACTTCCGCGACCGCCTCGTGCCGGCGATCGACCGGGTCTGGGACGACGGCATCGAAACGATCCGACAGGACCTGCGGGAGTGGCTGCAGCGCGAGAGCGACAGCCGGTCGCCCTTCGAACCGTGGCGCTTCGAACTTTCCTTCGGGCTCCCCCGGGATCCCAACCGCGACGCGCACTCCGTGGCGGAGCCCGTCGACCTGGCCGTCGGACTGAAGCTCCGTGGCGCCATCGACCTCATCGAACGGACCCCGGCCGGCGTCCTGCGGGTCACAGACCACAAGACGGGCCGGCACCGGGCAAAGGCGGGAGCGACGATTCAGGGAGGCGAACTCCTGCAGCCGGTCCTCTATGCGCTCGCCGCGCAGGCGCTGTTCCCGGAGCAGCGGGTGGAATCGGGCCGGCTCTACTACTGCACGGCGGATGGCGAGTTCCGGGACCACGTCGTACCGCTCGACGACTGGGCGCTCCATGCGGCCGGGCTCCTGAGCGAGATCGTGAGCGGAGCCTTCGAGGCCGGGAGTTTCCCGGCGCTCCCGCGGGAGGACGCCTGCCGCTGGTGCGACTACCGGCAGGTCTGCGGGCCCGACGAGGAACGCCGTACCCGGCGCAAGCCTCCGCCGGTCGATCTGCGGCGCCTGAGGGAGTACCCGTGACCCGGCCCGGCAGACTCGCCGACCAGGAGGCCCGCGACGCGATCCGGCACGATCTCGACGACACGCTCTTCGTCGAGGCGGCGGCGGGGACGGGGAAGACGACGGCGCTCACGGGCCGGATCGTCGAGGTGCTGCGACACGGTCCGGGTACGCTGGAGGACATCGTCGCCGTGACGTTCACCGAGAAGGCGGCCGGCGAGATGAAGCTCCGGCTGCGGGCGGCGATCGAGGAGGCGCGGGCGGCTGAGGAAGACGGGGGCGTCCGTAAGCGTCTCTCGCGGGCGCTCGGCCATCTGGAACTCGCCCACATCGGCACGATCCACGGCTTCTGCGCCGACCTGCTGCGCGAGCGGCCGATCGAGGCGGGCGTAGACCCGGCGTTCCGCGTCGCCGCGGACGACGAGGCCGGACGCCTCCTCGATGGCGCCTTCGAAAGCTGGTTCGAGGGCGCGCTGGCGGACCCCGGTCCCGGCGTGAGGAGGGCGTTGCGCCGTCACTATCGGCGGAATTCGGGCGGTCCGCGCGCGGCGCTGCGGGCGGCGGCCGGCAGTCTCGTGGACCAGCGCGACTTCGATGCGCCGTGGTCCAGACCCGAGTGGGACCGGGAGGCCGAACTCGACCGCGCGCTCGACCTGCTGCGGGAACTTGCCGACTTCGCCCCGCTGGCCTCCCGCCCGGACGACTTTCTCACGAAGAACCTGCGCCACATCGAACGCGGCGTGCGGGAGATCGAACGGCGGGAGGAGACCCGCGGACGCGATCATGACTACCTGGAAGCCTGGTTGCGGTCCTTCGTGGGGGCGCGCTGGCGCGGCTGGTTCTGGCGAGGCTTCCGCTCGCGGGACTTCGGCGGCGGACTCGCGAAGGCAGATGTCGTCGCACGCCGCGACGAGGTCCGGGCGGAGGTCGAGGGGATCCTGCAGACGGCGGACGCGGATCTCGCGGCCCATCTCCGGGACGAGCTCTGGCCCGTGACGGAGCGGTACGAGAGGGCCAAACGGCGCGATGGTTGCCTCGATTTCGTGGACCTCCTGCTCCGGGCGCGCGATCTTCTGCGCGACAGTGCGGAGATCCGGGCGCACTACCGCCAACGCTTCACGCGTTTCTTCGTCGACGAATTCCAGGACACCGATCCGCTGCAGGTCGAGATCCTCCTCCTCCTGTGCGGCGAGGACCCGGAGGAGACGCGGCCGGAGCGCATCGTGCCCGCGAGCGGCAAGCTCTTCGTCGTCGGCGATCCGAAGCAGTCGATCTACCGCTTCCGCCGGGCGGACGTGATGCTGTACGAGAAGACCAAGCGCCGCCTCGAGGACGCGGGTGCCCGGGTGCTGCACCTGTCCACGAGCTTCCGGTCGCAGCCGCGCCTGCAGGCCGCCGTGAACGGGGCGTTCGAGGCGCGCATGAAGGCGAGCGAGGACGGCAGCCAGGCGGCGTACGTGCCGCTCGCGTCCTTCCGCGCCGACACGGGGAGCCAGCCCGCCGTCATCGCCCTGCCGGTCCCGAAGCCGTACGGACGCTTCGGAAAGGTCCGGGGAATCGAGATCGAGGCATCCCTCCCCGTGGCGGTCGGAGAGATGGTGCGCTGGCTGGTCCGCGAGTCGGGATGGGTCGTGACGGAACGGGAGCGTCCGGAGGCTCCGGTCCCGGTCGAAGCCCGCCACATCTGCCTCCTCTTCCGTCGCTTTCAGAAGTGGGGAGAGGATGTGACGCGCCCCTATGTGCGTGCGCTCGAAGCCCGCGCCGTTCCCCATGTGCTGGTCGGTGGCCGCTCGTACCACGATCGCGAGGAGGTACTTGCTGTCCGGAACGCGCTCACGGCCATCGAGTGGCCTGACGACCGGCTGGCGGTCTACGCCGCCCTCCGGGGTCCGCTCTTCTCGCTCGGCGACCGCTCCCTGTTCGAGTTCCGCGTCGACGTGGGTCCGCTGCATCCGCTCGCCGGGTGGGGGCCGGATGGCGAAATCGGCGGGAACGGACGAAAGGAGGACGGAACGGCGCTGAAGCCCGAACTGCGGGACGTGGCGACGGTGCTCGGGCTCCTCGGCGACCTCCACCGGCATCGGAACCGGCGTCCCATCCCGGAGACGGTCCGGCGCCTGCTTTCGGCCGCGCGCGCCCACGCGGGCATCGCGATCTGGCCGACGGGCGAACAGGCGCTGGCCAACGTGCTCCGGCTCGTCGACCGGGCGCGCGCGTTCGAGCGCCGCGGCAGCCCCTCTTTCCGGGCGTTTCTCGACCGCCTCGACGACGAAGCCGAACGCGGGCAGTCCGAGGAGGCGCCCATCGTGGAGGAGGGGACCGAGGGCGTGCGGATGATGACGGTACACAAGGCCAAGGGCCTCGAATTCCCGGTCGTCATCCTGGCGGACATGACCTGCGCCGCGGCCCACGATCCGCCGTCGCGCTACGTGGACCCGGCCCGGCGCCTCTGGGCCCAGCGGCTCTGCGGCGCGACCCCGCGCGATATCCTGGACAACGCCGAGATCGAGCGGCGCCGGGAGATGGCCGAGGCGGACCGGCTCGCGTACGTGGCGGCCACGCGGGCGCGCGATCTGCTCGTGGTGCCCGCCCTTGGCGACGGACGGGACGGTCTCGGAGGCTTCTCCGGGGAAGACGGCGAATGGTGGCTCGAGTCGCTGAATCCCGCGGTATATCCGGCCCGCGGCGCGCGGCGTCAACCGTCCTCTGCCGAGGGCCTGGGAGCTCCGGCCTTCCGCGCGGAGTCGGTCCTCGATCGCCCGGATCGGAAGGGCGGTCAGCGCCCGACGCCCAGCGACTCGGTCGCGCCGGGGCTGCATACCGCTGAAGCGGGCACGGACGTCGTGTGGTGGGATCCCGCCGCGCTCGATCTGGACCCGGATCCGCGCGCGGGCGATCGCCAGCGCCGATTGCTCGAGGTGGAGAGGGAGGAGCAGCCCACTCTGGATGTCGAGGCGGGGCGGGGCGCGCACCGGGAGTGGCAGGCGTCTCGCGGGGCCAGGTTGAAGGCCGGCGGACGGCGGACGATGTCGGTGACGACGGCCCGGGCGGTCGCGGGCCGCGCCGCCGAAGCGGCCGATACCGGCGACCCGCCCCGCTCCGACGCGCGGGTCTCGTGGATCGACGTGCCGAGGCCGGAGGCCGAGGGGCTGGACGGAGCGGGGCGTCCGGGCGGCGAGCGGTTCGGCGATCTCGTCCACCGCATACTCGCCACGGTGCCCCTCGACGCCGATTCCGGCGCGGTTGAAGGGTTGGCCAGGACGCTGGGTCACGCGCTGGGGAGCCCCGAAACCGAAATCGTCGCGGCGGCGGCCCTCGCGACGCGCGCGCTGGAACACGAAGTGCTCGCCCGGGCGCGGGCCGCGCTGGCCTCCGGGCCCGGTGCGGTTCAGCGCGAGGTCCCGGTCTTCCACGTGGGTGAGACCGCGGCGCCGGATGGAGAGCAGGGCCCGCAGGAAGGCGCGGGCATCGTGGAGGGGGTCGCGGACCTCGCCTTCCGCGAGGTCACCGGATCCGGCCCCCGGTGGACGGTCGTCGACTACAAGACGGACCGCCGCCCCGCCGCTGCGCGTACCGAATACGAGGTGCAGGTCGCCTGCTACGTCGAAGCCATCGAGCGGGCCAGCGGGGAACCGGCCCGAGGGATTGTGCTCGCGCTCTAGCCGGGGACGAGACCGACTCTAGGCGCCGTACTTCCGGCGGTGGAGTTCGGCCGCCCGTTCGGACCACTCCTTGAGCCGGATCCGTGCGCCGAGCCCCCTGCCGAGGGCGTCGAGGTCTTCGGAGGTCCACCGGGCCAGATCGAGGTACGTCCGGTAGCCCATCTCGTTCAGGCGCGCCTCGAAGGTCGGGCCGATCCCCTTGATACGCGTCAGATCATCCCGCTCGCGCGCGGCCGTGGCGCCCACCCCTTCGACGGCCAGGGGACGCGCATTGCGCCTGCGGCCCGCTCGCGTCCGCGGGAGGCCGGCACGCCGCGCCGGAGCCACCATACGGCCCACCTCGGGGTCCAGCTTCGAGAGGCGGGTGTAGAGGCTGTCCCGCTCGGCCTCGACCTTCCGCCGCGCCGCCTCCGATTCGATCCGCGCGCGCTCCAGCACCCGCCGTGAGTCCTCTTCAATGGCGGACAGGCGGTTGTCGAACCGACGCTTGAGCGTCAGCTCTCTTCCGGCGATCTGTCGGCCACGAATCCACCAGCCGACGAAAAAACCTGCCAGCGCGGCCAGCATCAGCCCCAGAACGACGATCGGGGTCAGGACATCCATCATCTTCGATCGGACTCCCGGTTCCGGCGTATTCCCGCCGCGAGGTGACGCGAAGGGGAACCCAATGTAGGGTGACGGAGGACACCGCCCAACCCCGGCGCGACCGGGAGCGGGATCCGGATCCGCCGGTAGCAAAGGAGAGGCCGATCGAGACCCCGCTGACAGGACGGTTCGACGGGATCATGGCATCCGCGGACATTCCAGCGGGTGCCGGGTGCGTCCTCGGGTCGTCTCGCGAAGGGCGGCCCGTCCCGGGTTACCGCTTCGGACGGGGGCCCGAGGCCGTGAGCCTGCTCGGCGGCTGCCACGCCGACGAACCGGTGGGCCCGCGCTTCCTGCGTCGTCTGGCCGGTTACCTGGCGGGACTCGACGCGGAGGATCCGATGCTCACCCGCCATCAGTGGTGGATCATCCCGCACATCAATCCGGACGGCGAGCGCCGCAACGCCCCGTGGCAGGATCCCGATGCGGACGTTTACGATCTCGGGCGATACCTGGCGGGCAAGGTGCGGGAACTGCCCGGCGACGACATGGAATTCGGCTTCCCCCGCGACGACGCCGATCCAGGCGCGCGGCCGGAGAACCGCGCGGCCTACGACTGGTGGCGCACCTGCGATCGACCGTTCGCGCTGCACGCCTCCCTGCACGGCATGGGGTTTGCCGCCGGTCCCTTCTTCCTCATCGATCGCGCCTGGGAAAAGCGGTGCGAAGCGCTGAAGGCCTCCTGCCGTCAACGTGCGCGGGCGCTCGGTTACGCGCTGCACGATGTCGAGCGTCACGGCGAGAAAGGCTTCTTCCGCTTCGAGCGGGGGTTCGCGTCGCGGCCCGACTCGAAACGCATGGCCGCCCACTTCGAAGCCCTAGGCGACTCCGTGACGGCGTCTCGCTTCTGGCCGAGTTCGATGGAAACGGTGCGCTCCTTGGGCCACGACACGCTCACGCTCGTCTCGGAGATGCCGCTCTTCATCCTCCCCGGCGTAGGAGACAGGCCGGGCCCGCCGGATCCGGTCGCCGAACGTTGGAAGAGACGGCTCGACGGTTGGAGTCACGAGCTGTCCGCGGGGGCCGCCCCGGACGCCATCTCCGCCGACGCAAGGAAGAGCGGACTGGTCCCGATGCCGGTGCGCGACCAGATGATGCTGCAATGGACGTTCATCGCCGCGGGATTGCGCCAAAGGCGCGCTTCGACGTCGTGATCGCCACGGACCGCCCGGCGTCCGGCTTGCCCATGATGCGGCGGACGAACAAGGTGGGCAGCGTGAACAGGCGACTTCTATTCGCAACCCTCGCGGCGGCCGGCTGCAGCGACCTGGCATCGCAACCCGAGCGGGTTCCGGGAGCGCTCGAGCTTATCCCGGCCGATGCCATCGTCCTCGAGGGCGAAACCGTCCGGTATCAGTTTCGGGTACTGGACGAGAGTGGTGCGGCCTTCAGCAGCATTCCCGCCTGGGCGCCGCCGCGCTGGTCCGTGTCCGATCCGTCCATCGCCTCAGTCGGCGCGGACGGGGAGGTCATCGGCCTCGAGGGGGGGTACGAAACGCGGGTTGCCGCGGAGGTGGCGAGCCTGCAGGCCGGCGCCTGGGTGAGGGTGAACCCCCGGAGCGTCACGATCGAAGCGGCCGCCGTGCATCTGACGCAAGCGGTGCAGACGCTGGGAGGGGATATCCCTCTGATTGCGGGCCGTTCAGCGCTCCTTCGAGTGTTCGTCACAGGTGACAAGACGAGCTTCTATCGTCCCCGCCCACTGGCGACCTTCTACGAAGACGGTGCCCCGGTCCACGCGATGCGCCTGGATCCCGCGGCCGACCGGATCCCTGTGGAGCCCGACGAGGGGCAACTCGACCGATCCTTCAACGGGGTCGTTCCGGGTGAGGTCCTGCGGCCCGGTGTCGAACTGGTCGTGGAGCTGGATCCGGACGGCCTGGTGCCGGCGGCCCAGGGAAGCGACCAGCGCGTGCCGGCCGAAGGACGCCTGAGGCTGGATGTGCTGACCGTTCCGCCAATGCATCTGACGGTGGTACCGGTGTTGCACTCCGCCGATGCGGAGACCGCGCTGGCCTGGGTCAACGGGATGACGGAGACGAGCGCCGGGATGGCGTTCGTCCGTTCCATACTCCCGATCGGTGAACTGGAACTCACGGTGCATGAGCCGTACCACACGACAGCGGACCTGAAGACCGCGGAAGGCTGGCTGGAGCTCCTGCGCGAGATCAGCGTGCTCCGGCTCACGGAGCGACGGCGGGACTATTACTATGCCGCCCTCGCAGCGCCTCCGGATGCCCCGTTCAAGGGCTTGGGCTATATCGGGCGGCCGATCGGCGTGGGCATACTCGATCTCGACACGTTCGCGCACGAACTGGGGCACAACATGGGGCTGCGGCATGCCCCGTGTGGCCTGGCCCTGAACCCCGATCCGGACTTCCCGTACGAGGACGGCTCCATCGGCGTCTTCGGGTACGAGACGCGGCGCGGGAACACGCGAATGGTCGATCCGGCCGAGTATTGGGACCTGATGACGTACTGCGACCCGAGTTGGATCAGCGACTATCACTTCGTCAAGGCCATGGAGTTCCGGCGGGAGCACGAATCGCTGATCCTGCGGAGCGTCGATCCCGAACCGACGCTGCTCCTCTGGGGGAATGCCGGCGCCGGGGACCTTCTCCTCGAGCCCGCCTTCGTCATCGACGCGCCCGCGACGATACCGACCGGCGAGGGTCCATATCGCCTGGAAGGGCTCGACGCGGCGGGCCGGTCCCTGTTTTCCTTCTCCTTCACGCCGGACGAACTGGAGTACGGCGGTGGACAGTTCGCCTTCGCGATTCCCTGGGAGGGCCGCTGGGGCGGTCCCGGTGGGCTGAATCGGGTCGAACTCTCCGGTCCGGATGGCGCCGTCGCCATCCGGCGCTCCGGGGGGCGCGCGACAGCCCTGGCTCTGGATCCGGGCACGCGCCGTCTGCGCGGCATCCTGCGCGACCCGGGGAAGGCGCCTCCGTGGGCGGAGGGGTTGGATCTCATGGTCAGCGACGGAGTCCCGCGCGAGGGGATCCCGCGGCCGCGGCAATGAACGGCCCGCGCCGCCGCGCCGCCTTCGTCGTGGCGCTGATCATGGCCGCAGGCACGCCGATGGTCGGGCGCGCCGCCGCGCAGACCTCCGTGGAGGTGCGGAGCGGCCTCGCCGTGGGGAATCACACGTCCACTTCGGCGGCTCTCGAATGGGCTCCCGCCCTCTCGTACGAAATCCGGATTGGGCGACGGCTGCGCCCGCAGGTCGCCGTCTCCGCGGGGTATGTCCGTACCGCCTTCGGCTGCAGGGAGGGGTTCTGCCGCGGGAGAGAGCCGACGGTCACCGGCAACCACGCCGCCCTCGGCGTGGAGCTGTCGCGAGGCTGGCTGTGGGGCCGGGTCGGCGTCCTCTACGGCACGACGCGCGTCGGGACGGAAGGCGAGACCCCGCGGGCGGGCCCCGGTCTGGAGGCGGGCGCAGGACTCCGCCTTCGCCTCGGCCGTGCGCGCATCGGGCCGGGCCTGTCCTGGCGGCGCATGTCAGCCGACACCCCGTCGAGTACCGACCACGCCGTGGCGCTCGGCTTCGATCTGGGCGTCGTATTCGAATTCGACTAGTGTCAACACCACGCCAGCTTCGCTTGCCCCACAGATCCCGGAGGCTCGGATGCGCCGCCCACACCGCCGGTCCTGCGCCCCGCGTCGCCGCTTCCACGCGACGGCAGCCTTCTCGCTCCTGCTCACGGTCGCATGCGGGGCGCCCGGAGATGCGGCCCCCGGCGGGGGAGCGCCGGCGGCGCTCGACCTCACGCTCGACAACATCCACCGCCACAACACGGGCGTGCGGGGCGTCTCGATCTCGCCGGACGGCCGTCACCTCGCGATCTCCGGCTCGGGGCCGGACGGTTCGGGGCTGTATCTCGCGGCGCGCGGCGAGGGAGGCGGCTTCGGGACGCCGCGCTTCTGGCTTCAGGGCTCGAATCCGGCCTGGGCACCCGCCGGAGACCGGATCGCCTTCGCGGCCGGCGGCCAGGTCCACGTTGCGGACGTCGGCGACCTCGAAGCGCGCCCGCTGACGGACCGGATGGAGGGTGTCCGGGCGCCGGCCTTCTCCCCGGACGGGCGGATCATCGCGTTCTACTCGACCGCGAGCGGCCACCAGGACATCTGGCTCGTGCCGGCGGACGGCTCGACTCCCCCGCGCCAGTTGACCGAGGCCGCCATGGCCGGCGACGATCCGCGCTTCGCGCCCGCCTGGCGGCCGGACGGCCGCGAGATCCTCTACGTGTCGAACGCCTCCGACTACTGGCACGACGACCTCTGGCTCGTCGACGTCGAGACGGGAGCCCGCCGGCAGCTCACCCGTACGCTGATGGCGATGTCCACGCCGGTGTGGTCGCCGGAGGGCGACCGGATCGCCGTTTTCGGCACGGCGAAGGACGAATACTGGTACGAGGATCTCTCCTACATCTACGTGATCGAGGACCTGGAGGTGGGCGACGGGGCGTCGGAGCGCATCGTGGACATGCAGGTCTACGCGACGGATGCGGCGATGCGACATGCCCCGTCGTGGTCGGAGGACGGCGCGTTCATCTACTTCCCCTACCTCGAACGCGGCACGGTCAACGTGTGGGCCGTGCCGGCCGGGGGAGGCGTGGCCACGCGCGTCACGCACATGGAGGGGACGATTTCCGCGGTCAGCCACACGGCGGGAGCCGGGACCCTCTCCTTCGTCCGCTCGTCGTCCACCCGGGGAGGAGAAGCCTACGCCCTGGACCTCATCGGCGGCGTCCCCGAGCGCATCACCTCGTTCTCGCCGTCCTGGCGGTCCGTCGCGGCGCCGCGCGAGATCGCTTTCCCGAGCTTCGACGGGCTCCGCATCCAGGGCTTCCTCTACGACCCGCTGCAACGGGCGGCAGGGGCCGCCTGCCCGGCGCTCGTCCAGGTCCACGGGGGCGGGACGAATTCCTACCAGCAGGGCCTGAACCTCACCGAACAGTACCTCGCCTCGAAGGGGTTCGTGGTCCTCGCCATCAACTACCGGGGCGGCTCGGGCTTCGGGCGCGAGTTCCAGGACCTCTCGGTCGAGGACTGGCTGTGGGACCAGGCGCGCGATGCGGGCGCCGCGGCCGATTTCCTGCGCACGCTTCCCTGGGTGAACGGGAAGGTGGGGATCTACGGCGGCAGCTACGGCGGCAGCATGTCGCTGTCGGCGGTCAGCCTGACCCCGGACAAGTTCGACGCGGCCGTCCCCATGCGCGGCGCCTACTCGAAGCTGAACACGCTCGAGTACACGGACCGGCTGGGGAAGATCTTCTCGGTCACGGGACACGGCGGCACGCCGGAGGAGCGTCCCGACACGTACGCCAAGAGCGACGTCGTGTCGCGCATCGCCGACATCACGGCGCCCGTCCTCCTCATGCACGGGGAACTCGACCGCCGCGTGCCGATCCAGAACTTCGAGAACGCGGTGGCCGAATTCGAGCGGCTCGGCAAGAGCGTCGAGGTGCGGACGTACCCGGACGAAGCGCACGGTTTCCGGGACCCGGACAACCGCGTCGACACCTGGTCGCGCCTGGAGGAGTTCTTCACCCGGCACCTCGGCGGCTGCGCCACAGGCTGAGTCCGGCTTGCGCGGGAACCGCGCCGACCGGCCCGGAAACCCCCAGCGCGGACGCCACGTAGGAAGTCTCGGCGCGGGCGCTGCCCCGCCGGTCGAGGAATCCGGACGATGGTCTCGATGGACTGCCTGGGAGGACATACGTGAAGAACCCGCTAACCGCCGCCGTGTTGAGCTTTCTCGTTCCGGGCGTGGGCCAGTGGTACAACGGCAAGTTCCTGCGCGGACTCTTCTGGTTGCTGGTCACGCCCGGCCTGTGGCTCGGAACCGGCGGCACGCTGGGCTGGATCTGCCACATCGTTTCCGCCGTCACGGCGTACAGCTACGCGAACCGCCTGTACGCCCGCTGACGCCGAGTCTTGCCACGAGCTGCTAGGGCACGCGTTCGAAGCGGCCGTAGTAGTCCATCTCGACGCCCGTCACGCGGGCCGTGTCGTCCAGCAGGAACGAGACGCCGATCCGGACGTCGCCGAACCACATGTCGAAGCGGTCGACGTGCCAGGGCTCGAGCGGCATCCGCACCGGCCGTTCCCGGCCATCGAACTCAGCCACGAGCCGCAGCTCGCCGGCCGCTCCGCCCACTCCGTTCGCAGACCCGTTGTCCGCCCCGTTGCGTTCGGCGCCTGCCGATGCGCTCGCGGCCGGACGTTCGTGCACGCCCGGCGTCCCGTCCCAGCGGCCCAGGCGGCCCTCGGCCGGCATGAGCGGCGGGATCGCCTCGTCCGTCAGGCGAATGCGCAACTCGCCGGCGTAGCCGTTGCGGTAGGTCCCGGCGTAGGCCTCGAGCGGCACCGAGGGCCCCTGGTCGAGCCGGGCCGCCTGCCGCGCCTCCTCGGCCTCGAAGGTCCGCCGGTTCCCCTCGGCAACGTTCCGCTCGAATTCCGCGTGCCAGTCGCGGTTCCGCAGCTCCTCCGTGCCCACGAAACGCGCCATCGCCCACTTCGTGAGCACCCACGGCAGCTCCGAGTTCCGGTTCGTCGTCGCCCACACGCCGAAGCCCTGTTCCGGCGCCAGCGCGATCGAGCAGTTGAACCCCAGCGCGTTCCCCCCGTGGCCCACGCCCGTGACGTCCCCGAACCTCCCCGTCGACCAGCCCATCGCGTACGCGCCAGGCCCCTCGAACGGCATCCAGCTGCTCGGGTTCCGTATCACGGTGTGCGGCGTATGCATGAGTTCGACGGATGATCGGGAGAGCGGCGGGTTCGGGTGCGTGCCGACGTGGAACCGCATCCACTCGGTGACCTCGTCCGCCGAAGTGATCACGCCGCCCGAGGGCACGGTGACGTCCTCCGCGTACTGCCAGGGCACGGGCTCCAGCGGCATCCCCGTGGTCGCGGCGTTTCCGATGAACCGCCGCTCAACGATCGCGTGCGGCTCGGCGTGGTTCGGGCTCGCGTTGGCGGGCGCCATGCGCGCCGTCGTGGTCGTCATCCCCAGCGGATTCCAGAGCTTCTCGCGGGCGTAGGAGTCCCAGTCCGTTCCGGAGACCGTCTCCACGAGGTGGCCGGTGAGGACGAACATGTCGTTGGTGTACCCGTAGCGGTCGCGGAAGGGGTGATCCGGATCGGTGTGAGGGAGCCGCATGAGATAGTCTCGCCGGTCCGTGACGAGCGGGCGCAGCGGCTGATTGCTCCCGGTTCCGACGCGGTGCGTCACGATGTCCCGCACGCGGATCTCGCGCGTCGTCCACGGGTCGTGGAGACGGAACCACGGGATGTGGTCCGTGATGCGGTCGTCCCAGCGGAGCTTCCCCTCTTCCACCAGGGAGGCGATCGTGGCGGCTCCGAACGCCTTCGAGCAGGAACCGATACTGAACAGCGTCCCTCCGTCCACCGGCGTGTCCCGACCCAGTTCGCGCACGCCGTAGCCGGCGGAGAGATAGCGCTCGCCCTCGTACACGATGGCCAGCCCCAGCCCGGGCACTTCCCACCGGGCCATCGCGTCCTCGACCCACGCGTCGATCTCTTCGACGCTCGGCGGAGGCGGAAATGACGACTGTGCCTGCGCGGCGACGGCCGCGAGCAGGAACGCTGCTGCGAGAAACACCGTGGCCGGGACGCCGCGGCGGTGCGGTGTCTGCATGGAAAGACGGTTCCTGAATGTCATCACGGCCTCCTGCTCAAGTCGCCGGGCGGTTCGACCGGCGTTGTCACCCAAACCGCTAGGGGAGTCCGAATACCCACAGGACGCCGCCCGCGGCGGTCACGATGCGTTGTTCGCCGTCCACCTCGAACGACATGGGGCCGGTGCGGACGCCGGCGCCGGCCTGGAAGTCCCACAGCGCCTCTCCCGTCTCCGCGTCGAGGGCGAAGATGTTGCCCTCGTTGCTACCGCCGAAGACGAGGCCGCCGCGCGTGGCCATCACGCCGGCCCACGGCGGGGAGAGCAGCGGGAATTCCCACCGAAGTTCCCCCGTGAGGACGTCGAGCGCCTTGACCGCCCCGCTCGCGTCGTCGCCGGACAGCGCCTGCTCGCCGCCGCCGAGAAACGGCTGGCCGGGCTCGTATTCGACCTCGGCCTTGTAGTAGACGGCTCCCATGATCCGGGTCGCCTGGTAGAAGAGCCCGGTGTCCGGACTGTACGAAGGGCTGAACCAGTTCGCCGCCCCCTGGAGGCTGGGCCAGACGAGGTTCCCTTCCTCCGTGGGCTCGGTGCCGGGAATCACGATCGGGCGGCCCTGCTCGTCGAGGCCCTCGGCCCACGTCTGCTTCGAGTACTCCGCGCCGTGCAGGAACTCGCCGGTCTCGCGGTCGAGCACGTAGTAGAAGGCGTTCCGGTTCGCGGTGACGACCAGCTTGCGGGCTTCGCCCTCCCATTCAGCGTCCACGAGCACCTGGATCTGGTTCGCGTCCCAGTCGTGCGTGTCGTGCGGCGTGTACTGGAAGTACCACTGCATCTCGCCCGTGTCGGGATCGAGGGCGAGGATGGAGTTCGTGTACAAGTTGTCGCCGGGCCGCAGGTCCCCGTTCCAGTCGGGGGCCGGGTTCCCGGTGGGCCAGTAGAGGAGGTCAAGCTCCGGGTCGTACGAACCGGTGAGCCACGTCGAGCCGCCGCCGTGCTCCCAGCTGTCGCCGCCCCACGTCTCGCTCCCCGGCTCGCCCGGCCGGGGGATCGTGAACGTGCGCCAGAGGAGATCGCCGTTCTCGGGGTCGTAGGCGTCGACGAAGCCGTTCGCGCCGGCCTCCGCGCCCGACACGCCGACGATGACCCTGCCGTCGAGCGCGAGCGGCGCCGTCGTGATCGAGAACCCGAGGAAGTTGTCCGCGACGTCCACCTCCCACCGAACGGCGCCGGATCGGGTGTCGAGCGCCACGAGGCGGGCGTCGAGCGTGCCCACGAACACCGTCTCGTCAAGGATGGCGACGCCCCGGTTCACGCGCGGGAAGCCGATGTTCTTCGTCGAGGTGGGGACTTCCGCCGACCAGTGCCAGAGGCGGCGTCCGGTGCGCGCGTCGAGCGCGCTCACGTTGCTCGGCGGCTCCGTCACGTACATCACGCCGTCGACCACGACCGGCGTCGTCTCGATGAGCCCGCCGCTCATCTGGTAGGCCCAGATCACCGTGAGGTCCCCGACGTTGCCGCGGTGGATCTCGTCGAGCGCGGAAAAACGGTGCGAGGCGTAGTTGCCCGAGTACATGAACCAGTTGTGCGGCTCGTCGTCCGCGTTCACGAGGCGCTCGAACGGCACCTGCGCGTCCACGCCCGCGAGGGCGCCGCCGCACAGGAGGGCCGCCGCCGCGAGCGCGCCGGCCGCGACAGCCGGAGGAAGCCGCGGTCCAGGTTTCATGATCCCTCCCCGAGATCGGCGAGGAAGGCGACGAGATCGTCGATGTCCGCTTCCGTCATCTCCTCCACGGTGGGCATCAGGGAGTGATCGAACTGCTTCTCGAGTTCCACGAGATCTTCCTTGCGAAGCGAGACCGTGCGGCCGGAGATCGACCGCAACTGGATCGTGAAGGCGTCCTCGTTCACGCGCATGCCCGTGATGACGCGGCCCTCGCGCGTGACCGCGCGGATCGGCAGGTATCCCCTGAATCCCCGCAGGAGACCTCGCCGCGAGACCGGCAACTCCGAGTCGGGCGTCCGCAGGGACGCGTAGAGGTAATCGACGCCGCGCCGCAGTCCGATGCCGGTGAGTTCGGGGCCGATTCCCGTCCCGCGGCCGTCAACGACGTGGCAGGAGTAGCAGTCGCCGGCGGTGGCGAACACTTCCCGGCCGCGCGTGGCGTCACCCGCGACCTCCACGACGGCGTCCTGCCCCAGCGTGCGGACGTAGGCGGCCACGAGATCGACCTCCAGATCCGACACCAGGTTGGACCTCGTCCCGGGCATGCCGGTACCGGGGATCCCGCGCCGGATCACCTCGACGAGCGATTCGTGGTCCGGCGCGCGGGGCAGGGTTGGGCGCGTCAGACTCGGCCCCTCTCCCCCCTGGCCGAGCATGCCGTGGCACCGGCCGCAGTGCGCCTGGTAGAACATCTCGCCCCGCGCGAGACCGGCCTCGGTGAGCTCGGTCTCATCCTGGGCCGCGGCCCGGCCGGCCACCGCGAGCACGCTCGCCGCGAGCGCGAGACCGCACAGACTCGGACGGGGCCGTCGCATGGTCCTCCTTCTCCGGGGACGTTGTTTCACGCCACTAATCAACGTAGCCGCCCGGCGGGGTCCTACGGAACCAGCGCCTCCGGTTCCAGGACCCAGCGCTTGAGCCATTCCACGTTTCTCGACATGAGATCTCGCTGGAGACGCGGAGACCTAACACCATGTGGTTGATCCGGATAAAGGACGAGCGTCGTCGGCGCTTTGCCGATGGCACGGACAGCCTCGAAGAACTGGATGCTCTGTTCCGCCGGCACTCTCTCATCCCTCTCGCCCACCTGGATCAGGAGCGGTGTCGTCACGTTTTCAACATGACGGTAGGCGGAGCGCTCCTCGTACAAGTCCCAGTCCTCCCAAGGTTTCGGGCCCAGGTAGGTATGGTAGAACTCGGGGATGTCCGTCTGGGAATACATGGAGATGAGGTCGTTTGCACCGGCGCCCGCGCTCGCCGCCCTGAAGCGGTCGGTCTGCGTGATGCCCCAGTAGGTGTGGTGCCCTCCGAAGCTCCATCCGCTCACCGCGAGCCGGTCGGGATCCGCGATCCCGCGCTCGACCATGGCGTCCACCCCGGAGTCGATGTCGACCCAGTCCCGGCCGGAGATGTCGCCGCGGTTGAGACCTCTGAACCGCTCGCCGTAACCGCTCGATCCGCGGTAGTTCGGTTGGAGGACGGCGAACCCCATGCCCGCGTACACCTGCACCGGGTAGGCGCCCCGCGTCGCGTTGAAGCGGTCCGAGGAGATGCCGGACGGGCCCCCGTGGATCACGAGCACCATCGGGACGCGGTCGCCCTCCTCGTACCCGACGGGAAGGGTGAGCACGCCTTCGATGTCCTCGCCGCCGGCTCGCGAAGGCCACGACTCGACCCGCTGTTCGCCGAGCGCGAGGTCGGCCGTCTGCGGGTTCAGGTCGGTCAGGCGTTCGGGGCGGAAGGCGTCCACCGGAGTGATGAAGAGGTCCGGAGACGTCATGCCGTCCTCGGCGGTGAACGCGAGGAAGCGCCCGTCCGCCGACATGGAGGTGCCGGAGTAGTAGTGCCGACCATCGGTCAGATCGCTCGGCGGGCCCGCCGGGGCGCCGTCGGCGAGCGGGATCCGGTACACGGTGGCTCCGGTGCGCCGGGCGGCGGAGACGATGAGCCGCGAGCCATCGATGTGGACGAGGTTCGCATTCGCGTCCAGACCGGCGGTGAGCGACACGGGCTCCGGCGCGGCGCCGTCCGCGCCGAACGGCACCCGCCAGAGCTGTCGATTGAAGGTTCCGAGGAGTTGCCCCGTTCCGGACACGACGAGGCCCGACTCAGCGTCCCACGCCACCGGATTCTCCCCGCCCGGCATCGACGTGACGCTCCGGGCCTCGGCTTCCGCGCCCTCCTGCACGTACGTCGCGCCGTAGTACGTCGTCCTCAGCACGGGCGACGACCGGGCGCCGAACGCGACGGCTCGCGAGTCCGGGGACCATACGAAGGACGTCACGTGGAGACCGTCCGGCGACCATCTCACGCCCTCGCCGGCCACATCGTCCTCGAGTTCGGCGACGTGGAGGCGCGACCACTGGTCCGTGTAGACCGAGTCCCAGACCATCGGACGGCCGCGCACTTCCTCGAGTTCGCGGTCCGTCGCCGTCGCGGGCGGGCTCGACACGAAACCGAGCCGCCGGCCATTGGGCGCGAAGCGGAAGCCGCCGACCGAGGTCTCGTGGGACGTCACCTGCCATGCCTCGCCGCCGTCGGGCCGGATGCCGTAGACCTGCCTGACGCCTTCCCGGTCCGAGGAGAAGGCGAGCCATTCCGCCGACGGGTGCCAGACCGGCGCATCGTCGGAACCGGGTCGGAACGTGAGCTGGCGGGCATCGCCGGGGCCTCCCGCCGCGGGGACGATCCACACGTCGGTTTCCTGGCGGTCCTCCTCCATGTCCCGTTCCGTGACGACGTAGGCCACCCACTGCCCGTCCGGACTCACGGAGACCTGTGAGAGGCTCCTGAGGGCGAGGACATCCTCGACCGTCATCGGCCGGCTCTCCTGGGCGTCCAATCCGGTGGAGACGGCGACGGAGAGGATGACGGAGAGGACGGACCCAGCGGCGAGGACCCGGGAGGCGGGGAAGATCGCGGCACGCATGGCACACCCCTGACGTTGAAGAAGCATCGTTACTCTTCGCCGCTCACGCCCAGATAGAGCAGGACGAACGCCGCCGCCTGCACGACGTGGTACAGCGCGTTGTGGTCGAACCACACCGGGTGGATCGGGATCTGCAGCTGCTGGATGGCGGCCGCGGCGAAGGTGAGCCCGAAGCCGATCAGCGCCCGCCGCCGGCTCGCGGTGGGGCGGCGGCGATAGGCGAGCGCGAAGCGCACCGTGAGATAGATCACGGCGGGCAGGTAGAAGGCGACCGCGACGGCGAACGCCTGCCACCCGGCCAGCACGACGGCGACGTACGCGACGTAGGCGAGCGCGGCGAGCCGCGTGACCCACCGCGTACCCGTCGGCTGCCCGCCGACGCGTGCGCCCAGCCCCCAGGCGGCGAGCCCGGTCGCCCCGACCGTGAGGATCGTGGCCGGCCAAAGAACGCGGTATCCGAGGGTCGCGGCGTCCCCGAAGAAACCGTGCACCGTGCCGGCGAACAGCGCCGCGGCGCCCGAGCCGGCGAAGAGCCCCATCGCCCACGGGCGGAGGTCGGCCCTCACGTGCGAGCGCGCCCGCCAGACCAGAAAGGCGCAGAGCAGGGTGAGCCCGTAGTCGGTCAGCGTGACGGCAGGTTCGGTCAAGGCGCTTCGCCCTCCGGTCGCGGAATGGGTTTTTCCTTCTCTGATCGGTATTGTCGGACCATCGCCCGGGGCAATACTCACACCACACCAGCACGACGAAGGAGGAGCCGTGCCTCGATCCCCGCGAACCGTCCGAACGCGCTACCTCCTGCCCGCGGTCATGGGGCTCCTCGCTGCCGGCTGCTCCTCCCCCGGCGGCGGCCTCGACGAAGCGGGCCGCATCCCGCTCACGCTGGAGAACGTCTTCACCGCCGGAGGGGGCGCGGGGAGGGCAGTGCTCTCGCCCGACGGGTCCATGCTCGCCGTGGCCGGACCCGCCGCGGGCGGCAGCGGACCCGGGGTTCACCTTGTCCCGATTCCGGCGACGGCGGAGGTCGTGGCCGCCGACGGCGACGCCTCGACCTTCCGGGTCGCCGGCCGGGCGCAGACGTGGTCCCCGGACGGAGGGCGGCTGGCCTTCATCGCCGGAGGAGACCTCCTTGTCGCCGCGACCGGAGAGCCGGGCCGGGTCGTGGCGGAGGGCGCGAGCGGCCTGCGGGCACCGTCGTGGTCGCCGGACGGGGAGACACTGGCGTACTACTCCACGGTGTCCGGTTCCCAGGATATCTGGCTCGTGGACGCCGCCGGGGCGGCGCCGCCCCGGCAGCTGACGGCCGGCGCGGCGGAGGCCGAGGACGGCCGCTTCAGCCCCATGTGGTCGCCGGACGGCCGGTGGATCGCGTACATCTCGAACCGGGCCGACTGGTGGCACGACGACGTGTGGCTCGTCGCCGTGGCGTCCGGCGAGACGCACCGGGTCTCCACTTTGCTCATGGCCTCATCCAGCCCCGTCTGGTCGCCGGACGGATCGACCCTCGTGCTGATGGGGACGGCCAAGGACGAGTACTGGTATCAGGATCTCGCCTACCTGTACCGCATCGACCTCGACTTCACCGGCGCCGCTCCGCGCGCCCTCCGGGAAGCGCCGCTCGACATGCAGGTCTACGCGACCGACGCGATCATGCGCTTCGACCCCTTCTGGTCCGGCGACGGCGAGCGCATCTACTTCCCGTACCAGCAGCGCGGGGCCTTCGACCTGTGGTCCGTCCCCGCCTCGGGCGGCGTCGCCACGCGGGTCACGAACGTCGGCGGGTCCTGGTCATCCCTGCACGCGACGCCGGACGGCCGCCGCGCCGCGTTCACGCGCGATGCGGCGACGGAGGGCCGGGAAGCCTGGTTCCTCGACCTCGACGGCGGCATCCCGGCCCGCCTGACGGACTTCTCGCCCCACTTCGAAGGCGTCCAGCGGCCCGCGGAGGTCTCGTTCCGCTCCTTCGACGGCCTGTACATGCAGGGATTCCTCTACCTGCCGCCGGCGATCCGGGCCGCGCGCTCCGCCGGCTCCGACCCGCCCGCCTGCCCCGCTCTCGTCCAGGTACACGGCGGCGGAACGAACTCGTACACGCAGGGGACGAACCTCGTGGAGCAGTACCTCGCGAACGAAGGATTCGTCGTGCTCGCCATCAACTATCGCGGCGGGTCCGGCTTCGGGCGCGAGTTTCAGGACCTCTCGGTCGAGGATTGGCTGAACGACCAGTCCAGGGACCCGGGCGCCGCCGCGGACTGGCTGCGCAGCCAGCCCTGGGTGAACGGGCGCGTGGGCATCTACGGGGGGAGCTACGGAGGCATGCAGTCCATGTCCGCGGTCACGCGCACGCCCGACAAGTTCGACGCGGCCGTCCCCATGCGCGGCATCTACTCCGAATCCCTGACGCTGCCGCACGCGGACCGCGTGGGGAAGATCTTCGCGATCACGGGGCACGGCGGGACGCCGGAGGAGCGGCCCGAGATCTACGCGAAGAGCGAGACGCTCGACCGGATGGACCGCATCACGGCCCCCGTCCTCATCATGCACGGGGAGTTCGATGTAAGGGCGCCCTTCGAGAACTTCGAACTCGCCGTCGAGCGGCTGGAGGCGCTCGGCAAGGAGTTCGAATCGAAGACGTACCCCGAGGGCCACGGCTTCCGGGACCCCGCCAACTCGATCGACATGTACAGCCGGCTCCAAGCCTTTTTCGACAGTCACCTCGGAGGATGCCACGCCGACGGCACGTCTCTAGATTAGGCTAACGGCGGCCCTCCCCCCCAAGACGCAAGGCAGACCCATGGCGAAGCGCATCCGCACCACCCTCGGCTCCGAAGGTTCAGCTTACTCCCGCGTCCGCGTCCGGCGTTCCGCGGCGCTCGGCTTTCTGGGTCTGGCCGTCCTCTCCTGTGGTGGAGAGGAGACTTCGGGGCCGCCGCCCGGGCCGCCGCCGCCGCCCCCGACCGCGACCGTGCCGGCGAGAATCACCCTGGAACCGGAGGAAGTCGCGGTCGTGGCGGGCGATACGATTCGCGTGCGCGCACGCGTCCTGAACGACCGGGCGCAACCCATCTCCGATGCGGTGGTGACGTGGACGAGCAGCGATCCGGCCGTGGCGACGGTCGATGCCACCGGGCTCGTAACCGGCCTCAAGGAGGGGAACGCGAGCCTGACCGCCACCTCGGGCCCCGTCTCGAACTCCGCCCCGGTCGCGGTGCACAGCCTGGATCGCGCGGTCCTCATGGCCCTCTACATCGGCACGCGCGGGGGCGAGTGGACGAACAACGAGAACTGGGGGACCGACGCGCCGGTCGGAAGCTGGTACGGCGTGACGGCCGATGCCAACTCGCGCGTGACGGCGATCGACCTGAGCGAGAACGGCCTGAACGGTCAGCTTCCCGAGGACCTCGGCAGCATGGCCTTCCTCACCGAACTCGAGCTGGGCGGGAACGACAAGCTCTCCGGTCCCATCCCGTTTTCTCTCTCGGAGCTGGGCATCCAGGCGCTCAACTACGGCGGCACCATGCTGTGCACGGTGCGCGACGAGGGTTTCCAGGCGTGGCTGAACGCCGTTCCCACGCGCGAGGGCGAGTTCCTCGCCTGCAACGAGGAGCGGTCG
Source organism: Candidatus Palauibacter rhopaloidicola (assembly GCA_026914155.1). Classification (GTDB taxonomy): domain Bacteria; phylum Gemmatimonadota; class Gemmatimonadetes; order Palauibacterales; family Palauibacteraceae; genus Palauibacter; species Palauibacter rhopaloidicola. Next base: position 82,046 of record JAPPGH010000031.1, on the reverse strand, counting down.
GACCTGATGAAGCTGTACGAGGCCATGGGAGGAGACAGCTGGACGTCATCGGCCAACTGGGGAACCAGCGCCCCGCTGGAGAACTGGTACGGCATCGCGGTCGACGATTCCACGGGACGGGTCACTACGATCAACCTGAATCGAAACAACCTGTCGGGAGAGGTTCCGACCGAGATCCAATACTTCCCGCACCTGCGCGTCCTGCGCCTGGACTACAACCGGCTCGAGGGCGAAATCCCGGCGGAGATCGGCCAGCTCACCGAACTGCGGCGGATGGACATCGACGGCAACCCGTTCAGGGGCAGCATCCCGCCGGAGATCGGGAACCTCACGAAGCTTCAGGTACTCTGGTTGGGCGGCGGGGACGGTAACCAGCTGTCCGGCCCCATCCCGCCCGAACTCGGCAACCTTGACAGCCTGCGGGTGCTCAATCTGTACGAATCGAAGTTCGACGGTTCGATCCCGGCGGAGTTCGGCAACCTGACGGAACTGCGGGTCCTCCGGATCACCGGGACGGGGATTGAGGGGGGACTGCCCGAAAGCGCGGGAGCGCTCGGGAAGCTCCGAGCTATCCGACTCTACGAGAACGAGTTGACGGATCCGCTCCCTTCGTGGCTGGGGCAACTCGACAGCCTGTTCTCGATCTGGGTCTCCGATAACGACATCGAGGGGCCGCTCCCGGCCGAACTCGGCCAGGCTGACAGTCTCCAGTTCCTCTGGGCGCAGAACAACCGATTGTCCGGATCGCTGCCTGCAGACCTCGGCGACGCCAGCCAGCTGTACAGCGTGCGGCTCAATGGCAACACGGACCTGTCGGGACCGCTGCCGGAGAGCATGACCGCGCTCGAGGAAATCTTCGAACTTCAGGCGGCGGACACCGAGTTGTGCATGCCTCAGACGCCCGCCTTCCGCACGTGGCTGGCTTCCGCGCTCTCGAAATACCGGATCCGGACATGCGGGGCCGAAACCCACGCGGAGGCCTACCTGACGCAGACGGTGCAGTCGCGCGACTATCCCGTTCCCCTGGTGGCTGGGGAGGAGGCACTCCTGCGCGTCTTCGTGACGTCCGAACAGGAGACGGGGGCGCTGCTCCCGCCCGTCCGGGTCACCTTCTTCGTGGATGGCGCCGAGGTGCACGTGGAGGACATCCCGGCCGGTTCAGCGGCGATTCCGACGGAGGTGCAGGAGGGCGAACTCGATCTCTCGCCTCACGCCATCATCCCCGCCGAGGTGATCCAGCCGGGGTTGGAGATGGTCGTGGAGGTCGACCCCGATGGCACGCTCGATCCGAATCTGGGCGTGTCGAAGCGAATCCCCGAGACCGGGCAATCGGCCGTCGATGTGAAGGCCGTGCCTCCAATGTACCTGACCCTGATCCCGTTCGTCTCGACCGTCGACAACGACCAGGGTGCCGTGACGCTCGTCAGCAACGCCGACCCGGACGACGAGATCTTCTGGCAGACGAACAATTACCTCCCCGTCGAGGAATTACAGATCATCCGGCACGCGAGCGTAAGGATCGACACGAACGACATCTTCGAGATCCTGGACCGGGTCGTGACCATCCGGACGGTGGAGGATGGAGTCGGACACTGGTTGGGCCTCATCCCGGATCCCGATGGTGCCGCGGGCGTCGCGTGGCTGCCATTCGGGCCCGACAGCCTTACCCACCTGGGGAAGACTGCGGTCTCGCTGCTGAGCGCGGAGACGATCGCGCACGAACTCGGGCACAACATCAGCCTGTCGCACGCGGCGTGCAGGGGAGACGAAGGAGGTCCGGACCTGACGTTCCCGCACGAGAACGGGAGGATCGGTGCCTGGGGCTGGGATCCGCGCGACGGCGGATCGCTCGTGGACCCCGCATCCACGGTCCGGGACTTCATGACCTACTGCGATCCCTCGTGGGTGAGCGACTACTACTTCTCGAACGCGATGCGCTTCCGTCTCCAGGACACGACCGACGTGCGGCGGGAAGCGCCGGCCACCTCGCGCGTGCTCGTGGTGTCGGGCGGCGTCACGGCGGACGGAGATCCCTGGCTCGATCCGGCCTTCGTCGTCGACACACGGCCGGCTGTGCCCACCTCCGGCGGGCCCTGGCGGTTGACCGGGCGCCGGGCGGACGGCGGCGAACTGTTCTCGCTCGCTTTCACGATGGCCGGCCTGTGGGATGGCGATGGACGGTCAGGGTTCTCCTTCGCGCTGCCGGTCCAGCCGGAGTGGGCCACGGAGTTGACGAGCCTCCGGCTCTCCGGGCCGGACGGGAGCGTCGAAATGACGGAGGGAAGCGAGCCTCCGGTCGCGATCCTGCGCGATCCGCAGACGGGCCAGGTGCGGGCCATTCTCACCGATCTGCCATCCGGTCCCCTGGCCCGGAGCGCGGCGGAGGACCTCGCCCCGGAGCCGGGACTCGAGGTGATGGTGAGCAGTGGACTCCCGGACGCGTCGGCCTGGCGACGCTGACGGGGTGCAGCCTCCAGGCACGTTGGAGGATGCCAACCCGGCGCCGCGTCTCTAGTGTCGTGTCCCGGAAATATCACGGCTATTCGAGCGCCGATTCATCCGGCCCCGCGGCGTTGCTCCTCCTCGAAATAGCGTTGCTATTCCTCGTCGGAGCGCCTTGCGGGCTCCGGCGCCTCGGCACTCTCGGTAGCTCGCGTATTTCCGGGACACGACACTAGGTTAGGGAAGTGGTTTTTTTTCAGGTAACCCGGGGGTGTTGCGCCCTGGCGACTCGGCAGTCCTTGGCCGCACCCCCCGCAAAGGCCCAAGGCAAGCCCATGGCGAAGCCCGTCCGCACCACCCCCGGCTCCGAAGGTTCAGCTTTCTCTCGCGTCCGGCGTTCCGCGGCGCTCGGCTTTCTGGGTCTGACCGTTCTCTCCTGTGGTGGAGAGGAGACTTCGGGGCCGCCGCCCGGGCCGCCGCCTCCGCCTCCGACCGCGACCGTGCCGGCGAGAATCACCCTGGAACCGGAGGAAGTCGCGGTCGTGGCGGGCGATACGATTCGCGTGCGCGCACGCGTCCTGAACGACCGGGCGCAACCCATCTCCGATGCGGTGGTGACGTGGACGAGCAGCGATCCGGCCGTGGCGACGGTCGATGCCACCGGGCTCGTAACCGGCCTCAAGGAGGGGAACGCGAGCCTGACCGCCACCTCGGGCCCCGTCTCGAACTCCGCCCCGGTCGCGGTGCACAGCCTGGATCGCGCGGTCCTCATGGCCCTCTACATCGGCACGCGCGGGGGCGAGTGGACGAACAACGAGAACTGGGGGACCGACGCGCCGGTCGGAAGCTGGTACGGCGTGACGGCCGATGCCAACTCGCGCGTGACGGCGATCGACCTGAGCGAGAACGGCCTGAACGGTCAGCTTCCCGAGGACCTCGGCAGCATGGCCTTCCTCACCGAACTCGAGCTGGGCGGGAACGACAAGCTCTCCGGTCCCATCCCGTTTTCTCTCTCGGAGCTGGGCATCCAGGCGCTCAACTACGGCGGCACCATGCTGTGCACGGTGCGCGACGAGGGTTTCCAGGCGTGGCTGAACGCCGTTCCCACGCGCGAGGGCGAGTTCCTCGCCTGCAACGAGGAGCGGTCGGACCTGATGAAGCTGTACGAGGCCATGGGAGGAGACAGCTGGACGTCATCGGCCAACTGGGGAACCAGCGCCCCGCTGGAGAACTGGTACGGCATCGCGGTCGACGATTCCACGGGACGGGTCACTACGATCAACCTGAATCGAAACAACCTGTCGGGAGAGGTTCCGACCGAGATCCAATACTTCCCGCACCTGCGCGTCCTGCGCCTGGACTACAACCGGCTCGAGGGCGAAATCCCGGCGGAGATCGGCCAGCTCACCGAACTGCGGCGGATGGACATCGACGGCAACGAATTCCGGGGCAGCATTCCGCCCGAGTTCGGGAACCTCGTCAACCTCGAAGTGCTCTGGATGGGCGGGAACCAGATGTCCGGCCCCATCCCGCCCGAACTGGGCAACCTCCAGAGCCTCGAGGAAATCAACCTGTACGAGGCCCGCTTCGACGGGACGATCCCGGAGGAGTTCGGAAAGCTGACCGAACTGGAGGTCCTCCGTATCACCGAGACGAACATCGAGGGGGGACTGCCCGAGAGTTTGGCGGCGCTTGGGAAACTCCGTGCGATCCGCCTCTACGACAACGAGCTGTCGGACCCCCTCCCATCCTGGCTTGGCCAGCTCGACAGCCTGCGGACCCTCTTCGTCTCCGGCAACAGGATCGAGGGCCCGATTCCTCCGGAGGTGGGACAGATCGACAGCCTCGCCTTTCTCCTGGTTCACAACAACGAGCTGTCCGGCCCGCTGCCGCCGGAGTTGGGTGACGCCAGCGAGCTGTACCGAATATGGGTGCAGGGCAACGCCGACCTGTCGGGTCCCTTGCCGGAGGGTTTGACCCAGCTCGAGGAACTCTGGGAACTGATAGCGGAGGACACCGGACTGTGTATGCCTCAGACGCCCGCCTTCCGAACGTGGATGGAGTCGGTGTATTTCAAGACCCGGATCCAGTTGTGCGGCGGGGAGGCTCACGCCGAGGCCTACCTGATTCAGGCGGCGCAGTCGCGCGAGTTCCCCGTCCCGCTCGTAGCTGGCAGGGAAGCGCTCCTGCGCGTCTTCGTCTCGTCCGAACAGGAGACAGGCGCCATGCTTCCGCCGGTACGCGTCACCTTCTTCGTGGACGGCGCGGAAGTGCACGTTGAGGACATCCCGGCGGGTTCGTCCGCCATACCGACAGAGGTACAGGAAGGCGAACTCGATCTTTCGCCCCACGCCGTCATCTCTGCCGATGTGATCCAGCCCGGACTGGAGATGGTCGTGGAGGTCGACCCCGATGGGACGCTCGATCCGAATCTCGGTGTATCGAAGCGCATCCCCGAGAGCGGACGGATGACGGTCGATGTGAGGGCCGTGCCCCCGCTGCTCCTGACCCTGCTCCCCATGGTCTGGACCGAGGACAACGATCGCGAGGCCGCGACGTTCGTGAGTACCGTCAACCCTGAAGACGACTTCTTCTGGCAGACGAGGACGTATCTTCCGGTGGCGGAAATCGAAATTACGCGCCATGCGAGCGTGACGGTCGATTCGAACAACTCCAACGACCTCATAGCGGATGTCGGCAGGATCCGGGTCATGGAGGAGGGGGTGGGACATTGGGTGGGCCTGATCCCGAGTATCGGCGGCAACATCGCGGGCCAGGCGACCTTCCCCTTCTTTTCCAACGACATCCCGTACTCCGGAAAGGTCGCAATCTCGGTCCTGAGCGCGGAGACGTTCGCGCACGAAATCGGACATAACCTGAGCCTGTTCCATGCGGAGTGCTCGGGGAACGAAGGCGGCCCGGATCCGAGCTTCCCCTACGAAGGGGGGCGAATCGGCATCTGGGGTTGGGATTCGCGGGACGGCGGGTCGCTGGTCGACCCAGCGTCCCCGGTGCGGGACTTCATGTCGTACTGCGATCCGACGTGGGTCAGCGACTACTACTTCACGAACTCGCTGCGCTACCGGCTGCAGGATACTCTTGAGGTGTGGGAAGCGCCGGCCGCCACCCGGACGCTGCTCGTATCCGGCGGGGCCGATGCGGACGGTGCTCTCCACCTCGATCCCGCCTTCGTCGTCGACGCCCGTCCCGAACTGCCGCACGCCCCCGGGCCGTACACGCTGACCGGAAGGCGCGCCGACGGCAGCGAACTGTTCTCACTCAACTTTGACATGGGAGTGATCTGGGATGGGGACGGGGAGTCCGGATTCACGTTTGCGCTTCCCGTGGAGCCGGCGTGGGAGACCGCGTTGGCGAGTCTCTCCCTCGCCGGGCCGGGCGGCAGCGTCGAAATCGCCGAAGGGAGCGAGCCGCCGATGGCCATCCTGCGGGATCCGGACACGGGCGAGGTCCGCGCCATCTTCCGCGATCTCCCTTCGGGCCCGCTGGCCGAGAGCGCGGCGGAGGACCTTGCGCCGGAGCCGGGGCTCGAAGTGCTGGTGAGTAGCGGGCTCCCCGGCGCGTCGGCCTGGCGGCGCTGAGCTTGTCACGCATGCGGGCGCATCCGGTTTGCACGTTGCGGGCATCGAGCGGCCGGGCCCCGGTTGGCGCGGCGCTCGGCGCCCTGGTCCTCGTCCTCGCTGCGGCGCCTGCGGACGCGGCGGCGCAGTGGACGAACCGTTACCCGAAAGTCGCGGGGTACGGCCACCATGTGTACCTCGAGGGCTACGAGCTTCCGCTGCTCACGGCGGGGCCGATCGATCCGGCCCCGTCGCCGGACGGCGAACGGGTGGCGTTCGCATCGCGCGGCTGGATCTGGGTCATGGACCTCGCGAGCGGCGTGGCGCGGCGGCTGACCCGTGGCGGGGGGATCGACGCGCGGCCCGCCTGGTCGCCCGACGGGCAACTGGTCGCGTTCGTGCGCGACGATACGGAAGACACGGAGATCGTCTGGGTCGCCGCGAGCAGCGGAGCCGAACTCGGCCGCGTCGACAGCCCCGGACTGGAGCTCGATCCCGCGTTCTCGGCCGACGGTACGAAGCTCTTCTACTCATCGGCCGAATCCGAGGTGCGGGCCCTGGATCTGTGGGCGGTTGACATCGAGAGCGGCGTTCGGCGGCCGGTGACCGACGCGCCCGGGCTCGAACTGAAGCCCCAACCCGGCGAACGCGCGCTCGTCTACCTGCGGAAGGGCGGCGGCCGCGACCGCGTCGTCGTGCGCTCCGAGGATTCGCCGGAGCCCCGCACGCTCATCGAGGGGAACATCGCGTCCATGGCGCGGCCGGCGCTGAGTCCCGATGGGTCCACCGTGGCCGTCAACTGGCCGACCCAGGAGGGGTGGGACCTCCTGCTCCTGAACGTGGCCGACCCGGGGCCGTCGATCCTGCTTGCGTCGGGAGGTCTGCCGCTGACGCCCGCCTGGGATCCATCCGGCGAGTGGGTCTATTTCGCCGAGGCCGATGACCGGGAACGGATGAAACTCAAGCGCGTGCGCGCCGCCGGCGGGCCGGTCCGCGAAGTGCCCGTGACGGCGTGGGACTGGGGCGAGTCGACCGCGACGCTCCGCATCAGGACCACCCGCGAGGAAGGCGGGGCCCCAGTTCCGGCTCGGCTCGCTGTCGTCGACGGGGCCGGGCATCCGGCCGTGCCGGAAGCGTCGCAGGCGCGCTTTGACGGGCAGAGCGGCCGCGTCTTCTTCTATTCGCCGGGCGTCGTCGAAGTCACCGTGCCGGTCGGCGAGGTCAGGGTCGCGGCCGTTCAGGGGCTCGCGACGCCCGAGGCGGCGACGACGCTGCAACTTGGCGAAGCGTCCGGCATCGCCGAGGTCGAAGTCGTGCTGTCGCCCGTCTGGGACGCGCGGGCCGGCGGCTGGAGCTCGGGCGAACATCATTTTCACCTCAACTACGGCGGCCCCTACGACCTCTCGCCCGATGACCTGACGCCGATGATGCGGGGAGAGGCGCTGGACTTCGCCACGCCGCTCCTCGCGAACCTCCACAACCGGTTCGAGGACCAGGATCTGTGGATGTGGCGCCACTCGGGCGGCCCGCCCTTCGTCCGCTTCGGGCAGGAGGTCCGGTCCCACTTCCTGGGACACCTGGGCCTGATCGAGATCGACGACCTGTTCTGGCCCTGGGTGTGGGGACCCGGATACCAGGTCTACGGATCGGACGACCGCGCGAACGCCGAGCCGCTGCGCCATGCCCGGGCTCAGGGAGGCTTCCAGTACTACGTGCACCCGGTGAGTACCCGGGGCATGGCGCGCGCGACGCCGTGGGCGGAAGCATCGATCGCCGACCTCTACGGCGTCGTGCCGATCGAACTCGTCCCCGACGCCGTGCTGGGAGATCTGGATGCGCTCGAGATCGTCTGCCTGTGGAGCGACGAGGTCCTCACCTCCCAGATCTGGCACCTGCTGCTGAACGCCGGCATTCCGGTCGTGCCCTCGGCCGGGACGGACGTGATGAACAACTTCTACCGCACGATGGCCATCGGCACGTCACGCGTGTACGCGCAGACCGGCGCCGTGGAGAACTGGTCGACCTACATGGACGCGCTCCGGAGCGGCCGCACCTTCGTGACCAACGGACCGTTCCTGGAGTTCAGCGTCGACGCGGTCGGTCCGGGCAGTGTCGTCTCCGCCGGAGACGTCTCGTGGTCGCTCGACGTCGCGACCGCCACGGAGGTGGATCGGGTCGAGGTTCTGGTGAACGGCGACGTGGCGTGGAGCGGGGAGGGACTCGGCGGCCCCGGTTCGCGCCGCTTCGAGGGCGACCTGACGCTTCCCGAGGGGGGATGGGTCGCCGCGCGCGCCGTCGGCGGTCCGGCCCGCTGGCCGATGATGGCGAACTACCCGTTTGCGCACACCGCGCCCGTCTGGATCGGAAGCGTCGGCAGTTCCGACCCCGCCGCCCGCAGAGCGGCCGTCGCCGAACTCCTCGCGATTCTGGACGTGGCGCGCCTCAGGTTGACCGCGGGTTACGGAAGTACGGACATCCCCGATCTCCTCAGTCGCTTCGACGCCGCGCGGGAACGGCTGGAGGCGCTGGCGGCACGGTGACGGGCGGCGGCGGCCCCGGGGCCCGCACTTCGCGTTCCGCGATGGCCCTTGTGATCGAGGCTCCGCGGTCGGCAGGCGAGACTCGCCGCTGGCTGCTCGTGCGCCGCCCCGATGACGATCCCGATCTGCCCGGCGTGTGGGGCCTTCCCGCGGGCTCGCACGCCGCCGGGGAGACGGACGAGGCCCTCGTCCGGCGCATCGGCCGCGAGAAGCTCGGCGTGGTGGCCGAGGACTTGGGCCTCCTCAGCGATGGTCACCTCGACCGGACGGGCTATCGGCTCGAGATGCGTCTGCACGCGGCCCGGATCGTGGCGGGCGAACCCCGCGTGCCCCAGGCCGCCCCCGGCGTCACCCAGTATTCCGCGTGGGACTGGAAGCCGCCGTCCGAACTCCGGGGCGGAGCCGACCGCGGATCGCTGTGCTGCCGCCTCGCCCTGGCACTGCCAGACGTCGCGGCGGACGGCCGGGACCGCGTCAGAGCTTGATGTCGAGGCGGCGCGCAGCGGCCAGCGGCGGGGCCGCGAGGCCGCAGGCCACGTAGGCGGCGAGCGAGAGCGCCATCGCGGGGAAAACCTCGTGCACGGCGTCCGAGAACGGAACCAGGTCCCAGCACAGCAGCACCGTGAAGCCAGTCAGGAGCGAAGCCACGGCTCCCGCGCCCGTACCTCGCCGCCAGAGCAGGCCGAGCACCACGGCCGGGAAGAAGCAGGCCGCGTAGAGTCCGCCCGAGAAGGCGGTCAGCGTGACGATGCTCCCCGGCGGATTGAGCGCGAGCCAGGCCGTGATGATCGCGAACAGCGCGACCCAGAGCCGCGTATGCGCCACGGCGCGTCCCTCATCCGCCTGCGGCCGGAAGAGCGAGATCACGTCCCGTTCCCAGGTCGAAGCCATTACGAGCAGTACGCTGTCCAGCGACGACATCGCCGCCGCGAGCATGGCGACGAGGATGAACGCCGCAGGGAGCGCCGGCAGGATCCCCGCGTCGCCGAGCAGCGTCGGCACGACGAGATCCGATTCCGCGAGTCCGCTGCCGATCACCGCGTGGGCATAGAGCCCGATCGGGAGGAGAAGCGTGTACACGCCGAGGAACGCGATCGTCGACACGATGAGCCCGCGGCGCACCGCCTGCGGATCGGCGAGCGCGTAGAAGCGCGAGAGCTGTCTCGGATCGACGATGAACTTGAGCGTCCCCGCCACGATGATCCCGATGAGTACGGGGAAGGGCATGGCCGCGTCCCAGCGGAAGAGTCCGGACGTATCCGGCGCCGCGCGGATCGCGTCGATGGCCCCCAGTCCCCCGGCGCTGTTCAGCGTCCCCCAGAAGAGGAGGATGGCCGCGATGGACATCACGATGCCCTGCACGGCATCCGTCTTCACGACGGAGATGAACCCGCCGACCGCCGTGTAGAGGACGACGACGATGAACACGAACAGAATCGCGCCCCTGTAGGGGATGTCGAGGAAGATCTCGAGCAGGTTCCCGATCCCCTTGAAGACCGCGATCATGTACAGGAAGCTGGCGAAGATCACGATGATCGCCGCCAGGACGCGCGCCGCCCGGCTCTCGAAGCGGAACCCCACGTAGTCGGCGAGCGTGACCGAGTCGACCGCCCCCGTGAAGGCGCGCAGCCGCGGCGCGACCCAGATCCAGGCGGAGAGCGAGAAGACGACGACGGCGGGCGCGAGCAGGAGCCACGGCGCCCCGTACGTATACGCCTGTCCCGAGAAGCCGACGAAGCTGTTCGTGCTCGAGTAGGTCGCGAAGAAGGAGAGGCCGAGCACGACCCCGCCCATCGACCGCCCTCCGACATAGTAGTCCGCCCGTCCCTTCGTCCCGCGGCGGCCCTCGATCGCGTGCCGCACGAGCAGGGCGCCGTACACGGCGAGGAGCGCCACCGCGATCCAGTGTGTCTGCAGCCAGGCCATTCGTCTGTCAGGTCCCGGGTTGGGGGGGGCGGTCTCGGGTCCGGATTCGGTCGTACGGCGACCCCGGTATCTGACGGGACGCCGCCTCCTCGGACAAGCCCCAGCTCCAGGCCCCGGATCGCCCCCCGGTCCGTGCGTTGCCCCGCCCATCTTCTCAGACAAGGTTGGATTTCGACGACCGGCAACGGTCGGTGACGCAGACGGATCCCAGGTCACGCTACCGTGAGACGGAGGGCACCGAAGTGGCGCAGGCAACGAGTACCCTGAGTCGTGAAGTCCAGACGCGAACGCAGCTTCCCGAGCGGGGAATGGACTGGGAGACGCTCAGGGGCGAACTGCTCAGCCGGAAGGCGATCGACTACGACTGGAAGAACGGTCGCGTCCCGTACCTCGTCTACTACGTGGACGAGGCGATGAAGCGGGTGCAGGACGCGTCGCATTCGATCTACTCGGTGGAGAACGCCCTCTCCGGGCAGGGTTCCTTCCCCAGCGTCGGGGCGATGGAGGAAGAAGTCATCCAGATGGGTCTGGATCTCTTCAACGCGCCCGAGGGTGCAGGAGGGCAGTTCACCTCCGGGGGCACGGAGAGCATCTTCCAGGCCGTCAAGGTCGCGCGCGACATGAAGCGGGAGGCGCGCCCGGACCTGGGCCGGCTCAACATCGTCGCCGCCTACAGCCGTCACCCTTCCGTGGACAAGGCCGCCCAGATCCTCGACCTCGACATGAAGTACGTGGATTGCCGGGCCGACTACCGCGCGGACGTGGATGCCATCCGCGAGGCCATCGATGACGCCTCCGTCTTCATCTACGCCGGGGCCCCCACCATCTACTACGGACTCATCGACCCGATGCGCGAACTCGGCGAACTCGCCCTCGAGACGGGCGTCCGCCTGCACTCCGATGCCTGCTACGGCGGCTTCATCTCGCCGTTTGCGCGGGAACTCGGCTATCCGGTCCCCGACTTCGACCTCTCCGTGCCGGGCGTGTCCAGCCTGTCCGCCGACCTCCACAAGTTCGGTTTCGCGCAGAAGAGCGCCTCGCTCGTGCTCTTCACCGACGGCGACGACCTGCGGTACGCGCGGTATGTCATCCGCGACCTCGCCGGCGGCTCCTACGCCTCGGCCACGGCCCAGGGCTCCCGGCCGGGCGGCGCGGTGGCGTGCGCGTGGACCATGCTCCGGCACATCGGCCGCCAGGGATACCGGGAGATCGTGCGCGGGATCATGGAGACGACCCGCGCGGCGATCGAGGGCGTGAGGGCGATCGACGGCCTCTACGTGTTCGAACCCGAAGGGGACACGAACCTCTTCCGCTACGATGTCGAGCCCGGGGAACCGTTCAACATCTTCGCGGTGGCAAGGCTCATGAACGAGCGGGGCTGGATGATGGGGCAGCACCGCAAGCCGCCCGCCATCCACCAGCCGATCACGTCCGTCCACACGCCGGTGCTCGGCGAATACCTCTCGGACCTCGAGGAGTGCGTCGCCACCGCCCGGCGCGACCGGCTCGAAGACACGTTCCTCGACGGCACCTACTAACCAGGATGCCGGCCGGACTGTTATCGGCGCTGATCATCGCGCTCCTGGCGCTGCTCGGGATCGGCGCCCGTTACTACGTCCACGGGGACCTCAACGCCATCCACGGTCTGTTCAGCCTGTTCTTCTCGACGAACCTGCTGATCTGCTATTGGGAGGCATGCCTGTACCTGCGGCGCGACTACATCGAGAAGCGCGCCGTGTACTGGCGCGAACGGCGGCGCGAGACGGGTCGGACCCCGGCCGTCGAGTTCCTGACCACGAGGGTGCCGCCGGGGCGGATCCTGTCCCCGACGGTGTGGGCGGACGCCTGGGCGACCTACTCGATGGTGGACGAGTCGTATGCGGATCGCCGTACGTTCGGGTTCACCGTCGACATCGCCAACGGCTTCTTCACCCCGGTTCCGACGCTGGTCCTGTACGCGGCCTTCACCTTCGGTTTCCTGCCGGCGGTCGTGGCCGGCATTCTCGCCGCCATGCTGTTCTGGCAGTGGGTCTACGTTTCATCGCTCTACTGGGTCAGCTTCTTCGTCGCCGGGAGGCAGGCGCTCGTTACGAAGCGCGAGTTCCTTGTCTACGTCGGCGCCCCGAACGCGTTCTGGGTGCTGTGCCCGGCGTTCGGACTGTACGTCTCCGTCCGCCTGATCCTGGACGGGCACTACGGCGTGCTTGGATTCTGACCGATGTCGAAGATGCTTGTCGGCTTGTCACACGAAGGAGGGGCTTGATGGGACGCTTTCCGATCCGGATGGTCGCGCTGTTCGCCACGCTTCTCCTCCTTTTGCCGCCGGAGGCCACGGCTCGTCAGGCGAGCTTCGGCGCGCGTGCCGACCGGCCGGCGCACCGTCCGGCCGTGCCGGGCCCGAACGGGCTGGTGACGGCGGGCCACCCCCTGGCGTCCATGGCGGGTCTCCGCACGCTCATGGCCGGGGGCAACGCCGCCGATGCCGCCGTCGCGACCCTGGCCACGCTGAACATCGTACGGCCGCAGATGTCCGGGATGGCGGGGAACGGGTTCGTGACCCTCTACGACCGCGTCTCCGACCGTGTGTACTCGCTGGGGGCCACGGGCGCCGCTCCCCTGGCCGTCGATCCCGCGAACCGCACCGCCGACGAGTTGAACAAGGGGATTCATGCGGGCGTCGTCCCCGGCCTCTTCGGGGGATGGATCGCCCTGCTGGACCGCTTCGGCACGATGAGCCTGGCCCAGGTGCTCGCCCCGGCCATCGACTACGCCGAAAACGGCCATCCCATCGAGGCGTCCGTCGTGGCGGCGATCGAGTCTCACAGGGACCTGTTCGAGAGTTTCGCGTCGAGCCGGCGGATGTTCCTCCCGCGCGGCAGGGTGCCCGAGCCCGGCGAGACGTTCCGGATGTCCGACCTGGCGAACACGCTCCGCAAGGTGGTCGAGGCCGAGCAGGCGGCCCTGGCGGTCGGCAAGACGCGCTCGGAGGCGCTCCAGGCTGCCTTCGACCGGTTCTATCGGGGCGACATCGCCGAGGAGATGGCCCGCTTCTACGCGGAGAACGGCGGCGACTTCACGATGGAGGACTTCGCCCGCCACGAGCCCATCTGGGCGGAGCCGATCCACACCACCTACCGGGGGTTCGATGTGTATACCAGCCCCCCGACGTCGCGTGGAGGGCTGGAGGTGGCGATGCAGTTGAACCTCGTCGAGGGATTCGATCTCCGCGCGCTGGGCGCCGGGAGCGCGGAGACCATCCACCTCCTGTCGGAGGCGATCAAGGTCACGAAGGCCGATGTCTATGCCTACGCGGCCGATCCCGCCCTGGTCGACGTGCCCGTCGGCGACTTGCTGTCGAAGGAGTACGCGGCCGCCCGCCGGTCCCTCATCGACCCGTCCCGCGTGATGGCGTACCCGGGCGCCGGGAATCCGGTGCGGGTTGACGAGTCCCGGCTGGGCGCGCAGGCGGCGGGAGAGGCCGCGGCCCAGCCACGGCGAGGACACCTGGCCGAACAGGCGCACGCGGGTAGCACGACCAGCTTCTCCATCGCGGATCGGTTCGGCAACGTGGTCGCCGCCACGCCCACCCACGGCGGGGCCTTCGGCACGGGAGTGGTGGTCGGCAACACCGGCCTCACCTTCAACAACGGGTCCCGCATCGGCTCGACGTCGCCGTATCCCGACCACGTGAACTACGTTCGGGGCGGGCAGATCCCGATCCTCAACAACTCTCCCATCATCGTGCTCAGGGACGGCCGGTTCCATGCGGCGCTGGGAACACCGGGCGGTGAGACGATCGGCCAGACCCAGTTCCAGGTGCTCGTGAACCTCCTCGACTTCGGGATGCCGGTCCAGGAGGCCATCGCGGCGCCCCGCTTCACCCTGAGCGGCGAGCCGAACTTCTACCGCCCCGGAGCCGAAATCCGTTTCCGCCTGGAGGATCGCCTGCCAAGCGACGTAGTGGGGAGCCTCGAGGGGTTGGGATACACCGTGGAGCTGGCGCCCGGATACGCGTTCGGCAGCATCCAGGGCATCACCTTCGATGCCGCCACCGGCGCCCTCCTGGCCGGCGCCGACCCCCGCCGCGTCGCCTACGCCGTCGGGTGGTGAAGTCCGTCAACGCGAATCATGCAGCTTCGTCGTCCGCAGTTGACAGTATTCTTCGCCAGTCGTCCGACAGGCGTCGCAACTCGTTTGCTTGAACCCAGACCTGTCCTTCCGCCCTCTGTACCTGACCATATGCCCATCGAGCGATCCGGAGCGTCGCGCGCCAGTCATGGAGAACCCGTCGCTCTTCGAATCCGGCCTCCAGTTCGTCCCGGCAGGTGCGGTTTCGTTCCGCCCAGCGTTCGAGATGCTCTTCCGCCGCGAGGAGGTCCGACTTGCTCGAGTTACACCCCCGGTGGGCCAGTACGAAGTTGTGCCCCAGGTCGAGCGAGTATCGTCGCCAGGGGATGAAGTGGTCGACATCACCACGGGATCTGATGTCGCTCTCGCAGTAGAAGCAGCGGCCCCTCTGCACCGCCCTGAGCAGAGGACGATATGAGTCAAGCGAGGTGCGTTGAGCGCCGAAGAGGAACGACCTCAAATCGACCACCTGGCCCAGACGCTGAGGATTGAGTCGTTGGACGAAGTGGGACCAGGCTCCTTCGATCACGTCGGTAACCAGCGGATAGAAGACCCGAAAGCAGTAGGCAACCCCGGACTGTAGCCGAACCGACCCGCCTCTATCGACGTTCTCGTATAGGAATTCCAGGCGTTCCGACCCGACTGTCTGCAGCTTCCACAGCGGCATCCTCCGTACCGTCTGCTCCACCCTGCGCCGGAGGTCATCCCAATCCGAGCGGCTTCTCTCAAGCTCGGCCAGTGAGCCCTGGTAGCGGTTGTGGCGCTCGGCCAACTCGCGCACAACCAGTGCCTGTCCGCCCGTGTTCTGGCTCAGGATCCCTGCGTTGTCGCCGGCGGGGTAGGGTATCGCCTGGGGCCAGTATAGCCGCACGAACTGCTCCGCTATGTCGGCGGTGGACAGTACAAGTTCAGCCCCACTGTCGTCCCCCTCGACGAGGCACAGGTCAGCGATGGCATGGAGCAGCGCAAACTTGTAACTCGACGTGAAACTGCCCTCGTCGAGCAGGCGCTGGAGCGACCGGAGAAACTCGAGCTGCCCTTCGGCTGTCGGCGGCTGCGGCGCGTTCATGAGTCCCAGTAGGCGGCGTTCTCGGGCAGGACCCAGCGAATCCCGCCTCTCGGGTCCGCCACGTCTCCCTTGAAGCGGGGGATCACATGTATGTGCGCGTGCTCCACGGTCTGGCCGCCTGCCCGCCCATCGTTGACCCCCACGTTGAAGCCATCCGGATTGAGTTCCGCTTGAAGCTTTGCCCTCACCCCGGAGACGAGGCTCCATATGTCCGCCTGGATGTCGTCACTCCGGGCGAAGAGGCTCTCCGTGTGCTCCCTGGGGACTACGAGCGTGTGGCCGCGGCTCACCGGATACCGGTCCTCGATCGCCAGAGCATGGCGCGACTCGGCAACCACCGACTCCCTGGGCGCATCGCAGAAGGGGCAGTCGGCCTGTCGGGCGGCAGTACCACGCGAACCGACGGTAGCCCCCCGCGTTTCTCGAGGCCACCAGATCACCCCTTCGATCAACCTCGCATCATCCCGAACTGCGGTCAGAGTGGAGATGTCGTCCACGTGGCGGCTCAGGACCACGGCGGAGACCGCGGCGTCGAAAGCGTCCTCGGAGGACGTGGCCTTGTACGCCAGCGCGCCCTCCATTTCCGGAAATCCCGGATTCAGGTACGCCTCCCGCGCATCGAAATCGGACTTGTTCACCGGACCCGTGAGCAGTCGCGGATATATCTCGATCACCAGTGGTGTCTGCACTTCATGAAACGGCCAGATCGAGAAGCCCGCAGCGCGGAGCGTTGCCAGGTGAGGCATTCCTCGGATCGAACCTGTGCCCACCGCACCGCCGCCGCCGATCTGGAACACGCTCTTGGGGTTCGCACCCTTCGCCCTCGAAGCGGCTTTCTCGGTGCGGCGATAATGCTGCCGCAGCTTCGGCTTCGTCCGTCCGGGTCTTCCCCAGAACGGGGGCGCGCAATCGCTTAGCCATGCTTCGCCTCGGTTGGCGACGGTGTTCCAAAGCTCTTCTATCGACGTCGCGCCCAGGTGCTCTGCGAACCAGCGTGGGAAAGAGAAGGAGAAATCCATGCCAACCACGACGTCGGGGTCCGCCGCCGCATCGTCGATCAGATGGCGGATCAATCCATCGCGGTCGCGCCCGGACTCCAGCCGCGCCAGGCGTCCGTCCCGGACCTCGGCGAGCCAGATCTTCGACGCGGCCCCCGACTTCGCCCCGGACCAGTCGACGGCGATGGCGCGGGTCATCGACGTCCCGCGCCCGGAAGGTTGGGGCCTCGGGCATCCGGAGGGGATCCGCCGCGGAGGATGTTGATGGGGGCGAGTTCGGGGTGGCGGCAGGCGGCCAGGCGGAGGATGAAGGTGTCGACGAGGGCGTGCTGCCCGGATACGCTGGCGTGGCTCACCATGTCGGTGAGGACCATCCAGGCGGAGAAGGGCGGGAAGCGGATCTCGCGCCACGTCTCGTCGCGCTCCTGGAAGGACGGCGTGTCCTTCATGTAGTTGTGGAAGCGTCGCATGAGACGGTCGTACGGGCTCGAGTCCGCGAGCACCGCCTCCCCGAGTCCCGCCTTCGCGATCCCTCGCAGCAGGTGTCCGCGGAGCCGGTCCACGGGGCTCCTCTCGAGCGAGCCGCCGTCCGCCACGCCCGCCTCGGTCCCGTAGCGCGCGAAGACGCCGGGGAACGTCCCCTTGGTGCACCACACGCGGTCCTCGTCGGGGTTCACGTTGACGAAGAAACGGAGGATCCGGTCCCCGTCGGTCGCCCCGTAGGCGCCGGCGTCGAAATGGATCAGTTCGTTGCTCGCGTGCGCCGAGAGGCCGCGGCCCCGCTCCTGGATCGGGCGGAAGCTCGTCGTCCCCACCGTCCACCCCTCGGTGAGCGCGGGCAGGTACTCCCGGAGGAAGGCGCGAACCCTGGCGCCGTGCGCCGTGAGGGTGTCGAGAACGGCGTCCCGCAGCCCCCCGCGCGCCGCCACGCCGCGTAGACGCCCGCTCTCCGGGTGGTAGCTGACGTTCTTCGCGCGCAACTGGCGCGGAAGTTCGGCGCGCAGCCGCTCGAGATCCGCGTCCGGCGGGAGGGCTACCGGACAATCGGGGAACAAGACGATCTCCCCCCGCTCCAGCGCGTCGGCGAGATCGGGCCGGGGCCCCCGTACGGACCCCGCCTCGGTGACCAGAGCCCGCCCCTGGCTCAACTGCTCCGACTCAGCTGCCCCGATTCAGTTGCGTGAGCCGATCGCCATCACTTCGAACCGCGCCCCGAACAGGAGGGGCCCGGAGCCGAGGAAGGCGCGCGCCGGGAAGTTCTCCGTGAAGTAGGTCCGGTAGACCTCGTTGAAGACATCGTAGAGAGCGACATCCGAGCAGAACACCTGCACGGAGACGAGGTCGTCCATCGTGATCCCGGCCTCCTCCACCGTGTTCTTGATCGCCTCCATGACGAGTCGGGCCTCCTCCTCCGCGTCGTTCGGCGGACGCCCGTCCACGAGTCCCAGCGACCCGGACACGAAGAGCAGGTCGCCCACCCAGACGGCACCGCTGAAGGGAAGGACGCCTTCCTCGCTCGCGTGCCGCGGGTTGATGTACTCACGCTGGGCCGAAAGATCGGAAGCCATGGCCGTGAAACCTCCGGTGGCAAGAAGTGAGACCAGGATGAAGCGCTTCATGAGTCCGTTCCTCTTGTTGTGGTTCAGTGGTCGCCCGTTCGGGGCTCCCGGTTCAGTGGTCGCCATCCGCCGGCGTCTCGGCCGCCGCGGCGAGCGTCTCCCTCGCCTGCGACACGATGTACGCCTGGATCGCCCGAACCTGCTCGGAGTCGAGCAATCCCTCGTACGATGGCATTCCCTGCGCCTCGCGACTCCCTCCGAGCACGATGTCCTCGAAGTTGCGGTGCACGATGTCGGTCGACCGCTGCAGGTTCGGCATCGCGCCCTCCGAGCCGCCTCCGCCGCCGTGACAGATGCCGCAATACTGCCCGTACACGTCCGCCCCGCGCTCCAGCGACTCGGCGTCCGTGGGCAGATCGAGGTCGGGCACGTTCTCAGGCCGTTTCCGCTGCGGCGTCGGCATGGGCTCCGTCCCGCCCAGCACGAAGGTGAAGACCCGTCCCCGCTGCTCGTAGTTCGCCGCGTCGCCGTACGGAGACCCGCTGCGTCCGCGCGCGCCGCCCCAGCCGGCCGCCACGGACACATGCTGCCGACCGTCGACGAGGTAGGTTACCGGGCCGCCGAGGATCCCGAGGCCGGTGGAGACCTCCCACAACTGGTCTCCGGTCTCCGCGTCGTACGCGACGAAGCGGCCGTCCCCGCCGCCCTGGAACACGAGCCCCGACGACGTCGTCATCGTCCCGCCGTTCCAGTAGCCGAGCTGGGCGACGGTCCAGCGCGCCTCCTGCGCCTTGGGGTCCCAGGCCACGAGGAACCCGGCGTCATCGCGGGCGCCATAGCGGCTCTGGAGCCCCAGGTTGCTGACCGCGGGTCCGTAGCTGTGGTCCTCGATCGCGAGGTCCGTGAACACCCAGTCGGGCGGCTCGCTGCGCTCGACCCACCCCTCCTGGATCGGCAGGTACATGAGCCCCGTTTCCGGGTTGAACGACTGTGGCTGCCAGTTGTGGCCCCCGAGGGCGGCCGGCGTGATGAGCGTCCAGACCTCCGCGTGCACGGCTTCCGGTCGGTCCGTGGGGCGGCCCGTCTCGAGGTCGAGTCCCTCCGCCCAGTTCTGCACGATGTATTCCTGACCCGACAGGAACTCGCCCGTCTCGGCGTCGAGGACGTAGAAGAACCCGTTCTTCGGCGCCTGCATGATCACGCGGCGCATGCGGCCGTCGAACTCGAGGTCGGCAAGCGTCATCGGCTGCACGGCCGTGTAGTCCCAGTGGTCGCCGGGCGTCGTCTGGAAGTGCCACACGTACTCGCCCGTCTGCGGGCGCAACGCGAGGATCGAGGCGAGGAAGAGGTTGTCACCGCCCCCCGGGCTCCGGTGGCTCCGCGACCACGGGGACCCGTTCCCCGTTCCGATGTAGAGGAGGTCGAGGTCCGGGTCGTAGATGATCGAGTCCCAGGCCGTCCCGCCGCCTCCCGCGACCCACCACTCGCCGCTCCACGTCTCCGCCGCCATCTCCATGGTTTCGGACTCGAAGCCGTCCGCCGGGTTGCCGGGCACCGTGTAGGTGCGCCACACGAGTTCGCCATCGTCCGCGTCGTAGGCGGACACGTAGCCCCGGACGCCGTACTCGGCTCCCCCGTTGCCGATGATCGCGAGCCCCTGCACCACGCGCACCGCGCCCGTGATCGTGTAGGCCTCGTCGGGGTCGATGGTGAGCGTCTCCCACACGACGTCGCCGGTCTCCGCGTCGAGGGCGACGAGGCGGCCGTCGATCGTGCCCACGATCACCTTGCCCTCGTAGAGCGCGACGCCACGGTTCACGACGTCGCAGCAGGCGAGGCGCCCGCGGATGCGCGGAACGCCGGGGTCGTGACGCCACAGCCGCTCTCCCGTCCGCGTGTCGATCGCGTGCACCACGCTCCACGGGGAACTGATGTACATGACGCCGCCCACGACGAGCGGCGTGGCCTCGACGCCGCCGCGCAGTTCGATGTCGTACGTCCAGGCGAGGCCGAGTCCGTCGACGTTGTCCCGCGTGACTTCATCCAGCGTGCTGAAGCGATCCTCCGCGTAGTTGCCGCCGTAGGTGAGCCAGTTGCCGTCGGGCCGCGCCGCCTCGAGCACGGCGTCGGTCACATCGCTGGCGCTCCGCACGGCCGACGGCTCGGGCGGCGGCGCGTCCGCGGTGCAGGCGGCGACGGGAGCGAGGAGCAGCAGGGCATGGAGTCGCGTGCGCATAAGGCTCTCCCAATCTCACGGTTGCCGAATCAGGCGGAAACAATAGCCCGGAAACCTCCGAGCGCGACACGGGCCGCGGGCTCAGGGCCGGAGGATGACCTCGCCCGGGAGTTCGTCGGTGAACTCTCCCGCGTCCACCGTGAACACGCCGTTCACCATCACGTAGTCGACCCCCTCGCTGAACAGGTCCGGCTCGAGCACGGTGGCCCGGTCCCGGAGCCGCTCGAGGTCGAACACGACGAGGTCCGCCTTGTAGCCTTCACGCACGAAGCCGCGGTCCTCCAGCCCGATGATCCGCGCCGGCAGCCCCGTCATCGAGCGGACCGCGAACGGAAGCGTGATCGCCTCCAGGTCCTTCACGTAGCGGGCGATCTTGCGCGTGAAGGCGCCGAAGTGGCGGGGGTGCGCGCCGGGCCGCGAGGCGAACTCGGGCACGCCTTCGACCCCGCTCACGGCCGCGTCGGACGCCGTGGCCGTGTAGTCCTGCCGGTAGTAGTTGATGACGTCCGAATCGTGGATCCCGTAGCCGCGCGTCCAAGCTCCGCCGAGCACCTCCGGGTATCCGTTGAGCGCCATGTGGACGATGACCTCCTGGTACGTGGAGTCCAGCCGGCGACCCAGTTCCTCCAGCGTGCGGCCCACCCAGGTCGAGTCGGGGTAGCCCACCACGACCACGCGGTCCGGCCCCCCGTTGTGGTCCACGATCCACTCGATGTCGCGGGCGATGAGGCCCCGGAGTTCCGGGTCCGCCCAGCGGCGCTCCAGGTGCGCCCGGGCATCGTCGAACACCCCCGGGCGGTTGTAGACCGGGCTGTCCCTCCCGCCGCTCGTGTCCACGGTGTCGTGCACCAGGCTCCAGCGCGGGATCATGGGCCGCGCGCCCCCGCCGAACGTCTCGTAGGGGTAGACGTCCAGGTAGACTTCCAGCCCCTCCGCCCGCGCCCGGTTCACGACCAGCGTGTCCTGCCCGGAGCGGCCGAAGCTGGCGCGGCCCCGCGCCTTGTGGTGGCTCGCCACGACTCGGATCCCCGTTTGGCGGGCGACGTTCACGGTCTCCGCCAGCCCCTCGTTCCCGTCCACGGGCCCCTCCGTCACGGTGCTCGGAAGCTCCCACAGCGGCATGGCCGCCTCGCTGCGCTGGTGCGCGACGTAGAAGCCGTCGTAGGGGGCCACGGCATCGGCGAGGGCGATGACCTCCTCCGGCGTGCTGTAGCGGGCGGGGCGGTACTCGACCCCGGCTCCCAGCCCCCACGCCCCCGACTCCAT
Source organism: Candidatus Palauibacter rhopaloidicola (assembly GCA_026914155.1). GTDB lineage: Bacteria > Gemmatimonadota > Gemmatimonadetes > Palauibacterales > Palauibacteraceae > Palauibacter > Palauibacter rhopaloidicola. Next base: position 60,304 of record JAPPGH010000031.1, on the reverse strand, counting down.
TCCCTCGCGCACGAGCGCCTGCATGCGGGCGACCTCGTCCTCCGTCGCCGCACGCCAGTAGTCGTTGCCCATCACTTCGGCGCGCACCGTGCTGTGGCCGACCATGGGGACGAAGTTCATCGCGTGTCCCAGCTCCCGGAGAGCCGCGATCTCCGCGCTGAGCGGCCACGTCTGATTGCGGCCGTCCGGCCCCCCGATGACCGTCGTGAGCCCCTGGCTGTTCAGGCTTTTCGCGCGCCGTGCCTCCAGGTGCTCGGAGGTCATGGCGCGGTCGGCGTGCGAGTGCAGGTCGATGAAGCCCGGCGAGACGTACATCCCCGTCGCGTCCACGACCCGCTGCGCCGTCGCAGCGCCGAGCCCCCCGATCCGCACGATCCGGTCGCCGGCGATGGCGATGTCCGCCGCGAACCACGGGTTTCCGGTGCCGTCGATGACGCGCCCGTTCCGGATGAGGATGTCGTACTCCTGCCCGGACAGCGGGAGGGGGAAGGCGCCTCCCGCGAGGGCGGCGCTCGTGACCAGGAAGGCGGCGCATGGTGCGGTAAGCCGAATCATGTCAATCACCCCGGAGAAACAACGCGGCACTGTCGGACGACCCTGACCAGCCGGACGATAACGCGACGGTTGCCCGCGGGTCGAATCGGGGAGATATGTTTCCGGCCCTTGTCCCCTGTTCGATCCCGGGAGCCGACGATGCGTGAGATGAGCGAGAAGAGCCTCCACAAGATCCGACTGACGAAGTTCGCCCTGGCCCTGCTCGCCGGGTCAGGCGCGCTGAGCGCCGGCCCGTTGGCCGGACAGGGCCGGTTCGAGCCGATGGACGTGTTCGAGATCGAATACGCCGCGGACCCGCGGATCTCCCCCGACGGCAGTCAGGTCATCTACGTCCGCACGTCCATGGACATCATGCGGGACGCGAAGAAGTCCGAGCTGTGGATCATGAACGCCGACGGGTCGGACCACCGGCGAGTGGGCGTGGGCGGATCCCCGCGGTGGTCGCCCGACGGGACCCGGATCGCCTACACGGACGACGGCCAGATCCACGTGCGCTGGATGGACACGGGCGAGGAAGCCACGCTCACGCAGCTCATCGAATCGCCGCGCGGGCTGCGCTGGTCGCCGGACGGGCGCTACCTCGCGTTCAACAAGCTCGTCCCGTATCCGCCGCCGAGCCTCGCCCCGCCGCCCAAACCGCCCGCCGGGGCGGAGTGGGCCGATCCTCCCATCATGGAGGACCGCTTCAAGAACCGGCAGGACGGCGTCGGCTATCTCGACTTCGGCTTCGACCACCTCTTCATCGTCCCGGTCGAGGGAGGCACGCCCACGCAGGTGACGTCGGGCGACTTCCAGCACCAGAGCCCCGCCGCGTGGACCCCGGACGGCGCGAGCCTCGTCTTCTCGTCGAACCGGAACGACGACTGGATCCACGACTACCGGAACTCGGAACTCTACATCGTCTCGGTCGCCACCGGAGAGGTGCGGCCTCTCACCGACCGCCCCGGACCTGACCGAAATCCGGCGATCTCTCCCGACGGGCGGCAGATCGCCTTCGTGGGCTACGAGGACCGCACGCGCACCTACCAGGTGAGCCGGCTCCAGCTGATGAACCTGGACGGGAGCGGGCAGCGCGTCCTCACGGGCGGTCTCGACCGCAGCGTCTCCAACCCGGTGTGGGCCCCCGACGGGAGCGGGATCTACTTCCAGTACGACGACGAGGGGAACTCGAAGGTCGGCTTCGCCACGCTCGACGGCGACCTCGAAGTGCTGGCGGAGGATCTGGGGGGCACGTCCTACGGGCGTCCGTACGGCGGCGGCTCCTTCAGCGTCGCCGACGACGGGAGCTTCGCGCTCAACCAGACCCGCCCCGAATCGCCGGGAGAGGTCGCGGTGGGCGCGAGGGGTCGCGGCGTGCGCCGCATCACGTCGCTGAACGAGGACCTGCTCGCGAACCGGCAGCTCGGCGAGGTCGAGGAGATCTGGTGGGATTCGTCCTTCGACGACCGTCCCATCCAGGGGTGGATCGTGAAGCCGCCCGACTTCGATCCGGACCGGCGCTATCCCCTCATCCTCGAAATCCACGGCGGACCCGTCTCCAACTACGGAGACCGTTTCTCGGCGGAGATGCAACTGCTCGCCGCCGCCGGCTACGTCGTTCTGTACGCGAACCCGCGGGGGAGCACGAGCTACGGCGAGGAGTTCGCGGACCTCCTCTACCACAACTACCCGGGGCAGGACTACGACGACCTCATGTCCGGGGTCGATGCCGTGATCGAGCGCGGATACATCGACGAGGCCAACCTCTTCGTCACCGGAGGGAGCGCCGGCGGCATCATGACGGCCTGGATCGTCGGCAAGACGGACCGCTTCCGGGCCGCGGTGTCCCAGAAGCCCGTCGTCAACTGGATCAGCAAGACGCTCACGGCGGACAACTGGTACGGCTACTACCACAGCCGCTACGAAGGGCTCCCGTGGGAGAACCCGGACGCGTACTGGGAGTTCTCTCCCATCTCGCTCGTGGGAGACGTGAACACGCCCACGATGATCATCACGGGGGAGGAAGACCTGCGGACGCCGCTGTCGGAGTCGTACCAGATGTTCCACGCGCTCAAGCTGCGCGGGATCGACACGGCCGTGATCCGGCTGCCGGGCGCGTCGCACGACATGAGCCGCCGCCCGAGCCAGCTCATGGCCAAGATCGCGAACATCGTGGCGTGGTTCGACAAGTACCGGACCCCGCCCGCCACGAGTTGACGCCTCGGACCTATCGTCGAACGCTGCCCCCGAACCCGGGAGATCACGCATGAGCGACGCCGGCCGGCCGCTGGCGGGAGTGCGCGTCCTTGCGCTCGAACAGTACATGTCCGCCCCCTACTGCTCGCTCCTGCTCGCGGACGCGGGGGCCGAGGTCATCAAGATCGAGCGCCCGGGCCTGGGGGATCCGCGCCGGTCCATCCCTCCCTTCGTGGAGCGGAACGGCGTCCGCATGGGCGTCGGGTTCATGGCCTACAACCGGAACAAGAAATCCCTCGCGCTCAACCTCAAGAGCGACGAGGGGCGCCACCTCTACCGTTCCCTCGTGGCGAAGTCCGACGTCGTGGTGGAGAACCTGCGGCCGGGGTCCGTCGACCGGATGGGTCTGGGCTACGAGGCGCTGGCCGAACTGAACCCGGGGCTCGTGTACGCCGCCGTGTCCGGGTTCGGGCGGCTGCCGGGGCGCGAGGGCCCGTACGGGAACTGGCCCTCGTTCGACGTCGTGGCGGAGGCGATGGGGGGCGTCATGCACATGATCGGTTTCGCCGACAAGCCGCCCTCGCCCTCGATCTACGGGATGCCGGACCTCTACGCGGGGATGGCGGCGGCGCACGGCGTCTCGATGGCGCTCTACCGGCGCACCGTGACGGGGAAGGGCCAGTTCATCGACTCCGCCATGTACGACGGCGTGCTGTCGCTGAACGAGCGCATGGTCTCGCTCGCCGCCAACACGGGGGCGCGGCCGATGCGAGGCGATCCGCCCGGCTTCTACCCGCGCGGACCGATGCCGGTGAGCGACGGCTACGTCGCCTTCACGATCCCCGACGACATCATGTGGCGCCGCTTCTGCAGCATGCTGGAACGCCCCGACCTGCTGGAGGACCCGCGCCTGGACTCCCCCGATGCCCGCACCGAGAACCGGGCGCTCCTCGACGAGGTCGTCCGCCCCGTGTTCGCCGGACTGACCCGGGACGAAGCGGTGCGGCGGCTCCAGGAAGCGGGCGTCCCCGCGGGGCCCGTGCAGACCTCCGATGACCTGCTGGAATGTCCGCAACTGGAGGCGCGCGGAGTGCGGGTGACGGTGGACTACGACGGACTCGGGGAACTCCAGTTCGTCCGTAGCCCGCTGCTCACGTCCGACGCACCCGACGTCCCCGTGAACCCCGCACCTACCCTGGGCCGCGACACGCGCCAGATCCTCACCAAAATCCTCGACCTCTCCGACGCCGAGGTCTCCCGACTGGCGGCGGATTCCGTGATCGGTACCGCCGCGGCATAGCCGAACAAGCGCCGGACACGTTCCCGCGGGAACGTCCGGAGTCGCGCCCGGCGCGCCGCTACCGGATGAGGTGCAGTTCGGTTTGCCGGCGGAGCATCCAGCGAATCTCGCCGTCGAGCGTGATCTCCGCTTCCTCTTCCTGAGCCATGCGGACGGGCTGGCCGTCCCACTCGGGGACCGGGGTCGTGACCTGGAGTTCGGTCGAGAACCACATCCCGGGGATCACCGGGGGATCGCCGCGGCCGGGGACGCCGGTCTGGTAGTCCCACAGGCCGATCAGCGGACCGGCGCCGTGGCCGTGGTCGCCGATCGGGTGCGTGTACATCGTCCCGTTGAGCCCCTCCGCCCTCATCTTCGCCAGCACCGTGGCCAGGATCTCGTTTCCGGTGCGGCCGACCTTCGTCTCCTCGAGGAGGATGTCCTGGAGGCGGTTCGAGTTCGCCAGCGCCTGCCTGAGCCCGGCGGGCGCTTCCGTCTCGCCTTCGCGCAGGACGTAGGCCATGTGCTGCGTATCCGTCGCAAGTCCGAACGCGACGAGCCCGAAGTCGCAGTGGAGGACGTCGCCCCGCTCGATCACCGGCGCCGTCACGCCGCTCATCTCCGCGCCGCGCCGCTGCACCGAGACCGAGGGCTGGAACCACGAGTCGAGGCCCAGATCGTGCACGCGCTGCCGCATCCACCACACGACATCGGCGGTCGTGGTCCGGCCGGGGACGATGACGACCTCCGAGAAGGCGGTGCCGATGATCTCGTGCACGACCGCCTGCACCCGCCGGTAGACGGGCGTCATGGCGGGCACGCGCATCGCGAGGTACTCGATCGCCAACAGCGGTTCGCGGACCACGCGGCTCGCGAGATCGGCGCCGAGCGCCGCCGCCATCTGCTCCCATTCACCGGCCGAGAGCCCGTCGGCGAAGTTGTGATCGTGCGAGATATTGACGGCGATCCGCCGCGGGTCGCGCTCCCTCACCATCTCGGCGAAGAGGTCCCACTGGTCGGAGCCCCAGAGTTCCGCCTGCCTCCCGTCCGGCGCGGTGGCGGTGGCGCGCACGGCCTCGTATACGCCTCCCTGCGAGCTTCCCCCGAGCGCCAGGCGTTCCACGCCGTGTTCCGGCCCGCGGTCGTGGAAGATGTAGATGGTCCGCCGACGCGCCGCGAAGGTGGTCGGGGAAACGAGGGCCCGGAAAACGGGATCCTCGTTGTACTCCCGCATCGCGACGACCCACATGTCCACGCCGTGCTTCCGCATCAGCATGGGAAGGTTCGTCTCGAGCCGCTCCGCCAGCCACGCCTGCTGCGTCCGCGCCTGCTCCCGAAGCGTCCCGAACGGCCGCTCCGGCCGGTAGTCCCGCGCCTGCGCCTCCACCGCGGTCACCGAGAACCGGAGCATTGCGGCTAAGGACAGCGCTACGGCTGCGAGGATAGTGATCTTCTTCATCTCCTGACCTCCAGTAATCGGTTTGCGAGGCAGCGCTCGTTGCTTCGGATGGGTCATCGGCTCACACTTCGCGCGGGCGAGGCCGGTCATGACGCGTACCAAGGTGACCCCATGAGAGTGTTCAGCATCGGGTCGGACGACAGCTTCAGGGAGTACGAGATTAAGCGGTTCGAAGCGGAGCATGAAGAGGTGGTCCTCGAGAAATGGCTGGAGGCGAATCCCGACGGAATCCTCGACGGAGGTGGGGTCATGATCATTGGCCGCCAGGTTCAGACGGATCTCGGCGGGTTTATCGATCTGCTCGGCCTGGACCGCAGCGGGAATGCGGTCGTCGTGGAGCTGAAGCGAGATCGCACTCCCCGGGAGACGATTGCGCAGTCGCTCGAATACGCAACATACGCTTCGCGGCTCGACGCAGATGCACTGGAGAGCTTCCTGAGGGTCCATGAGGGTGACGACTCGCTGAATCTCGCCGATCAGCATCGTGAGTACTTCGAACTTGACGATGCCGAAGCCGTGGCGTTCAACAAGGATCAGCGCATCGTCGTCATCGGTCAGAGTGTGACTCCGCAGATCCGGCAAACTGCCGCGTTTCTCGGATCCAAGGGCGTGCACGTCACATGCGTCGAGTTCACATTCTTCGAGGCGGAGGGAGGTCGTCGTCTCCTCTCCCAAGACATCGTGGTGGGTGAGGAACGGCCCAAGGCCGGTCAAGTCTCAGGTGCATCGCGCAAGACGACCGAGGCAGAGTTCCTCGCGTCATGCGACGAACACGGAAGGGCTGTGTTCTCGCCTATTCTCGAATGGGCCAGCCAAGAACCTCTGTCGACCAACTGGGGTGTTCGAGGCTTCTCCGCCGGTGTCTACTTCGATGCCTCACGCGTCAATATCTGCTACGCATACCCGGCCTACTCCGGTTGGAAGCAGCAATTGTACCTTGCCATCAGTGATCGTTTTGGCTTGTCGACAACGGCTACGCCCGAGAAGGTCGTCGCTTCTCTCCGCGAGCAGGCCGAGCGGACTCAGCTCTTCGTTCGTGCAGGCCGCGGAGACCTCAAGTGTTACGTCGACCGTGCGTTCACAGGCGTCGAAATTGACTCCATTCTGCGGTGGTTGGAGTCGACAAGGCAGGCGATCATGAAGTACGGCCCGAAGCCGTAAGCCTCTTGTTCCCGCGTTGAGAGTAGGGGGGTAGCTTGAGGTGCCTGCCGTGAACCTGCGAGCGAAAGGGGTGCATCGTCGTTGATCTGGAGATGTCCGACATCCGGATGACAGGCGTGCCAGCCGACGATCTGAGGGATCGGCCGTCCTATCCGGCAGCCGAAGCGGGACGCTTGGTGGGTCTGAATCCAGCCCGTGTACGCCGCTGGTTGAGAGGCTACGACTACCTCCACGGCGGGGCCGTTCGCCGCCAGGCACCCGTCGTCCAACGGGATGGCGCGCGGGGAACGTCATACGCTTCGTTCCTCGACCTGGTGGACCTCCTGTTCGTGAAGCGTTTCCTCGACCACGGCGTCTCGCTTCAGAGGGTTCGGGCGGCACTACGCGAAGCCTTCGAAATACTCGGAACGACGCGCGCGCTGCGGGAGACGTTCTTCACAGATGGGAGCGATATCTACGTCAGGGTGCGGCACACGGGCGATGCGATCCTCGAACTTCTGTCGGGTGGACAATGGACCATTGCTCCGGTCATCCAGCAGCTCTCGACCCAAATCGAATTCGAGTCACCCGGGGGCTTGGCGCGCCGGTGGTATCCGCTTGGCCGGGAAGGGCACGTCGTCCTCGATCCCTTCATGTGCTTCGGTCGTCCCGTGCTTGCCCGGAAAGGAGTGGCAACGGCGAACGTCTACGACCTTTTCCGCGCCGAGGACGAGAGGATCGAAGCCGTTCGTGCCTGGTGGGAACTAACTTCAGGTGAGGTCGAGGCAGCGGTAAGGTTTGAGCGACAACTCGCGGCATGACGTTCTTCGTCGACAACAATCTGAGTACGGCGCTCGCCGTCGGGATGAAGGGGTTCGGCGAAGATGTCGTTCATCTACAGGATCACTTCGCTGCGGACACCGCGGACCCCGAATGGCTGGCGCATATCGGGAAAGAAGGCTGGTTCCTGATCACTCGCGATGAACGTATCCGGCATCGTCCGAACGAGTGGGGTGCGTTGAAGGAGCATCAGGTGGGAGCGTTCTTCCTTGGCGGTAAGAACCGAAGTCGCTGCGACCTGATCCAGCAACTTGTACGAAACTGGCCACGGATAAAGGACTTCGCCGCCAAGACCCGGCGTCCTTTCGCGTTAAGGGTGCCGCCATCCGGGAGCAAGTTCACGTTGATCTCGCTGGATTGATCGAATTGCATCGGGTGCCGTCCAGCGCAGATACGACATTCGAGGAGCGACAGATGATCCGGGCATGGCGAGTCGCAGCAACGTTCCTTCTCGCAGCGGCACTCATCGCGTGCAGGGTCGGTGTGAACCCGGCTATGGCCCAGACGCTGGCGGTCACGGGGGCGACGGTAATCGATCCTCTCGCGGATGCGCCCCTCTCCGATGGCGTCGTGCTCATCGAGGATGGGCGGATCACGGCAGTGGGCCCGGTCGGGGCCGTGGACGTTCCCGCGGGAATGCCGGTCATCGACGCGCGGGGGAAGTACCTCATCCCCGGGCTGATGGATGCGAACGTCCACCTCTACCTGAATCTCGATCTCGAGACCCTCATCAAGTACGAGGGCCGATACCACGAGATCGTGCTGGAGGCGGCGCAGCTCACGCTCAAGACGGGCCAGACGACGGTCTTCGACACCTGGGGACCGCTGGCCTCGCTGGCGAGGGCGCGCGACATGATCAACGCGGGTGAGGCCCCCGGTAGCCGGATCTACTTCGCCGGCAACATCATCGGCTTCGACGGTCCTCTCTCGCGGGACTTCCGCGGCGAGGCGGCGTCCCATGTGAGCAAGGCCTTCGCGAGCCGGACGAACGAGGCGTGGGAGCGGGGGACGGGCCGCGACCTCATGTGGATGACGCCGGACTCCGTGCGCGCCGCGATCCGCGAGTACACGGGGACAGGTGTCGATTTCCTCAAGTACGGGTCGAGCAGCCACGTGGAGATGTACTTCATCTCCTTCTCCGAGCGCGTGCAGCGCGTGATCGTGGAGGAGGGGCACCGGGCGGGCATGACGGTTCAGACGCACACCACCTCGGTCGAGAGCCTCGACATGGCGATCGAGGCCGGCGTCGACATCATCACGCACGGCGACATTTCCGGCCCCGTCGTCCCGATCCCGATGGAGACGATGCGGAAGCTGGTAGAGCGGGACATCGCCGTCTCGGTGCTGCCGATCACGCAGCGGCGACTGGAAGCGCTGCAGGAGCACAACCCGGACGGGACGCTCACGCCCTATATGGTCGTCGGCCGCGAGAACCAGGCGCGGATGATCGAGGCGGGCGTCGCGATGCTCCTTTCGACGGACGCCGGGATCAAGCATCCGGTGCTCCTCGCCGAGTCCTCGACGATCGCCTCGGACACCGTGGATCAGCGCACGAAGCTGGGCGAGGGGCACTTCAACGCGCTGGCCGCGCTGGAGGAACTGGGGATGGCGCCGATGGAGATCCTGCGCTCCGCCACGAGCCACATCGCCCGCGCCTACGAACTCGACGGCGAGATCGGCTCGCTGCAGCCGGGGATGATCGCGGATCTCGTCATCCTCGATGCGAACCCGTTGGAGGCGGCCCGCAACTATCGGTCGATCCACGCGGTGATCAAGGACGGGCAGCGGGTCGACCTCGACGCGCTCCCCGTGGCGCCGATCATCAGCGTCCTGAAGCCGGAAGGCTGATCAAGGGCCCGCTGTCCGGAGGCGAGCTGACAGGTGGGCGGCGATGAGGGCGCCGTGCTCGCGGCCGTTCTCGATGAAGATCTTGTTCGCGTTGAAGCCGGCGGCGATCACGCCCGCGATGTAGACGCCCGGCACCGTCGTCTCCATGGTCGCCGGGTCGTGCGCGGGGATCCCCGTGTCTGGATCCGTGGGAACGCCCAGGCCGGTGAGCAGGGCGGCGTCCGGTCGCCAACCCGTCATCGCCAACACCCAGTCGTTCGCGACCTCGGTCTCTTCGCCCGCTTCCTCATCGACGACCGTGGCCGTGCCCTGTCCGAGCCCGGCGACCCGCGCGTTCCAGTGCATCGGGATCTCCCCGCCCGCGATCCGGTTTTCGATGTCCGGGCGCACCCATGGCTTCACGCCCCGGTCCAGCGTGTCGGCGAAGTGGACCATCCGCACCCGGACGCCGTTTCGGTACATGTCCAGCGCCGCCTCGACGGCGGAGTTCCCCCCGCCCACGACGATGACGTCCTGGTCGAAGAAGGGATACGGTTCCCTGTAGTAGTGGACGACGCGGTCGTGCGGGCTGTCTCCTTCGAACTCCAGCCGGTTCGGCTCTCCGAAACCTCCCGTGGCGATGACCACCGCCCGCGAGGCGATCCGCCCCTCGCGCCCGTCCCGTGTTCGGGTGTCGAGCGTGAAGGCGTCCGCCTCCCGGTGGATGGCCGTGACCTCCTCGTACTGGCGGACGTCGATGCCGTGGTGAGAGACGACCTTCCGGTAGTAGGCGAGGGCGTCGCGGCGGGTGGGTTTCGGCTCGGGAATCGTGAACGGCACGCCGCCGATCTCCAGCAATTCCGCCGTCGAGAAGAACGTCATGTAGGAGGGATAGCGGGTCAGCGACTCGGTGATGCACCCGCGGTCGAGAATCGCGTACCTCAGCCCGCGCGCCTTCGCGGCGACCGCCACGGCGAGCCCGCACGGGCCGGCCCCGACGATGATCGCGTCAAGCGGTTCGGTCTCGGCGATGGAATCCGGCATGGTCCGCGCTGTCACCCGCACTTTCCCGGGAGAATCCGTGAGCGCGGGATGGTAATCGCTGGACCGGGAACGGGGAACCGGGAGGGCGTCGCGCCGCTTGATCCGGCAGGTGTCGCGCATGAGGTTGCGCGAGGCTCCGACATCGATTCTTCAGGAGGCAGGCGATGAGCACGGTCGAGACCGCAGTCGCTCCCATTCCGTCCCCGGCGGGGGAGGGCATCGACGAAGCCGCGATCCGGCGGGCGCGCATCGACTTCGCGGCGGTGCACCGGATCATCGTGCACGAGGACATGCACGAGGGCACATGGAACCACTTCAGCTGCAAGGTGCCCGGCAGGCCGGGGCATCTGCTCATCACGCCCGGACAGACGCACTTCTCGCGCGTCACGGCCAGCAACCTGGTCGAGGTGGGACCTGACGGCCGCCCCGTGGGCGGCGACGGACGGCTCAACGTGAGCGCGTGGGCGATCCACGAACCCGTCCAGCGCGCCCGGCCCGACATCATGTGCGCGCTCCACATTCACGCCCCGTACAGCACGGCGCTGGCCTCCATCGACGGGTGGAGACTGGATGAGCGCGGAAGCCAGAACGCCGCGGTCTTCTACGGGAACTGCGCGTACTTCGGATACGAGGGGATCGTCACGGAGGCGGACGAGGGCGAGCGCATGGTCGAGGCCCTGGGGGACAAGCGGGTGCTCTTCCTCGCGAACCACGGGGTGCTGTTGGTCGGCGACACGATCGAGAAGTCGATGCTGTGGCTCTACCAGCTCGAGCGCGCCTGCATGAACGAGATGCTCGCGCTCCAGGCGGGCCGGCAGATCCGCCCGATCCCGGTCGACGCGGCTCAGCACAACGCCGACATGTCCGTCGAATCGGCCGGAGAGGCCGGCTATCTCGAGGGCATGAAGGAAATGCTCGACGCCGAAGGCCAGGACTACGCCACCTGACCGCGCACCGCTCGGTTGAGGCCGGTCAGAGTTGTTGGAGGGCGCGCTCCGCGATGTGGCGTCCGATGGCCAGGCAGGCGGTGGCGGCGGGGGAGGGGGCGTTGAGCACATTCACGACGCCCGGCCCCTCGCGAATCACGAAGTCGTGGACCAGGGCGCCATCCGTGTCCACGGCCTGCGCGCGGATGCCGGAGCGCCAAGTCTCGAGGTCGCGCACTTCGAGTTCGGGCAGCATGGTGCGCGCCTTGCGCACGACGGAGCGCCGGTCCAGCGAGCGCCACTGCTCCTCGATGGCGGTCCGCCAGTGGGCCTGCGCCAGGCGCCGAAAGCCGCGGTAGCTCAACGCTTCCAGGGCGTCGGGAAGGCGTCCCGACAGCCGGCCGTACGCCTCCCGGCCCCAGGCCCAGACCGCGTTCGGCCCGAGTTCCACGCGTCCGTCCACGTTTCGCGTGAAGTGGACGCCCAGATGGGGAAGCCGGGGGTCGGGGACCGGGTAGATGTGGCCCCGCACGAGCCCGGCGGCGGTTTCCGACAGGCCCCAGTACTCACCCCGGAAGGGCAGAACCTTGAGATCGGGTTCGTGCCCGAGGATCCGCATCACGCGGTCGACGTGCAGCCCGGCGCAGTTGACGACGACGCGGGCGGCGATGTCGCCCGGGGGGCCGGCGAGCACGGTGAGGCGCCCGGAGCGGCGGGCTTCCCGCACCTCGAAGCCGGCGCGGATCGGGTGGCCGTCGCGGGAAAGATCCGCCGCGAAGGCTCGCGCCACGTCACCGAAGTCGACCGCCCCGGTGGCGGGTACGTGGAGCGCCTCGACGCCGCGCGCGTGCGGTTCGATCTCCGCGATCCCGCCGGGGCCGATCCGCTGCATGGCCACGCCGTTCGCCGTCCCGCGCCGCTCGAGTTCGGCGAGGGCCGTGAGCTGATCGCGCGAAGTGGCGACGACGATCTTGCCGGTGCGCGTGGTCGGAATGCCCCGCTCGGCGCAGTAGCGAAACAGCCGCTCCGCCCCTTCGGCGCACAGCCGCGCCTTGAGCGACCCCGGCGCGTAGTACAGCCCGGCGTGGATGACGCCGCTGTTGCGACCGGTCTGGTGCGCCGCGACCTCCGGTTCCTTCTCGAGCACGGTGAGCGAGAGGTCCGGCCGGGTCCGGCGGATCGCGTCGGCCGTGGCGAGCCCGACGATGCCGCCCCCGATGACGGCGATGTCGAGCGGTTTCGTCATCGACCGCCCGTGTCAGCCTCCGCTCCGACCACGCACTCGGGAGTCTCGCCGCGCACCCACGCGGCGAGCATCTGCCACTCGGGGTCATCCGTCGTGTCCCAGCGGCGGGGGCCGCCGTGGAAATAGTCGCCGCCCGCCGCCGGGTGGAGGGGATGCGTGAGGAGCCGGCTCATCATCGGCTCGCCGGGCTCCACATAGCGGCGCGTGATCGCGAAGTTGCCGCGCGACTCCTCCTGGTTCCAGAAGTCGCGATCGTCGGGGATGTGCCGGGCGAAGCCGCGCGCTCCGGTCTCATGACAGTGGATACACTCCACGTCGCCCGGGCGCTTGTCGAGGTACATCTTCTGGACGCAGTCGCGGAAGAAATCGAAGTCGAGCCGCGGCGGGGCGGGGCGCTCCACCGGCTCGGCCGCCGCGACCCAGTCGGCCATGGCCCGCCATTCCGGGTCCGACTTCGACTCGAAGAACTTCCCGCCCACGTGGAACGGGGCGCCGCCGGCCGGCACCGTAAGCGTCTTCCTCAGCAGGCGGCTGCCATCGGGGTCGCCCGGCGTGACGAGGCGCGACACGACCTCGAAGTTCCGGCGGGAATCGTCCTCCGACCAGTACACCTCGCCGTCGTCCGTCTCGCGAAGCCGCTGAAGCCGCAGCGGCGTGCCCTGCTCGGCATGGCAGGTGACGCACGGCGCCCGTCCCGGCCCCCATCCGCCGCGGTCCGCCAGGAAAATGGGCTCGATGGCCTCGCGGTAGCGCTCGAAGTCGAGCGGCTCCTGGCCTGCCACACCGCCGGCGCCGGAAGCTGACGCCATCCACGCAAGGGTGACCGCTGCCATGTACCGCCCGAACGCTGCGCGCCGCCGCGCCGGGTTCGCGCGTCTCACGGGAACACCACCGTCTTGTTGCGCTTCGGCGTCTGGCCGACGGGGATGCGGGCGATCTCCTTCATCTCCTTAGTGTCGACGACGGAGACATCGTTCGAGCCCGCGTTCGCCACGTACAGGTAGCGGCTGTCCGGCGTCATCGTGAGCCAGTCGGGGATGTGGCCGACCTCGACCCCGCCCAGGTACTCGAGGTCCGGCAGCGACCACGCGTAGACGTGCCCGTTGGGCTTGCTGGTGGACCAGAGCTGCCGTCCGTCCGGAGACACGGCGAGGCCGTGGCCCGGCGATCCCTGCAGCGCGTCGTTCGTCACCCGCGAGATCGGAAGGCTCGGCATGTCCAGCTTCTCCACGACCCTCCGCTTCTCGAAGTCGACCACGTACACGCCGTGGTAGTTCGAGATCTGGATGAACAGCCTCCAGGTCGATCCGTCGAGATGCGTCTCGAACGCCATCGGGCGCACGCCGCCGTCCGCGTAGCCTCCCGTCGTGCGTCCGCTGAAGTGGAGCGACCAGATCGCCTCGTCGATCGCCGTATCGATGATCGTCAGCGTGCGCGCCCCGATCATCCCCGCTGCGACGTGCCGCCCGTCCGGCGACATGAAGACGTTGTGCACCGTCCCCCGCGTGGGGATCGACTTCACGACCTCGCCCTTCTCCAGGTCCACGATATCGACGCAACTGCAGTCCTGGATGATCGCGACGTACACCTTCCGGCCGTCGTTGCTGATCGCGACGTTGTGCGGGCGCCCCGAGAGGGGGATCCGCTCCACGACCTTCATGACGTCCGTGGGGACGATCTCCAGGGTGCGGTCGATCTCGTTGCTGAAGTAGAGCGTCCCCCCATCCGGCGCCGCGGCGACCCCGTGCGCCTTCGGAATCCCCTCGATCACCTGAACCACCCTGTTCGTCGCCGGATCGATGATGTGGACGTTGTCCCCCGCCGAGTTCGTCTGAACAATCCGCAGTTTCCCCTCCTGCGCGGCCACGGGGGTGGCGGAGGAAAGCGCGAGGGCGAGAAGGGCCGGGACGACAGCCGCGGGGGCGTGGGCGCCGCGGGGCCGGAGCAGGCATTTCATCGGGAACCTCCGAAGTTCGCGAGACCTTCCCAAGGGTACGGTCCGGCGGTCGCGCCGGTCCATACCTCGAGGCATACCCTGAGAGACTCCGGCTCAGCCGCTCGGGGGCATGACGATGCCGGTCGCGCCCAGGAAACCGGCGAGGTCCGCGACGGCGTCGTTCAATCCGGTTTCGAATCGCGTCGTCGGGGTGAAGTCCGGCTCGAGATGCAGCGCCCGGATTTCGAGCACGCCGCGGTCGCGGTGCAGTTTCGGGTCGAGCCGGCCCACGAGGCGGCCGTCGTGCAGGATGGGCAGGACGTAGTAGCCGTACTTCCGCTTCTTCGCGGGGACGTAGATCTCGACGGTGTAGCGAAAGTCCAGGAGTTCGGCGGCGCGCTTCCGCTGCCAGAGGAGGGAATCGAAGGGGCAGATGAGCGTCGTCCCCGCGGGCTCCGGGAGCTGGTCGATGCAGTCCAGGTGTTCGGGCAGGGCGTAGCACGGCCCCCGCAGTCCCTCCACCTCGACCTCGACGATCCGCTTCTTCCGCAGGTTGCGGGCGATGGCCCGCCGCCGCTCCGCCGCGTTGAGTTCCGGTCCGGTGAAGTAGTTGACGAGGTGCCGCTCGGGGGCGATGCCGCAGCCCGAAAGTCCGATGAGGAGCCAGCTGTCGTGGTACTGCGCGAGCGTCGCGGCCGGCCCGTCCGGCCCGTCCGGGTAGACCCGTTCCGCCAGGTCATAGACGCAGCGGAAGTGACGCCGCCCCGTCACCGCGACGCGTCCGTCGTGCCACAGCAGCTTGAGCGAGCGCTTGTCCTCTTTCAGCCGCCACGCAAGCGAGTCCGTCTTCTCCTCGCGTTCGGCCGGCTGCGGCTGGAAGTCGACGCTCTCCAGAGGTCCTTCCGCGCGTAGCCGCCGCAGCACCCGCCGCTTCGACGCCGTCGAGGTCGCGTATCGGCTCCACCACGCGCGTCCCGACCAGCTCTCGGGCGGGAAGCGTCGCATGCGCCGCCGTCCGAGCGGGAGATGGGAGATGGGAAGGATCGAGGCTTCGTGCCCCCAGTACTCGTACGCGAGGCGGTCCCGGTACACCCAGCGGTCCACGTCCGCGCGGTCATACGAGCCGAACCGGCTCCAGAGGGTGAGGTAGTGGGCCCGGTCCACGACGTTCACGCTGTCGAGTTGCAGCGCGCCCGTCCGCTCGAGATGGTCGACGAAGGCCGCGGGGACGAGCGGGCTCGACCCCCGCGGCCGGTCGAGCCCCTGGCGGTGCAGCCACAATCGGGTGGCCGCCTCCCGCGTGAACGTCGGGCGGCCCTGGCGGCTCAGCGGCTCTCGTCCCCGGCCGTGACCGCCTCCGATCCCAGGTGCTTCCGGAACCAGGTCAGGATCCGCTCCGACACGTCCATGACGAACTTGGGTTCGCGCGGCCCGTGCGGCGTGCGCGGGTACACGACCATCTCCGTCGGCACGCCGCGGCGGTCGAGGGCGCGGTAGAACTCCTGTCCCTGTGTGAACGGGACGCGCAGATCCTCGGCTCCGTGAATCACCTGCGTCGGCGTGACCACGTTCGCGATGTGGTACATCGCCGAGTGCCGCTCGTAGCGCTCGTAGTCCTCCCAGAACTCGACCCCCATGTGGCCCACGAGGTAGTCCTGGATGTCCGTCGTCGTCGTCATCGAGACCAGGTTCGGGAGTCCGGCCCCCATGCTCGCCGCCACGAAGCGGTCCGTCTGCGTGACCGCCCACGACGTCATGTAGCCGCCGTAGCTCCAGCCCATGAGCAGGAGGCGGTCAGGGTCCGCCACCCCCATCTCGATCACGTGGTCGACGCCCGACATGAGATCACGGAAGTCGCCGAAGCCCCAGTCCTGGAAGTTTGCGTAGCGGAAGTCCTTCCCGTAGCCGGTGGAGCCGCGGGGGTTCGGGCGCAGGATCGCGAAGCCCTCCTGGGCGAAGTACTGGAGCATGTACGCGGCCGCGCTGCCGGTGAAGCCCTGGCTGAAGACGCCCGCCGGCCCTCCGTGCACGTTCAGGATGAGCGGCACGCGCTCGCCCTCCTCGTAGCCCACGGGGTAGGTGAGTAGCCCCTCGATCTCGAACCCTTCCGTGGAAGTCCAGGAGACAAGGTGCGTGCGCCCCATCTCCGGGCGCGGCACGCTGGCATGGAGATCCGTCACCTGCTGCGGAGAGTACCCGTTCGTGGGCGACACGAAGACATCCCACGGTTCTTCGGGGGTCTGCCATGTGAAAGCCATCCGGCTCGCGTCGTCGGTGAGCGCGACGGAGCCGATGACGCCGTCCCCGTAGGAGATGAAACGCATCTCGCCGCCATCGGCCGGAACGGCCAGCACGTGCCGGCGCGTGCCGAGCGATTCGAGCAGCAGCAGTTCGGAGGAGTCGCCCGCCCAGCCGAGGACGGCCGCGCTCCGGTTGGGGGTGTCCAGCCGTCTCGCCTCGCCTCCCTCGGCCGGCATGACGTACACGTCGCCCAGTCCGATCGGCTCCGGCTGATCGCCGGTGGATACGTACGCGATCCAGGCCCCGTCCGGCGACCAGAGCGGGCTCCGTTCGATCCCCGCCCCGCCGACGAGGAGCGTGACCTCTCCGATGCCGTCATCGATCTCGGTGAGTCTTATGTTGCCTGCGAAGAGCCCGGCCTCCGCGGCTTCCGCGGCCTCCGTACGTGTTACGTTGCCCTCCGCCGGTCCCTCGCTCTCCGCCCACTCGCGAGAGGCCACAATTTCCGCGATCTGCGCGGCGTCCGGGACGGTGGTCGTGGAGAGGTCTCCGCTCAGCCGCCCCGTGTTGATGCGGGGATCGACCTGGTGCGCGAACACGATCCGCTCCCCGTCCGGCGCCCAGCTGAATCCGGTGACGTGGAAGTCGCCGGCGGTGAGCCGAACCGGCGTCGCGGGCTCGTCCGCATCCGGGTCGATGGCGGCCACGTAGAGGTGCGAGAACTTGTAGTCCCGGTCCACGAGGATCACATCCCGCTTCTCCTCCCGCGCCTTCTTCTCCTCCGCGGTCGCCGGGTCCCGCATGAGGAAGGCGATCCGCGTCCCATCGGGCGACCAGCGGTATCCCCCCGCCGACCCCTCCGCCTTCGTGAGTTGCCGCGCCTCGCCGCCCGCCATCGGCAGCGCCCACACCTGGCTGCCCCCCTCGCCCTCTCCGTCACGGCCGGAGGTGAAGCTCAGCCAGGCGCCATCGGGCGAGAACTGCGGCGACCCCGCCGACGCCTCTCCGCGCGTCCACTGCGCGGCCCTCGTCCCGTCCGCGTCCGTCATCCAGATGTGACTCAGGTACTCCGACTGGGGTCCTTCCATCAGCGGCTCGCGCACGACGAAGGCGATGCGGGAACCGTCGGGGGAGATCGCGGTCCCGGAGACCGCGCGGTACTGCATGCTCAGCGCCGGCGTCCAGGCGTCGTCGGCCTGGGCGTGGGCTTCATGCGCTCCGAAGGACGCAGTCAGGATCAGGGCCGCGGCGAGCGCGAGGACCCGCAGCGGGGTGCGGAGGAGGAAGGGCTGAGACAGAATGTTCCTGGACCCGGACATGTTCATACCTCTCGGTTCACTGGGCGTCGTAGCGTGCTCGCGCATCGCACCACGCGCCCAACATAGCGAACAGGCCACAAGCGAACAGGCAACAGATGTCGGAGACTCTGCCGGCCAGCCCCGGCGCCGCACCCGTGTCGGGATCCGAGCGCATCCATGCGATCGATGTGCTCCGCGGCGTCGCGGTGCTGGGCATCCTCATCGTCAACATCTGGAGCTTCGCCTGGGTCTCCGCCGCGTACCGGAATCCGTCCGCCGCCCCGGGCGGCGGCCTCGGGGCCACCGACTTCTGGATCTGGGCCGCGGTCAACGTGTTCGCGGACACGAAGTTCATCTCGATCTTCTCCCTCCTGTTCGGCGCGGGGATCGCGATGATGAGCGAGCGCATGGACCGTCGCGGCGTCCCGGGAGGCCGGCTGCACTATCGCCGCCAGTTCTGGCTCCTCGCGATCGGACTCCTTCACGCCTACGGGATCTGGCACGGCGACGTCCTTGTCCCCTACGCCCTCTGCGGCTTCATCCTGTACGGGTTCCGCGACTGGACGCCCCGGCGCCTGCTGTGGGGCGGCGGGTGTGCGGTCGGGATCGTCGTGCTCGTCATGGGTCTCGCCCAATGGTCGATTCCGTACTGGCCGGCCGGCGAGCGGGCGGAGGTCGCGGCTCAATGGGCGCCCTCGGCGGCGGAGATCGGCGCGGAGATCGAAGCCATGCGCGGCGGCTGGGCGCAGCAGATGCCGGTCCGTGCCTACTACGCCTTCCTGGTCGAGACGGTCGCATTCGCGGGCTACCTCCTGTGGCGAGCGGGCGGGCTCATGCTCGTGGGTATGGCCCTCTACAAGCTGGGCGTGCTCTCGGCGACGTGGCCGGCCTCGTTCTACCGCCGGCTCGTCCTCTGGGGGCTCGGGCTGGGCCTGCCGCTCGCCGCCGCCGGGGTCTGGTACAGCGTGGAGGGCGGGTTCGCGTGGGAGCAGTCGAAGTTGGGGGGGACCCTCTTCAACTACGTCGGCTCCATCGGTGTCTTTCTTGGCTACGTGGGGCTGGTGATGCTCGTGGCCCGGAGCGGGCGCCTGGCTCGTGCCCAGGCGCGACTGGCCGCCGTCGGTCGCATGGCGTTCACGAACTACATTGCCCAGAGCGTGCTGTGTTCACTCATCTTCTACGGTCACGGGCTGGGTCTGTTCGAGCGCGTGGGGGGCGCGGCGTGCGTCGGCGTCGTCGCCGGCATCTGGGCGCTCCAGCTGGCGTGGTCGCCGTGGTGGCTCGCCCGGTTCCGCTTCGGACCCCTGGAGTGGGTCTGGCGTACCCTGTCCTACGGGAAGCGTCAGCCGATGAGGATCGTGTGAGGACAAGGGCAGCCGAACACGGAGCGGAACTGAACGCAGCATGGAACATGGAGGTTCGATGAAGGGGATCGGGGCTGGGATGCGGGCACTTCACGCGGCGGGGCCGGTCGCGCTGCTCATGCTTGTCCTCTCTCCGCTGGCCGCCCTGCCGTCCGTCACGGGCCTCTCGCCCGCGGGCGGGCTGGCGGCGCAGGAGGATGAACGGGAAGCCCGGGAGGCGGCGGAAGCGGCAGAACTCGCGCGCCGCGATTCCCTGCGCAGGATCTACGATCCGGCGGGCGCCTTCGAACCCCTCGATCTCCCCGAGCCCGGCGAGTTTCGGGACGCCGCCGGCGCCCCCGGCGAGGCCTACTGGCAGCAGCGGGCCGACTACCACATCCGGGTGACGCTCGACGATGACCGCATCGAGGGCACGGAGCGCATCACCTACACGAACAACAGCCCCGATTCGCTCACGAGCATCTGGGTCCAGCTCGATCAGAACCTCTTTCGCGAAACCAGCTACGGGGCGCTGCGAGCGGAAGAACTCGGCGGGGACGTCCGCCACGGCGGCTTCTTCAAGGACGGCGGTTTCGTGATATCGGGGGTACGCGCCGAGCTCGGGGGCGAGATGACGGTCCCCGAGTACCGGACCGAGGACACGATGATGGAGATCCTCCTCGGCGAACCCCTCGCTCCGGGCGGGAGCCAGGTCGACGTCGAGATCGACTTCGCGTTCGAGATCCCCGAGACGGGCGGCGACCGCATGGGGCAACTCGACATCCGGGGCGGGATCATCTATCAGCTCGCGCAGTGGTACCCCCGCGTCTTCACATACGACGACGTGAACGGATGGAACCAGTCCCCCTTCCTGGGGCAGGGCGAGTGGTACCTGGAGTACGGCGACTTCGATGTCGAACTCACCGTCCCGCGCGATTTCATCGTCGTCGCCACGGGAGAACTCCTCAATCCGGAGGAGGTTCTCACCCCGGTTCAGCGCGAACGGCTCGCGGAGGCGCGCCTCTCGGACGAGGCGGTCCACATCATCCGGCCGGATGAAGCCGGAGAGGATCACACGCGGCCACCGGGCGAGGCGCCGCTCACATGGCGCTTCCGCGCGGAGAACGTGCGCGACTTCGCCTGGGCCACGTCCGACCGCTTCGTCTGGGACGCCGCCGGCTGGGAGGATGTCCTCATCATGTCCGCCTACCCGCAGGAGAGCATCGGCGGTCCCGTGGGCAGCGGCTGGGAGCGCTCCACGGAATACCTCCGTCACAGCGTCCGGTACTATTCGGAAAAGTGGCTCCGCTATCCGTATCCCGTCGCGATCAATGTGGCCGGCCTCGCGCTCGGGATGGAATATCCCATGATCGTCTTCTGTTCCTGGCGGTCGCGCGGCGCCTTCCTCTTCTCAGTCACGGACCACGAGATCGGACACACCTGGTTCCCGATGATCGTGGGCTCCGACGAGCGGCGGTACGCGTGGATGGACGAGGGGTTCAACACCTTCATCAACTACTATTCCGGCATCGAGTTCGCGGGTGGGGAGCCGATCCTGGGCGAACTCATGTCCCCCGCCCAGATTGCGACGGACACGCGCCTCCCGAGCTACGCCGTGTACACGCCGGCCGACAGCATTCCGGAAGCGGACATCGGGGTCCTCGCCTACAACAAGCCGGCCGCGGTGCTCGTCCTCCTGCGGGAGGAGATTCTCGGGCCCGAGGTGTTCGACGAGGGCTTCCGGGAATACATCCGGCGCTGGGCGTACAAGCACCCGCAGCCGGCCGATTTCATCCGCACGATGGAGGACGTGTCGGGGCGGGATCTCGACTGGTTCTTCCGGGGCTGGATCTACGATGACGCGATGCTCGACCAGGCGATCGCTTCCGTCACCCGTGTGGGGGATACGACGCGGGTCGTGTTCGAGAATCGTGGAGGCATCCCGATGCCGCTGGAGGCGCGGATCCTCTTCCAGGACGGGGAGGAGCAGCGATACGAGGTGCCGGTCGACGCGTGGCAGGTGGACGGCACCTACGTGCTGGAGGTGCCCGGCGGGCCCGTGCGGAACGTCCAGATCGACCCGGACGGCGTGATGCCCGACGTGAACCGCGGGAACAACGTGTGGGGCCGGGGCATTCTCGGACGCCGGCCTCCCCGGTAGCGCCGCCACTCCGCGGAGCCACCCGCAGCGACGTTTTTCCGGTGGGCTGGCAGGGCGTGGTCTTCCCGGCCCGCGAAACCACCGCGCCACGCCTTCCGTTCTGATGCCGGATGAAGCGCATGCGCAGGGGTGAGACATGGAAGAAATGATCATCGCCGTCGTTGCGATCTTCTTCACCATCGGCATACCGGTCCTCGCGATGGCGACGCACTTCGCCCTGCGGCCGCTGGTGCGGGATATGGCCGAGGCGCTCGGGCCGCGGAAGCGGGAGCGGGAGATGATCGCCCGGCTCGCGGAGCGGGTCGAGCGGCTCGAAGGCGAGAGCCGACAGCGGGGCGAACTCCTGGACCAGCTTGCGGAGGCGGAACTGTTCCGGCGGCAACTGGAAGAGCGCGCCGGCGGGGAAACCACACGGGACATCACATGACGATCATCGAGACCGAAGGGCTGTCCAAGCGGTACGCGGCGCTGCGCGGCGACGGGACGCTCGCCGTGGACCGGCTCTCCGTGCAGGTGGAGGCCGGGCAGGTGTACGGGTTCCTGGGGCCGAACGGAAGCGGCAAGACGACGACGATCGGCATGCTCCTCGGGATCATCAACCCGACGGGCGGTGCCTTCCGGCTGTTCGGCGGGGAGACGCCCGCCGAGTTGCACGCCGCGCGGCAGCGGATCGGCGCCACGCTCGAGTACCCCAACTTCTATCCCTACCTGAGTTGCCGGGACAACCTGCGGGTCGTGGCCCGCGTGAAGGGAAGCGACGAGGCGGACATCGCCGAGGTGCTGGACATCGTGGGTCTGGCCTCGCGCCGGAAGACGAAGTTCAAGGCGTGCTCGCTGGGCATGAAGCAGCGGCTCGCGCTTGCGGCCACGATGATCGGCGACCCGGAACTCATCATCCTCGACGAGCCGGCCAACGGGCTCGATCCGGCGGGGCAGCGGGAGATCCGCGACATCATCCGCGAACTCGCCAGCCGCGGGAAGACGATCTTCCTCTCGAGCCACATGCTGCACGAGGTCGAGCGCACCTGCACGCACGTCGCGATCATCGAAACCGGCCGCCTCGTCCGCGAGGGGAGCGTGGACGACCTCACTTCCGCCCGAACGGTGGCCGCCGTGAGCGCCGATGGGGACATGGAGACGCTTCGGCAGGCGGTGTCGGAGTTCGAGGGCGCCGGGCACACGCGGGTCGAGGACGGCCGCGTCCTGGTGCAGATCGGAGGCGCCGGGCTCTCCGAATTGAACCGCTTTCTCGCCGGGCGGGGGATCTACGCTTCGCACCTGTCGCTGGAACGGCAATCGCTGGAGGACGCCTTCATGGAGATCACGGGCACGCCCGAGGGGTTTGGAGAGATCCAATGAAGGGCGCGCGGGCGTTCGGCGTGCTGCTGCGCAACGAGTGGTTCAAGGCGAGGAAGCGGCTCGCCTTCTGGATCGCGCTCGGCTTCTACGCGTTCTTCACGGTAATGAACCACGCCCAGCCGTTCCTCGACCGCAGCGAGGGCTTCCGGCTCCCCGACATCTGGGCCGCCGTGTTCGGGGACGAATCCACCATGGTGGTGATCTTCGCCGCGCTCACGCTCGTGCTGCTGTCGGCGACGGAGTTCGGCTGGCGAACCGCCCGGCAGAACGTGATCGACGGCCTCTCGAAGTCGCAGTGGTTCTGGGGCAAGTCGCTCCTGCTACCCGTGGTGGGGCTCGCCTTCATCGGCGTCCACGTGTTGATCCCGACGGTGCTCGCGCTGATTCGGACCGATTTCGGGACCGCCGGGGGGGCGCTCGTCCCGCTGTCCGTATTCCAGGCGGCCGGGGGGCTCGGGCTGGCCTTCCTGAGCGTGGCCGCGCTGGCCTTTCTCCTGTCGCTCGTGATCCGCAGGACCGGGGCGGCGCTGGCCGTGTGGTTCCTCTGGATCGGCCCCATCGAGTCCGGGATGCTGCCCGCGCTCGTCCGCCGCTTCCTGCCGGACTACACCGGCTGGCTCGACTACCTGCCGTTCTCGAACACCTTCCCGCTCCTGGATTTCCGCAACTACGACGCGGCGACCTACGAGCGCTACGCCGCCGCCGTCGAGGCGGCGGGCCGGACACCGTCCCCCGCCGTCGACCCCGCGGGGCACCTGATCACGGCCGCCGTCTGGACCGCGCTCCTCGTCGGGATCGCCTTCATCTCGTTCCGCCGCCGGGACCTCTGACCCCGGCCCTTGCGCCCGCAAGACGGCGGTTCCAGCGTGGCGTCTCCAGCTTCAATTCAGCGAGGTGCCGCGATGTGGAAACCGGCGTACCGATGGAAGCGCTATAGCAAGGAGTCCTGACGGCGAGCCGTGTACAGCACCTGCATGTTCTGCAAGCGGCCGCTGGGGTCCAACGAGGTCGTCGAGAGCTTTCCGGTGGGGCGCCGGCTCGCCTTCGACCCGGCCAGGGGTCGGCTGTGGGTGGTGTGCCGGAAGTGTCGGCGCTGGAACCTCACGCCGCTCGAACAACGCTGGGAAGCCGTCGAAGCGTGCGAACGGCTCTTCCGCGCCACGCCGCTCCGCGCCTCGACCGATCAGATCGGGCTCGCGCGCCATCGCGAAGGCCTGGAACTCGTCCGCATCGGGAAGCCGCCCCGCGACGAGTTCGCCGCCTGGCGCTACGGCGACCTGTTCCGCCGGAGGCTGCGGCAGTACGCGGCTCTTACGCCGCTATCTACCGGGGCCGGCTTGCTTCTTGCCCAAGCCAGTCCGCCAGTGGCCGTGTCTCTCGGCGTCCTGGCGGTCTTCCTGGCCTGGTCGTATCGCGGCACAGCCGCAAAGACTTCGATCGGCGGTCGCGAAGCCGGCGACGTTCCGATGGATCCGGGCTCGGTCGTGAAGTTCAGTCGGATGGACGTTGAGACGATCAGAATGTTCCCCGCCGACGTGGCGCCGGGATTTGTCGTCGACATGATCGGGCGGGGCCGAAGCGCCCGTTTCGCCGGGGACGATGCCCGGCGCGTCGCTTCGGTGATCCTGCCGAAACTGAACCAGAGGGGTGGTACGCGTCGGGCGGTTCACGCTGCCCTAGCGGAGATCGAAGCGAGGGGGCACCCGGAGCGCTACCTGGCCCATGCCGTGCCGGATAACGCGCGTCGCAACAAGCGGGACGTTTCCGGCTACGTGAGGAACATGCCGAAGCCGACGCGGCTCGCGCTGGAGATGGCGCTGCACGAGGAGCAGGAGAGGCGCGCGCTCGAGGGCGAGCTATGGGTGCTGGAACAGGCGTGGCGCGAGGCGGAGGAGATCGCGGCGATCGCGGACCGGCTGCTGCTCCCGGCCGGCACCGATGCCTTCTTCGAGAAGTATGGAACGGATCGGGGATCCAGATCGAGGTTGCATGATGGGTGAGACGCGGGCGGGGCTTCATCGGCGGGTGTCGCTGGAGACGCCGGAGCACGTCAAGCTCGAGTATCAGCTCGCGGATCTGGGGTCGCGGGCGGCCGCGCTCACCCTCGATCTGGGCATCATCGTGGCGGCCATGCTGCTCGTGGCGCTCGTTTTCCGGTACACGGGCGGGCTCGGACAGGCCGTGCTCTACGTCGTCGGCTTCTTCGCTGTGTGGGGGTATTTCCTCTTTTTCGAAGCGGTGTGGGACGGACGCACGCCCGGGAAACGCGCGCTGGGGCTGCGAGTGCTGCACGACGGCGGCGAGCCGCTCTCCTTCCAGGGGTCGGTGCTCCGCAACCTGATCCGAATCGTGGATCTGCAGCCGTTGCCGACGGGCATGGCCGGGGCCGCGTCGATCCTCGTCAGCCGCCGGGCGCAACGCCTCGGAGACCTCGTCGCCGGCACGATCGTGGTCCGGGATACCGGAGGCGGCGAGATGTTCGGGGACGAGGCGCGGACGGACGGCCGCTCGGGCCGCCCTCGACTCTCCGTCGAACAGTTCTCGCTGGTATCAGGTTACGTGGCGCGCCGGGCCGGGCTCGAACCGGATGTCCGGAGCCGCGTGGCCGCCTCCGTCTGGGAGGCGGTGCGACCGGCGGTGGGTCCGGACGGCCTGGGTGGCCTGGACCCCGAGGCGGCTCCCGATACGCGCCTGGTCCGGTTGCATGACGACGAAGCCCCGAGACACGCGGCGCGCCAGGGCGGGGCGAGCCTGCAGGCCGCGACGATGGCGCGCGAGCGTCGCGAGGCGTGGGCCGCCTACACGGACCTCGTGGAGAAGGGGCGCGCCGGCGGGCTGGACCGGTTCAGCGAGGCGGAAGTGCGCGCGTTCGGCCGCCTGTACCGCGGTGTGACGGCGGACCTGGCGCGCGCGCGCACCTATGGCGCCTCGCCGGGGCTGCTGGAGGCGGTGGAACGGTGGGCGGGGGCCGGGCACAACATCCTGTACCGCGCGAAGGGAAGGGCGGCGGTCCCCCTCGGCCGCTGGATTGCGCGCGAACTGCCGCGGGCGGTGCGGCGCCACCACCGGCCGGTGCTCCTCGCGGCTCTGCTGCTCTTCGGTCCCATGCTGGCCTCGTACGCGGCCGTTCGCGACCGGCCGGCGAGGGCGCGTGCGATCATGCCGGCGGAGATGCTGGCGAGAGCCGAGAGCACCGCACGTGGCGACATCAACGCCTCCTACATCGATGTCGACGGCGCCGCGCGGCCAGCCCTGTCCTCCGCCCTCATGACCAACAATGTGCAGGTGAGTTTCTTCGCCTTCGCGGGCGGTTTGCTCGCCGGCGCGGGCACGGTGCTGATCCTCGTCTTGAACGGCGTCATGCTCGGGGCCGGGTTCGGTCTGTATGCGAACAACGAGGTCCTGGGGGTGATTCTCGCCTTCGTCTTCCCGCACGGCGTGATGGAACTCACCGCCATCTGCCTGGCCGGCGGGGCGGGGCTGGGGCTCGGGTCGGCGCTCCTCGTACCCGGACGGCGCACCCGTCGGGAGGCGTTGCGGGAGCGGGGCCGCGCCTTCCTCTCGCTCGTCGGCGGTTCGGTGCTCCTGCTGATCGTGGCGGGTCTCGTGGAGGGGTTCTATTCCCCGTCCGGACTTCCGGCCGTGGCGAAATTCGCGTTCGGCGGCGCCACCGCGCTCCTGCTCTCGGCGTACTTCGGTCTCGCGGGCCGCGGCTCCGACGACGACCCGCGTGGGAAGGTCACAGCAGCCCCCGCTCCTTGATCTCGACGTACTTGTCCAGCGTGCGCACGAGCGCGTCGCCGGGCGGCGTGTCCACGACGAGGATCCCCGACTGGCGCATGACCTGAAGCGTCGTCGCGCGCGCCTGCACGAGTTCCTCGGCGGCGGCGCGATGGAAGACCGCGGCTTCATCCGTCGCGGGCCGCGTCGCGGCCCCTTCCAGCGCCGGGTTGCGGATGGCAACGGCCAGCGGCAGGTGCGCGCGCCCGATCCGGGCGAGCGAGGTCACGAGCGCCTTCGAGACGGCCTCGTCGATCACATCGCAGAAGAGGATGACGAGCGACCGCTTGCGGAACGTCCGGCTCAGCGTGGCGAGCGCGAGCGGATAGTTGGGCTCGACCGGCCGGGTCTCCACGCCCGCGAAGATGCGGGCCAGCGCGGCCGGATCGGACCGGCGGGGCGGCGACAGATGCCGGATCTCGTCGTCGAACACCACGGTTCCGACGCGGTCCCCGAAGCTGCGCGCGCGGTTGGCGAGCATCATGCCTGCCGCCAGCGCGAAGTCCACCCGCTCCCGCTCCTCGAGCCGCTCGCGCATGTGGCGGCCCGCGTCGATGGCGAGGACGACGTTCTGGCTGCGTTCCGCCTCGTAGTTGCGGACGACGAACCGCTGGCGCTTCGCCGACGCCTTCCAGTCGACGATGCGCGGGTCGTCCCCCTCCGCGTAGTCGCGCAGGCTCTCGAACTCGCGGCCGTCGCCCCACTGCCGGCTGCGGCGCGAACCGGCCGTGCGCAGGCCGCGCCGGAGCGCGTGGCCACTCCGGTCGCGCAGCAGGCTCCGGATCCCGGGTTGCACCTGCAGCGTGTGCGCCGCGTCCACCGTGGAACGCCGCCAAGCGAACCCCCACGGCGAGCGTGTACGGAGGTGGATCGCGCCCACTGCGAGAAACCCGCGCGTGCGCGGGCGCACCCGGTAGCCGGTGCGCACGACCGAAGCGGGGGGGACGTCCAGTCGCACGCCCGCCTCCCACGCATCGCTTCCATCGCGCCCGGGGAGGCGGCGGAGGGAGGGATCGAGATCGTCCGTCAGCCGGATGGAGAGCCGACGCTCCGCCGGGTTGCCCAACTCGATCGCGACCTCGGCGATCTCCCCGAGCGCCGCAATGCTCGGCGCCGTGCGGGAGGCCGATGGAGGCCGCGTCCGCCGGCCGTCGATCCAGACCAGGAGGAGGATGGCGGCGTCCGCCACCAGGGCGGCTGCCGCCGAGAACATGAAAACGAACGAGGTCAGCCCCAGCAGCCACAGTGTCCGCCCGCTCGGCACCACCGCGATGCGGACTATCGGGGCGCCTCCAGCGTCTCGAGGAGCGCCCGAAGTTCGTCGTCGGAAGAACGCCCCTCGACCTCCGCCTCGGCGGTCAGCACGACGCGATGCCGAAGCACGGGGAACGAGAGCGACTTCACGTCGTCCGGCGTGACGAAGTCCCTGCCGTGCAGAAACGCCCCCGCCCTCGCGGCCTGGAAGAGGGCCACGCCGGCGCGGGGGCTCGCTCCGAGCGCGAATGCCTGGTCGTCCCGCGTCGCCCGCACGATCCCGGTCACGTAGCGCCGGATCCTCTCATCCATGTGGACGCCGTCCACCGCGTCGCGCGCCGCGAGGAGTGCCTCGCGCGTCAGCGGTTCGCCCATCGGATAGGTGGCCTCGTCGTCCGCCCGGAACCCCGCCTCGTGCCGGTCGAGGATCGCCCGCTCCGCTTCCTCCGGCGGATAGTCGATCACGATCTTCATCAGAAAGCGGTCCACCTGTGCCTCGGGCAGGGGATAGGTCCCCTCGTATTCGACCGGATTCTGGGTCGCGAAGACCGTGAACGGCGCGGGCAGGGCACGCGTCGCGCCGTCGACGGTGACCTGGCGCTCCTCCATCGCCTCCAGCAGCGCCGCCTGGGTCTTGGGCGGCGCGCGGTTGATCTCGTCGGCGAGCAGGAGGTCGGTGAACACGGGACCGGGCCGGTAGCGGAAGTTCCGTTGCGTATCGTCCAGCACGCTCACGCCGACGAGGTCCGTGGGCATGAGATCGGGCGTGAACTGGACGCGGCCGAAGTCGAGCCCCAGGCCGCGGGCGAGGGCACGGACGGAGAGCGTCTTGGCCGTCCCCGGCACGCCCTCCAGGAGTGCGTGGCCGCGGGCGAGGAGCGTGATCATGAGCTGCCTGAGGACAGTCTCCTGGCCCAGGATCACCTTCTCGATGTCGCCCAGCAGACGCAGCGCCGCGTCGTGCGTCGTCATGACTCCGCCCTTCGTCCGAGGTGGTCGTCGATTCCGGCGGCGACCATCGTCAGGTCCACCGGATCGGTGCGCAAGCCGCGTCGGATCCGGGCCAGTGCGGGCTGCTCTCCCCTCCGGGCCTCCAGCTCACGGATCAGAGCCCGGGCCTCGGCAACGTCCCTGGGCGGAGGGCGCCGGACGCCGCGGGCCAGTCGCGCCAGGAGGAGGAGGGCGGCCGTCCGCCGGGCGCGCGCCTTCTCGTACAGGTCGCCGAGCGCGGAGACGTGCTCGAGCGGAGACCTTCTTTCGACGTCCGGCGGAGCGACGGCCGTCGTCGGAGCGCCGAAGCGCAGCCCTGCGCACGCGAGCGCGACGAACGCGGCGAGGAGGAGTTGAAGGAGCGTCCGCCCCTGGGGCGTGCCGAAGATGAAGCCCGCCCAGCGCCTCGCCGTACTCTCGTAGCCGCGGATGCCCTGGTGAAACTCGGCGAAGAAGATCGTGTCGGCGGGCGTCGTGTGGGTGAGTACGGCCCGCATGACGACGAGCGCCAGAGGGTCGTCGGCGACGCGCCCGTTCGAGAGCGCCTCGGCGTCGCTGAGGACGATGATGCGGCCCTCCCCGAAGGGCATGAGACCGGCGCCGGTCCACCTCGGGCCCTCGCTCTCCCCCACGGTCAGCAGCGTTTGAAGGGGGGGGACGGACCGCGTGCCTTCGCCGAGTTCGCGGGCCGTCGTCCGCCGGAGCGCGCGACGCGGAGCCAGCGGCGCCGGCAGGCTGTCGGTCAGCGAGTGGGCGGCCCACTCCGGCTGTTCCAGGTCGCCCGGCCGGGGCACGCGGAACGCGATCCCCAGGGAGTCCATCAGCGGCGTGATCCTCAACGTGCTGGAGATGGCCGGAAACAGCTGCGGCGCGTACACGAGGGTGCCTCCCCGGCGCACTCGCTCTAGGACGGCCTGTACCTCCGCCGGGCTCGGGACGACGGCGGGCGAGAGCAGCACGAGCGCCCCCGGCACCGGATCCGCGTCTGCCAGAGGCGTGAGCCGCGGCGCGGTCGCACGGCCGAATCGCTCGAGCCCGCGCGCGAACGCAGCCACGCCATCCGGCGTCGTCCGGAACGAACTCCGCCTCACGTCGACCGCCGCGCGCCCCGCCGGCCGGGCGAGGTACGCGGCGAGTCCCGCTGCGACCGCGATTGCGCCGACCCACGCGAACGTCCTGAACCTGCGGGCGCCGCTCACGATCAACCGGACTCCTCGTTCGGCGCGGATGTCGGGCACCCCGCGTCCTGCGCGAGATCCTTCAGGGCCTCGTAGCCGGCCGGGGTGGGCGTCTCCTGGCCGAAGGACAGTCCTTGGAAATGACGGATGAAATTGCGGCCGGCGCCGGCTTCCATCTCGAGGGCGTAGTCGCCAGGCGTCTTGGACGCGTGGAACGCCACCGTGCCCTTCCCGTCGAGAGTGAGGAGGAACCCCTGGTACAGCGCGGTGGCCGCGGGCCGGAACTCTCCCTCGCCGGCGCGGGTCCGCGCGAGGCCGAGCCACTCGCGCGCCGAGGTGGGCGCGCCATCAGCCTCCGGACCCTCGTCCCCCCTCTCACGCACGCCCTGCACCCACCGCGGCCCATGGCGCAGAGCCACCGCTCCCAGCGCGATGAGCGCGGCCAGGACAACAAGGATGGCCATCGCTTCCATGAGCCCCCCGGCCTCGTCGAACAGGAAGCGACTGAGCCAATCCCACGCATCGGAGAGCGCGTTGGCGATCCATTCGCGGATCCGCTGTCGCGTCGGCAGCGGTCGGGAAAGGAAGTCCGGCTGGGCGAGGATCTCCCGCAGCGCGTCGGACATCACCTCCGGTGGGGGGAGAGCTTCAGTGGCGGGCGACGGCTCCTGCCCGGCCGGGAAGGCGGCGGGACCGGGGAGTCGCGTCACGGTCCGTCCGTCGCCATCGCGGCCGCGGCCGTCTCCAGGTCGGCGGCTTCCAGGCGTACGCGCCGATCATGGTAGAGGAGGAACAGCGTGGCCACCGCGAACGGCGTGATCAGCGATCCGAACAGCAGATCGAGCGTATCCTGCACCGCCATGACGCCCGCGCTGACGGTGCCCGCCGTCGCGGGCGACGTGAACATCTCGAAGCCGCCGAAAAGCGCGAAGATGCCGAAGGACGGACCGTCACGGATGATCAACACGACGAGCATGATCCCGAGGATCCGGAGCCGGGCTCCCTTGCTGAGCTTCAGCGAGCGGCGTACCGCCTCCGCGGCGGTCCGACCCTCCAGGAGCACGGCCGGGAAGATTGCGAACGTGGTCCAGTACCAGAGCCCCAGGATCGCGAGCCCGGCCGAGAGCCCTACGATTCCGAAGAAGATCGCCGCTACGGTGGCGTTATTCGACACGGCGATCCCGATCCCCCCCAGGACGAAGACGGGGATCATGGCGAGCGCGCTTCCGAGGAGGACGGCGAGCACAGCGAGCAGGTGCCCTCCGGCGGCGCTCGGGAAGGGCCGGAGCACGCCCCGGTACGCTTGCTCCAGCGACGCTGGACGATCCTCCAGCCGTGCGCAGACGGCGACGGCGACGGCCAGCGTCCCGATCCACGAGATGGCCGCCGCCGGCAGCAGGATCGCGAAGTCGAGTCCGAGCTCGCTGAAGGCGGGGTTCCCCGAGGCGTCGACGCCCGTGCTGGGCACCCCCACTGCCAGCCCCATGGCATAGCCGGGGAGGGAGCCCACGAGGGCGATGAGGAAGTAGAGTCCGAAGTCGCGGCGGTAGAACTGGATGGCGCCGTCCAGTATCTCGCCGAACCCCAGGGGTCTCTGTGGTATCACGGGCTACTCCAGAATCCGGTCCTCGATGATGTGGGTGGCCGTTTCCCATTCGTCCAGCGGTGCGGACCACGCGCGGTCGCGGATGCGGCGCAGGTAGGTGATCTGTGCCAGGTGATAAAGATAGTGCTGGGCGATATGGAGGACGGTCGCCCCCAGCCGCAACGTCCTTTCTCCGTCCGGAGACGTACGCTCGGCCGCGAGCTCCGCGTCGCTCTCGCAGGCGTCCACCTCGGCGATGATCTGCTCCTGGATCGTTCGCATGCGCGCGGCGATGTCCTCTGCCGGACCGGGGGCGTCTTCGTGGATTACGGGCACGATGCCGAGTTGCCTCAGGAACCAGACGTCCACGCGGTACATGTGGCGGCAGATCTTCCCGATTCCGCGCATCCCGTTCGCGGGCTGCCAGTCGAGATCCTCGCGCGATATCCCGTCGAGCACGGTGAACAGGGGTCTGCGCGCGGCCTCGAAGATCTCGATGGTGTGGACGATCCTGGTCCTCATCCTTACGGGTTTCCTTTCGGTTGCAGTGCCTCGGCGATGAACTCGACCGCGCGCGGGATGGCCCCGGGAAGGGCCAGGAAATCGTGGCCGCCGCCCTCGTAGATGAACGCCTCGAAGTCGGGGGTGGTGCGGCCGAGAGCGGCCATCGTTCGCATCAGCGACTCCGCCTGGCTCACGGGCACGACGAAATCCGCCGTGCCGTGATGCACCTGGACCGCGGGGAGATCGTCCGCGAAGAGGACGGACGAGCGGCGCACGAGTTCGAGGCGCGCCTCGGAGTTGGACAGGGTGCCCCGGACCAGCGGCTGTACGACGGTGGAGTCGAGATGGATGAGACCGGGCAGGTCCCAGGGGCCGTCGAGCGCGGTCTTCCGCGCGATCACCTTGATCCAGTCGTCAAAGAAGTCCGTCGGCCCGTAGAACGCCGCGATGCGTTCGACCCGCTCGTCCCGCGCGCCCGCGAGCAGGGCGACGCCGGCCCCCCGGCTGCCGCCGACGATGTGGATGGCGTCCGGCCGGGCCTCCGGCGTCGTCTCGAAGACGACGTTCGCGAGCGCGAGCGCGTCGTCGACATCGTAGTCCCAGTGACCCGAGGGGCCGTCGGAGACCCAGCTCCGGCCCCCGTAGCGGAGCGGCTCGCTGCGGAATGAGGGGATCGCGTAGACGAACCGGCGGCTCCGCTCACCGAGGGCCAGCACCACGATATCGATGGCGTCGACCGACACGCCGCCGTCGCCCCCGTGAGTGTACATGAGCAGGGGCAGGGTCTCGGGCTCCGCGCCGTCCGGCACGATGATGGCGCCGAAGTGGCGGGCGCCGGCCACGACGTGGGAGACGATCCGCAGCGTGGCCATCGATTCGCCGAGCGCCAGCTCCTCGATCAGTTCGACGGACACCCCCGCCGCGGAAATGTCGCGGCGGGCCCAGTCGGCCCGTACCGCCTCCACCTCCGTCGCCGTGGCCGGAGCGAACAGCGCATCGAGTTCCGCTTCCAGATCGACGGCCTCCGCGCGGACCGTGGCGCTCGCCCGGCCGGCGGAGACCTCGAGGCGCTGCGGGCCGGGCGTAGCCCCGAGCGTCCACGACGTCGCCGCCTCGCCGCCAGCGTCCGCGATCGTCGAAGTCGGGTCCGCGATCCCGTGGCCGGAACCGGGTTGAAACGTGACGGCGGCGCCGGGAACGGGACGTCCGTCGCCGTCGAGGACGCGGACCGCGATCGCTTCGGCCGGCGGGCGCCCCGGCACACCCCGCTGGCCCGCCCCCGCCAGAACGACGATGGATGCCGGGCCGGTCTCGGCGGGCGCGACGGTGTCGGCTTCGCCGCAGGCGGCGGCGATGGCCGGGACGAGCAGGACCGCCCAGCGCGGGCGACGTGCGGAGCGTCCGCCCCCCGTCATTCCGCGCCTCCGGCGGCGCCGGGATCGCGTTCGGGATTCAGGCGGACGCCGGCACCTCCGGCCGCGGCCGGCCACGCGAGTTCGACGAGTTCCCCCTGGTCGATTTCCTCGAACCCTCGCTCGGATCGCGCCAGCGTGACGATCCGCGTGTGCGACTCCCTGGGCGTACGTGACTCGCCCTCGGTCACCATCGGCTCGATTCGCAGCGGGTGTGCAAGCGGCAGCCGGGTGGCGACCAGGCTGCCTTCGGGGAGGTCCGCCGCGCTCCAGTCGAGCGTCGCTTCGATCCTGCCGTCGCCTCGAATCTCCAGCGTCTTCTCAAGGCGGGGGAGGCCCGGTTCGGACTCGAGACGGAGACGGATGCGGCCGGACCCGGAGTCGGGTACGACATCCGGCAGGTCGGTGAGCCGGAACGGATGCCGTCGCCAGTCCGCGATCACGGAGCGTTGCCGCGTTCCCGGGCCGTGGGGCGGTGCGACGGCGATCTCCTGCAGCAGCGCCAGGGGGGCGTCGTCTGGAGCGGGCGCGACCGGGGCTTCGGACTCGCGTTCGTGGACCGAGGCGACGCCATCGTTCCGCGTTCGCGCGCGCCGGGCCATGTCCTCACCCCCCTCGCACGTCGCGCCGGAGGCCGCCGGATCCTGGTGGTAGGCCTCGATGCGGCGGGAGAGGACATCGACGTAGTTCACGCCGTCCCGGAAGACCGTGAGGCTCTCGATCGCGCCGCCGCGTTGGGGGCTGATCACGATGGAACTCCGGGCCGAGTGGATCCAGATCTCGTCATGGCCGTCCAGGTCGAAGTCGAGAATCTCGAACGCGATGCGTTCTTCCTCGCGCAGCCGCCGCTCGGCAGCGGAGAGTTCGCGCCAGATCGCCCGGCGCAGGTGTGGAAGGTAGACCCCGCCGAACACCCCGTGCCAATACGCGTCGTTGCACTGCGCCCGCCCGATGGCGCGCCTCGCCTCCGGCGGGTCGCCGCGCTCCCGACACAGACGAGAGAGCCTCAGCGCCGTCTTGTGCATGCGGTTCGCCTCGGGGTATCGGCGCAGGAAGCCCTTCCAGTGCCCGCCGCGGATCAGCGGGCCGGCATCGGCGTCGGTGCGGGCGGCCCCCGAAGTTGTCGCGACAAGTCGGGCGAGGCGCCGCGCGGCGGGGCGGGGGAGCGTCCACTCCTCCATCTCGCGGTACGCGCCCGTTGCGGGGTAGACGAGCCCGCGGCTCGGACCGGAAGTTGCCTCGCGGGTCGTGACCAGCTCCAGTTCGCCCCGCCCGCGGGCCGCGTTCAGCGCCTCGAGGAACGCATCCAGCCAGCCGCCGCCGTACACCCATTCGCGTGTGTCCGGCCACCCTCCGAACTTCTCGCCGTCGTCGCCGAGCACGATCTGACGCTGCCCGGCCCGCCGCCGCCCGGCGATGAAGTGCTCGATCTCCTCCACGGGCCGAAACGGGATCAGGTACCGGAGCCGCTCGTCGATCGGAAGGAGACGGAGCCGCTCCCCGCCGCTCTCCGTCGTGAAGACGCCGTCCAGTTCCTCGCGTTCGAGTCCGCAGGCGAGGAAGTGACGGTCGTCGAGGAGCGTGTATTCGATGCCCGCCCGCGCCAGGTCGGCGGCGAGATCGGGTTCCCAGACGCGTTCCGTGAGCCAGAGCCCCGGGGCCTCGACCCCGAACCGGCGGCGCAGATCCGCCCGCATCCACTCGACCTGTTCCACGCGGTCCTCCGTGGAGAGCGCCGCGAGGATGGGCTCGTAGCGTCCGGAGGCGAGGAGCTCGATATGGCCTTCCGCCGCCCGCTCCCCGAGGTCATCGAGGAAGTCCGGGGCGTGGCGCTCGATCCAGTCGAGGAGGGGACCGGAGACGTGAAGCGAGATGGGGTAGGCGCCGTGCCGGTGGATTGCGTCGAGCAGAGGCCGGTACACGCCGGTCAGGTGATCCTCGAACACATGGTCGAAGTTCCCCACCGGCTGGTGGAGGTGAATCGCGAACGCGAAGTGGAGCGGGCCTCGGCTCACGCGTCCCCGGGGGCGGGGGCGCCGGCGCCCAACCTGAACGCACGTTCGTACACAGCCGCGGCGCTCGCGAGGTCGGCGTCGTTGGCCGGGGCCTTCGCGAGGTCCGATACGAGGGCGGTCTCCAGAGCCTCGGCACGCTCCGGCGCGAGCCCACGCAGGCGGTCGAGAGCATGCGCGGCGTAGCCGAGCACCTGCTTCACCTCAAGGCCCGCGACATCGTCGAAGAACCAGGCGCAGGATGTGAACATCGCCGCCCGGTCGCGGGCGACCTCGAGCAGCGCCAGCGCTTCGGCCCGGCGTTCTCCGCCGCCGGTTCCCGCGCCGGCGGCGCGCGCGGCGAAGTCCTCCAGCCCCGGCGGCGCGCCCAGAACCTCGCCAAGTGTCTCCATGGCCCGATCCGGGTCCGGCAACCGGCCCGGCGCCAACTCCGCGTACGCCTCATCGAGTCCGACCGCGAGCGACTGAAGCGCCCCGCGGAGCGGCCCCCGCCAGCGCTGTTGCGAGTCGTGGTGAGGCGCCATCCGGCATCCGCACTCGGAGCGCCAGCGTTCCACGCCGTGCGCGCAGCTCCAGGAGGTGGGCTCTTCCAGGGTCACGAGCGGCACCTCACCCGCGGCGGCGAGCGCCGAGGCGAAGTTCCCGATCTTCACTTCTCCGCTCTCGCGGGCGCGACGGATCACTCGCATGAGCGTGCGGTCGGCGCCCCGATGGTGGTGCCCGAAGGTCTCGCCATCCGTCGCCAGCGCGACGAAGGGAATCTCGCGGCTCGAAGCCGACCGCAGCGCCTCGAACCACGCGTCGCGACCGTCGAGCAGGGCCCCGAACGCCACGCCGTGCGAGAGTTCGCCGTCGTAGATGAAGACCGCGATCTCGCGGTTCCCGCCGAGGCCGACTCGCCCCACGCCGCCGGCCGGCACGTCCGCGACCTGGTGCGGCGCCAGGATCGTGAAGGCCACGCCCGCCGCCGCCAGCACGTCGAGCGTCTCCGTGTCGACGGCCGTCTCGGGGAGCCACATGCCCTCGGCCCTCCGCCCGAAGCGCCGCTCGAAGTCCCGCAGCCCCCAGCGCACCTCCGTCTCCTTCTCGCGGCGGGAGGCGAGCGGGAGGATGATGTGGTGATAGGGCTGCGCGATCGCGTTGCCGTGCCCCAGCCGCGCGCGGCTCGCCCGGTCCCCGAGGATGAAGCCCTCGTGGACGTCCGGGCGCTCCCCCTCGAGCCAGCGCGCGAGCGTGGGGCCGAGGTCGAAGCTCAGCCAGTCGAACGCCCCCGCCCGCGCCAGTGGTTCGTAACATTCCGCGGCGATCCGTTCGTTCCAGTTCTCGAACGGGGCCGCGCCCGGCTCGTGGCGGATCCGGCCCGTCCACGGGTCCTCCCGCGGCGGCTGGTAGAAGTGGCCGTGAAGGACAACCGTGGCGCGATCCACGGCCGAAGGCGGATTCAGTCGCCCGGGGCGTGCGCGGCGAGCGCCCGCCGGTACACGTCCAGGTAGCGGCCGGCGCTGCTCGCCCAGCCGAAGTCGCGGGTCATCGCCTGCACGGCATGCTCGTTCCATGCCTCCCGGCTCCCCGCATACAGCGCGGCGGCCCGCCCGAGCGCGATCTCCAGGTCTTCCGGCGTGTATCCGTCGAACAGGAAGCCCGTGACCTGGTCCTCGATGGTGTCGGCCAGCCCCCCGACGCGCCGGGCGACCGGGAGCACGCCGTAGAGCTGCGCCCGCATCTGCGTGAGACCGCACGGTTCGTAGAGCGACGGCATCAGGAGGAGGTCGATGCCCGCCAGCAGCCGGTGCTCCTTCGCTTCGGCGAACTCGGTGTCCACGGCGATCCGGTCCGGGTACCGCCCGGCCAACTCGCGCAGCGCTGTTTCGTACCGCTCCTCACCCTGGCCGAGAAAGATGAACTGCCCTTCGGCCCGCTCCAGCGGTCCGCCGTCGATGAGGAGGTCGAGCCCCTTCTGCGCGACGAGCCGCGCGGTCATGCCGTACAGCGGTACGCCCGGCGCCTCGGTGAGCGCGTACTCCCGCTGCAGCGCCCGCTTGCACACGGCCTTCCCGGCCAGGTCTTCGCTCGAGAACGTGGCGGCGATCTCCGGGTCCGTCCCGGGATCCCAGACCTCCAGGTCGACGCCGTTCAGAATCCCGAGAAAGCGGTCGCCCATCTCGATGAACGAGCCGTGGAGACCGAACCCGCCGTCGGCCGTGCGAAGCTCGTGCGCGTGCGTGGGACTCACGGTCGTCGCGTAGTCCGCGAACACGAGGCCGCCCTTGAGCAGGTTCAGGTGGCCGTAGAACTCCATGAGCCGCCAGTGGAACAGCTCGCGCGGCAGCCCGATCTCCTCCAGCACTTCGGGCCCCTGAAGTCCCTGGTAGCCTGCGTTGTGGATCGAGAGGACGGCCGCCATGCGGTCGTGCGCCTCGCGCCCGGCGAACCGCGTGCGCAGGAAGACGGGGGCGAGGGCCGCATGCCAGTCGTGCGCGTGGACGACGACGGGCACGTTGGCGAGTTCCGGCAGAATCCGGAGCGCCGCGAGGTTGTAAAGCGCGAAGCGCAGCGGGTTGTCCGCGTAGTCCGCCCCGCCTTCGCCGTAGATCCCCTCCCGGTCGAAGCACCCGGGGTGGTCGACGAAGAGCACGCGCGGGTTCCGGCGCGGGCCGGGGTGCTGGAGAATCCGGACTTCCTCCACCCGCCGCCCCACGCGCACGCGGAAACCGTCCGCAATCGGCTCCAGATCGGGGAAGGCCTCGCGCACCGACCGGTAGAGCGGCATGAAGACCGTAACGGGCGTCCCCTGGGCGGCCTGGAAGGTCGCGATGCCCCGCACCGCCTCCGCGAGGCCGCCCGTGCGGGCGTACGGCCAGTACTCGGCGACGAGATGCACGACGGCAAGTTCCTCCGGGGGCTTGACCCCCGCCCGCGGTCGTGTCGGCGCTGGCTTGGCGATTGCAGGCATGCGGCTCATACTTCGTCGCGAAGTGGTGTATGTGTGGCTGCAAGGGACGGCGCCCGGTCCGGACGGACGCGCCGCGATGAGGTGGCAGATCGAACACAAAAAAACTAGCGGCCCCCCCGGACCTCTCCAAACCCCGGCGCGCGATCCTTCGTTCCCTC
This sequence comes from Candidatus Palauibacter rhopaloidicola, assembly GCA_026914155.1. Classification (GTDB taxonomy): domain Bacteria; phylum Gemmatimonadota; class Gemmatimonadetes; order Palauibacterales; family Palauibacteraceae; genus Palauibacter; species Palauibacter rhopaloidicola. The sequence goes on along the minus strand of JAPPGH010000031.1, from coordinate 21,649 downwards.
TGAAGGCTCCCGACTTCGAGGCGTTCCACGCGGGACGGGAGTCCGCGCTCCACGACCTCCTCGGCGCGCACCCGTGCGAGCGCGGCGGGGAGGCGGGGACGCGGTTCGCCGTATGGGCCCCGCGCGCCCGGAGCGTCAGCGTCGTGGGCTCGTTCAACGCGTGGGATGGAACGGCGCATCCCATGTCTCGGGTGGGCGACGCCGGCGTGTGGGAACGCTTCCTCCCCGGCGTCGGGCCGGGAGACCTGTACAAGTTCCAGGTGCGTTCCGGGACCGACGGGGACGGGGAACCGGACAGGCCCGCCGTCGCGGTCGACAAGGCGGATCCGCTCGGGCGCGCCGCCGAAGTCCGGCCGGGCACCGCATCGCGCGTCGCCTCGACCGCCCCGTACGAATGGACGGATGCGGAGTGGTGCGAGACTCGCCCGGACCGCGCGGCCCCCGACCATCCCATGTCCATCTACGAGGTCCACCCCGGCTCCTGGCGTCGGCACGCGGACGGCTCGTGGCTCGGTTATCGCGCGCTCGCCCGGGAGCTGCTGCCCTATGCCGCCGATCTGGGCTTCACCCACATCGAACTCCTCCCCGTCATGGAACACCCCTATGACGGGAGCTGGGGATATCAGACGGTCGGGTACTTCGCCCCCACCTCACGCTACGGGCCTCCCGAGGACTTCGCGCATTTCGTGGATGAGGCGCACCGCCTGGGGCTGGGCGTCGTGCTCGACTGGGTGCCGGGCCACTTCGGCCCGGACCTCCACGGCCTGAGGACGTTCGACGGGGCGCCCCTCTACGAGATGGGGGAGGAGTCTCAGGCCGTTCATCCGGACTGGGGCACCCTCGCCTTCGATTTCAGCCGGCCGGAGGTCCTCTCCTTCCTCCTTTCGAGCGCGCGCCACTGGATCGAGCATTACCACGTGGATGGCCTGCGCGTCGACGCGGTGGCGTCGATGCTCCACCTCGACTATTCCCGGGAAGAGGGAGAGTGGGAGCCGAACGAACTCGGAGGACGCGAGAACCTCGCCGCGATCGCCTTCCTCAAGGCGCTGTCGGAGATGGTCCATGACCGCTTTCCCGGCGTCCTCCTGTTTGCGGAGGAGAGCAGCGCGTGGACCGGCGTGACGGCGCCCGTGGGCGAGGGCGGGCTCGGGTTCGACTTCAAGTGGAACATGGGATGGATGAACGACACGCTCCGCGTGCTGGCTGCTCCGCCGGAGCGGCGGCCCCACCTGCACCGACGCCTGACGTTCTCGCTTCACTACGCCCATACGGAACGGCATCTCCTTCCCCTGTCGCACGATGAAGTCGTTCACCTAAAGCGTTCTCTCCTGGAGAAGATGCCGGGGACGGACGAGGAGAAGTTCGCCGGCCTCCGCCTCCTCCTCGGCTACATGTGGACGCACCCCGGGGCCAAGCTCCTGTTCATGGGAGGGGAGATCGGAGAGCGGCGGGAATGGCACGAGGAGGGCGCGCTGGACTGGAGTCTGCCGGATGCGTCAGCGAACCCGGCGCACGGGATGCACCGCGGGCTCCGGCGCTGGGTGCGCGCGCTGAACCGTCTCTACACTACCGAACCCGCGCTGCACGCCCTGGACCACGCGCCGGAAGGCTTCGAGTGGCTGGACGTGCACGACGCGAAGCGCAACGTGCTGAGCTACCTGCGGTGGCGGCCGGAGTGGGAGGGGGCCGTCGTCGTCGTCGCGAACTTCTCCGCCACCGCGTGGCCGGGGTATAGGGTCGCCCTGCCCGAAGCCGGGCCGTACCGCGTCCTGCTCGACAGCGGCGACCCGGAGTTCGGGGGGAACGGGCGCGCCACGATTTCGGCCCGCGCCGAGGAGGCGCCTCACCACGCGCGTCCCGCCTCGCTCGCCGTCGATCTCCCGCCGCTGGGCTTCCTCCTGCTCCAGCGCGCCGAAGAGCCCGAGGACGGCCGCTAGGCGGCGTAGAGTTGCAGGCGCGTCGCGAACTCGCCGGCGATCGTCTCCAGCGCCGCGAGGTCCGGGTGCCGGAGGAAGATCATCCCGTCGGAGACGAGCGTCGCCTGCCAGTTCCGCCGGGGTGACCCCACCGGGAGCAGATCCAGACTGCACACCCGCTCGCCGTACTCCTGGAGCAGCGGGCCGAGCCCTTCGATGCGCTGGATCCGGCCCTGTCCACGCGCCCGCTTGACGATCCAGCAGGCGTTGTACTTCCGTTCCACCGGCTGCGACCACGTCGCGTGCACGACGCCTTCGGCCCACCCGCGGTAGGTGTCGATGTCGCTCGCGAAGTTGATGAGGTCGACCGTCCGCACGCCGGGGGGACGCGCGGCGATCTCGCCGAACACGGCCTCCCCGTCCGCGGTCCGGTACCACTCCATGTGCGTATAGCCGGTCTCGAATCCGAGCGCGGCGAGCACGGCGAACCCCATCTCGCGTCCGGCGGCGACATCATCCGCCTCCACGTCGCGCAGCGCGTACGTGATGGGGCTGAGCCACTCGTGCGTCTTCGACTCGAGGGCGCGGGGCCAGTAGCGGCAGATGTTGTAGTGCGCCACGGCGCCTCCGACCGTGACCGTGTCGAAGGTCATGTCCTCGCCCTCGATGAACTCCTCGACCGTGACCTGGGGGACGTGCCGCAGGGCGGGAAGGACCCGCTCCAGATCCCGCGCCGAATCGACCCGGTGGGTATCGGCCGAGCCGGCGCCGGCGACGGGCTTCACGATGAGGGGGAAGCCGACGCGCTCCGAGACCTCGCGGCACTCGGCGTTGCTCGTGGCCCTCCCGTGGCGGGGCGTCCGGATCCCGGCGGCGTCGAGCACGTCCTTCATCACTTCCTTGTCGCGGAAGGGGAGCGTCTGCTCGACGGTCGGCCCCGGCAGTTCCAGCATCTCGCGCAGCCGCGCGGCGAGGATCATGAAGGGCTCCCACAGGCACTCCACGCGATCGATCCGTGTTCGCGCGGCGAACTCGGCGACCTGCCGCATCACGTCCGCCTCATCGGCCAGCGATCTCACCTGCAGGTGGTCGGACACGCTCGCCCGGGCGATCTCGGGCAGCGCCGCCCCGGGCTGATCGCCCAGGCCGATGACGTTCGCTCCCACCTCCGCGAGCCCGCGCGTGAACCAGGTCATCTCGGCCGGGTAGCCCGGCGATACCATGAGGACGTTCAACAAAAATCCGGCTCCAGTAAAAGGTACTACCTCCGCGCGGTGTACGCGAGAGGCGGTATAAACCGTTTCGGTAAAACGGATTATGGAGTCGAGTCCGCGCCTCGAACATGGCCCGGACCCGAAGATGCCCGAATGATCGGGCGGTCTAGGTGAGCCACCTTTCCAGCGCCAACGCGCGTCCGGCGGGATCGTCCGCAGCTTCGGCGGCAGCCTCACATCCGGCGGCGACGGTCGTTAGGTCCACAACGTGGCGCATCCGGTCCGGGTCCGGCTCTCCGGCGCGCTCCGCGTAGCCCTTCACCACGTCGGCGAGCCTTCGGAGGACGGAGGCGGTTTCCTGTAGCTCCGTCCGGGTGAGTTGGTCGCCGACAACCGCCGCCCACGTCTCCCGAATCTCGTGCAGGTATCGCTCCGCCGCTTCCCGATCATACCTCACGAGCAATCCGAACCGCGCCCGCACCGCGTCCACGCCGGGACCCGTCACTTTCCGACCGTGAAGCACGGCGTCCGCGAGTTGCACAAAACACGCGGTGTCTAACCGCGTCTCGGCATCCACCGCGCCAAGCTGGCCGCAACGGACGCACTCGCCCTCGTGCCATCTCCGGTCCCTCGTATCCTCCGTCACCGTTCCTCCGCTCCTCGTGCTCAACCTGCGGTCGCGGGGAAGATACCGCCGGGTCTGTCCATCCGCACCGGACCTGCGCTTTCCCCTATTCTGCAAATTTGCAGATTTGGGAGAACCCGCGCCGTTACTGCGTTTTGCGACGTTTCGACGGTTGCCCCGGAATCGGGCGAAAGTCCCTCCCTACCTACTCTCGCCCTCTACTCCATCTCTCAACCCTCACTCCCTCGAAACCCTACGGCGTCGCCGTGGAAGGATCGGAGAAAAGCCACCCGCCCCAATCTCTCCCCCCCTACGGTCCCCCCCTCTCTTTCCCCCCCTCCGTGGAGCACTCCGAAAGTCTGCGTCAGACCCGCCGGAAAACGCTAATCGGTGCGTAATGGTGCCTCTTTTCGACGTTCGGGGTCCGGGCATCTACTGATACCGGCGCGGCCCTCTCCGTCGATTCTGGAGGCTCTGGCGCGGCTCCGTCGCGATTGTGAGCGTGACGGGAGAGGCGGTTTCGGGACGGTGGGATTTACAGCCCGGTTTTCTCCAGCGCGTCGGCGGGGTCCATGCCCGCGCCTACGAGAGACCCGTATGCGCGAGCGCGGCCCATCACGTCGGCGGCGTTGAGCGTCGATAGATCAAGCGCAAAGTCCGGTATGTCCAGCGCCTCGCCGATGGCGTCTCCCACGAGCCCGGCGAGCGGTGCGGCGCTGGCGTGGAGGAATCGCCGGAACGCCTCGCGTTGCCCGCCGCCCGGCCCCGGCTCGAATAGATCGGACGGGACGCCGACGGCCCCCAACACGGAGCGGAACACGTCCCGCCGGAGTTCGACGGTAGCGGCGTTTGGGTCGATTCCGAGCCGGGCCGGTGTGTGAGCTTGATAACCGCCCCGGACGGCGAGCGCCCCGTATTCGTTCAGACTGGAGCCGCGCCCGGAAAACGCCGCTTGCTCTTGAATCACCACTCCGCCCGCCGCCGTTTTCAGACTGGCGGCGAGTTGTGTAGCCGCCTCGCCCTCTCGCCCCACGGTCGGGACCGGGAAAACCTTCCCGCCCGGCCCGCCAGCCTCGCCCGCAAGCTGGCGCTCCAGCCCTCCGGCGAGCCGGTCAGTTTCGGCGGCGATGGGCGAGCGCCCGCGCCACGGGCGGCGCGGGTCCGGCGATAGCCGAATATGGAGGACACCGGCCCCGGACGTTGTGACAACCTCCGCTTGCGATGGTCCCTCCAGCGTGAGCGCATAACGCCACGTTTCGGGGTCCGGCCCGCCGGTCACGTCCCACGCGGCCACCGGCAAGAGCCGGACACGAGCGGACGTGTCCATGTCAATGAGCGAGAGATGTTCGCCGGTCTCGATCACGTCCCGCCCGATGGCGTAGAGAACCGAACGAGAGACGGCCCCGGCCCTCGCGTGTCCACCTGGCCGGACGGTGGCCCCGGCAAGCGAACGGGCGAAAAGCCCGGACGCGGCCCCAAGCGCCGCCGTGGAGGCGGCGGAGGCGGCGAGAGTCCCGGACGCCGCCCGCATCAAGAGCGTTTCCCACGCCTCCGTATACGGTGCGCTCCCGGCCCGGTGGCGTCCCGCCGGAGTTCTCCGCCGCCAGAGTCCCGCTAGCCTCATAGAAACACCCTCCGGCGCTCCCTCCGGCCCTCTACCGGCTCCCGTACCTCCGGCCCCGTTACCGTCCACATCACGGCGGGAAACGCCGCCGCGTTCGCCGTCGCCGCCGCCCTCGCCTCCACCGTGGAGGCGGGAAACGCCGGAGCATGTACGAGCGCGATACCGCGAGCGGGCATCATGGCCCGCGTCACAACTCGCACACCATCGGCCATATGCTCGCGGAGCGGGACGTAACTCATGGAGGCACCCGCGAGCGCACCGGAGCGGACCATATCAAGCGCACCGTCCGCGAGCTTGCCGGGCGGGAGTTCGGCCCGGAATCGGAACGCCTCGCCATCGTCGGCAAGCGTGAGCCCGGCCCCGGTCGTCACGAGATGCGGCGTGAGATGATCGTGCGTTAGCGTGAGCGCCGTTGCGACGGTCTCCACGTCGCCAAAAGCTCCCGCCTCGAACCGTTCCGGTCCCTCCGGCGTTTCCGCCACGTCCCCATACTGGACCACCGTACCGGCCAGCGTGCGCCCGGTCGCCTCCACCGCCCCGGACGCACGCCACCGAACCCCGTACAGCATCGGTTACGCAACCTTCAGTTTCGCCCGCCCATAGGCGGCGGTGCGAACAATCTTGAAGTTCCCGAGCGCGATAAGCTGCAACCGTACCTCGCCCTTACTCGCCCCGGTGTAACGATCCTCGATAATCTCCACGCCTTGCCACATCGGAAACACGGCGGAACCGCCGCCGCGTTCGGCCCGGAAAATCACCGCTTGCTCGATATTCGATGCGGGCGTGATGAGCGCGGTAGAGCGGACGCCACCGCCCCGCCTCGCCATAAACTCCAGCGCGTCAGTCTGGAGCGCGGAATCAGTCGCCGCCGCCGCCCGCTTGTAGCCCGCCACGCCCAAGAGCGCCCGGACGCCGCCGAGCGTGTAGGCGTGTTTCCCGTCCACGCCGGAGATAAGCAGCGAGCGGAAGTTGGTGAACGTGGCGGCGTCGGTGGGATCGGTCGGCGCGGTCCCGAGCGCGTCAGACCCGATGAAGCCCTCCGGCGCTTTTTCCGTCGCCTCGCCGCCCGTCAGCTTGGCCCCGTCGCCATTTAGCGCCACGTCCGAAAGTTCTTCGCGGAGCGCCGCCCGTAGGTCGGAACGCAGTACGTCCGGCATGGACGCCAAGAGCGCCCGGTCCTCCACCTGATACCGATAGGCGGCGGAGAACCGGATAGGCTTCATCGTAATCGCGGTGAGCGTTCCCGCCTCCGCGTCTTTCGCCACGCCGGACGCCACGGGAGCCGGTGACGCCCCGGCGGTGACGTGCGTATAAACCGCCTCGCCCGCCGCTACTCGCGGCATCTCAACTCCGAGATACTGGAGTATGGAATCGGCGAAAACTCGCGGGATCGTCCGTTGCGGGCGGCGCGGGACGTCCGATGGAGCCGCCGTCACCGTGTCGGCGCGGTGGCGCACCTCCGGCTCCGCCAGCATCTCCCACGGGAGCCGGTTGTCGGGACAGTCAAGCGCCGCGTTTAGCTCCGCCTCCGCGCCCTCTAGCGCCCGGTCCCGCAGCCCGGCGGAGACGTACCGGCGAACGTCCGCCGCCCCGATGAGGCGGTCCCGCTCCCGCGCCTCCGCGTCTCCGCCCGGCTCGACCGGCTCCCGCGTCTCGCCCTCCGCGATGATCGCGGCCCGCAACCGCGCCTCCACGCGGCGATACTCCGCCGTTTTTTCGTTGATCGCGGTTTCGTCAGCCTCCGCATCTCCGGCGAGCGTGTTTAGCGCCTCGCGGAGTTCGGACGCCTCTACCGTCAGCTTTTGTACGTTCGTCATCTTCCCATCACCCTATCCGTTGCCGGGCGAGTTGATCCCAAGCGTCCGCCCGTGGCCCGGCACGATTGCGGCGGCGGTGGGCTTGCTTATGACAACCCCGGCATAACGTCGTCAGATTGCCGGGCGAGTTATTCCACTTGTTCCGGTCCCGGTGGTGTACCTCCAGAAAATCCCGAGAGGCGCACCGCGTACACGCGGCTCCGTCTCGCACCACTACCGCGTCCCGTAGGGCTTGCCACCCTCGCGCATACGGAGCGGACATCACGCCACCGCCACGGAGCGGAGTTTCACAACGGGAAACGCCCGCGAGCGTTCGCCAGCGGCCACCGCCATGACGGCGGCGACGGCGGCATCCTCTCGCGACCGGACGCCCCGGCGTTTCGTGAGCTTTTCATTTCCGGCGGGATCGGCGGCGGTGCGGGTCTCCGATATGGCGTGAGTCAAGAGACCCGACCGGGCCGGGGTCACGCGGCCACGGAGTAGAGCGCGGCGGAACCGTCTCACATCCTCGCCGCCATCCTTCCACCCTTGCCCGCGAGTCTCGACCGGGACGGCGAGACGTGCGCCCGCCAGCGCGTCCGCTACCTCGCCGAGCCTCCAGCGGTCGCAGACGATCAGCGCCGGAACGCCCCATCGGTCGATCGCCTCGCCGAATAGCGCGGACGCCGGAGGAACGCGGCCCGGTGCGGTCACGAGTTCGCCCGAACGGTGGAGCCCGCGATAAAGCGCCGGGTCTACTCCGTCGCGTGTCGCTTTTTCGTCCAGGGCGGGCGAGTCGCCCGTAACCGCGAGCGCCTCCAGCCTTCCCGAATCCGGCCAGTATGCGGCGGCGGCGCTCCACGAGACGGAACCGCCCATATCTACGCCCATGACGTGCGCCCCGGCCCGCTCCGCCTCGCCCTCCGCCGCCGTCCATGTCGCCGCGTCGGCGAGTAGTGATTCCGCCGTGTCCGGCGTCCCTCGATTGAGCCTCAGCGCCTCAAACTGCGGGAGTAAGGAAGGATCGCGGGCGGCGTCCTCCGCCTCCGCCCGTATCGCCGCCTCCAGCGCGGGCATAATCGAGAGAGACGGATTAGCGGCCCGCCACGTCTCCGGCTCCGTGATGGGCGCTCCGTCCGGCGCGGTGTGGAGTTGTGCGTAATCCGCGCCGCCGTCCAGCAACCGGGCGAAAAAATGGCCCGGCGTGGCCGGACGTGTTCCGAGCGCGAACATACGGGAGCCGGGAATCTTTCCGAGAGACGTAACGAGCGCGGCGTACATGCGGTCGGCGGTGGATTCCGGCCATTGTGCCGGTTCATCGGCGAGAATCAGACACGGCGCGAGCCCGTGAGCCCGTCGCGGGTCTGAGGCGATGCACCGGACGCGGGAGCCGGTCGCCCGATCCTCGATAAATCCGGCGTTTTGCGAGTCCGCCGTGCGCCACCGGGAGCGGTCCCGCAAATCGGCCCGCGTCTCCATGAACGCCATAACGTGGCGGAGTCCGATTTTCGCTTGATCGAAGCTGGAGGCGGCGATCACAACCTCGCCCCGTGGAACCGCGAGCGGACCATCAAGAGCCGCGCAAGCGATGGCGGCGGTAAACGTCGTCTTACCGGCTCCACGGGCGACGGTGAGCCCGGCAACCTGCACACCATCGGCCAGCGCCCCCCGGAGGAAACTGCGCTCCCACGGGAGCACCGCCAGCGGCTCGCCAGCGCCCGCGCCTTGCGTACACTCCAGACCCGCAACGTACCGCTCTACGGCGGTAGCCCGGCTCAACGGTTCAAGCGTTCAAGCTCTCTATTCACCGCGTCACCGATGGCGCGCTCCGCGCCCTCTCTAACCCTCTCCAGCGCCGCCCCGAAACGCGGCGACGGAATCCCGCCCGGCACCATCACGAGCCCGGCGTAAACTTCGGGATTGTGTATCGACACGCGGCCCGCGCCCCACCGCTCCGCGTACCACCGCGCCCGGAGCCGCCCGGTAAGCACCGGCGTTGCGTCCCGTACCTCATTCAAGCCCGGCCCGCGAGCGTAGTTCTCTAGCGCCGCGTCCGCCGTCCCGGAGACGGCGACGGAGCGCGAGCCCTCCACGTCGCCCGCCGCCCGCTCCACGGCCCGTAGGGCTTCCTCCAGCGCCTCGATACCGTCCAAGCGAACATCCCACGGCCCCGGCATCAGATACAGCCCTCCGGCTCCGTGAAATGCGAAGTCCACTCGCGGTTACGTTCTCCACGGCGGGACGCGGTAGGGGTCTCCGGGGTCTCCCGGTGCGTTGCGGGCGGTCTCATATGGACCAGCGTTCGGCGCGGCGATGGAATAGCGCCATCGTACCGGGAGCGTCCGGCGATGCGGTGGACGGTTCGCGGTTCAAGTACATATCGCCGACGTAGAGGCGGAGCGCGTGTTGTACGTCCGCCGGCATCGTGGAGGCGCTGGCCCCGTGGCCCGCCTCGAACGTCACGCGGATACGGTCGCCCGTGGCGAGTTCCGGCCAGCCCGTATCCGGGCGGAGGATCGCACCGTCCACGAGCAAGAGCCCGGTTAGCGCCGTCGCCGTTCCGTCCGCCGTCACGGTCTCCACGGCCACGAGCCGTTGTATCGGCGGACGCGGGAGGCGGAGGCGCTGGCCCTCGCGGTCGTCAACGCAACGCCGGAGACGCACGGAGGCGGCGTCTATCGGCCATTCGTCGCCCGGCCACGCGGGAACCTCCAGCGCATACCGCCGCGTGATAAGCGAACGGCGTAGACGTTCCTCCAGCGCGGAAACGGAACCGGCGATGTATCGCCCTAGCGTATCGTCCTCTCGTGAGCCCGTGATGCGGAGATGCGCCTTGACGTCCGCGAGTTCGATAGGCTGGACGGCGGGAACGGTGACGACGGTTAGCACGATCCCGCCTCGCGTTGAATTTCGATACGATCCACCCCGGCGAACGGCTGCGCGATGCGCTGATTTTTGGGCGTGAGCTTGCCGAGCGCGGAGGATTCCGCCACGCCTCGAAAGATGCGGCGGCAGATGGTCGCCTTAGAAACGCCCGGCTCCCGTTTCCACTCCCGCCGCCACAGTTCGTCCAGCGTTTTCCAACCGGGTCCGGTAAGGTTCACCGAGTAACTGTCGCCGTTCGGCGGTCCAGGATCGGGCGGGAGCGCCTCGAACCAGTCGGGATCGTTTAGAGCTTTTTTCGTCAGCAAGGCGAGCAGCGCATTACGGGCGAGTCCCGGACGGGCGACGGCGTAAGCGTGATATGCGGCGTTTACGTCCTTACGGTGGAGTCCCGCTTGCCCGCGTAGCGTCATCGAACCGGCGCGGCGCGGTAACCGTGGCGGATACGGTCGAGCGCATTGCGATAGCGCGGATTGTTCCTCCGGCGGCGGCGCTCCCGTGTCCGGTAACACTCTCCGTCCCGTCCGCCGCATACGTCGGGGAACGGGCCGGTTTTAGCGGGCTGGAACCGTTTTCCGCATACAAGACACGTCCGCTTGTCCCTCATACGGTCCCTCCACGATGCAAAAAGGCCGGGAGTGCGCGATGCACTCCCGGCCACTCTTTGCGTCACCCTTGCCGGGGTTGTCGTCTCTGGAAGCTACTCAACCGGGCTCGCTCCCGCCATCGCCCGCGAGTCGCCGTAGGCGGGCGGCGCGAAAAGCCCAACGCGCGATGTCCCGGTGCAGGTCGTTAGGCGTCGTCATGTCCTGTCGGCCCGGTCCCGTTGTTCGGAAGCGGCGTCACCTTCGCCGGAATCTTCCTCCCACTTAGCCGCGAGGCACCGCGTACATATCCGGCCCTTCCCGACCCGGGGCACCTTGAACGGAGCGAGCGCAACGCCGCAGTTATCGCAGACAATTAGCGCGCCCCCGCACGTCTCGCATGTTGCTTGTTCCGGCGTCATGTCTCTTCGTCTCCCTGCAGCTTGCCCGCGATTATCTCGCACGATTCGGCCACGTCTACGAAACGGTCATGGTCGGTCGGGCTTTCCATCCGCTCCGCCATCCGCCGCAGCATCTCGGCCGTTTCCAAAGCGTCCGCAGGCGAGATGCCGCGTTTGCCGTCCTCTTCGAGCGCCAGCTTTGTCTGCGCCACTCCGCTCCACCGCGGCTGCCGTTCCCGGCGGGCCGAAAAATAAGCCTCCCAGATTTGCCGGTACGTCATGTTCCGCGCGAGCACCGTCCTTGTTCCTTCCATCCCTCGTTCCTCCATTGCTCGTGTTCCACAAAAAAAGCCGGAGCGCAAAACCCCCCGCGCCCCGGCCAGCCCTCAAAAATCGACGTTGCCGGTATCAGTCCCTCACGATGGCATCCGCACCACCGCCGGGCCAGCCTCAGAGACGGCGGAGCGCCGCGTCCGCCCGCGCCCGGTCCGCTTGCTGGCAGTACCGCTCAGCGATGGCGGGGTCCTTCCACCGTCCGGCGCTCATAATCTCGAAAACAGACGCACCCGCCGCCGCCAGCTCCACGGCCCGACCGATCCGCAAGCTATGCGACGAATACCCCTCCGGGTCCGCGAGCCCGGCGTCTCTGGCCGCCAGCTTGAGACGGCGGGTGTAGTTGCCGGGTCGCCGCCACGGGAAAACGTAGTCCTTCGGGCGGGCGGTCCGGGATCGCCGTTTCCACGCCCGGAGCGCATCCATCACTTCGGGCTCCACGGAGCGGACCGCGCCCTCTCCGTACTGGTCAGTCTTGCTCCGCCGGATATGAACCTCGCCCCAACCTTTTTCTTCCGGGTGAGGCTTCACGTCCCGCCACCGGAGCGCCACGCACTCCGAAACCCGCAAGAGCGCACCGAACGAGACGCGGACGTAAGCCTTCATTGCGAGCGCACTACTCACCGCGTCGGGTGTCGGATTGCGGAACCGGCAACGTGCGTCCGGCTCGTGCGGCCAGTCCGTGTAAAGGATGTTTCCGGCCCGGTTGCGGCGGTCCACTCGTCCGCACCGGGTCCGGTGCTCCAGCATGTCGCATATCGTCTCAAGATCGGTCCGCCGTAGCGCCTTCGCTTGTTTCGTCGGCGGCGCGGCCCGCCGGACGGTGTGCAGCGCCTCCGCAATCGTTCCCTCTCCCCGCTTGAACGGCGGCAACCCGCGCTCCCGGCGGTAGTGATTGATAGCGACGATCCGTTGCACCGCCGTCGCGGGTGTGGAAGGCTTTAGCTCCGTCCCGTCGCTCAACGTCGCCCCGTGGACAAGATCGACCACGAACGCGGCCACGGTGTCCGCGTCAGCCTCGAAGGGGTCCGCCCCCGGATACTCGCTCGCGAGCCATTGCCGGAACCGCTTCCAGCCGCCCCGGTAACTCCGAATCGTCGCGGGCGAGAGTTTGCGGTTCATGGTCGCCTTTTCCAGAAGTTGCCGGTGTCGCTCGTGAAGCTCCGCCATCGGTCCCCCTAGTTTCGGGTCCTCATGGCGTCCGCAATCTTTGCGGATTTATCGCCCTTCCCCGGCGAAATCATCAATACGTTCATGGTCCGTTGTGTTGTTCCGTTACTTGTGAGCTGTTTCGTTACGTGGCGAGTTCCACCCGCACGCGGGTGATGATCCGCTCCAGCGCCTCCTCGACGACCTCGGTGCGCGGGTGGCGGACGATGATGTAGCCCTCTCCCTCGTAGGACGCGCTCTGCGCCTGTCCCGCGCGGGGGAGACGCCATTCGACGCAGAGGGGCCCGAGATCCCGCGCGATCTCTTCGATGCCGGCCACCCGCCGCACGGAGCCCCGGCCCTGTCCCCGGAGATAGGCCGCGCCGGCCGCATAGGGGCGCGGCGGCGGGTCGAACTCGTCGAAGACCAGGAGGTGCGCCCAGGCGCCGTAGAGGTCGAAGTCGTGCGCCTGGGAGATCAGTGTGACGAACTGGGCGCCGGGCGGCCGGGCCCCGACTTCGGAGATTGCCACCGGACCGTCGGGCCGCCGGAACCACTCCATGTGGCTCAGCCCCGTCTCCATCCCGAGCGCATCGAGCGCGGGTCCGGCGACGCGCCGGATCTCGTCGTACCGGGGCGAGTCGACCTCCCGCGGAAGGAGGACGCACCACTGGATCCACGGCTCGCGCAGCACCTCGAGCGGCGAAGGCAGGTAGTGGTTGATCGAATGCCAGACGACGCGTCCGCCGATCGAGACCGCGTCGAAGGAGTGTTCCTCGCCGACGACGAACTCCTCGATGAGTGTCGGCCGCTCGGCGCTCGGCCGCGACATCGCGATCGCCGTGCGCAACTGCGCCGTCGTTTCGACGCGGAATGTGCCGCGGGCGCCGGAGCCGGCCGGCGGCTTCACGATGAGCGGGAAGCCCGTCGCGTCCGCGAAGGCCACCGCCTCGGCCTCGTCCCGGACCAGCGCGTGCCGGGCGCAGGGCAGGCCGTGCGCCCGCAGAACGTCCTTCATGCGGGACTTGTCGCGGAAGTTGCGCGCCGCCCCCGCGCCCATCCCCTCGATTCCGAGGGCGTCTCGCAGTTCGCCGAGCGGTACCTGCAGCTCCTCGAGCGCACCCAGCAGCCGGTCGATCCCGCCGAGTTCGCCGGAGAGCTGGCGCAGCCCGACGTGGATGCCCTCCGCCGACAGCGCGTCGTCGACCCGGGCGTGCGCCGCGACCCTCCGCCGCAGGGAGGCGGGCATTCGCTCGAGCGGTTCCTGGGTCACGACCCCGAGGCGCACGCCGGCGAGCCCCGCGGCGGCTTCCAGAAACCGCAGCGTGGCAGGGAGATAGAACGGGGCGACGAAAGCGACGTTGGGCATGGGTTTTCCGGGTTGCAGCGGCGGGCCGAACGGCCGCCGCCGGACGGGCTGGCGTTCGAGCGCAGGGACTGTACTATGTCGGGCCCTCAAAGTGAAGTTTTTCCCCCGAGTCGTTGGCGAAGCAATGCACGTCGTATTCGTCGAACCCCTGTTTCCCGGAAACCAGAAGGACTTCGTGCGCGGCCTGCACGAAGTCGGCGCCGAGGTGTCCGCGGTGGGCGAGGCCCCGCCGGAAGCGCTGGGCGCCGACCTCCACCGCTGGCTCACCTGCTACGAGCAGGTCGGCTCCGTGTGCGACGAGGGCGCGCTCGCGCACGCCGTTCACGAGATCCACCGGCGGTGGCCCGTGGACCGCCTCGAGGCCACCGTCGAAGCCCACATCCTCCCGGTCGCCCGCGTGCGGGAAGCCGCGGGACTGGCCGGGACCTCCGTGAAGACCGCGCACCTGTGCCGCGACAAGCCGGCAATGAAGGACGCCCTTCGCGATGCGGGGATCGCGACCGCCCAGTCGATGGGCGGAGGCGACGCGGACGAGATCGCGGCGTTCGGCCGGAGGGTTGGTTATCCGCTCATCGTCAAGCCTCGCGCGGGGGCGGGCGCCTCGGGCACGGTTCGCGTCGACGATGAGGCACAGCTCGCGGCACTGCTCCCGCGCCTCGGCGTGGGGCGCGGCCCCGAAGTTGCCGTAGAGGAGTTCGTGGACGGACACGAGGCCTTCTATGACACGCTGACGGTGGGCGGCACCGTCGTCCACGATTTCATGACGCACTACTACCCGAACGTGCTCGAGGCCATGCGGACGCGGGAGGTGTCGCCCCAGTTCATCGCCACGAACCGGATCGACACCGCCTCCGCCTACGCGGAGGTCCGGGAACTCGGACGGCGGGTCATCGACGCGCTCGAGATCGGGACCTCCGCCACCCACATGGAATGGTTCTTCGGCGAGAAAGGGCTCAAGTTCTCCGAGATCGGCTGCCGCCCGCCCGGCGTGCGGGCCTGGGACCTGTACGGGGCGGCGAACGAAATGGACGTGTACCGCGAATGGGCGTCCTGCATCGTGCATGGCCGGAAACTGCGAGACGCGTCGCGCCGCTACTCCGCGGGGATCGTGACGCTTCGGCCCGAAAACGATGGACGGATCGCGGGGTACGAGGGCCTGGAGAAGGTGGAAACCCGCTTCGGGGAGTGGATCATCGATACGCACCTGCCGCCGCCCGGCACGCCCACCCAACCGGTGGAGGCCGGGTACATGGCGAACGCCTGGCTCCGGCTGCGGCACCCGGACTACGACGAACTGCGCCGCATGCTCGACGCCGCCGGGCGCTGGGTGAGAGTGCGCGCCAGATGAGCGCGCTTGTCCTGCTGGGTCCGCGCGGGGGCGGCCTCGCGCTCCGGGACGTGGTGCGGGAACTGGAGGCCGGGGGCGCGCTGTCCCCGGGCGCACGGATCGCCGCCATCACCGCCGGGTGGCGGGACCGCGAGGCGAACGAGGGGCTCATCGATCCAGGCCTCGCCAACCGCGTCGTCGATCTCGAACTCTATCGGCGCTCCGACCGGATCGCCGAGGCGGACGCGGAACTCGCGCGTGCGCACCGCGAGACACGGGACCGGCTCCGGTCGCTGCGTCGCGCCTACAATCTGCGCCTCCACGGCCTCATCGAGGCGCACCGGCGGCTGGCCGAATTGCGGGGGGACGCGTCGGTGCTCCGGGCCGAGCGCGGTGAAGCCCTCGCGGCCATCCGGCGTCTCGATGCCCGGCATTTGGCCCGCGTGATCGAGATCCGGTCGGAGTTCGAGCGCCGCCTGACACCCCCCGAGCGCGACGCGGTGCGATCGCAACGGCGCGAGGTGCACGCGCGGCTCGAGGGCGCGGAGGCGATCGTGCTGGAGGGCGGGCACGTCGGGAACCTGCTGAGCCGCCTGCGCCTGTTCGGGGGACGGAAGCTCCTGGGCGGACGGGTCGTGATCGGCCGGTCGGCGGGCGCCATGGTGCTGACGGAGCGCGTCGTGCTCTTTCACGATCGGCCGCCGTGGGGCGCGGGCCATCCCGAAGTCTTCGACGCGGGGCTCGGGATCGCCGAAGGGCTCGTCGCCCTGCCGCACGCTTCGGCTCGGCTCGCCCTGGACGATCGGACGCGCGCAGCGCGGCTCGCGGCCCGCTTCTCCCCCGATACCTGCCTCCTCCTCGATGCGGGCCACCGAATCGACCGGGCCGGCGACGGCTGGAGCGGCGGGGACGGTCTCGAACGCCTCGACGCGGCGGGGCGCCGCGTCCCCTTCCGTACGGCGGCGTAGTCCGGCATGCGGTTCGATCCCCACGGTCGGGTCCGGGGGCAGGACGCGTCCATGCCGCGTTCGTCCGCGATCGCGGCGCTCGAGGAGCGGCTCGCGTCCGGTTCCGGCGGGGTGGATGCCGTGGGCGCGTTCCTCGATGCGAACGAGTTCCCGCTCGCCGAGCCTCCCCTCTACACCTTCGTGTATCGGGGCCATGCCGACGCGGTCCGGCTCCGGCACTGGGTGCACGGTCTCCAGACTTCGGCGCCCTTCCGCCGCCTGGACGGAACGGACCTCTGGTGCTACACGCTCGAACTGCCCGACGAGTCGCGGGTGGAATACAAGATCGAGGTGGTGGCCCTCGGCCGCGCGGAGTGGATCGAGGACCCGCTGAACCCGCAGCGCGCCCGCGATCCGTTCGGCGCGAACTCCGTCGTGCAGGCCCGGGGCTACGAGATCCCGGACTGGGCCCGCGAGGGCGAGGACGTGCGGCCCGGCGAGATGGACGAACTCGCGGTCGAGAGCGAGGCGTTCGCGTCCGCGCGGCACGTGACCGTGTACCGGCCGGCGGAGTTCCGCGCCAACCGGCGCTACCCGCTGCTCATCGTGCACGACGGCGGGGATTACGTCGAGTACGCCGGCCTGAGACGGGTGCTCGACCGGCTGATCGACCGCTTCGAAATCCCCCGTATGATCGTCGCGCTCCTGCACCCGGACGACCGGATGTCGGAATACTCGGCGGATCCGGCGCACGCGCGGTTCGTCGCCGAAGAGTTGCTCCCGCGCCTCGAACGCGACTATCCGCTCCTCCCGGACCCCGGCTCCCGCGGCCTCATGGGCGCGAGCCTGGGCGCCGTCGCCTCCTTCCACGCCGCGCTCGAATACCCCGGCCGCTTCGGCCGCATACTGCTCCAGTCGGGCTCCTTCCTGTTCACGGACATCGGCGCCCACGAGAGCGGCCCGGTCTTCGACCGCGTCGTCGACATGATGAACGCGTACCGGGCGGCGCCGACCGTCATCGCCGAGAAGGCGTTCGTCTCGGTGGGCGTTTACGAACCGCTGGTCTCGGAGAATCGAGCCCTGATCCCGGTCCTCCGGCGCGGTGGCGCGGAGGTGCGCTTCGTCGAGTCGCGCGACGGCCACAACTGGGAGAACTGGCGGGACCGCCTGCGCGAGGGCCTGTCGTGGCTCTTCCCGGGTCCGCTCTGGATGGTGTACGAATGACGGCCGCGGCGGCGTCCGCGCGCGAGATCACCCGCCGCATCGGCCTCTCGCTCGGGGCGGACCTCTGCTGGCCCATCGCCTACCGCGCGATCCTCGAGCGGCTGAACCCCCGGATCCCCTCCTCCGACGGCACGATCCGGTTTCATCTCGAGGACGTCACGATCGAACCCTTCGACCTGCAGCAGAAGAGGAAGTACGACGTCGTCATCGACCGCCTCACGCACTGGTATTTCCCCACGCGGGAGTGGATCAAGAAGTCGGTGATCATGGACGGGCTCTACGTGTTCAACAATCCGTGGAGCGTCCAGTCGATGGAAAAGCATTCCACCTACTGCGCGATGATGAGGCTGGGCCTCCCGGTTCCGCGGACCTGGCTCCTCCCGCCCAAGTCGTACGACCCGCAGGACGATCTGGCGGTCACGCTGAAGCGCTACGCGCGGCTCTTCGACCTCCCCGCCGTCGCGCACGACCTGGGTTATCCGGTGTTCATGAAGCCCTACGACGGCGGCGGCTGGCGCGGCGTGTCGCGGATAGAGGACGACGAGGCGCTCGGCACCGCCTACGACGAGAGCGGCAAGTTCGTCATGCACCTCCAGCAGGGAGTGGAGCACGACCGTTTCGTCCGCTGCATCGGACTGGGCCCTCAAACGCGCGCCGTTCTCTACGATCCCGGCGCCCCCGCGCACGACCGCTACACCGTCGAGCGGGACCACCTCGAGCCCGCCGACGCCGGCGCGATCCGGGACACGACGCTCACGATCAACGCGTTCTTCGGGTGGGACTTCAACTCGTGCGAGGTGCTCCGCAGCGGCGGGCGGTGGATGCCGATCGACTTCGCGAACCCCTGTCCGGATTCGCAGGTCACGTCGCTCCACTACCACTTCCCGTGGCTCATCAAGGCGAATCTGCGCTGGTCCCTCTTCTGCGCGGCGACCCGGCGCGGGATGCGCGTCAACCTCGACTGGCAGCCGTTCTTCGATGCCTGCCGTCCGGGGATGTCGACAGGAGAGAAGGTACGGGCCTGCGCCGGGATCGCGGAGGCCCGGTTCGAGACCGACCGCTTCGTGGAGTTCTGCGGGACGCATCTCGCGGAACTCGACGAGGTGGCCGACGACTTCTTCGGCAGCGAGGCGGCCCGCGACGCGGTGCGCGCGAAGGTGGCCTCGCTCTACCCCGATCACGAGATCGAGGAGTTCACCGCGCTCTTCTTCGACCGCATACAGGCGGCCCGCCGGGAGGAACCCCCCGGCGCTGTGCCGATGCTCGCCTCATGAAACTCAACGCCAGCTGGTGGTCGCACCGTCTCGGCCAGGAGGTCAACGTCGCGCGCTGGGGGGAGGTCGGCGTGCCCTTCCTCATGTTCCCGACCGCCGGAGGAGACGCCGAGGAGATCGAGCGCTTCCTCGTCATCGACACGGTCGCCGACTACCTGGCGGACGGCCGGCTCAAGGTCTACTCGTGCGACAGCGTGGCGGGCCGCGTCATGCTCGGACGCGAGGGAACCCCCGAACACCGCATGGCGGTCCTCAACCGGTTTCAGGAGTTTGTCTACCGCGAGTTCGTCCCCATGATCCGGGAGGATTGCAACGATCCCGGGATCGAGGTCATCGTCGCGGGCTCCTCGATCGGAGCGTTCAACGCGCTCGCCGTGCTGTGCCGGTTCCCCGACGCCTTCTCGCACGCCGTGTGCATGAGCGGCACCTACGACCTCCAGCGCTTTCTGAAACACGAGACCGGCGCCGAAGCGAGAGCGACGGACGACTTCCACCGCGCCTCGCCCGTGCACCACCTGCCGCAACTCGCGGGCGAGACGCTCGACCGGCTGCGCCAGCGCTTCGTGCTCCTCGCCTCCGGGCGCGGACGGGCGGAGGACATCGGCGAATCCTGGCGCGCCGCCTCTCTCCTGGGGCGGAAAGGCGTGCCGAACCGGATGGACGACTGGGGCGAGGAGTGGCACCACGACTGGCCCACGTGGCGCCACATGCTCCTCCGCTACCTCGACGAGCTGCTTCCGGCTCCCTAGCGGTCAGTCGACTTCCTCCGGCGCTTCAGAACCGAATGCGCCCGCCGACGAACACATTCGATCCCCGGTGCAAACCGGCCGTCAAGCTCGATGTCGAGCCGAAGTTCATATCCTCCCACCCGTCACCCCGGATGACCGACCCAGCAATCCAGCCGACACCCGCACCGATGGCCGCGAAGGTGCCGGCCACAAGTCCAAACGTCTCCGCGCCACTGAACAGCCAGTCGTCCTCATAGAGCTCAGGGTTAACAAGGCCAAGCAGCCCCGCAACAGCCACGCCGGACCCCGCACCGATCAGCGCCCCCTTCGTGCGGGGACGACGCTCAACCTGGCGCTCTATCCGATGAATCGCGTCGAGCGCGATGGATCGTGTCCCGCCTTCGTCCTGTAGAACCAGCCCGTCCTGCCGCATCTCGACGAATGAACCGATCACCGTGCTCGACGGAAGCGTTACGCGAATCCGTTCACCCGGCTCCTGCGCCACGGCGAAGGCAGGGTCCATCCTCACGCAAGCCGCCGCGACAACGACCGCAGCCAACAACCTCGCGACGCGGTTCATCCCTCTCCCCTCCTTGTTGATGTACCGCTCACGGCCTCCACGCTCCTGCACTCGGGATGCCGCGGCTGAACAGCACTTCCAGCCCCTGCGCGGGAGTCTGTCCCGCCGCAGCTCGGGTCGCCGACCGCGGATTCGACAGGAACGCGCGCACCTGCCCCGTGCCGGGATCGGTCAGGATGGCCATCGGACGGTCCGTGCTCTCGTCCAGCGTCGCCGACCCAGCCGGGCCAGACAGCGTGACGCTCGCCAAGTCGGTCCAGTTGGCCTGCACGGGCAGGGCGAACACGAAGCTCGTTTCTTCGCCCTCGGCGTCGTCGATGATCGGCAAATCAAAAGTAAACGAGAAGAGAGGTGAGCCGTCGGATGTGGCTCCAACAATCATGTGCTCCCCACCGGCGGAAGGAAGAGAGGGCGCGGCGTCGACGACGAAGGCCGGATCGAGATAAGGAGCGCCATCCTCATCCAGTCCACCCCAAACGAGCAGCGACCGCCCCGGATCCGCCATCGTCGCCGCTTCGGTGGCAACTTCCGCGGCGCGGTGGTCGAAGGCCTTGTTGTAGAAGTAATCGCTGATCCAGTGGTTGCCCCAGCAATAGGACATGAGGTCGTAGGCCTTGGGATCCAGCAATGCCCTCCGCTCGGGGTCGTAGCCCCAAGCTCCGATGCGTCCGCCGCGATGAGGGAACCAGGGGTCGAGGCCCGAGACATTGGTTCCGCATGGCGCATGCCCGAGTCCAAGATTATGGCCCAGCTCATGCGCCACGATGCGTGGTGCGTCTCGTCCTGCACTCACAGACACCATGGTTTCGCGTCCGCCCAGATTGGCAATACTCGGAAAGGTCGTGCGTGATTCCGGTTGGGCGAACATCCCCATCCAATGCCCCGTGCCCCCTTCCATGAGGCGCATCGCTTCCACCTGTCCCAGCCTTCGGACGACGTGCCTGTAGGAGGTGGTCACGGGATCGTGCGCCAGCACGACGAGTTCGCCGACCGGCAGGATGGTCCTGACGTCACGGAGCCACTCGTGACCACCATTCGGATCCGCCGCCATCGAGGCGACGGTGTCCACAGCAGCCGAATCCGGATCGCCCTCTGTGAGGAACGGGATCAGGGTCAGCTGGAACGGTGGCAGCGTCCGCACGTCAACCTGCATGCGACCCGAGTCAGGAACCCGCTTCGTCACGCCGAGCGCCGGATCCAGCGTGCCATCCGGATCGACTTCGATCACCATCTCCAGGCCCGGCGCGATGACTTCCCCCGGAATCTCGGCGTTGGCCGACAGCGCAAGGTCGTCTTCTGTGACATAGGTGGGAATGGTTTGCGTGCTCGCGGGGATGTGGACGGTGTGCCGTTCGGCACCATCGAGATAGAACGTGGCCCGGACATCCGGCATCGCGGCGCCACTGCCTTGTGGCGCCGTCACGAAAACCCGGAGCAACGCCGACCTTCCGGCGAGCAATGACACCGGATCGTCCCATGATTGCACGGACTGGGTCAGGTAGACGGCGGCCCCGCGCTCGCACGGCACCACCCAGCGATCAGCTATTGTGCGGAACCAGGCGTCGAAACGCGCATCCGCCGGCCGGCACAGTCCCGTGCCGCCTGTCATCAACTGTTCGAGCTGTCCCAGCTTTGGCAATGAGATTGCTAACTGGTTTGATCCGTGAGGGTTACG
>JAPPGH010000040.1 GCA_026914155.1 Candidatus Palauibacter rhopaloidicola | reverse complement strand
ATCCACGCTTGCCCAACCGGGGGCGTCCACATACAGCACACGCCACGTTGAACGTGGCGGCTGACGAGGGGCGCCGCCCCCTCGACCCCCGGGATGCCCCGCACCGAAGCGCACGGGTATCGCGGGCGGGGCTTTCTACTTCCCCGCGACGGCACGTGGACGGTCGTGGCATGGCAGGCCGGGGAGCGCGAACCGTATCTTCGGTATTCCCGTATCGATTCGGTCGCTCGCTGCAACCTCCAGTCGGAAGGGTCGGACATGTTCCCCCAAGAAGTCGCCCTCCACAGGCCCCACCCGTTCATCGTTCTCGTCCCCGTGCTGTTTGCCGCGCTCACCTCCTGCGAACCGGAACCGGTATCCGACAACCCGATTCGCGAGACACTGCCGAACGGTGCTGTCCTCATCCGCTACCCAACCCTCCCCGCCGTGGACTCCGTCGGCCCGGAAGTGATCGAGGCGCGCGTGGACCTCAAGTTCGGATCCCTCGAAGGGGACGACCTGAACGTGACCTTCGGTGACGTTCGAGGCGTCCAGGCGGCCAGCGACGGCACCATCTACGTGCTGGACGAACAGGCCGCGGAAGTCCGCGTCTTCGATTCCAACGGCGAGTACCTGCGGACGATCGTGCGGCGCGGCGAGGGACCGGGCGAGGTCGGGAGCGCCAACGGGATACGCCTTTCCGGAGACACTCTCCTGTGGATACACGATACCAGGCAGTGGGCGATCATGGGCGTTGACCCCACGGGTGAGGAGGTCCGCCGGTTCACCAAGCCCGTCATGAGCTACCGATACATCTGGGACGGCGTGTTCGACGATCGGGGCCGCTACTGGCGGGCGACCACGCACGGAGACGACGATCCGGGCTACCCGCCCCCGCCGGGCCTGAGTCTGTGGAGCGAGCGGCGCTACTACAAGTCCTACGAACTGTCCACCGGGGCCACCGACTCCGTGTACGTCGGTGATGCCAGCTTTCGGTCGTACGGATACAGCACGCCTGCGGGCTGGGGGTTCCTGCCGCTTCCGTTCGAGGTGGCCGAGTTGATCGAGCTCAATCCTTCCGGTGGTTTCTGGCGCGCACACAACGCGTCGTACCGGATCGTCCGAACGGGCGAGGGCGGCGACACGCTGGTGGTCATTGAAGCCGGGCTGCCCGTGCAAAGGGTCACGGACGAGGATCGCGATGCCTACGTCGAGGGCATCGTCGACGACAGCCCCGAGCTCAGGCGGGAGGCGGAGGAGGTGGCTTCCCTGACCCCGGACGTCAAGCCCATTCTTGAGGGTCTCTTCGTGGACGACGAAGGACGACTCTGGGTCGAGAGAGTCACGCCGAGGGACGCGCCCGCCTTCTACGACCGGTATTCGGAGGACGGCGACTACTTGGGATCCGTTCGCCTCGCGTTCGACGCGGCAGGCCCCATCTGGGTCCAGCACGGCAGCATCTACGCACGGGTTGTCGATGAGTTCGGAGTCCACTACGTCGTCAGGGCATCTCTGCCATGAGAAGGAACCGAGCCGGGTGGCCGGAGAGACTCGTCATCGTCGTCGCAGTCTCCGCCATGCACCTCGGCTGCGAGGATCGATCGACCGAATCGGTGAGCACGGGCGCGGTCGCCGTCGATCCGGCCGACGAGGACATCGTGCGGATCTCCGATGTGCACGCGCTGGATCTTCCCTTGGTCGAACTACGCCTGATCCATTCGACGGCTGCTCTGCCGGACCTTCATCTCGACCGGGTCGCGGGAGCCGTTTTCCTGCCGGATTCAGCCTTGGTCATCGGGGACGGCGGTACGCGCGAGCTGGTTTTCCTTGATCGCGACGGGAGTATTCGGGTGCGCTCGGGTCGTGACGGGGAGGGGCCGGGGGAGTACAGATGGATCGAGCGGATCGGAGTCGGCACGGATGGCATTCCGTTCGTGTTCGACCGTCGTCTGCGGCGTTTCACCTTCCTGAACGCGCGGGGGGAAGTGACTCGCATCCAACGGCTGGATCAGGGAGCCGGACTCGGTGCGGCCGTGCCTCTCAGTCGTTTCGAGAACGGCGAGGTCTTGGCGGCTCTGGAGACGCGGCCGATCCTGCCTCCGGGGTTGCAGCGGGGACCGGTCTTTCTGGTCCTGAGCAGCGACTTGGGGGAAATCGTGGACACGCTGGGCGAATGGGCCGGCAAGGAGCGCTACGTCACCGACGAATGGCTTCCGGTCGGATTCGCGCAGACCGCACTCTTCGCGGGCCGGGGACGCCACGCACTCGTGGGCACCAACGATTCTATCGACCTGACGCTCTACCGGGGGATGGACCCGGTCACTCGCTTACGCGGCGGATATTTCCCACGCAGGGTCACCGCCCAAGAGAAGGAGGAGTGGACCGAGCGCTTCCTCGCGATGTTCCCCGAAGACTATCGAGCGGGTTGGCGACGCCGGTTGGAGCGCTCCACGATCCGGGATTCCTATCCCGCCTACGGAGCGGTCAAGGTCGATGCCGATGGCAGGATCTGGATCGGAGATTATCCCAAGTTGGCCGACGAGTTGCGCCGGTGGACGATCATCGAGCCGGACGGGACGCCCGTCGCGGCAGTCAATCTCCCGGTTCTGTTCCCCTTGTGGCTCGAAGACACGGTCGCCGTAACAAGCCAGCCCGTCGAGTTGCTCGATGTTGCTCACGGAAGAATCGCGGTGCTGCGCCGCGACGAGTTCGATGTGGAGTTCGTCGAGGTGTATGAAATGGGCATCAACCGACTACAGTAGCGCGGCAGCGCCCGAATCGTGGACACTCCGGTGACGGGATTCGGGCAGGCAGCGCTCACGCGCTGACCGTACTCGCAGCAACGCGACAAGCCGGGGGTTCTGAAGGGGGGACGGCCCCCCCTCGCCAGCCGCAGTGTTCAACACTGCGTCGGCTGGCTTATGACCAGTAACGGTCAGGAGCCAGCGCCTCGGCGGTCGGATCGGCCACACCGCGTTCGAGCCATCCTGCCCCTCGCTGTCCTCCCCTTGTCGAAGTTTCCCTGTACCCATCAATTCAACTGGTGGTTCACACCGACCCTGCGGGGAGGAATCTTCGTCCACGGACTTGTTAGGAGGAGAAAGAATGTTGTCATACACGCGGATCGCGGCCGCCGTAGCTGCCGTCGGGGTGGCCGTCATGCTCCCCGGTTGCTCCGACGCGCCGGAACCTGCCACTCGACAGAATCCATCCACGCCCGCTCCGTCGGCTGCCCCGCGTGAAGTTGTGGTGGCTGCAACCATGACGACAGCGGATCTCGTGAGCGAACGCGTCTGTCTCGATCAAGGGGGACCCCACGTACTTGAGGCGGAAGCGGCATCTGAGAACATGGCGACGGGCTTTCTGACCATCGATGACGGGAGCGAAGACGGTGAGTACGTGACCTCAGCGATGCGGTTGGCTGGCCAGGCTCGACAGATTCGTAGCGAGCAAGTCGAGTTGCACGCCGGCGAACCCTGCTATCTGGTGAGCGCGCAGACCGGGATCACCGGAGAACGTGCGACGACACGCCTGATCAGGCTCGATACCCTACCGGAGACCCGGCAGGAATCACAGTCAAGTATGGACTCGGACGAACCCACCGAGTTCTCAGCGCACACAACGCAACTCCTGACGTTGTATGAGGAACTCCACTCGTTCAAGGACGACCCGAACTTCCACGACGTGGGATTCGGAACGTGCTGTCGCTTTCACGACTGGCAGACACGAGCCGAGGCGCTCCAGTCGAGTGCGGGGCTTGAAACGCTCGCGGACGTCGGTGTCCTGCCCGGCGATCTGTTGACCCTCGGCATGGAGTACATGCGGAGCAAGGGCCGCCCGACGGAGTACACCAATACAATGGAACCTCATTACGCATTGGGCCTAGCCGCGCTCGCGCATTAGGGGATCCGCAGGGTCCGCCAACGTCCGGCAAAGTCGCACGGAATCCCGTTTGGGAATAGGGATGTAAAAAGGGGATGAAACACAGTGATACATACATAAACTATTGCAATATATGCAACTTACGGAAGATGCGCAGAATAGCGCTGCTATGCTCCCTCGTCGCTCCTCTCCCCAGAGGGGCCCCCGCCGAGTGCTTCACCGCTCTCGGCGCTGACGCGGGGTTTTGCCACGGACTGCTGAGCCTTCGCCCCGGGGTGCGCGAACCGATAAGCTACCTGCCCATCGTCGACCCGCGCCCGTGGCCGGATCGGCGGGAAGACGGGTGAGACACGGTGCGGCCGGCGGGCCGCGCCACGCGACCGAGGCGCCACGATGAACGCAGGCAAATGAAGCCCTGCCGCCGCTGCAAGTGCAACGTGCCGGACGCGACGCGAATCTGTCCGCACTGCCGCGCCACGCAGCGGCGCGGCGACCGCACGCCGCAGATGGTCATCGGGTTCGTCACGGTCGCCGCCGCCGCGCTGGCCGCGCTCGGCTCCTGTCCGAGCCTCGCCGGCCAGCCGCCCGGCGCGTCGGAGCGGGCGGAGGCGCCGACGATCGCGCGCCTGCGCTACGACGGCGGGGGCGACTGGTACGCGAATCCCTCGAGCCTCGACAATCTCCTCGAGCAGATCCGGCTCAGGACCGGGATTCCGGTGGCCGACCGGCCCGCGGAGGTAGGCGCCGCAGACCCCGACCTCGCCGACCATCCGTACCTGTACGCGACGGGACACGGCAACATGTCCTTCACCGCGCGCGAGGTCGAACGCCTGCGCGCCTACCTGTACGGGGGCGGCTTCCTGCACGTGGACGACAACTACGGCCTGGACGAGTCCTTCCGACGGGAGATCGCCCGCCTCTTCCCGGACACCCCGCTCGCCGAGGTGCCGCTCGAACACAGCATCTACCGGATCTTCTACGAGATGCCGGACGGCCTGCCCAAGATCCACGAACACGACGGGAATCCCGCACAGGGGTTCGGCATCTTCCTCGATGGCCGCCTGGCGGTCTACTACAGCTTCGAATCCGACCTGGGGGACGGCTGGGAGGACGAGGGCGTGCACGGGGACGCGCCCGAGGTACGGGAGTCCGCGCTCAGGATGGGCGTGAACCTCTTCCTCTACGCCCTCTCCGCCACCCCGACCCGCTGAAACCTCGGGTCGCTATCTGCCCGGTGGTACTTCGATCAAATCGTACACTCGTACGTACTCGATCCCCAGTTCGTCCTTCCAAACGCCGAGAACATAATCCGATCCGATCTCATGCGGACGGAAGCGGGGCGGAAGGACGCCCACCCAAACATCTGAGAGTCTTCCCGTCGGAGCGAAGATGTCCCATCTGGATGGAGCATCGTCCGCGACGGCAGGGTCGTGCACTTCCGCCCAGATCTTCTCTCCGGCCTGTACAAGGAGCGAGCGAAAAGCGGGCATCGTCGCCGGCGCCGATGTCGACGAGATAAACGCTTCGTACAGCTGCCGCCACTCTCGACGGTCGCCAGGGGCCGTAGTATCGGCAAGCCACTCATCAACCCATGACTCGTAGGTTCTTCTATCCTCGATCCGTACGGGACTCCGACCGAATCCCCCTATTGGCCTGCCGCGTGAGTCGAAGACGAAGATTGGGAGTGCCCTGGAGGTCTGTCCAACGGCGATCAGGTCTCCTCTCACAGCCACCATCGCCGACTTGAGGAATGGGAACGGAACCTGGCCCACCCCACGTACGCCTATGCGCCCGCCGACCATGCCCGATTCCACCTGGGACACAACTTCGTCCCCCGGCATCGGCCTACCGAAAGGAATGGCTCGCCCGGCCGTGTCGATAAGGACCGGCTGCACGACGGGCGACTTGAAGATCAGGCGGCGCTCGGAGGTCCCGTAAACGACCTCGGTGCCCTCGCCGTCGACCTCCCGGAGTCCCACGAGGTTCCCGTTCGGGAGAAACCCGAACATGTGGATTCTTATCCCTATCTCGCCCAACTTGCGGGTCACGTCGTAGGCGCGTTCCAGGTCCCCCCCGCCGGAGAATACCGTCACACGACCCAATCCAACGTCAAATACCGCAATGCCGCCGCTCTCCAACTCAACGACGTTCTTCAAGTTTCTGAATTCTCCCGGACCCTCACCGCGACGACCGAGCGACCTCAAGAACTCTCCTCGGGAATCGAAGAACTTGAGTTCTCCCGAACCCGCATTGGCAACGAGGAATCCACCGTCTTGAAGGCGGGTCACTTCGGCAATCCTGAAAAAGCTCGACTCGCCCCCGTCAACCGATCCGATCTGGAGCCGATGAGGCTCGGATACCCGAAAGGAAGACCGTTCCTGCTCGGCGTGGCCGAACGCCGCGACACCCGAGAAACCGGCACGGCTTTCCTTCACGCCTGGAACAGGCACACCACCGGAGTCGGAGCCACCCTCGCCGCCACATGTCCATGTGGTAGCGAGAAAAACGGCTATCCAGCCCGCGCGGAAAACGGTCACGCGCCGAACTTGCCGAAGATCGCCATCAGTCCGACCACGACGGCGGTGGCGATGAACACCCCCCAGGCGAAGATGGCGGTGAGGACGGGGCCATCGGACTTCAGGTGCATGAAGAACATCGCGACGAGCGCGAACTTCGCCGCCATCATCACGAGCAGGATCGGGATGAGCACCGGCGCGAGCGCCTCGATGTAGAACACCATCACCTCGAGCGCCGTCAGCGCGGCGAGGATCACCGCGATCGCGACGTAGAGGCGCGTGCTCGGGTGCGATCCGGCGGAATGATGGCTCACGAGTGCCTCACACCAGCAGGTAGATGAGGGTGAAGAGGATAATCCACACGACGTCGACGAAGTGCCAGTAGAGTCCGGCGATCTCCACCGTCTCCGCATGGCGGGCGTCGAGCTTCCCCTGCGCCGTCCTCACGAGGAGCGTGCTCAGCCAGATCACGCCGCCAGCGACGTGGGCACCGTGCGTTCCCGTGAGGACGAAGAAGGTCGACGAGAACAGGTTCCTCGACAGCGGCAGCCCCTCGTGCACGAAGTGGCTGAACTCGTAGTACTGGCCGCCGAGGAAGATGAGGCCGAACAGCGCCGTCAGGCCGAGCCACAGCTTCGTCGCCCGCAGATCGTTCCTTTGCACCGCCGCGAGCGCGAGCACCATCATGAGGCTGCTCATCAGGAGCACGAAGGTCGTGACCGTGATGAACGGGATGTTCAGGAGGTCGTGCGGATACGGCGGCACGAGGTTCCGGCCGCGATAGATCATGTACGTGGCGATCAGGGTGCCGAACAGCATGCACTCGGACCCGATGAAGCTCCACATCGCGAGCTTGCGGTTCGGGATGCCCGTCGAGGTCGGCCCCTCCATCAGTGCGGCCCCTCCCCGAACGGAGGCTCGAAAGCCCACGCGAAGAGTCCCACCGCCGTCACGAACAGACCGAAGAGCGTCAACCCCAGCGACCCGAGTCCGCCGATCGTCATGAGGAGCATCCCGACGGCGAGCACGAGCGGCCAGTACGACGGATTCGGCATGACCACGGGCGCCGGCGGCTCGTCCGGCTGCCGCCGCGGCACGGCGCCCCCAGGTTCATCCCCTTCCCGGCGCGATTCCGGCTCGATGTAGGGATGCCAGAGCGGATCCCGCCGGTCGACGGCCGGGATCTCCGCGAAGTTGTAGTGCGGCGGCGGCGAGGCCATCGTCCATTCGAGCGTCGACGCGTCCCATGGGTTGTGGCCGGCCGCCTCTCCGCGCCGCCACGTGCGCCACAGGTTCCAGACCAGCGGCACGAAGGAGAGGGTGAAGATGAAGGCCCCGACGGTCGAGATCAGGTTGAACGCATCCAGACCCAGACCCTCCGCGTACGTGTAGGTCCGCCTCGGCATCCCCAGCAGCCCCGAAAAGTGCATCGGGAAGAAGGTCACGTTCAGCGCGACGAAGCTGAGCCAGAAATGGGCCTTCCCCAGGCCCTCGTGCAGCATCCGTCCCGTCGCCTTCGGGAACCAGTAGTAGAAGCCGCAGAAGAGGCCGAACACGGTCCCGCCGATGAGTACGTAGTGGAAGTGCGCCACCACGAAGTACGTGTCCGTCTGCTGCAGGTCCGCCGGCGGCGAACTGTGCATGACGCCGCTCAGGCCGCCGATCGTGAACGTCGCCACGAGGCCGACCGCGAACAGCATCGCCGTCCGGAAGCGTAAACGTCCTCCCCACATCGTCGCGATCCAGTTGAAGATCTTGATCCCGGTGGGGATCGCGATGAGCATCGTCGCCCCGCCGAAAACCGCGTTCACCACCGGCCCGAGTCCGACCGAGAACATGTGGTGGACCCAGACGCCGAAGCCGAGGAAGGCGATGAGGACGCCCGAGAACACGACGACGGGATACCCGAACAGGATCTTGCGCGAGAACGTCGGGATCACGTCGGATACGATGCCGAAGGCCGGCAGGATGAGGATGTAGACCTCGGGGTGGCCGAAAACCCAGAACAGGTGCTGCCAGAGGACGGGGTCCGCGCCCGCCGCCGCGTCGAAAAAGTGCGTTCCGAAGCGGCGGTCGAAGAGCATGAAGATCAGGCCGACCGTGAAGGGCGGAAAGGCGAGCAGGATGAGCGCCGACACGATGAGCGCCATCCACGTGAAGAGCGGCATCCGCATGAACGTCATCCCCGGCGCCCTCATGTTGAGGATCGTGACGAGGAAGTTCAGTCCGCCCGCAATCGACCCCACGCCCGAAATCAGGAGCGCGAGGACGTAGAAGTCGATGCCCGGTCCCGGCGAATACTCGGCGTTCGTCAGCGGCATGTACGCGAACCACCCCCCGTCGGGCATCACCCGGAGGGGGACGCTCGCGTAGAGGAAGAGGCCGCCGAAGAGGAAGACCCAGAAGGAGAACGCGTTCAGCCGCGGGAAGGCGACGTCGCGCGCCCCGATCTGCAGCGGCACCACGAAGTTGAAGAAGGCGACGACGAGCGGCATGCCGGCGAAGAACACCATCGTCGTGCCGTGCATCGTGAACAGCTGGTTGTACAGATCCGGATCGAGGAAGCTACGCTCGGGCGCGGCGAGCTGGAGCCGGATGAGCTGCCCCTCGACCCCCGCGATGAGGAGGAAGACGAACCCGACCACGAAGTACATGATCGCGATCCGCTTGTGGTCGACCGTCGTCAGCCAGCTCAGGATCCCCGTGGAATGCGCGTCGGTCATGGCCATGGCGTTAGCGGAGCGACCCGAGGTAGGCGACGAGCTGCCGAAGCTGCGCGTCGTTCAGTTCCACTTCGGGCATCAGGTTCCCGGGCTTCACGTGCTGGGTGGAGTCCAGCCAGCGCGCCAGGTTCGCGGGGGTGTTCTCAAGCACGCCCGAGGCGATCGTGAGCCGGCTCCCGAAGTGCGTGAGATCGGGTCCGAACTGTCCCGTCGCCTGCGTCCCCCTCACCGCGTGACAGCTCACGCACGCGTTCGCCATGAACACGCCCTGCCCCGCCCGCGCCTCCGCGTCGCCGGGCGTCGACGCGGGCGCCGCATTCGCACGGGCCCAGCGCTCGAAGTCGTCGGGCTCGTCCACGATCAGGCGCATTCCCATGAGCGCGTGCGCCGTGCCGCAGAACTCCGCGCACTGTCCGTGGTACACGCCGACCGAATCCGGCCGGAACCACAGCTGGTTCTCGATCCCCGGCACGAGGTCCCGCTTTCCGGCCAGACGCGGGATCCAGAACGAATGCATGACGTCCGCCGAACGGAGCCTCAGGTCGACGGTGCGACCCAGCGGGACGTGCGCTTCGTTCGCCGTCACGATGCCGAGTTCGGGATAGCGGAACTCCCACCACCACTGCTTGCCGATGACCTCGACCACGAGGGCCTCCGGATCCGGCGTCGAGCGGTCGATGATGAAGATCGCGCGGATGGTCGGAATCGCGATCGCCACGAGGATGAGCGCAGGGGCCAGCGTCCAGCCCACTTCGAGGAGGAGGTGGCCGTGGACCTGCTTCGGCCGCGCGTCGCCCGGCCGCTCCCGAAAACGGACGAACACGTAGACGAGGATGCCCTCGACCACGACGAACACGCCGACCGCCCACCAGAAGATCTGGTCGAAGAGCCGGTCGAGAATCGTGGCGGAGTCTGAACTGGGGTGCAGTGCGGATTGCGGGTATTCGCCGCCGCAACCCTGGCTGATCAGGACCCCCAGAAGAAGCACGAGCGCTGCGAACGCGCGTCGTCTCAAGGGCGTATCTATATGTGTTTCGGGGAAAATCTCGATTCGGGTCGGGCCCCGCCTCCGCTGGGCCAGCGAGACTTTAGCCGGGGACGGCGGGCGGGTCAAGGAAGCCCCGCCCGCCGGAGCCTCAGCGGGCGTGCGGCACGTCACCGACCGGCGTCACCCGACCGCCGTAGAGCTCTCCCACCCACTCGCCGTACCCGTTGAACGGGAGCGTCGGAACCCGTTGCCCCGTGCCCACGATCTCCTCCTGCGCCTGCGACCAGCGCGGGTGAGGCAGGTCCGGGTCCACGTTCGAATAGAATCCGTACTCGGCGGGCGTAGACGTATTCCAGAACGTAGCCGGCTGTCGGTCGGTGATCTCGATGCCGACGATGCTCTTCGGGCTCTTGTAGCCGTACTTCCACGGAAGGTGGATTCGGACCGGCGCGCCGTTCTGCTTCTGGAGTGGATGTCCGTACATGCCCGTCACAACGAACGCCAATTCGTTCATGGCTTCGTCCATGCGAAGTCCTTCGTGGTACGGCCACGGCCACCAGGTCATCGACTTCATCCCGTACGCCTGCTCGGGACGGTTGAACGTGACGAAGGCGACGTAGCGGGCGCTGTTGAGCGGCTGCACCCGTTCCAGGAGTTTGGCGAGCGGAAAGCCGATCCAGGGCACGACCACGGACCAGCGCTCCACGCATCGGTGCCGGTAGATCCGTTCCTCGAGCGGGAAGGCGCGTTCCAGTTCCACGAGGTCGTAGACGCCCGGGTTCTCGACGAGACCCGTGACTTCCAGTTGCCACGGGCGGGCCTCGAACGGGCCGACGTTGCGCCACACGCCGTCCTTGTCCGTGCCGAACTCGTAGAAGTTGTTGTACGTGGCCACGATCTCCTCTGGCGAGACCTCCTTGTGGCGGTCGCCGGGCGTGAAGCGGGGGTCGTGCACGGCCGCGGGATAGAGATCCGCGGTGGGGGTGTCCGGGATGTTGTCGAGGGGGCCGCGTTGCTGGGCTTCCGCCGCCCCTCCCGGCCGGCATGCGAGCGAGGCGGCGGCAAGGACCGCCCCCCCGCCCATACGGGCCACGAACTGGCGCCGGTCGAGATACGCCGACTCCGGCGTCGCTTCGCTCTCCCTGATCCGCCAGCCGGGCGGAATATGAATGTTCGCCATGGGGAGTCTCCCTTGCCGTTCGGCCTCCGGCCCCCGCCGGTCGCCGGGCGTTTCGCCTGCTTCGCTACCTGCTCAAGTATAACCGCTCCGGCCGCGCGTGTTTCGCAACCCTTCGCGCGACGCGGCCCCTGCCACGGACCGGCAGCCCGCGGCCGGCTAGTGCCGGAAGAGCCGCCGTCCGGTGAAGACCATCGCCATGCCGTGCTCGTTCGCGGCATCGATGACCTCCGCATCACGCTTCGACCCGCCCGGCTGCGCGATCGCCGTCACCCCGGCGGCCGCCGCGGCATCGATGCCGTCGCGGAAGGGGAAAAACGCGTCCGACCCGAGGACGGCGCCCGCGACGTCGAACCCCTGCGCGCGGGCCTTGCGGATCGAGATCTCCACCGAGTCGACGCGGCTCATCTGGCCCGCGCCGATCCCGATCGACGCCCCGTCGCGCGCGAGCAGGATCGCGTTCGACTTCACGCTCTGCACGGCGGACCAGGCGAACGCGAGATCGTCCCATTCCGCGTCGCTCGGGGCCCGCGCCGTGGGGACGTGAGCCTCCCGATTCACCTCGCGTGCCGGGCGCGGGGCCGCCTGCATCAGAACCCCGCCGCGCACGCCGCGCACTTCGACCCCTTCCCGCAGATGTCCGCCCGCGTCCAGCGCCGCACCCGCTTCGGGCTTCAGGATCCGGATGTTCTTCTTCGCCCGCAGGAGGCCGAGCGCATCCTCCGAGTATCCCGGCGCCACGACGCACTCTACGAAGTTCCGCGAGAGGGCGTCCGCAACACCTGCCGTGAGCGGCTCCGTGAAGGCGATGACCGAGCCGAACGCCGAGACGGGATCGCACGCGAGCGCCTTCTCGTACGCCTCCAGCGGGGATGCGCCGACGGCGAGGCCGCACGGCGTCGAGTGCTTGAGGATCGCGCAGGCGGCGCGGTCTCCGGACACGAAGGGCGCGATCGCCGTGAGAGCCCCGTCCACGTCGAGGATATTGTTGAACGAGAGTTCCCGGCCGTGGAGCTGGGCGAGGGCGGGGATCCCCCGCGGCGGGCCGGACCCGTCGCGGTAGAAGGCGGCCTCCTGGTCCGGGTTCTCCCCGTACCGGAGCGACTGCACGCGGTCGAGCGGGACGACGGTCTCCCCCGCCGGAAGGTCGGACGAATCCCCCGCGTCGCCCTGCTCGGCCAGGTAGCGGACGATCGCCGCGTCGTAGGCCGCGGTGTGCCCGAACACCTTCAACGCCAACTCTCGCTTCAGCTCCGCCGTCCCCGGCGCGTCCCCGGCATCGAGGGCCTCGAGCACGCGGCCGTAGTCGGCCGGATCGCAGACCGACCAGACGGCTGGATGGTTCTTCGCCGATGCCCGGAGCATCGTCGGGCCGCCGATGTCGATCTGCTCCAGCGCTTCGCGGAGCGATACATGGCCGCCGGCCACGGTCTCGCGGAAGGGGTACAGGTTCACGGCCACGAGGTCGATCGGAACCATTCCGTGCGCGGCCAGTTGATCCAGATCGTCCGGTACCTCGCGCCGGGCGAGGATCCCGCCGTGCACCCTCGGATGGAGCGTCTTCACGCGGCCGCCGAGCATCTCCGGATGGCCGGTGAGGTCGCTCACGCCGCGGACCTCGAGCCCCGCCGCGCGCAGCGCCCGCATCGTCCCGCCCGTGGACGCGATCTCCCAGCCCCGAGCGATCAATCCCGCACAGAATTCCTCGATTCCCGTCTTGTCCGAAACGCTCACGAGCGCAGTCGGCATTCCCACTC
Organism: Candidatus Palauibacter rhopaloidicola; assembly: GCA_026914155.1. Classification (GTDB taxonomy): domain Bacteria; phylum Gemmatimonadota; class Gemmatimonadetes; order Palauibacterales; family Palauibacteraceae; genus Palauibacter; species Palauibacter rhopaloidicola. The sequence goes on along the minus strand of JAPPGH010000040.1, from coordinate 9,687 downwards.
ATCCTTCCCGGTTGGTGAACGTCTCTGTCTCGAACCATTCGCGAACCCAGTGGACCCGACGGTCCGCCGCCAGCCGGACCGACCCCGAAGCCAGGGCTTCGACGGCCGCGGGCAAGATCCGGTGCTCGACCTTCAGCACGCGGGCGGCGACGGATTCCGGAGTATCGCCCGCGAGCACGGGTACGGGCCACTGGCACAGGACCGGCCCCCGGTCGTACGCCTCGTCGACGAAGTGGACGGTCGCTCCGGTGATCCGGACGCCTGCCTCGATGACCGCCCGGTGCACGCGGGCGCCGTACATCCCCCGGCCTCCGAACGAAGGCAGCAGCGCGGGATGGATGTTCAGGATCCGTCCCCAGTACGCCCGCACGACGGTTTCGGGCACCAGCTTCATGTAGCCGGCCAGGACCACGATGTCGCTTCGCCACTCGTCCAGCGTGCGGCGGAGGAACATCGCCATCCCGCCACGCCTCTCCGGCGGCGGCGAGACCGCCGATGCCACCCCGGCCCGGCGCGCCCGCTCAAGGACGCCGGCCCCCTCGCGACTGGCGATCACGCCGACGATCTCGCGGTCGGGAACGTCCGCCCGCTGGAAGCGGTCGACGAGCGCCTGGAAGTTGGAACCGCCTCCCGACGCGAGGACCGCGATCCGCGCGGCGTCAGGCATCGGCGAGCCGGTCGAGCGCCGAGGCGAGAGCTTCCGCCGCCCGGGCGGCTTCCTCACCAGGCAGGGTCCGCACATCGACAATGAACGCCGCACGCTCGATGCGGCCGATGAGCGGGACCGGGCCGGCGCGGCACTCGGCCGCGAGCCGCTCGACATCCATCCCCGCCACGGCCCAGCCCGCCGAAGGAATCGCGAACCCCGGAAGGGCGCCCCCTCCGACCATCGCCTCGGTCCGGACGACGTCCACGCGCGCACCGCTCCGCTGTGGAAGATCGGGGCGCGCGGCGGCCGCGCGGGCTTCGACCGCCTCCGCCGGCTCGCTCAGCATCCGCAGCGCCGGCACGCGCCGGACGGCGAGGTCCGGATCGCGGTAGAGCATCAGCGTGGCTTCGAGGGCGGCGAGCGTCGTCTTGTCCACCCGGAACGCCCGCAGCAGCGGATTCCGGCGCAGCCGCCCGATCAGCGCCGCGTCGCCCGCGATGATCCCGGCCTGCGGACCCCCGAGGAGCTTGTCACCGCTCCAGGTCGCGAGATCGACGCCCACGGCCAGCGACCCCCGGGCGGTGGGCCCCTCCGGGAATCCCGGCAGGAGATCCGCATCGAGCAATCCGGAGCCGAGATCGTGTGCCAGCGGGATCCCCCGCTCGCGCGCGAGCGACACCAACGCCGCGAGAGGGGGGCGGGCCGCGAAGCCTTCGACCCGGTAGTTCGAGGGGTGGACCCGCAGGATGAGCCCGGTCGATTCGTCGATGGCCGCCGCGTAGTCGGACACGCTCGTCCGGTTGGTCGTGCCGACCTCCCTCAACCGGCCGCCGCTCCGTTCCACGACATCGGGGATCCTGAACGTACCTCCGATTTCGACCAGTTCCCCGCGCGACACCAGCACCTCGCGGCCCCGCGCCAGTTCGTTCACCACAAGCGCCACGGCCGCCGCGTTGTTGTTCGCGATGATCGCCGCGCCCGCACCCGTCAGCTCGCAGACGACTTCGCCGCAGTGGTCGTATCGGGAGCCGCGCCGACCCGTCGCGAGCGAGAGTTCCACGTTTCCGTAGCCGGCGGCCTCCGCCTGGGCGCGACCCGCCTCATCGGCGAGCGGCGCCCGGCCGAGGTTGGTGTGGAGCACGACGCCGGTTCCGTTCAGCACCCGCCGCAGCGAGGGCCGGGATCGCGCTTCCAGATCGCGTGCCGCCACCCGAAGGAGGTCGACGGGATCGGACCCCTGCGAACCGGCTTCCGCCCGGACGCGGTCAAGGGCCCGGCGGAGCGAGCCCTTGACCGTTTCACGGCCGTAGCGGTCGATCCAGGCGGCGACCCCGGACTCCTTGAGGAGCGCGTCCATGGAGGGGAGCCGGCGACGCGGGTCCGTCATGCGCGCCTGCGGGCCGTGTCCGGAGGCGCCCTGACCGTGTCGGGCGGCGCTCCTACCGTGTCCGGAGGCACCCCGACCGTGTCGGGTGGCGCCCCAACGGTGTCCGGCGGCGCCCCGGCCGTGTCCGGCGGGATCGCCGGTATGTCGAGACTGTCGGGCGCCGGCGGCACCGAATCCTGCTCCGCGATGACGGAATCGCCCTCGGCCACCGTCGAATCCGCTGCGGCGACCGAGTCGGCGGCCGCCGCCGAGTCGCCGGACGGGGGTTCCGGCTCGGCTACAAAGGACGTATCGCCGCCTCCCGTGAGCTGGCGCAGGTTCACGACGCCCGTGACCGAAACCCGGTATGTCCCCGAGTCGAGCGCCGCCCCGAGCCGCACCGTGATGAACCTCGACGGAAGCACGGGATCCTCTTCCGCGACGGAGTCGGAGGCCGCGGCGCCGGCGGAATCCGGGCTCGGCGCCTCGACCGCCGCCGAGTCGGCGACGGCTGCGGAATCCGCCGTTGCGACGGAGTCCGCCGCCGCGATGGAGTCCGCGAGCGCCGCGGAGTCGAGAGGGAACGTCACCTCGTCGGCCGAGCCGATGAGGCTGGCCACGATCTCCAGCGTCTCGTTCGTCGCCGAGTCCCGAATCGCGATACCGGGCTCCTCCGGTTGGGGATTGAGGAGAAAGTCATCGAATTCGAGCTGCACGGTCTCGCTTCCCACGACGAGTGCGCGGGCCAGCAGCGGCGGAGTCGTATCCGGCGCCACGACGACGAGCCGCAACTCCACCGGCGCCTCCGGCGTGGCCGCCACCGACGCGCTGTCGTAGGACTCCAGCACGCGATCGGGAATCAGGTTGCGGTTGCGGTCGACGAACCCGAAGGCCTGGTACTCGCCCGGCGGCAACCCGCGCGTGACGAACCTTCCGGTGCTGTCCGAAATCGCGCCGTACGGGATCGAATCCGGACCCGCCCAGAAGATGACGCGCGCCCCCTCCAGCGGCTGCGCGGTGAGCGCGTCGATCACCTCTCCCTCGACCCGGGTGTCCGGGATATCGCCTCCCGTGGAAAAACAGAAGTCGACCGGTTCTTCCATCCCGTTGCGCAGAAGGTCGTTGATCCCATCGGTCGGAATGGTGAAGCAATACGCGACGCTGTCCCGCCACCCGTCCTCCGGGCGGAGACGCAGATCGGCGAACCCCGTCTCCGCCTCGTACGTCTCCATCGGGCTGACGAACATCTCCCTCGCGAGGCCGTTCGGGATCCGCACGGGCTCATCGAAGCGGATTTCGAGCGCGCCGTCGAAGTCGGCGACCGTGGACTCCGGCGCGGGACGGATGCGGACGATGGAGGGCGGGATCTCGTCGGGCCGCGCACCCGGCGGAGGCATTTCCCTCGCGCACCCCAGCATGATGAGGGCGGCGACGGCCGCTGAGAGGAGCCTCCCGTCGGCGACGAGGGCGACAAGCCGCTCGCGGGCACCCGGCCCCCGCCCGGAAATTCCGGGCCCGGCGCGCGTCAGATCCCCGCCCGCAGCGATCGGAGTTTCTCCTCGAGGCGCGTCCGCTGTTCTCCCAGCGACGTCACCTTCTCCCGCTCTCGCGCGATGACCTCCTCCGGTGCGTTACCGAGGAAGCCCGCATTGTCGAGCTTGCCGCGGCTCCGCGCGAGCAGGCCGGCCGTGCGTTCCAGTTCCGCGCGGATGCGCCGGCGTTCGGTTTCCAGGTCGATGACCCCCTCGAGCGGGAGGAAGAGCTCTCCGCCCGAGCGGAGCACGGCATGCGCCCCGGCGCCATCTGCGGACGCCGCACCCGCGCCCTCCGTGATCTGCTCGATCTCCGACAGCCCCGCCAGGCGCGCGATGCTGCCCTCCTCCTCCGCCAGAGCGGACACCAGGGCCGGCGATGCACCCGTCACCCGGACCCGCACACGGGTTCCCGGCGCCACGCCGTATTCCCCGCGCAGCGTCCGAACGGCTCCCACGAACTCCCGGAGCGCCTCGACTCCCGCATCCGCATCGGCATCGATCCACTCATCGGGAAAGTCCGGCCACGGTCCCGTGACGAGTGATCCCGCGGCATCCGCGTCGGGTAACTTCGCCGCGACCGCCTCCGTGACGAAGGGCATGATCGGATGGAGGAGCGACAGCCAGCCGCGCATCACGAGCGTCAGCGTATGTCCCGCCTCCCGAGCAGACTCTCCGCCCGCGGCAAGCCGGTGCTTCGCCAGTTCCAGGTACCAGTCGCAGAAGTCTCCCCACACGAACGAGTGGCCGGCCTCCGCCGCCTCGTGCAGACGATAGCCTTCGTAGGCGGCATCCATCTCGTGCGCTACCCGCGCGAGCCGGCTCCGGATCCATCGGTCCGCGAGCGCGGTCGGTACCGGCGCGTCCCCCGCACCCTCTCGCCGCGCGTGCGGCAGCGCGAACCGCGCCGCGTTCCACATCTTGTTCGCGAAGTTCCGCCCCGGACGGAACGCGGCCTCCAGATTCTCGTAGTCCAGCTGGATGTCCGTTCCGAGCGGAGATCCTCGAACGAGTGTGAAGCGCATGGCGTCAGCGCCATACAATTCAACAACTTCCAGAGGATCTATCCCGTTCCCGAGAGACTTCGACATGCGCCGTCCGAGGTGATCCCGGACCGTCCCGTTCAGCAGGACATCGGTGAACGGCAGCTCTCCCATGAACTCGAAGCCCGCCATGATCATGCGAGCCACCCAGAAGAAGAGGATCTCGGGCGCCGTGACGAGCGTCGCCGTCGGATAAAACGACCGGAGGTCCCCGGTGCGTTCCGGCCAGCCCAGCGTCGAGAAGGGCCAGAGCCACGAACTGAACCAGGTATCCAGCACATCTTCGTCCTGGCGCAGCTCCCCTCCACAGGCGGGGCAGTCGTCCGGATCCTCGGTGGAGACGACCAACTCGTCGCAGCCGGCGACATCGCAGTACCAGACGGGGATCCGGTGTCCCCACCACAGTTGCCGGCTGATGCACCAGTCGCGGATGTTCTCCATCCAGTTGCGGTACACGCGACCGAATCGCGCGGGGTGGAAGCGAAGTTCCCCGCTCTCGTAGGCCGCCAGCCCCGGCTCCGCGAGGGGCTTCATGCGCACGAACCACTGGAGGCTCAGGCGGGGCTCGACGACGGTGTCGCAGCGATAGCACCGCCCGACGGCGTGGGCATGGTCCTCGACGCCCACCAGCCAGCCACCCGCCTCGAGGTCCGCCACGACGCGGCGGCGCGCTTCGAAGCGGTCGAGGCCGCGATAGGCCTCCGGGACGGCATCGTTCATCGCCCCCCGATCCGTCATCACGTCGAGCGCTTCGAGTCCGTGGCGCCCCCCGATCTCAAAATCGTTCGGATCGTGCGCGGGCGTGACCTTCACCACGCCCGACCCGAATTCCGGGTCCACGTGTTCGTCCGCCACAATCGGGAGACGCCGTCCGACCAGCGGCAGTTCGGCCTCCCGTCCGACGAGGTCCGCGTATCGCGCATCCTCGGGAGACACCGCGAGCCCCGTGTCGCCGAGCATCGTCTCCGGCCGCGTCGTCGCGACCTCCACATGGCCGCCGTCCACCAGAGGGTACTTCAAGCGGTAGAGCTTGCCATCCAGGTCGCGGTGCTCCGCTTCCTCGTTCGAGAGCGCCGTCCGGCAGCGGGGACACCAGTTGATGATGTAGCGACCGCGGTAGATGAGGTCCTTCTCGTAGAGACGGACGAAGACCTCGCGCACCGCGTTCGAGAGTCCCTCGTCGAGCGTGAACCGCGTCCGCTCCCAGTCGCAGGAACAACCGATGGTGCGGAGCTGGTCGATGATCCGGCTCCCGTACTCGTCGACCCACTCCCAGACGCGCTCGACGAACACCTCGCGGCCGAGGTCGAACCGGGTGAGCCCATCTCCGCGCAACTGGCGCTCGACGACGTTCTGCGTGGCGATCCCGGCGTGATCCGTGCCCGGCACCCACAGGGCGTCGTACCCCTGCATCCGCCGCCGGCGGATGAGGACGTCCTGCAGAGTGTTGTTGAGCCCGTGACCCATGTGCAGCGCTGCGGTGACATTGGGCGGGGGGATCACGATCACCCAGGGCCGCTCGACCCCGGCGGCCGGGACGTGAAACAGGCCCGCGTCGACCCAGCGCTCGTACATCGGCCCTTCGAGCCCGGCGGGATCGTAACGGGAGGAAAGTTCGGTGGATGGTCGAGCGTCACCCAAGGGGCGGCTCCTGACTGACGGTTTCGGTGCCGGGAGAAACGTCGGTGCGACGGGGAGGCCCCCCCGCGTCCGGGCTGCGGCTCAGTCTAACGGAGGCGCCCCGCGTTCGGAACCGCGCGGCGCGCCCGCGTCACGGAGGCCCGCGGACGCGCAGGGTGTCGCCGCGCCGGCGGCGGACCTCTTCCTCGGAGCGCTCGCGCATGCGGGCCCGCGCCTCCGCCGCGGCGGCTTCCACGTCGTCCCGAAGGTTCTGGATCTGGATGGCCGTCAGGTCCCGAATCGCCTGTTCGTACGCCCGCCTCTGGGGCCCCGTGGGAGCGAACCCGATGGGAATGGGGATCGTCACGTCGCCGAGATGGATCCCCTGCTCGGAGAACCCCCAGCGTTCCCCGTCACGCTCGAAGGTCCAGTCGCGCGCGCGGCGCCGCACATCTTCTTCGAGCTGGAGGCTGTCGAGCCAATCGCGGAGGATCGCCCGCACCGCGCTGTCCGCCCGGGCAAACTGGACCAGCCTCTCCCCGATGAGACGGGGGGACCGCGGGTCGAACCACAGGCGCGCGTCGCTGAAGCGGAGCCGGAGCCGCGAGGCGTTGGTCCGGCCGCGCGGCCCCTCCGGCGGCGTCGGCTGGCCCGCGACGATCAGGCCCGGCGCTCCCGGGAGCGGATCTGCCTCCTCGACCGCTTCTTCTTCCTCCGCTTCCTCTTCTTCCTCCTCCTCCGGCTCGGGTTCGACCTCCGGCGGCTCCTCCTCGGGCGGCGGCAGCGGCTCGGGGCGGGGATCCTCGGGAAGGTCCTCCGGCAGCACGGGCGCAATCTCGACCACAACGAGGGCGTCGGGGGCGGGCACGGTTTCGACGGGGGGGAGGGTGAATGGGAGCGACTCGACCCGGACGCCGCCCGCCACGACCAGGAGCAGAATATGGAGGAGCACCGAGGCGAGAAGCCCCAACGCCAGCGTCCGGCGCTGGGAGCGCTCGCGTTCGCGCCTCCGCTCGGCGAAGCCCGCGTAGCCGGTACGGGACACCGAATCTACCTGCCGGCCGAAGTTCCGCGCCTGACGGGCCTCGCGTGGTGGCCATCGGACCGGCCGGCCGCCCGGGGCGGAGCCCTCATGTGATCAGCTTCTTCTTCTTCGCGGCCGGAAAGAGGACGTTGTTGAGGATCAACCGATAGCCGGCGGAATGCCGATGGAGGTCCAGGTCCGTCGGGGCGTCGCCGATCAGATGGCGGGGATCTTCCGGGTCGTGCCCTCCGAGGTACGTGAAGGTGCCCTCGCCGAAGCTTCCGTGGAGGTACTTCACGCGTCCGCGCGCATCCTCCTCCGCAAGCACGGTGACCCCGGGCTGAAGGCGTTCCCTCCGAAACGTCGTCGTGAGGCCGTAGAAGTCGGGCAGCACGCGCCGATGGTTCTGGGTGAGCATGGCGGGAACCGGATCGAACTTGGCGCTGAACTCGAACAGCGAGAAGCTGCCGAGATCGACCCTCCACGGAGTGTTCACCTGGTGCCCGTCGATATCGCTGAAGGCACTGAGCGTGGGGTCCGTCACGAGCACGGCATCGCGGAAGGCGAGTGCGTCCGCCCAGTAGAGCTTGTCGCTCGCCGCGGCATCGGGGGGCGATCCATCCGCGAACGACGCCGCGATGTCGGTGTCGGCCGCGGCGAGGGCCAGCTCCAGCGTTTCCGTCGCCGTGCACATCGCGAACAGGAAACCTCCGCCCTCGATGTAGCTCCGGAGCCGGGCCGCGACGGCCTTCTTCAGGGCCGGGACGTTCGGATATCCGAGTTCGCGCGCGACCGCCTCGTTGCGGGCGACTTCCTCCTGGAGCCAGGCCGCGGAAGCGTAGGTCAGATAGAACTTCGAATACTGCCCTGTGAAATCCTCATGGTGGAGGTGCAGCCAGTCGAAGTTCTCGAGTTCCTCGGACAGCACCTCCGGGTCCCATATCCGTTCATAGGGGATCTCGGCGTACTCGAGCGCCATCGTCACCGCATCGTCCCACGGTGAACTGTTGGGCGGCGTGTAGACCGCGATCGTGGGCGCTTTCTCGAGGGGGACGGTTTCCATGTTCCGCGTCTCGATCTCGCGGCGGATCCGCGCCACATCCGAACCGTCGAGCGTCTCCACCGTCACGCCCATCAGCGCGGCTCGCCTCCGGTTGGACGGCACGTCCGACACGAGGAAGGATCCCGCGCGATAATTCAGGAGCCATTCGGCCGACTGACCCTCGGAGAGGATGCCGAACGCATACCCGTAGGCCTTGAGGTGGTTCTCCTGTTCCCGGTCCATGGGGACAAGGAGCTGAGCCCCCAGCCCCGATGCGCCCGCCAGCGAGGCGAGCCCCGCCAGCAGGAGGCGGCACGCCAGCAGCCGAACACCGGGTCGTTTCGTATCGGCCTTCATCGGCCTCCTCCTTCGAGTTCGGCGAGCATGCGGCGCGCCACCGGCGCCAGGGCGCTCCGGGGGTATCCCACGATCAGGTGTTCCAGCCAGGAAGCGGCGTCGGCGGGAGCGGACGCGCGTGCGAGGTCCAGCAGGGCGGCCGGGGCCTCGGGGCTTGCCGGGTATTCGAGGACGATCCGGCGCCGCAGGGCGCCGGCGATGCGGGCCCGTCCGGCTTCGGCGGCCGCGTCCGCGAGGAAGCCCAGCACCACGGAACGGCCGCCCGATGCCGGGCGGCCGGCCAGGTCGCGAAGCGCCGGCCCGGGATCGAACGCCTCGGGAGCGGCGAGGAGTTCGAGCGCGGCGGCGCCCGCGATGCGGATCTCCGCCGTGTCCGCCGCCTGTACCAGCGTCAGCAGCCGGAGGCGGCGCGTTCGTTCCGCCGCCCCGATCTCCACCTCGCGCACGCTCCGGCTCGCCCGCTCCCGCGCGGAATCGGGCCGGCCCGCGTACAGCGCCAGCCGAGCCGCCGCGGCGTCCAACCGCCCCGACGCGGCAATGGGAATCCGGTTCCGCGCGTCGGCCACCAGCGCCTCCGCCGCGCCGAGTTCGCCCGCCCGTGCGTGGCCGAGGGCGAGGTCCCCCCGCAGCCCGGCCTCGACCGCCGCCGAGTCCGGATACTGTCTCACGTAACGGTCGAGCGCCGAAGCCGCCTCGGCGAGCGAAGCGGGGCTGGCCGCGAGAAGCCCGAACAGACGGCGCGATGCCAATTGGTGGGGACCGTCGCCCGGAGCGCTCGCCCGAAGCAGCTCCTCGAGCGCCCACCGTGCCGACGCTGTATCTCCCGCCGCCAGCGCCTGGTCGCCGGCGAGCGCGAGCCAGCGCAGGCGGTCGGCCGGTCGGGCGCTGAGCCCGGCGAGCCGCCGCGCGGACCAGGCGACCTCCGCGGGAAGCGCCGCCGCCTCGGCTTCGCGCACGTACTCGCGCAGGAATGCGGCCGCTTCCGGATCGTCCGGCACCGGGGTGGCCTCCGCCAAGGCCCGAGCGGCCTCCGCGCGCCCGAGCCGCAGCGCGA
>JAPPGH010000005.1 GCA_026914155.1 Candidatus Palauibacter rhopaloidicola | reverse complement strand
TGACGCCCAAGCGCGAACTGTATCTCCGCCGCCCGGACGAGGCGGCGGTGCTCCGCCTCGAAGTCGATCCGGAGAGCTACTGGCTCTACACCTCCTCGCCCTTGGACGCCGAGAGGCGCGCCGAAGCCGTGGTGAGGCACGGCCTGGTCCGGGCGCTCGAAGCGCTCGCGGGCCGAACCCATCCCACCCCGCCAACCGAGAGGACGTGAACACCATGAAAGCAACCCCTACCGCAGCGATCCTGCTGGGGATCGTCGTAGTCCTGTTGACACTGCTTCTGGCCGTGGCTCCCTGCGATGCCGCCGCGCAGCAAACGAGCGCCGATGCCGCCTACCTTCGAGTGCCGGTGCCGGAGGAAGGCGAAGAGCGGATCCCCCGGCTCCGCGCGCGCGTGCGGCATACCACTGTAATCGTGCTTCCGGCCGGGGAGCGGATCCTCGACTTCGTGGCCGGCGACTCCGAGTACTGGCACCTGACCGGCGCGGCGAACGTCGCGTATCTGAAGCCGCTGGCCGAGGACGCCGCGACGAACGTGGCGCTCGTATGCGAGTCCGGGCGCATCTATTCGTTCCTCGTCTCCGAGCATGGCGAGGAGCCGCCGCATCTCGTGGTCCGGGTCGAGGCGGGCGCGGAAGCGGCGGCCTTGTCCGGCTCGCCCGGGTTCGTCGCCCGGAGCGAAGTTGCCGCGTACCGGGAGATGGCGGCCCAGGCAGCCAATGCCGCCGCGCTGGCCCGCGAGAAGGCCGAGGCCGAGATCGGCGAGGCGCGGGAGCAGGCGGCTGCCGAGGTTGAAGCGTTCCGCGCCGCCTACCCCGAGCGGCTCCGGTTCGAGTACCGGCTGGATAGGGAGGCGTCCGAGCGGCCGTTCCGTATCGAGGCGATGTGGCACGACGGGGAGTTCACCTATCTCCGTTCGCGCGCGCAGGAGTCTCCCGCGCTCTACGAACTCCGGGACGGCGAACCGAGCCTGGTCGCGTTCGATCTCACCGAGGACGGCCTCTACGTCGCCCGCCGCGTTCTGGGCGACGGCTGGCTCCGGATCGGCGACAAGCAGGCGCGGTGGCGGTTCGAGCCCCGGGAGGGCTCGAAATGATCCGCTGGAAGCAGGTGGTGAAGGAGCCGAAGGGCGCGCTTCCGGGCGGCGTCGTCACGAAGGTGGGGATCGCCCTCATCACCGTGCTCGTGGCCGGTCTGCTGCTGTCCTCGTCGTTTACCGGTCCCGACGAGACGGTCGAGGGCGTCGCCCCCACGCCTGCGCGGCCCGTGGACGACCGCACGGGCCGGTCGCTCGACGGGCGCTTCAGCGACGAAACCGACCGTCAGAGCCAGCAGGCGGCGGCCGATGAGGACCGGGAACAGGGACAGTCCGGTGCCTCCGGGCAGGACACGGCCGGGCAAGACACGGCGGCAAGTTCAGGTGGCACCGGGACCGCCGTGAGCCGGGCCGAGTTCGAGCTTCGCGAGGCGCTCCGGCTGGAGGAGGTCGAGCGCGGGACGCGCTCGCTCCGCTCATTCCCCATCGCCCAGTCGCACCGGGAGCCGAACCGGGCTTCGGATGCGGCGGTGTCCCCTCTGGAACCCGAGTCTCCCGACGCGGCACTCGACGGGGCGCTTGCGTCCCTTGGGCAGTCCCTTGCCGCCCTTGAGAACGAGATGGCGGTCGGGCTGGCCGCCGGTGCGTTCGCGCCCGGCGTCGGAGGCCCGGCACCGCTGGCGGACGTTCCCGCGGCGTCCCGCACGTCCGAGCCGGGCCGTTTGGTCCAGCCGCATGACCCGCCGGGCTGGGAGCGCATCCACCAGGGCACGTTCCTCGAAGCGGTGCTCCTGACTCAGCTGTCGGGGGAGTTCCCCGGCCCGGTGCTCGCCATGGTCTCGGCCCCGCTCTATTCGGCCGACCGCCAGCGGGTGCTGATTCCGCGCGGGGCGCGCGTCGTCGGCACGGCCCAGGCCGTCGAAACCCAAGACCAGAGCCGCCTCGCCGTCGCGTTCCACCGGCTGCTGCTGCCCGATGGAAGCTGGGTGGACCTTGAGTTCACCGGCCTCAACCAAATGGGCGAGAGCGCGCTCCGCGACCAAGTGAACCGTCGCTACCTCTCGACGTTTGCCGCCGCCGGAGCTGTCGGCGCGCTGAGCGGGCTCACGCTCGCCGGAGCCTCCCCCTACGGACTTCAAGCGGGCATCGGCCAAGGACTCGGGGGCAGCGCCACCTCGATGCTGGACCGGTATCTGAACCGGCTGCCCG
>JAPPGH010000030.1 GCA_026914155.1 Candidatus Palauibacter rhopaloidicola | reverse complement strand
AGAACCGGGACATTTTCCATGCCGATAACCGGGACATTTTCCGTGCCGATTGACATCTGTGTGTGAAATCCATCTCGATTGGTTGGCGAACCCGCGTCCCCACCCCCCGTGGCGCCGTCATCGCCGCCACGCCGCCGCGCCCGGCATCCCGCGGCTGAACAGGACTTCGATCTCCGGCCCCGCCGCGGACCGTTCCGCCGCGTCCATCGCGGCCCGGGCCGGGAGCGGCGTCTCGCGCAGGATGCCCCGCACACGGCCGGTGCGCGGGTCGCGCAGGATGGCCGTCGGGACATCGCTGTCGTCGTTCAGAGCAAACGACCCGCCGGGGCCTGCGAGGGTGATGCCGGCGAGCTCGCCCGCCCAGCCGGGCTCCGCCGGCAGCACGAACGCGAAGCCGGAGCCACCGTCGCCGTCGGCCGTTCGGGGCATCGCGAAGCGGAGCGAGAAGAGTTCGGTCCCGCCCGCGGTCCGGCCCGTCAGCGTGTACGCTCCGGCCGAGTCCGGGAGCGCCGGCGGCGCCTCGACGATGAAGGCCGGGTTCAGGAACGGCGCGGCGGCGGCGTCCGCCCCGCCCCACAGCAGGAGCGACCTCGCCGGGGCGGCGACGGACGGCTCCACCGCTGCGCGCGCCTCGAACAGCCGGTAGCGCAGCGCGTTGGCGAAGTGGTAGTCGCTGATCCCGTCGGGGGGGCCGCAGTACGACATCAGGTCCGGCGTCGTGGGGCGCACCAGTTCGCCGCGCGCGAAGTCGTAGCCCCATGCCCCCGCCGACCCGTCCGGGTGGGGGAACGACGGGTCCGGGTCGCCCGCACCCCCGCACGGCGCGTGGCGGAGACCCAGGTTGTGGCCGAGTTCGTGCGCGATGGTGCCCGGGCGGGGGATCGAGAAGCCCGTCCGCCCGGGGAGGAACGCCGTCCCGGAGGGCCCCGTCACCGGGCCCGCCATCGTGCCCAGGTAGTGGCCGCCCCGGCCCTCCAGCACGCGGATCGCCTCTGTCTCCTCCATCAGGCGGCGGGCGTCGTTGGTGGAGCTCAGCACGGGCTCGTGCGCCGTCACATCGAGCGCGCCCACCGGGAGCAGCCCGCGTACGTCCGCGAGCAGTTCGTTGCGCTGCGGGTCCGCCGCCATCCCCCGGACCGCGTCCAGGATCGAGGAGTCCGGCGCCGTCGCCCACAGGAACGGAACGACCGTCAGGTCGAGCGGCGGCAGAGCCCGCACGTCGACCGCGAGCCGCCCGGTCGCGGGAATCCGCGGCGCGATCCCCAGTGCTGGGTCCAGCGTCGCGTCCGGGTCGACCTCGACGACCATCTCGAGGCCGGGCTGCACCACGCTCCCCGGAATCTCGGCGCTGACCGACGAGGCGAGCGAGCCCTCGTCGACCGTGGCCGGGATCGCTTCGGACTTGCCCGGAACGTCCTCCACGTGCGTCTCCCGGCCGTCGACGAAGAATCGAGCCCGAACCGCCGGAACGGCGGCACCCGCGGCCCGCGCCGCCGTCGGGAACACGCGCAGCAACGCCCGCCCGCCCGCGACCAGCGGGACCGGGAACACGCGCGACTGCACCGCCTGCACCAGGTACGCCGCCGGGGCCTCCCGCCCGGCGCAGGGAGCGACGCGGCGCGTGTGGACACCGTCGAGCCAGGCCGCGAAGGCGGGGTCCGCGGGCGCGCACAGCCCCGTACCCCCGGTCAGAAGCCGCTCGAGCCGGGCGAGTGAGGTCAGTTCGGCAGGGAGCGGACCCGACAGCCCGGGGTTGCCCGTGAGCCCCAGCCCGCGCAGGCTCGCGAGGCCGCCGAGTTCGGGCGGCACCGGGCCCGACAGGTCGTTGTTCTCGACGCGCAGTTCCTCGAGGGCCGGGAGGGTGCCGAGTTCGGGCGGGAGCTTGCCGGAGAGGCCGTTGCCGTCGAGCGCCAGGTGCGTGAGGCCGGACAGCCCGGCGAACTCCGGCGGGATGGCGCCCGTAAGGCCGTTTTCGCTGAGCCGCAGGTATTCCAGGTGCAGCAGTTCGCCGAACTCGGGCGGTAGCCGGCCCGCCAGCCCGTTGTCCCATAGCCGCAGTTCGACAACCCGCCCCTGGTCGTCCACTTCGACCCCGCGCCACTCCCCGAGCGGCGCGTCGGTGAGCCAGTTCCGCGCGTCGATCCAGTCGTGCCCGCCCGTCGCGTCGTGGAGCATCTCGAGGATCTCCCGGTCGGTGACCGGCGCGCACTCCGTCCCGGTTCCCCGCAGCAGGGCGATGGCGTCCAGCCACGCCCGGAACACCGCGTCCGCCGGGGCGCACAGCTCCGTTCCGGCGTAGTCCAGCTCGTCCAGCGGCAGGCCCAGCAGCGTGCGCGGCAGCCGCCCGGATAGCGCGTTGTCGCCGACGCGCAGCGCCGTCAGCGCCGCCAGGTCGCCCAAGCCCGCCGGGAGCCGTCCCGCGAGCCTGTTGCCCGCCAGGTCGAGGGTCGCGACGCGGCCCAGGGAGTCGGTCCCGACCCCGTGCCACCCCGCGAGCGCCGCCCCGCCCAGCCAGCCCTCCGAGTCGGTCCAGCCTTCGCCGCCCGCCGCCGCGTGCAGCGCCGTCAGCGCCGCCCGGTCCGCTTCGTTGCAGAACGGGCCTCCCCCGGTCTGCCCGATCCCGTCCAGCCAGATGATGAACTCGGCGGTGCCCGGCGCGCAGAGACCGTCGTTCCGCTGGAAACGGAGCCGCACCAGGCCGCCGATCCGCAGAAGACTCCGCGGAAGCGCGCCCGTCAGCGCGTTCCCGTCGAGGTACAGGAACTCCAGGCGCCTGAGACCGCCCAGCTCCGCCGGGACCGGACCCCCGAGCCGGTTGCCGCTCAGGGACAGCCCCCTCAGGTGCGCGAGGCTCCCCAGCTCCGGCGGAATCGGGCCCTCGAGCCGGTTGCCGTCGAGCCACAGCCCCTCCAGACCGGCGAGATTCCCCAACTCCGAAGGGATCGGACCGCCCAGCCCGTTGCCGCGCAGGCTCAGGTCCCTCAGGTGAGCGAGACTCGCCAGCTCCGGCGGAATCGGACCCTCGAGCCGGTTGCCGTCGAGCCACAGCTCCTCCAGGACGGCGAGATTCCCCAGTTCCGGTGGAATCGGACCCGCCAGCGCGTTGGCGCGCAGGTTCAGTGACGTCAGGCCCGAAAGACTCCCCAGTTCCGGCGGGATCGGGCCCCGCAGGCCGTGCGACACCCACTCCCCGGTCTCCCCTTCCTGGCGGCCGCCGAGGTCCAGATGGACGACCCGCCCGAACGCGTCCGTCTCCACCCCACGCCACGCCTCCAGCGGCCCGTCCTCGAGCCAGTTCTCGTCGTCGGCCCAGTTCGGTCCGTCCGTCGCCGCGTGGAGCGCGGCCAGTGCCGCCCGGTCCCCACTCTCCACCGCCACCGTCACCGTCGCCGTGCCCGCGACCGCTCCGACCGTCGCCGCGACCGTCGTCGTCCCGTTGCCGGCCGCCGCCACCAGCCCCGACGCGCCGACCGTCGCGACCTCGGGGCGCACACTCGTCCAAATCACCACCACCCCGGGCATCGCCTGCCCGTTGCCGTCGAGCACGCGTGCGTTCAGTTGCACGGTCGCGTCCGGCGACGTGAGCGAAGCGGCCGCGGGCGTGACCGTCACGCTGGCCACGCGAAGCGCCTCGGCCGGAGGGCGCGTGGCGCCGTCGCCGCACCCCGACGACGCCCACGCCGCGGCCGCGCAGATCGCCAACAACCGGGGGTGAATCCGTGTGCGGTCGTTCGTCATTGCTGAATACGGAGCGACCCCCCGCCCGGCGAACCGGACGGGGGGTTGCTGCTGCCATCGGTCAGGCCGATGGGGTTGGAGGGTTGATTAGCTGGGCGGTGGCACGGCTACCGGGGTGCCCTTCGACCATGTGCCCCCGTCGTCCACCCTGGTATCGACGCGGAAGCTGCGCACGTTCCTCAGGTTCGTCAGGGTGACCGTGTAGACAAGGGCTGCGTTGTCATCGTCTTGCCATGCGTCGGCTGCTGCGTTGGCAGCAGCGTTGAGCCCAAAGTTTGCCGAGCTCCACTGGCCCCAGTCGGATCCAGAGTCGGTGTCCGGGTCAGTGGCCCTCGATATGACAGGTTGCGTGATTGTGCCAAAGACGACCCATTCCCATCCGCTTACTGTGGTTCCACCGCGTGTGGTCTCGACAATGACTTCCAGGGCGAGTCGGTGCTCCAGCTGCGGGCTACCGGCTCCAGCCCATGTAGCCGAGATCGTGTCAGCCGTTGCGTCTCCTCCTGTGCCGACCACGAATTCGCGGGAAACCTCGACGCCAGAGGCACCCGAGGCGACGCCGGCAAGCTCTGCACGGGCACTGACGGCCTCGGTGGCGGTGCGGTCGGCTCCATCTCCATCTACTACTGCGTGGCCGATCTTGACGCCGATTGCACGGTAGTCATCGTCGTCGCCTTCAGGAATGATGTACGTCGTAATCCGATCGTGCTTTACGGTCGTACCGGCGCTCGCCGTCCCGCGGCCGGGGGTCCCGGCGGGGAGCGCACGGGTCCTCGTCCCGCGGATGGCGGAGACCGGGGTGGTGAAGCCGCCCGAGGGCGCGCTGAAGCTGGTGCGGGTCGCGGTTGTCAAGGCGCCACCGGTGCCATCTACATCCTGGGCGGAGTACGTGGACCCGGGAAGGTCGGCGGCGTCGTAAGCATTCCTGGTCTCGTAGTGCCACGTCACCACGACCGTGTCCGTAGGTTCGCCCTGGACGAGGCTGAACCCACGGGTGGCGACCGTCGGCTCAATGGCGGTCGGTCGGCCCCCGGGCTCGCCTTCATAGGCGTCCACTACGTTCACCCGCCTGACGCTCGCGATTCGGGGCTGCACGCTATGTCCGGTGAACGTGCCGAACTGCAAGATCTGGCCAGGGATGACCGCGATCTGACCGTTAGGCCTGGTCGCCGGCGGATCGAACCAGGTGTACCTCTCCGCATCTCTCAAAGCCAGGAAGTTCAGATCGCTGGGATCATAGTCGTCCCGAGGCTCGGCCTCGAGGCGGACGGAGCCGCTGAGCGTGGGCACGAAGACGCTGAAGGTCCCGGTCTCCGTGGTTGTCACGTCATCCAGCTTTGCTCCCGTGTTGCTGTTGTACGCCGTGACCGTAACCTCGGCCCGCGGCATGCCGCCTCCGGGAGCGGTCACCCTGCCAACAATCTCGGTGGCCTCGTAGCCTGTGAAGTTGGCGCTCGGGTTGGCCCCGGCGATGGCCGCGACGGGGGATTCCTCGGGTACGAAGTGATACCCGGCCTTCTTCGGACTCACCATGACGAGCGGGTCATTGTTTGGCTGGGTTACGACAAGCGCCGAGTAGGTGCCGTCGTCTCCCGTCGTGAGCTTGCCTCCCGACGCGTTGAGCGGGGCATTGCCGTCCACCAGGATCTCCACGCCCTTGAGTGGCGCGCCGGTGCCGCTTTCCGTGACCGTGCCGGTGATCGCGACGGTGTTGTTCGCGCCACTGAGGGTGATGTCGAGTTGAGTCGGCATGTTCGCGACGAACGCGGTGGATTCCTTGGTCGTCGGGTATCCGTCCCTCGCGATACTCACGTTGATCTTCTTCCCCGCCGCTTCGGCGACGCCGGACGCGATGTAGCGGCCCAGGTCGTCGGTCGTGACCGTCTGGCCGTTCACCTCGACCGGCACGTCCTTGAGGCCGAAGCCTGCCTGGTCCCGAACGAATCCGTAGAGGGAGGTGGTCATTGGCGTGACGTCGAGTGAGACGTCATCACCAAGGGGGTCGAGAGCGGTGCCCACCGGGTCTTCGCTCCCCTTGTCGCCCAGCATCACCCTCCAACCGTCCGATACCTTGAGATCGTAGGAGCCGGCCGCCATGCTACCGAAGTCGAACTGGTGAGTATCGTCGAACGCTGTCGTCGCGTCATCTTTCGACGTGGTGGTGAAATCATCTCCGGTACCCGCGAGATTCTTGCCGTCGACCGGGTCCAGGCTGACCTCAACCCCGGACTCAAACTTCGGGTCTGTGACCTTGAATCCGGTGCCGGACGCCGCGACGCTCCTCTTCCAGACCAGCCCGCTTACGTTGTGCAGGCTGACGACGCCGAACGAGGCGCAATCGCCGAAGTCCTGGCCGGTGGGCTCAACTTCCTCCAGCGGACAGAGCGCCACTGTGTGCCCCCAGCCGCCCATCGCGCCGAACGCACCGCCCATCACGCCGTTCTCGTCCATGTTGCGGTAGGTGTCGAGCCGTTCGAGATCCAGCAGCTTGTAGCCGTCCATGGCGACGTCCGCCCGAACGACGATGTCCATGTCCGCCGGCAGGTGGGAGAAGGTGTATACGCCGTCCTTGTCGCTCGTGTTCGCGCTGGCGTCCCAGTCGTCGTTCGAGATCGGACTGGTGAACCTGCCGTCGTTGCCGCTCGCGTGCCGGATCTCGAGATCGACCAGCCCGGACATCCTGACGTCGGCGTGCCCGACGTTGCCCGTGAAGCCGCGGACCTGGTCGCGCTCGTGGTGCACGAAGACCTTCAGCGTCTGCGTCGTGTAGGTCACCACGATCGGGTCGCCGTCCATCGCCCCAGCCAGCTTGAGCCCGGTGTGCACGTACCCACCCGAGGAACTCTCGTACATCTCGCCGCCGTCCAGATCGTCGTCCTGGTCGTCGGCGGCCGCGAACATGAAGGCTGCAGGCAGGTCGCCGGGACCCACGACGGTCATGAACGACGCGTTGCCGTCATCGTCCAGCATCGTCGGCGCGCCCGGGACCGCGTCGCCGCCCGAGGTCACGCTGATGTCCCAACCGGCGAGCGCTTCGCCGCCACCGTAGTCGGTCATGACCGTGGCGCCGCTGACGTTCACGTTGACGCTCAGGTTGACGATGTCGGCGTCGTTGAGCACCGCAGGCGGATTCGCGTCCGCCGCCGGATGCACGAACGACTGCGGATCCCACGTCACGGCCTGCATGCCGGCGGTCGGATCGACGAAGTAGTCGTCCGCACCGACCATCATGTGGACCGTGTTGTCGCTGGTGCCGGCGCGCGCGACCTTGACCGACGCGTAGACGCCGGCCTCGCCGACCATGGTCATGCCGTCGGCGACCTTCGTATCACCGCTCGCGTCCGCGTAGAACGCGACGCTGGCGCCGGGAATCGGATCGCCGCGGTAGTCACCGCCCTTCAGCGTGACCGCGACGTTGATCGTCGTGTGCGTGATGTCGAACGGAACGGCCTGCATCTTGGCCTCGCCGACTCCGAGGTCGAAGGCATAGCCCACCCCCGGTCCGCCGTAGGCGATGTCGTTGGCCGCGAGCGCGGCTGCAGCCGTGGCGTCGATCGGCACCACCAACTGGTAGGAGCCGGCGCGCAGGCCGCCGAATGAGAACTGCCCGGCCGCGTTCGTCGCGCTCAGCCGCTGGTCATTGACTCCCGGGCCCACCAGCGCCACCGGAACACCAGGTGCCGGCAACGGGTGCTCGCCCGCGTCCATCATGTCGTTCTTGTCCAGTTCGTCGATGAACAGCTGACCGCCAACACTCGCGGTGCGCGCGTGCGCGCCCTCGAAGTTCACGATCTGTGAATCGTCGTCGCCGACCGTCCTGTCCATGCTCATCGAATCGAACACGTAGGCGGGGTCGTCGACCGCAATCGAGACCGTGTAGTCGCCCGCCGCCAGACCCGCGAAGGAGTACTGGCCGCCCGCGTCGGTCATCGTGCTCGCGTCGGCCGCGCCCGAGAGCGTGACCGCGATGTTGTCGAGCCCCATGCCCTCGACGCTCACCCGGCCGCTGATGCCGGAGGTGCGGAGCAGCACGCCCGTGAACGACACCGTTCCCGTCTCGTCCAGGTCCACGCTCACGTCCTGCGACGTGGCCGCAAACTCGTAGTCGCGCGTGTCGAAGTCGGAGATGCTGACCGTGTAGTCGCCGGGGCGCAGGTCCTCGAACCTGTACATGCCGTCGGCATCGGTCATCATGGTGAAGTTCTCGTCGGCGGGACCGCCGATCAGCGTCACCGTAACGCCGGCAAGGCCTTCGCCGTCGATGACCACCTGGCCCTGGACCGCCGAGGTGCGGATGTAGTGGCCCGTGAAGTCGGCGTGGCCGACCTCGCCCACCTCGACCTCGACCTCGACGCTCACCGTCTCGAAGGACACGTCCTCCGGGAAGTCGGAGATCGTGACCGTGTAGGTGCCGGCCCGGAGCCCGGTGAACATGAAGCCGCCGTCCTCGGCGGTCTCCATGGTCTCGCCCATGGCGTGCTCGCCGCCGAGCGTGACCGTCACGCCGACCAGCGTTTCGGGCTGGCCGTCGCCGCCGCTCATCATGGCGTCGGCCGCAACCACGTTGCCGACCACCGCCGAGGAGCGGATGTATTCTCCGGCGAAGTTGAGTTGCACGTTCTGACCATCGCTCGCGATGGTCGCGGACTGCGTCACCTGGGCGAACGTCGCGTCCTCGGGGAAGCCGCTGATGGTGACCGTGTAGGTCCCGGCTTCCACGCCCGAGAAGGCGAAGTTGCCTCCCGATCCCGTCGTGGTGGTCGCACCGGACGACAGGGTGGCGGTGATGCCGGCGGCGGCCGTGCCTTCAATCGTCACCGACCCGGAGATGGTTCCCACGGGAGTCGGCGGCGGCGGGGGCTCCACCGGCGGTGGAGTGCCCTCGTCGCAGGCAGTGAAGGCCAGCGCCACCAGCGTCGCTGTGGCAAGGCGTTTGAGTCCGTTCATGGAACCTCCTGGTGTTGGGAATGAATACCGGCCTGAGGTGGCTGGGAAAGAGTCGCGTGTCCCCGGATAGGCAAAGGTGGTGCCAGTTTCGAAACCTTCATATTTCTCAACCGGTTACGCACTATCCCCCTTCTCCGGGGCACCCGTTAATCGGCGAAAATCCTCGGATTATCGACGCCACGCACTGTTTTCTGAAAATGACGAAAGCGATGAAAACTATCCTCCATACTGTCCACACTGTCCCATGATCTGTGCGGCGTCTCGATCCGAATCCGGCCCCCAAGATAGGGGATTCCCCCTCACCGTGATATATGACAATACCGATGATGACAGCGGCGATAATCGATGACGCCGGCCACCCGGCGTCTGCCCCTCGATAGAGCCTATTGTTTGATAGGGTTGTACCTATTGTTTGGTAGGGCCTGTTGTTTGATAGGCGTGACAAAACAGGAACCCCGTTTTACTGGTATTGTCATGCTCATGTTGGGGCAGGAGTTCCGCGCCACGATCGACTACGCGTCCTGTCCCGGGAACGGTATGGCACGTGATGGAATCGGAGCGAATGGCCTACCTGCTGTATTGCGGGGACAGCGAGCTTGGAAACCGGCTCGAGCGGGTGCTCGACGGCCTGGAAGTCCGGCGCGTGACTTCAAGAAGGGCGCTGCTGGCGCCGTCCATGAGCACTCGGGCGGCGGTCGTCGGAATCACTGCGTGCGCCGATGGCGACTTCGAGTGGCTGCGGTCGACGTTCGGGCCTCTGAGCCCTCCGTGCGTCGTGGTGGCGGAGCTCTCGGTGGACTGCCTGCGCCGCCTGTATCCGCTTCGTTCCGACAGGCTGCGGGTCATATGGACCGACGAGATTGAGAGTCGCCTCGTCGAGATCCTCGAGGGCTTGCGGGGGACAAACGGCGATCCGATGTGGCGGCTCGGCCTCAAGCTGGTCACCGATCATTCCCTGAGACCTTCCGTCAGGGAAACCATCAGCCGGGTCTGCGGCCTGGACGATGCCGCCAACGGCCCGCTCATTCCTGAAAACTCGGTCGGACGGTTGGCGGACCACGTCGAGCTGGCCCCTCCCACGCTGAGGCAATACTGGAGGGAGGACGTGCCCCTGGGGTGCAGCCTGAAGGAATTCCTGAGCTGGGCCGTCATCCTCTGGGCTTTGCGCGCGCGCTCGCGGGACGGCTGGAACGCCATCGCCGAGCGGCTGGGACTTCAGCGCCGCACCCTGCAGAGGAACTTCAACCGGTTGGCCGGCTGCACGCTCGCGGAGGCGGCGGAGGACCCGGCGCAGGTCGTCCGGCGATTCGGTGCGTGGGTCGATTCCGTGTGGGAGCCCGGCTCCGGCAACGGATCGAGGAAGCTCGATCGCGCTCACGCGCGCGCGTCCGGCGCGCAGGTAACGTAACGGTGACCGGGCCGGCTTCCCGGCGTTACGTCGGCTGGCGCTGCAGGCTCTATCCGAGCCCCTCCCAGGGCGAGGCGCTGCTCAGGTGCAGGAACGGCCTGCGGGAGCTTGCCAACTCGCTGCTCGCCGCCTCACAGCTCAGGTACGGCGAGACCGGGCGGCGCCTCTCCCTGGCCGAGATGCGCGCCTTCGCGCGCGACTGGCAGCGGCAGCCGGAGCACCGGCGATTCCCCGCCAGCGCAACCTACCGCGTCGCCGCAGATCTCGACCGGGCCTTTCGCACCTGGTTCGCGAAAACCCGCAGAAGCGGGCGCAGCGGGTTCCCTCAGATCAAGGCCATCGGCCGCGAGCCCGGCATCTACCTCAGCAACCAGGGCGTCCGCTTCGAGGGCAGCCGGGTGTGGCTCCCCAAGTTCGGGTCGGTGCGCTGGAGGGGCGGCAGTCTCCCCCAGGACAGACTTGCGGGGCCGCCGGGGCGCAAGACGCTGGGTCTGCTCTCCGGCCGCGTCTGGCTGGATGCGGGCAGCCGCTGGATGCTCTCGTGCCTGTTCGAATGCGCGCCGCTCACCCCCGTCGAACCCCGGACGGACAGGGCTGCGGTCCGTCAGCAGGGCGGCGAAATCACGGTGGCGGTCGAAGGCGGGTCCGTCCACGTGATCCGCGAGAGCACGGCGCTCCGGAACGCGAGACGCCGCCTGACGAGGCTCGAACGGCAACTGGCGCGGTGCGAATACGGGTCGGAAGGCCGCAAGCGCGCGCTCGCCCGCATGCGCAACCAGGCGCGCAAGGTCAGGAACCACCAGGCGGACCTGCAGCACAAAACCACGACCGGCGTCGTGCACGACGCCCGCGAGATCGAAGTGGAGGGCGCGAGCAGCGAACTGCTGCGCCAGCTCGAATACAAGGCGGAGTGGCACGGCCGCCAACTAAAGGTACGGCGAGGCCCGCCGAAACCGGGGACTGGCAAGCCCCGACGCGCGCCGAGACCGGGGAGCCGGTCGCTGAAACGCGAATCGCGGACGCGAAGGCCGAAAGCCCTGTAGCCGTCTGCGAAGGCCGGAACGAATCAGGGGGTGCGGAACGGACTCGCGTCAGGAGCGCTCAGCCTCCCTACGTCGCGGGCGGCTGCCTCGGCTGATACCCGGGGAAGCCGTCCAGCGACAGGACGCGTCGCATCAGGTCCGCCTGACACGAGATGCCCTGCTTGCGGAAGATCCTGTTAAGGTGCCAGCGCACCGTGCCTTCGCTACGCCCCGTGCGTGCCGCGATGTCGCGCACGCGTTGCCCCTCCGCAACCAGGGTCGCCAACTGGCTCTCGGCCAAGGTGAGGCCCAGGGCCGCCTGCACGAGTCCGACGTCGATCCTGGGCCGCCTCTCAGGATCGGCGACCAACACGAGTACGCCCACTTGCCGCGCGCCGGATTCCCGCTCGCGTGCGGGCAAGGGAACGGTGTGGACGACAAGCCGAGTGGACGCCGACGAGCGCGTGATGGTGATCGAGCCGGACGACCCGGGGGCGCCGAGCGCAGGCGCCGCCCGGGCCAGCAGTTGCTGCAGCGACCGGTTGTCCCCGGTCCCCGTGGCGCTCAGAAAGCCATCCACGTCGCACAGCCCGTCGTCCTGCCCCAGAAGGTCTCGCGCCCGATCGTTCGCCGCCACGATCCGCCCACGCCGGTCCAGCTGGACGACGGCGAAACGGCTGTTGTCGAGCAGCGCGGAGCGCGGACTGTTGGCACCGGGCATGGACAAACGACTCGCCTTGGGGCGGAGATGCAATCCTGCTGACAGAATGGCGAGGCAGGCAGCTCCGGCGCGTCCACAGAATTGGGGATCTTCGTTACGTCCCGATCGACAGCACCAGCCGCACCAGGTCCACCTGTCGGGTGATGCCGTGTTTCCCGAAGATGTGCCGCACGTGGGTGCGGATGGTGCTTTGCTCCCGCCCCACCGCAGCAGCGATCTGACCGACGGTCTTTCCTTCGGCAAGCAGCACCGCTACCCGGCTCTCTGCCGGCGTGAGGCCGAGGGAAGCTTCCACGAGATCCGGATTGAGACGTGTCAGGCTTCGCGGAAGCGTGATGAACACCAGCACCGCGACGGGCCAAGCGCGGAACTCCGCCTCCTGGTTGCCCGCAGGGACTACCTGCAACTTGAGTGGCGGCTGCATCCCGGAACGCCTCACCATCATCGAGCCGGCGGTGCCCGGAGCCCCCAATGGCGGCAACGCGCGGGCGACCAGTCGTTGAAGATTGGCGTCGTCCTCCGGCCAGCTCGCAGACAGCATGCCCCCCTGGTCGAGCAGGCCGTTGGCGGCACGCAGCAGCTCCCGGGCACGATCATTCGCCGCGAGGATCCGCCCGCGCCCGTCGAGTTGGACGATCCCGCACCCGGTGGCGGCAAGGAGCTCGTCGAACGACGAACCCAGGGCTCCGGCGTCGGCCAGCGCCAGGCGGACGCTCACGTATTGGCGGACGTGAGGCAGGAGCCGCCGGATCAACTCGATCTGCCGGGACGACCAGCCGCCCATGTCAACGGAATCGTTGACCACCCAGACGATACGCGACCCGCCGGGGCCATCCAGGC
The DNA here is from genome assembly GCA_026914155.1 of Candidatus Palauibacter rhopaloidicola. GTDB lineage: Bacteria > Gemmatimonadota > Gemmatimonadetes > Palauibacterales > Palauibacteraceae > Palauibacter > Palauibacter rhopaloidicola. Next base: position 12,614 of record JAPPGH010000030.1, on the reverse strand, counting down.
GCACGTTGATGCTGTCCTGGGTATGACCGACGGACAGCGCCTCGTTGTAGGCCGGGGAGTTCTTCAGCTCTTCGCCGGTGTAGAGGTCCCTGCAGTGGACCAGTTGGCTGTCCGGCAGCTTCCGGAGGCGCGGGATGCGTTCATCCCGGGCGTAGTAGTCGTCGAAATACCTACGCTCCCATTCCGTATTGCGTTCGTCGCGATAGTAGAACCCGGCGTAGAAGATCCGGACATCCCCCCCGGGTTGGTCGGCGCCCACCACCAGGGCATTGCCCTCCGCACCGAGTGCGTCGTCGATGAGGGCGGATGCGAATGGCCAGCGCGCGCCATCGAGCGCGGCCTCGTACAATGATGCCAGGATGCGATCGAACGTGGCTCTCTCACTCATGGCCTCGAACCCTCACGCCCTGCGGCAGCGCACCGGCAGGGACTCGAGGCCCCGCATAATGACGCTCGGGCGGTACCGCGGGCGATCCTGAAGCAGACGGATCGACCGGAACCGCTCAAGGAGCATCTCGAGTGCGATTCGTCCCTGCAGGCGAGCGAGCGGAGCGCCGAGACAGTAGTGAATCCCGCTCCCGAACGACAGGTGTGAACGCTGGTCGCGCCCGAAATCGACCCGATCCGGATTCTCGAATTTCTCCGGATCCCGGTTCGCGGCGCCCAGGAGAACCGCGACGTTGTCGCGCTTCCGCAACCGAAACCCGTTCACTTCGCAGTCGACGAGCACCCGCCGGAAATCGGTCTGCACCGGAGGATCGTAGCGCAGCAATTCCTCCACGGCTGACGGGATCAGGGCCGGGTCTTCCCGGAGCCGCTGGAGCTGGCCGGGATGGCGGAGCAGGGCCAGAACGCCGTTTCCGATGAGGTTGGCGGCGGTCTCGCTGCCGGCAGCCAGGAGCAGCCGAAGCATGTTCACGGTCTCGCGCTCGCTCAACTGCGCTCCATTTTCCCGGGCGCGAACCAGGGTGCCCACGATGTCGTCGCGCGGCGCGGCGCGGCGCTCCGCGATGATCGGTCGGACATAGGCGGCGAACGCTCGCGACATCCGCCTTCCGGCCCATCCCTCCCGCCACCCGATCCTCGGTTCGAGCAGACGCGCGCGCTGCGCCGACCAGACCTTGAATCGGGGCCAGTCCCCCGCCGGAAGGCCCAGTACGCCGGCGATGACGATCACGGGCAGGGGGCGCGCCACAGCCTCCATCAGATCGAACGAAGACGGGTCGCGGATGTCGTCCAGCAGCGTCCTCATTGTGCCGCGAACGCGTGATTCGAGCGCGCTGACCGCCCGGGGAGCGAATGCGTCGCGGACGAGAGCCCGGAGCCGCGTGTGGTCCGGCGGGTCCAGAACCAGCATCGAGAACTCGTGCGCCGGCGGCAGCATGGCTCGCTGCAGGGGTGCGAGCATGCCCTTGCGCGGGTCGTTGCCGAAACGCCGATGGTCGCGCAGAATGACCTCCGCATCGGCGTAGCGCGTGAACACCCAGGCGTTCAGCAATCGGCTGCGGTGCACCGGCGCCCTGGCGCGGAGGGCCGCCAGGACGGGGTACGGATTCCGCACGGTCCGGAGTGAGAGCGGGTTGTATGCCACCCCGCGCTGCCAGCGCTCGGGCAGTACCAGGGCGCCGGCGACCGCGGATTGCATAGCGTGGGCAACTCGGAACATCCCTCAATATGGAGGGGTTGGTAGGGCTAAAATAGGGGTCCAGTATGTCGACAATATGTAGAAGCGTGTTTTTATCATGTCGATTCCATGCTGAGCGAGGGAGGGACAGCCTGTGACCGAGGTCAACGAACTCAGACGCCGGAACAGGGCATTGCGAGACCGGTTCGTTCGGCTGACGAGCGCCGTCCTGCGCATCAACTCAAGCCTCGACCTGACCAACGTGCTGCAGGAGGTCGTCGACAGCGCCCGCGCACTGACCGGCGCCCGTCTGGGCGTAATCACGACGATCGACAAGCAGGGGCAGCTTCGGGATTTTCTCACCTCAGGCTTTGCTCTCGACACCCAGCGGACGATGACGGCGTGGCCCGACGGGCTGCGGCTCTTCGAGCATCTTCGCGACCATCTTGAGCCATTTCGGTTTTCGGATTTCCCCGGTCACCTCCGGTCGCGCGGCTTCTGCCCGACTCCGTGGATCCCGAGAGTATTTCAGGGAGCACCGATGCACCACCGGGGCGAGCACCTCGGTCACTTCTTCCTCGGGGAGAAGAGAAACGGCGAGGAGTTCACAGCGGAAGACGAGGAGATCCTGACCCTCTTCGCCGCGCAGGCGGCCACGGCGATCGCGAACGCACGCACCCACCGCGACGTCGAGCGGGCGCGCGCCGACCTGGAGGCCCTGGTCGAAACCACGCCGGTGGGCGTGGTGGTGTTCGACGCCGGAACCGGTCATGCGGTGTCGTTCAATCGCGAGGCACAGCGCATCGCCGATGAGATCCGCACCCCGGGCTGCCCAACAGAGCAGCTCCTGGAAGTGATGACGTGCCGGCACGCGGACGGGCGGGAGTACTCGCTCGCGGAAATCCCGCTGGCCCGGCAGCTCGAGGGCGCCACGGCGACGCGCGCCGAGGAGATCGAGCTCTCCGTGCCCGACGGCCGGCGCGTGCGGACGCTCGTCAACGCGACCCCGATCCATTCCGAGTCGGGGGAGGTCGTCTCGGTCGTCGTCACGATGCAGGACCTGGCGCCCCTCGAAGAACTGGAGCGGCAGCGAGCGGACTTCCTCAGCATGGTGAGCCACGAACTCCGCGCCCCGCTCACCTCCATCAAGGGTTCGGCCGCAACCGTGCTCGAAGCTTCTCCGGTTCCGTCCCGGGCCGAAATGCTGCAGTTCTTTCGCCTCATCAACGGCCAGGCCAACCACATGAGGGGCCTCATCGCGAACCTGCTGGACGCGGGGAGCATCGAGGCAGGCACACTCACCGTCGCACCCGAGCCCTCCAACGTGGCCTCGCTCGTAGACCAAGCCCGGACCACGTTCCTTAGCGGCGGCGGCCGGCACCCCGTCCTCATCGACCTCCCGGCGGACCTTCCGCGGGCGATGGCCGATCCCGAGCGCATCGTGCAGGTGTTAGTCAATCTCTTCGCCAACGCGGGACGGCACGCGCCCGAGTCGACTCCGATCCAGGTGGAGGCGGCGCGCGACGGCACACACCTCGCAATCTCGGTCTCAGACCAGGGACGGGGGATTGCACCCGAGCGGCTCCCGCACCTCTTCCGGAAGCGCGTCGGCCTTGCAGGAGGCACCGGGCTGGGCCTGGCCATTTGCAAGGGTCTCGTGGAAGCGCATGGCGGCCGGATCCGGGCCGAGAGCGACGGACCGGGCCGCGGCGCACGCTTCATGTTCACGCTTCCGGTGGCCGGGGAGACGACGGCCGATTCCCGGGGCAGCTACAGGCGACCCACTTCTGAGAGGCGCGAGCGCACCCGCGTTCTCGTGGTCGACGACGACCCGCTGATGCTGCGCTTCGTTCGCGATGCTCTGGCGACGGCGGACTACGCCGCGGTGATGACGGGCGACCCGCAGGAGTTGTCGCACCTGATCCGAGCCGAGCAGCCCGAGTTGGTCGTTCTCGACCTGATGCTGCCCGGCACGGACGGCATCGAATTGATGGAGCGGACCCCGGAGCTCGCCGACCTGCCCGTCATCTTCATATCCGGCTACCGCCGGGACGAAACCATCGCGAAGGCGCTCGAACTCGGGGCAGCCGACTACATCGTCAAGCCCTTTTCACCGACGGAACTCGTGGCCAGGGTCCGGGCGGCGCTGCGCCGGCAGGTCCATGCCAAGCCCTTCGTGCTGGACGAACTCCACATCGACTACGACCGGCGCCGAGTCACTATGGCAGGTCGCGAGGTCGCGTTGACCGCCACGGAGTACGAGCTCCTGCGCGTGCTCTCGCGAAACGCCGGGCGAGTGGTCACCTACAACCGGCTGCTGCGCCAGGTCTGGGGCCGGCGCGGCGGGGGCAACGCGGGCCCGGTGCGCACCTTCGCCAAGAACCTGCGCCAGAAACTTGGCGACGGCGCGGCCCATCCGACGTACATCCTGACCCAACGCGGGGTCGGCTACCGCATGCCCATGCCGGACACCCAGGAGAGTCCCTGATGGGTGATACAGCTCGGGGGCGTCGAGATGCGTATAGCTGACCACGAGTACTGCCCTACTTCGCTTCCTCGGTAACGGCCTCGGGCCGAAACGCCAGGCACCGGAAGTAGTCGTTGATGCGCGTGTAGTCCGAGTCCTCAGCGTCCAGGAATTCGTCCACGGCTTGCCGCACGGCCTCCGTGACCACGGCGGTTGACTTGCCCGAGAGGATTTCGTCGCCGACGAGTTCGTGGCGGTAGAAGTCGAAGTAGTTGAATGCCCCGGCTTCCATCGGGTATCTGTCGCGACGGCGCCGGTCCACCGGAATCTTGCGCATGCAGGCTACGATCCGATCCACCGCATCCCGACGGCCAGGGAAGGCTTGCAGCTTCACGACGACGCTGCGTAGCGTGAATTGGACGACCCAATAGATGTGCCCGCCAGTCCCGCCAAGCCCAAGCCCCTGAGCTTCTTGCAGGTCCCAGCTCAGCCACAGCCACACTTTCCCTTTGCTGGCGGTGATCGTCGTTTTTATTCCGCGACTCGTCAGCAGGTCTCGAACTTCCGACCGCAACCTCTCCGGCTCCTGGCCGAAGTCCTTCACCAACCGCACCACGATGTCCCGGTAGTTTGCGTGACGCTCCGGCACCAGCGCCCGGATCTCTTGCTCTCCCCCCTCGTCGCCAAGCGCGCCGAACATGTACGTCAGCAGGGAATGGTGGTCGTCCAGCAGCTTCCTGAAGTAGTCCGCGTCGCTCTCCTCCGGGCCGATCAGGCGGCCGACCGCCACGAGGTATTGCCGAATGAAGGCGGCCACTTCCTCGTCCCCGAAGGCGTTCTGGTCGTGCATCGCCTTGATCTGCGCGCCCACATCCCGCCAGCTCACATGCGCGATCTTGTCCTCCGGGTCGATTCCCTTCCGCGACGCGGAGAGCAGGACGCCATGGCTGTTGTTCTTCTTGTAGCTGTGGTCCGGGTACTTCTCCTCCAAGCGCTTTAGGTGTGCTCGCGCCTGGTCGTAGTGTTCCGGCGCAGCCCGCCCCGGCTTGTTCTCGATCGCGACAATGTGCCGACCCTGATCGCTCTCCAGGAAGATCACCACGTCCACGTGGTACCGCTCCCGCTCCACCCGCACCGTCTGCCCACCGTCCCCGCGGACGATCCTTTCCGGCAACCTCCCGGGCAACCTCGCCTGGCCCAGAAACCACTCCAGAAAGGCCCGGCCAATCCCATGGGTCTCATTCGGGTCAAGCAACCACGCCATCACGTTGCTGTGGCGAATCTCGTACTCCGCATAGCGCAGCACGTCGAAGGCGTTGAACTCGCGCCGCTTCACATACTCCGCGTGATACCGGAGGAATCCATAATCCCCGATCAGCCTGTCCAGCTCCTCCACCCTCGTCATCCCGCCCGTTGTCTTCCGACCCATCGTCGCTCCATGGTCGCGGTTTCTCATGTGATCGCCCACCGTCCAGGCGGAGAAGATAGCGCGCCGGAAGCTGTCCTTGCGACAGCTCGTCCAGGAACTCGGCAACGTCTCGAAGGCGTGCCGGATCCTGGGCTGCAGCCGCCAACACTTCTACGAGATCCGCCGCAGCTTCCAGGTCCACGGTGCCGGGGGGCTGCTCGACCGGCTGCCGGGCGCGAAGGGACCGCACTCCAAACCGCTTGTGGGAAAATGCGGGAGGCGCGTCGGTAAAAGGAGGGTGGAAACGGTGGAATGGTGTGTTGATCGTCATGGACCCGGCCTCGTCTTTTCGGACCTCGCTCCAAGGGAGAGGCCCGGGGGGGGACGGAAAACCGCCGTTTCGTAGGTGCCTGGGCAGCGGTGCCCGATGCTCAACTCAGCGTCGCCGCTCCGGTACCTCCGGGATGCCTCGGCTGAAGAGCACCTCGAGGCGCTGGGCCTCGGACGTGCCGAACGCGTCCATCGCCGCGGTTTCGGGTTCTCGCAGCATTGCCCGCACCTGGCCGGTAGCCGGGTCGCGTACGATGGTTAGGGGCGAGTAGCTCGCCTGGTCGAGCACTACGGACGCCTCGCCGCCCACCAGCGAGATGCTCGTCAGGGCATCCGTCCAGGTTACGGGCACGGCGAAGACAAAGCTCGACCGTCCGTCCTCGACGTCCGGGATGTAGGGCATGTCGAAGCTGAACGAAAACGCCTCGCCGCCGGTGTCCGTTCTGCCCCGGAGTTGGAACTCGCCCCCCATGGGCGGGAGCTTTGGAATCGCGTCTACCACGAACGCCGGCTCGAGAAACGGCTGGCCATCCGCGTCCCTTCCCCCCCAAACGATGACCGACCGCGTCTTCTCCTCACTCGCCTCGGTCTCGGCGTCCAGGCGATGGATGAGGCTGTTCGACACGTGATAACCGCTGATCCAACCTCCGCGGCAATAGCTCATCAGGTCGGTTGCATACGGCGAAAAGAGCCGGCCACTGACGCGATCGTACCCCCACGCGCCGATCCGGCCATTGCGGTCGGGGAACAGAGGGTCCGGGCCCCCGGCGCCACCACACGGCGCGTGCCGAAGATTCATGTTGTGTCCGAACTCGTGGGCGATGGTGCGTGATAGCGGGATCGAAAAGCTGGTCCATGAACCGATGCCATCGGCGACCCCCAACAGCCCCCCCTGCGGAAGGGGTGCCAACATGGCCAGCCAATAGCCGGGCCGGCCTTCCATAAGGCGAATGGCTTCCGTGTCACGCAACAACTGAAAGCCGTTATCGGTCGAAGTCACCACCGGATCGTGCAACACGACGTCGAAGTCGCCAATTGGGAGCAGGGCCCGAGTATCCTTGAACATGGGATGCCCCTCCGGATCGCTCGCCATGCCCGCAGTGATTTCCAGTATCGAGGAATCGGGCTCCGGCTCGTACAGGAACGGTACCAACGTAAGCTGGAAATCCGGCATTTCGCGGACATCCACCGCCAGACGCCCGGTCGTGGGCATCCGCTTCGCGACGCCCAGAGGCGGGATGGAGGCGCCGTCCGGATCCACCTCGATGACCACCTCCAATCCGGGCTGCAGCACATCGCCCGGAATGTCGGCGTTCGCCGAGTGCGCTAGCGAACTCTCGTCGAATTCGGTTGGTATGGCGGCGCTGCCCCCTTCGATGTCCACCGTGTGCACCTGTTCGTCATTGCGGTAGAAGGTGGCGCGTACATCAGGAATCGGCTGGCCCGTCGCGAAGGGCGAAAAGACGAACGCCCTGAGCAGCGCCGACCTTCCGGCTACAAGCGGCACCGGAAACTTGAGCGACTGAACCGGCTGGGTCAGATACACCGGCGTTCCGAGTTCGCATCGAGCCACCCGATGGAACTCTATCTCGTTCAGCCAGGCGAGGAACTCCTCGTCTTCAGGCGCACAGAGGCCGGTGCTTCCCGCCCTGAGGTTCTCAAGCGCATCGAGAGCCGTGAGGGAGTTGGGCAGAGGCCCGGAGAGTCGGGGATTCAGGGCCAGCCAAAGCGATTCCAACCCGGTCAACGCCCCGAATTCGGCCGGGATTGCGCCCTCCAGGTCGTTCTTGTGCAGAGATAGCATCCACAGGTTGGCCAGCTTCCCGAGTTCCCCGGGGATGGCGCCTTCCAGTCGATTGTTGTCGAGCTCCAGTTCGCGCAGATTGGTGAGGTCGCCCAGTTCGGCCGGTATTGTGCCGGAAAACTCGTTGTAGCTGAGGTCCAGCCTCTGCAACTCGGTCAGCTTTGCCAATTCGGGCGGTATCGACCCGAGCAGGTCGTTGTAGCTCAAGTCGAGCCGCCGCAAGTTGGTGAGTTGCGTGATCTCGGCCGGTAGTGGCCCGCCAAGACCCGCCTGCCAAAGATATAACTGTTCAAGTTGCGCGAGTCTGGCGATCTCCGAGGGCAGGGTGCCACCCAGATTGAAACGTCCGAGGTTCAGGGTTCTCAGCTCCGGCAGATCATACAGCTCGTCCGGAAGAGGACCGGTCAGCGCGTAGCTCCCGCCGAGGCGCAGGTAATTGAGGCTGGAAAGGCCGCCAATTTCGGGTGGTATCTGACCCTGGAGGAAATTGTATGCGAGGGACAGGCTCGTGACCTGACCGTCGGAATCCGTGCCGACCCCGAACCACTCCCCCAGGGGCGCGTCGGTCAGCCAGTTGTCGTTGTTCGACCATCTCGGGCCGTTGGTGGCCTCGTAGATGGCAGCGAGTATGTCGTATTGCGATGTCGGTGGGCATACCCTGCCCGATCCTTCATGCTGCGTGATCCCGTCCAACCATTCCTGGAACTCCGCGTCCTCGGGCACGCACAACCTGGTGTCCGCGTAGCGCAACTCGTCGAGTTCAAGCGCCGTGAGCGATTGGGGCAACCTGCCCACCATGTCGCTGTTGCCGGAGACGTCGAGTCTTCTCAGAGCCGACAGCTTGCCAAGCGAATCGGGCAAGGAGCCCGAGAGCGTGTTGCCGGAGAGATCCAGACTCACCAGGGCCAACAACTCCACCAGCGAATCAGGCAACGGTCCCGAGAGTCCGTTCGTGCTCAGATCCAGCCCCGATACGCGGCCAACGGAGTCGATCTCGACTCCATGCCATTCGCTCAGGGCCGCATCGCTCAGCCATCCGCCCGAGTTGGTCCAGTTGCCGAGACCTCCGCCGGTCGCCTCGTACAACACGCGCAAGACCCCGGCGTCCGCCTCGGAGCAATTGGGCCCCGACACCTGCGACACCGAGTCCGTCCATTCCGAGAAAAGGGCGGTGCTGGGTATGCACAGACCATCGTTGCCGCTGAAGTCGAGCACTCGAAGTTGTGACAGGGTAAGAAAGGTCGACGGAATGATCCCGGTGAGCAGGTTGTCGTTGATCCACAGTCCGGTCAGCCTTGTGGCGTCGGCGAGCTCGGCGGGTACTTCGCCGGTCAACTCGTTCTCGCCGAGTCCCAGAAACTCCAGGGCGCCCAGGCTGCCCAGTTCCGGGACGATGGGACCCTTCAGGCCATTGTCCGACAGCCTCAACCAACGGACCTGTCCGTCGCTGTCGGCCACCACCCCGTACCACTCGGCCAAGGCGGCGTCGGTCAACCAGTTGTCGTTACGCTCCCAGTTGGACCCGTCCGTGGCATTGTAGAATGCCACGAGCGCCTCCCGGTCCGTCGCCGCGATGGCCGCCACGGCGCGGTCAGCCGATGGCGCCGGAACCAGCGGCGGCGCCATGACTTCGTCTTCACAAGCCCACAGGAACGCCACGGCGAGAACCGCGCATATGCCGGAGGGGGAACCGCGGCCCTCCCGTCGGACCTCGGTTTGCGACAGATTGATCATAAATGATCCAATATCAGCGATTTAAATAACGATCATCCCCGTCCGGACCATCACATAACCGCGATCATCCGGACTACGCAAGCGTCCTTGTCGTCGTCTCACCTTCGGCGGAAACACTATTCGCCCCCGCCCGGCGAACCGGACGGGGGCGCTCTTCTAGCGGAACTGCAACCTCCCGCGGACACCGACGGTGTGTTGCGGGGCACCGAGCGTGCTCTCGCGCCGCGTGCCTTCGAGGCGCAGCCCGACCCCTGACCCGAGCTCGTAGCGCACGCCGCTTGAGAAAGCCCGCGTTCCACCCTGGCCTACGTAGAAGCCGCTATAGGGCGTGCCGTGGAAGCCGGCGATGCCATACGCCACTTCGCCGTCCACGTTGGGGCCCATGCCCATGCCATGGCCGCCCACCGCGTCGTGCACACCGCGCTCCCAGAGCTGGTTCACCCCGCTCATGTGGTCGCCGTACGACGGCGCCACCCGGATCGAGAGCCCCTGGCCGCGGGTCGCCGGATCGAACATGAGCGTGCCGCCCATGCCCCATTCCTCGTAGCCGGCGCGGGCGGAGATCACGAAGCGGCCGCGGCCCTCCGCGGTCAGTCCCAGCCCGGAGTTGGTGTAGCGGAGCCCGCCGCCGACTTCCGCGCTGGCGCCGTTCACGCCGTCGCCGTTGTCGTACCGCATCCCGCCCTCAAGCAGGACCGCCATCTCATTCCCGGTGCCGGTGGCGAAGCCCTGAGTCAACTCCAGGGCGAGTTTGCCGCGCTGCATCTCGAGCGTGACTTCCTCGATCTGCCCGGTGCCGTCGACCGTGACCTCGCCGTACCAGCCCTCGGCCTTGAGGCGCACGCCGCCCGCGCCGCGCGTGAGCAGCTGATAGCTCGCGCCCCCCGCCCCCGTCAACAGGCTCGCGGGGGTGGTGCGGAACCCCTCGCGCTCGTCGTCGACGTCGATGTCGCCGCGGCCGAGTCCTGCGGAGCCCCAGACCGTGGCGCCGCCACCGTCGGAGAACCAGGCCATGTAGGGATGCACGCTGGCCATGGTTGTGCCGTAGGTGCCCCTCACCGGGCTGGCGCCGGTCTTGTCGGTGAAGTCGAAGGAGCCCGAGGAGTACGAGCCCGCAACCCCTGCCAGGAGGTCGGGTCCCACGCGTGCGTCGATGCCGGCGTGTGCGCTCACCATGTTGCCCTTCCAGTCGAGGGCGCTCTGAGCGGGTTCGCCGAGGTAGTGGTAGTCGCCCGAGCCCCAGCTCGCCAACTGCGTGCCCATGGCGGACTGCTGCTGCGCGTCGGAGGTGCCGAGGGGCATCGTAAACGAGGTGCCGCCGAAGAGCGCGGCCAGGCCGGCCTGGTCGCCCTGCGCGAGACCGAGGCCTCCCGCGTCCGGCGACGACAGGCTCGCGGCCATCGACGAGAGCCCGTTCGTCTCCACGCGCCGCTCCATCCCCATCCCGCTGGCCACCGCGTCGACGCGGCGGGCGATCGCCGACACCGTGCTCGACGTCATCGCGGCCGCCACGTGCGGAAGCACGCGCGTGTTGAGCCGCCCCGCTCGCCCGACGGGGTCGTCCGTGGCCGCCGAGGCGGTATCCGACGGCGCGCCGACACCCATCCGGTTGATCGCCGAGACGCGGTAGTGCCGCGTGCTCCCCGGCAGCAGGCCGGTGTGCTGGAACGCAGTGGCCCTGGACTGGGTGTTGGTCCTCAGATCCGTCCACGCGGTGCCGTTCTCCGAGACCTCGATGCGGTAGCCGGTGACGGACGCGCCGCCGTCGTAGGCGGGCGCGAGCCAGAACAGGTCGATCTGGGTAGACGTGACCGCGGTGGCTGTCAGCCCGGTGGGCGCGTCGGGCACGGTCGCGTCGGTAATGGCGCTCGCCACGCGGGACGCCCGGCTCACGCCCTCCCGGTTGATCGCCGAGACGCGGTAGTGGCGCCTCGTGGCCGGCTCCAGCCCCGTGTGCACGTAGTCGGTGCGCGTGTTGTGCGAGTTGGCCACCAGGTTTTCCCAGCGAGCGCCCCCGTCTTCGGACACCTCGATGCGGTAGCCGGTGATGCGCGAGCCCCCGTCGCTCGTGGGCTCTCGCCAGGAGAGCTCAATCCGCGAGGTGCCGTCCGCGTTCGCGTCGAGACTCCGGGGCGCGCCTGGTACGGTCGCGTCGGTCGTCGCGCGCGCTGTGTTCGAGAACGGTCCGGTCCCCGCCGTGTTGATGGCGGCAACCCGGTAGTGCCGCGTGGTCGCGGGCTGGAGGTTCACGTCGGAGAACGTCGTCCCCCTCGAGTTGGTGTTGCGGCGGACGATGATGTTCCAGTTCCTGCCCCCGTCGTCGGAGGCCTCGATCCGGTAGCCGAGGATGAGGGCGCCGCCGGTGTTGCGGGGCGCACTCCACGACAGGTCGATGCGCGAGGTGCCCACCGCCCGGGCCGTCAGCCCGGTCGGTGCGCCGGGAGCCTGGGCGTACGTGCTCGTGCTCGCCTCGAACGACCACTGGCCGGCTCCCAGGCGGTTGATCGCCGCCACCTGGTACCGGTAGGCGCTGGCCGGCTGTAGGGCCGTGTCCGTGAAGGTGGTCTCCTGCGGACCCGTGTTGCGAGGGATCGTGATCCAGTTTCCGTCATTGGGGCCGCGCCTCCGGATGGTGTAGCCGGTAATCCGCTCCCCGCCGTCGCTGGTCGGCGCCTCCCACGCGAGCGTGATGCTGGTGGGTCCCGCCGCCCGCGCGCGCAGGTTCCGGGGCTGGCCGGGCCGTGCGGCGTTGGTGGTGCCTCTGACCGCGGTCGAGGGGTTCCCCTGCCCCTGGGCGTTGACCGCGCGCACCCGATAGTACCGGGTCGTGTTGGGGGCGAGACCGGTGTCCACGTAGGTGGTGGCCGTGCCGGTGGGGCCGGGCAGGAGGAATGTTCCGGGCCAGGCACCGGTGGAACTCCACTCGATGCGGTAGCCGGTGATGGGGCTCCCGCCAGTGTTGGACGGGGCCTCCAGGTGAGGCGGAGCTCGGTGCTTCCCCTGAGGCCGTTCGGGTTCACGCTGAAGCTGCTGGGCGCGCCCGGAACGGTGACTTCGGTGGTCGCCTGGACGACCGTCGACCAGGGGCCCTCGCCCGCCGTGTTGATCGCCGCGACGCGGTAATGACGGGTGGTGCCGGCGCTCAGGCCGGTGTCGGTGTATGAGGTGGTTCTGGAATTCCTCACGCGCCGCGTTGTCAATCGGCACGGAAAATGTCCCGGTTATCGGCATGGAAAATGTCCCGGTT
>JAPPGH010000045.1 GCA_026914155.1 Candidatus Palauibacter rhopaloidicola | reverse complement strand
GGGCTCGTCTCTCCGGCCGGCGCGCTCGCGGACACCCTGACCGGGCTGGCCCGCCCGCCTCGCCGCCAACACCACGCCCGGGCCGCCCGCGCGTTCGTCGAGGCGGGCGCCGGCGCCGCCGACCGCACGGTGGAACTCCTGCGCCCCCTCTGGCCGTCCTGACCCGTCAGCGCCTCTCCGCCCAGAGTTTCGGGCCGAACACGAACCAGAGCACGCTGCCGACGATGGGGCAGAGGAAGATCACCGCGACCCACAGCGTCTTCTCCCGCCTCGGCGCATCGGAGAGCGCGGTGATGCCGGTCGCCCAGAGGTTCAGGGCCGCGAGCAGGGCCAAGAGCACGAGACGCGGGTCCAGCGCCGCAGCCCAGTCCAGTGCGGCGTTCATGCGGCGGCCGTCGGCTTCTGGAACTGGAGGCGGTGGAGCTGCGCATAGAGGCCCCCGCTCTCGAGCAGCGTGTCGTGCGTGCCGGATTCGCTGATGCGTCCGTGGTGGAGCACGAGGATGCGGTCGGCCCCCTGGATGGTGGAGAGCCGGTGCGCGATGACGAGGCTCGTCCGCCCCTCCATCAGGCGTTCCAGCGCCGCCTGGATCTCCGCCTCGATCTCCGAGTCCACCGAACTCGTCGCCTCGTCCAGGAGCAGGATGGGCGGATCCCCCGCGAGCGCGCGGGCGAAGGACACCAGTTGGCGCTCGCCGACCGACAGATTCCCGCCCCGCTCGCTCAGCGGCTCGTCGTACTTCTTCGGCAGCCGCGCGAGGTGCCGGTCGACCCCGACCTGGCGGGCCGCCTCCCGGATCTCGTCCCGCCCCACCGCCTCCCGGTCGAGCGCGATGTTGTTCGCGGCGGAGCCCGAGAAGAGATAGACGTCCTGCAGCACGAGGCCCATCCGGTGCCGCAGATCGGCGAGCCGGAGGTCCCGGATGTCGACCCCGTCCAGCGTGATGCGCCCCCGCTGCGGCTCATAAAAGCGCATGAGGAGGCTGAACAGCGTCGTCTTGCCCGCGCCCGTTGCCCCGACGACTGCGAGCCGCTGTCCGGGCTCCGCCGTGAAGCTGATGCCGCGCAGCACCCAGCCGTCATCCGGCGCGTCCTCGTCGAGCCGCCCCTCCGCCCCTTCCCAGGCCGCCGCGTGCGCCAGGGCGGGCGTGGTGACCCCCGCCGCGTCCTCCTCCGGCGACAGGTACCGGAACCAGACGTCCTCGAACTCGATGCGGCCCCTCACACGCGCCGGAAGCTCCGTCGGGTTCATCGGGTCCTCGATTCCCGGCGCCTCGTCCAGGAGCCGGAAGATCCGCTCCGAACTCGCCATCGCCCCCTGCAGGATGTTGTACTTCTCGGACAGGTCCTGGATGGGCCGGAAGAACCGCTTCGCGTACTGCAGGAAGGCCGCGATGACCCCGATCGTGAGCGTCCCCTGGAGGGCCTGGTTGCCCCCGTACCAGATAATCAGCGCGAGCGCGACGGACGCGAGCACCTCGATGACGGGAAAGAAGAGCGCGTAGTACGTGATCGAGCGCAGGTGGGCCTCGAGGTGGTCATCGTTGATGTCGCCGAACCAGCGCGTCGCCGCCCGCTCCTGCCGGAACAACTGCACGACGCGCACCCCCGTGATCCGTTCCTGCAGGAAGGCGTTGATGCGCGCGAGCCGGATCCTGATGTCGCGGTACGCCTCGCGCACCTTCTTCCGGAACAGCCACGCGGCCATGAACACGAGGGGGAGGACCGCGAACGTCACGAGGGCGAGCCGCCAGTCCATGACGAGCATGGCGATCATGATGAAGGCGACCGTGAACACGTCCCCGAAGATCGTCACCACCCCGGAGGTGAACATCTCGTTCAGAACCTCGACGTCGCTCGTGAGCCGCGTCATCAGGCGTCCGACCGGGTTCCGGTCGAAGTACGCGAGCCGCAGGCGCTGCAGGTGCCGGAAGATCTCCTGCCGCAGGTCGAGCATCACGTTCTGCCCGATCCACGTGGTCAGGATCGTGCGCCCGTACTCCAGCAGTCCGGAGAGGAGGAGCGTGACGAAGAAGAGGATCCCAAGGGTGCGGAGGGCACCGAAGTCGCCGTCCGGAATCGCGTGGTCGATGACCTCCATCGTCAGCCAGGGGCCGACGAGCGCGAGCCCCGAGGCGGCCACGAGCATCAGCACGGCGAGCGCGACCCTGCCCCGGTACGGTCTCAGGTACGAGAGCAGACGCTTCATCAGACGGGCGTCGTACGCCTTCCCGAGCGCTTCTTCTTCCTGGAGGGGACCGTCCGGCGCTTGCATGCCCCATAGTACGAACTCGCCGCCCGCGGTCCAATCAGGTTGGCGCGCCCCGCCGCCGCCGGCCATCATGCTTCCATGAGCGAGCGGATCCGGGTCCGGGGCGCCCGGCAGCACAACCTGAAGGGCATCGACATCGACATCGAGCGCGGGGCCCTCACCGTCCTCACGGGGCCCTCCGGCTCGGGGAAATCCAGCCTCGCCTTCGACACGATCTACGCCGAAGGACAGCGGCGGTACATCGAGTCGCTATCCACCTACGCCAAGCAGTTTCTCGAGCGGATGCCGAAGCCCGCCGTCGATCTCGTCGAGGGCGTGAGCCCCTCCGTCGCCATCGACCAGAGCAATCGCGTGCAGTCGAGCCGCTCCACCGTCGGCACGATCACGGAGGTCTACGACTACCTGAGACTCCTGTGGGCCCGCGTGGGGACGACCGTGTGTCCGGAGTGCGGGCGTGTCGTGGTGCCGGACACCGTGACGTCGGCCACCGATGCGCTCCTCGATGCCGGTCCCGACGCGCGGCTCGCCATCGCCTTCCCCGTCCCCCCCGAGGCGCGCGCGGACGGCGCGATGGTGGTGCAGAATCTCAGGGCGCGGGGGTACGTCCGCCTCCTCGCCGACGGTCGCGAACTCTACCTGCCGGACATCGATCTGGAGGGAGAAGAAGACGCCACGCGCGCGTTGACGCAGGCGCAGGAGGCGCTCGTGGTCGTGGACCGGGTCGGGTCCCGGGCGGAGGACCGGGAACGGATCGCGGATTCGCTCGCGGCCGCCTTCGCCGAGGGAAGGGGCGCCGCCGTCGCGCTCGTCTGGCCCCGCGGCGCCTCGACGCCCGAGCGCCGCGACTTCGAGGAAGCCCATCGCTGCGGAGCGTGCGGCGCCGCGTTTCCGCGCCCCACTCCGCAGTTGTTCAGCTTCAACAGCCCCGCCGGAGCGTGCGACACCTGCACGGGGTTCGGAGCCGTGCTCGAGTACTCCCCCCAACTGATCGTTCCCGACCCGGGCCGTTCGCTGGAAGAGGGAGCCCTCGATCCATGGTCGAAGCCCCGCTACCGGCGCGAGCGCTCGCGCCTGAGACAGTTCGCCGCCGCCTCCGGGCTCGACACGACCCTCCCGTGGGAGGCGCTTCCCGAGGAGGGCCGCGACGTCCTGTTGAACGGAGGGAGGTACGCCGAGGAGCGCTTCCGGGGTGTGATCCCGTTTCTCCGCTCGAAGGAAAAAAAGCGGTATAAAGCGTACATCCGTGTCTTCCTGCGCCAGTATCAGCTTCCGGAGCGGTGTTCCGGCTGCGAGGGCTACCGCCTGAAGCCGGAGGCGCTGAACGTGCGCGTCGCCGGGCGACACATCGCCGAAGTCGCCCGCTGGACGGTGAAGGATCTCTCCGCCTGGCTCGCGGAAGGACTCGACCTCACCCCCTTCCAGCGTCACGTGGCGTCGACGATCCTGCGCGAACTCGAGCACCGGACCTCGTTCCTCGCGGAAGTCGGGCTCGGGTACCTGACGCTGGACCGGCAGGCTCGATCCCTCTCCGGGGGGGAGATGCAGAGGATCCGCCTCGCCAGTTGTCTCGGGAGCCGGCTGGTGGGCACGCTCTACGTCCTCGACGAACCCACGATCGGCCTTCATCCGCACGACATCGACGCCTTCACCGGCGTCCTCGAGCGGCTCGCGAGCCGCGGCAACACCGTCCTCGTCGTCGAGCACGAGCCCGCGGTGCTGGAGCGGGCCGACCGCATCGTGGAGCTGGGGCCCCGGGCCGGGGAGCAGGGCGGCGAGATCGTGTTCGAGGGCGGCTGGGACGACCTCCTCGCGGCGGAGACCGGAACGGGACAGGCCCTTGCGCGGCGGGCGGCCGCCGCCGGGCAGAGTGGCACGCGGCGGGGCGGTGCACGGCAGGGCGGCGCACGGGGGCCTGGCGGTCCCCGGCTCGTCCTGCGCGGCGCCCGCCTGCACAACGTCCGGGATGCGGACGTGGCGATTCCGCTGGGGGCGCTCACGCTCGTCACCGGGGTCTCCGGCTCCGGGAAGTCGACGCTCATCCGCGGGGTGCTGTACCACGCCCTCGAGCGGGAGATCACGGATCGGTCCTCCGCCAAACCACACCTGGGCGAGCCCGCCGGCGCCTGGGACCGGCTCGAAGGCGCGGAACTCCTCGAGGATGTCGTGCTCGTCGACCAGCGGCCGATCGGCCGCACCCCGCGTTCGAATCCCGCGACCTACATCGGAGCCTTCACGGCGCTGAGGAACGCATACGCCGCCCTCCCGGAAGCGCGCTCCCGCGGATACGAAGCGGGGTATTTCTCCTTCAACCGTCCGGGCGGACGCTGCGAGCAATGCAAGGGCGCGGGCGAGGAGACGGTGGAGATGGTCTTCCTGGCCGACGTCTCCGTGCCCTGCGAGGCGTGCGGGGGGTCGCGCTACCGTCCGGAGGTGCTGGAGATCGGGATCCGCGGCCGCTCGATCCGCGACGCCCTCGACATGACCGTGGACGAAGCGATCCGCTTCTTCATCCGGCACGACCGTCTCGGAGCCCGGTTGTGGCAACTGCAACGAGTGGGTCTGGGATACCTTCGGCTCGGCCAGCCGGCCACGACGCTCTCCGGAGGGGAGGCGCAGCGCCTCAAGATCGCCCGGGAACTCGCGCGCCGGGGAGGCGCGGGACGCAGGCTGTACATCCTCGACGAACCCACGGTGGGCCTCGGCGTGGCGGAAGTCGGCACGCTCGTAGCGGTGTTGCGCGAACTCGTGAGGGAAGGGCACGCCGTCGTCGTCGTCGAACACAACCTCGACGTGGTCGCGGAGGCCGACTGGGTCATCGACATGGGGCCGGGGGCCGCGGAGGACGGCGGCCGCATCGTGGCGGCGGGCCCGCCCGCAGAGATCGCGGAATCCGAGGCCTCGCTCACCGGCGCCTTCCTCCGCGCCCGGGCGCAGCGGCTCGGACTCGATGCCGCAGCCGTCGCCGGAGCGGAATCGGCGTGACCGGAACGGAGTCGGCATGACCGGAACGGAGTCGCCGTGACCGATGCGGGCGCGCCGCGCGTCTCCATCCTTCTCCCCTGTAGGGACGCCGAACCGTTCCTGGGCGCGTGCATCGAGAGCCTCGCCGCCCAGTCCGAGCCGCGCTTCGAAGTGCTCGCGCTCGACGACGGTTCGAGAGACGGCACCGGACCGCTGCTCGGGGCGTGGGCGGGCCGCGACCCCCGCGTCCGCCTCGTCGGTCGCGACGGTTCGGGGATCGTCGCGGCGCTGCGCCGGCTGTCCGGCGAGGCGCGGTCGCCGCTCCTCGCCCGCATGGACGCCGACGACATCGCGCGACCCGGCCGGCTGGCCGCGCAACTCAACCTCCTCGCCCGGCGCCCGGATATCGCCGCGTGCGGCACGGGCGTCCGCTACTTCCCGCGCCCCCCGTCTGGCTCGGGCTACCTCCGCTACGAGCGCTGGATCAACGGGCTCACCAAGCCCGCCGCGCTCGAGCGAGACCTGTTCGTCGAGTGTCCGATCGCCCACCCCACGCTGATGGTGCGGCGCGACGCCTTCGAGGGCGTCGGCGGCTATCGCGACGCCGGGGGACCGGAGGACTACGACCTCATCCTGCGGCTGTCCGCGGCGGGTCATCGCATGACGAACGTGCCGCGGGTGCTCCACGAGTGGCGCCTGGGCCCGCACCGGCTGTCCGAGAGGTCGGACCGCTACAGCCCCGACGCGTTCCGGCGTCTGAAGATCGCGCACCTCGCGGACGGCCGCGTGCCGGCCGGCCGGCCGCTCGTGATCTGGGGCGCCGGCAAGGTCGGCAAGGCCTTCGCGCGCGGCTGGCTCGAGCAGGCCGGCGCCGCGACTCGCCCCCGCCCGGTGGAGGCGTTCGTGGACCTGGACCCCCGCAAGATCGGGCAGAACATCCACGGCGCCGTCGTCCTCCGGCCGGAGGATCTCCCGGCGTTCGGCGCGCCCGCCCGCCCGTTCATGCTCCTGGCCGTAGGCACGCCCGGCGCGCGCCGCGAAATCCGCGAGGCGCTGCAGGCCCTGGGTTTTCGGGAGATCGACGACTACCGAGCCGTAGCCTAGCAGCCCGTATGTGGACGCCGGGGACGTTGGTGACCCTCACGCTGTCACCCCTCGGGCGGCCGCCCCTCACGCTGCCAGCGGCCTCGTGTCGTACTGCGCCCAGAGGACCCAGAGTGCCCAGTCGAGGTCCAGGGGGTCGCCCATCCAGAGGCTGGTCGCCGTCCAGGGGTCGATCCCCTCCTGCCGGTGCCAGTTCCGGAGCCCCGCATCGGCGGTTCGGGGCGCCGTGACATCCTCATGTACCGGGGGCACCGCCGGCACCACACGCCCCTTCGGATCGCGGAAGCGCGCCGCGCCCGCCTCCCCCATCTCCACCCGCCAGCCGCCCTCGTGCACGGCCCGGTGATGGAACCGGCACAGGAGGATCAGGTTGTCGAGCTTCGTCTCGCCCCCCTCGGACCAGGGGATGGCGTGGTGTGCCTGCGTGTAGCGGGAGCCGCAGCCCGGGAAGCGGCAGCCCCCGTCCCTGACGTCGAGCGCCTTGCGCAGCCGCCACCCCACCGTCCGCTGGCGGCGGCCCACGTCCAGCACCGAGCCGTCCGGCCCGCGCTTCACCTCCACGACTTCCGCGTCGCTGGCCAGTCGCCGGGACGTTCCCGCGGGAACGTGTGAGCCCTCCTCCGTGGCCAGGATCTCGGGGCCGCCGGCCACGGTGTGGAGCACCAGTTGGACCTTCGCCTCCGCGCGCTCCTCGAGCCACGCCCCCAGCGCGTCGTGGCGCCGCTCCCCCTGGGTCGGCCGGAGCGCCTGCAGTAGTTGCGCCTGCGTCCGGGGCGCCTGCGTCGGCGGGTCCAGCTCCCCCATGGCAGCCTCAGCCTCGCGCTCCATGGCGCACTCCTGTCGGTGGAGTTCGTCGGCGGCCGCATCCAGCGTCTGCACGAGCAGGGCGCCCACCTCGGGCAGGAGCAGCCCGCGGACCTCGTACATGCCGTCGCCCGTCATCCGAACCGTCAGGTAGCGACGGGCCGCCATCTCCGACGCCCCGTCCAGCTCTGCGGAGGCCGCATCCGCGCTCCTCCACGCCCGCACGAGACGCTCCACCTGGCTCGCCGTGTGGTGGAGGGCGAACTCGACCAGCCGCGCCTCGCTCTCGGCCGTGGCCACCCGCGTCAACGCCCGGACCTTGGACCAGGAGAGCCGCCCCTTCTCCATCTCGGCCGAGGTCAACGGCAGCTCGGCGAGGCGGCGGGCCGCCCGCAGCCGCTCGCGAGCCGCGCAGAGGGAGATCCCGGCGCGCCAGTTGAGCCAGTGGGCGCAGGAGCGCCAGCCGCTCCAGCGTTCCTCCTCGTCGAAGCGGCGCAGCAGGGTCAGGAGCCGATACTGGGCGGCGTCGAGGTGGGCGCAGAGTTCGGCGATCTCATCGCCGACGGGGTCACCGTTCAAGGCCGCGGGGTGCGAGACCGCATCGTTCGAGGCATCAGCGGTCGAGGCATCACGGGCGTCGGGCGTGACAGGCATGGCGTTCTCATCCGAATCTCAGGGTTCAGGGGCAGCCGGAGCGGCATCGCTCACAACTCCGGTTTAGTACCCCGATCTTCGGTAAATGTTCGGGTTTCGTCTCAACGGGGTCTCAACCCGATCCCAGCCCGATCCCAGCCCGGTCTCAACGCCCGGCACGTTCCCGCGGGAACGCCGCCGGCCGGTCCGTCAACCGTCGCGGCAGCTACACCTGGCGGCCCGCGCGAGGTCGTGCCGCGGATCGCTCTTCGTCAAGCAATTCCCACGTCACTCCGTCGAACTGCCGCAGCAGGTCCGCGCCGTACGCGGAAGACGGGGTCTGGTAGCCCGGCTTGAAGTCGCCGGCGAGGGCGCGTGCCGCGATCGCGACGGCCACGGTCGCGGTGAAGCCGTAGGGGTCCGGCGTGCGCACGCGCGCCGCCGCCCGCTTCCCCTCCGCGTCTTCGATCTCCGCGACCAGGATTCCGTGCGCCGTCCGGCGCGCCGACTCGCTCGGCCCCTCCGGCCCGCGGTCGAGCAGGCGGTTCAGCAGCGCCTGTCCCGTCCGCGCGGCCAGAAGCGGACCGAAGCCACGCAGGATCCGCGTGAGGCGCGTGAAGCTCCGGGTTGCCTGCAGGTACGTCTCGATGTTCGGTATTCCCGTGGAATGAAAGGCCGTCGTCACGTCTCCCAGCACGCCGACGAGCGCGGTGTCCGGCGGGGGTCCGAAATCGAACGCGTGACGCAGTTGACCGGGTCGTACGGTCGCGATCGCACCGTCGCGCCGGATCCGAAACTGCCCGATCGCCTGGGCGACCGTGCGCATGGTGCCGCGGGAGGCGCCGCTCCGGGCCGCGAGGCCCAGCCTCAGGGTGCGGCCGCCCGGGTGCCGCGCGGCGAGGTCCGCGATGAGGCAGTCGCTCGGCACGACGTCGAACCCGACGCCCGGCAGGACCATGATGCCGGCCGCGGCGGCCTCCGCCCCGCGCGCGGCCAGCGCCTCGAACACATCGACCTCCCCGGTGATATCGAGATAGTGCGCGCCCGTCTTCAGGCAGGCGTCGTACATCGGGAGAGCGGTGCGCGAGAACGGCCCCGCGCAATGAAGGACGACCGCAACGTCCTCCAGCGCGCCGGCAAGCGCAGCGGGGTCGTCCAGTCCAAAGGCCCGGGTCTCCAGCCCGTGCGCCACGGCCCCCGGTGACGCCAGCGCGGCGAGCTTCTCCGGATCCCGGCCGCCGACAACCGGCCGCAGCCCGGACCGCACCGCCTCGGCCACCGCGAGCCGCCCGGTATATCCCGTGGCGCCGTAGATGAGCAGTTTCGATTCACGCATGTCCCCAAACTACGGAGCGACTCGCCATGCGTCTCCTGCTGTTCAGCGATCTCCACACCGATCTCGCGGCCGCCGCGTCGATCGCCGAGCGCGCCGCCGGCTTTGACGCGGTCGTCGGGGCGGGCGACTTCGCGGTAAAGCGCCGCGGCCTGGCCGGGATCGTCGAAGTCCTGGCCACGATCGAGACCCCCACCGTCCTCGTGCCCGGAAACGGCGAGTCCGCCGAGGAACTCGCCGAGGCGTGCCACGGGTGGAAGGCGGCTCACGTACTGCACGGAGAGGGCGTCGACATCGACAGCGTGCCCTTCTTCGGTCTCGGCGGCGGCGTGCCGGTGACCCCGTTCGGCCCGTGGAGCTACGACTTCACGGAAGACGAAGCGCGGGACCTCCTCACGCCGTGCCCCGAGGACGCCGTCCTCGTATCCCACTCCCCCCCGCTCGGCCACGCCGACGCCGACGCGTCGGGCCGCCACATGGGCAGCACCGCGGTACTGGAAGCCATCGAACGGACCCGCCCCCGCCTCGTCGTCTGCGGCCACATCCACGGCTCATGGGGCGTCCGCTCCCGGGCCGGAAACACCCCGATCGTCAACGCCGGCCCCACAGGCGTGGAGTGGCGCCTTCGATGAGCCGGATTTCGCCTCGTTTTCACCGATTTCGTGGTCCCAGGCACGACTCGATGGCGGCAGAATCGGCTAATTGTGACGGAATCGGTGACGATGATGTCTTCGAGATGGGTGGCCCTGGGACGCTCTGGGGCTGCCCAAGCTCACGGGGTGGAGAATATCCTGGTCGAGGGGGTTGGAATGAGACGTTCGAGTAGCTGCTTCGACTTCCTTCGGTTCGTGAGGACGGTCGGTGCAGTGGCCGCGTTGGTGGCTGGCGGTGCGGATCTGGCAGGCCAGGAGCCTGACTGCGGCGGGCGCGGGGTGCTCCGCGTGGTGGTGTTCGACCAGTCCGGGTCGGTCCCGATTCCGGGGGCGACGGTCGTCCTGCGGTGGACCGATGCGGAAAGCGCGCGAAGGCCGGTGCGGGAGGACGCCGGATCCGACGGGCAACTTGTCCTCTGCGCCCCTCGCGACGCCCGGCAGGCCACGGTATGGGCCGAGTTCGGGGACGCGTCGAGCGACGAGGCCGTGATTCCCATCGTCGTTGGGACCTCGCGAGAGGCGAGGCTACTGCTTCATATGGGCCAGGTACGAACGGGACGCCTGATCGGCGAGGTGCGGGACGCTCTCACGGAGAACCCCGTGGCAGCGGCAGCGGTGTCGGTCCAGGGCCGGACCGAGGTGGCCGAGACCAATCGCATGGGGCGGTTCATCCTGAGCGGCGTCCCGGTGGGCGTCCACGAGCTTTCGGTGCGGCATCTGGGGTACGCGCCCCTTGCCCATGAGGTTACGGTATCGCGCGGCATCACCACCGAGGTCGACATCGGACTGGTTCCGGAGCCCGTGGAGATGGCGCCGATCGTGGCCACGGCGCCGAGATCCCGCCGGCTGGAGGTCAAGGGGTTCTACGAGCGAAAATACTGGGGCGAACTCGTCAGCGGGGGCACCTTTCACACCGCCGCCGACATCGAGCGCCGCAGACCCGTTCTCATCTCGCACATGATCGCCGACGAGATGGGGATCCGCCTGGAGTGCGGCCTCAGGGTGTCCAGCTGCAGGATACTGAACGGGCGGGGAGCCTCGGGGTTTGTGCCCGGCGGCTGTGAGATGAGCATCTGGGTCGATGGCGTCAACATCGGAAGGGGAAGTCCTGATACCGTTGTAAGGCCGGTCGAGATCGCGGGAGTCGAAATCTACAGGGGACCCGCCTCCCTTCCGGCCGAGTTCGGTGGATCCGATTCCGGGTGCGGGGTCATCGCCATCTGGACGAAGTAGTCCCCGTCTCGTCCCGCCCTTCCCAGCCACAGCCCGCATAACCGCCCGGCGCGGATTCAGGTCGCGAGACACCCGCGAAACCCGTAAGTTACAAGCTCCTTTCGAGCGTGGCCGGGCTCCTGCCAAAGCCCCCGGCTGCCGCGTCCTCGAGGATCTCGAACACGCCAGTTCCAGCGGGAATCCATGACCACCGAGAGTATAGAACGCGTCGAGCAGCGACCGCTCGAAGAAGAGATGCGCGAATCGTTCATCGACTACTCGATGAGCGTGATCGTGCAGCGCGCCCTCCCCGACGTTCGCGACGGCCTGAAGCCGGTCCACCGGCGGATCCTGTACGCGATGCACGAGGCGGGCCTCGGCCCGACCCGGCCCTACCGGAAGAGCGCCACCGTCGTCGGCGACGTGATCGGCAAATACCATCCGCACGGCGATTCGGCTGTCTACGATTCGCTCGTCCGCATGGCGCAGGAGTTTTCGCTCCGCTACCCGCTCGTCGACGGGCAGGGCAACTTCGGGTCCGTGGACGGCGACTCCGCCGCGGCCTACCGGTACACCGAGGCCCGGCTCGCCGGATTCGCGAGCGAGCTGCTGGGGGATATCGACAAGGACACTGTCGACCACACCCCGAACTTCGACGATCGGCTGCAGGAGCCGACCGTCCTGCCCTCCGCGCTCCCCAACCTCCTCGTCAACGGCTCGTCGGGCATCGCGGTGGGCATGGCCACGAACATCCCCCCGCACAACCTCCGCGAGGTGGCCGCCGCCTGCCACCGCCTCATCGAGGCGCCCGACACGACGCTCGACGAGTTGATGGAGATCGTCCGGGGTCCCGATTTCCCCACCGGGGGCGCGATCTTCGGCGGGGCCGGAATCCGCGAAGCCTACCGGCAGGGCCGCGGCCGGGTCGTGATGCGCGCGAAGGCGGACATCGAGGAGGGACGGGACGGCCGCGACCGCATCATCATCCGCGAGATCCCGTTCATGGTGAACAAGACCCGCCTCATCGAGCAGATCGCGGGTCTCGTGCGCGACAAGAAGGTCACGGACATCTCCGACCTCCGCGACGAGTCCGACCGGGATGGAATCCGGGTCGTCATCGAACTGAAACGCGACGCGGTGCCGCAGATCGTCCTGAACCAGCTCTTCAAGGGCACGCAGCTTCAGTCCACCTTCGGCGTCATCATGCTGGCGCTCGTGGGCGGCGAGCCGCAGGTGATGGACCTCAAGACGATGCTCGTGCACTTCCTCGAGCACCGGCACGAGGTCGTGGAGCGGCGGACGCGCTTCGAGTACGGCGTGGCGAAGGACCGGGAACACGTCCTCGAGGGGCTCAAGGTCGCGGTCGACAACATCGACGAAGTCATCCGCATCATCCGCGCCTCCTCCGAGACGGAGGTCGCGAGCGCGGAACTCCGGTCGGCCTTCGATCTCAGCGAGCGCCAGGCCGACGCGATCCTGAACATGCGGCTCGCGCGCCTCACGGGACTCGAGATCGAGAAACTCGAGGAGGAACTGGAGAAGGTCCGCGCGCGCCGGCAGGAACTCGAGGCCATCCTCGCCTCGCGCGACCGGCGGATGGAGATCGTCGGGGATGAGCTGTCGACCCTCGTCGACAAGTTCGGGGACGAGCGCCGAACCGAGATCGTGCCCGACACCTCGGACCTCACGGACGAGGACCTCATCGCCGAAGAGCGGATGGTCATCACCGTCTCGCACTCCGGCTACATCAAGCGCATCGAGCCCCAGGTCTACCGGGCGCAGCGGCGCGGCGGGCGCGGGATCGCGGGCATGGGCACGAAGGAAGAGGACTGGGTGGAGCACCTCTTCCTCGCTTCGACCCACGACTACCTCCTCATCTTCACGCGGGATGGGCGGCTGTACCGGCTCAAGGTGTATCAGATCCCGCCGGCGCGCCGCACGGCCCGAGGCAAGCCCATCGTGAACCTGCTCAGGATGAACAAGGGCGACGAGGTCGCCTCCATCGTGCGCGTGCGGGAGTTCTCCGACGACCGCTTCCTCATCTTCGCGAGCCGGCGCGGCCTCGTGAAGCGGACGAGCCTCGCGGCCTACCGGAACGTGCACGCCGGCGGGCTGCGGGCCATCAACATCCGCGAGGATGACCGGCTCATCGACGTCAAGCTGAGCGATGGCTCGAACGATGTGCTGCTTGCCACCCGGCGCGGGATGGCGATCCGTTTCGCCGAGAGCGACGCCCGGGAGATGGGACGTGTGGCGCAGGGCGTGCGCGGCATCCGGCTCTCGGATGACGATACCGTGGTGGGGCTCGTGGTCGCCCGGCGCGGCGGCTCGCTCCTCACTGCGTCGGAACTGGGGATGGGTAAGCGGAGCGAAGTCGACGATTACCGGATTCAGAAGCGCGGCGGCAAGGGCCTCATCAACCTCAAGCCCACGGAGAAGTCCGGCCTCGTCGCCGCGGTGCGGGAGGTGACGGACGACGACGAGTTGATGTTCGTGACCCGCAACGGCGTCATCAACCGGCAACGGGCAGAGGAGATCCGCGTGATCGGGCGCAACACGCAGGGCGTGCGGCTCGTTTCCCTCGACGAGGGAGACGAACTCGTGGACGTGGCCGGGATGATCGATCCGATCGGCACGGATCCGGCGGAGGACGATCTCGCAGAGGAAGATCGCACGGAGGATGGTCGCACGGAGGCCGAGTGACCGGCGCCACCGCGACGCTCGTTTCGCTCGCCGACGTCGAGGCCGCGCACGAGCGGATTCGCAGAGCGGTTCGGCGCACGCCCCTGATCCGCGCCCCGTTCCCCCGGGTGGGAGGGCGCGGGGCGACCGACGCGCCGGACGGCGTGTGGCTCAAGTGCGAGAACCTCCAGCGCGTCTCCGCCTTCAAGGCGCGCGGGGCGTACAACTACGTGAGCCGGCTCTCGCCGGAGGAGCGGGCCGCCGGGCTCCTCACTTACTCGTCCGGCAACCACGCGCAGGCCGTGGCGTGGGCCGCCCGCGCGTTCGGCGTGCCGGCGCGGATCGTGATGCCGGTCGATGCGCCCGACGTAAAGCGCGAGGCGACGATCGCCCTCGGGGCGGAAGTCGAACTCGAGGGCACGACGTCGGCGGAGCGCAAGGCGCGCGCCGAGCAGATTCAGCGGGAAGTCGGCGGGACGATGGTGCCGCCCTTCGACGACCCCGACATCATCGCGGGGCAGGGGACCGTGGCGCTCGAGATCATCGAGCAACTCGGCTCCCGGGAGCCGGGGATGGTGCTGGCTCCGATCGGCGGCGGCGGGCAACTGTCGGGCGTCGCGGCCGCGGTGCGGCGCCGCTGCCCGGAGGCCGAGGTGATCGGCGTCGAGCCCGAGGGGGCGGCCTCGATGCTGCGCTCGCTCGAGCACGGCGCGCCCGTCACGCTCGACCGCGTGTCCACGGTCGCCGACGGCCTCAAGCCGGTCCGCCCCGGCGATCTCACCTTCGCCCACTGCCGCGACCTGGTGGACCGCGTCATCACCGTCGACGATGAGGCGATCCGGGACGCCGTGCGCTGGCTCTTCGGCCTGCGGCTCGTCGTGGAGCCATCCGGAGCGGCGACGGTGGCGGCGCTGCTCAGCGGTGCCGTGGCGCCCGCGGCGCGGGGGGAGACCGTGGCGGTCCTGTCCGGCGGCAACATCGAGCCCGCGCTCCTCGCCGACTGGATCGGCGGTTGACCGTCTCCAACGGGGATCCGGGACGGGCTGCGAGGCTCGTGCTGTTCGACATCGACGGGACGCTGGTGCACGCGGCGGGGGTCGGCCGCGCGGCCATCGAGGGCGCGATGATCGAGGTATACGGGACGCCCGGTCCCATCGATGATCTCCCCTTCGACGGCATGACGGACCCGCAGATCGTGCGCACGCTCCTCCGCGCCGAAGGCCTGTCCGAGGCCGAGATCGCGCCGGAGTTCGAGCGGCTGTGGCCCGCGTACGCGGCGCGGCTGGAGGGCGAGATCGACGAGCGGCGCGAGCGGATGCGCCCGACGCCGGGCGTCCCCGAGATCCTCGATGCGCTCGAAGCGGAGGGGGCGACGCTCGGACTCCTGACGGGCAACATCGTCGCCGGCGCCGAGGGGAAGCTTTCGGCGGTCGGGCTCTGGAGCCGCTTTCCGTTCGGCGCCTTCGGGTGCGACGACGCGGACCGGAACCGCCTGCCGCCCATCGCGCTCGAGCGGGCCTTCCGCCACACCGGAACGCGCTACGGCCCCGGCCGCACATGGATCATCGGGGACACCCCGCACGACATCGAGTGCGCCCGCGGGTCCGGCCTGTCCGTGCTCGGCGTGGCCACCGGACGCTTCTCCGTCGACGATCTCCGCCGGGCCGGCGCCGACGAAGCCCTTCCTGATCTCCGGGACACCCGCCGCGTGATGTCGGTCCTGGCGAGCGCATGAACCGGACCCCGGAACGCGACCCGAAGGCGTATCGATTCGACGTCCACCTCGCGGGCGAGCAGGTGCGGCCACAGGTCTCGGTCGTCTGCACGCCGGCCGGAATCCACTTCGAGGACCGGCAGATCCCGCTCGCGTCCGTCTTCTGGGTCTCGAGGCGGGCCGGCCTCATTCTCATCTTCGCCCGCCGGCACACCGTCGCCTTCTTCGGGGACAGCGGAGACCTGGAGGACTTCGCCCGCACCGTGGAACGGGGTAGCGACGTGGCGGGCCGCCGGTCCCTCCTCAGGCCGCTGGCCGCCGACGTCGTCGTGTGTACGGCCGGCACCGAGATCGCGGGCAGGATCGGCGACGCGCCCCTCGAGGGACTGTACCTCGCGGTGTTCACGAGGCGGGGGCTGCATCTCTTCGCCGAAGAACACGAGTACACCCTGCGCTGGCCGACCGAGCACGCGGCCGAAGCTGCGGCCGAAGCCGCCGACGCCGCCGCCGACGCTCATGGGGATGGCCGGCCCGTCCTCGAACTCGCCAAGGGGGATGCGTCCTTCGAGGTGCGCTATCTCTTCCCGGAGGAAATCCGCGCTGTCCTCGAGGTTGCCGGCACCGTCCCGGCGCCTCCCGACACCGACACCGCCCTGGAGATGTTCGACAAGGGGGAAGTCGCGCGTCCGGTGCGGGCGCGCCTGCCCGATTTCTCCGTGGGCGCGGACACGCTGCAACGGGTGACCGAGGCGGCGGTCGAGCGCGTGCGGATCGACCCTTCGATCGGCGAGAGCTTCGATCGGCGCTACTTCGAGCGACACTTCCGGACGCTCGGTGAGATCGCGCTGGGCCCGCTCATGCTGCGGCGCTCGGCGGCGCTCGAAGCCGACTCCGTCGTCGGCGCCGTTCAGGCGATGGATGCGGAGCAGATGCGGCAGGACGCGACCGCCGCGTTTCGCGGTGTCACGGACGAGGTGGTACGAGTGTACACCGCCGAAGTAGAGGCGGTCGTCAGGACCAGGCGTCTCGACCGGGACAGGGGCGAGAAGGCGCTGGCCGCGGCGGAGGAACCCGCCCTGTGGGAGGCGATGTCGAAGCACATCGACGCCCTGAAGCCCGCGTTCGACGCCACGCTGGCCCGGCAGCAGCTCCTCCTGCAGCAGTTGCACGCGCGCGATCTCGCCCCGCCGGAGGCGGAGGAAGCGAGCGTCGAGGAGGCCATCCGCGCCTGGACGGAGGAGGTGACGAAGCTCGACCGGGGATACGTCTCCGCGGCCGCCGCGGCGCTCCTCGAAATCGGGGCCCTGTGGTCCGATCGCATGATCCCCGGCCTCCGGGCGCTGGCAGCCCTTCGCGCCCGGCGCTTGTCGAAGCGGAGCCGATGGGCGATTCTCGCGATAGTGACGTTCTTCGTCGCTGCCGCGCTGGCCTGGCTGGCCCGGGACCTGATCCCTGGCTGGCCCGGGATCTGATTCAGGACAGGGAGTAGGACAGATGGCAAGGAAGATGGCACAGCAGACGAGCGCTCCCGCGCGCAAGAACCGATGGTTCCCGATCGCCCTGGTCGTCATCGTGGCCGCCGGCGGGTACTGGCTCTTCGTGGGGGGTGGACAGAGTAGCTCCGGTCCGCCGCCGACCCCGGCCGAGTTGGCCGAAGTGCTCGCCGCGGCAGACGCGGATCCCGCGGTCGGTTACGAGTTGGCGGAGTCGGCGCCGGTCACGATCGAGGAGTTCTACGATCCGTCGTGTCCCGCCTGCGCGCAGTTCTCGGGCTTCCACGGCAAGCTCCTGCGGCAGAACTACGTCGAGCCGGCCAACGGCCCGGTGCGCTGGGTTTCGTACACCATCATTCTCGGCACCTTCCCCAACTCGATCGCCGCGGCGCTGGCCGAGCGCTGCGCGAACGAGCAGGGTCTGTATTGGCCCGTACACGACCTCCTGCTCGCTCGCCAGACGCGCTGGTACCTGGAACAGGATCCCGCCGGCGCGATCGCCGAAATCGCCCGGGACGGGGGCGTCGACTCCGACACCTTCAACGAGTGCATGCGTGAGCGCCGCTACCTCGACGACGTCGCCAAGTCGCAGCGGGTCGCCGAGTCGCGGGGCGTGAACTCCACCCCCACGATTTTCGTGGACGGAGAGCGCGTGAACTGGCAGGGCGCGGACCCGTACACGTTCCTGGAGGGGATGATCCAGGCCCGGCTCGAGGCGCTCTCCGCGGAAAGCGATGCCTCGGAGAGTGGTCAGGGAGCGCCGTAACCCATGAGCGAACTGAACCGGCGCCGGGGGATCGCGCTCCTGGCGCTGGCCGGCGCCTTCCTCTCCACCTACCTCTTCCTCTACGCGCTCGGCTACTACGGCGAACTCGTGTGCGGCGCGGGCGGCGGCTGCGACCTGGTACAGGGGTCGCGCTGGGCCCGCTTCCTCGGATTCCCCGTGGCGGGCTGGGGCGTGGGCTGGTACGTGGCCGTGTTCGGCGTCTCGATGCTGGGGACCCGGGACGGCATCGGCGCCGCCGGCTGGATCCCGCGCGCGCTGGCCCTGCTCGCCCTCGGCGGACTCGCCTTCACGATCTACCTGACGGCCCTCGAACTCTGGGTCATCCACGCCATCTGCCGCTGGTGCGTGGGCAGCGCCGTCACCACCCTCGGAATCTTCCTCCTCACCCTCCCCGAGTTCCGCGCGCTCCGCCGCTAGTGTAGTGTCGCCCGCGTCCGATCCGGTTCAGGAACCCGGGGGGCGGAGTTCGTTCCAGCGTTCGATGAAGGCGACGGCAGCATCGACGAAGATCTCGGTGGCGATGCGGCCGCGTTCGACCGTGGCTTCGGCCGGATGGCGCGTGCCCCACACGCCCGTGGAGGACATCTCCGCGGACGAGGTGCCCTTGCCCGTCGACTCGTCCTTGAGCCCCTCGGCGAGGAACACGGCGAGCGCCGTCGGGTCGCCGGCCAGCACGGCCGGGAGCATCGCCTCCAGGTGGGCCGGCATCGTGACCTCCGCCGGCACCGCCGCGTCGAGGTCCACCAGCGTCGGCATGAGATACAGCGAACTCGAGGTCTCGGGCGTCCCGCCGTGACGGTCGAGTTCGTCCGGCGGCGGCGTCGGAACGGAGGCCATCCGCTCCCGATCCCGGAAGCGTCCCGACACGGCGCCCAGGTCCACGGCGATCCCCGCCGTCTCCTGGTTGATGCGGTCCACGATGAACGTCGTGATGGCCCGGTTCCCTCCGTGCGCGTTCATGATCAGGAAACGCTTGAACCCGTGCGCGATGAGGCTCTTGACCGCCTCGACGTAGACCTCCTGGATCAGCGTCGAGGGCAGCGTGATCGTCCCCTCGAACCCCATGTGATACGGGGATTGCCCCGGCAGCAGGATCGGAGCCACGAGGACATCCACCCGCTGCGCCACGAGCTTCGCCTGCTCGACTCCGTTCAGGTAGTCGGTGCCGATCGGCAGGTGGTTGCCGTGCTGTTCCAGCGCCGCGACCGGGATCAGGACCATGTCGCTGCGCGCGAGAAAGTCCTGCACCTCCGGCACGGTCATGTGCGGCAGGTAGTTCTTCACCTTCTCCTGCGTCCACAGCGGGTTCGTCTGCGCGACCGCCGCCGGAGCGAGGAGAAAGAGGAAAACCAGCGAAAGCGGCGAGACGGGCAGGGACCGTCGCATGGGACCTCTCCTGTCGTGCTGGTAGGCCCCCCGGAGGGTCTCAGGCGGTGGCGCGCCAGAACCCTTCCAGCGCCTCTCCGTCCGGCGAGGCGCGCAGCTTGTCGAAGGCCCGGTTTCGGATCTGCCGGATGCGCTCGCGGGTCACGCCAAGGAGCGAACCGATCTCCTCCAGCGTCATCTCCTCGCCGTCGTCGAGGCCGTAGTAGAGGACGAGGATCTTCCGCTCGCGCTCGGTGAGGTAGCGTTCGAACATCTTCTCGAGGAACTCCCGGCGCGCCTGGTCCTCGACATCCTCCTCGATGTCCGCGTCGTCCATCCCCGAGAAGCGTTCCCCGAAGGACGCGCTGTCGCGGTCGGACTTGTCGAGCGGCGCGTCGAGGCTGAGTTCGGCGGAGGCCACGCGCCGCAGCGCGCGCACCGTCTCCACCGGCTCCTCCATCTCCTCGGCGATCTCACGGTCCGTCGGCGAGCGCCCCAGCTTCTGCGTGAGCGCCGTCTCCGTCCGGGAGAGCTTGACGAGGTTGGAGTTCTGGTTCAGCGGGATGCGCACGGAGCGGGTCTGCTCGGCCAGCGCCTGCAGCACCGTCTGCCGAATCCACCACACCGCGTAGGAGATGAACTTCACGCCCTTGTCGGGATCGAACTTCTTGACGGCCTTGAGCAGACCCTCGTTCCCGATGCAGACGAGCTCGGCCAGGTTGAGCCCCCGGCCCTGGTACTTCTTCACATACGAGATCACGAAGCGCAGGTTCGCCGTGACGAGGCGCTCCGCCGCGTGACGGTCGCCCGCCCGCGCCTTCCGGGCGATCTCCCGCTCGATCTGCGGGTTCTCGATGAGCGGATAACGCTCGACATCCTGCAGATACTGGTCGAACGAGTCGAGCGCGTGCGTGTCGAAGAACATGCGTCGGCCGGTAGCCGTCTTCGCCATATGAAATCCGAATCCTGACCCGGGTCGGTTGTCCGATCACTCTTGATGCAGACTTGAAATAATAGAGAAAACCGGCGCGAGCCGCACGTTTTCTCGACTGCTTCTACCCCGAACCCCCTGCTCCGGCTCCCTCTCCGCCCCGGCCCGAAGCCGCGGCCGCCATGCGTTCCCGGCGTCGCAAGCGGAGGAGATACCAGCACAGGGTGACCCAGGTGATGCCGTATCCGGCGCCGATGAACAGCCAGTGTTCGTTCATACCCGGTTCACCCTTCCTCCGGTCCCGACAGTTCGAGTTCGAGTTCCGTTGCAGCCAGCCGGTAGCGCCTGAGCCACAGGTACGCGAACGCGAGCGCATAGGCGACGAATCCGAGCAGCATCACGAGCCCGTACGCGCTCCACATCGACTGCGGGGACGACGGGGGCTGGTGCAGGCTCCGCCACCAGAACACCGACAGGTACACGATCGGGACCTGGACGAACGCGATGAGACCGATCACGGCCGCCCAGCGCGCCCGCCGGTCCGGATCCTCCGCCATCGAACGCACGACGAGGTATCCCGTGTAGATGGGTACGAGGAGCGCCGTGGTCGTGATTCGCGGGTCCCACGCCCACCAGATCCCCCACGTGGGCCGGCCCCACAGCGTGCCGAGGATGAGCGTGAGGACGGCGGCGATCACCCCGAGTTCCGCGGCGGAAACCGCGAGCAGGTCCCACTTCAGCCGGCGCTGCACGAGGTAGAGGATGCTCATGAGGAAGACGACGAAGAAGGCGAGCATCATCACCCACGCGATCGGAACGTGGACGTAGAGGAGGCGCTGGACCTCGCCCTGGAGCCCGTCGGCGGGCAGGACGGCGAGTCCGAGCACGCTGCCGACGGCGATGAGGGCGATCGCGATCCAACCGAGCTTGGCCAGTCTATTCATTGAACCCGCATCACTCCTCGAGGACGACGGGGAAGACCCAGACACAGACGACGAACAATATCACGTCGTAGGACGCGAGTAACCTCAGCCACCCGCCGGCCCGTCCGAGCGGGTCGCCCGCCAGGAACGCCTCCGTGGCCCCGACGCTCCCGAGGACGACGGGGACGAGGGCGGGGAAGAGGAGGAGCGGCAGCAGGAGTTCGCGCGCGCGGAGGTGGACCGTGAGGGCGGAGAAGAACGTCCCGATGACGGAGAAGCCGAACGTGCCGAGCGCGGCCACGAGGAGGAGCGGGCCGGCCTGCGCGGCGAAGTCGACGCTGTACAGGATCGCGGCGGCGGGGAAGAGGAGGACCTCGAGCGCGGCGAGCACGACGAGGTTGCCGGCCAGCTTGCCCAGGTAGATCGCCCGCACGTCGCCGGGATAGAGCCGCAGCAGGTGGGTGCCGCCCGCGAGCTCCTCGTTCTGGAACGTCCGGCCGAGGGAGAGGGTGCCGGTGAAGACGATCGCCACCCAGAGGAGGCCGCCGGCCAGCCGTCCGAGCAGGTCGTTGTCCACCCCGATGGCGAAGCTGAACATGAAGAGGACGAGCGCGGCGAAGGAGAGCATCGCCGTGAAGCCCTGCCGCGTGCGGGTCTCCGAGAGGATGTCCTTCCACAGGATGGCGGCGGCTCGCCGCGCGAGCGCGCTCATGCGGTTTCGGCGGCCACCCGGCCGCCCGCCAGCCGCACGACTTCGTCGGCGTGTCGGGTCGCGTCCTCGACCCGGTGCGAGGCGATGACCACGGCGGCGCCGGCCTCGCGCCACCCGCGGACCGCCTCGTGCACGAGTTCCACGCCGTCCTCGTCCAGGCTCACGAAGGGCTCGTCGAGCAGCACGAGTTCCAGCGGGCGGAGACGGAGCCGCGCCAGTTCGAGGCGCTGGCGCATCCCGGTCGACCACGCCCGCACCGGGACATCCGCCGCCCCGCCGAGATCCACCGCGGCCAGCGCGCCCCGCAGGTCGTCGTCCGTGGCCTCCGTCCCGGACATGCGGGCCGCGAAGCGCAGGTTTTCGACCCCGGTCAACTCCTCGTACGCGTGCCCCCCGGCCGTCATGAATGCGGCGCGCGCCCGGATCTCGTCCCCGCCCGCGGGGAGGGTATGACCCAGGACCTCCACCCGGCCCGCCGTCGGCCTGAGCAGCGTCGAGATCACGCGGAGCAGCGTCGTCTTCCCCGTCCCGTTGGCGCCGAGCAGCGCGACGACCGCCCCGCGCGGCACGGCGAGGTCGACCCCGCGCAGCGCCCAGCGCCGGCCGAAGCGCCGGGTGACGCCCTCCGCGGCGACCGCGAGGCTCACGGGCGCGCCCGCGCGATTGGCCAGCCGCCGGGGCCGCTCATACGTTCCGCCGCATGGAACTCGACCGGATCGCCCGTCTCGCCGGAGGCGGCGGGGGCAAGGTGCTGCTCTACGTGCTCGACGGGCTGGGCGGGCTGCCGCGCGAGCCCGGGGGGCCGACCGAACTCGAGGCCGCCCGCACCCCGCACCTCGACGAACTCGCGCGCGCCGGAACGTGCGGCCTCCACGACCCCGTTGCGCCGGGCATCACCCCGGGCAGCGGCCCCGGCCACCTGGCCCTGTTCGGCTACGATCCCCTCGTGTACGAGACCGGCCGCGGCGTGCTCGAAGCCCTCGGCATCGAATTCCCGCTCCGGCCGGGCGACATCGCCGTGCGCGCCAACTTCTGCACCCTCGACCCCCAGGGCCGGGTGGCCGACCGCCGCGCGGGCCGCATCCCGTGCGATGAAGCCGCCCCCCTGACCGCCCAGCTCAACGGCATCGAACTCGACGGCGCCCGCTGCACCGTGCGCCACGTGAAGGAACACCGTTTCGTCCTCGTCCTGCACCCCGATGGGCCGGCGGGCGACGCCGTGAACGACACCGACCCCGGCCAGCCCGGGCTGCCGACCAGAGCCCCCGTGGCGCGGAACGCGGCCTCCGAGCCGACCGCGCGGCTCCTCGCCGCGTGGCTCGACGCGGCCGCGGAGCGGCTCGCCGGCCGGACGCAGGCGAACATGGCGCTCCTGCGCGGCGTCTCCAGCCAGCCCGGCTGGCCCCGCTTCAGCGACGTATTCGGCATGCGGGCCGCCGCCGCCGCCGCGTACCCCATGTACCGCGGCGTCGCGCGCCTCGTCGGCATGGACGCGCGCACGGTGCCCGCGGGCGCCCCCCCGCTCGTTGACGCCCTGA
The DNA here is from genome assembly GCA_026914155.1 of Candidatus Palauibacter rhopaloidicola. Taxonomy (GTDB): domain Bacteria; phylum Gemmatimonadota; class Gemmatimonadetes; order Palauibacterales; family Palauibacteraceae; genus Palauibacter; species Palauibacter rhopaloidicola. Next base: position 94,625 of record JAPPGH010000045.1, on the reverse strand, counting down.
AGGCGCGGTTCGCCGACTACGATTTCTTCTTCCTCCACTTCAAGCCTCCCGACAAGGCCGGAGAAGACGGTGACTTCGACCGCAAGGTAGCCGCCATCGAGGAAGCGGACGTCATCGTCCCCGACCTCGTCGATGCGGGCCCCGACGTCATCCTCGTGACCGGCGACCACTCGACCCCCTCCGTCATGAGCAGCCACAGCTGGCACCCCGTGCCCTTCCTCCTCCACGGCCCCCCGGCCCGCAACGACGCCGCCACCACCTTCGGCGAAACCGCCTGCCGCACCGGCGCCCACGGCCGCGTCCGAGGCTGCGACCTCATGCGCCTCGCCACAGCCAGCGCCGGTCGCCTCACGAAGTTCGGAGCCTAGCCCGAACGCGCGAATCCGTACAGCCCAAGCGGGTTTTCGTCGATTTCGACGCCCCCATCCAGCCCCACCGCCGATCGAGCAAGAGCGAAGTTTCGCCCTCGGGCGACGTATAGAAGGTAGGGGGACACATCGAGAACGTTCGGAGGAGGTAGCGGATGATCAACGTTCTTGCGGGCTCGGAAAACGACGCGGCACTGATCGCGCGAGCGGCCGGCACGGCCGCACGGGTTGTGACGGATGCCGTTCAGTTCACGAACGGCGATGGCCCCGTGGAGTGTCTGATTCTCGGTTGCCGCCACCCCATCCCGCCGGAGACGATCGAACTCCTGCGGGACATCGAACGGAAGAGGCTGTGGATGCCCCTCATCCTCGTCACGGATCGCGAGCCCGAAGCCGTTCGCCGGCTGAGCGGCGTCAAGACGTCGGCCGTCGTCTGGTTCGCGGACCTCCAGACCGCACTCCCGCTCGAGATCGAAGCCGCCCGCGGGTCGGTCCCGCTACTGCGCCTGGCCGAGCAAGCTGGGGACGCGAAGCTGCCTCCCTCCCTTCGAACCGCGCTGCCGTACAGCCTCCGCGCCGCCACCGACCGACCCGCGCGTAGCGTGAAGGAGTTGGCCGCCGCCGGTCGCTACTCGCCGATCACACTCTCGAAGGCGTTCAGTGCATGGCACGATGGCAGGACGACCCTGAGCCGATTCCTGGAGGCTCTGGTGATCCTGAGAGCCAGGCAACTTCGTGCCTCGGGCCTGGGCTGGAAGCGCGTCAGCGCGCACCTCGGCTTCGCCCGCGAGACCCTTCAGCGCAAGTCGAAACGATGGCCCGGATGCACGCTCGTGCAACTGGAGAAGGTGCCTCCCGACCGCCTGCTGACGGCGCTCGTAGAGCAGTTCCTGCAGCCGACCCGGCTGCGCGACCCCCGGAACCGGGTGCCCGATTCCGGTTCACGGAACGCCTGAAACCACACGTGGCTGGACGCGCACCGATTTCGTCAAAGATTCACCGATACTGCACCTATCCGACGACGGTTGTTGCCCCGTAGCGTCCCTGCGCGAGCCTCGGGAACGAGTCCCCGCGGCGAAAGTCCCCTTAGATCCGGGAGCAAAAATGCAGAACCGTCGGCGTTTCACCCACACGCTGTTGGCAGTCTTGTTCGCCTTGTCACCAGCCGCGGCGTGGGCGCAGAATTTCGGACGTCTCGCCTGCGAAGAGGCTTGTCACGACCAAGCGATGGAGGTCTGGAACGACAGTTATGACTACTTGATCTCTACAAACACTGAGGAGTGGATCGCTCACGCGGTCGCGACAAGCGATGCCGCAGGCGTCTACTGGCGCTGCGTGGCTCTCGATTGCTGACCGCGACCCTCAACAGGTTGATCCAGCGCGGAGCCTGGGTAGGGCTCCCGGGTGTGATCGTCTTCGTCGCGTGCTGGGGGGAAGATGCCGGGCCAGTCGTTATGTTCGAGTTGAGACCCTTTGCATCGACGCATCTTCCGGCGGCGATGCTCGGTCCCGCTTTGATCACACCCGATACCGCATGCGTTGTTGCCCGATACAGAGCCACAGGCTACTGCGTGGACATCCGCGGTGACTCGCTCGTGTTTGGAGATGCGGGCGAGGGCCCGGGTGAGCTATCCGGCGCGATCGCCGCGATCGTCCGGGGGCCGCACGGTGACATTACGGTCACCGATTCACGCCTGTCTCGGATATCAAGGTTCACGCGGAACGGAGTGTTCGTGTCGAGCGCGCCAACGGACGGCACGGCCATGGGTCTCCGCCAGATGACGGACAGCACGGCTCTCACCCGACATCGGACGCCCGGCGATGCTGCATCGGCCTATGCGGAGATCCATCTCGGGACGGGCGAAGTCCTTCGTAAGTGGCTGCCCGATCCCACAGTCGCAAGGTGCCGGACGCCGCCCGGCCCCGGCCAGGACAAGATCGGTCTTGCCTATCCGGTCGGCACCGGTATCGTCCACGTAGCCTGCTTCGGTGAGTTCCTGCTGTGGTATCCGTCCGGGGCGGGCAAGGCCATCGTAATCCCGGCCCCGACGTACCGGGAGAGGTTCACAAGCGAAGCCGCGATCACGAAAATAGTGCAGGCGCGCAAAGACAACGCGAGCGGTTTTGACCCGGGATATACCGTCGAGGATCTCCGCTCGCGCGCGTATCCTTGGTACGGTACTGCGGGCGGCGATATGGATAATCGGCTGTGGATCATTCGGTTGAATGAAGACGAGGGCTCCTACGTAGATGTTTACGACCTCCCGTCGGCTTCGTTCATTGGCACCGCGCAACTCCAGGGTGACGTGAGCATGATCGACATCCGGGGTGACCGGCTCATCGCGCTCCGCCGCTCCGATGGGCTCACGGACGATGTCGTGGACTGGTACGACCTCCCCCGGGAGTTGGCCTCGCAACGCTGACGAAACAGGGCGCCTGACCCCAGGAGTGCCTGGGGTCAGGCGGTGCTGGACGGCTCGTCGGAGTGTCCACGCGGTTGGGAGTCCGGTAGACTCCCACGATGCCGTACAGCCCTAAAGCGGACCTAACCTGCGGTGCGTTGCTGCTCCTGGCGGGCCTCCTCGCTTGTGGGAGTGAGGGCGACTTCACGGAGTTGGGAGTTGCGGACGACCGGGAGGTGGTTGACGTCTCCGCGTCGCTGGAGGCGCTCATCGGGTCCGGCGTGCGAATCGGGGCGGAAGTGAACCCTGATTCGGAGGCCGAGGCCTTTCGGCGGATTCTCGATGCGCAGCTGACGCCGGACGGCCGCTTCGTCGTGGCGCTCGATGCTAGTCCGCCATTCGTGCGTGTCTTCAACCCCGACGGATCGCTCGAAGCCGCTTTCTTGCCGCGCGGCGAGGGACCGGGCGAAGCCGAGAGTCCCGAGGCGCTGGCGGTGTCGAACGACCGCATCCTCGTGCTGGAACCCGGCCGCGCCTCGGTGCTCACATTGGACGGGGAACTCGTCGAGGACCGGCCGATCGATTTCTGGCCGACATCTGCCGCGCGTGGCTGCGCGGACGGTTTTCTGGTCTACGGTCCCGGCGCCTACGACGATGGGTCCATCGTCTGGCTCCGGTCATTCCAGGCCCTCGAAGAGACTCCGGTCTCCATCCTCGAGGGCGCGAGTCCGGCGGAGGTTTCGGCCTACCGGAGCCGCGACCGGGGCCGCCCGAGCCGTCTCGCTCGCGCGGGAGGGCTGGCCGTACTCCACCACGACGGACGAGACCCCCCGGAAACGTTCACGCTCTCCTGCCCCGGCGTCCGCACATCCACCGTGGACACCGTCCCGGAGTTCACGGAACCTGTGGTTGGCCGCGAACAGAGGGTCACGGGCGGAGCCGTGCGGACGCTACAACTCGGGAGCTACATCTTCACGGGCGCCGCGATCCTGAATCGAACACCGATCCTGTCCGCGTGGAAGATCGTCGAATCGGGAACGGAGTCCGGAACGCACTTCATCCCGGCTCGCGGCGGATCTCCCGCCCTCTACACGAGCAGCAGGGTTGCGCTACTGGACGCCCAGCCCGGTCAAGCGGTACTCCTCGAGGCCAGCTTTCCTGTCCCGCATATCATCATGGTGGACTACGATGCCTTCGTACGGGCGCTGGGCGTGGAACCGCACTAGGAGACGTTCCCGCGGGAACGTCTGGCAAGGAGAGCAGAGATTGGGCGATGCTCACGTACGCTGCAGGATCGCCGCGTTTGTTGGCCTTCTGGCTTGTGGCGGCGACCGCGCGCCCGACGGGTCCGAACTCACGGCCGACCGGGACGCGGTCGATGTCTCCGCGTCCATGGCGGGACTGTTCGATTCGGCCGTTCGTATCGGCGCGGCGATAAACCCCGCCTCGGAAGGGGAAGGTTTCACCCGAATCCGTGACGCCCATCTCACCCCGGATGGACGTTTCGTCGTCGTGCTCGACCAGGCGCCGCCGTACGTGCGCGTCTTCACGACATCCGGTTCGCTGGAAGCCGCATTCGTGCCTCACGGAGAGGGGCCGGGCGAGGCTGAGTCTCCGTTGGCGATGGCGGTCTCCGATGATCGTATACTCGTGCTGCAGCCGGGTCGTGCCTCGCTGTTCACGCTCGGAGGCGGGTTCCTGGACACCGGAGCGACCGGCTTCTGGCCGCAGGCGGCCGCACGTGGCTGTGGCGAGGACTTCCTGGTGTACGGTCCCGGCACGGACGCCGACGGAACGCATGTCTGGCTCCGAGCCCTGCGGGGGATCGACGCAGGCCCCGCACTGCTTCTCGGGGGCGACAGCGAGGCGGAGCGGTATTCGTACGGGATGCGCCAGTTCTTCGGTCCGCGCGACCTGGCGGGTTCCGATGACGTGATCGTGGTCCATCACGCTGCCCGGGAGCCTACGGAGACGCTTACGATGTCCTGCCCGGATTACCGTACGGTCGCTACGGACACGTTGCCGGGCCTCGTCCACCACCGGCACAAGCACACGAGAACCGGCCCGGGCACCGTGGTCGTGCGGGGTAGGGAGGCGGGCGAACCCGCGGTGTCCGGGGTCGCCGTGGTGGGCCGGACGCCCGTGCTGTCCGTAGACGTTCTCGGAGAGCCCGGGATGCGGCTGGTACGGCTCCCGCTCGGCACCCGGGTCGATACTTCGATTCCCACGGCGCACGTTCTCCTCGACGCCCGGCCCGGCAGCTTCGCGCTCGTCAGAAGCCCGAGAAACGCGCAGCCCGTCCCGCATCTCCTGCTCGTGGACTACGACGCGTTCGTGCGGACGACTGGTCTGGAGCCGCGATAGGAGACGTTCCCGCGGGAACGTGCGGGGTCAGGCGGGGCTACTCGCACCACCCGCCCGCAGGCGTCAGATTTCGATCCGGAGCAGGGGAGGAAGGGAAGTTCCGGATTACCCAAGAGGGAGGTCGGACGATCGGCACCACTGCGACAGGTTTCGCACGGTCGGGCGGCCGCGGCGTGACATGGCACTTGGTGTTCGTGGCGCTTGCGCTGAGCGTCGCGTGGCCGATGACGGCGGCGGGGCAGGAGCCGGGGCGGGTGGCGGGCGTGGTCCGCGCCGAGGACACCGGCCAGCCCGTGGCGGGTGCCGCGGTACGGTTGGCGGGAGGGGACGTCGTGGTGGCGGAGACCGTCACAGGAGCGAGCGGCGCCTTTGCCTTTGACGGCATCGCGCCGGGCGAGTACGTGCTCGGCGTCAGGCGCATCGGGTTCGCCGCGTACAGCGTGCCGCTGGCGGTGGGGCCGGACGGGCCGGCCTCGCTCGATGTGCGGCTGTCCCTGGACCCGGTCGAGGTGGCGCCGCTCGAGGTGGACGTCGAGGGCCGACCGCTCCGCCTGGTCGAGACGGGCTTCTACGACCGGCTGGAGGAGGGCTGGGGCACGTACTTCGAGCCGGAGTGGATCAGAACCCGAAGCGCGGGCTTCACCCGGTTGTCTCACTTCATGTCGAACCTGCAGATGCGGGCCCCCCTGTCCCGGTGTCCCACGGTGCAGGTCTGGTACGACCGGAGATTCATCGGGACAGTCGATGGCTGGGGGACCAGCCAGCCGGCGTCGATCGATCCGGCCGGCACGCACCAGTCCCCCGTGGAGCCGGCCGAGCAACTGCTGGACGCACTGTCCGTGGCGGATCTGGGCGCCGCCGAGCTGTACCCGACATCGTCTCCGATCCCCCATTTCGCGTTCAACGATCACACGATGATATGCGGGGCCATCATCCTGTGGTCCGACTGGATGGCACAGATGGGGGGACACGTGCCGCAGATCGACGTGAAGCTCTGCGAGCCGGCCGGCGGTGCCGCCGAGGTGACGCTCGACGGGACGGTGGAGGACCGGCTCACCGAGGTGCGGCTGCCGGCGGCCCGCATCCGGGCGTCGTTCGCGCCGGCCGGCGAGGAGGGGCCGCTCGAACTCTCCGAGATCGAGGTGCGGTCCGACTCGACCGGCCGCTTCCGGCTCTGCGACCTCCCGTCGGGAACCGACATCACCTTGGCGCCCTCCTACGGCCCCCATCCGGGCGAGGTCGCCACGCTCCGCGCCGAACCCGGTGAGGCGGCGCGTCTGGTCGTCCCCGTCACGATGCCGGGATCGGTCGCCGGGCGGGTCGTGAACGGGAACACAGGGCGGGGGTTCCCGGCCGTGCCCGTCATACTGGTCGGCACCGACGTCCGAGTCGTGACCGATGCTGCCGGCCGCTTCGCGATGGAGGACCTGCCGCCCGGCGCGTACCAGGTGCGGGCCGACTGCGGAGGCTTCGAGTCGCCGACGCCGCGGGTCGTCGTCTCGGAGGCCGGGCAGGCCCGGGTCCTCCTCGTCCTCGAGCCCGAAGACCGCTCCGGTCGCGATCTACGCCGCTGCGACAACTGACCGCCCAGTCGGGTGGCGCTGAGCGCCTCGTCGAAGTGTTCACGAAGAGTGGACCTATTGGGCTCGTCTGTATGGTCACGTTCGGGGTCGCGGGCTGTGACAGCGACGCCGAGATGGACGGGGCGGCAAGGACTCTTCCGGTCGTGACGGCCACGCGCGTGCGGCAATTGACGGAGGCCGAAACCGCGGGGCCGTTGTTCCGGCCGGAACATGTGACTCGCGTCGGCGATCATCTCTGGATCCTGGACGCCGGCAATCTCCGCATCGTGATTCGCACGCCCGACAGCGTGTACGCCGTTGGACGAGAAGGTGATGGCCCCGAGGAGTTTCGGCTGCCGCTGAGTCTGTCCCCGAACATCACGGGCGGCGCGACCGTGTGGGATCGGATCGCGCGACGCCTGACGCGGTTTCGGCCGAATGCCGAAGTAGAGGAAACCATCGCAGTAGAGCAGCGGCCCGGCAGGATGGCGCGCGAGGTGTTCGATCTGGGCCATCGGCGGCTCGTGATCTCCGGAGTCGCCCTGGATGCGAGGAATCCGCCCGCGGAAGTCGCTGAACCGCCGACCGCCATCGAACTCGAGCACTTCGACTCCGATGCGATCGACACCCTCGGGCACGTGCCGCCGTGGGGTCCTGTTGGCGTGTGGTCGGGCGATGGAAGGTCGATGAGCGTGTCCGCGTTCACCCGGCCGTTCGATGCGCCTCCACACGCGGATGTGAGTGCGGCCTGCGGAGGGCTGGCGGCAGTGTCGGTTGGGGGAAGGCGGCTCGAGATCGTCCTGATCGACAGGTTCGGCGACGTGGTCGGTGCGATCCGGGACTCCCTGCGTGGGCCGAGAATCACGGAGCAGGAGGTGGACGCGTTCTTCTCGACGTTCTTCCCGGACGCACGTCAGGAGGAGTTCGATCTGAGAAACCTCCTGCCCGTACCGGAGCGGCATCCAGCCGTGCACGATCTTCAGTTCATGTCGGATGGCCGCGTGTGGGCACGGTTGGATCCGGAGTCCATACTGCTCGAAGCGAATCGGCGGGAGCACAGCCGCTGGAGAGTGTGGACGCTCCGGAGGGTCGACGATGTCGTAGAGGCTTCTCCACCCTCCGACGTTCTCCTACCGCACCTGTTCACCCCGAACGAAGTCTTGCGCGACACGATCTGGGGTGTGCGGCTCAACGAACTGGGAATCCACACCATCGAAGGCTTCGTCGTGGAGGAGTGGACCGGCTTAGGGGGCTGCTAGCCAGACGAGACGTTCACACGGGAACGTCCGGGGGTCAGGCACAGTGGGCTTAGGCGTCTGCTTCCAGTGCTTGCGCTTGTCCTCGCGAACTCGGGGTGTGGTAACGTCCTCGGCATCTTCGGCTCGCGTGCGACATTAGCGCTGCCAATACCAGAGCATCTACGAGACTCCCTCGCCGACCCGAAGGAGTTGGCCGGGCTCAGGAGGTACTACGACGACGAATGCGCGGATCTCTGCCCGCCGTGAGCGGACGCACTGCCGGCCCCCAGGAGTCGACAGATACGTCGAATCTTGTTCCGCAGCGTACAGTGTTGCAAAACTCCGGACAATCTTCATGCCACTGAAACGTCTTGCACGTGCGGACTATGACTCGGGGGATCCGGGAGCGCCGCTCGGACCCCGGGAAAACGAGGATCACTGCGTGGTTGGAATCGGGATCGGGTTGAAACCAGCCAGCTCTTCCCGTATCGCTCAACGACCCGAGCTGCCTGCAGTTTCGGCACCCGCAGCAGGTACGGCTGACACTGTGAGAGACTTCACTTGGAGCGCACCACCCGGACCGTACGGTAAACGCGAACCGTGTCGCCCGGGGGCTCGTGCGGGGGCCACGAAATCCGGTCCAGTCCCGTCACCGTGATCTCGCCTGTTCCGGCACGATCGAATCGCACGTAGATCTGCCGAAGATCGTTACCTATCCCATGGTCCGGACAACTCGAGCTGTACCGCCAGTTCATGTACGGTGTGATCGTCGCGTGAAGCCGCGTCGTTTCGGTCTCCGTTCGTCCAGGCTCCACGTTGCAACCAAAGAACGTCCGAATCGATACCGGGAACGACTGATCCACACGGACCGTGTCCGGTACGGAGACAACCGATTCCATGTCACCGTAGATCGCACCGACGATCTCACCGCGCTGCGGTTCGGATGAGACCACGCCACCGCAGCCGGCCATGAGACCGGCTGCGGTGAGCGTCAAGGCACATCGTTGAATCATTGCTGATCGCCTCCATCATCAGCGACCACGGCCTGCCACACGCTGTAGGGGACGAAAAACGCCAGGTGTTCCTCGCCCTCCGTGTTCATCGAACCCAGATCCTCCTCGATATTCGCAATCGGCGAGTAGAAAGGTGACGCGTCGACGTCGTCCTCGCTAGAATTGCTATTGGTGAATCTGCCAACGTGGAGGCCAAAGAATCTTCCGTCGCTGGCAAACACCGGTCCACCGCTATCGCCCCCCGTGCGGAGGTAATTCGCAAGATTCTGACACCGGACTCCGTAATCGCGCGCAGGGCTCGGCCAGTTGTAGATGTCCACACAATCATGCGTGACTCTACCGTGTGTCCGACCGGAGAACGCTCCGATCTTGATCAAGCTCTGACCAGTGACCTGCGTGGTGGGAATCTCGCCACCTTCGGATGTCATGACATACAGGCTGTCGCCATGCTTGTGGTTATGCTTCCAAGCATCGAACGGTGACCCGATCAACTCGCCACCCGACTCGATGATCTCATCCGCGTCATCCTTGGTGGTCGCAATCCATCCACGCGCGAATTTGTCGTTGGAGTCGTCCTGACCGAACAACGCGGCGTCGGCCCACCGACAGCGAGCGGGAGGCGTACCGCCACCGTTAATCGAACATGTCTGCTGGGGATCCACGAGTTCATACCCTAGCCGGTCACTCGTGTTCGTGCCGGATTGGTAGATCGGAAGATCGGTGTCGAGGGATGCGAAGGCGTCGTCTCCTGCGCAGTGAGACGCAGTGACATACCGCTCCGACGAACCCATCGTCACGCCCAACATGAGTGTACAACGGTCAACGCCAGTTGTATCTCCGTGACGCACCATGATACCACCGAGAGTCCTGTTGAACCGATGTCGAAGCGAGTGGTAAGACTGCGCGGATCCGCCCTCGTATCTGATGGGTGGCGCTCGATCCGGCTCAGCCCGACCAGAGACCGTGGTTGCGATCGCACCGTCTGGTATACCAACGGTTCGCGCCAGAGATTGCACAGCCGAAGCAGCGGAAACGCTTACCAAGCCGACCAGAAGCCGGTTGTTCTTCTGATCGATGTCGAGGTACGCAACGTCGCTCCGTGCACCGAAGAGTCCGGTGATGTTCTCCTTCCATCCGATGAGCTGGGAAAACGTGTAGGTCACCTCCGTGTACCGACGGGAACCGCCCGTACTGGACAGCTTGCTGTCGATTTCCGATCTCGTGACGTTTGCCACCGCTGTCTGCTTGGTCAGATTGGTCAGCGCAGTCACCGCGTCCCCGCGCTCATCAATCCAGTAGCCACCGAACTCCGGTACGATCTGACTGATCTCAAAGAACCGCTTGTCGGTTCCCATAAGGGCATCCGCCGATACATCGGCCAACAAGATCGGTTCGTTGCTGGCTTCTGCCATAGTCGGACGTTCGAAGTCCGGCGCGGCGAGAGAATCGGAATCCGGGTAACACGCCTCCTGGCCCAACACGATCCCGATCACTAGCAGCACACCAAGAACGGCGTGAAACCGCCGCGGCCACTGCTTGCGCGGTACACCTGACTGCTTTCCCATCGTTCCACTCCCGCGTTGAAGGAAACAAGGATACGGCTTCGAACGACTCCATATCGCCGGTCTTGTGAGGCCCAAAGCCGTCCGGACCGGCACTCCCATCCTCGCAAAGCAGGTCGGTGCGCAATAGCGGAAAACCCCTGCAATTCGTGAGGGAAATCCCCCTCAAGCCATACCGGGGAAACCCCTATACGCGGGCGACTGTGAACGGCCGGAAAGTTGGCGGGCGTCCGCAGAGGGCCGAGTAGGTCTAGCGTTCGTCCTCGGTGTGCAGGAGTCCGGCCTCGAGCGCGAAGCGCACGACCTCGCGGCGGGTGTGAAGGCCCAGCTTTGCCTTGGCGCGGGCGAGATAGCCCTCGACGGTCTTGGGGCTGAGACCCATCTCCTTGCCCGTCTCGGCAGCCGAAAAGCCGCTCGCGTAGAACTCGACCGCGGCAAGCTCGCGCGCTGTGAGCACGTCGGGTCCCGTCTCGCGGCTCGAATGGTCCTGCGTCTTCCGTCGCGCGAGCAGGGCCGCCGCCTGTTGGGGCAGGTAGGAGTGCCCGTGCAAGATGGCTTCGATGGCGCCGATGAGATCCGTATCCGCGGCGGACTTGTTCAGAAAGCCCGCCGCGCCGGCCTTCAGGGCGGGCACGACGTAGTCATCCTCGTCGTGGATCGTGACGACCAGGACCTTCGCTCCGAGTCCAAGCCCGGTGATGCGCCGCGTCGCCTGGACTCCGTCCATGCCGGGCAGCGCCAGATCCATGATGACGATGTCCGGTTCCAGCGTCCGGGCTTTCTCCACCGCTTCCTCGCCGGAGGATGCCTCGCCCACCACCTCCACGTGCTCCGTCATCTCGAGCAACGCCTTCAGGCCGGCGCGCACCACGGGGTGGTCGTCGACCAGCAGCACCCTCACCATCCGCCGCGATCCCTCTCGTCTTCCGGACCTACGGCCGGCACGGTGACCCGAATCGTGGTCCCCCGGCCCGGCGCCGTATCCACGGAGAGGCCGCCTCCGACCAGCGCCGCCCGTTCGTGCATGCTGGTGAGACCCTTGTGACTATCGAACTCGAACCCGCAACCCTCGTCGCGGATCTCCGCGATGACCGCCCCGCCCGCCGACCGGAGCGTCACCGTCGCTTCAGTGACGCCCGCGTGCCTCTCTGCGTTGGTCACGGCTTCCTGAACGATCCGGTACAGGGCGAGGGCGGCGGCCGCGTCCAGTTCCTCGTCCACTCGGTCGAGGTTCGCGTCGACCGTGAATCCATGCACCTCGCCGATGTCCCGAAAGACGGACTCGAGCGCGGACGAAAGCCGCCGGCGTTCCAGTTCCGGCGGCAGCAGCCCCCGGATCATCCGCTTCACGCCGCGGATCGCGTCATCGATCTCGCCGGCGATCTGCGCCCGCGCCTGCTCCCTGTCCCCCGCCGTCGGCTCGGACGCTAGTAGCTTCACCCTGATCTTGAGGGCCGCCAGGTACTGGAGGAACTCGTCGTGCAAGTCGCGGGACAATCGCTTCCGCTCATTCTCGATGGCGGTCACCATCGCTCGGGACATTTGCCGCATCCGTTTCCAGCCCGTGATGTCCCGGACCGTGCAGATCACATGCTCCTGACCCGACGCCAGTCTCCCGGGGCTCAGGCTGATCTCGACCGGAATGGTCGTGCCGTCCCGGCGCAACGCCAGCAACTCGAATCCCTGCCCCATGGGACGGGCACGCGGCGTCTCGTTGTAGTGTCGGCGGTGCCGCTCATGCCGGGTACGGCTAGCTGCGGGAACCAGCCGCTCCACGGGGTAGCCATCCATCTCCTCCCGACTCCAGCCGAACATCGCGACGGCCTGCGGGTTGAGGTCGCGAACCGTCCCTTCCGAATCCACGATGAGCATCGCGTCCGGCGAGGCGTCGAAAACGGCCCTATAGTCCCTCTCGGTCAGCACGATCGTCCGCTTCCAGTGCGGAGAGTGGGCGGGTGTCCCCCAAAATCAGTAGGGAGTGTATATGTTTGAATTGATAGTGCTATTGTCTGACCTAGGTTCCCGCGGGAACGTAAGGGGTCAGGCGGTGCTTGGCTCCTGCTCGGAGTGTTCGATTCCGGCTCCGCCCATTGCAGTGCCTGTGCCCACGGTGATGACGCCGAAGATGAGGTCGTTGAACAGGGCCTGTGCGTTTGCGAGATACCCGTGGATGAAGGGCGACAGCATGCTGTAGGCGCCGAGGGCGATGAGTCCCCAGCCGCTGATCCGGTTGATGCCGAGGTTGAAGGTGATGGTGACGACGAGGATGGAACCGCCGAGCACCACGCTGTGCCACCACAGGAAACCGAACGGGTATCCCCAGATGAACGGGGCGCCCAGGAACCAGAGTCCCAGCGCGAGACCGACCCAGCGTGAGGCCATCGAACCTCTCTCGGAAGAAACCGGATGAACCGTCGAACCGGCGCCTATGATGCGCCCCGGCAGGGGCAAAGGCAACGTCGCTACAGGCGCGCGCGGCGGAGGCGGTTCGCGTTCGTGACGACGGAGATCGAACTCAGCGCCATGGCGGCCTCGGCGAGCACGGGGTGGAGAAGGCCGAGGAAGGCGACCGGGATCGCGACGACGTTGTAGACGTAGGCCCAGAAGAGGTTCTCGCGGATCTTGCGGAAGGTGGCGCGGGCGAGCTTCGTCGCGCGCAGCACGGAGCGCAGGTCTCCCTGCACGAGGGTGATGTCCGCGGCTTCGATCGCGATGTCGGTGCCGGTCCCCACGGCGATGCCGACGTCGGCCGCCTTGAGGGCGGGGGCGTCGTTGATGCCGTCGCCGACGAAGGCCACGGTGCGACCCTCGGCGCGGAGTTGCCGCACGGCCTCGACCTTGTCGGCGGGGAGCAGCCCGGCCCGGAAGTCGTCGATGCCGAGGTGCTCGGCGACGGCGGCCGCCACGGCTTCATGATCGCCGGTGAGCATCACGGTCCGGAAGCCGCGGCGGCTCAGCTCGAGGAGGGTTTCCCGCGCGTCGTCCTTCACCGGGTCGGCGATCGCGATCGCGCCGAGCAGCCGCCCGCCGGCGGCCACCCAGGCGACCGTGCGCGCGGCGTCGCGGAAACGCCGCTCCACCTCGGCGATGTCCTCCTCCGGGATGCCTTCCTCGCGCAGCAGCCGCGCGCTCCCCACGGCGACCCGCTGGCCATCGACCTCGCCCACGATGCCCATCCCGACCCGGGCCTCCACGCCGCCCGCCCGGGAGAAGGGGATGCCGCGTCCGCGCGCCTCCTCGACGACGGCGCGGGCGAGGGGGTGCTCCGAGGCGTCCTCCACCGCGGCGGCGACCCCGAGTACGCGCCCCTCGGCGGCTTCGTCGGTCGCGAAGATCTCGACGACGCGGGGGGCGCCGCGGGTCAGGGTGCCCGTCTTGTCGAAGACGAGCGTGTCCGCCCGATCCAGCGTCTGGACGGCTGCCCCGTCCCGGATGAGGACGCCGCGGGTCGCCCCGAGGCCGGTCCCGACCATGAGCGCCGTGGGGGTGGCGAGCCCGAGCGCGCAGGGGCAGGCGATGACGAGCACCGCGACCGCCGCGTAGAGCGCGAGCGAGAGGCGGCCCAGTTCCGGGTTCACCCACGGGATGAACCCCGACGCCCAGCGCGCGGCCTCCGTGAAGACTCCGGGCACGACGAACCAGCCCGCGAAGGCCGCCAGCGCGACGACGAGGATGACGGGCACGAAGATGGCGGTCACCCGGTCCGCGAACTCCTGGATCGGGACCTTGCTCGCCTGCGCCTCCTCCACGAGACGGATGACGTTGGAGAGGAAGGTGTCCTCGCCCACGCCGGTCGCCCGCACGCGGAGCGCACCCGAGTGATTGACCGTCGAACCGAGGACGGAGGAGCCGGGTTCCTTCTCGACCGGGATCGACTCGCCCGTCGCGAGCGATTCATCGACCGCGCTCCTTCCCTCGAGGACGACGCCGTCCGTAGGGATCTTCTCGCCCGGGCGGATGATCATCACGTCGCCCACGGCGACGTCGCGGGTCGGGACCTCGAGTGCGGCGCCCTCCCGCTCGACGCGGGCCGTCGGCGCCTCGAGCGACAGCAGGGCCTGGATCGCCGACGAGGACCGCCCGCGCGCCTTCGCCTCCACGTAGCGACCCGTGAGGTGGATGGCGGCGATCATCGCGCCCACCGGCGCGAAGTTCATGATCATCGGGGCGAACCCGAGGACGTGGAGGATCGCCCACGCCCCGGTGAGCACGGAGACGCCGGCCCCGAGCGCGATGAGGACGTCCATGTTCGGCGTGCGGCCGCGCGCCGAACGCCACGCGCTGCGCAGCGTGGGTCCCCCCGGCCCGAAGAGGACGGCGGCCCCGAGCACCGTGACGCCGAGGTCGAAGACGAGGGGCGATGGCCAGCGGACCCCGGCGATCATCTCCGGAAGCATCCACACCATGGCCGGGACCGTGAGCGCCCACGCGGTCCACATGGTTTTCCGCGCCTCGAGCGAGCGGGCTTCCGCCTCCGCGAGGCGCGAGCGCTCGGCCTCTCCGCGGTCCACGTCCGCGATGGGTTCGATCTCGTAGCCGGCCCCTTCGACGGCCGCGGCGAGTTCCTCGAAGCCCACGTCCCGGGTGAACGTCAGCGTCGCGGATTCGGCCGGCAGGCTCACCGACGCTTCCACGCCGTCGACCGCGTTGAGGCTCCTCTCCACGGAGCCGACGCAACCGGCACAGTGCATGCCGGCGATCCGATAGGTCCTCCGCTCAGGGGTCGGTGTGGCCGTCGATCCGTCCATCATCATCCTTCCGCCGCTAACGGCGTGAGATCCCTTCCCCGGCGGTGGCGGCGTTTTGCCGGGGGCTGCTAGTGTACTGTCGCACAAACCCACGAGTCACCGAGCTACACTAGACGCGGGGCCATGTTCAGAAAACTCAGGCAGATGGTCGACGAGGCGCTCGACCGGATGGAGGCGAAGCAGCCCGGGGCGTCCGAGGACGACATCGACCGCGTCATCCGCGCCATGCGCCAGGAACTCGTCGATACGCGGGCGCGGATCTCCGAACTCGAGGGGCTGCTGGAGTCGCAGGTGCGCCAGGCCGACAAGGAAGGGGAGGCGGCCCGGGTCGCCGAACGGCGCGCGGCGAAGGCCGCCGAAATCGGGGACGCGGAGACGGTCGAGGTCGCGAACCGGTTCGCGGCGCGGCACCGCCAGCGGCTCGAGGTGCTCGTCCTCAAGGCCGAGGGGACGCAGGCCGAACTTGAGCAGCAGAAGGCCGAGGCGGCGCAGGGCGCGGAACAGTTGAAGAGCGCCATGGCGCGGCGGGATTCGCTCAGCGTGCAGCAACGGCGCGCGCAGGCGATCCAGCACTCGACCGACCGGCTCGACTCGGTGGATGCGTTCGACCGCATGGCCGAGAAGATGGAGGGAAAGGGCGACCTCGACGACGCGCGCCGCCAGGTGGACGAGGCGCTCGATCCGCTGGCCGGCGCGCCGCAGCGGGACTTCGTGGCCGAGCGGGAACTGCGGGAGGCGCGGGCGGACGCGATGCTCGAGGAGTTGAAGCGTCGCATGTCGAAAGGGGAGTAGCGGATGGATCTGCTGACGATCGCCGTCTTCGGCTACCCGCTCATCCTCATCGGGATCGGCGTGTGGCGCTCCCGGCAGATCAAGAGCCATGCGGACTTCATGGTGGCGGGCCGGAACGTGCCGGTGGCGCTCCTCGTGGGGACGCTCATCTGCACCTGGATCGGGTCGGGGTCGCTCTTCGGCGGGGCCGGGCTGGCCTACCGCACGGGGATCGCGGAGCTGTGGTTCTCATTCGGCGCCTGGGTCGGGCTTCTCGTCGCATTCTACCTCGCGCCCCGGGTGCGCTCGATCGCGAAGTACACCGTCCCGGACCTGCTCGAACAGCGCTACAACGCGGCCGCGCGCATCCTCGGCACGGTCGCGATCATCCTCGCCTACGTCACGATCGCCGCCTACCAGTTCCGGGGCGGCGGCTGGATCCTGAGCATCGTCACCGACGGCGCGATCTCGCCCACGACCGGGATGATCATCACCTGCGTCACGATCGTGGCGTTCACGGCGCTCGCCGGAATGGTGTCCATCGTCTCCGTCGATCTCCTGAACGGGATCATCATCACCCTCGGCATCATCATCGGCCTCCCGTATCTCGTCCTCTCCAACGGCGGCGTGGGCGTGATCGCGGCCGCGCTCCCGGAGGAGCACCTCACGGTACTCGGGGGACACAACGTGCTCTGGGTCATCGGCGTCGCGATGCCCACCTTCCTGCTCATCCTGGGCGAGAGCGGGATGTATCAGAAGTTCTTCTCCGCCAAGGATGCGGGGTCCGCGAAGAAGGCCGTGGTCGGCATGTTCCTCGGAGTCGTCTTCATCGAGACGACGCTGGCACTGATCGCGATCGTGGGCCGCGCGGTCTTCCCGGAACTCGCGGACCCGGAGCAGGTGTCGCTGGTCGGTCGCGCCGCATCGGAGACGATCATCCTCCACATCGCCGCCAACGGCCTGCCGATCGTCGGGGGCGCGATTCTCCTCGCCGCGGCGGTCGCCATCGTCCTCTCGACAGGCAACACCTTCCTGCTCGTGCCCTCGACGAACGTAAGCCGGGACCTCTACGAACGCTTCGTGGATCCGGACGCCAGCGAAGGGCGGAAGCTGGCGCTGCAGCGCCTGTGCGTCGTCCTGTTCGGCGGGCTGGGGCTCGTGCTGCTGACGCAGTTCGACACCGTGCTCGCGATGGCGCTCTACGCGTATTCCCTCGTCGGGGCGAGTCTCACGCCGGCGCTCCTCGCGGCCTTCCTGTGGCGCCGCGTGACGCCGCAGGGTGGCGTGGCGTGTATCGCGGGCGGACTCGGGAGCATCGTGGGGATCGCGCTCCTGTCCCGGTTCGGCGTGGATTTCACCGCCACGATCGGGGGGACCGCGTTCGACTTCGCTTCGAGCGACTACATCGTGATCCCGGGCGTCCTCATCTCGCTCGGGCTGCTGATCGTCGTGAGCCTCCTCACGCCGCCCTCGCCCGAGGAGAAGTGGCGGCCCTTCTTCCAGGAGAATCCCGAGAAGCTCTGAGTCAGCTCAGGAAGTTGCGCAGTTCGGCGAAGCTGGACCGGGGTCCGAGGACCACGAGATCGTCGCCGGCCCGCAGCTTCTCATCCGGTCCCGGGTTGTAGACGAAGCCATCGGCGTCGCCGCCCCCTTCGCGTCCGCGCTGGATCGCGACGACGAGCAGGCCGGTCTTGGCCTGGATCTTCGCTTCGGCGAGGGTGAGTCCGGCGACCCCGGAGGACTCCGGCACGGACACCTGCTCCAGCAGAAGCCCCATGCCGCCGGCATCGCCGGGGGTGTCGAAGTCGACGAAGAGCGTGACGTCGGGCCGCAGGACGAGCGAGGCCATCTGGATGCCGCCCGTCGAGTTCGGGGTGACGACGCGGTCGGCGCCGGCCTTCTTGAGCTTGCTCACGGCGTCCTCGGAACGCGCCCGCCCCACGATCGTCAGGTCCGGGTTCAGTTCGCGCGCCGCCAGGCACACGAACGCGTTGTCGGTGTCCGCGCTCAGCGAGGCGATGAGCCCGCGCGCCCGCTCGATGCCGGCCGCAACGAGCGTGTCGTCATCGGTCGCATCCCCCTCGAGGACCACCGCGTGGGGGTCGATCCGGCGTGCCTCTTCGATCTGCGCGGGATCGCGTTCGATAGTGACGTACGGAGTCCCGCGCGTGGCGAGCCTCTTCAGCGCGGCCAGGCCGGTGCGGCCCGCCCCGCACAGGATCACATGGTCCCTGCGGCGGTCGATCCTCTTCATCGTTCTTCGTCTCTTGAATGACTGGGTCAGGTTCATCTCGACGAGGGTGGCGGTAATGAGGGCGAACCAGATCGCGAGCGTGATGATGCCGCCCGCGATCATGAAGCTCGCGAAGATGCGGCCGCCGTCCGTGAGCGTCCGGATTTCGCCGTACCCGACCGCCGAGACCGTGATCACGGTCATGAAGAATGCGTCGGACAGGTTGTAGTCGGGCATGGCGGCGAAGCCGATCGTCCCGATGATCGTGAGACTCACCGTGAAGACGACGGCGCCGAGGAGGCGGCCTTCGAACCGGCTGAAGTCGAACAGGCGCCTCATCCGACCCATCGGTCTCATCGCGATCTCACCGCGGACTCACCGCGCCCCGCGATCCAGGCGCGCGACGACCTGGCGCCCCTTGATCCGGCTGCCGTCGAGGCCGCGGACCACGGCGTCGGCCGCCAGCGAATCGATGTCGACGAGGGTGAAGTTCTGCCGGATGTCGATGCGGCCGATCTGCCCGCCCGCCACGGAGGTCTCGCCGGTGATCGCGCCGACGAGGTCGCCGGGGCCCGCGCCGTCGCGTTTGCCGACGCCGACGAAGACCTTGGTCCAGGTGGGGCGAGTGGCGCGCCGGGCGCTCCTGTCGGGAGGCGCGGTCGCGGCGTCGCCGGGCGGTGCGCCGCCGGGTGCGGCCTCCCTCTCCCCGGCGGCCGGCCGGTCCGCCGCCCGGAGGAGTCCGGCGAGGGCGGCGGCCACGCGCGCGGCGCCGTGCTCGCGGATGAGAGGGGCGAGGAGGAGCGCGCCGCTCGCGAGGTCCTGCTGCTCGAGCGCGTCGGCGACGCGGGCCCGGAAGGCCGCAACGTCGTCCATGAGCGCGGGGTCGGCGGACTCGGCCAGGGGGGCGACCCGCAGCCCGGCCCGCAACGCCGTCAGCTCGAGCTGCCGTTCGTGCAGCGAGTCGACGATGGCGTAACAGCGCTCGGCAGCCGCCGCCGCGCGGGCGAGGGGCTCCGGCGCGGGCGGCAGTTCGAACGCGACCGCATGGGCGGCGGGGTCGACCTCGCCCCACGCTCCAACCCGTACCTCGTCGCCGCCGTCAGTCTCGGCAGCGTCGCCGTCCGTCTCGCCCGCGCCGCCCCCGGTCTCGGTCTCTCCGTCGTCCGTTTCCGCCGTGCCGGCTGCCTCGGACCCGGCGACGCGCAGCCCGGCCAGCGCGAGCGCGGCGTTCACATCGGCGACGGCGTCGGGGGCCGTCTCGACGCTGACGGCGGCCGCTCCGCCGCGCGTGAGGTCGTGAAGCAACTCGGCCAGGCGGGCCAGCCGCCCCTCGCGCGTCGCCCGGCTCGCGACCGCGATCGCAGGGCCGGCCGCGCGGCCCGCCTCCGACTCCCCGGCCCGCGACTCGGCGAACAGTTCGTTCGGCCACCGGCGCGCGCGCGGCAGCCAGCGCTCGACCAGCTCGTCGAACGCCGCATCCCGGGCGTGGGTCGTCGCGATCCGACGGGCCCCGTCGCCCGAGGCCTGCACCACGGCCTCGACGGCCGCCCGCGCCGGCTCGAGCGCACGCACGTCATCGAGGACCAGGGTGCACAGCGCCGCGGCCGGGATGTCGCCCCTGCGCACGCCCTCCAGCAGGACGGCCGGAGGCCCGACGAGGATCGGCGCCCGCGCCACCGCCCCGCCCGCGGCGCCCGGCACGACGACGACCTCGCGTCCGGCGGCCCGGGCGACGGCATGCATGCCCGCCGCGCAGCGCCGCGCGCGGTCCACCGTTGCGGTGAGCACGAAGGCGCGGCCCTCCGCCTCGCCGGCGGCAAGGTCCCGCACGGCGGCAGCCGCGTAGAGCGCGGCAAGGCCCGCTCCCTCGGCGGCGATGAGCGCGAGGTGACGCCCCCGCTCGATCGCGCCCGAGAGGGTCTCGAGCGCTTCCGGCTGCGGCGGGACCGTTCCCGCCGCGGGCTCCGACTGGTCCTGGTTCAAGCGCGGGATCCCGAAGAACGAATTGGACAAGGGGTCGTACGCGGGCCTTCGCCCAGCGGCAGGAAGGTACGCAAGCCGTCCGTCCGTCCAAAGTGCGGGCCCACCGGCGGAAACCCCGCGCAGGTCCCGTTACGTTGACGGCGGCTCGGACGCGCGTCTAACGTCACGGTTCGCTCGCCGTGGTCGCCCGGCGCGACCGTCCGGCGCGCTCTCCCCGATGACCTCCAGTACGAGGTGACAGCAATTTCCACCATCGGAACCCTGGAGGCGGTTCAGGCCTGGGTGTGGGGCGTCCCCCTCATCATCCTCCTCCTCACCACCGGCCTCGTCTACACGCTGCTGCTGCGGGGCCTCCAGTTCCGCCGGCTGGGGCACGCGCTCTGGCTGGCGCTCGTCAAGCGCCGCGAACCGGGCGGCGAGGGCGACATCTCGCACTTCCAGGCGCTCATGACCGCGCTGGCCGCCACGGTCGGCACGGGGAACATCGTGGGCGTCGCGACGGCCATCGGCGCGGGCGGCCCGGGGGCGCTCTTCTGGATGTGGGTGACGGGACTCCTCGGGATGGCGACGAAGTACGCGGAAGCGGTGCTCGGCGTCCGCTACCGGGAGACGGACGCCCGGGGCGAGAAGGCGGGCGGTCCCATGTACTACCTCGAGCACGGTCTCGGACGGGGCAGCATCGGTCGGGGCCTGGCGATCGCCTTCGCGCTCTTCGCGACCCTCGCGGCCTTCGGGATCGGCAACGGCGTCCAGTCGCAGGCGGTCGCCGACGCCATGAACGAGTCGTTTCACGTGCCGCACTGGGTCATGGGACTCGTCACGGCGTCGGCCGTCGGCCTCGTCATCATCGGGGGGATCCGGTCCATCGGGCGGGTGGCGAGCGTCATCGTGCCGACGATGATCATCCTCTACATGGGCGTCGCTGCTGTCGTCCTCATCTCCAACGCGGCACAGATCCCGGCGGCCTTCCGGCTCGTGTTCGAGCACGCGTTCGGGGGGCAGGCGGTGGCCGGCGGGGCGCTCGGCTACACCGTGCTCCAGGCGATGCGCTTCGGCGTCGCGCGCGGGATCTTCTCGAACGAATCCGGACTGGGCACGGGGGCGATCGCCGCCGCCGCGGCGCAGACGCGCGAGCCGGTGCGGCAGGCCCTGGTCTCCATGACGCAGACGTTCATCGACACCATCGTGGTCTGCACCCTGACGGGACTCGCGATCCTGACGACGGGCGCGTGGCAGTCGGGGGCCGAGGGCGCGAACATGACGCAACTCGCCTTCGACACGAGCCTGCTCGCGGGCGCGGGGGACATCGTCGTCGCGCTCGGCCTCGCGACCTTCGCCTTCAGCACGATGCTCGGGTGGTCCTACTACGGAGAACGGAGCTTCGCCTACCTGTTCGGCGAACGCGTGATCCGCCCCTACCGGCTGGTGTTCGTGATCGTGGTCGGGCTCGCGGCCGTCGTGGAACTGGATGTCGTGTGGCTCATCTCGGACATCCTGAACGGCCTCATGGCGGCGCCGAACCTGGTGGGACTCCTGCTCCTGTCCGGCGTCGTATGGCGCGAGACCCGGAGCTACTTCAGCCGCTAGAGTTCGCTAGCGTTCAGTCGAAGTGGATCTGGCGGACTTCGTCGATCCCCTCGAGTTCGCTCAGACCGCGCAGCACCTCGGGAGGAACTTCTCCGTCGATCCGCACGACGCCGAGAGAACGGCCCCCGCCGCGCCGCCGCGCCAGGTGGTATTCGGCGATATTCGCGTTCGCCTCGCCGAGCACGGTGCCCACGGCACCGATCACGCCCGGCCGGTCGCGATTGCGGATGAAGAGGCACGTGCCGAGCGGCTGCGTGTCGACGCGAAACGTCCCCACGCGCACGATCCGCGGTTCCATCCCCGCCCCCATCAGCGCCCCTCCCACGACCTCGGTCTCCCGCCGGCCGTAACGCACTCCGAGTTCGACGTAGTTCGTGTAGTCTCCCACGGCCTGCGTGCGGACGCGCACGATCTCCAGACCGCGCTCGCCGGCGATCGACAGCGCGTTCACGACGTTGAGCGGCGGGTCGACCCGACGTTCGAGAAAGCCCACCGCCACGCTCGCCGCGAGGGGGCCGAGGACGCCGTCGCGCGGCCCGCCGTAACGGACCTCGATCCGGCTCGGCGCCGCGTCGTCGAGTCCGGCCAGCAGTCGGCCCAGACAGCGGCCGAGGTACATGATGGGTCCCGCTCCGTCACGATCTTCGGCCTCGAACGGGGCGTTGAGGGCGGCGCTGAAGTCGCCCTCGATCAGCGCGTTGCGCACGGAGATGGCGATCTGCCGCGAAACCTGCCGCTGGGCTTCGAAGGTCGAGGCCCCGAGGTGGGGGCTGCAAACGAGCTGCGGCGCGTCGCGCAACGGGCTGTCGGCGGGGAGCGGCTCCGTCGCGAACACATCGAGCCCGGCCGCGCCCAGGTGGCCGCTTCGCAGCGCGTCGGCCAGCGCGGCCTCGTCGATGAGCCCGCCGCGCGCCGCGTTGATCAGGATCGTACCCGGCCGCATGGCCGCGATCTCCTTGCCGCCGATGAAGCCGCGGTTCTCGTCGGAGAGCGGGACGTGGACGGTGATCGCGTGGCACGCGGGCAGCAGCGCGTCGAGGTCGGCGAGTTCGACGCCCAGGTCGCTCGCCCGCTCGGCGCTCACGAACGGATCGTGGGCGATCACGCGCATGCCGAAGGCCCGCGCGCGCCACACGACCTCCGCGCCGATGCGGCCGAGCCCGATCACCCCCAGCGTCTTGCCGCTGAGCTGGATGCCCCGCAGCTCCTTGCGCCTCCACTCCCCGGCGCGGATGCTCGCGTCCGCCTCCGGAATCCGGCGCGCCGCCGCGAGGAGAAGCGCGAACGCCAACTCGGCGGTCGACTGGGTATTCGCGGCAGGGGCGTTGAGCACCGCGATCCCGCGGCGGGTGGCGGCGGGAATATCGATGTTGTCCACGCCGACGCCCGCGCGCCCGATGACCCGGAGCGAGTCGCCGGCTTCGATAAGCTCCGCATCCACCTTCGTACGGCTGCGCACGATCAGCGCCGACGCGCCCGGCAGCGCGCGCAGGAGCCCCTCGCGGTCTCCCTCGCTGTGGTCTTCGACGGCGATCCCCGGCGCGGCGCGCAGCGTCTCGATCCCCTCCGGGAGAAGGGGGTCCGCGATGAGAAGGCGCTGCGTATCCCCGGCCGAATCGCTCACGGCGTCTCGCTCACTCTTGGGACTATGTCACAGGACTTCGTCGAGGACGGCCAGAAGCGCCTCCAACTCGTCGAGCGTGTGCTCGCCCATGTGTCCGATCCGGAACGACGGCTGCTTCAGGGGCCCGTAGCCCGCCGCCACCGTGTATCCGTGCGCCAGCGCGCGGGAGACGACTTCGGGACCCGTCAGGCCGTCCGGAAGCATGATGACCGTTACGCAGGGCGAACGGTAGCCTTCCGGCGCGAGCACGCGCCACGGTCGGCCCGTGCGCGCGGCCGTCCGGTCCACCCATTCGTACGTCCGGCGGGCCATCGCGTCATGTCGCTCCCAGCGCGCCTCCAGCCCTTCCTCCATCATCCGGTTCAACTGCCGATCGAGAGCGAAGAAGAGCGAGACGGCCGGAGTATTCGGCGTCTGCCAGCGCTCGAGGTTCTTCTCGAACTTGAGGATGTCGAAGTAGAAGCCGCGGTGTTCGACCTCCTTCGCGCGGGCAAGCGCCCGCTCGGACGCGACGGCCAGCGCGAGGCCTGGGGGCAGCGCCACCGCCTTCTGCGACCCCGTGAGAACGAAGTCCAATCCCCACTCGTCGGTCTCCACCGGCGCCCCCGCCAGGGATGAGACCGTATCGACCGCGATCAGCACGTCGTCGAACTCGTGGACGACGGCGGCGAGTTCCTCGAGCGGATTGAGGACGCCGGTCGAACTCTCCGAGTGGACGACGGTGACGAGGTCGTACCGGCCCGGCGCCGCGGCGAGCGCGTCGCGCAGCCGCTCCGGCAGGTTCGGCTCGCCCCACTCCGCCTCGAGCGCGTCCGCGGGGCGCCCCGTCGCTTCGGCGATCGCGTGGAACCGCTTGCTGAACGACCCGTTCGTGAGGCAGAGGACGCGGCGGCGCGTGAGGTTCGTGATCGCCGCCTCCATCATGCCGGTGGCGGACGACGTCGACAGGTACACCGGGCGCGACGTCCGGAAGAGTCGCGACGCGGACGGTTGCATCGCTTCGACCAGACCCGAGACCTCGGCGCTCCGGTGCCCGACGACGGGTCGCCGCATGGCGTCGAACAGATCCGGAGGGACTTCGGTCGGGCCGGGCAGAAAGAAGCGGCCGAACGAGATGGGCGGGCTCATGGCGGGAGATGGTATCGCCCCCGGGGGCCTGTCGCCAATCGTTCGCTCGCGGTCCTCGCGCAGTCCGGTTGACGCGCCGCCGGAGGGGCAAGATTTTCCGGTCCGAACAGGGGGTTCTCCACATGCGATACGTCACGATCACCGACCTGTCCCCGGAAGATGTGCTCGACCGCGCGAAAAGCTTCTTCGGCGAGCACTCCGGGCTTCGGGTTCACGAGGAGACCGACGCATCCGTCACCTTCGCCGGCGAGATCGGTCTCGCCCGCTTCGCGGTCGACCGCGCGGGCGGCCACACGAACGTCCGCGTGGAGACGGACCGCGTCGTGGGCCTCGACGTGACCGACCTCGCGAAGCGTTTCCTCTACACCCTCCGCAACGTCCACTGAGAATGAACGCCATCACGGTTCGCCTCATCATGCCCGACCGCTGGCTCGAGCATGTCGCCGACCTGCCGGCCGACACGCCCGTGGCCGACGCCAAGGCCTTCGGAATCCGCGCGATGCTCCAGCGCTCCTCGGACGACCCGGGCGACTTCTACACCGAGTTCGCCGAGCGCCGCATCCGCGACGAGACGCGCACCCTCGCCGACGTGGGGATCGGGTCGCGCGGCGTCCTCTCGATCCGCGCCTACGACCTCGGCCACTACCCCCCCTTCCGGGGCTAGCGCCGGGAAGCGACGCTAGCGGCTGAAGTAGCTCCGGGTCTCGCGCCATACGACGCCTGACGGGAGCAGGAGTCCCACCAGGTTCGGGGCCATTCCGATCAGAGCGATGCGGCCTTCAGGCGGGAGGACTCCACACGGCGGCGACCGCCGGATCCGGGGCGGGGAGGCGGTCGGGGTGGAGCAGTCCGCCGAGGATCTCGACGCCGGTGACGAAGCGGGGGCCCGAGCGGTTGAAGTAGGAGGAGGCGTCGACGACCCAGGTGCGGCCCTCGGCGACGGCGCGCGGGGCCACTCTTTCGAGACGTTCGGCGTGCGCGTCGGCATCCCGCCGGGCCGCTTCGAGACCGTAGCCGCAGGGCATGAGGAGGAGCGCGTCCGGATCGAGGTCTCCGATCTCCTCCCACGACACTTCGCGGGAAGGCCGCCCCGCTTCGCCGGCCAGGTTCCGGCCGCCGGCAAGCTCGACCATCTCGGGCACCCAGTGGCCGGGCGCGAACGGCGGATCGAACCATTCGATCCCGAGCACCCCCGGAGGGTCCGCGTCCCCCACGGCCGCGCGCACCGCATCGAGTCGCCCTTGGAGCGACCCCCCTGCATCCCTCGCGACGTCCGGATGGCCGACGGCGCGCGCCACCTGCGTGAGCGACGCGAGGATGTCCTCGATCGTGTGGGCGTCGAGCGACACGACCTCGGCCTCGATCCCGCGCCCCCCGAGCGCCTCCTGCACCTCGTCCGTCGGCACGGCGCACACGTCGCACACGGCTTGAGTGAGGATGACGTCCGGATCGAGCCTTTCGAGGACGGCCCCGTCGATCTCGTACACGCTGCCGTGTTCGACCATGGCCTGTCGCACGGCGGCGTCGATCTCCCCGCTCGTGAGGCCCTCCGGGTCGAAGCGGGGGCGGCTGACGCGGGGACGGTCGAGCAGGTGCGGCGGGTGGTCGCACTCGTGCGAAATGCCGACGAGGCTTTCGCCGAGACCGAGCGCGTCGACGATCTCGGTGCCGGACGCGAGGAGGGAGACGATGCGCATCAGTACTGCGGCATCGCGGGATCGATCTCCTCGGCCCACGCGAGGATCCCCCCCGCGAGGTTCACGGCGCGGTCGAACCCGACCGCGCGCAGGTACTCGACGGCGCGGTCGCCGCGCGGCCCCGAACGACAGTGGATGATGAGGGGTTCCGACGCGTCCAGGCTCTCCACCGCCTGCGGGAGCGTGGCGAGCGGTACGAGCCGCGCCCCCGCCTCCTCCAGGTTGCAGATCGCCCACTCGTAGTCCTCGCGTACGTCGATGAGCTGGAAACGCTCGCCGGCGTCGACCCGGCGCTTCAGTTCGTGTACGTCGATGTCGAAGTCGTCCATCGCGCCCTCCGCTTCCGCCGCGCCGCCGCCGGTCTCCCCGCAGAAGCGCTCGTAGTCGATGAGTTCCGTCACCGTCGGCTCCGGGCCGCAGACCACGCACTCGGCGTCGCGGGCGATGTCCAGCGAGCGGAACTCCATGCGGAGCGCGTCGATGAGCAGCAGGCGCCCGGCGAGCGTGTCGCCGATCCCCGCCAGCCACTTGATCGCCTCGTTTGCCTGGATCGATCCCACGATGCCGGGCAGGACCCCGAGCACCCCGGCTTCCGCGCAATTCGGCACGAGGTCCGGAGGCGGAGGATCCCGGAACAGGCAGCGATAGCAGGGGCCATCCGGAGCCGCGAACACCGACGCCTGGCCCTCGAAGCGGAGGATGGCCCCGTACGCGAACGGTATCCCGAGCATCACGCAGGCATCGTTCACGAGATACCGGGTCGGGAAGTTGTCGCTGCCGTCGATGACGAAGTCCCATCCCTCGAGAATCTCGAACGCGTTCCCCGAATCCAGGCGCGTCTCGAAGGTCTCGACGGCGACGTCCGGGTTCAGCCCCGCGAGCCGCGCCCGGGCCGAGGTGAGCTTCGGCGTCCCGACCGCATCCGTGTCGTAGAGCACCTGGCGCTGCAGGTTCGAGAGTTCCACGCGGTCGTGGTCCACGAGGCCGAGTCGTCCCACCCCCGCCGCAGCGAGGTAGAGCGCCGCCGGCGAACCCAGCCCGCCGGCGCCCACGATCAGCACGCCCGAAGCCAGCAGGCGCCGCTGGCCCTCCACCCCCACCTCGGGGATGCTGACGTGACGTCCGTAGCGGACGAGTTCGTCGCGCGAGAGGCCGCCGTTCATCCGTTCCTCAGCCGTAGGGCGCGAGCGCGTCGCCGAGCGCCGCCATGTTCGCGGCGATACCCGGCGCCCACCGGAAGACCGAGGAACCGGCCACGAACACCGACGCCCCCGCCGCGGCGCACACGGGCGCGGACGCGGGATCGATCCCACCGTCCACCTGGATGGCCGGCGGCGCCAGCCCGCGATCCGCGGCCATCCGAAGCACCGTGGAAATCTTCGGCACCGCCTCGGCGATGAACTTCTGTCCTCCAAACCCCGGGTTCACCGTCATCACGAGGACGAGATCCACGTATCCCAGGACTTCCGACAGCGTCTCCGCGGGCGTGGCCGGGTTGAGCGCGACGCCTGCGTAGCAGCCCAGCTCCCGGATCCGGTGCAGGTCCCCGTGCAGGTGGGCCGACACCTCCTGGTGGACCGTGAGCATGTCGGCCCCGGCCGCCGCGAACGGCTCGAGGAACTCGCCGGGGTTGTCGATCATCAGGTGCACGTCGAGGAAGGAGTCGGACACGGCGCGCAACGACTCCAGCACCGGCAGCCCGATCGTGAGGTTGGGGACGAAGTGCCCGTCCATGACGTCGAGTTGGAACCACTCCGCGCCCGCCGCCTCGGCCTCGGCCACCTCCGCGCCCAGCCGCGCGTAGTCCGCGGCGAGGATCGACGGGGCGATCACCATCCCCCCGGGCAGCTCCCGATTCAGTCCGCGCTCAGTCACGATCCCATGCTCCCTCGCGATCCCATGCTCTCTGCAGTCTCCGTGGCGCCAAGGGCGTCAGATCAGGTGGAGCCGCTCGCCCACCTTCTTCAGGGCGGCGAGGGCGGCGTCGATGTGTTCGCGCTCGTGCGCGGCCGACAACTGACAGCGGATCCGGGCCTCCCCGCGCGGGACCACCGGATACCCGAACCCGATGACGAACACGCCCTCGCGCAGCAGTTCGCGGCTGAGCCGGATCGCATCCGCCGTCCTTCCGATGATGACGGGGACGATGGGCGTACCGCCGGGAATCGGCTTGTATCCGAGTTCGATCAACCCCTCCCGATAATACTCCGTGTTGTCGCGGAGCCGGGCCACGAGTTCCGGGTGCGCCTCCAGGTGCTCGATCGCGGCCATGGCCCCGGCCGCCGAATGGCAGGGCAGGGCGTTGGTGAACAACTGGGTGCGCGACGCCTGAACGAGGTAGTCGATGACGGCTTCGGAACTGGCCGTGAAGCCACCCGCCATGCCCCCGAGCGCCTTCCCGAGCGTCGACGTGACGATGTCGACCTCGCCGTGCATCCCGAAGTGCTCGGGCGTCCCGCGTCCCGTGTCGCCCAGCACCCCCGTCGAGTGCGAGTCGTCCACGGCCATGATCGCGTCGTAGCGGTCGCACAGTTCCCGGATCTCCGGGAGCGGCGCGATCTCTCCTTCCATCGAGAAGATGCCGTCCGTGATGACGAGCCGGTGGCGCGCGTCGCGGCTCCCCTCGAGGGCCTCGCGCAGCGAGCCCATGTCCATGTGGTCGTAGATGAAGCGGCGCGCCTTGCAGAGGCGGATTCCGTCGATGATGCAGGCGTGGTTGAGCCGGTCCGAGATCAGGGCGTCATCCGCGCCCAGGAGCGGCGCGAAGAGGCCCTCGTTCGCGTTCCACGCGGAGGTGTAGGTGAGCGAGGCCGGCGTCTCGAGGAAGTCCGCGATCTTCGCCTCGAGTTCGCGGTGGATGTCGAACGTCCCGCAGATGAAGCGCACCGAGGAGGTCCCCGCGCCGTACTCGTCCACCCCGTCCTTCACCGCCTGCATCACGGAGGGTTCGTCGCACAGGCCCAGGTAGTTGTTCGAGCACATGTTGATGGTCTCGCCCAGGCCATCGATGTCCACGACGGGAGCCTGCCGCCCCATGATGTGCAGCAGTTCCTTGTGAACCCCGTTCTCCCTCATCTCCCCGAGTTCGGAGACGAGGCGGTGCTCGAGGCCCCGGTTCACGTTCGACGTCATCCCATCCCGCTCCTCATACAGTGTCATGATCGCGTCGTCCCGGATCGCATCGCTCAGGGGTAGAGGTCGCCGACCCGCTTGTCGGTGGCCCACGCGGTGTCCACACGGATTCTGGGGCGCGACCCCCAGTTGCCGCACGAGATGAAGCCTCGCAACTGCCCGCGGACATGGAGGACGCGATCGGTCCCCGCCTCGCGAAGCTCGGGGCTGAGGCCGTCGAGCGCGAATACCCGCTGGCTCCCGATCCACCCCGGACCGAACAGCCAGCACCCGGCCGCCTCGCGGATCGTCCCCTCGCCCCACGTGCGGATGCCGGAGAATCCTCCGCTGTCCGTCGCGACGAGCGTGCCGAGATCGATGTCGGTCGCGGTGCGGATCCGGTAGCGCCCGGGGGTCTCGAGCGTGATGGGCCGTGCCTCGTAGAAGCTGACGTGCTGGGGCGCGCACATGGTGCGGAAGGTGCTCCGCCGGGCCGCGAGGTCGATCGAGGAGTCGGTGACCGCGAGCGTGGCGGTATCCAGCCGGCCGCACTGGTCCTCGGACACGGGACCGCCGAACTCGAAGGAGAATGGCGCGCCCACCTCGACCGTCTCGGGATATGCGACCCAGGTGACGAGCGCCTCGCTGGGGGCACCCTCCCCGATCCGCCAGCACCCGGCCGCCAGCAGCGCGGCGGCGGCGAAGGCCGGGACGACGGGGCCGGCGGCGCGCGCCACGGGGACCGGGCTGCTAGTCCAGCATGAGGACGACCTTCGCCGCCTCGCCGGAATACATGGAGTCGAAGCCTTCCTCGAAGCGGTCGAACGCGAGCCGGTGGGTGATCACGGGCTCGACATCGAGACGCCCCGACGCCAGGAAGTCCCGCATCTCGATCCACGTCCGGTACATGAGCCGCCCCACCACGCCGTACACGTGGAGCCCCTTGAAGATGACGTCGCGCGCGAGGTCGACCTCCACCGGGTCCTTGGGCAGCCCCAGCAGCCGGACGTACCCGCCGTTGCGGCACATGCGGAACGCGGAGCGCACGCCCTCGGGGTGTCCGCTCATCTCGCACACCACGTGCGCCCCGTAGCCGTGCGTGACGTCGGCGATCCGCGCCTCCACGTCGCCGTCGGCCGGGTCGAGGCAGTCGTGCGCGCCCATGCGCGCCGCGAGTTCCCGCCGCCCCTCGTGCGGCTCGACCGCGATGACCCTGGAGGCTCCCGCCGCGCGCGCAATCCCGACGGCGAACAGGCCGATCGGGCCGCAGCCGACCACGGCGACGACCCGGCCTGCCACGTCCGTGTGCAGAACTGTGTGGAAAGCGTTCCCGAGCGGGTCGAACACCGCCGCCAGATCGTCGTCGATGGAGTCGGGGACGTGGATGATGTTCGCCGCGGGGATGGAGACGTACTCCGCGAACGCGCCGTCCCGGTCGATGCCGATGATCCGCGTGTCCCGGCACACGTGCGCCTGCTCGGTGCCGCAGTACTCGCAGTGTCCGCAGACCAGGTGCCCCTCCGCCGAGACGCGGTCGCCGACCTCGATGTTCCGCACCAGCCGGCCGGTCTCGACGACCTCTCCCATGAATTCGTGGCCGAGCGTGACGGGCGGATTCACGCGATGCCGCGACCAGCGGTCCCACTGGTGAATGTGCAGGTCCGTGCCGCAGATCCCCGCTCGCCGCACCTTCACGAGCACGTCGCGGGAGCGAATCTCGGGCACCGGCGCGTCGCACATCGCGAGGCCGGGGGCCGGCCCGGGTTTGCGGATCGCTTTCATGGCGACGGAAGATGGCTGCTAGTGTCGTGTCCCGGAAATACCCCGGCCATTCGAGCGTCGCTGCATCCGCCGGAGGGTCTGACCAGGCGGCAAGCGCCGGGAACCCGGGGGGGCGGCCTTCCGTACGATGCTTCAGCGGGGAGCCGCTGACGGCCGCGGGGCGCCGTCCCGGCGGCCTCGCGACCATTCTGGAGTCGGATCGGACCTGTGCGCACGACGACAAGGAAACGGCCGGACTGGCGATACCGGTTCGCCTCATCGCGTTCCCGTGGCCGCGAGCGGGCCGTGTGGTGGGGCGGGATGCTCGCCTCCGCCCTCCTGCACGCGTTCCTCCTCCTCCTGTGGGTGCGCCCGACGCCCGAGTTCGAGTCGGCCGCGCGGCCCGGCGTCGATTCCGATCTCACCGCCGGCGGGGGCGGCCTGATGGCGGTCAGGGTCTCCATGCCGCGCAGGATCGAGATCCCTCCGCCGCCGCGGCCCGTCCTCGCCGTCGACATGCCCGAGATCCAGGTCCGCGAGGCGGAGATCGACGTGGCCTCCGAACTGCTCCCCGTCGGTGCGCCGGCACCGTCGCCCGGTCTCGGGGCCGGGTTCGGCGCCGGGGAGGAAGGAGCGGGCGGGGGCGAGGGCGACGGCTACGTGTCGCCCGTGCCGAGGTCCGTCGTGCCGCACTGGGACCCGCCGAGCGCGGTCCGCGGCATGGAAGTGACGGTGCGCGTCTTCGTCGACGCGACCGGGCGTCCCAGCCTGGTTGAACTGGATCCCCCGACCCCGGATGAGGACTTCAACCGCGACATCATGCGCCAGGTGCGGGCGTGGGAGTACCGCCCCGCGCTCCGCCACGGGACCCCGGTCGACGGCTGGGCCGAGATCGTCTTCATCTTCTGATTTGATGACCGGTTGATCCGCTCCCCGATCCTCGGGCAGGAATCGGACCTGCTACGAGGGGAGGTGAGGGGTGTGGGATCTGAATCGCGCGGAACGCAAGGCGCTGGGCGCCGCGCTCGTGCTCGTGGGCGTGAGTCTCGTGACGCGCACCCTCCTCGTGCCCGACCCGGGCCGGCTCGAGGGTCTCGACACGATCGACCCCGCGACGGATCTGGAGGGCATCGAGGGCGAGGTCGTCGCCGCGCTGACTCGGGAGCAGCGGGCGCAGACCCCGCTCGCCGATGGGGAACGGATCGACGTGAACCGTGCCCCGGCCGACGAGTTGCGCCGGCTGCCCGGCGTCGGTCCGAGCCTCGCGGAGGCTCTCATCGAAGAGCGGCAACGTGCTCCGTTCCGTGAAACGGCCGACCTGGAACGGGTCAGTGGAGTGGGAGAGGTCACCGCGCGCCGCCTTGCCCCGCATATCCGTTTCGAGCCCGGGGCGCCCCGCCTGGCTCCCGCTCCCGCCGCGCCCCGCCTGGCTCCCGCTGGCGCCGCGCCGATGGCGACGGGCTGTCCGCCCGGAGGCGGACGGATCGATCTCAACCGGGCCGATCGCGCACAACTCGAGAGCCTGTCGGGCATCGGACCCGCCCTCGCGGCCCGCATCATCAACGATCGAAGCGAGAACGGACCGTTCGAAACGCCGGAGGCCGTCACCCGCGTCCGGGGCATCGGCCCGCGCACGCTCGCCCGCTTCCGGGAACAGGTATGCGCGGGGACGCGGTGACGCCCTCCCGGGCCGCGGCCACCCCGGCCCCGAAACGGAAGCGGCCGGCGTCGGATCCGAAGGTCCTTCGTCTCATCCCGGCGGAGTTCGCGAGTCGGCATCTCGTGCTCCCGCTGCGGCGCACCGGCCGGACGCTCTCCGTCGCGATGGCGGACCCGTCCGACGCGGCGCTCATCGACGACCTTCAGTTCCTCACCCAGTTCGAGATCGACGCCGTTGGAGTGGGAGAACACACGCTCCGCCAACGGATCGACCGGAGCTATGAAGCCGCCACGACACGCAAGAGCGGGGGCGCGGAGGAGGCGACCGGGGCGCCGCCGCCCGAAGCCGGTGCGGCCGAAGCGGGTGAGGAACCGGCCGTCAGGCTCATCAACGACATCCTCGGCGATGCGGTACATCGCGGCGCCTCGGACATTCACTTCGAACCGTACGAAGGTGAATTGAGGGTCCGCTATCGCCTCGATGGGAGACTGCGGGAGATCATGCGGCCGCCCTTCCAACTGGCGGCGGCCCTGACGTCCCGCCTCAAGATCCTGGCGGACCTGAACATCGCGGAGCGCAGGATTCCACAGGACGGCCGGATCCGCATGCCGGTCGCCGACAGAGTCATCGACTTCCGGGTCTCGACGCTACCCACGCTGTTCGGTGAAAAAGTCGTTCTCCGAATCCTCGACAGGGAGCGGCAGGCCTTCGATCTCGAATCCTTCGGGATGGAGACGCGCGCGGAGCGCGAGCTGCTCGCGGCGATCGCCCAGACGTCGGGCATGGTCCTGGTCACGGGCCCCACGGGATCCGGGAAGACCACGACGCTCTACAGCGCCCTCGCGCGACTCAACACGCCCGAGGCGAACATCATGACCGCCGAGGATCCGGTCGAGTACAGCATCGAAGGCATCAACCAGGTCCAGGTTCGTCCGAAGATCGGTCTTACCTTCGCCACGACGCTTCGCGCCTTCCTGCGACAGGACCCCAACATCCTCATGGTGGGCGAGATCCGCGACCGCGAGACGGGCGGCATCGCGGTGAAGGCGGCGCTCACCGGCCACCTCGTGCTCTCCACCCTCCACACCAATGACGCCGCTTCGACCGCGACGCGACTCGTCGACATGGGAATCGAAGCGTTCAACGTGGCCGTCGCCGTCAAGGTCATCACCGCCCAGCGGCTCGTAGGCCGGATCTGTCCCGACTGCCGGGTCGAGACGAGTTACGCACCGGAGATCCTGAGTTCGGTCGGGCTGGAAGCGGGCCGGCGCGGCCACACCGCCTTCTACCGCGGCGCGGGCTGCCATTCGTGCGACGGATCGGGGTATTCGGGCCGCCAGGGCCTGTATGAAGTCCTTCCGATGTCTCCGACGATCCGCCGGCTCGTCCTGGCGGGCGCATCCTCGGAGGAGATCGAGCGCTGCGCCGTCAAGGAGGGGATGACCACTCTGCGGCAGGACGGGTTCGCCAAGGCGAGAAGGGGGATCGCGACGCTCGAAGACGTGCTCAGGGAGACGCCGGCGTAGGCCGGGCCGGATGGACGCACGTCTGGTTGAACTGCTGAGCGAGATGGTCGAACGGGGGGCGTCCGACCTGCACCTTACGGTGGGCGAACGCCCGAAGCTGCGGATCGACGGCAACCTCACGGACAGCCGCGCGGAGGCCGCTCTGGATCCGGAGGACACCGCGGCTCTGGGCCGTTCGATGCTCTCGGAGGACCAGCGCGAGCGCTTCGCGGGCGAGCCCGACTTCGACTTGGGTTTCGCGATCCCCGGCCTTTCCCGCTTTCGCGCGAACCTGTTCCGGCAGCGGGGCAGCGTGGCGTGCGCCATCCGCCGCGTGCCGGTCGAGATCCCGAGCCTGCGCGAACTCGGCGTACCGTCGATCGTCGGTCGGCTGGCGGACAAGCCGCGCGGCCTCGTGCTGGTGACGGGGCCCACCGGCTCGGGCAAGTCGACGACGCTGGCGGCGATGGTGGACCGCATCAACGTGGCTCGCGCGGGCCACATCGTAACGATCGAGGATCCGATCGAATTCGTACATCCGCACAAGCGCTGCATCGTGAACCAGCGCGAGATCGGGCAGGACACGCCCGACTTCGCCAGCGCGCTGCGCTACGCCCTGCGCCAGGACCCGGACGTGATTCTCATCGGCGAGTTGCGGGATCCGGAGACGATTCAAGCCGCGCTCACGGTCGCGGAGACGGGGCATCTGGCGCTCGGGACGCTGCATACGCGTTCCGCGGCGGAGTCCATCCACCGGATCATCGATGCCTTCCCCTCCCACCGGCAGGAGCAGGTGCGCGCACAGTTTGCCCACGTATTCGAGGGCGTCATCACGCAGACGCTCCTTCGCCGCGTCCAGGGCGGCGGACGTGTCGTCGCCTGCGAGATCCTGGTCGCGACGCCTGCCGTCCGCGCTTTGATCCGCGAGGCGAAGGTCCATCAGATCCACTCCGCGATGCAGGCCGCGCGCAGGTTCGGCATGCGGACGCTCAACGATGCGCTCCACCGGCTCTATGTCCGGCGGCAGGTGGACTTCGAGGAATGTCTTCGGATCACCTCCGATCCCGCCGAGTTCCGTCGCATGGCGAGGACGTCCGCGCCCGATGGATCCGCGCGGTGAACGGCGTTGACGCGACGTACGTGAGGAGAGCGATAGCGACCGGCCGCCGGCGATGGCGCGGGGTGGACGATGTGGGGGCTGGCGGTCGGTCCACCTCTCTCGCGGCCGGGCGCGCGTGAGGTCCGCCGCGGCGAACCTGGTCCGGCGCGCGAGGCGCCGAATCGTCGCACCGGCGGCACGGGTGAAAACGCGTGATCTCGTACTCTTCACGCGGCAATTCTCCGTGATGATCAGCGCCGGGTTGCCGCTCACCCGGACACTGGAGACCCTCGCGCTCCAGGCGGAGAACTCCGCGCTTCGGCAGGTGGCCCGCGACACGCTTCGCGATGTGGAGGCCGGAAACACCCTCGCCGGCGCGCTCGGCAGGCACCCCCGCATTTTCGCGCAGCTCTACGTGAACATGGTCCATGCGGGCGAATCCGGGAGCAGGCTGGACGGGATTCTCGAGCGCCTCGCCACCTTCCTCGAAAAGAGTGAACAGATCCGTCGAAAAGTGAGGGGCGCCATGCTCTATCCGGCCGTCGTGCTCGCGGTGGCCATCGCGGTTGTTGCGACGCTCCTTCTCTTCGTGATCCCGACCTTCGAGACTGTCTTCGCGAGCTTCAATGCGACGCTGCCTCTCCCGACACGCGTGGTCATCGGCCTCTCCGGGATCGTCCAGAGCTGGTGGTGGGCGCTGCTCGCCGCGGCGGGCGGCGCGGCATTGATCCTGCGCCGCTGGGTCGCCACGGACGCGGGCCGGCTGCACGTCGACCGTATGCTGCTGCAACTGCCGGTGCTCGGCCCGCTGATTCGGAAGGCCGCGGTGTCCCGGGTCACGCGGACCCTGGGAACGCTGCTCTCGTCGGGCGTTCCGATTCTCGAGGGGCTCGAGATCACGGCGCGGACCGCGGGGAACCGCGTGATCGAGGATGCGATACAGGCGAGTCGCGTCGCGATCCGGCGGGGTGAGTCCATCGCGCGGCCCCTGCGCGAAACCCGGGCCTTCCCGCCCATGGTGGCCCGAATGATCCACGTCGGAGAAGAAACCGGAGATCTCGACGGGATGCTGTCCCGGATCGCCGACTTCTACGACGACGAAGTCGATGCCGGCGCCGAGAGTCTGCTGAGGATACTGGAGCCCGTTCTGATCGTGATCCTCGGGGGTCTCGTCGGCGGGATGATCATCGCCATGTACCTCCCCATCTTCGAACTCATCAACGCGATCCAGTGACGCGGTCGGCGATCTCGCGGGCGGCGGATCCTCGCGGCTTGCGGGGTTTCCCCTCGTTCCTCTTCTTGCCGCATGTCCACGAGCAAGAACGACGAAGACTCGAGCCACCGCGGGGCGGCTCCATGCGTGCGGGACCTGCTCGGCCAGCCCGTCCACGCCGCCTTCGAGCGGTACGGACGCGCGGCGGCGGACCGGCGCTCCGGCGACGACCGGTGGCTGCGCTTCGAGGCTCCGGACTGGACGTTGCGTCTGCGAGCCAGGCCGGATCGGGTCGGTGGTCCGGCACTCGTCCGGTCGTGGACGGCCGCCTTCGCGGAGGGGTTCGAGACCGTGCCGGAGGCGTTGCGCGCGCTTGGGTTGCCGCGTCCCGAGCCGTCGGTCGGCACGGACGATATCCGTCGACCGCTGCGTGACGGTGCCGGGAGGGTGCATTCGCTGACCCTGTCGGTCCGGCGTGGCCGAATCCATGCCGCCACCGGCTTCGATGAACCGCCGGACTGGGGTGTTGAGACTCCGTTGCTGGACGATGCCTAATTATGGGATGACCGTCCGCGGTCACCGGCGCCCCGCCGGAACCGCGGCCCGCGCAGCCCTATCGGAGGTGCTGCCGAAGATCCAACCCGGGCGGAAGTGAGGAGAGGGATGAGAAGAACGACGAAGAGTGGTGCCGAGGGGTTCACGCTGATCGAACTGCTGATCGTGGTCGTCATCATCGGCATTCTCGCGGCGATCGCGATCCCGCAGTTCACGAGTACGAAGGAAAAGGCGTTCGATGCCGCCGCGCAGAGCGACATCCGCAACATGATGACGGCCGAGGAAGCGCACTTTTTCAACAACCAGGCGTATGCCGCGGTCAGCGTGGCCGCCGGCGGAGGGGCGGACCTGGATGGCGACGGGACTCGGGACTTCCAGGCCAGCACGAACATCGCGCTGACGGTGACCGCCTATACGGACGGCTACAAGATCACGGCGAAACACGCGTCCTCGCCGAACACATGGTGCGTCAATTCGTCCTCCGGGAACGCCGATGAAGCCGTCGGACAGATCGTCGAGGGCACGGATTGCTAGCCCGGACGCCGGCCGTTGATGCGCCGTTGACGCGGGGGACGATGCTTGCAGAGAGAATCGGAAACGCTCATTCGAGGAAGGGAGCATTTCATGCAGCACGGCGGATCCCATGGATCGCGTACAGGGCGGAACGGGTTCAGTCTGGTGGAGGTCGCGGTCGCGCTGGCGGTCGCCGGATTGGCCGCGACCTTCATCGTCTCCCGCCAGCCCCTCGATCGGTTCAGTCTGACGCGAGCCGCCCGGGTGGCGGAGTCGCAGCTCACGCTGGCCCGCCTCCACGCCGTGGCGACCCATGCGCCGACTACGGTGACGCTCACGGGGACCCGGCTCGAAGTATCGGGGAGTGGAGGGTCGTTGCTGTCTCGCGTCGACCTCGGAGGCCGCGCCCTCGGCCGGCTCGACTCGGTGCGGCTGCGGCCCTCCACCCTCCGCTTCAACGCCCGCGGTCACGGATCCCCCGGTAACGTCTACCTGTATCGCGGCGATCGCGGCATTCGGCTCGTCTCGAACTTCGTGGGCCGGGTTCGCGCGGAACCGTTTCCACAGTGAAGACCACGGGCTTCAGTCTGGTCGAGGTGCTGCTGGCCATCGTCGTGACGTCCGTCGGGGTCCTTGGAGCGGCGGCCGTAGTGCTCGGGATCGGTTCGCAGGCGCTCCGGGCGGGGTGGGCGACGGAGCACACGCTCGCGGGTCGAAACGCCGTGGAGTCGCTCGTCCGGGCCGGACACGCCGCGGCGACCTCCCACGCGAGTACCGTCGATGTCGGTGAACGTCGCTTCGACGTCTCGCACGACGTGACCCAGCCCTCGCCGCGGCTCAAGCACGCCCGCGTGACCGTGTCCCTGCCGCCGGCCCCGACGGCCGACTTCGAGGTCGTTCTCTCGCGGCCCCGCCCGCTGCCCGCTGCGCCGTGAGCGCTCCGCGCCGCCTCGTGCCGCCTCGCAGTCAGAGAGGCTTCACGCTCGCCGAGATGCTCGTCGCGCTGACAGGCGCCGGCCTGCTCATCGGCTTGCTCATCGGCCTGCTGGGGAGTCAGAGTGCCTTCCATCTGCGTAATGAGGACGCGATCCAGGCCTCGCAGATCACGCGCGTGCTGTCCGACGGGCTGGGAGCGGAGATCCGCGCCGCCGGGCCGGACGATCTGCTCCTCGCGACGCCCGACGCGGTGTCCATCCGGGTCGACGTGTTGAGGGCGATCGTTTGCGGCACGGGGAACGGTTCGGTCGACCTCTTCGTGTACGATTCCATCGCCGCGAACCCTCAGTCCGGGTGGCGCGGCACGGCGACTTCCGGGCCGTACGAGGCGACCTGGACCTACGCGGACGGATTCACGCCCGTCTTCGGCGTCTCGGCGGCGGCGGAGACCGCTTGCCGGGCAGCCGGGGCGGATCGTGCGAATCGGATGTCGACCCGGTGGTTCCGCCGCGCCACCGGATGGAGCGGAAGCCTCGCCCCAATGCCCGTGCCCGGCTCGTTCGCTCGCGTCTACGGGCGGCTCACCTACGCCATCCACCGACCCGATTCCGGGTCGACCGTGTCCATCCGGCGCAATGGCCAGGAGTTCGTGTCCCCGCTCGAGCCCGGCGCGGCGTTCGAGTACCGGTTGTCGAACGGCGCGACCCAGGCCCGCGTAGCGACCGGGGATCTCTCACGCGTGCGCGAAGTCCGGCTGGCCGGTACGGCCACCGGCCGAAACGGGCGTGCAGCGGGTCGGCGAGTCGTCTACGCGATGTCGCTCCGCAACTAGACATGAGGGGATTCGGATTGCGGCGCCGGAAAGTGACCGTCGGAGTCGATATCGGCAGCGACTTGAATAAGGCCGCGGTGATCGAGCACCGCGAGCACAGGCCGCGCCTGACCGCGCTCGCGACCGCTCCTAACGAGCCGGCCGCCGTTCGCGGCGGAACGATCCGGGAGCCGGAACGTGTTGCCGACACGCTCTCCTCGATGTTCAGGCGGGAGCGACTCAAGCCCCGCGATGTCGTCATCGGCATCGGCGGGCGCGATGTCCTCAGCAAGGTGATCGAAATCGACCGGATGGATGAAGCGGAGGCCCGTGCCGTGATGCCGTGGGAAGCGGAGCAGCACGTCCCCTTCGACATGAAGAACGTGGAACTGGACTTCGCGATCATCGATCCGCACGGCGGTGGCTCCACGATGACCGTGCTGCTGGCGGCGGCGAAGCGCGACGTCGTCGAGGCGCGGGTCGCACTCCTGCGGCGAGCGGACCTAAACCCCACGGCCGTCGACGTGGAAGCCCTGGCCCTTCGCAACGCGTTCGAGGCGAACTATCCGAGCGCCATGAAGGATGTGACCGTGCTGGTCGACGTCGGGGGTCATTCCACCGCCATACACCTGCTCCGAAACGGACTCCCCCTGCTGACCCGGGAACTGGCGATCGGCACCCCGGCCGCCGACGAACTGGACGAGTGCGCCCTCCGGATCGCCCGCGGGATCGACCGGGCGGGGGCGTTCGTAGAGACGGGACCGGGGATCGCACGCGCGTACCTGTGCGGGGGAGGAGCCACGGCGTCCGGACTGGTCGAGATCCTCGCAGAGACCACCGGCGTCGAAACGCGCCTCGCGAGTGCGTTCGAACGCATCGAGGTCGCGCCGGACGTCGCGGACCGAACCGATCTGGGCTCGGTGGCGCCGCTGCTCATGCTCTCAGTCGGGCTGGCTCTGCGGCCCCCGGTCCGGGGTGGCTGAGCGTGGAAGCGCGGGTACGGCCGTGATAGAGATCAACCTCCTGCCCGAATCTCAGCGCGCGCGGCAAGGGCTTCCGGCCGACGGGAACGCCGCGGGCGGTCTCCGCATCGACGTTTGGGGCGTCGCGCTGCTGATTTCGGCGCTGACGATCCCGCCGGGCGCGGCCGCGCTGTGGTGGTTGCAACGGACCGAAGCCGTCGAACTCGGAACGCGCCTTGAAGCGGTTGTGGCGGATTCGGCCAGGCTCGCCGAACTCCGGGCCGCAAGCGACAGTCTGACGGAAAGGTCTCGCGAGATCCGCGAGCGTGTCGCGCTGGTCGAACAGCTGGACCGCGACCGGTTCGCGTGGCCGCACCTGATGGACGAGATCAGCCGGGCGCTCCCGCCGCCGGCCTGGCTGACTTCTCTGCGTCAACTGTCGGCGCCGCCCGACCTTTCGGTCGAACTCCAGGGGGTTGCGGGCAGTCCGCTCGCGATCACGGAGTTCGTCCGTGGCCTGGGGATGTCGGACTACATCGCCGATGTGAAGATCATCGGAAGCCAGCTGCAGGGGTCCGATCCCGATCAGGGCGCCCGGCAGGCCTTCACCCTCGTACTTCGGTTTGCCCATGCCCCCGCCGCGTGGCGGGTCGACCCCACCTGACCGTGCTTCCCAGGGATCCCCGCGCGCAGTACCGGGTGCTAGGGCTCGTGCTCCTGCTGGGCTGCGCGGCGGCCTTCCAGCTGCGCTTCTGGAGCCCGCGCAAGGCAGAGCTGGCCGCGTTGGCGGAACGGGTCGAGCGGGCAGAGCGGGCCAACGCCATCGCCGGGCCGGGTGACGGCAGCCTGGATGCGATGCGCGAGGATCTCCTGCTCGGTGAAAGGCAACTCGCGGAACTGCAACGGCTTGTTCCGCGAGAGGGTGAAGTCGAAGCCATCTATGAGGCCATCGCGACCGAGACACAGTCGCTTGGTCTCGAACTCGTCCACGCCCTGCCCGCCGATCCCATGGCCGACTCCACCGGGTACTTCGTGCGGCAACGGTGGACGCTTCAGGTCGAGGGGGCCTACCACGATGTCGGCACGCTGCTGACGCGAATCGCCGGCTTCGCCCGCCTCGTACGGCCCGAGGTCCACGAAATCGTACCCTCCCGGATCGCCGACTCGGGGCGGCAACTCGTTCACGCCCGCTTCGGCCTCGAGACCTTCGTGCTTCCGCCTGGGGACAGCGCTTTGCCGGAGGCAAGATGAATCGCCTGATTCCAGTTGTTGTGCTCGCCGCGACGTGCGGAACCGGGTCATGGGAGGTCGCGGCACAGACCCGGCCGCCGATCTACGAGCGCGAGGTCTTCACCTACCCCGCCTTCGACCGACGCGACCCGTTCCAGCGGCTTCACCTCGACATCCGGGCGGGCCCCCGTTTCGGCGACCTGACGCTGGTCGGCGTGCTGTACACCCCCCAGCTCGGCAGCGTGGCGATTCTGACCGATCGAACAACCGGCCGGCGGTACCGTGCCCGCGAACGCGACATCATCGGCGCGGCCCGCGTCGTACAAATCCGTAAGGAGGAGGTGGATTTCGTGATCACGAGCTTCGGGGTCAGCCGTCGCGAGACGTTGCGCGTACGGCGCGAAGGCGGGACAGGAACATGATCTCGCGGATCATTTTCCCCTTCGCCATGGCGGTCGCCGCGGCGCCCGCGGCCGAAATGCGGGAAGTGAGGATCGCGTCAGAGGGGACGGAAACCGAGATCACGGTGGTCCTCGGCGGACCCGCCACGCACCGCCACATGATGCTCACCAATCCTCCGCGGCTGCTCCTGGATATAAGGGGAGCGAACCTGGGACTGGCGCACCGCCGCTACGACCGGATCGACCGCGGCGGCGTTCTCGGCATGCGCTCAACCCAGTTCCGGCCCGAGACGGTGCGACTCGTGTTCGACCTGGATCGGGAAATCGCATACGGCGTCACCGCCGACTCCGGAGCGATCCGCGTGACCTTCCGGAACCCCGGGCCGCCTTTCGCTACCTGGTCCACAACGGATGTTCGGCAGCCTTCCGAGACGGACGTCCGGGGAACGGCCGGGCCGCCGCCCGTCGTGCCGGCGACCGAGCCGCGCATCTCGGTGGTGTACGACAGTGCCAGTATGCTCGACGTCCTCGCCGGGTTCTCCGAGTTCGCGGACATCTCCGTCGTCCCGAACGGGAATGTCGCCTCCGTCGTCGTTCAAGGTATCGACATCCGCGACCAGCCCTGGGACGTGGCGCTCAACGCGATCCTCTCGGCCCAGAACCTCGGCTGGCACCGGATCGAGAGCGGGATCATCGTCGTGGATTGGCTGGAGAACCTCCAGGCGCGGGATCAACTGCTCAGCGAAACGCGCGTGATCCGGGTCAACTACGCGCGGGCGGATTCGGTGGCCGAGACGCTCCGGCACCTGGCCACGCCCAACCGCGG
Organism: Candidatus Palauibacter rhopaloidicola; assembly: GCA_026914155.1. Classification (GTDB taxonomy): domain Bacteria; phylum Gemmatimonadota; class Gemmatimonadetes; order Palauibacterales; family Palauibacteraceae; genus Palauibacter; species Palauibacter rhopaloidicola. Next base: position 51,762 of record JAPPGH010000045.1, on the reverse strand, counting down.
CCAGGTCGTTTCGTTCTCGGGCAGCAACACCGTCATTGTGACCGACGCACCGTCCGTCGTCGCGCGGATGGACACGATCATCGCGGCGCTGGACCGGCGGCTCCCGCAGGTCGCGATCGAGGCGAAGATCGTATTCGTCGATCGGACGGACGTACAGCAACTGGGGATCGTGTACGACCTCAAGGAGCGGAACGGCGGCGTCGTGGAGCAGGGCCTCAACGATCTCATCGCGGTGCCCGACCCCAACGCGCCGACCCAACCCGTCGATGTGGACGGCGATGGCACCGTCGATGAAGGGTTCGTCAGGCGGACGAACGAAACGCTCGTGAGCCTGGGAGGTTCGGCCGTCGCGGCGCTGGCGAACGCGAACGATCGTCCGATCGGGCCCGCCCTCCAGATTCTGACGGCCGTGGCGTTCGGCGAGTTCTCCCTTTTCTCGTTCCTCGAAGCGCTCGAGTCGCACCAGTTGTCGGACGTGCAGGCGGCGCCTTCGATCCGGGTCGTGGACCACGCGCACGCAAGGATCCAGGTGGGCGAACGCACGCCGATCCGGGTTCTGGAGCCGGGAGCCCAGACCGAGTCCGCACGCGTCAACGTCGACTTCGAGGACACGGGGATTATCCTGGACGTCGTTCCGCACGTGACGAACAACAACCAGATCCGGCTGGAACTGATGGCCGAACGGTCCGGCCTGAAGCTTGGACCTTCGGATGTGGGCTTCGTGTTCGAGAAACAGATCGGCGAGACGACGCTGCTGCTCGATGACGGCGAGACCGCCGTGATCGGCGGACTTACGCTGAGCGAGGTGAGCCGGAGCCGCAGCGGCATTCCCGGGCTGATGAACCTTCCACTGATCGGAAATCTGTTCCGGAGCTCCAAGGAGAAAGAGGTGAAGCAGGACCTCATCATCCTCGTCACGCCGCACATCATCCATCGCCGGCCTGAGGGACGATAGCGGACGGCAGGTTGCGGCTCCCGCCCTCGGCGAATCCTTTTCCCGCCGTTGGAACGGCTGTTCGATGAGAAGCGATCCACGCGATGTTCACGCGATGAGGACGAAATGCTGAGGTGTCTGAAGTTGACCACGGCGGGCGAAACGCACGGCCCGGCCGTGGTCGCCGTGCTGGAAGGGATCCCCGCCGGGTTGGCGCTCGCGCCCGGGGATATCGCACGGGAGCTGGCGCGCCGGCAGGGCGGGCACGGCCGCGGGGGCCGCATGAAGATCGAGAAGGATGTGGGCGAGATCTTCGGCGGGGTGCGCCTCGGGGAGACGCTGGGGGCTCCGGTCGCGGTCCGCATCCCCAACCGCGACTTCAGGAACTGGGGCGCGGCGATGGCGGTCGAGGCGCCGGAGGTGGACGACGACGAACTCCTGCGCCGGGTGTACCTGCCGCGGCCGGGACACGCGGACCTCGCGGGGATGCTCAAGTACGGGCGGACGGACGCGCGCGACATCCTCGAGCGGGCCAGCGCGCGGGAGACCGCCGCGCGCGTCGCCGCCGGGGCCGTCGCCAAGCGGCTGCTGGGCGAGTTCGGCGTGCGCGTCGAGAGTCACGTGGTGTCGATCGGTCCGGTGGAGGCGCCGTCCGGCTTGCCGCTGCCCGAGGACCTGCTCGCCGTGGCCGACGCGTCGGTCGTACGCTGCATCGACCCCGATGCGACCGCCGCGATGGTCGACGCGATCGATGCGGCCCGTCGCGCCGGCGACTCGCTGGGAGGCGTTTTCGAGGTCGTCGCGCGCGGCGTTCCCGTGGGCCTTGGGAGCTACGTCACCTGGGAGACCCGCCTCGGCGGCCGCATCGGCGGCGCGATGATGTCGATCCACGCGATGAAGGGCGTCGAGATCGGGATGGGATTCGAGGCCGCGCGTCGCCGGGGGTCCGACGTCCACGACGAGATCGAGCGGGATCCGGCGCGGCGCGGGAGCGGAGGCTACCGGCGGCGGCGGAACAACGCGGGAGGCCTGGAAGGCGGAATGACGACGGGAGGCGACATCGTCGCCCGCGTGGCGATGAAGCCGCTCAGTTCGCTGCGCCGCCCCCTGGACAGCGTGGACACCCGGACCGGAGAACCCGCCAAGGCGGTCCTCGAGCGCAGCGACGTGTGCGCGGTGCCGGCCGCCGGGATCGTCGGCGAGGCGATGATGGCGCTGGTGCTGGCGGACGCGTGGATCGAGAAGTTCGGCGGCGACAGCCTCGCCGAGATGCGGTCCAACGTGGAGAGCTACCTCGCCCGAATCGGGGACGCGGAGTGACGTGGCGAGCGTGCCCGAAAAGATCTGGCTCGTCGGTCTCTCCGGATCGGGGAAGAGCACCATCGGCCCGATCCTCGCGCGGCGTTTGGGCTACCGGTTCGTCGACCTGGACCGCGAGATCGAAGCGCGCGCCGGCGAATCGATCTCCCGCATGTTCCGTCGCCGCGGGGAAGGCGAGTTCCGGCGGCTCGAGGCCGCCGCCGCCGCCCGCGCGGCCCGAAAGAAAAACGTCGTTGTCGCGACCGGGGGCGGGTGGATGGCGCGCCGGGACATCGACCGCACGTCGGGCGGCCGGGTACGCGTCTGGTTGCGCGTGCGCCCCGAGACCGCGATCCATCGCCTCTCCCGCGAGGGTGCCGAGGCCCGGCCGCTGCTGGCCGGACCCGACCCCGCGGACGCGCTTGCCACGCTGCTCGCGGCGCGGGAGGCCGCCTACGCGGAGGCCGAAGTGGTGCTGGATACGGATGGCCGGGAACCGGAAGATGTCGTCGAGGTAGCGCTGAGGAGTCTGCGGCATTTCGCCGCCGGCCGGCAGGGAGGCAGGGAAGGACCGACGGAAGGACCGACAGAGGGACCAACGGAAGGACAACAGGAGAGTTGAGAGACCGCCCGTGAATCTCGTCATCGTGGAGTCGCCGGCCAAGGCCCGCACCCTGGAGTCGTATCTGGGGGCCGGCTTCAGCGTGCAGGCATCCGTCGGGCACGTTCGGGACCTTCCCAGGAGCGGCCTCGGCGTCGACGTCGAAAAAGGGTTCGAGCCGGAGTACGTCACGATCGAGGGGAAGGAACCCGTCCTCCGCAAGCTGCGCGCGGCGGCGGCGAAAGCGGATTCCATCCTTCTCGCCACGGACCCCGACCGGGAGGGCGAGGCGATCGCCTACCACATCGTCGAGGCCCTGACCGCGCGCAAGCGGTCGCTTCGGGAGCGGTTCCACCGCATCACGTTCAACGAGATCACGAAGAGCGCCGTGCTCGAAGCGCTCAAGGAGCCGGGAGAGATCGACCTCCCCCGCATCGAGGCCCAGCAGGCGCGCAGGATTCTGGATCGTCTCGTCGGGTACAGGGTCTCCCCGCTCCTGTGGAAGAAGATCAAGCCCGGGCTCTCGGCGGGCCGCGTGCAGTCGGTCGCCGTCCGCCTGCTCGTGGAGCGCGAACGGGAGCGGCGCGCCTTCCGGAGCGGCGCCTGGTGGCGCCTGCGCGCGCACCTCGCCGCGGACGGAGGCGCCTTCACGGCCGACCTCGCCGCCCTCGACGGGGTGGCGATCGCGCGGGGCCGGGATTTCGATGAGCGCACCGGCGCCCTCAAGCCCGGCCGCAAAGTCGTCCTGCTGGACCGGGAACGCGCCGAGGCGCTCCGCGCGCGGTTGGCCGACGCCACCTTCACGGTCGTCAGCCTGCGGGAGAAGCGGTCGAAGCGGAGCCCGTATCCTCCCTTCACGACGGCGACCCTCCAGCAGGAGGCCAACCGCAAGCTGAACCTCGGGGCCCGGGAGACGATGCGGATCGCCCAGGCGCTCTACGAGGCCGGCCGCATCACCTACATGAGGACCGATTCCGTCACACTCTCCGAGGCCGCGATCACGGCGATCCGAAGCCGCGTGGCGGCCCGGTACGGGAAGGAGTACCTGAGCCCGGCCCCACGGCGCTACAAGACGAAGTCCCGCTCGGCGCAGGAGGCCCACGAGGCGATTCGGCCGGCCGGCACCGACATGCGGACGGCGGATGAACTCGGACTCAGCGGCCGGCAGAAGGCGCTCTACGAGCTGATCTGGCGACGCGCGGTCGCGACGCAGATGGCCGATGCCCGGCTGCGGCACCTGACCGTGCAGGTGGATGCGGAGGAGGCGCGCTTCCGGGCCGCGGGGAAGGTCATCGAATTCCCCGGCTTCTTCCGCGCCTACGTCGAAGGCTCCGACGATCCGGACGCGGCGCTGGAGAACCAGGAGACGGTCCTCCCGGACATGCGCGAGGGTCAGACGCTCGAGAACCGCAAGCTGGAGAGCCGGAAGCACGAGACGAAGCCGCCCCCCCGCTTCACGGACGCGGCGCTCGTGAAGGAACTGGAGGCGGACGGCATCGGGCGTCCCTCCACGTACGCCGCCATTATCTCGACGGTCGTCGATCGAGGGTACGCCGTACGGCAGAACAAGCAACTCGTCCCCACCTTCATCGCCTTCGCGGTGACCGGCCTCCTCGAGGATCACTTCCCGAACCTCGTCGACACCGGGTTCACCTCCGAGATGGAGGATGCGCTGGATGAGATCGCTCGCGGCAACGTGGACTGGCGCGCCTACCTCGGGGATTTCTACAGCGGCGGAGACGGTCTCGAAGCGCGACTCGTCGAGCGCGAAGCGGCCATCGACCCGCGCGAAGCCTCGACCGTGCGGCTCAAGGACCTCACTCCCCGCGTGCGGATCGGCCGCTACGGGCCCTTCCTCGAACTCGAGAAGAACGGCGACCGGCTCACCGCGTCCCTCCCCGACGACGTCGCCCCGGCCGACCTCAGCGAGGAGCAGGCGATCGACCTCCTGCGGAAGCGGGCGGAAGGTCCGGACCGTCTCGGGGAGGACCCAGATTCCGGGGAGGCCATCTACCTCATGGAGGGGCGCTTCGGCCCCTACGTGCAGCGGGGCGAGCGGGCGGACGGACAGAAGCCGAAACGCGCCTCCCTCCCGAAGAACATGCGGCCGGAGGATGTCTCGCTGGCGACGGCGCTCAAACTGCTCGCCATGCCCGCCCCGCTCGGCGCCCACCCGGAGAGCGGCGACCCGGTGAAGGTGGGCATCGGGCGCTACGGCCCGTACGTCGTCCACCAGTCGGACTACCGCTCGCTGACGGAGAGCGACGACCCGCTCGACATCACCTTCGAGCGCGCCATGGAGCTGCTCTCCGCGCCCAAGACGCGGGGCCGCCGGGCGAGCGCCACGCCGCTGCGGGAAGTCGGCGCGCACCCGGATGACGGCGAGCCGATCGCGATCTACAAGGGTCGCTACGGTCCCTACGTAAAGCACGGCAAGACGAACGCGTCGCTGCCCAGGGGGATGGAGCCCGACGAGGTCACGCTGGACGTGGCGCTGGACCTGCTGAAGAAGCGGAGGGAGCGCGACGCGACCCGAAAGGCGGGGGGGCGGCGCGGCGGCTCCCGCAAGAAGTCGTCGAGAAAATGACCCGGACGTCCGCGCCCGCCGATGCGGGGGCGCGAGCTCGACGCGCATGGGTCGACGACTTCCTTCGCTACGCCCGCTCCGAGCGCCGGCTGTCCCCCAACACCGTGTCCGCATACCGCCGCGACCTCGGCCAGTTCGAGGCCTTCGTGAGCGCGTACGAGGGGACGCACGACTGGGGCTGGGCGGACGTGCATCGCCTGTCCATCCGTTCCTTCATGGGACACCTGGAGTCGCGCGGGCTGAAGCGTTCCTCGATCGCCCGCAAGCTCGCCGCCGTGCGCGCCTTCTTCGCCTTCCTCCGGCGCACGGACCGGGTGGAGGCCAGCCCGGCCCGGCTCGTCCGCACCCCCCGCCGCGACCGGACGCTGCCCTCCTTTCTGAGCGAAGAGGACGCCCGCGAACTGCTCGATTCCGCGGGCGAAGCGGCGCGACGGGACGGATCCGCGGTGGCGCTCCGTCGCTGGGCCCTCCTCGAGTTGCTGTACTCGTGCGGACTGCGGCTGGCGGAGGTGCAGGGTCTCGACGTAACCGCCGTGGACCGCCGCACCGGGCAGGTTCGAGCGCTCGGCAAGGGCGGGAAGGAGCGGGTGGTCCCTCTCGGCCGCCGCGCCTCGGAAGCGCTCGGCGCCTATTTCGGGAAACGGGGGGAAAGCGCCTCCCGCGCCGCGTTCCTCTCCGTTCGCGGCACCCGCCTCTCGCGGCGGCAGATCCAGCGCGACGTGACGGCCCAGCTTGCGCGGGTCGCGGAGGGCGACCGGCTGACCACGCATTCGCTGCGCCACTCCTTCGCGACCCACCTTCTCGATCGCGGCGCAGACCTCGTCTCGGTGAAGGAGATGCTGGGACACGCGAGTCTGAGCACGACCCGGATCTACACGCACACATCCGTGGACCGTCTCAAGCGCGTACACTCCCGGGCCCACCCGCGCGCAGGAGAGTGAGAGGAGAGTGAAGAGCATGATACGAGCCACGACGATCCTCTGCGTTCGGGTCGGAGGGGAGGTCGCGATGGCGGGTGACGGCCAGGTGACGATGGGGGAGACCGTCGTCAAGGCGAAGGCGAGCAAGCTCCGCACCATGCGCGACGGTCGGATCCTGGCGGGCTTCGCCGGCGGCGTCGCCGATGCGCTCACGCTGTTCGAGAAGTTCGAGGCGCAACTCGAACGCTACCCTCGCCACCTCACCCGCGCCGCGGTGGAACTCGCGAAGGAGTGGCGGAGCGACCGCTATCTTCGGCGGCTCGAGGCGCTGCTCGCCGTCGCCGACCGGGAGACGAGCCTGCTCATCGCCGGCACGGGAGAGGTCATCGAACCGGACGACGGCATTCTCGCGCTCGGTTCCGGCGGGCCGCACGCGCTCGCCGCCGCGCGGGCCCTCGCCCGCCGGACGGATCTGCCCGCCGCCGAGGTGGCCCGGCAGGCGCTCGAGATCGCGGCGGAGATCTGCGTGTACACGAACCGCGAGATCACGGTGCTCGAACTCGCGGACGCCGACGGCAACGGAAACGAGCCATGAAGACCGATATCAGTCCCGCCCCGGATCCCGGCGACCCCGGCATCGCGGCGGCGCTCACCCCGCGACAGATCGTCGAGGGCCTCGACCAGTACATCATCGGACAGGACGAGGCGAAGAAGGCCGTCGCGATCGCGCTCCGCAACCGCTGGCGCCGACAGAACGTCGACGAGGGCATGCGCGAGGAGATCCTCCCCAACAACATCATCCTCATCGGCCCGACCGGAGTGGGGAAGACCGAGATCGCCCGCCGCCTCTCGCGGCTCGCGGGGGCTCCGTTCATCAAGGTCGAGGCCTCGAAGTTCACCGAAGTGGGCTACGTCGGCCGCGATGTGGAATCGATGATCCGGGATCTCCTCGAGATTGCGATCAAGCTCGTTCGCGAGGAGCAGGAGGCCCGTCACGGAGAGATCGCCGACCGACGAGTCGAGGAGCGCCTCCTGGATCTTCTTCTTCCTCCCGTAGCGGAGGGCGAGCCCGCGGCCGGTTCCGGCCGGGGCGAACAGCGGCAGTTCGTCGTGTCGCTCGCGGGACAGGCATCCGAAACCCGCTCCGACGAGCCCTCCGAGCAGCGCAAGCAGCGCACGCGAGAGAAGCTCCGCGGACTCCTGCGCGACGGCATGCTCGACGAGCGGGAGGTCGAAGTCGAGGTCAGCGAGAGCGCGGTCCCGATGCTGGATGTGGGGGGCGGCATGGAGAGCCTGGACTTCAACGTCGGGGAGGTCCTCAAGGGGGTTCTGCCGAAGAAAACGCGCCGCCGCCGGGTCTCGGTAGCGGACGCGCGCCGGATCCTGCGCTCCGAGGAACTCGCGAACCTGGTCGACATGGAGGAGGTCGCGGAGCAGGCGCTCCGCCGGACCGAGAGCATGGGGATCGTCTTCCTCGACGAGATCGACAAGGTCGCCGGAAAGCACGGAGGCGCCGGCCCCGACGTGTCGCGCGAGGGTGTGCAGCGCGACCTCCTGCCCATCGTCGAGGGGTCCACCGTCCAGACGCGGCACGGGATGGTCCGCACCGACCACATCCTGTTCATCGCCGCCGGGGCCTTCCACATCGCGAAGCCCTCGGACCTGATCCCCGAACTCCAGGGCCGGTTCCCGATCCGCGTGGAACTCGAGAGTCTGGACGCGGAGGCGTTCACGCGCATCCTCCAGGAGCCTCGCTACGCCCTCCTCGCGCAGTACCAGGCACTCGTGGAGACCGAATCCGTCCGGCTCGAATTCGAGGAAGGCGCGGTCCGCGAAATCGCCCGCATCGCGAGCCATGTGAACGAAAGGACGGAGAACATCGGCGCCCGGCGCCTCCACACGGTGCTCAGCACGCTCCTGGAGAAGATCCTCTTCGATCTGCCGGAGGCGCGGGCGAACGAGACGATCACCGTCGACGCGGACTTCGTGCGGGATCGTCTGTCGCGAATCGCGGACGACGAAGATCTGCGACGGTATATCCTGTAAGCGGAGACCCGAGGACTCACGAAGCCATGGACCGGACCCGACACTTTCTCTCGATCGCCGACTGGTCGCCCGAGCGGCTGCGCGAGGCGCTCGATCTCGCGGATCGCCTCAAGGCCGACCCCGACGCGGCGGGCCGTCCCCTCGCCGGGAAGACGCTCGCCATGATCTTCACCAAGAGTTCGACCCGCACCCGCGTGTCCTTCCAGGTGGGGACGCATCAACTGGGCGGGCAGGCGCTCTTCCTCTCCGCGCGCGACATCCAGATCGGGCGCGGGGAACCGCTCGCCGATACGGCCCGGGTCCTGTCGCGCTACGTGCACGGGATCATGATCCGGACGTTCGCGCAGGCCGACGTCGAGGCGCTGGCCGAGCACGGTTCGATTCCCGTCATCAACGGGCTCACGGACCTGCTCCACCCCTGCCAGATCATGGCGGATCTGCTGACCGCGCGCGCCGAGTTCGGGCCCGACCTGTCGGGACGGACCGTCGCCTGGATCGGCGATGGCAACAACGTCGCGAACTCGTGGTTGAACGCGGCCGCGAAACTCGGCTTCCGGCTTCGTCTCGCTTGCCCGGAGGGCTACGATCCGGACCCCGCAATCCTCGCCGCCGCGGGGCGCGCGACGCGGGTGGATCTCTTCCGGGCACCCGCGGAGGCTGCCGAGGGAGCGCACGTCGTGACGACGGACGTGTGGGCCTCGATGGGACAGGAGGAGGAGGCCGCGGAACGCGCGCGCGCCTTCGAGGGATACCATGTGGGCGCGGAGATCATGGCCCGCGCCGCCGCCGATGCGATCTTCCTCCACTGCCTGCCGGCGCACCGCGGCGAGGAAGTGGCCGCCGAAGTCATCGACGGGCCCGCGTCGCGCGTGTGGGACGAGGCGGAGAACCGGCTCCACTCGCAGAAGGCGATCCTCACCATGCTCATGGGAGCGGCCTCGTGAAGGACCTGAAAGAAACTCCGCTGTTCGAAGAACACGTCCGGCTGGGCGGGAAGATCGTCCCCTTCGCCGGCTACGCGATGCCCGTCCAGTATCCGACCGGCATCCGGGCCGAACACCATGCCGTGCGCGAGAAGGCGGGCCTGTTCGACGTCTCCCACATGGGAGAGTTCCGCGTCCGCGGAGGAGACGCGCGGGCGTTCGTGGCCTACGCGACCACGAACGACCCCTCGCGCCTGGAGCCGGGAGACGCCCAGTACAGCGCGATGTGCCACGAGACCGGCGGCGTCATCGACGACCTCATCGTCTACTGCATGGGCGAGGCGGATTACCGGCTCGTCGTGAACGCGGCCAACATGGCCAAGGACTGGGCCCACCTGAGCGGGCTCGCGCGGGACTTCGACGTGGAGATGACGGACGAGAGCGATCAGGTCGCCCTCCTCGCCCTCCAGGGTCCGTTGGCGGAGGTGACCCTGGCGCCGCTGACCGACCAGCCGCTGGCGGAGATCGGGTACTACCGCTTCGTGCACGGGGACGTTGCGGGCGCGCCGTGCGTCATCAGCCGGACCGGATACACGGGGGAGATCGGTTTCGAACTCTACATGCCGAATGCGTGCGCGGTGCCGACGTGGCGGGCGCTCGTCCAGGCCGGCGCCGTCCCCACGGGCCTGGGAGCCCGCGACTCTCTGCGGCTCGAGATGGGCTACGCGCTCTACGGCAACGACGTGGACGACGAGACGACCGCGCTCGAGGCCGGGCTCGGATGGCTCGTGAAGCACGGCAAGGGCGACTTCGTGGGCGCGGAGGCCCTCGCCGCGCAGCGTGCCGCCGGCCTCACCCGCAAGCTGCGCTTCCTGAGATTGCTTGAGCGGGGCTTCCCGCGGCCGGGCTACGACGTCCGGTTCGAGGGGGAGGCCGTCGCCGTCGTCCGCAGCGGCACCGTGAGTCCTTCCATGGGGCACGGGATCGCGACCGCTTACCTGCCGGTGGCCGCCGGGTTCGGGGACGCGGTCGAAATCATGATCCGGGGGAAGGCGATCGCGGCCGAGGTCGTGCGCCCGCCCTTCTATCCGCGCGGCTCGCTGCACCGGATCGCGCCGCGGATCGCCGTCATGACCATCTCCGATGCCGTGCACGCCGGCGAGCGGGAAGACGGCTCCGGAGACCTCATCAGGAAGTGGATTCGGGGGCGTGCCTACTCGCTGTCCGGCGCGGATGTCGTGCCCCGCGACAGAGACGCGATTGCCTCCCATCTCCTGCACTGGTGCGATGTACGGGGGGTCGATGTCGTCCTTACCACCGGCGGCATCGGGCTTGCGGCCCGCGACGTGACGCCCGAGGCGACGCGCACCGTCCTCGAGCGCCACGCGCCGGGGATCGCCGAGATGCTGCGCCGCGCCGGCGCCGGGTCCACGCCGTACGCCGCGCTCGGCCGCGGGCTGGCGGGAATCCGCGGTGAGACGCTCGTCATCAATCTGCCCGGGAGCCCGGGCGGCGTCTCCGATGGCCTCGCCGCCCTCGAGTCCGTGATCGACCACGCGGTCGATCTGCTGCGCGGCGAGACCGTGCACGCCTCCCCGGGCGGCTGATGGCGCGCGTCTTCGTCGACGGGCGCGCGGTGGAGGCCGCCATCGCCGTCCGCCAGGCCGTGCAGGCCGACGGACACGAAGTGGAGTTCGTGGAGTCCGTGCGCGAACTCGAGGGACGGCTCGGCGGGGCGGCCGAGGTCGCGCTCATCCTCACGGGCCCTCCCGGCGAATCGCGCGCCGCCGCGATGCGCGGACTGTTCGAGGCGGAGATTCCGCGCCCTCCCGTGCTCGGACTCACGGTGGAGACCCACCCGGATGCGCGCCGGCAGCTTGCGCGGTCCTTCGATCTCGACGAGGCGCTGCCGCTTCCCGTCGATCCCGACGAGATGCGGGTTGTCCTGCAGACGCACCTCGACCGCTACGACCTCCAGCGGAAGACCGGGATCATCGGGCGCACCGAGGCCGTGCGCGAGATCCTCGAGCGGGTGCACATGATCGCCCCCGTGATGAGCACCGTCCTGCTCACGGGCGAGAGCGGGACCGGAAAGGAACTCGTGGCGCGGGCCTTTCACCGCTTGTCCCCGAGGCGCGCCAAGGCCTTTATCGCGGTGAACTGCGCCGCCCTCCCCGAGTCGCTGCTCGAATCCGAACTGTTCGGGCACGAGAAGGGCGCCTTCACCGGAGCGACCTCGCTGCGGCGCGGGATGTTCGAACTCGCCGATGGCGGCACGCTCCTCCTCGACGAGATCGCGGAGATGCCGCTCCCCACCCAGACGCGGCTCCTGAGAGTCCTCGAGAGCCGCCGCTTCATGAGGGTAGGTGGGGACCACGAGATCCAGGTCAGCGTGCGCGTCGTCGCCGCCACGAACCGCGACCTCAGGCAGGCGGTCGAGATGGGGGAGTTCCGCCGCGACCTGTACTACCGTCTCAACGTCCTCAACGTCCACGTCCCCCCGCTCCGCGAGCGGCGCCGCGACATCCCCGTCCTCATCCGCCGCTTCATCTCGGAGTTCAGCCGCCAGCACGACCGGGAGTTCCGCGGACTCGCGCCCGAGGCGCTCCAGATCCTCCTCGACTACGATTGGCCGGGGAACATCCGGGAACTCCGCAACCTGATCGAGTCCATGGTCGTGCTCGCGCCCGGCTCCGTCATACGTCCCGAGGACATCCCGCCGGAGATCCGGTCGGGGGGTGTGAGCCTCGTGCCGTCCCCCGCCCGCATCGCACCTCCGGTCGACGCGGGCGCCGGCTCCATCCCGAGTTCGCCGGAACTCGCGTTCGTCCTCCGCACCCTCGTCGATCTGAAGGTGGACATCGATGACCTCAAGCGGGAGTTCGAGGCCTACCGGTCGGGTGCGCGCCAACTCCCTCCGGCCCCCGCCCGGAGCGGGCCGGCGGGCGACCTCGAGGACGTGATCGAGATCGACATCACCGACGCCGTCGACGCGATCGATGCGACCCCGGCCGACGTCGCCTCACCGACCGAGGGCGGCCCCGAGGCGGAGGCCGGGGATGTGATCGCGATCCGGCCCGGGATGACGATGGAGGAGATCGAGCGCGAGGCGATCATCGCCGTGCTCCGCCAGGCCCGGGGCAACCGGCGCAGGGCGGCCGAGGCGCTCGGCATCGGAGAGCGCACGATCTACCGCAAGATCCGGAAGTACGGCATCGAACACTAGCCGGCCTCCGCGTGGGCTTTCAGCCCTCGTGCGACGTCGTTGAACCCGCGGCGCACGAATCCGCCGAAGAGCAGCATCACGAGCGGGATGAGGAGGCCGGAGAAGTCATCCGATGTCCGGTAGCGGCAGCGCCCCTCTCCGATGGCTTCCAGCCGCTGCTCCCGCAGGGCCGAAATCAGGAATCGGTGGCCCATCGTCGTGCTCCACGCGATGAGGTGCGGCGGCTCGACACCCTCGATCCGTTCGATCTGCTTCAGTCGCCAGGGCCCCATCCGGACGTACAGTTCGACCGGCGAGCCGATCTCGAAGTCCGTGGCGACCGATGGCGTGAACGGGTTCCATTCGCCGTAGCGCTCGAAGTCGGTGAGGATGTCCCACGCCCGTTCGATCGGTGCGTCGATTTCCACGGGCTCCGAACGCACATGCCCCTTGAACAGGGCGATGAACAAGCCGCTGCCCCTCCGCTGCGGTTTCACTCCGATTCACCCTGGGCCGACCCGCGCGGACCTCCTTCTCCGGGTCGCGGGTGTCGCGCCAGGAGCGCCTCGCTCTCCCGCCACAGGCGCGCTCCGGCGGCGGCGTCCATGGCCGGCGCGGACATCTCCTTCTCCCGCATCAGGTGCAGATAGACCCCGCTGCGCCGACCCATGTCCTCCGCGCAGCACGCATGGGTCACGGGCGTCGCCGCCTTGCGGGGCGCCGCGAAGAGCAGGCGCTTCGCCGGGTGGAGCAGCGGCTTCAGAAACCACGGCGCCTCCCTCATCAGGTCGGAGTCGACCGCCCCCGGGCACAGCGAGTTCACGGCGATCCGGACCTCTCCCTCCGGGTTCAGCCGGCGCGACAGTTCCTGCGCGTAGGTGCACAGGTGCAGTTTGCTCAACGCATAGTACTTCAGGCCGTCCTTCAGGCCGTAGTCGGTAAAGGCGCCGAAATTGCCGAAGTTGATCGACTCGGCGGCCCGATGCGTCTCGGACACGATGAAGACGATTCTGGGGGTCTCTCCACCGGGACCGCCCGGCCGAACGACGCCGTCCGCCAGGAGTCGGTCGATGAGTACGCGGTTGGCCAGGAAATGGACCGCGAACATCAACTCGTAGCCCTGGGCCGACCTCCGTGCCTTCGCCGGCATCACGCCGGCGTTGAGGACGAGGACGTCCACTGTGCGCCGCTTGCGCTTGAGCCGGTCGCAGAGCGCGTGCACGGAGTCGAGGTCCGCGAGATCGACGCGAAGCATGTCGACCGTGTCGGAACCCGCGAGCCGCCTGACGTCCTCCCCCGCGTCGGGATGTCCGCCGCGGCAGGCCATGAGCACTTCGGCGCCGCGGTTCGCCAGGTCGATCGCCACTGCTTTGCCGAGCCCCCGGTTGGCCCCGGTGATCAGACACACCCTTCCGTCGAGGCGGACGCGCTCCGGAACGGGGCTCAGCGTGGGGCGTTGGAAGAAACGATCGACGACCCCGCTGGCAAATGCCCTCAGCTTCCGGTTGTATTTCACGTGACGACCTCGTCCGGTATCCGGTATTCGCGCCGGTAGGCAGCGGAGTGTCCGTCCATGGTCTCCTCGTCGAGGCCGAAGCTGGCCGGCGAGTAGACGTGCCTCCCGAGGCTGTCCTTCCCGCTTCGCTCGGAAACGGCTCTTGCGGCGGCCGCGGCCTCCTCCGTGAACTCGATCCCCGCGGCCCCGTAGATCCTGCGCAACTCGCCGAGCGGGTCCGCGATCAGGTCGTAGAACGATACATCGATGAACACGCCTGCGTCCGCGCCTCGCCGCACGGTCATGGAGCGCTCCATCATCCGGCGGATCTTCCTCATCCAGTGCGCCCCGATCTCCACCGGATCCACATGATCGCTGAAGATGCCGCGCCCGTGCGCCACCATGCTGCAGAACGACGGTACCGACCTCTTCGGGTCGCGATGCGTCTGGATGACGCACACGTCGGGGAAGACATCGAGGATGGCGTCGAGGTGTTCCATGTGGTGCGGCGTCTTCAGCACCCAGCGGTCGCCCGGCCGCTGCCAGTGCAGGATCTTCAGCATCGTGAGCAGGCACGCGTAGCACTTCGTGTGGTCCCGGGCTTCGAGCCAGCGCGAATAACTCGGCACGTGCATCGCCGCTTCCGGCGCCTGGCTCATGAACGAGAGATCGAGCAGCAGGACATCCTCCTCCGGCGCGTCCCACGCCATGGGGTGGACGGCGCGGAAATCGGGCGCGAGGAACCCGATCGCCCGCGCGGCCCGTTTCGCCTGCCGCATGCGGCGCTGCGGAGGCCCCCTCCCCTCGCCCTCGAGAGGTACGGGGCTGAGGACTTCCCATGCACTCAGGGCGCGAGTGCCCGGGTCCGCCGCGAGCAACCGGTGCAGCGTCGTCGTCGCGGTGCGCTGCAGTCCCGCGATGAGGAGGATTCGCCCCAGGTCCACGTCGAGAATCTCCGGGTGCTCCCGCAGCAACCGTTCCGCGCGCAGCCGCACCGCCAGCGCCGATACGATCCGTGAGCGCTGAATCGCCGTGCCGAGCGGTGTCAGTCGAGCCTCGTCGTTGATCGATTCGACGAGCACCTCGAGGGGCTCCAGGAACCACTCATCGCCGAAGTCGGAGAGTCCCGTCCGTCGCCGTGCGGCGGCGATCATGCGGCCGACGTCCAGGGCGCCATCGAAGCCGAACCTCCGGGCCGCCCGCCCCACCCGGTTGAAGAGGGACACGGGCAGGGGGCGGTACGGCCTGCGGTACTCCGTCGAGGTCCGCACCGGGCCGCCGTCCGCCTCGCCTAAGCCTCGCGGAGCGCGCCCAGCTCCGACAGCTTCACGAGCCGCGTTCGCGGCTGCGGGTGCTCCTTCGCCCGTATCCACCGAAAACACATCGTCCCTGACGCGTGGCCCGCCGTGTCCAGCCAGTTCGGGAGCCCGGGATCTTCGTGGGAGACGACGATGCGTATGGAACCGTCCTCCTCGTGGTGCGCGAGGTGCTTGTTCGTGTGGATCGTGTGGTAACGGTAGTCCAGCGACTCCATCCAGTAGTTGTTCAACTGGAAGTTCCAGTGCTCGCACTCGGGCGGCATCGCCTCGATGAGGAGCGCTTCGTCGTCGGCCACGGCCCAGTGAC
The DNA here is from genome assembly GCA_026914155.1 of Candidatus Palauibacter rhopaloidicola. GTDB lineage: Bacteria > Gemmatimonadota > Gemmatimonadetes > Palauibacterales > Palauibacteraceae > Palauibacter > Palauibacter rhopaloidicola. The sequence goes on along the minus strand of JAPPGH010000045.1, from coordinate 36,126 downwards.
TGTGGTAGTAGACGATATTCGGGTCGCCGCCCGCCTGGAGCGACACGTCCGGATCGAACATGGGCAGCGTGTTCGAGTGTTTCCGGAAACCCCGCGCCCAGTTCGCGAACAGCATCGCCGCCCCGGCCACCAGCGTGCCTGCCGACTTCAATCCCTCGTCGATCTGCTCCGGCGTGAGCGGGCGGGGCCGCTTCTCGTCCTCGGCGCACCCGATGCGCTCGATGTGAAGTTCGGCCGGCGCCTCCGTCTCCCGGTCGAGGAAGGTCTGGCGCACGATCAGCGTGCGGCTCTCCGCCGTCATCGGCAGCCAGTTTCCGTCGTGGCGCCGGCGGCTGACGACGAGATCGAAGGTCCCATCCTCGCCGATCTCGATCTCGCCGGCCTCGATGTAGCCCGTCGGGGGCAGGCCTCCGCTCTGCCCGTAGTGGCCGGCCTGCGTCCCGAAGCCGAGGTACGTCACGGTGTTGCGTCGCCCGGAGATCCGGTACTCGAAGTCGCCGTGAATCGCGGCCGTCTGGTAGTAGTTGTCGGGGTTGTCGCTCCCCAGCTTCACGGTCTCGTGGGCCACGCGGTGCAGCACGGGCGCCCGGGGGTCGGCGTGTTCCACGAAGGCCATGAGCCCCCCGCGGGCCAGGCGGCTGAGATACCGGTATCCCTCCGCCTGGTTGAAGGGGTCGCGCGGCGCGCCGGGGAAGGTCAACGCGGCCCCCGCCGCCTTCAGCGTGTCGCAGAATTCGTCCCAGGCCTTTCCGCTGACCACGCGCTGCGCAGCCGTGTCCGCCGGTGTTCCGCCCCGCAGCTTCCGCGCCGCGAGCGAAAGGCGTCGAAAGAGCCCGAGCAGTCCGATGATGAGCCTTCTCATCGCGTCTCCTCTCCGCCCACCCCGTGGCCTCGAGGTGCGCCGTGCTTCGGACGACGGGTCGGACCGGCGAGTGTCGACGCGCTAGCCGGTCTCCGCCTCCGCAAGGAGGGCGGCGATGCTCTCCCGCAGCGTGTCGACCCCGGCGCCGGTGCTCGCGGACGTCTCGACCAGCTGATCCGCTTCGAGTTCGAGTGCCTCGCGCAGCTTCTCCGTCGCCCGCCGTCGCCCGGACCGGTTCAGCTTGTCCGTCTTCGTGAGCGCGAAGAGTGTCGGCGTCCGCGTCGCCCCCAGGAAGTCGATCATCCGCTCGTCGTCGTCCGTGAGTCCGCGGCGCGCGTCCACGAGCAGCACGAGTCCGAGCAGTTTCGGAGTCCGGCGCAGATACCTCTCGATCAGCCGCCCCCACTTCTCGCGCACGGCCTTCGGCGCCTTCGCGAACCCGTAGCCCGGCAGGTCGACGAGCATGTACCGGTCGTCGACGAGGAAGAAGTTGATCTCGCGCGTGCGCCCGGGCTGCTTCGAGGTTCGCGCGAGGCTCTTCCGCCCCACGAGCCGGTTGAGCAGCGAGGACTTGCCGACGTTCGAGCGCCCGGCAATCGCGATCTGGGGGAGGTCGCGCGGCGGCTTCTGGCCGGCCGCGCCGACGGCGCCGACGAACTCGACCGTCCCGACGCGCGCGACCCTGTCAGCCGGCGGCACGGGCCCGCTACGCCTCCCTGCGCTTGGCCTCGGGCTCGAGGATGAGGAGCGGTTGGTTATTCTCCTCGACGGTCTCCCGCGTGACGACGACCTCGCGGATGTCCATGCGCCCCGGCAGGTCGAACATCACGTCGAGCATGATGGATTCCATCACGGCCCTCAGTCCGCGTGCGCCCGTCCCGCGGTCGATCGTCTTGCGCGCGATCGCGCGCAGCGCCTCCGGGTCGAGCGTGAGACCCACGCCCTCGAGTTCGAACATCTTCGTGTACTGCTTGAGCAGCGCGTTCTTCGGACGCTGCAGGATCTCCACCAGCGCATCCTCGTCGAGGTCGTGCAGGGCAACGAGCACCGGCAGCCGGCCGACGAGTTCGGGGATCAGCCCGTAGCGGAGCATGTCTTCGGGTTCGACGCAGGCGAGAAGGTTATCCTCATCGTTCGGCGCCACGCTCTCAGCGATGAAGTCATCGCGGAAGCCGATCTGCCGACGCCCCTGCCGTTCCTGGATGATCTCCTCGAGGCCGTCGAAGGCGCCGCCGCAGATGAAGAGAATATTCCGCGTGTCGATCTGGATGTACTCCTGCTGCGGATGCTTGCGCCCGCCCTGCGGAGGCACGGACGCCACCGTCCCCTCGAGGATCTTGAGCAGCGCCTGCTGGACGCCCTCGCCGGAGACATCGCGCGTGATCGACGGATTGTCCGATTTGCGCGCGATCTTGTCGATTTCGTCGATGTAGACGATGCCGCGCTCGCACTCCGCCACGTTGTATTCGCCCGCCTGCAGAAGCCGGACGAGGATGTTCTCGACATCCTCCCCCACATACCCCGCCTCGGTGAGCGTCGTCGCGTCCGCGATCGTGAACGGGACCTGGAGAATCCGCGCCAGCGTCTGCGCGAGCAGCGTCTTGCCGACCCCCGTGGGACCGAGAAGCAGGATATTCGATTTCTCGATCTCGACGTCGTCGACGAGACTGCGGTGGTTGATCCGCTTGTAGTGGTTGTAGACGGCGACCGAGAGCGTCTTCTTCGCGATCTCCTGCCCGATCACGTACTCGTCGAGCGTCGCCTTGATCTCGCACGGCGTCGGGATCTCCGTGAAGCGCCCGCCCTGCTCGCGTTCCTCTTCCTCGGCGAGGATCTCGTTACAGAGCGAGATGCACTCGTTGCAGATATAGACGTTGGGTCCGGAAATGAACTTCTGGACGGCGTCCTTGGACTTGCCGCAGAAGGAGCAGCGCAGGTGCTTGTCGCTCGGCATCGTCTCCTCCCCTCGGTCCCTCGGGTTGCCCCGCGCTACTTGGCTACGGCAGGGCCGGGTCGGCCGTTCTTGCCGTCGACCTCCGCCTCACGCGCGACCACCAGGTCGATGAGCCCGTACTCCCGCGCTTCCTCGGGAGACATGAAGCGGTCGCGGTCGACATCCTCGGCGATCCGCTCAAGGTCCTGCCCGGTGTGATCGGCGAGAATCCGGTTCAGCCGCTCGCGGGCGTTGAGGATTTCCTTCGCCTGAATCTCGATGTCCGCCGCCGTCCCGTAGGAGCCGCCGGAAGGCTGGTGGATCATGATCCGCGCGTTCGGCAGCGAGCGCCGCCTGCCGGGCGTGCCGGCCGCGAGCAGGAACGCTCCCATCGACGCGGCCATCCCCATGCACATCGTCGCCACCGGGGCGTTCAGGAACTGCATCGTGTCGTAGATCGCGAGTCCCGCCTGGACGCTCCCCCCCGGCGAGTTGATGTAGATGTGGATCTCGCGCTCCGGGTTGTCCGCCTCCAGGAAGAGCAACTGGGCGATCACCACGTTCGCCACATCGTCGTTGATCGGAGCTCCGAGGAAGACGATCCGATCCATGAGGAGGCGCGAGAAGATGTCGTACGTGCGTTCCCCGCGGCTCGACCGTTCGATGACGTACGGTGCGAATATCGTGCTCAAATCAATCCCTCACGTGGTTAGCGAAGCCCATCAGCTCACGTCCGAGCCGTCGATCAGAAACCGGAACGCCTTGTCGATGGCAAAACGGCGGCGGAGCGGATCGAGCTGCTTCTCCTTCGCGAGCTCGCGGCGTATCTCCACCAGGCTCTTGCCCCTCGCCTTCCCCAGTTCCGACAGGCGCTCGTCGAATTCCTCGCTCGACAGATCGAGTCCCTGATCCTCGATGAGTCGCTCGAGCACCAGATCCCGCTTGATCTGGCGCTCCACCTGGGGGGTCACGGACTTGCGGGCCTCCTCGACCCGCTCGGGGTCCGCTCCCTCGGGGGCGTCGATCACCCGGTCAAGATAACGCGACGTGAGACTCGGCGGCACCTCGAAGGCGTTGGCTTCGATCACCGCGTCGAGGAGTTGTTCGCCGACTTCCTCATCCGCCTGACGTTCACCCCGCGCCAGGAGTTCCTTTCCCACCGCTTCACGAAGCTCCGACAGCGTCCCGAAGTCACCGATCTCGCTCGCGAACTCGTCCGTGAGGTCCGGAAGCTCGCTGGCCCGGACGTCGTCGAGGCGGATCTGCAGCGATCGCGTGGTACCCGCCAGTTCCTCGGCCCCGAAATCGTCCGGGTAGGAGACCGTGAACGTGCCTTCCTCGCCGGGCGTGAGCGTGAGGATCGCGTTTTCGACATCCGGAATCGCGTAGCCCGCTCCCAACTCGAACCGATACGGCTTTTCCGGGGCGCCGTCGCCTCCCTCTCGTTCCCTGATCGCCACGGCGACGACATCCCCGCTCCGCGGCGCCCGGTCCACGGGCTGGAGCACGGCGTTTTCCTTGCGGATGTTCTCGATGACCTCGTCGATGTCTGCATCCGCGACGGCCACCTCGCGCCGCTTGACGCGGAACCCTCCCGTCCGCGCAAGCTCGATCGCCGGCATCACCTCTACGTCGATGCGGAACGCGAGCCGCTCCCCGGGCTGGTAATCCAGCTCGCTCACCACGGGTTCCCCGATGGTGGAAAGGTCGTGCCGCTGCACGGCGTCCCGGAACGCCCGGTTGACGAGGGCATCGACGGTCCGTTCGTCGATGAGGGGACCGTAGCGTTCCTCGACGATCCGCACCGGGACCTTCCCCTTCCGGAACCCCTTGATGCGGGTCGTTTTTCGGAGTCTGGCGGCTTCCCGGCGCCGCGTCGCCGCCACCTGCGCGGGGTCCACCGACACGTCGAGACGGCGCAGGTAATCGTTCTCCTGCTTGATCGCGACGTCGAACGGATCCGCCGCGGCGGCTTGTGAATCGGCTGCGCTCAAGGTCGGTATGGCTCCCGCTCGTGTCCCGGCACGGGCCAACGGCGTTGTCTGCACACGGTTTACGGCACGAAGTGCGAAAGGGGGGACTCGAACCCCCACGGCCAAGGGCCACCAGCTCCTAAGGCTGGCGCGTCTGCCAATTCCGCCACTTTCGCGCGACTCCGCCAGGATGAAGCGCGGCGCCGGATTGGCCGGGAATCTCGGCACCGGCCGGAACGGGGGCAAGCAATAATCCCTGTCCCGCCCGGCGCCTCGCGAATCAGCGTTCCGGGATCACGACGCTCCGGAAAGCGTTCTGTCGACGCCCGTCGCGCAGCAGAATATCGAGTTGCACGCTCAGCGCGTCGCCGGGCCCCAACCCGGAGATGATGCGCTCGTAATCGCCCCGCCCCTGGATCTCCTCGCCGTTGATGTCGAGGATGAGGGTACCCTCGGGAAGGCGCAGCCGCCCCACCGCGCCCCTCCGATCGCCGCCGACGATGACGACACCGTTGAACCCGGGGTCGATCCTGTACTGCGCATGTTCCCGGGCTTCGATCTCGGCGTCATCCTTTACCGCGAGACCGAGGGCATCGCCGGTCGCCTCGGTCGGCTCGGAGCGTGCCACGATCCGCGGCGGCGAGTCGTCGGCCGCCGAGATGAGGCGGACGCGCGCCCGGTCTCGCTCCAGCGTGGAGCGGCGCACGACGTCCAGTTCCACCGTCTCCCCCGGCTCGAAGGCGCGGATCCGCCGCTGCAGTTCCGAAACGCCGGAGACAGGCTCCCCCGCCACGCCGACGATGACGTCGCCGCCTTCGAGTCCGGCCAGCAGGGCGGGACTGTCGTCGAAGGAGAAGGTCTGGATCTTCGCGCCCTCGACGCGCTCCAGGCCGTAGAAGGCGGCATCCGCGGCGTCGACGTCGGTAATCGAGACGCCGATGAGCGCCCGCCGCACCTCCCCGAACTCGATCAGGTCGTCGACGACCTCGCGGGCGAGTTCGATCGGGACCGCGAAGCCGTACCCCTGGTAGCTCCCCGTCGTCGACAGGATCGCCGTGTTGATGCCGATCACCTCGCCCGCCGCATTCACCAGCGGCCCGCCCGAGTTGCCCCGGTTGATGACCGCATCCGTCTGGATGAAGTCCTCGATCGCGAGCGGGTTGCGGTTCCGGAGGATGGAGATGTTGCGCCCCTTGGCGGAGACGATCCCCGCCGTCACGGATGAGAGCAGCGGTCCCGGTGCCGTCCGGAAGCCGGGACTCCCGATGGCGAGCACCCACTCGCCGACGGCGGTCTCGTCGCTGGAGCCGATGGGAAGGACGGCGATGTCGCCCACCTCCAGCCTGAGCAGCGCCACGTCGGTCTGCGGATCGCGCCCCACGAGTTCCACGTTGTCGAAGACCCGTCCGTCGTGAAGCTCGACGTCGATTCGCTCCGCGCCCGCGACCACGTGGTTGTTCGTCACCACGTAGCCGGCCTCCGAGACGATGAAGCCGGATCCACTCCACTCGACGGTCTGTGGCTGCCGCTCCTCCTCGCGGTTCCGGGAGGAATCGGGCGGGAACTCGAACCCGGGCGGGAACTCGAACCCGGGCGGGAACTCGAACCCCGGCGGCGGTTCGAAGCCCGGCGGGAACGGGGAAGCGTTCGGAAAAGAGGCCTCTCGCTCCGCCGTCAGGTAGATCGTTACGACGGCGGGAGCCACGCGCTCCGTCACGTCGGCGAAGCCGTTCGCCATCGTCATCCCGGCGCCGGCGGGGGCCCCGATCACCCACCCCGGGTCCCGGTTGCCGTCCGCCGCGATCGAAACCGGAGTCAGGTCCAGAACCGAAGCCAGCCCCACGCCGAACGCGAACGCGATCGCCGTCGCGATCAGCAGATTCAGTCGAGTACGCAGCGAGTCGCTCATCCCTCTATCTCCCTCTCCCGACCGTATCATCCAACGGCCGAAGTACCAATATAGCAGACCGAATTGGCGTTTCTCCAACTCCCACAGCAATGACGGTGACCGGACCGGGTCCGTCACCCCCGAACGCCGCACCATGGGATGAACGGCGCGCGACCCGGGGTTGCCCGTGGGCCGGGCTCCCGGGTCGCGCGGTGAAACGCTGCCGGCGGAGGCCTACTTGTCGTCGGACTCCTCGACGATCTCGTAGTCCGCCTCGACGACCTCCACTTCGCCGGCGTCGTCCGCCTCCACCTCGACTTCGGCCTCGCCGTCGCCCGCGCCCGGCATGTCGCCCGGCGAGGCGTCGGCCCCCATCCCGGCCGCGGCGTACATCTTCTGCGCCGCCGCGCCGACCGCTTCCTGGATGGCGGTGGTCGCCGCGGCCACTTCCTCGGTGTCGTCCTGCTTGAGCGCGGCCCGCCCCCGCTCCAGCGTCTCCTCGATCGTGGACCGGTCCGCGTCGTCGAGCGACTCCTTCCAGTCCTCGAGGTTCTTCTCCGTCTGGTACACGAGGGAGTCGAGCCGGTTGCGGGCCTCGACGGTCTCGCGACGCTCCTGGTCCTCCGCCGCGTGCGACTCCGCGTCCCTCACCATGCTCTCGATCTCGGCGTCCGAGAGCCCCGAAGACGCCTCGATGCGGATCTTCTGCTCCTTGCCCGTCGCCTTGTCCCGGGCGCTCACGTGCAGAATGCCGTTCGCGTCGATGTCGAAGGTGACCTCGACCTGGGGCACGCCGCGCGGCGCCGGCGGGATGCCCGTGAGCTGGAAGCGGCCGATCGTCTTGTTGCCGCTCGCCATCTTCCGCTCGCCCTGGAGCACGTGGATGTCGACCGTGTTCTGGTTGTCCTCCGCGGTCGAGAAGATCTCCGACTTCTTCGTGGGGATCGTCGTGTTACGCTCGATGAGCGACGTCATGACGCCGCCGAGCGTCTCGATCCCGAGCGAGAGCGGAGTGACGTCGAGCAGCAGTACGTCCTTCACGTCGCCGCCGAGCACGCCGCCCTGGATCGCGGCCCCGATGCCCACGACCTCGTCCGGGTTCACGCCCTTGTGCGGGTCCTGGCCGAAGAAATCCTTCACGACGGCCTGGATCTTGGGAATCCGGGTCGAGCCGCCGACCAGGATGACCTCGTCGATCTCGTCGACGGAGAGACCGGCGTCCGCCAGCGCCTTCTCCATCGGCGGAATCGTGCGCTGGATCAGGTCGTCGACCAACTGCTCGAACTTCGCCCGCGTGAGGGCGAGGTTGAGGTGCTTGGGCCCCGACGCATCGGCCGTGATGAAGGGGAGATTGATGTCGGTCTGCATCGTGGAGCTGAGCTCGATCTTCGCCTTCTCCGCCGCCTCCTTTAGGCGCTGCAGGGCCATCGGGTCGGCCGACAGGTCGATCCCCTGGTCCTTCTTGAACTCGTCCACGAGCCAGTTGATGAGCCGCTGGTCGAAGTCGTCTCCGCCGAGGTGCGTGTCGCCGTTGGTGGCCTTCACCTCGAACACGCCGTCCCCGAGTTCGAGCACGGAGATGTCGTAGGTGCCGCCGCCGAGGTCGAACACGGCGATCTTCTCGTCCGACTTCTTGTCGAGGCCGTAGGCGAGCGCCGCGGCCGTCGGCTCGTTGATGATCCGGCGGACCGTGAGGCCGGCCACCCGGCCCGCGTCCTTCGTCGCCTGGCGCTGGGCGTCGTTGAAGTAGGCCGGGACGGTGATCACCGCCTCCGTCACCTCCTGCCCCAGGTAGTCCTCGGCCGTCTGCTTCATCTTCTGCAGCACCATGGCCGAGAGTTCGGGCGGCGTGAAGGTCTTGTCGGCGTGCGCAATCCTGACTTGGACGCGGTCCTGGTTGTCGCCCTGGATGTCGTAGGTGACGAGCTTCATCTCCTCGCCCACCTCGGACCGCTTGCGGCCCATGAAGCGCTTGATCGAGGCGACGGTGTTGAGGGGATTGGTGACGGCCTGCCGCTTGGCGACCTGCCCGACGAGCCGCTCACCCTCCTTCGTGAAGGCGACCACCGAGGGCGTGGTGCGCGCGCCCTCCGCGCTCGGGATGACGACCGGGTCTCCACCTTCCATTACCGCGACGACCGAGTTCGTCGTCCCGAGATCGATTCCGATGATCTTGCCCATTGGTTTTCCTTGGCTTTTGCTTGTCCGCTGTTTCCGCTGGTTCGCGTCCCAGGTCCCAATCGCAGGGCGCCGCCTCCTTCCGGCGCGCCCGCGAACGAAGAAACACGTTGCAATCGCCGTGCCGCGCCGTGGGCCGCCCGTGCGCCGCCTTTTCCGACAAAATGGCACTCGGGCGGGCCGCACTCCGGCGCGGAGTGCCAAAGTGGCATGAAGCGGAGCGGGGTTGTGGCGCGGAAGACGGGACGGGGTATGTTCCCCGGACTCCCGTCGCCCCGAACCCCTCAGCCGGAGTGCGCCGATGTCCCAGCGTCGCGACCCACCACGCTCCGCAGCCGCGGCGCCCCCCGCGATGCCGCGGGAAGGTTGGCTGCTCCCCACTGTGGTCGCCGTGCTGGGTGTCGGCCTGGCCGCGGGCGCAGCGCCGCTGGCGGCTCAGGGACTCGAGGGGGTGGGAGGCGCGATCGACGAACCGTTCTTCTCCCGCCTGGCGCGGGGGCTGCTCGGGATCGCCTTCCTGCTCACGACGGTGTGGATCTGCTCCGCGCACCGGAAGTCGATCTCGTGGCCACTCGTCGCGAAGGGGCTCGGGCTTCAGATCGCCTTCGCGCTCCTCGTTCTCAAGACGGGGATCGGTCACACCTTCTTCAGCGCCGTCAACGACATCTTCGTCGCGCTCATCGGGTACACGAACGCCGGGTCGCGCTTCGTGTTCGGGTCGCTCGTGGACTACGGGACTCCGGTCGACGGGGGCGGGGGCGGCGTGGTGAACATCGGCGCGAATTTCGCCTTCAGCGTCCTGCCCACGATCATCTTCTTCTCCTCTCTCATGGCCCTCGCCTATCACCTGGGGTTCATGCAGCGCGTCGTGCGGGGCGTCGCGTGGGCGATGCAGCGCACCCTCGGGACGAGCGGCGCGGAGACGACCTCCGCCGCCGGCAACATCTTCGTCGGCCAGACGGAGGCGCCTCTCCTCATCCGGCCCTTCGTGGACCGGATGACGATGTCCGAACTCAACACCGTGATGACGGGGGGCTTCGCGACTGTGGCCGGCGGCGCGCTGGCCGCGTACGTCGCGATCCTCGTGGGGGTGTTCCCGGGGATCGCGGGGCACCTCCTGGCGGCGAGCATCATGGCGGCGCCGGCGGGGGTCGTGGTGAGCAAGATGCTGATGCCCGAGACGGAAGAACCCGAGACGCGCGGCACGCTGGACATCGACCCGCCGCAGGCGCACGCGAACGTGATCGACGCGGCGGCCGGAGGGGCCGGAGACGGGCTGAAGCTGGCCCTGAACGTGGGGGCCATGCTCCTCGCCTTCCTCGCCATCATCGCCCTGGGGAACGGCATCATCGGCTGGGTGACGGGGCTCTTCGGCGTGGAGGGAATCACGCTCGAGCGGATCTTCGGCTGGGTCTTCGCGCCGGTGGCCTGGCTCATCGGCGTGCCGTGGGCCGACGCGGTCGACGTCGGGACGTTGTTCGGCGTGAAGATGGTCGCGAACGAGTTCCTCGCCTTCACGAATCTCGGCGCCGGGCTCGCCGGCGACCTTCAGCTCTCGAACAAATCGCTCATCATGTGCACCTACGCCCTGACCGGATTCGCGAACTTCAGCTCGATCGCGATCCAGATCGGGGGCATCGGGGGGATCGCCCCCGGCCGCCGCGAGGATCTGTCGAAGCTCGGCCTGCGGGCGATGCTCGGGGGGACGGTCGCGACCTGGATGACCGCGACTCTGGCCGGAGTCCTCGCGTGACCCACGTCCCGGACATCCAGGCCGCCGTCGAAGCGGCGGCCGCGGCGCTGCGGGCCCGCATCGGGGACCGGCTGGACGGCGCCGTACCGGACGTCGCAATCACGATGGGTTCGGGACTCGGCGGGCTCGGGGAAGAGATCGAGGATCCGGTGCGGGTGCCCTACGAGGATCTCCCCGGCTGGCCGCGCCCCACGGTCATCGGGCACGCCGGCCACGCATTGATCGGGGCGCTCGGCGGTCGGCCCGTCCTGGGCCTGAGTGGACGCGTCCACCTCTATGAGGGCGGCCCGCCGGACCGCGTCGTCTTCTACGTGCGCGTCGCGGCGGCGTTGGGCATCCCGGTCCTCTTCCTCTCGAACGCGGCCGGAGCGATCCGGGACGGCTGGCACCCCGGCGAACTGATGCTGATCGCCGACCACCTGAACCTGACCGGCACGAGCCCGCTCTTTGGTCCGGTCGTGGGTACGGAGAACCGCTTCCCCGACCTGACGTTTGCCCATGACCCGAGACTGCGGGCGATCGTCCGCGAAACCGCCTCCGACCTGGGCCAGACGCTCCACGAGGGCGTCTACGCGGCGATGCACGGCCCAGCCTTCGAGACCCCGGCCGAGATCCGCATGCTGCGGGCGCTCGGCGCCGACGCCGTCGGCATGTCCACCGTGCCCGAGGTCATCGCGGCCCGCGCCCTCGGCATCCGGTGCGTCGCCGTCTCCTGCCTCACGAATTACGCGGCCGGAGTCCTCGACGAACCGCTGAATCACGAGGAAGTCCTGGAAACAACGAAGCTCGCCCGGGCAGATTTCCAGCGCCTCGTCGCCGAGTCGGTCCGCCGGTTCCCGTAGCATGATCTCGGTCAGCCCTGGCCCACCCCCCTGGGCTGTGACGTCGCTGTTGGCTGCGGTGATCGCCGGGTGTGACCGGCCGGAGTCCGCGGCGTGCGAAGTCGCGGGCACCGAGGGTTCCGCAGTGCGCAACACGAGTGTCGGGGATTGGCCCGCGGAACTCTCGTGGCGCGAAGTGTGGCGCGCCGGAGGCGCCGAAGAGGGGGAGGAACTGGTCTTTACGGCGGACGTCGCCGTAGGTCCCGACGGATCGGTGGCCATCGCGGCCTGGGGTCTCGCCGAGGTCATCCTGCTCGACCCCGATGGGGAATGGCTGGGGCCGATCATGACCCGCGGCGAAGGCCCCGGTGAGGTCCAGGCGCCGGCCGCGCTGACCTGGGTGGATGCGAACACTCTCCTCGTCCTCGACTTCGGGGCCTTTCGGCTGACCACGCTGGATCTCCCCTCACGCTCGGCCACCGTCACAGCGGTCGATCCGGCGTTCATATCACCCGTATTCGCGTCCGGCGAGGTCACGTTCGTGGCGCTCCAACCGGATCGCACGGTGTGGCTGGAGTTCCCCGGCCGCATCGAGGACGGTTGGGAGGAGCGGTCGTTCGTCCGCTGGTCTCCCGGAAATCCGGTGAACGATACGGTCGCGCGGTCCCGGGCCAGAGCGTTGGAGCGCACGACGTTGCCCGCATGGCCGCGGCCGCTGGTGGGCGTCGGCGCGGAGACCCGGGTCCTCTCCGATCCGGATGGACGTTACGAACTAACGGTATTCGATCGGGATGACTCCATCCTCGTTCGGTTCTGTCATCCGGCCGAAGCGCTGCCGCTCGCGCCTGCCGAGCGCGGCGAGGCTCCGGACGAGCGCATGCCCGACGCGTGGCGGGCGGCCCTCCGCGAACTCGGAGGTCCGCCGCAACCGGCGATCATCTCCCGCATCGTCGTGGACGCGGACGGCCGGATCTGGATTCAGCGCGACCGCCCCCTCCCCGGAGCCGCCGGCCCGCACGGAGCCCCGGGAGCCCTGCACGACGTGTTCCTCCCGTCCGGGCGCTTCCTCGGCTCGATCCGCCTTCCGGAAGATCATCGACTCCTGGAGGCGCAAGGCCGCAGGGTCTGGACCCTCCACACCGGCAGCCTCGACGAATCCTCCATCGCGGCCCTCGAAATCGAAGGCTTCTGAGCTCCTGGCCGCTCCAGCTGCGCTTCAGGTCAGGTCCCATCGGCAATTGCGACGCAGCCGCCTCCGCTCCCGCGTAGCTTCCTACGTGGGAAACGCTCGGCCCGTCCTACCACCCTCACTCTTTCCCGGTATGCCCGTCCGGGCGCGTTGAAGGTTGACTCTCCTGCCCCCCGTCGCCATCGTGTTCCCGCCTCGCTTTCTTGTTTAGCTGCGCAACCCGCGATGAGCTGGAAATATGATTATAACGTCGTACAACTTCAATTCAGCATTTATGTACGACCTTGAATGAATGGGTTCCAACCCCTCGTGCTTCCGCGAGTTCGAAGGGGCGCGGCGTTGCTACCGGTAGGGGAAAATGAGCCGCGACTCCCTACACCGTCGAATGGATGGGGTACAGTGTTGAGATGTTCGATCTTCTCCGCCGACGCCATCGCTGTCTGCACTGCTCCTTTATAGTCACCAAGTATCGCTCTTTGGCGGCCATTAATCAGTAAGAGCGGAGATCCATCGAGAACGCGGACACCGCCGCCTTACCGTTCGAAAGAGGCCGACATGACCCTCGTAGTCGCCGACTCGCCCCACACAGCCCAAGCGGTATGCCGAGCCGTAGGCCCGGGCGCTCGCGTAGCGCCCTCGACCGAAGCGTTCGCCGCTTTCGACGGGGAGGTCGAGCCGGTGGTGGTCGCTTGCCATGGGCGGATGCGGCCCGAGCAGGTCGAGTTGTTGGCGAGGTTCGAGCGCGAGCGGCCGTGGGTACCGGTGGTTCTCGTGGCGGACGCCGACCCCGAGTTGGCCCGACAACTGCTCCGCGTGCGTACGGCGGCAGTGGTCTGGCTCACCGAACTGGAGACGCACCTTCGACGCCGCCTCGACGCCGTGCGCGCGACATGGGGCCTGTGGAGCCTGGCGGCCGCGTTCGACCGCTCGGCGCTGCCTCCCGCGCTCGGGAAGGCCCTGGTCCATGCGGCGGAACGGGCCGCGGACCGGCCAGTCCGCAACGTCCGAGAGCTGGCCCGGGACGTCAGCTGCGCGCCCGTCACGCTGTTCAGGCAGTTCGGAGCGCGAGCGAACGGCAGGACGACCCTGAGCGCGTTCATCTCCGGCCTCTCGGTCCTGGGAGTGTACGAGTTTCGACGGTCGGGCCTGAACTGGAAACGCGTGGTGCAACGCACGCAGCTTGGCCGGGCCACCCTTACTCGAAGAATAAAGGCGTGGCCGGGCTGCACACCGGGCGAGCTGGAGCGGCTGCCGCCGGACCGGCTTTTCGCGGCGTTCACGGCAGAGCACGTCCGGCCGATCCTTCCGGACATATCGGACGGGGTGTCGACTCTCGATCAAAAGTAAACGGTTTGAGTCAAGCTGATACGGTTTTCTCTCTGGTTGCAGGTGTCGCGCAACGCCACCTTCCATGCCGAAGTCGTCGATGTCGGGTTCCCCGGATCGGGAAAGAGACATGCGCAGCGCCTGGATCCAAAATCTGTTCGCTTGGTCTGTCCTCACGTGCGCCTTCGCGCCCGGATGCGGTGGTGTCGAGGGTGCCCAGGACGGGATCCCCGATGATCGGCAGAGAAGGGAGGGGAGCCTCGTACCCACAGGGCAGGAGGCCCCCGACATCGAGTTCACCGAACGAGCCACCATCGCTCTCCCGCAAGATCGCCTGCTCGGCGGCGCGGCTCTATCGCCTTCGGGCGACCTGGTCGTCGCCTGGTTCGCCGGAACTCCCGGCGTCCGCGTGTACCGCGGATCCGCTTCAAGGGATATCCTCGCCGCGGAGGTCGGGCACGCGATCGGCGTTCAGTTCCTGAACGAGAAGGATCTGGAAATCGTTGACGCCGCGAGCGGCGACGTGGTGACAGCCGACACCACGGGCGTCGCGCTTTCCCGGCACAGCCTGCCGGGTTCGCGACAGGCTGCTGCGGCTGCGCGGACGCCAACCGGGTGGATCGTAGCGATTCCCGGTTCCGATACGACGCCGCCCCACCTGTGGTTGCCGGATGGGAGCGGTATGTGGGCGCCGGACTCGACCTACGCGAGAACCCTTGGGCTGGCGGCGGACGGGCGAGAAGCTCTCGTGTGGCAGGGCTTCAGTCCCCTTCGCGTGTGGCGTATCGGACAAGCTACTGATTGGGTGCCTGCGGAACTCGAACGGGTCAATCCGGATTGGTTCGCCGACGATGTGGCCCAATCGTTGCGGCTGGACCCCGGCATCTGGAGTTCGACCTCGGTCGTCGGCGTCGGGCCCGAATACGTCCAAACGCTGGCGCACCGCGGGACCGACGAACGGCTACTGCTCCGATTCGACTCACATGGTCGATTCCTGAGGTACACCAGGGTCGAGGCGCCCTTCGGGTTTATCGCCAGCGCCGGGGAGGCACCTGCCGTACTCGCGATACGAACGTTTAACGCCAGCGAACTCGTGAAGTACTCCTGGGAGAGTGTCCCGGACCCAACTCGAAAGGAAGGAGCAAAACGATGAAACGCACACGAGTCCTCATGCTGGGCCTCGGTCTTGCCCTCTTCGCTGCGGCGATGTCCGCCGAACCTGCGGTCGCACAGTTCGTACCGAGCACCGGGTTGTCCGGATGTTGGGACTGTACGGATGGCCCCGGAGATGACGAGCGGGCTAGCTGCTACTACTGCAGCGCCATGGACATCGGGATGGGCAACACGGACTGCGCCACTCCCGAGTGTCATGATTGTTGGCTTCCCGGCGACTGGTGTCTCGTGTTTCTCGTGCTCGACGGGCGCGTCGCACCAGTGGAGCGCCGACAAGTCGTACTTGCCGATGCTGGGGCGGGGAGGGCGATACCAACAGTCTCAACTGTTCACAAACCCTTTGCTAGTTCCTCCAAGGGACAATGGGTTGACGCGACAGTAACGCGCTCATGCGATGGCGGAATAATATCGAAGTCGTATTCTGCGGTGGAAGTATTGGTGGCCCGTGGCGCCACAGCTCGCCTGCGACTGTAAGGAGTCAAGGAGAGTGCGAATGAGAAGATTCGGAACTTCCGCGCCACACCTGCTGGCGTTCGGGGTAGTGTGTGGGACAGCGCTTATGGTCTCGCAAGTTGACCATGTTGTGGGCCAAACGCCGACTTGGTCCCTACGCCGAACCGTTACAATTGGGAGTCTGGACGATCCGGCACAAGTCCTGACGGTTGTTGCGGACGTACTGACGGATGCGGAGCGTGTGTACGTCTTGGAACCACGGGACGGCAGAATCAGAGTGTTCTCACGCAACGGCAAAGCCATTCGGGACCTCGGCGGTCGAGGCGAGGGGCCGGGCGAGTTGACGCTTCCGGTGTCGATGGGCTGGCACGGTGCGCGGCTGTGGGTTGCGGATCACCGGTTGATGAGGTTCACGTTTTTCGACGTCGAGACAGGCGATGCCGAGACGATTCCATATCGAGCGGACTTTCAGGGGGAATACTACTCTCGGGGAATGTCGCCAAGTGCGGTGCTCGCCACTGGGGACCTCGTGGGATACGCTACCGTCTCGGCCAGGGCGTTGGCGGCTGGGGTCGTCGCCGACCGTGCGATGATCGTGACCGACACGGGTGGCGCGGTGCGAGACACGCTGGCTCTACTTTCAGTTGTTGGCCAAAGTGCCGAGATCACGGATGGGCTCGCGGGGGGAGCCATGTACACGATGTCGCCGCTTCCGGATACCGACATGATGGACTTTAGACCGGACGGATCGAGCGCTGTCCTCGTACGGCGCAGAAGCTGGGATGGATCCGGTCCAGCGGAGTTCGAAGTGTCGAGAATAGACATCTTCGGGGATACTGTGTTTCGGCGGCGTATCGCCTATGAGCCGCGCATGGTGCCGGACGATCTCATTGACAGAGAGATTGATCGGCGGCTGGGTCGCCGGGGAGTAGTGGACCGTCGCGCATTCGGGCGTGCCTTGCGAGCATTCTACGAGCAGCAACGATACATGCCACCGGTGACGAGCCTCACCACGGGAGATGACGGTACGGTTTGGGTCGCCGGGCCGGATGACGACGGCGAGCGCTGGTGGCAGGTACTCGACGCCTCCGGATCGTCCGTTGGTCGGTTTCGGCTTCCGGTCACATCGAGAGTGGCCTCTGCGAACCTGACTGAGGCCTGGGTGGTGGAGCGCGACGCGCTCGACATCCCGTACGTGGTGCGCTACGAGATAGTGCCGTAGCGCACCACGTCGGGCTACGCTGCGGTCAGGTCAGGTCGTAGCGGTCGAGGTTCATCACCTTGTTCCAGGCGGCGACGAAGTCGCGCACGAAGGTCTCCTGCCCGTCGTCGCACCCGTAGACTTCCGCTAGCGCTCTGAGTTCGGAGTTCGAGCCGAACACCAGGTCCGCCTCGGTGGCGGTCCACCGGACGTCGCCGCTCGCGTCGCGGCCCTCGAAGGCGCCGTCGGAGGAAGCCCGCCACTCCGTGCTCATGTCGAGCAGGTTCACGAAGAAGTCGTTCGTCAGCGTTCCGGGCCGGTCCGTGAACACGCCATGGGCGGACCCCCCGGTGTTTGCGTTCAGGACGCGCATGCCGCCGACCAGCGCCGTCATCTCGGGCGCGGTGAGCGTGAGCAGGCAGGCCCGCTCCACGAACTGCTCGGCCGCGGACGCTCCGTTTCCGTCCCTGGCGTAGTTACGGAACCCGTCCGCGGCGGGCTCCAGGACGGCGAACGATTCCGCGTCCGTCCACTCCTCGGACGCGTCCGTGCGCCCCGGCGCGAACGGCACCTGCACGTCATACCCGGCATCGCGCGCCGCCTGCTCGACGCCCGCGCACCCGGCGAGCACGATGAGGTCGGCAAGCGAGACCCGCTTCCCAACGGTCTGCGCCTCGTTGAACTCCGCCCGGATCCCTTCCAGCGTTTCCAGCGTCCCCGCCAGCTCGGCCGGGTCGTTCGCTTCCCAGTCCTTCTGCGGCGCGAAGCGGATGCGGGCGCCGTTCGCCCCACCGCGCTTGTCGGTGCCGCGGAACGAAGACGCCGACGCCCAGGCGGTCGCAACCAGCCGGGCAACCGACATACCGGAGGCGAGGACCCTGGCCTTGAGGTCGGCGACGTCCCGCTCATCGATCAGCTCGTGGTCGACGTCGGGCACCGGATCCTGCCACAACTGCGGCTCGGCGGGGACCAACGGGCCCAGATACCGGCTGCGCGGCCCCATGTCGCGGTGAAGCAGCTTGAACCACGCCTTCGCGAATGCGTCCGCGAGGTCGGCCGGGTTCTCGAGGAAGCGCTTGGAGATCGGCGCGTAGGCGGGATCCTCGCGGAGGGAGAGGTCCGTCGTGAGCATCATGGGGGCATGCTTCTTCGAGGCGTCGTGCGCATCCGGCACGGTGGCCACCTCGGACGCGTTGACCGGCGTGTACTGCGACTTGCCGGCGGGGCTCTTCGTCAGCTCCCACTCGTGGTCGTGCAGGTTCTCCATGAAGTTGTTGTCCCACCGCGTGGGCTCGGTCGTCCAGGCGCCCTCCAGGCCGCTCGTGATCGTGTCGCCGGCCTTGCCGCTGCCGTAGCTGCTGTGCCAGCCGAAGCCCTGCGCCTCGAGGCCGGCGCCCTCCGGTTCGGTGCCGACATGCGACTCGGGGCCGGCGCCATGCGCCTTGCCGAAGGTGTGGCCGCCTGCGATGAGCGCGACCGTCTCCTCATCGTTCATCGCCATGCGGGCGAAGGTGGTGCGGATGAACTTCGCCGCCGCGGCGGGGTCCGGGTGCCCGCCCGGCCCCTCCGGGTTCACGTAGATGAGACCCATGTGGTCGGCGCCGAGCCCTTCCTGCAGTTCCCCCTCCTCGTCGTGGCGTTCGTCCCCGAGCCACTCGGTCTCCGATCCCCAGTCCGTCTCGTCGGCCTCCCACACGTCCGGACGGCCGAAGGCGAAGCCGAACGTCCGGAACCCCATTGACTCCAGCGCGCAGTTGCCCGCGAAGATGATGAGGTCGGCCCACGACAGGTTGCGGCCGTACTTCTGCTTGATCGGCCACAGCAGCCGGCGCGCCTTGTCCAGGTTGCCGTTGTCGGGCCAGCTGTTCAGCGGCGCGAAGCGCTGGTAACCGGAGCCGCCGCCGCCGCGGCCGTCGGTGATGCGGTACGTGCCCGCCGCGTGCCACGTCATGCGGATGAAAAGCGGCCCGTAGTGGCCGTAGTCCGCCGGCCACCAGTCCTGCGAGGTCGTCATCACCTCCTCGATGTCACGCTTCAGCTCCTCGACATCGACGTTCTTGAACGCCTCCGCGTAGTCGAAGCTCCCGCCCATCGGGTCCGACACGGGCGAGTTCTGCCGAAGAGCCTTCAGGCTCAGCTGATTCGGCCACCAGGTTTCATTCGTCGTCATGGGATTCTCCGGATGGTCAATCGTCAGGTTCTCTCAGGGTGTCCGGGCAACAGCTTCGGCCCGGAGGCGGCCGAGCGTCAAGAAACCGACGGCGCCGCGTCGTGGACAGCTCCGTCTTCCAGACGGAAGGTACATTCGCCTGAGCTCGGCGTCCGAACGATATTCTACGCATGGGCCTCTTACAGCGATCATCGGAACCCGACGTCGTTCCCATGCGGGGGCGCAATGCCGGAACGCCGCTCGACCTCGATCTGATCCGGGGACAGGCCGCGAACCGCAGCGCGATCGAGCGCCGGGCCGCCACGCTGGGGAAGCGCCGCAGCATCAAGCAGGAGTGGCAGACCGCCTGGCTCCTGCGCGCCGTGACGATGATCGACCTCACGACGCTCTCCGGAGACGACACCCCGGGGCGGGTGGCTCGCCTCGCCGCCAAGGCCCGCCAGCCCGTGCGTCCCGACCTCCTCCGTGCGCTGGGGGCGGAAGATCTCGGCCTGCGCGTAGCCTCCGTCTGCGTGTATCCGACGATGGTTCCGGCCGTCGTCGAAGCGCTCGCCGGCGACGACATCCCGGTATGTGCGGTCGCCGCCGGCTTCCCCGCCGGGCTCACGCCGTTCGCGCAGCGGGTCGAGGAGATCCACGAAGCGGTCGAGGCCGGGGCGCGCGAGATCGACATCGTCATCACCCGCCGCCACGTGCTCACCGGCGACTGGGAGGCGCTGTACGACGAGGTGCGCGCCTTCCGCGAGGCGTGCGGCGAGGCCCACCTGAAGACGATCATGGCCACGGGTGAACTCGGGAGCCTGCGCAACGTCGCCCGCGCGAGCTGGGCCTGCATGATGGCCGGAGCCGACTTCATCAAGACCTCGACCGGCAAGGAGAAGGTCAACGCCACGCTCCCCGTCGGATTCGTGATGGCGCGCGCGATCCGCGCCTACCGGCGACGCTCCGGCTTCCATGTGGGCCTTAAGCCGGCCGGCGGCGTGGGGAAGGCCAAGCAGGCGCTGGAGTGGCTCATTCTCGTGAAGGAAGAACTGGGTGGGGGATGGCTCGACCGGTCGCTGTTCCGCTTCGGCGCGAGTTCGCTGCTCGCGGACATCGAACGCCAGTTGGAGCACCGGGTGACGGGGCGATATTCCGCGTACCACCGGCACCCGCTGGGATGAGGGCCGCGTTGAGGGTCGGGTCGAGGTTGAGAGGGGGTTGAGGGAGATGCCGAAGATCGCGGAACTGTTCGAGACGATGGAGTACGGTCCCGCCCCGGAGGTCGCGGACGAGGCGCGGGCGTGGATCGCCGAACGGGGTCCCCGCTTCGGGCACTACATCGGCGGCGCCTGGTGCGAGCCGGCGGACGGGGAGTTCTTCGCGACCCTCGATCCGAGCAACGAAGCGCAACTCGGCGAGATCGCGCAGGGCGGCCCCGGCGATGTGGACCGTGCGGTGGCCGCGGCGCGGGCGGCCCAGGCCGCCTGGCGGGACCTCGGGGGACACGGACGGGCGCGCTACCTGTACGCGATCGCCCGCCACCTGCAGAAGCACTCCCGGCTCTTCGCGACGCTCGAGACGCTCGACAACGGAAAGCCCATCCGCGAATCGCGCGACATCGACATTCCGCTCGTCGCGCGGCACTTCTATCACCACGCGGGCTGGGCCCAGCTCATGGACACCGAACTCGCGGACTGCGAGCCGCTCGGCGTCGCGGGCCAGATCATCCCCTGGAACTTCCCGCTGCTGATGCTCGCGTGGAAGGTCGCGCCCGCCCTCGCCACCGGGAACACCGTCGTCCTCAAGCCCGCCGAGTTCACGTCGCTGACCGCGCTCCGCTTCGCGGAACTCTGCCGCGAGATCGACCTCCCGCCGGGCGTCGTGAACATCGTGACCGGCGATGGCCGCACGGGCGCCGCCATCGTCGAACATCCGGACGTCGACAAGATCGCCTTCACCGGCTCGACGGAGGTCGGCCGCCTCATCCGCGGGGCGACAGCGGGGACCGGCAAGAAGATCTCGCTGGAACTCGGCGGAAAGTCGCCCTTCCTCGTCTTCGACGACGCGGACCTCGACAGCGTGGTCGAGGGCGTGGTCGACGCGATCTGGTTCAACCAGGGCCAGGTGTGCTGCGCCGGCTCGCGGATCCTCGCCCACGAAGGGATCGCCGACGCGCTCGCCGACCGCCTGCGCGCCCGCATGGAGACGCTCCGCATGGGGGCCCCGCTCGACAAGGGCGTCGACATCGGCGCCATCATCGCGCCGGTCCAGTTGAAGAAGATCGAGTCGCTGGTCGAGGAGGGCCGCGAGGAGGGCGCCGCGATCTGGCAGCCGTCCTGGAGCGTCCCGCGGGACGGCTGGTTCTACCCGCCCACCCTGTGCACCGACGTGTCGCCGGCCGCGCGGATCGCCCAGGTCGAGATCTTCGGCCCCGTCGTGGTTCAGATGACGTTTCGCACCCCCGCGGAGGCGGTCGCGCTCGCCAACAACACGCGCTACGGCCTCGCGGCGAGCGTCTGGACGGAGAACGTGAACCTCGCCCTCGACATCGCCTCGCAGATCAAGGCCGGGACGGTGTGGATCAACTGCACGAACGTGTTCGACGCCGCGTCCGGGTTCGGCGGCTACCGTGAGAGCGGATTCGGCCGGGAAGGCGGCCGGGAAGGGCTCCGGGAGTATGTCCGCCAGCGCCCCGAGCCCGCAGAGCCGGCCCCCCCGCAGGACTCGGAGGCGGCGGAAGACGGCGGGCGCCACGACGCGCGGGAAGGTGCCGGAGAGAAAGCCCGCGCCCCCGCGCCGCTACCCGCGGTCGACCGGACGGCCAAGCTCTACATCGGCGGCCGGCAGGCCCGGCCGGACGGCGGCTACAGCCTTGAAGTCCTGGATCACCGGGGCCGCGCAGCGGGGGAGGTCGCCCGCGGCAACCGGAAGGACGCGCGCAACGCCGTGGAGGCGGCGCTCGCCACGGATTGGGCGCGCACGACGGCCCACCTGCGGGCGCAGATCCTCTACTACGCCGGCGAAAATCTCGACGCCCGCCGGGAAGCCTTCGAGGACCGCCTGCGGATGCTCACCGGCTGCGGCGCCGCGGCCGCGACACGTGAAGTGGAGGCGTCCGTCCGGCGCCTGTTCACCTGGGCGGCGTGGGCGGACAAGTGGGACGGGGCCGTCCACCGCACGCCCTTCCGCAACGTGACCCTCGCCATGCCCGAGCCGCTCGGCGTGATGGCGGTGGTCTGTCCTCCGGAACCGGCGCTGCTCGGCTTCATCTCCAGCGTGATTCCGGGCGTCGCGCTCGGGAACGCCGTCGTGGCCGTCGCTTCGGAGCGTTGGCCGCTCCTCGCCACCGACTTCTACCAGGTGCTTGAGACCTCGGACGTGCCGCCCGGGGTCATCAACATTCTCACGGGCCTCGAGGAGGAGCTGCGGCCCACCCTCGCCGGCCACGATGCGGTGGACGGGATGTGGTACTTCGGGACGGACGACGGGGCCGCCGACGTGGAGCGCCGCTCCGCCTCCAACCTGAAGCGCACATGGACGAACGCCGCTCCGGGGCGGGACTGGTTCGGTTCCGGCGGCGAGGGGCGCGAGTTCCTCCGCCACGCCTCCCAGATCAAGAACATCTGGGTCCCGTACGGAGAATAGTCCCAGGGGCGGGAGCCGTCTCGCCCTCAGTCGCGGGGGAAGCCTCCGGGGTCGGCCCAGTGATCCAGGGGACCGCGGCCGGAGCCGAGACCGGGTGCCGCCGCGATGGCGGCGTGAGTGAAGGCGAGCCCCCGTTCGATCGCGGGCTCGAGGGCGAGCCCCGAGGCCAGCCCCGCCGCGATCGCGGCCGAGAGCGTGCAGCCGGTCCCATGGGTCTCCGTCGTCTGGATGCGGGGCGTCCGCCAGACGCGCTCGCGGCTTCCGTTCCGGAACAGGTCCACGACTTCCTCGCCGTCCAGGTGCCCGCCCTTTACCAGCACGGCCCCGGCTCCCCGCGCGAGGATGGTGCTCGCCGCCGCCGACATGTCGTCTTCGGTGCGCACGGGCCGTCCGGCGAGGATCTCCGCCTCGGGCAGATTCGGCGTGACGAGGGCGGCGAGCGGCAGAAGTTCCTCGAGGATGGCGGCCACCGCGGCCGGGTCGAGCAGCCGGTCGCCGCTCGTCGCCACCATCACCGGGTCGACCACAAGCGGCGTTTCGAGGCCGTGCAGCCCCGCGACGACGGCCCGCACGATGTCCTGGTTGGCGAGCATCCCGGTCTTCGCGGCCCGCGGTGGCAGATCCGCCCGCACCGATTCGATCTGGCGCCGCACGATCGAGGGGTCGAGCGTCTGCACCGCCTGGACCCCGAGGGTGTTCTGCGCGGTTACGGCGGTGACCGCGCTCGTTCCGAACACGCCGAACGCGTGGAAGGTCTTGAGGTCGGCCTGGATGCCGGCGCCGCCCCCCGAATCGCTCCCCGCAATCGTGAGGGCCGTCGCCCGCACCGCTTTCTTCCGGTTCACGCTCCACTCCGTTCAGGTCCGCACACGTCGACCGGCTCGCTCCGCGCGGCGCGATGACAGCGCGTTGAGCCGCAACGTAAAATAAGGGCATGCCGACGCGCGCGGAGATCAAGGCCTGGCGGTCGCTGCACCGCGGAAAGGGACGCCGGAAAACCGGGTGTTTCCTGGCCGAGGGGCGGCGGCTCGTCGCTGAGATGCTGGAATGGCCGGGTCGCACGGTTGCCGTGCTGCACGCCGGCGCGGCGGAGGCCGGGTCGGAACTGGAGGCGCTGCTCGCGCGCGCGGCGGCACGGGGCGTTCGCACGGAGGTGGTGCCCGAGGCGATCGTCCGGACGCTGGCGGATGCCGCCACGCCGCAGCCCGTCCTGGCGATCGGCGAAGTGCCGGCGTACGGCTGGGCCGACGTGGGCGATGGCCCGATCGTGCTTCTCGACGGCGTGCAGGATCCGGGCAACGTCGGCGTCCTGGTGCGCAGCGCACTCGGGCTCGGGGCGGCCGCGGTGATCGGCGTTGGCGAGACCGCCGACCCCTGGGGGCCGAAGGCGCTGCGGGCCTCGGCGGGCGCGTCGTTCCGCGGCCCCATCTTCCGCACGGACACCCGGCATGCCGTGGAGAGGCTCGCCGGGCGGGGAATCCCGATCTGGGTCGCCGCGGCGGATGCCCCGCCGCTCGAGGGTCCGCCTCCCGGGCCGGTTGCGCTCGCGCTGGGGAGCGAAGCCCACGGCGTCTCCGCCTCTCTCCGCGCCGCCGCCGCCCGCGCCGTCTCCGTGCCCCTCGCCCGCGGCGTGGAATCGCTGAATGTGGCGGCGGCGGGCGCCATCCTGCTCGACCGGCTGCGGACCCGGCGCCCGCTTGGCTGACCCCGCGATCATCGCGGCGGCCGCGCTGCTCGGTGCCGCCCTCGGCTCCTTCCTCAACGTGTGCGTCACCCGGATGCCCGCCGGAGACAGCGTCTTGCACCCCCGCAGCCACTGCCCGGCGTGCCGCGCGACGATCCGCTGGCGCGACAACCTCCCCGTGCTCTCGTGGATCTTCCTGCGGGCGAAGTGTCGCGACTGCGGAGGCCGCATCTCCCTGCGCTACCCCGCGATCGAACTGGCCACCGCCCTCGCCTGGGGCGGTATGACCTGGCTGTACGGCACGTCCGTCGCCGCCCTGACGGGCGCGGTCCTGTTCACGCTCCTCCTCGCGATCGCGGTCATCGACTCGCGCCACTACATCATCCCCGATGCCCTCTCGCTCGGCGGGTGTGCCGCGGGTCTCGCCCTCGCGGTTCTCCCGGGGTCGACGCGACCATTCACGGCGCTCGCCGGCGCGCTTCTCGGGTTCGGACTTCTCGGCGTCGTCGGGTGGCTGGGCGAGAAGGCGTTCCGGAAACCGGCGCTCGGCGGCGGCGACGTGAAGATGATGGCGATGGTCGGCGCGTTCCTCGGCCCCGGCGGCGCCCTCCTCACGATCTTCCTGGGCGCGCTCGCCGGGTCCCTCGTCTACGGCCCCGTCTCACTCCGGACGGGGAAGCCCGTGCCCTTCGGGACGTTTCTCGCGCTGGGCGCCGCCATCTCATTCCTGTTCGGGGACATGCTGTTCGACGCGTATCTGCGCGCGGCGGCCGCCGAGCCGCTCTCTGCGCTGACGCGGGGGTTTGCGAAGGCCTGCTAGCGGCGGCGGATGCGGGCGCGCGTCACCTGCGTGTCGGTGCTCGCCACGACCTTGATCCGCACATTGCCGTGCTCGACCACCTCTCCCGTCTCGGGCACGCGGCCCAGTTCGCCCAGCAGGAAGCCGTTCAATGACCGGTACTCGATCACCGGGAACGAGGTCCCGAAGAAGTCGTTGATCTCCCGCAGCTCCGCGCCGCCGTCCACGGCGATCTCGTCCCGTCGCAGCCGGATGATGGATTCCGTCGGCAGGTCGGTTTCGTCCACGATGTCGCCGACCAGCTCCTCAAGGATGTCCTCGAGCGTCACGAGTCCGTCGAGTCCGCCGTGCTCATCCACCACGAGCCCCATGTGCACGCGCCGCGCCCGAAACTGCTCGAGCAGTTCGATGAGCGTGATCGTATCCGGCACGAAGTAGGGTTCGCGGGCGATGCTCGAGAGCGGAAGGTCCCGCCGGCCGCCGAGCAGCGCCCGGTACGCCTCGGTGCGGTACAGCACCCCCGTCACGTCATCGAGCGATTCGCCGTACACGGGGATCCGGCTGAAGTGCACGTCGGCGAGTTCGTCCGCGATCTCTCCGAGGCTGCGCGAGTCCTCCCAGGCGAGGATTTCGACTCGGGGGGTCATGATTTCCCGCGCGCGCAGGCGGTCCAGCGTGAACACGCGGTCGATGAACTGGCGCTCGTGCGTGTCGATGTTGCCCGACTGGTGCCCGAGGCGGACCATGGCGCGGATCTCCCCCTCGCTCACGTGCGCCCCGCCGCCGGCGTCGGGCAGCACCCGCCGCACGAGCCATTCGAGCGGGAGGACGACCGGCAGGAGCAGGCGCCCCAGGCCCGCGAGAATCGGGGCGGCGAGCAGCGACAGCCTCTCCGCGTTGCGCGCCGCGAAGCTCTTCGGCGTGACCTCTCCGAAGAAGAGGACGAGGAGGGTCATGACGCCCGCCGCGAGCCCCACCCCGGCTGAGCCGAACAGTTCGGTGGCCGTATAGGTGGCGATGGCCGCGGCCCCGATGTTGGCGGTGGTGTTCCCGATCAGGATGGTGATGAGGAGCCGCTCGGGGTTCCGTTTCAGCTTCTCGAGTGCGCGCCCCCCCGGCCGTCTCTCGCGCACCAGGGCCCGGACCCGCGGTTCTCCGACCGAAAAGAGCGCGATCTCGGCCCCGGAGAAGAAGCCGGAGAAGATGAGAAGGAGGACGAGTAGCGCGAAGGTGCCGGTCATGGACGGCGGACTCCGGCCGGAGCCTCAGGCCCCGCCCGAACGGTCGGCGTGAGCTGCGTACTGTCGGTTTCGTCCAACGTCTACCAGCCGCGGCTGTGTTCGATCAACTCCGCGACGATATCGTCCGCGGTCTTCCCTTCGGCCTCCGCCTCGAACCCGGGAACGACCCGGTGCCGGAGCACGGCGGGCGCCACCGCCCGTACGTCGTCGAGGTTGGGGGCGGGACGGCCATCGAGCGCCGCCCGCGCCTTCGCCGCCAGCACCGTGTGCTGAGAGGCCCGCGGTCCGGCGCCCCAGCTCACCATGCGGCGCACGAATTCCGGCGATGAGGCCTCGCGCGGCCGGGTGGCCCGCGCCAGCCGCACCGCGTAGTCGACCACCGACTCCGAAGCCGGCACCCGCTGCACGAGCGCCTGGTATTCGAGCAACTGGCCCGCGGTCACTACCGGGTTCACCTGGGCAGGCGGTCCGCTCGCCGCCATGTCCGCGATGACCGACTCCTCCTCCGCTGTCGGGTACCCGATCCGAAGCTCGAACATGAAGCGGTCGAGCTGGGCTTCGGGAAGCGGATACGTCCCTTCCTGCTCGATCGGGTTCTGCGTCGCGAGGACGAAGAACGGGCGGCCGAGCGGGAACGTCTCGCTGCCGACGGTGACCTCCCCCTCCTGCATCGCCTGCAGAAGGGCGGCCTGCGTCTTGGGTGGCGTGCGGTTGATCTCGTCCGCCAGGATCACATCCGCGAAGATCGGCCCCCGGACGAAGGCGAAGCGGCGCTCCCCCGTGCGCTGGTCGTCCTGGAGCACCTCCGTCCCGGTGATGTCCGAGGGCATCAGGTCCGGAGTGAACTGGATCCGGCTGAACTCCAGGTGCAGGGTTTCGGCGAGGGTCGAAACGAGCAGCGTCTTGGCCAGACCGGGGACGCCGACCAGCAGCGCGTGTCCATCGGCGAGCAGCGTGATGAGCAGCTTCTCGACGATCTCCCGCTGCCCGATGATCCGCTTCCCGACCTCCTCCTCGATTCGCCGCCGGGCGTGCCCCAGCTCCGCGAGCAGCCGAACGTCATCCGTTTCGACCTTTCGACCGGCTTCCAAGACTCAATCGGCTCCAGGGGTGAGGGGCGCCGCGGGAATGCGGGACCCGGGCGTCGGCGAGGCCATTTCGGAGTTGACCAGAGGCCTTCAATATGGTGGCAGCAACCTAGGCCTTCAGCGCCCAGCGTCAAGCGAAACCGGCATTGCGAAATTTTTCACAAGCGGACAGATTGGGCTTGGGAAATTTTTCACAAGCGGTCGGCGCGGGGCTCCCGAACGGAGATGTCTCCCCATGCCGCATCCGCACCCCGGTTCGACGAACCGGCCGAAACCCGAGAAACCGGAGGGGAAGGCCAGCCACCTGTACGCAAAGGCGGCGGGCACGGAACTCGCGAGTCTGGGCATTGCGATGGGTCTTGCGATCACGCTCCTCGCCGTCGGCGGAAACTGGCTCGACGACCGTCTCGGGACCGCGCCGCTCTTCGTCCTCCTCGGTGTGTTCGCGGGGTTCGCGGGGGGGTGTTACAGCATGTACGGCCGGCTGGCGGCACGGCGCGAAGTCTCCGCGGCCAATGAGACCGACGGGGAGACGGACCGCAGGAAGTGAAAGGTGTTCCCGCCGGCTGGGCGCGGCGTACGCCGACCTATGCGCTGGCCACATTGGGGCTGGCGGTGGCGGCGGCCGCGTGGCTGGGAGATGGCGAGCGCACGTGGGGGATCGGAGCGGCCTGGCTGATTCAGGTGGTCGCGGTCTGGCCGCTGAACCGGGCGCTCCTGGCGGGACGGAGCGCGACCCGGCCCTGGCTGGCCGGGATCGGCCTGCGCATGGGAGGGCTGGTCGTGACGGGCGGACTCGCGTGGACGGGATCGGCGACGCCGGACCTGCCCGTCGCGTACGGACTCGCCATGCTGGTGCTGTTGTGGACGGAAGCCTTGTGGCTGTGGCTCGCGCTCGCGCGCGCGAAGAACAAGAAGACCAACTCGACACGGAACGCACGACCGGATGAACCGGGTGCTCGATAGATCGATGGCCTCTCTGCGGAGTCTGACGGAGCGGGTGCAGGAGCACGCCGCCCCCGCGGCCGCGGCTGCCCAGGAACACCACGGCGACGCCCACGCGGCGGACGGGCACGCCGAGGAGTGGGGCACCGAAGTCATGATGCACCACGTCGTCGACTCGAACATCTGGGAGTTCGGACCCTTCGGCGAGATCCCCCTCCCCGAGTTGCCGGCCTTCAATGTCGGCGGCCTCGAGATCGACCTCTCGATCACGAAGCACGTGCTGTTCCTGATGTTCGCGGCCATCCTCACGATCGTGACGATGTTCATCGCCGCGCGCTCGACCGAGCGGCTGGATGAGGGCGAGAAGGCGCCGAGAGGGATCCTCAACGGGATCGAAGCCTTCTACCTGTACCTGAGAGATGACATCGTGATGGCCAACATCGGCCGCGGGGGAGAGAGGTTCGTCCCCCTCGTCATCACCTTCTTCTTCTTCATCCTATACGCGAACCTGCTCGGCCTCATCCCCTTCGGCGCGACGGCGACGGGGAACATCATGGTCACGGCCGCGCTCGCGATCATCGCGCTCGTCGTGATCGAGACCGCCGGGTTCATCGCCCTCGGCCCGCTGGGCTACGCGAAGACCGTGTTCTTCCTCCCGCCCGGGCTCCCCGGGCCGCTGAAGCCGGTCACGCTGCTCATCATGGCCCCGGTCGAACTGATCGCGAAGTTCTCGAAGATCATGGCGCTCGCGATCCGGCTCTTCGCGAACATGACGGCGGGACACTTCGTCATCCTCGCCTTCATGGGTCTCATCCTCACCTACGGCTCGATGGTCGGTCAGGGATTTTTCGGAACGACGGTCGGCGCCGTGACGATTCTGGGGTCCATGGGCCTCGCGCTGTTCGTGATGATGCTGGAGATCTTCATCGCGCTCCTTCAGGCGTACATCTTTGCGATGCTGGTCTCGGTGTTCATCGGGTTGATTCGCCACGCGCACTGACCCGGAGGGGTCCGCGGGCAACTTCCGCGCCGTGGAGGCGCGGACGGAACGGGGGGTGTCGTTCGAACCCCCGACAGAGAAAGGAAACTGGGGCAAACGATGCTGAACATGTTGACGCTGCTGCAGGGCATGACGACGGGAGACGGCCTCGCGGTCGGTCTCGCCATTGTCGGGGGCGGGCTCTCCGTGCTCGGTGCCGGTATCGGAATCGGTCTCATCGGCGGGCGCATGACGGAAGCGATGGCCCGCCAGCCCGAGGAGGCGCAGACCATCCAGACCGGCGCGATCGTGCTCGCCGTGTTCATCGAGGGTGTGGCGCTGTTCGGACTCGTGATCGCCGGCTTCATCCGGGGCGGCCTCTGATGCGTCTCGCCGGTCTCGGCGCGCTCTGGGCCTTCGCGGCGCCGGCGAAGCTGGCCGCCCAGGCGGAGACGGGGATCTTCTCGCTCAATCTGGGGCTCGTGGTGTGGACCTGGATTCTGTTCGTGGTCACGCTCCTCGTCCTGGCGAAATGGGTCTTCCCGCTCATCGCGGGCGGACTCGAGCAGAGGCACGCGAAGATCCAGGGCGCGATCGACGATGCCCTCTCCGCGCGCGATGAGGCGAAGGGGCTGCTCTCGCAGCAGGAGGCCGCGCTCGAAGCGGCCCGCGGCGAGGCTCGCGAGATGCTGGAGAACGCCCGCCAGCACGCCGACGGCCTCCGAAAGGAGATGCTGGAGGAGGCGCGGGCGCAGCAGGCGCAGATGCTCGACGACGCGCGCCGCGAGATCGGACACGAACGGGACCTGCTGCGCGAGGAGATCCGGCGCGATGCCGTGGATCTCGCGCTGGCGGCTTCCGAGCGGCTGATCCGGACACGGCTGGACGCCGAGGAGAACCGGCGTCTCGTCCACGAGTTCGTGTCGGACGTCTAGCCGGAAAGTGACGGAGCGATGAGTGCGTCGGCGGTGGCCCGCAACTACGCGGCGACTCTGTTCGAACTCGCGGCGCGGGACGGGAACGAGGCCGAGTACGGTCGGCTGATCGAGGAGATCGGCGACCTGTACGCGAACGTCCCGGACTTCCAGCGTTTCCTGGAAGTGCCCGCCGTGTCGCTGTTCGAGAAGAAGGAGACGATCCAGGCGGCCCTCTCCGGGAGGACGCCGGAACTCTTCATCCGCTTCCTGTTCGTCATCCTCGATCGCCACCGGCAGCGCGCCCTCCCGGGGATCGCGCGCGCCTACCGCGATCTTCTCGATGAGAAGGCGGGACGGGTCCGCGCCACCGTGACGCTGCCCTTCGAGGCGGATGACCGCGTCCGGGACGAAGTGGTTTCGGCGCTGGAGCGGCGCTTCGAGCGGGAGGTCGTCCCCGAGTTCCACGAGGACCCGAAGATTCTCGGCGGCGTGATCATCCGCGTCGGCGACGAGTTGCTGGACGCCTCGCTGCGGCGGCAACTCGAGCAGATGCGGCGCGAACTGTACTGAGCCGCCGGTAACAAAAAACAGAGAAGAGAAGACGATGACAGGTTTCGACAGCTCCCTTCGAGCGAGCGAGATCAAGAAGGCCCTGCTCGAGCAGATCGACCGCTACGAGGAGGAACTCCGGGTCGAGGAGGTGGGCGAGGTCCTCGAGGTGAAGGACGGCGTGGCCCGCATCTGGGGTCTCTCGACGTGCGTCGCCAACGAGATGCTCGATATCACCTCCCGCGACACCGGGGTCTCCGTGATCGGTCTCGCCTCGAACCTCGAGGAAGATAACATCGGCGCCGTGATCCTCGGCGATTACCTCGCCCTCAAGGAGGGAGATCCGGTGCGCCGCACCGGCCGCGTCCTCTCCGTGCCCGTCGGTCCGGAGATTCTCGGCCGTGTCGTGGATACGCTGGGGCAGCCGCGCGATGGCCGCGGGCCGATCGAGACCGTGACCTACATGAAGGTCGACCGGAAGGCGCCCGGCATCGTGTACCGCCAGCCCGTGAACGAGCCGCTCCAGACCGGCCTCAAGGCGATCGACTCCATGATTCCGATCGGCCGCGGCCAGCGGGAGCTGATCATCGGGGACCGGGGCACGGGCAAGACGGCCGTGGCGATCGACGCGATCATCAACCAGAAGGGCGAGGACGTCGTCTGCGTCTACTGCGCCATCGGGCAGAAGGGCTCGACGGTCGCCGGCATCGTCGAAAAACTCCGCGAGGAGGGCGCGCTCGACTACACCGTCGTCGTGGCCGCGAACGCGTCGGAGCCCGCCCCGATGCAGTTCATGGCCCCCTACGCCGCGTGCGCGATCGGCGAGTACTTCATGTACGAGGAAGGGAAGGCCGTCCTCGTCATCTACGACGACCTCACGAAGCAGGCCGATGCCTACCGCGAGGCGTCGCTCATCCTGCGGCGTCCCCCGGGCCGCGAGGCGTACCCCGGCGACGTCTTCTATCTGCACAGCCGCCTGCTCGAGCGGGCGGCCAAGATCAGCAACGAGCCGGAAGCGGTCGCCGGCCACCCGGACATCAGGAAACCCGGCGGTTCGCTGACCGCGCTGCCGATCATCCAGACGGCGGCCGGCGACGTGTCCGCCTACATCCCGACGAACGTGATCTCGATCACCGACGGCCAGATCTTCCTCGAAACCGACCTCTTCTACTCAGGCGTGCGCCCCGCGGTGAACGTGGGGATCTCGGTCTCGCGCGTGGGCGGAAACGCGCAGATCAAGGCGATGAAAAAGGTCGCCGGACGCCTGCGGTTGGACCTGGCGCAGTTCCGCGAGATCGAAGCTTTCGCGCAGTTCGGCACGGAACTGGACGCCGCGACTCAGCGGCAGCTGGACCGCGGCCGCCGCACCGTCGAGATCCTGAAGCAGGGCCAGTACGAGCCGATGCCGGTCGAGGAGCAGGTGATGGTGATCTTCGCGGCCACGCAGGGGTTCCTCGACGACATGGACGTGTCGCGCATTCGCGGCTGGGAAGTCGGATTCCTCGAGTACATGAGCACGAACCATCCGGAAGTCGGCGAAGCGATCCGTGACGAGAGGGTGATGTCCGACGAGACGGAGGCGGCCCTCCGCAACGCGATCGAGTCCTACTCGGACACCTTCGTCCACGACGGCGCCTCCCGAGATGACGCTGCGGAAGCCGCGGCATGAGCAAGTCGAGGGACATCTATCGGCGGATGAAATCCGTCGACAGCACGAAGAAGATCACGCGCACCATGGAAATGGTCGCGACCGCCAAGCTCGCGCAGGCGCAGGGGCGGGTCATCCGCGCACGTCCGTACTCGGCCGAACTGATGGACATGATCGCCCGGCTCGCCACGCCGGACCTGGCGGAGTCGCAGCCGCTGCTGCGCCAGCCAGCCCGCATCGAACGCGCCGCGGTGGTGCTCGTGACCAGCAATCGCGGGCTGTGCGGCGCCTTCAACGCGAATCTCATCCGCACCGCGCAGGCGCAACTCCGCGAGTTGGAAGAGGCGGGAGCCGAGGTGGAGTTCCACGTTTACGGCAACAAGGGGATCTCCTATTTCCGCTTTCGGGGCGTCGGGATGGCGCTCACGCGCAACGACCTGGGAGATCCTCCCGCGGTGGACGATGCGCGGAGTCTGATCGACGATCTCGCGGCGCGCTTCGTGGCCGGCGAGCTCGACGCGGTGCGGCTCGTCTTCGCGGAATTCCGGAACATGGTGAGCACGCCCCCTTCCGTCCGACAGGTTCTGCCGGTCGGCGTGGGCGAAGCACGCAAGGGCCCGCAGCCCTTCTATATCCTGGACCCGTCGGAGGAAGGCATCCTCGATCATCTCCTGCCGCTCTACGTGACGAACTCGACGTACAGCGCGCTCCTGGAGACGGCGGCGGCGGAGCAGGCGGCCCGCCGGACGGCGATGAAGTCGGCGACGGACAATGCCAACGACTTCCTCGACAACCTGCGGCGGACGTACAACCGCGCCCGCCAGGCCGAGATCACGAATCAGATCGCCGAGATCATCGGCGGCGCGGACGCGTTGGACGGGTAGCGGACGAACAGCGTACGGGGCGGCGGCGCCCCCGAGAACCGATAAGCCATGAGGCTGACATATGTCTGAAGGATCGACCGAACGAGGCACCGGCAAGGTCGTGCAGGTCATCGGACCCACGATCGACGCGGAGTTCGAGCCCGAGCATCTGCCGGAGATCTACAACGCGCTCTCCCTGTCCTGGGAGGACGATGACGGGACCGTGCACGATCTCGTCTGCGAGGTGGCGCAGCACATCGGCCGCAACCAGGTGCGCGCCGTCGCCATGGACGCGACGGATGGCGTGACGCGCGGGATGGAGGTTATGGACACCGGACACCCCATCTCGGCGCCCGTTGGCGAGGCATCGCTGGGCCGCATCCTGAACGTCCTCGGCGAGCCCGTGGACGAGATGGGGCCGGTGGAGGCGACGGAGCGATGGCCGATCCACCGCAAGTCGCCCACCCTCCAGAACCTCGAGCCGAAGACGGAGATCTTCGTCACCGGGATCAAGGTCGTGGATCTCATCGCCCCCTACGTGAAGGGCGGCAAGACGGGACTCTTCGGCGGGGCCGGCGTCGGCAAGACCGTCATCATCATGGAGCTCATCAACAACATCGCGCAGGAGCACGGCGGCCGCTCAGTCTTCTGCGGCGTGGGCGAGCGCACCCGGGAAGGGAACGACCTCTGGCTCGAGATGAAGGAGTCGGGCGTCATCGACTCGACGGCGCTCATCTACGGACAGATGAACGAGCCGCCGGGCGCGCGCCTGCGCGTGGGGCTCACCGGCCTCACCGTGGCCGAGTACTTCCGTGAGGTGGAGGGGCTCGACGTCCTCCTCTTCATCGACAACATCTTCCGCTTCAGCCAGGCCGGGTCCGAGGTGTCCGCGCTGCTCGGCCGCATGCCGAGCGCGGTGGGCTACCAGCCGACGCTCGCCACGGAGATGGGCAACCTCCAGGAGCGCATCACGTCGACCACCCGGGGTTCGATCACCTCGGTGCAGGCGATCTACGTGCCGGCGGACGATCTCACGGATCCGGCGCCGGCCGCGGCCTTCACGCACCTCGACTCCCAGACCGTCCTCTCGCGCCAGATCGCCGAACTCGGCATCTACCCGGCCGTGGACCCGCTCGACTCCAGCAGCCGCATCCTCAGCGAGCAGTTCCTGGGCGAGCGGCACTACCGCGTGGCGACGGCGGTGCAGCGCACGCTGCAGCGGTACAAGGATCTGCAGGACATCATCGCGATCCTCGGGATGGATGAACTCTCCGAGGAGGACAAGGTCATCGTGAACCGGGCCCGGCGGATCCAGAAGTTCCTGTCGCAGCCCTTCCACGTGGCCGAGCAGTTCACCGGCATCCCCGGTCGCTACGTGCCGCTGGAGACGACCATCGAGTCGTTCGAGCGCGTCGTCGAGGGTGAGTTCGATCACCTGCCGGAACAGGCGTTCTACATGGTCGGCGGGATCGAGGAGGCGATCGAGCAGGCGAAGAAGCTGGAGGCGGAGGCCGCATGACGGGGACGCTGTCCGCCGAACGGCAACTGCGTGTCACGGTGATTTCGCCGTCGGCCGCCGCCTTCTCCGGCGCCGCGACATCGGTCATCGCCCCCGCGCACGACGGCGAACTGGGGATTCTGTACGGCCACGCCCCGATGGTGGTCCTGCTGGGCGAGGGCCTGCTGCGCATCCGCACCGACGAGGGCCCGCGCCGTTTCCGCGTCGCCCGGGGCTTCCTGCAGGTCCTGGACGACACCGTCGCCGTCCTCGCGGAGGAAGTGGAGCCGGCAGCGGAGAGCTGACCCCTTGAGGGTTCTCGCGGGTGCTTGACGCTCCTCCGAACCGACCCTATTTTATCCGTCTTCCCTGCGAGCGCCCTGGGGCGTTTTGCGGGTCCGCTTTTTTGACAATTTGGTAGCGAGTGAGAGTGCTGGGCGCCGAGTGCGTCTGAGGTGCTTGATGCCGTCAACGAAGATGGGTCAAGCGATCAAGGGCACAGGGTGGATGTCTAGGCACGGACTGGCGATGAAGGACGTGGCAAGCTGCGATAAGCCAGGGGTAGCTGCAAGCAAGCGTTAATCCCTGGATTTCCGAATGGGGAAACCCGGCCGGGGTGATGCCCGGTCATCCCTTCGCTGAATACATAGGCGTTGGGAAGCGAACCGAGGGAACTGAAACATCTAAGTACCTCGAGGAAGAGAAAACAACCGTGATTCCCTCAGTAGCGGCGAGCGAACGGGGAAGAGCCCAAACCATGGAGGTGTCAAGGCGGCAGCCGTTGCTTCCATGGGGTAGCAGGGTGGTTCGTGAGAGTCTGCCGGCTCTCGGAGCGTCGCGCGACGGTGAGTCGAATCCGTCTGGAAAGCCAAGCCACAGAGGGTGACAGCCCCGTAGGCGAAGCCGACGTCGCGATCTCTGGACCATTCCTGAGTAGGTCGGGACACGTGAAATCCCGATTGAATCCGGCAGGACCACCTGCCAAGGCTAAATACACGTCCGTGACCGATAGCGAACGAGTACCGTGAGGGAAAGATGAAAAGTACGCCGGGAGGCGGGTGAAACAGATCCTGAAACCGTGTGCCTACAAGCGGTGGGAGCTCGACCCTCTCTTCGTGAGAGACGTCGGGTGACCGCGTGCCTTTTGCATTATGATCCGGCGAGTTGTTCCTCAGTAGCGAGGTTAAGCCGTTCAGCGGCGGAGCCGAAGCGAAAGCGAGTCTTAACTGGGCGTAAAGTTGCTGGGGACAGACCCGAAACCAGAGTGATCTATCCATGGCCAGGTTGAAGCGAGGGTAATGCTTCGTGGAGGACCGAACCGTTGTGGGTTGAAAACTGCTCGGATGAGCTGTGGATAGGGGTGAAAGG
>JAPPGH010000032.1 GCA_026914155.1 Candidatus Palauibacter rhopaloidicola | reverse complement strand
CGGGAGCCGGATCGGGCACCTCCTCGATGCGCACGACCTCGGGGCCGCCGTATTCATGGAACAGCGCGGCTTTCATCAGCTTGGTTCCTCGGGTTTCATGAGTTCGCTGCCTTCCGCGACGCGCAGGAGGCGGGGGAACACGAAGAGGCCAGGGCGACGACCCCGCCCAGGTACGGCTTCGTGAAGTATATCGGCGTCACCCAACCGCCGCAGGATTCTTCGTGCCGTTGGCGCGGAGAGCGCAGTTGCACGAGCGAGCTGGACACTGGAGAAGACTGCGATCGATGATGGCCTGGGCTCTGGCCAGATTGTCCTCCGCCTGGACTCGCACGGCGTTCAGGAAGAACCTGCACCAACCGGTCCAGTCGTCATCAGGGAGACCGACAGCAGCCCTTCGTAGCAGGCTTGCCGATTGGCTTCCATGCAAGGGCTGATGAAGAAGGCCGACCGACACATCAACCCGATCTCCCACATGAGCAGCGGGACGAGCATCCGTCCAATGCGGCCATTTGTCGATCATCTGTGATCGTCAAACGACCCATCGGTTCGCGCGCTCACACCGGGGGGCCTGCAGGGAAGAATGCGGTTGCCCGGTATCGAACCGACGCTGGCCCGCCTGGTGCCGGCTCTACCGACGCCATGGACACCATGGCTTGATCCCCTGCCGGTCGGTCCTAGTTTGCGGGTGTGAATGACGGGCTCTCGGACGGGATCGCCGAACCTGGAGCCGGGACCGCAAACCTGGAAGAAGACTTGAACCGGATCTTGTTCGGAGACAACCTCGAGGTGCTCCGCGGCCTGCCGGACGGGCTGGCCGACCTCATCTACGTCGATCCGCCCTTCAATACCGGCAGGGTCCAGCGACACACGCGCATCAGGACGAGACGATCCCCGAACGGTGATCGGACGGGCTTCAAGGGCGAGCGCTACCGGACAGAGCCCCTGGGAACGAGGCGGTTCCGCGACAACTTCGGCGACTACCTCGCCTTTCTCGAGCCGAGACTGGTCGAGGCGTACCGCGTCCTCGCTCCACACGGGTCACTGTATTTCCACATCGACTACCGGGAAGTGCACCGTTGCCGCTTCCTGCTGGACGAGCTGTTCGGGCCGGACAATCTCCTGAACGAGATCATCTGGGCGTATGACTTTGGCGCGCGGCCGAAAACGCGTTGGCCGGCGAAGCACGACAACATCCTGTTCTACGTCAAGGACCTTTCGGACTACGTCTTCAACGTGGACGCGATCGAGAGAATCCCGTACATGGCTCCGGGGCTGGTGGGGCCCGACAAGACCGCGCGCGGAAAGCTGCCCACCGACACCTGGTGGCACACCATTGTGCCCACCAGCGGCACCGAGCGGACCGGGTATCCCACCCAGAAGCCGCTGGGCATCCTCCGGCGCATCGTAACGGCCTCTTCCAGACCGGGGGACCTGGTGCTCGACTTCTTCGCGGGGAGCGGCACCACCGGGATGGCGGCGCACGAACTGGGACGCAGGTTCATCCTCGTGGACAACAACCCCGAGGCGCTCGAAGTGATGGCGAAGAGATTCACAGAGGTGACGGAAGTGCGGTGGGAGGGTGTTGATCCGTGCATTCCCGGACCGGCGCGCAGCTCGCGGACCGGCAGGGTCTCATGAGCCACGAGCCCGACGACATTCACGGGGTGCCCGACGCGACCCTGGGCGGCTATCTGGATACGCACGACCGGCCGCCGGCTTTCGAGGGTGCGGATGGCCACCCGTACACGGTGTCGCTCGAGGTGGAGCAGACGCCGGACCTGCGCGCGCCCTACGTCGGCTACCTGGTGTTTCCCCGCTGGGCGGCCACCGGGCTCGGCGTGATCGGACACGTGCAGACGCCGGTGCTCTGCCGCGAGCAGGGACGCGCCGCCGCCGAGGGAAGCCTGCGCGAGCTGTCGCTGGACCGGGTGAAGTCGCTGCTCGACGACGGGATCGAGCACCGGGGAAAGCAGGCCGGTGGTGAGCCGCGGCCCGACCCATACTCGTTCGGATCTGAATGAACGCCTCCAGACGAGAGTCGCTCCGCGTGACCGAGATCTTCCACTCGATCCAGGGGGAATCGACCTGGGCGGGAATACCCTGCACCTTCGTGCGCCTGACCGGTTGTCCGCTGCGCTGCGTCTGGTGCGACACCGCCTATGCGTTCAGCGGGGGGGAGCGCATGTCGTTCGACGACATCCTCGCCGCGGTGGACGCGCACGGGTGCGACCTGGTGGAACTCACCGGCGGGGAGCCGCTCGCCCAGGCGGGCGCCTACACCCTGGTGGACCGCCTGCTGGAAGCGGGGTTCACCGTGCTGGTGGAGACGTCCGGAGCCATCGACGTGGGGCCGCTCGATCCGCGCGCGCACAAGATCATGGACCTCAAGTGCCCGGGATCGGGCGAGGTCGTGCGCAACCTGTGGTCGAACCTCGACCACCTGACCGCGCGGGACGAAGTGAAGTTCGTGGTCGGGGATCGAGCCGACTACGAGTGGGCTCGGGAGGTCATCTCCGAGCGGGGCCTCGGGGACCGCGTTCGGCACGGATCGCTGAACGCGCTGCTGATGTCGCCGGTGTGGGGAGCGACCGACCTCGAGGCACTCGCCAGCTGGATTCTGGACGACGGCTTGCCGGTCCGCTTCCAGACTCAGCTCCACAAGCACATCTGGGGCGCGGACGCGAAGGGGGTTTGAGGTGGCAGCCTGGTCCGGATCCGCTTGTTGGTGATCCTCGCGAACCTGCCTTCGACCTGGTTGAGGCAGCGCTTGATTCTGACAGCGTTCCTGCTGGCCGCTTGCGCGCCCCCCGATTGCGCAACCTGGAATACCGAAGCCTTCTTCAGGTCGGCAACTCCCGGCGATACGAGGGTCTGCCTGCAAGCGGGCGCAGACGCGATGGTCCGGGATTCGGCCGGTCTGACTCCCCTTCATCTCGCTGCGGCCTGGAGCGAGCACCCAGGTGTGGTGGAAGCGGTCGTCGAAGCCGGGGCCGACATCGACGCCATGGACAACTACTTCGGTGCAGGCGCCACGCATCGGGCGCCCCTGGACATGGCTGCGCGCTACAACGGGAATCCCCAGATAGCTCTTGCCCTTCTCGGAGCCGGCGCACGCGCCCAAACCCGGCACCTGCTCGGCGCGGCGATATTCAACGAGAATCCGGAGGTAGCCCTGATCTTCGTCCGCGCCGGCGTGGACGTGAACGCCACGAACCCCGGAGGACCGACAGCTCTTTCGCTCGCGGCGCGGTCCAACGAAAACCCCGAAATGGTCCTCGCTCTCCTGCGGGCCGGCGCCGATCTCGACACTCGCGCGGGCTACCTCGACGAGGCACCGCTCCACCAGGCGGCGGCAAACAACGAGAACCCCGAAGTAGCGTTGGCTCTTGTAAGCGGGGGATCCGACGTGAACGTCGAGAACGGGCACGGAGATACGCCTCTTCTGAGGGCGCTGTCCAACAACGACAATCCCGAAGTGGCTCTGGCCTTTGTCGAAGCCGGGGCGGACGTGAACACCCGGGAATTGATAACGTCCGCAACACCCCTGCACAGCGCGGCGTCCTTCAGCCGAGGCCCCGAGGTCGCGGTGGCGCTCATCCAGGCCGGGGCCCACTTGAACGCCAGGAACGCAAGGGGTGAGACACCCTTGCATTGGGCGGCGAACGCGGAGAATACGGACATTCTGAACGTCCTGCTCGAGGCTGGCGCTGATGTGTCGGTCCGTGACTACGACGGTCGGACGCCTCTGGAAACAGCCGAGCTCAACGGTCGGGCAGAGGCGGTTGCGATGCTCCGCCGCGCGGGCGGCCAAGGGGTATTCGGCCCACGCCCTTGATCGGTAATGATAAGTCATTATCATTACGGTCCAGGCAATCGCCCTCCCTGTCTGCTGGCAGCGAGCGTGACGCCATCGGCCGCGCACAGAGGAGCGGGCGGACGCAAGCCGGAGTGCCAGTGCAAACATGATGCAAGGACACATTCCCGATCCGCGTAGCAGTTGGTCGCGTATCGGGGCCTCGCGCTGCCCCACGAAGCGGCACGGGAGAGCCGATGGCCCGGCTGGCTGATCCAGCGCGGATCCGGGGGCGCGTGCACCCGCTCACCGGAATTGCCGTCGTCCTCTCGCTCTTGGTCGCCTCCGTCGCGGAGGCCTTCCACTCGCCTGAGGACGAGGCCGAGTCGGCTGCGGAGTGTTCCATGTGCCAGCTGGCGCAGACGCCCAGCCACGCCACCAAGTCGCATACGCCGGGTTTCACGGGCCCGAACCTGTTACAGGCTCCCGCGATCGCGGGACACCGGCTGGCCCCCGCGGCCCTCCACTACCCTCCCCATCGGAGCCGCGCTCCCCCCCTCTCGGTCTCTCTGTAGCGAGAAGTCCCGTCAGGCCGACCTCCAGGTCGGCCGGAGGCTTGTCCACGGGCGCGCCGCTGACTGCGCACCCAGCAGGAGGCAATCATGTCGTCATTCGACATTTCCATGTCACCGGGCATTTCCATAAAGATATCCAGACGTCTTGCCGTCCCCTTTTTCCTCCTCGGGATGATCCTCGCAGGCGTTCCGGCACCCTCGGCGGGCTTTGCGCCTGTCGAGCGGCAGGCCGCAGACACCCTCGACCATGTAGTGGGAATCGTCCGGTCGGCAGACGGCGGGATGCCTCTCGCGGGCGCGATGGCGACGGTCGCCAGCACGGGCGGCAGCGCAGTTACGCACGGAGACGGGTCGTTCCGCATCGCCGTGCCTGATGCCGAGCGGCATCGGCTTCGGGTCGATCGCCTCGGGTACGCGGCCGTTGCCGTCGATGTCCGCCCGGGAGAGATGGTCACCGTCGACCTCGAAGTGGCCGCCATCCCCCTGCCGGACGTTGTCGTCACGGCGGTCCTGAATCCCACGGCCGCGAACGAGACGATCCGGCCTTCCGCCGTCTTCGCGGGGGAGAAGCTGCAGCGGCAGTTGGCGGCAACCCTCGCCCAGACGGTGGAATCGGTCCCGGGGGTAGCCGTGACCAGCATGGGGCCGGGCACCTCCCAGCCCGTCATCCGCGGCCTGGGCGGAGACAGGATCCTCGTGCTCGAGGACGGCCAGCGGGTGGGCGACGTCCTCAGCAGCGGCGCGGACCACGCCACGGCGACCCCTTCCTCCTCCGCTCGGCGGATCGAAGTGATTCGCGGACCGAGCGCGATCCTCTACGGCAGCAACGCCCTCGGCGGCGTGATCAACGTGGTTCGGGACGAGGTGCCCCGGGCGGCGCCTGACCGGGCGACCGGCTTCACTTCGCTCCACGGCCGGGGAGCCACTCGCGGCATCGGAGGGAGCAGCCAGGTGACGGTCGGAGTCACCGAGCACATCCCTCTCCGCATCGAGGCATCGATGCACCAGGCAGGGGATTTGCGGACGCCCATCGGGAGGCTTGAGGGAACCCAGGTCGACACCTGGGGCGTGGCGGCCGGGACATCGTGGGTGGACGACTGGGGCTACGCCGGTGGTGCGTTTCGCTTCTACGCGAACGACTACGGGATCCCCGGAGGTTTCCTCGGCGGCCACACGAACGCGGTGCGCACGGAGCAGGAGCGGGCCGCAGGCCGATTTCGCAGCGTCATCCGGCCCGGCGGAGGCCTGGAGGCGATTGAACTCGATGCCGGCTACACGTGGTACCGGCACCACGAGTGGGAACCCCCGGACATCCTGGGAACGCTGTTCGAGCGCCAGATCGCGAGCGGGGAGGCGCGGGCGCGGCACGCCGGTTGGGGGCCGTTCGCATCGGGCGCCGTGGGAGCGAGAGTCTCGTGGGAGCACTTCGGATTCGGGGGCGCGCTGTACACCCCGAATTCCCGCCGCACGACGCAGGCCGCGTATGTCATGGAGGAGATCAGGCTCGATCCGGTCTCGATCGAGGCCGGGCTCCGCTACGACCGGGTCGAGCTGAAACCGAACGAGGAAGAGCTGTCCGATATCGGACACATCCGCGCACGTTCCTTCGACGCGATGTCCGGCTCGCTGGGCGGACTTCTGCCATTGACGGGGCAGTTCACCCTGGGAGCGAGCGTGGCGCGTGCCTTTCGCACGCCGGATGTAAACGAACTCTACTCGGAGGGACCGCACCTCGCGGCCAACTCATTCGATGTCGGCAATCCCTCGCTCGGGACGGAAACGGGACTCGGAATCGACGTGTTCGGGCGTGTCACGGGACGACGCCTGAGCGCGGAGGCGACGTGGTTCCGAAACACGATCGAGGGCTACATCTTTCCGCAGGCGACGGGGAGACTCAGCCGCATACGGCTCCCCATCTACCAGTACGTGGGCGAGGACGCTGTTCTGACCGGGTTCGAGAGCCTGCTCGGTTGGTCGACGCCGGCCGGACTCAAGCTGGAGGCCGTCGCGTCGTACATACGCGGCACGATCCGCGCCACAAACGAGCCCCTCCCGTTCATGCCCCCGCTCCAGGGTCGCCTTGCGATCGGTTATTCGCCGGTAGACTGGTTCGTGGAGGCCGAGGCGCGATTGGCCTCGAGCCAGGAGCGGACGGGGCAGTTCGAGCAGCCTACCGATGGGTACGCGGTCCTCGGTCTCTCGGGCGGCGTGCGTCTCACGTTCGCCGGGCGGCTTCACGTCGTGACCCTCCACCTCGCGAATCTTGGCAACACCGAATACAGGAACCACCTGTCGCGCGTGAAGGAGATCATGCCCGAGGCGGGCAGATCCGTCAGCGTGGCATATCGAGTCGTCTTCTAGGAGCGACG
This sequence comes from Candidatus Palauibacter rhopaloidicola, assembly GCA_026914155.1. Classification (GTDB taxonomy): domain Bacteria; phylum Gemmatimonadota; class Gemmatimonadetes; order Palauibacterales; family Palauibacteraceae; genus Palauibacter; species Palauibacter rhopaloidicola. Next base: position 19,337 of record JAPPGH010000032.1, on the reverse strand, counting down.
CCCCGCCGGTTGCGGAGACGCTTCGCGCCGGGGACGACGGACATCAACCCAGATGAGGAAAGAGAGATGAGACATTCGAGACTGAAACTGCCGTTCGCCCTGCTGAGCGCGGGCATCCTGGCCCTCTCGGCGTGCGAGAGCGCAACCGAACCCGAAGAAGACCACGCCGAGGAAGTCGAGGGCGTGAACCTGATACTGAGCGGCCAGACGATCGCGTCCTACGACGGGCACGACGGCGAGTGGACGGGTGAACTCGAGGTCGAACCGGGCGAGGAAACCGCCCACATTACCGTGCAGTTCGTGGACCACGACGGCATGGCGGTGCACCTGGATGACGACTTCTACCTGGAAGTGGAAGTAGAGGACGAGTCCATCGCCGAATTCGAGCAGGACACCCCCGGGGAGTTCGGGGGACACCTGCACGGAGGGGCCGAGGGCGACACCGACATCGTCTTCCGCCTGATGCACGGAAGCGTCGGATCCGGCCACGCCGACTTCGTGACCGAACCGCTCCACGTCCACGTGCACGAGCACTAACGGGTGAGCCGATGACGAAAGGAGGCCGGTCATTCGATGTCGTCGTCGTCGGCGCCGGGGCTGCGGGTATCGGCTTTGGCGCGACGCTACGCCACCTCGACATCGAGAACTTTGCGATCCTCGACCGCGCCGGCGTCGGTGCCTCGTTCCTGCGTTGGCCCCGGCAAATGCGCTTTATCACGCCGTCGTTCAACACCACCCAGTTCGGCATGCTCGACCTGAACGCCGTGTGCCTGCAAACATCACCGGCCTTCTCACTCGGCGTCGAACATCCAACGGGGGAGGAGTACGCCCGCTATCTGGAGGGGGTTGCGGAGTATTTCGAATTGCCCATAGCGACCGGGGTCGACGTTCTCTCGGTCGCGAGGGGAGCTGGACGGAGGCGATTTCGGATAGAGACGAGTCGCGGCGAAATCCGTGCGCGGTTCGTGGTCTGGGCGGGTGGCGAAATGCAATACCCGCGGACCCGCGGCTTCGACGGCGCCGAGCTCTGTCTGCACAACTCCCAGGTGACCTCGTGGGACGAAATCAACGGAGGCGAGAGATTCATCATCGGCGGCGCGGAGAGCGGTGTCGACGCAGCCGTCGGGCTGGCCGCCGCCGGCCGACGAGCCGTCGTCTTCGACCGGGAGGAGCCCTGGTCGCAAACAGGATCGGATCCCAGCGAGCTCCTGTCGCCCTTCACGGCGGCGCGTCTGCATTCGGCCGTGGACTCGGGCAGGGTGACGCTGCGCGGCGGCTGTACCGTCATCGGCGTCCGCCGCAACGGCAACGGTTTTCAGTTGGCGCTGGAGAACGGCGACGTCGTCGACTGCGCCGAGAAGCCGATCCTGGCCTCCGGATTCGTCGGCTCGGCAAGCCTCGTTCGCCCGTTGTTCGATTGGCGAGATGAAGCCTTTCCCCTGCTGACGGAAAACGACGAGTCCACCCTGACGAAAGGGCTCTTCCTGATCGGCCCGCAGGTGCGCCAGGACAAAATCATCTTCTGTTTCATCTACAAGTTCCGCCAACGCTTCGCCGTGGTGGCCAACCAGATCGCCCGCCGCCTGCGGGTGAGCACGGAGCCGCTGGAGTGGTACCGCCGCTACGGAATGTACCTCGACGATCTGTCTTGCTGCGGCGATGCCTGCGCCTGTTGAATGAGCCGTGAGATGCTCCGGACGCCAATCCCCTGGGCCTTTCTGGGCGCTGCTGCTGTTGTTGACGCCCGCCGTGGTCGCAGTTGCCGCAGCCAACCGTCTCGCGGATCGAATCGACCCCTGGGTCCGCGCGCGGACTGACCCGCTGGCCGGGTTGCTGACGAGTTGGCCACAGCCGTTTGCGGAGATCCTGGCCGGCGACTACGGCTTTGTCACGATGGGGCCGCTATTGCTGGTGTGGGCGACTCCCGTAGTCGTGCTCCACGCGCTGCTGATGGGTGCGTACAAGGAAAGCGGCCTGCTCGATCGCCTGACAAACGGCATGAATCCGTGGCTGCGGCCGTTCGGCATGACGGGCCGGGAGTTGGCGCGGGTCGTGATGGGTTTCGGCTGCAACGTGCCCGCCGTCATCAGCGCGCGCTCGTCGCCGGCCTGCTCGCGTGGCGCCTGCGTGTCGGCCATCGCTTTCGGTTCAGCCTGTTCCTATCAGTTGGGTGCGACGCTGGCGGTCTTCGCCGCGGCGGGACGACCCGGGTTGGTCGTGGTCTACCTGCTGTATCTTGGCGCCACAACGCTCGCCTACGCTCGCCTGGTCGCGCCGCAAGCGGCTCGTTCTCCCCTCAATGTGTTGTCGATGGAGGGCCGGGTCTTCCTGGCCTGGCCACGCCCGAGGGCCGTCTGGCTGGAGACGCAAGGCGTTGTTCTGGAGTTCTCTCGCAGGGCCTTGCCGGTCTTCCTTCTAATCACGACCGCGGCGTCTCTGTTGCATTGGATGGGTGCGCTGCAAGCTGCGTCGGCCGTCGTCGAGCCGGCGATGGCCATCTTTCGATTGCCCCCGGAGGCGGCCGTTGCCGTGGTCCTGGCGAGCGTGCGCAAGGACGGCATCCTGTTGCTGGCGGAGCCGGGCGTCGCCGCAAGCCTGAGCGCCGTCCAACTGTTGACCGCCGTCTATCTGGCCGGCGTGCTGCTGCCCTGCCTGGTCACCTCCTTGACGATCGGGCGCGAGCAGGGCCGCGCATTCGCGCTGCGGTTGGTGGGTCGGCAGGCCGCGGCGGCCACCGGCTTCAGCGCTCTGCTGGCCTGGGGCGGAGCATGGCTGTGAGCCCGATCTCCGAACTCTGCCGAAGCAAGGGGCAGGAGCTGCTGCACCGGCAGTGCTGGAACTGGGGCCGGGACATCGTGCGCCCGGAAGGCAACCTCCTGCTCGAAGCGGGCTTCCTCAGGCGACGGCCTCGGGGAGAAGCAGGATCGAGCTGCTACACGCTCGCGCTGTCCGACGGGGACAGCCTCATGTTGTGGGGGTTCGGGCTCCTGTACGGAACGCCGCGGAGGGGTGGCGTCTACCTCAACCGCTACGAGTTTCGACCCGTCTGGCTGCCGTCGGAGACGATCCGGGGGCCGGTCTGGAAGCCCGACATGATCCCGGCCGGACAGGCTCCCCCGTCGCTCCGCATACCGGTTGACCTGACCGTCTCCGCCATTCGGCGCATCGCGGACTACGAGGAGTGGGTCCTCGCGCGGTGCGGTCTGGAGTATCGGCGCGCCGTCCTGCGCCAATGGAGAGAGCCTTCCGAGCACCTGCCTCCGCAGACGCTTCCCGAGGCCTGGCGCTCGCTCGCCGATGCAATCGACGGCCAACCGCTCAATGTCGATGCGCGGCTCGTTCGCAACGGCGGCGCCGAACTCAACCGCGTCGACGAGCGGTCGATCGATAGCGGCGCCCGTTCAACTGCTTCCCGATGAACGTCGGCCGTACGAGGTAGTGGTAGGTCGCGAGGATCAGGCCGGTTGCCGCGACCGAGACCAGCGCAAGCTTGACGATCCCGGGAAGCGGCGCGGTCGCCAGGAGGAGCGGTAGCAGCATGACGAACGGCACGTGGACGATGTAGATCCAGTACGAGGCGTCCGCCATGTATCGCCAGCGCGGGCTCGGCCTGTTCATGTAGCGCAGGAAGAGTCCGATCAGGGCATACGCCATGAGCCACATGGACAGCGCGAGGAAGACGACCGCCCGCAGATGATGCTCGACCTCCGACCCGCCGCCAGCCCCCGCGCACGTTCTGTCCGACACGAGCGTGCAACCGATTTCGAGAAAGTGGCGGTACACGAAGAAGCACAGGGTTCCGGCAGCCAGGAAAACCCACGCGGGGCTCTTGAAGCCCTCCAGCGTCTCGCGCCGGCGCAGCAGCATCCAGCCGAATCCGAAGAACAGGCCGTACAGGGCCAGCAGGCGCGGGGGCGGGAACGGGCCGGCGTAGTAGTCGATCGCCCACGACTCCATCCGGTACAGGATGAGGCCAGTGACCAGAACCAGCACCGCGATGCCTCCCCTGTGCACCCGGCGCTCGAAGAAGTCCATCGCCCGGGCGCGCACCCGCGCGGGAATCCGGGCGGCGAGGGGGCGCAGCGCGCTCGCGGCCACGTACAGGATCATCAGGTCGTAGAGGAACCACAGGTGCATGAACAGATGTTCCAACGCCCTGGCCGAGGTCAGCTCCGAGCGGCTGTAGGCGGCGTTCGGGGGGGTTGAGCTGAACTGGGCCGCGAACGGCACGATGAAGAACATCGTGACCGCCAGGACGGGCCATGCCACCAGGAAGGGCACCCCGATCCGGCTCCAGCGATGCCGCAGGAACTGCCGGCTTCCGCGCGTCTCGACCAGGTACGCGGCGAAGAAGCCGGCAATCGCGAAGAAGACCGGCAGGTTGAACACGCGGATGAAGACGACCACCCAGTAGGCGAGTATGTCGGCCTGCGCGTCCCGGTACGGCCATTCGAAGAAGACCGTGGGCACGTAGCTGACCGCGGCGTGGCGGACCAGCCCGAGCATCATCATGGATGCACGCAGCCGGTCGAGGGAGTGATATCGGGGAAGGCTGACCTGTGGCCGCGCGCCGGTCACCAGGATCTACGCCGTAATCGCGATGTCGTGTGTCCGCCGCCCGACGACGCGGATCTTGAAGTCCACCGGCTGCATGGTCGGAAACGACCTCACGCGCAGCTCAAAGTCGGGCGCAAGCGGCTCGAGGTGGAGCTCCCTGAGTAACGTGGCCATGGTGAGACCGAGCTGGACCGGGACGAGACCGCTGCCGAGACACCGGTGGTTGCCGGCCCCGAAGGGAGCGTAGGCGCCGCGCTGCCGGTGTTCACCGCGGGCCGGCGTGTAGCGGTCGATGTCGAAGCGCTCCGGGTCGGGGAAATACTCTTCGAGCGTGTGCCCGACCGCCGTGCCGATCATGACCTGGATGCCCGCGGATACCCTGTGCCCCGCGAACTCGAACGAGTTGGCGGTCGTCCGAAGGACCGCGGGCGAGACCGGATGCAGCCGCAGGGTCTCCATCGCCACCCGGCGCGAGACATCGAGCCCCTTCAAGGCTTCGCCTCTCACGGGGCCGTGTTCGAACAGGGCGTTCGCCTCGGCGGTCATGCGCTCCATGAGCTGCGGCCGCTTCAGCACGTTGTAGATCATGAACGAACAGGTGCTCGCCGTGGTGTCCAGTCCGACCATGTAGGGCGCGAGCACGGTCAGCGGCAGGTTGGTCTCGGGAAGAAGCTGCGGATCGGCGGCGCGCAGCTCGAGCATCAGGTCCAGGAAGTCCGGCGTAGTCTTGCGCGGACCCGCCTTGCGCTTGTGTGCGAGGACCGCCCGCGCCAGCTCGCGGGCCCGTTCGCGCGCACGGCGGAATCGCCCGAGTCTCATGACGTGCGGAACCGTCGCGGCGCTCAGGAGCAACCCCCCCAGGAGCGTGGACAGATCGTGCGTGTAGCCCTCCGGCGAGTAGCCCGCCATCATGTGGCCCATCTGTTCGGCGATCACGTTCTGGAACGCCGGCAACGCCTCGAACGGCTTCCCCACCGGCCACTTGCCGATCTCGTCGCGGGTGATGTCGACGACCTCTTGCGACCGGTCCCTCATGATCGCGACCGCGTATCCCCTGGCCTGGGCCTTCCGCGTGGTGACGTGATCGATCCCGTCCATGGTCAGGATCGAGCGCGACGAACCCATCTGGTTGTGGAAGTTCGCCATAGGCTCGAGCGACCGGAACACGGTCTTCCCGTGCGAGGTCAGGAAATTGGCCGCTTCCGGCCCCGCGATGCACACGAACCGGCGGCCCGGAGCGCGTATTCTGAAGATCGGGCCCAGCTCACGGTACTGGCGGGCGAGGAAGGCCACGAGTCCCCTCCGCATGGCCAGGCCGTTGCCCAGCAGCGGAAGGCCCGGCACCACCGGGATCTCTTTCGGGCGCCGGGGCTTCGGAGGCGCATCGTCCGGCGCCGCGAGGCCTTCGATCGCCAGGCTCATCGTCCGGCCGATCAGGTCCAGATTCTTCAGCAGATCGATGCGATCCCGGACCTGCGCCCGCTCCTCGGATGTCAGAATGGTGCGGAATACGCCGCAGGCGTTGGCCAGCGCGATCATGGCGATGTCCCGTGGATCCGGGACGTCGTCGCTGAACAGCACGCGCATGATCCGCAGTCTGGCTTCTTCGACCGACTGCCCGTCAACAGTGGGATAGCGCCGCGACCGCGACACCGACGGGACGAGGGACAGGAGCCCGTGCGCCTCGGATCTCAGGATGCCGCGCTCGATCAGGCGGGCCAGCGCGGCGCGTCGGATCCGGCCTCCCTGCACGGCGATCCGGCCGAGCCAATAGGCCGTGTCGCGCGATTGACCGCCCTTCGCGATGTCGTCGAGAGCCGGGTCGAGGATGTCGTCGCCGAAAGGCGTGGGGTCCACGAGCATCAGGCGCTCGAGATCCGTGTCGATCCGGTCCTCGAGCGCGAGATCCATCAGCACTGCGCCGGCGAGCGCCAGGTCCAGGGAGCGCGCGGGCAGGTTGGGGGCCAGATCCCCCCGCTCCTCGTCCAGGACGAGAACGAGGATTTCCTCCGCGAACCTCAGCATCGTGTGCTCCGTCCCGCCGTGGGAGCCGAAGGTCTCGATTGCATGTGAGCTGCTCTTCGTGGCTTCGTGGCTTCGCGCCTTGTCTCGCGCTCACGCGCGCCGGTCTTATCACGGCCGGATCAAAACCGCAATCAGATAGCGATTCACTGGCTTCGGAGCACGAGAATACCGTAATCGCCAAACAGGCTGCAAGGGCGACCGGAGGCGTTGCAGGCCCGAGTTCCACTCGCCGGGCGCCGCAAGTCCACGAAGGAAACCTGAAACCTGACGCATCGACCATGCGTACAGGGGCGACTGCACAGCTTCCCGCTATCATCGACCGGCTTATGAGAATCCTTCAGTTCCATCCGATCCGGCCCCGGAGGGCGCGAGTGCGTCCCGCTCCGGTGCGGTTCCGGATCGTCGTGCCCACCGGCCGCGCGGTCGCGCGCGTCGCCGGGGGCAACCCGCCCAGGGAGGCTGAACCCTAACAGAGCCAGGGGCTTTCCCAGAAAAGTCCGGCCCATCGGGTCCGCTTCCACGGCGGACTCGATGGGCCGTTTTCTTTTGCGGAGTGAGAGAGAATGCGACAGAGCGAGGAGATGAAGAGGCGCGGCGGGGGAATGGACCGCGAAATCGTCGCCCGGTACACCAACCAGCCAGCGAGAATGCCCGCCGGGGCGAGGGACGCCATCGAGGCGGCGTGGAGCGGTGCGCCGGTGCAACTCTACGCCCTGGCCGACCTGGACGCCAGGCTCCGTCTGTCGGAGACATGGGTTGCTCTGGGGCCGGAACATCTGGCGATCGCGCGGCGGGGAGCCGCAGGTCACGACCCCCGCCACGAGGACGCACCCGCCGAGTGGGAGATCCACAGCGTTCCACGCTCCGCGATCAGGGCGGTCAGCGAATCGCCGGGCCTCTCGGGCACCGGGCTGTCCTTTCTGGCCGAGCCCGATGACCCGCCGCTTGCCACGGTGCGCTACACGCACAGGCAGCGGCGCGCGATGGAAAATCTGCGCTTCGTTGTCGAGGAACAGTTGCGCGGCAGGCACATCGTAGCGTCGGAGCCCGACGAAACCTACGCCGGGAGCGTGGCGGCGCCGATCCGTGAAGCCCAGGCCATGGTCGCGGGATCTCGCGTAGCTGTCATCTGGAGGTTGCTCGGCTACCTGCGGCCGTACCGGAAGGAGGTAACCATCGGGCTGGCGGCGGCAGGACTGATCACGCTGGTGAGCCTGATCCCGCCCTATCTCGCCGGCTACCTGCTGGACGATGTCATCCAGCCGGTGCAGGACGGTACGCTGGATGTCTCCCGGGGCGCGCTGGCGGCGTGGATCGCCGTGGGAGCGATGGCGTTGGTCTACGTCGTGCGGCAGGCGGGCGCCCTGGTGCGGCTGCGCATGCTCTCGGTGCTGGGCGAGTGGGTGGCGCGCGACCTGCGCACCGAGCTGTACGAGCACCTGCAGAGGCTTTCCATGTCCTTCTACATGCGCAAGAAGACCGGAAGCATCATCACGCGCGTGAGTTCGGACACCGACCGGCTATGGGAATTCCTGGCCTTCGGCGTGGTGGACGTGTCGCTGTCGCTGGTGATGCTCGCGGGACTCGGCATCGTGCTGCTGACCCTGGACTGGAAGCTGGGGCTGGTGATGACGGCGCCGGTCCCGGTCTTCTGCTGGGCCAGCGGCGCGGGAGCGTCGCAAATCACGGCAAGAGACCACGTAAGTTCAATAGGGACTGCACGATCTGCCGTCCTTGCCGTTGGGGCGGAGCTGCCTTCCACAGGGCTGTGGGAGAGGGAAAATGGCGTCGAATGGCGGGAAGCGCGAACCGCATCGGCCGGGTAAGTGAGCCGTGCGAAGCCGCCGTGAAGACAACTCGTTTCCCAACTCGCCAGTACGTCCACCAGAACGAGACGGGTTCCCTTCGCTCTTCCCTAGCAATAGTCTCTACTCGCCCCCAGACACATCGGAAGATTGCCCAAGGAGGCGAAGGAGAAACGGGAGGAGCCATTGGCGAAGAAGCGGAAGCCGAGACGCCCGACCCCCAGGCGCGAGGTGTTCGAGCGGGCACGTAGGGCCACCGTCGCGTTCGGGGTCCTCGAGACGAACAAGAAGGGCGAGCGAGCCCTGAAGATCACCGGATCCGGTTTCGCGGCCCGCATCGAACCCGGCATGGTCGTCACAGCTAAGCACGTAATGTCGAAGGACGACCTGATGCTCCTAGTGCCGAAAGCCGTCACCAAGGACCCAGACGGGGAGATCGAAGCCAACTACGATCTCGTCGCCGTGGCGCAAGCTCACGCGGTCATGAAGCACAACGTATTCGATGTCGCAGCGCTTATCTTCCCGAACCTCACGTTTGGCCCGAGCCGTTCGTTGTCGCTGGACACGGCGGCGTCCCCGAGTATCGGGCAGACCGTCGCGACCTGCGGGTGGCCGTACGGATGGAGCCTTCAACAGCTGGGTGGCGCGATCCCTACGGCCTCTGCGTTAACCGGGATCGTTAGTGCTATCTACCCACATCCTAGCGCGTTGAACCGCACATCTTATCTGGCGCAACTTCCCGTCAATCCGGGGAACAGCGGAGGCCCTGTCTTCGATCCCCGCACGGGTAAGGTTTTCGGCGTGCAGAGTTCGATGCCCACATTGGACATACCCAAGCCCGACGGGTCCACGCCCCCCTACAAGATTCCCCTGGGGCTGGCCAATGTTGTACCGATCGCCACGGTACCCGAGGCGGTGAGGATGTACCGCCAAGACGCCAAGAGGAGGTCACATGAGTAACGATGACGCCACCATCGACACCACCAAACCGTTCACGATCCGAATCCGCTCCCGGCCCGGCCCAGATTGGGAGGGCGCGAAGCGATGGCAAGAGGAAATGCAAAGATGCCTCAACGAGGCCTGCCATAACCCCCCGCCCGGCAGCACGGTTTCTGGTCAGTCGGAACGAACCGCTGATTTGGGGCAGGACCGCCACCAGACATGACCCTTCGTCATCGGGTCACTGCCCGTCCGGTTCTACCAGTTCTCTTCGGGTTCGTCCCAGGTCTGGGCCCAGAACTCGTCCTCCTCGGCACGCACTCGCTCCAAGTCCATCGGCTCGACATCTTCCGTGTCTACGCGGCCGAGCGTCTCGATCTGATGGACGATCTCATCCGTCACCCCGCTCCGGGTCTGGTGACGCAGCCGGTGCCGAACCCTCCAGCCGGCCACGGCCACGAGCACCGCGCTCGCCATCAACAGATATCCGGTCACCCCTCGTCGAGGCTCCTGAATCAAGAAAGCTGCGGGTGGGCCGTCGGCGCCGCATGCAACATGTTGCGCTCGACCCCGGAAGGCATCCCGCAACCTCTCAGCAAGGCGACCCCACGCCTCACGGTTACGACCCCAGCAATGCTCCAACTTAACGAGGAATACGTTGGTTGCGGAGAGGACGGCGGTGGCACAAAATGAGGCCTCATGCACGCGCAGTAGACCGTGACGGACCGGATCGTCCAGTGCGGGCCGAGTGGTCCAGAAGCGGTTTCCATTTCACTTAACCGGGGGAAAACATGAAAGCCACGCTCTTCGAGATAGCGGACTACGCCAGTATCTCCAACACCAACAACCTCAACTTGATGGGCATCTTTCGGAACATCACCGCTCCCAACCTTCCCGCCAAGCATCCGCTGTTGTTCATCGTCCTGCGCCTTCGCGCAGAAACAGCGGAAGTGGGCAGGAACGCCGATGTGGAGCTTACGCTGATGGACCAGGACGGCGGTAGAGCGTTCCAACACAAAGGCACCTTGACCATTGCGTCCAGGAACCACCTGTACATCCATAAGATCGTCGGCATGGAGATCGAAAAATACGACAGGTACTCGTGGTCAGCGTTTGTGAATGGAGTTCTGATGGGGACGGTCGAAATGGAGATTGGTCCACCAGCGCCATCCCCGTGACGGAGCATGTTTGAGCCCATTCCGACGGCAGTAGTAGTAGGAGGCTGGATTCTCTGGACCGTCTCCAAGAGGGTCTCTTTCTCCCGAACAACAACGACAACAACCGAAAAGACCACGGATGAAGGGTCGCCGTCCACCGTTGTGACGACGACATCGTACGGGTGGAACCGTCCTGCCCCATCACAGGCACGCGAGGACTCGTCGTAACAAGTGCGTGCCATCCGCCCGGCATGGTCAAGCTGCTCGGCCGACGGTTCACGCTGATCCCAGATAGCAATCCGGTCGGGGAGTCTTCAAGCCGACGGAGGGAGCAGTGCAAGCTCTCAACTGTTCGGCAGCACATGGACGCGAGCTGGGCTGTGCCGGTTCAGCCGTGGCGCACCGGCGACGCTTACCGTGGTGATAGCTGATCCCCGCCCAGAGGGTTTGGTGCGGCGTTGGGGCGGTTGTGTCTTCGCATTCCGCCCCCGCCTTCCAGGGGTCGCTCCGCGAAACGGTGATCCATGTGCGGGAAGGCGTCCGGCGACCGCAGACGTCCAACTCCAGTCGCTCCCCGGCGTGCGCCGCGTCCGCCCTGCGCACCGATTCACCGGATGCTGGGGCACGGTTCCTCTCGGCGGTCCGAAACCTGAGCGACCCGGACGTCTCATCCTCAGCGGACACCACGGCCAGCGGGGTGGCAAACACTCCCGCGAAGACCGGGATTGCATTCGAGCGCGAGAGTGTGGAAACTTGATTGTACGTCTCGTTTGATCGCCAGCATTCACCCGCAGCCCCATGATTCGCAAGTGTAGGAGCACCGCGTCTCCCCGCCGGGTAGACGCGCGATGGAACGGTGCACAATGCTGACCGGGCCGTTGCCCGCAACGCAATCGGCTTCCTAGTGTTCGTACCCAATCCGGTTTCGACCATCCCTCCCGTCTTCTGCACGCAGACCCCATGAAACCCACCGTCGCGACCTGCCAACCCCGCCCCAAGGTACCGGCGGACAGCCTGACCCAGGACACGTTCGCTGCACGGCTCCGCAACGTGATCGGCGACACTTCCGACCGTGTGTACCAAGGTCCGCGATGGCAAAGGCATGCTCATCTCCTGGATGCCTTGGAGGTCCTAAAGGCCCAGCCGGGACCATGCTGGTGCTGGCAGCCGTCTTCGACCTCTACGGTGGCGCGCTCGTCTAGATCCTTCGACAACCTGTGGCGGTGACGTGAACGTGCTGCTTGGGGCCGCCCGGTGAGCAACTCCACCGAAGTTGCCTACAATCTCGCCCTCGCACGGCTCCTCCGTCACGAGGGGCTGAATGCGCAGGGGGAGCAGCGCCACACATTCGGCCACGCGCGCGGACAGGCCGATGTGCTGCTCGACTTCGACGACTACGCCGTTGTGATCGAGGCGGAGTTCGGCGCGCCCGCTAAGGCCGACGCCGACAAGCGCTTCCCCCCAGACCAGCCCGCGATGGTGGGTGGACTGCCGCTTCGGCTTGCGGTGGCCGTGGGATACCCCGAGGGGCTGGCCGACTTGCCCGAGAGTGATACCGACTCCAACCTGGCGGCTGCCAAGGACCTGAAGATCTCCTATCGCTACTACGGCGACGAGTGGGGACCGAACACGGTCGGCACGGTGGCGCTCTTGGCGGAGCAACTACGCAACTACTGGGTGCAGAGCGACAACGGAGCCCGCATCGAGGAGATCGTCCAGAAGGCGTCCACTGCGATCGATCAGGTCGCCGAGGTGCTGGCCCGACTGGACCGGAACCGGGGCCGCAAGCCGGAGTCTCCCGGCACCAAAGCGCTCATATGGCTCAACGCGCTGGTCTTCCAAGAGCTGCTGGCGAGGCATCTGGACATGTCGCTCCTGCCCCCCGAGCACCGGCGGAAGACGATCAGCCGTCCCGACCCGGCCGGATCCACCGCAGACCTTGAGAGGCAGTGGGAAGAGATCCTGGCGATCAACTGGTGGCCCATTTTCCACGTCGCCCGGGAGACCCTTCGGGCAACGCCGGGTTCGCAGGCCAGCCGTTTGGCCATGGTCGTGCTGATCCGCACCGCGCGCGAGATCGTCGAATCGGGGATGATCCGCCGCCATGACGTGGCTGGCCGCGTGTTCCACCGACTGCTGGACTCGCGCAAGTTCCTTGCGACCAACTACACGACGATCCCGGCAGCGATCATGCTTGCAGGCCTCGCCTTCGACGAGCGTGGCCCGAAGTGGTCCGAGATCGACTTCGCTTCGGCCGAGTCCGTCGCCGGGCTGCGGATCGTGGACCCGGCCTGCGGCAGCGGCACTCTGCTCATGGCCGCCGCGCAGGAGGTCCTCAAGCGGGCACGCCGTGCCGGAGCGCCCGCCGAACAGGCCCCGACCATCGTGCGGACGATCCTGGAAGAGGCGCTCTACGGCTTCGACGTGGTCCCCGCCGCAATCCACCTGGCCGCCTCTACGCTCTGCATGGCCGAGGCGCGTCAGGTCGTCAAGGACATGAACCTTTGGCGCGTGCAGCACGACGTGGCCGACGGCGTCGCGCGCCTTGGAAGCCTCGACTTCCTGTCCACGTCACCCAGCCGGGGAAATGCGGCTCCACTCGGCCTCTTCGACAATGAGAAGCCGTCGATCCGCCGCGTGACCGGTACCGGCGAGGTCGACGACAGCCGCGTAGGCGGACGGCTAACGGCCAACATCCCGGCAGGAGATCACGTAAGTCTAACTGGGGCTGCACGATCTGCCACTCCTGCCCTTTGGCTGGACCTTGCTGGATCGTGCCGCCAGAGCGGGAAAACGGGTTGGGAATGGCGGGAAGTCGTTGACCGGATCATCTCAACGGCTCACGCGCGACGGGTTCCCACGAGGACTCGTCTTCATTCATCCGGTAGTGTGTCACGCGTGAGCCAACCAGCCGGCTTGGGTCCAGCGGAAGCTTGGCAAAGGGGTTGTGGTACACAGCCAAATCATGCTCGGGGTCCGGTCCGCCCAGACCGAAAGGAACGGGGACGCCATCGAATAGCTCGCGCAGTACGGCGATGCAGGACACTGATGTGTTCCTCTCTGGATTCAGCTTCGCCTCGGGGCCTTGTTGGTAGCTGCCAAACCTAACGAGCGAGCCCGGACCTGCGGACGGATCGAGAGGGACACGAACGACATCCATGCCGCGCATGGCGGTGAGGACCGCATACGGATCGTCGTGAAGGCTGCATGGGGTACGGTTTTGCAAGACCACCATTCCCGGGTGAGACCGCCCAAGCGACTTCAACTGCCTGTTGGCCCTCGTGATCACCTGACGCACGCGATGTCCCGGTTTGCCGCCCAGCACGCGTGACCCCTTTCCCTGCGCTACCTCTCGTTCCTCTGTATTCGGATCGAATTGCTTCACCTCCACGACGATACCAGCACCATCCCCCAACCGGACGAGGAAATCGGGCCTCTTGCCACCTCGCGCCACGGAGTGCTCGTCAATCCGTTGGACCCGCCAGCCTTGAGACCTGCCGAACCGGCAAAAGAGTTCTTCGGACTCGGTCATGCGGCCTTCCGTCATCCGCTCTACACCCGGATTCGCGTACCCTGCCCACCATGTACGCTCGGTTCTGCACACCATTGATCGCGAAGAAGCCGAAGAGAATCCTCGATCCCATCGGGTAGGCCCAAGAGCCGCACGAGCACGGCCCGATCGAGATCCGCCCGAACCGGATCCCGATAGGCCTCGTTGGCTGGCAGAAGCGGCTGGCGCCGGAACTCAGCGAAAATCTCTTGTGCCTTCTGGATCTGGCTCTCGCCGAGTTGGCGGGGATCTACGACCGGCAACTCCGGCAGGCGGCTCAACGTTATCGATGCTCGCCCCTGATGCTGCCTGGACCCACGCCACCAGAAGGACATCAGGCCGAGAGTCGTGTTGGCCCAGAGAATGATGGGTATTTCCCACTCCGCGCGATCCACAAGAAAACTGGGCCAAGCCCTGCCTCCTATCGCCGGTTCCGCTGTCAGGCAAGCTGTCAAGCTCTGAGAATTGATCTGGAAATCCCGATTGAAGTGAAGGCGGCTGGCCGCCAGCTTCCACCGTTCGACCGCAGCGCCTTGGCAACCTTCTCGAACCCGACCTGCACGATCCGGTTGGACCACTAGGTAACGCTCCCGCGGGGCATGATGTGCCCATAGGGCAGGATAGGTCGGTGGCGTCTCCGCTTCGGTGTAGCCTACCATGTCCCAAGGTCCCCGGGGTGAGCCTTGCGAGCCGCGCCCCACCAAGTCACGGTCGATCGGTCCCCGGTCTCCAAGTTCAGCCAGCGTCGCGATGGGAACATCCAGTGTGTCCCTCCGCCGAGGCAGTTGAAGGACTCCCGCGCCCAGAGCTAGCATCGTGCTGGCGAGATCAGGGTTTCTGACTCCTGCCGCCCCAGTGGAGGACAGTTTGTCACGCACATAGCTGCCAGCCACGGAACTGTCTCCCACCAGCAACCAGCCGGCCCTCCCACCGTCGCGGGGCGTTTCGCGAATCGCGCGAGCCACGTCAGTGGCCTCAAGTAAGCTCTTCGGACGTCGCCTCAAGTTCGCGAACAGGGTCGAACCGGCCACCGAATCCCTATCCGTTCTCTTCTTCGCTACTACGAGTACCTCAGCCATTCCGGTGTCAGCGGAAAACGCTCGGTCCGTGTTGCCCGATGCCGCAATCGTCACGACCACGATGTCTTCGTATTCTGCTTCAATCAGTGCGCGCGCCGCCTCCCACGACCCTCCTTGCGCGAATGATGCCGGCAGCACTAAGGCGATCACACCACCTGGACGCGTCTTCGCGTGGGCGAGGTCCACGAAGTGCGAGGCCAGCCCCGCGTTGCCATTGCCGACACGCGACCCCATGTAGCGACCGATCTCGTTCAGTCGCCTCGACATGTCTCGTTGTTCGTTCGCGCTCGTGTCGAAACCGGCGAACGACGGAACGGGAACGGTGGTCGATTCGTGGTTGGTAGGACGGGTGAACGGCGGATTCATGATGGCCAAGTCAAGGCACTCGGGTGGGATCTCCACGCGAGCGTCGACATTCCCCTCGTCCTCCCTGTCTCCGCGCGCCTGCCGTTGCCCGGTTCCAAAAAGCGCCATCGAGGCATGGCCCTCGTCCAAGAGGTCCAACGACCCGATGGCGATTGGGAGTTCCTGTTCTTGGGGCTGGCGGCCATAGGGCATGGTGTAGACGCACGTTCGCTCAAACGTGATTCCCGGGTGAGTCCCGGAGAGATTCGAGGCTGTCAGGTGCGTGGCCGCGGGCATGATGTCGGCAGCCACCAAGCCGCGCTCCATCATCCGAGCGTGCAGCTTTGCGTCATCGCCACCAGAATGTCGGTGCCGCGAGAGCACGCCTTGATAGGCTGCCAGCAGAAGGGTGCCGGTCCCGCAAGCGAGGTCGCCCATCCGCAGCTTCTGGACTGCGGATGCGTCTCCCCAGTCCACGTCAAGATCCGGGACCGCAAGTTCGGCCAACAGCGCGGCCGAATTGGGGAGCGTGTAGAACGTGGCGAGGAACTTGCGATCCACGATCAGCCGCTGGAACATCCGCCCGGAGAGGTCGTTGAGGCTGGTTGCCCCGATCCTTGCAAGCTCGTGGGCCACATCGGCGAGCCGGTCCATGATCGTCAAGGCCGGAGCGTCGCGAATGGTCAGCAGGAGATCGATCGCGATCTTGAAGATAGGCCAGTAGTTGATTCGAAGGATATCGCGCCAGCACTGGAGGAGCCGCGGGCGGAGGATGCTGCCGGACGCGCCGCGCAGGCTGTCCAGGTGGGGGATGCCATGCATACCCGCCAGTGTCGTGTGAAAGGTCATCGCATTCGCGATGATCGCCATCGCCATGCGTGATGTCTGCTCGCTGTCTTCCTGGTGCAGCAGCCTTGCGGTCGCTTCCAACCCTGTCCGCGAGGCCTCCGCCGCATCGGCCCGTAGGATGTGGGCAGCCTGACGCACGCCCTGTTCCAGAATCGTGAGACCCTCCGCGACCAGACGTTCCGAAAGGGACACCTCTTCGACCGCACGGGCGAGGTCGTCGATCCCGCCGGCGAGCCAGCCCCGGTCGGGCCACCGGAGTGAATCGCCGCCATGGCCCGAAAAAACACACCATTCAACTCGCGTCGCCTCGACTGCGGCCGGGAGATCGCTGGCACGCCGGAGCTCCGCGTCCAAGCGAATCGCGACGACCTGTTCGATTTCGTAACCGGAGTCCTTGGTCAGTTCGCCCAGCCGAGCGCGGGCGTCCTCCTCGACGGTGGACGCTGGCGCGAACTCCGTCTCCAAGATAATGGGTGGGGCACCGCCGAGCCGAACCAGAACATCGGGTCGCAGTCCGCGGTGGCCGAAGACATCAGTTTGCTCGGCGGTCACGCGCCATCGCGGGTGCCTGCGGTCCAGAGCACCGGCCAAGACGGCGTTCACCAACGGTTCAGTGTGTCGGGCCATGCGCCACTCTCATCTGAAGTGGGGAGCAAGATACTCAATCTAACGACCGACATCCGACGGGCGAGGGATTCCGCTCCAGCGAGCACCCGGAAGATCCGCGCCCCGGTGGGGCTCGCGGGCGGGAGCGTTTGCCGTTCTTCACGCTGCGGATCGTGATCGCTATCAAGCATCACACAGATCTTCCACGTCGGGGGATTTTGAACCGGCGCCGGGCGGCGAGGAACCTGTGTCGAATGCGTGTTTCGGTGTCCGCGCCTCATCGCATTGGATGGCGGTGTCGCACTGGACTGCCGACATCAAGGATTACCGCTCGAACCCTCCCCCGCCACGCTCGGGGCCTCTGGGCCGGGGCGGTCGCGGTACAACGATGCGGGTGATGGTCCGGGCGCGCTCCCTCTCCCGTGCCTGTTCGCGCTCCCTCTCCCTCATGGTCGCGCGCACCGACCATGCGCGCCGCTCCGCCTCCACCAGCCTGTTTCGATAGAACTTGCCCCAACCGCGCTCGATCTCCCGGGCTCGCTCGCCGTGCGCCTTGCCCAACTCGGCCCGCTCGTCCCTGTGATACCGGTCGAGATCCTCGCGCCAGCCCTCGACCAGATCCTGCCGGCCCCGGATCGCCCCGGCCAGTTCCCTGAGCGAACGATCGAGCCGCCAGATCCGGAGCCGACCGAGCATGGTGCGGCTCTCTCGGTCGAGCCGCTGCCGCATCTCCTCCTGCCGCTTGTGCAGTTCGGCCCATTCCTTCCGCGCCCGGGTCTCAAGGTGCTGGAAGCTGTACTCGCGCCCGTCCGCGACCGTCTCCCAAGCCTCCGCCTCGCCATGCCGCCATGCCTCCATGTCGACTTGATCCTCGCGGCGCGGCTTCCTCGCCCGCGGCGCCCGCCCAGGCTGCATCCCTTCGCGGCGGACGCGCGCCCAGTGGCGCGGCCGGTCCGACGGGCCTCGAACCACCTGCTGGCCCGCCCGCCTCCGCTCGTTGTTCTCGACCCTCCGCCCGCACCGGATCCGGCCCTGTTCCCGCTCGTAGCCCTCGGCCCAGCGCGACAGCCGGAGCTTGCTGTTTCCGAGCTTCGCCGCCTTCCCGGTCTCCGGATCGACCCGGTTCGCGATCACGTGGACATGCGGGTGCCGCGTGTCCTCGTGCGCGACGATCAGCGCCTCGTGGCCCTCCAGCCCCAGCGCCTCCAAGCTCTCGTCCACCGCCCGGCTCATCTCCCCCTTGCCGGGCGTCTCGTCCCGAGCCCAGCTGAGCGAGTAGTGCAGGACCGGCTTCGCCAGCTTCCGGCCTCCCGGCGATCCGCCCGCCAGCCGCTTGAGGTCGGGGGCCGCCTTCGCGGTCGCGGCCATCAGCCGCGCGGCCCGCTCCGGCCGGAACGTCGCGAGGTTCCGGGTGTCGGCCCACCCGACCCGCTCCGATGTCCTCGGGCGGCGGTCGTCCGGCTCCGGGGCGTCGTGGAGGCAGTACGCCGCGACCCCGGCGAACGAGCGCCCCAGTCCGTTGATCTTCGGGATCACCGGTCCAGCGCCTCGCCGCTCAGGAGACCGGCCGCGAGCTCGCCCACCCGCTCGACCGCCTCCAGCGTACCGGAAGGAGCGGAAGCCCCGGAGTTCAGGGCGCGGGCGATCTGGTTTAGATTGACGCCGATCCGGTGGAGTTCGACCCGCTCGGCCGCGCCGAGACGGAGAACGACCGCCTCGCGGACCGGCTGCCCCAGCGCCCTGCGGCGCATGTAGCCGCCCGTCGTCATGCGGGCCGCTCCGGCCCGCTCGGCGATCTCCGCGGCCTCCGCGGTGGTGACGCGCACGCCGATCGTGCGGCTCCTGCGCTCGGCCTCGGGCTTCCGGGGACGGGCCATGTCGGGCGGCTCCTTTTGGTGGCGCGCGGAAGTGTCGTTTTGGGGGTCTGGGGGCACCCCCCCAGCCAGAGTTTTTGTGAAACAAAATAACATCTGGCTCCTCCACTACCCGGAGATACAAGCGCCCCCGTGGCGCGCCCGCGCCAACGCCGGCCGGAGCGCCCAACTCTGGACGACGAGCCCCGTCGTCGCGAGGTTTCAATCGTGCAGATCGTGCAGTCCATCGAACGAGAGGAATCGAACGATGGCACGCACGAGAAAAGGCCGCCGGAGCTACGGCGCCGGCGAGTGGGGCCGGAACAGGGTCAGGGTGTTTCCAGACCCGAAGACCGGCCTGTTCCAAGTGGAGTGGCGCGAGAACGGGCGAAGGCTCACCCGGTCGCTGGGGCACCGCGATTGGGCGAGGGCGAAACGGCAGGCGGACGAGTTCGCTGCCGGGTTCGCCGGACCTGACCTCAACGGCAAGGCGGAAGCCGAGCCGGAGCCGCTCACGCTGGAGATGCTCTTTGACATCTACGGTGAGGAGGTGACGCCCACCAAGACGAGGC
>JAPPGH010000019.1 GCA_026914155.1 Candidatus Palauibacter rhopaloidicola | reverse complement strand
GGACCGCTGGCGTCTCAAGGGAGAACTGTATGGAGAGAACTTCGACCGCGAACGATTTGACCGACCGGCTGCGGAAGCGGCTGGAGAGCGAACGCAGGGAGATCGAGGAGTTGACCGCGAGCGAGCTGAAGCGGCTCGCCGAGAACTCGCGGCGCGTCGCGAGGAACGCGCTCAGTACAATCGAGCGCGATACGGAGGAGGCGACCGGTCGGATGCGCAAGTTGCTGGCCAAGGCGTGGCAACGGCCCCTGATCGTCGGCCTGAGCCTCTGGCTCGGTTTCTTCGGCGGAAGCTGGGCGACGATGCGCTGGTTGGCGACGAGCATCGAACACCGGATCGTGGACCTTGGGAGGTTGAACCGAGAGGTCGAGGAGGCGCGCTGGACGCTGGACGAGATCGAGGAGACGACCTGGGGCGTGACGCTGGTGGAGATCGAGGGGGATCGGTTCGTGGTGGTGCCGGAGGGGGTGCTGGACCGTCCGCCCTGGAGGGTGGACGGACGCCCGGCGTTGAAGCTGTCGAACGAGTGAAGGAGGTCTATGACCGCGTTAGAGGAGCAGTTGACGAGGGCCTTGCGGAGGTTGTCCGCGCAGTACGAGCGGGAACAGCGGATCGACTAAGGTCCGAATCCCGGCAGGAAATCGGCTAACTACTTACAGGGCTGCACGATCTGCGTTTACTGCCGTGGTACTGGATCTTGCTGGAACGAGCCGCCAAAGCGGGAAAATCGGACTTGATTGGCGGGATTGGTAGCCATCGTCAAGGCCTGTGCTGGGAAGGCCAAAGCTGGCGTAGCGGGGCGCGTGCTGCCCGGCCACACGCAACTCCGCTCTACACAAGGAACACTCTCATGGCTTCGTCGCCGAGGTGGTTGATTACCTTGACTGCAATCCGGCCAGAAGCAGGCTTGGAAAACGGTCGCGAGACGCTACGGCGGAGCGTGGCCCAAGCCTCCTGATCGATCTCGGCCTTGAGTGTAGTCTTCAACGCCTTGTAGGGATCGTTGGCGCCGAGAAAGTACGCTTGACGGACGAAGAAACTCTCCTCGTTGTAGTCCGTGTCGATGAACCAGCACGCGATTCCATCCGTGTCGTCGGCACGGACCTCGCCAGTGCTTGGGTGGAAGACATCGACGCCCCTGATCTCCGCTTGGATCTTCCCATCGCCCACATCTTGGATCTCAATGTCGGGCTCACCAAAGACCACGAAGAGGTTGCCCTTCCCGGTGTTCTTGAGTTCGTCCGCCATGTGGAGATCGGCGTTCATGCGAGCTTTGATGATCGGGACCCGACCGAGCTTGGCGAAATCCGCCGACTGGGCATCGTAGTTGAACGCGCAAGCGACCAGGGTGTCGAATCCGGCCTCTGCGGCCTCTCGCGCCGCAGCCGCGAGGTCTGGGCGGGAGACCGTGCCGAACTCAGGACCGATCAGGACGCCTGCCCGCTTCACTCGGCTCCCCTCAAGGTACTGACCCACGGCACATACGTGTTCGCCCGGCCACCCGTCCAGCGCCGTAAAGTCAACCCGGTCGCTGCGGTGGGCCTGCTGCACGCCGGCAGTCCGCAACTGGTCGAGAATCATCCCGGCGAAGTCCAGTCCTACGCCCTGGGTGGGTCCCGACCGCTCCGCCAAGCCGACCAATTCGTCGTCGACACCCACGGGTAGCATTCGGTGCGGAGACAGGCTCTCGACCGTGAACGGGCCAGCGACCCGCACGATGTTCTTGGCCTGATGGGGTTTGTCGTACAGGAACTCGAAGGGTGCCTTGGCCGCGATGGATGCGTCGATCTCCTTCTGTCGGGCGATGCGGGCACTCCACCATCTGCTGTGAAGTTCCTGCACCTTGGGCGGCCAAGATTCCTCCGGCTCTCTGGGAATCTCCCATTCCTGCAACTGTTTTTCGAGCAACGCGTTCAATTTCTCCCGAAGGGGATCTAGGGTTTCCCTATGCTCCTCCCAGATGACGTCGATCTCCGCATTGTGAGCGATTTGCTTCAGCGTGATGTGCGGCACCCGCTCGTAGACGAAGCCCTGTCGAATCCGACCGTAGGTGGGTTGGTCGGACGGTGTCCGGCGCGAGATTTCCGCCTCCTTGCGCTGACCCTCGGGACTGTCGGCGAGGAGATAGTAGGGATAGCGGGCACCCATGATGCGGGCGCGTGCTAGGGCGAGCGCCACGCGAGAGGTGTCGATCATGATCCAGCGTCGGCCCCACTGCTCCGCGACGTAGGCTGTGGTGCCCGAGCCACAAGTCGGATCGAGGACGAGGTCGCCGGGATCGGTGGTCATCAGAATGCAGCGTTGGACCGCTTCGGTAGCGGTTTGAACCACATAGACCTTTGGATCGGTCCGACTCTGAACGCCACCAACATCGAGCCAAACGTTGGTTCTGGGGAACGCGGCGAAGTCGTCGAGGCACCGAACGTATCGAGGGAGTTGGCCGCCAGCCATTAGTCTGCCGCCTCGATACAGGCGGCCCAAGCCCTCCACAGTCGTCTTCCAGTGCATCCCGTCGGGAGGCGCATATGTAGCACCATTGAAGGCAAACGATTGCGACTCGGACTGGCCCGG
>JAPPGH010000046.1 GCA_026914155.1 Candidatus Palauibacter rhopaloidicola | reverse complement strand
CTGTCGAGAGAGTGAGGAGGGAGCTGCGTGACCGATTTGGAGCGGCGGCTGACGGCCGCATTGGAAAGGTTGTCCGGGCAGTACGAAACGGAACAGCGGCGGCACTCCGGACAGATCGGAGCGTTGCGAGAACAGGTCGAAGCCTTGCAGCGGCAAGTCGAGCGGCTGAGCGCGCGGGTGACGGACTTGACCGGATACTCCGGGACCTACGGCGCAGGGCCAGGGCGCAGATGGAGATGACGAGGCGGCTGGTCGAGAGGATCAGGCCGCCCGGGCCGGACCGGGACTCCGGGCCGAGCCGGTGAAACCGGCGGGCGGGGTCATGCGACCGTGATCGGCGAGAGGCTGTCCAGAAACGCCCACCCGATGTACTGGAGGACGGCCCCCAGCCAGTCGAAAGCCTCCGGATGGCCGTCCAGCCCGTCCTGCAAGGCCCCCATCATCCACGGGCCGCCCGGAGGGTCGCGGAACTCCGCGAGGTCGCAGCCCTCGATGAACCAGGAGGACGCCGCGACGGTCTCGCGCCATGCGCGCCGCGCGCCGTCGCCACCGCCTTCCGCCACCGCCACCGCCACCGCAGGCCGCCCGTCCGGGGCAAGGATGCACGCCCGCAGGACGCGCGGGCCGTGCGGATGCGCGAGCACCTCCAGTTGCCACGCATCGTCCGGGTCCCGCAACGGCGCCGGAACGCCGAGCGCGCCCGCCCCCGCGATCAGCCGTCCGTACGCGGGGGTCACCTCGTCGACCACCTCGGAGCGATCCGAAAGGCAGTAGTTCCCCATGTTCGCGGTCCAGTGTTCGAGCGTCACGGGTCGGTTCCTCACAGAATGGTTTAGAAGGCTCCACCTCCGACCGAAGGTCCATCAACAGTAAGGTAATCTCGCACCGCCGGGTTCCAAGGCCAGCGTCGCGCACCGGAGAGAGACGTGGTAGGATGAACGCCTCTCCGCTTCCCGTCGCCGCCGCGATAGAGGGGGCAGGGGGACGCTTCGGCGGTCGCCCGGTCGCCGTGGAGGCCGAACCGGCAGCAGGTTGAGGCTAGGGTTCGGCCCAAGGTTCACGTCCGCCGCGGTCCGCTTGGGTCCGGTGTATTCCGGATCATATTTGTGTATCCAAAGTGATACGGGAGCGGGCGATATGCTACGTAAACCATTGATCCGCAGTCGCTTACGATTTTCGTGTTTAGTCCCGCCCGAACTCGGCGATCTCGCCAACCTCCGCGTGTTGAACCTGGCCGGGAGCGACCTCGCCCGGGGGCAGCCGCGGCGCCACCCGGGCCTCGAAGGCCCGATCCCGCCGGAACTGGGGAAGCTCGCCAACCTCGAAGGGTTGTGGCTGTACGGGCACCAGCTTACCGGTCAAATCCCGCCGCAACTCGGCAACCTATCCAACCTCAAGCAGTTATGGCTCCGAGGCAACGAGTTGAGCGGGCTCGTGCCGCCGGAACTCGGAAAGCTCGTGAAGCTGGAAAGGCTGGAACTCAACCACACGGAGTTGAGCGGCCCGTTCCCGGAGGCGTTCGGCGATCTCACCCGTCTCGAGGTGCTGATGCTCGGCAGCACGAGCATGAGCGGGCCGTTGCCCCGGGCCGCGACCCGCATGACGGCGCTTAGGACTCTGTCTTTGGTGCCCACGCTCTGCGTGCCCCGCGACTCCACGTTCGACGCGTGGGTGGAGGGAATCATGTGGTTCACGGGCACCCGCTGCCGCAACTGAGCGCCGCACGGTCGCCGACCCGGTTGCACCCTCCCCGCAACCCGTTCTAGACTGAGATCCCCCGGCCGACGAGCGGCCGGATGAGTCCCGTTCCGGGAGCTCCGTCGGCGCTCCCGCCGGCACAGGATCAGGAGTGGCCGCATGAAGCGCATCTCCATGACCGTGAACGGGGTTCGGCACGAGGCGGACGTCGAACCCCGCACCCTCCTCGTTCATTTCATCCGCGAACAACTCGAACTGACCGGCACCAACGTGGGCTGCGACACGTCCTCGTGCGGCGCCTGCACGATTCTGATGAACGGTCAGTCGGTGAAGTCGTGTACCGTGCTCGCCGTCCAGGCGGACGGCGCGGACGTGGCCACCGTCGAGGGACTCGCGAGCAACGGCGACTGGCACCCGGTCCAGAAGGCCTTTCACGAGAACCACGGCCTGCAGTGCGGGTTCTGCACGCCGGGGATGATGATGGCCGCGGTGGGATACCTGGATGAGAACCCGGCGCCGACGGAAGGCGAAGTCCGGCTCGCGCTGGAGGGCAACCTCTGCCGGTGCACCGGCTACCACAACATCGTCAAGGCGGTGCTCGCGGCCGCCGACGACATGGGCTCTTAGGGGAGGGGAGAGAGAACATGGCGACGGCTGAGAAATACGTTGGCGGCGGGGTCCCGAGGAAAGAGGATCCCAAGCTACTCACGGGGCAGGGCCAGTTCCTGGAAGGCCTCACGCTGCCCGGCATGCTTCATGCGGCGCTCGTGCGCAGTCCGCACGGTTCGGCACGCATCAACTCGGTGGACGTCTCCGCCGCCGCCGCCGCGGAGGGCGTGGTGGCCGCGTACAGCGGGGCCGATCTGGCCGATGAATGGGCCGCGGGACTGCCCATGGCGTGGCCCGTGACCGACGACATCAGGATCCCCGACCACTGGCCGGTGGCGCAGGACGTGGCGTGCTACGTGGGCGACGCGGTGGCGGTCGTGGTCGCGACGAGCCGCAACGCGGCGCTCGACGCGGCGGAACTGGTGGAGGTCGACTACGACGTGCAGGAGGCGGTCGTGGACGTGGAGGCGGCGCTGGCCGACGACGCGCCGCGCGTGCACGAGGCGTTCGACGACAACAAGAGCTACACCTGGGCGCTGACGAACGGTGACGTGGACGCGGCCTTCGCGAAGGCGGACGTGGTCGTCAGCGAGCGCTACACGCAGCCGCGGCTGATCCCGAACGCGATGGAGCCGCGCGCCGTCGTCGCGCAGTCCGTCCCCTCGACGGGCGATTTCACCGTGTGGTCCACGACGCAGATTCCGCACGTGGCGAAAGTCCTGTTCGCGCTCACTCTCGGAATCCCCGAGGGCCAGATCCGGGTCATCGCGCCCTCCGACGTGGGCGGCGGCTTCGGCTCGAAGCTCAACGTCTATGCCGAGGAGGCGCTCTGCATCGCCCTCGCGCGCCGTCTCGGGAAGCCGGTCAAGTGGGTCGCGGGCCGCAGCGAGGGATACCTCGCCACGATCCACGGCCGCGACCAGGTCCAGAAGATCGAGATCGCGGCGACCTCCGACGGAGACATCCTCGGATACCGCGTGAACATCGCGGCGGCGATGGGCGCCTACCTGCAGCTCGTGGCGCCGGGGGTACCGCTCCTGGGCGCCTTCCTCTACTGCGGCTGCTACGGCGGAGAGGCGTATCACTTCGAGTGCACGGGCGTGTTCACGAACACGACCCCGACGGACGCCTACCGGGGCGCGGGCCGGCCCGAGGCCACCTACGCCATCGAGCGGGCGATCGACTCGCTCGCGCGGGAGGTCGGCGTGGACGCGGCGGAGATCCGGCGCCGCAACTTCCTCGCGGCCGGCGACATGGTGCAGAGCCCGGGCGGGCTCGCCTTCGACTCGGCCGACTACGAGCCCGCGCTCGACCGCGCGCTGGAACTGCTGGACTACGACGGGTTCCGGAGCGACCAGGCGGAGCGCAGGGAAGGGGGGGGCAGCAGGCAGATCGGGGTCGGGTTCTCCTCCTACGTGGAGATCTGCGGCCTCGCGCCCTCGCAGGTGCTGGCCTCGCTGAAGTACGGCGCCGGCGGCTGGGACGCGGCGACGGTGCGCATGCTGCCGACCGGAAAGGCGGAAGTCGTGACGGGCAGCTCGCCACACGGGCAGGGGCACGTGACCTCCTGGTCCCAGATCGCGGCGGACGCGCTCGGGATTCCGTACGAGGACGTCACGGTCCTCCACGGCGACACGCACGTGGCGCCGCACGGGATGAACACCTACGGGAGCCGCAGCCTCGCCGTGGCCGGGGTCGCCGTGCACAACGCGTGCGACCGGGTGGTGGATAAGGCGAGAGGGCTCGCGGCGCACCTGCTGGAGGTGGCGCCGGAGGACCTCGAGTACGAGGCGGGGACCTTCTCGGTGAAGGGGGTGCCCGACAGGACGAAGTCGATGCCGGAACTCGCCTTCGCGGCGTGGACGGCCCACAGCCTGCCGGAAGACTCCGAACCCGGGCTCGAGGCGAGCTGCGTATACGACCCGCCGAACTTCACCTTCCCCTTCGGCACGCACGTGGCCGTGGTCGAGGTGGATACGGAGACCGGCGCCGTGGATCTCGTCCGCTACATCGCGGTGGACGACTGCGGGCCCGTGATCAACCCTGTCATCGTGGACGGTCAGGTGCACGGCGGCGTGGCGCAGGGGATTGCGGCCGCGCTGTACGAGGAGGCGACGTACGCGGAGGACGGGACGCTCGAGACCTCGTCGATGGTCAACTATCTCGTGCCGTCCGCGGCGGAATTCCCGTCCTTCGAGACGGATCGAACGGTGACGCCGAGCACCTCGAACCCCATGGGGGTGAAGGGGATCGGCGAGGCAGGGACGATCGGGTCGGCGCCGGCCGTGATCAACGCGATCGTGGACGCGCTCTCGCACCTCGGCGTGACGAACATCCCGATGCCGGCGAGTCCGGAACGGGTCTGGCGAGCGGTTCAGGCGGCCCAGGGAGGTGAGGCATGATTCCCGCGTCTTTCGATTACGAGCGCGCGTCGTCTCTCGATGAGGCGCTGAGCCTGCTCGCCGAGGGCGGCGAGGACGCACGGCCGCTGGCTGGCGGACATTCGCTGCTACCGCTCATGCGGCTACGACTCGCGCGGCCCTCGCTGCTCGTCGATATCGGCGACCTGGACGAACTGCGCGGCGTGCACGCGGATGGGGACTCGGTCGTCATCGGCGCGCTGACGACGCATCACGAAGTGGCCGGCGCGTCCGAACTCACGGGCGGCAGCGGCCTCCTCGCGAAGGTGGCGGAAGGGATCGGCGATCCCCAGGTGCGGCACCGCGGCACGCTCGGCGGCTCCGTCGCGCACGCGGATCCGGCCTCCGACCTGCCGGCGGCGCTCCTCGCGCTCGATGCCGAGGTCACCCTTGCGGGGCGCGATGGCACGCGATCGGTGGCGGCGGCGGACTTCTTCGTCGGTCCGTTCATGTCGGCCGCGGCCGATGGCGAGATCGTGACGGGCGTCCGGGTGCCGAAGCGGGAGGGCTCGGGCAGCGCCTACCGGAAGTTCCAGCGCCGCGCGCAGGACTGGGCGATCGTCGGCGTGGCCGCGGTCGTGAACTGGACGGAGTCGGGCATCGCGGGCGCCGCGATCGGGCTCACGAACATGGGCGGCACGCCGCTCAGGGCGCCCGGAGTCGAAGCGGCCCTGAACGGCGCGTCCGAGAAGGCGCAGATCCTCGCGGCGGCGTCGAGGGTGTCCGAACTCGAGACGCCCCCGGCGGATGAGAACGCGAGTTCGGAGTACCGCGTCCACCTCGCGCAGGTGTTGATCGCGCGCGCCGTGGCCGAAGCCGCCGGCTGCCCGGGCATGCAGTCGGGCTAGACGCCGGCGGCCAGCCGGACGCCGGCTTCCGGGCTAGTCGCGGCCTCCTGTCGGCCCCGCCGGGCGGGGCGCCACGGCAGCGCCCTCCCAGTCGGGGTCGGCGGCCCCGATCCAGGTGCGCGTGGCGGCGTCGTACTGCAGGCCGTGGATGCGCCCGAACGCGCCCTGCCGCGGCGTGGGCGTGATCTCGAATCCCATCTCCCGGAATTCCTCCACCGAAGCGCCGGACCAGCCGTCCTCGGGGCCCGCTTCCACGGAGAAGCCCGCGAGCCCGTCCGGGCCCATGTCCGGATGCACGCGGGGGGCCGCGAGCGCGGCGGGTAGCGCGAGGCCGTCATCGACGACTCGGGTCACGGCCTGGACGACCGCCGAGATGATGCGGATGCCGCCCGCGGCGCCCAGGACGAGGAACGGCTCGCCGTCGTCGAGGACCATGAACGGCGTGATGCCGGAGCGCGCGCGTTCGCCCGGCTCGCTGATCCCGAGGTAGCCGCCCAGCGTCACGGCATAGAGGAACCCGAGTCCGGGGGTGGCCACCTTCGCTCCCATGCCGGGGCCGATGGTCTGGGTGAGCGCGATGGCCATGCCGTTCCCGTCCGCCGCGGAAAGGTGCGTCGTGTGGCCGTCCTCCGGCGGAAGTTGCAGCGCCGGACCGCCGACCGCCGACCATGCACCTGAGTCCCCGGATGCGGCCCCCGACGCGGTCCAGGACTCCGTGCCGGATTCGATGGCGGCCTCCACGGGCACGCGGACCTGCTCCGCGAGCTGGCGGGCGAACGCCTTCGACGTCACGCGCACGGCGGAGGAGTCCGAACTCGGGCGGCGGTATTCCGTCATGGCGATGGCGAGGGACTGGGCGATGACGGAAGCCCACGCCTCGTCGCTCATGCCGCCGGGATCGAAGACCTCGGCGATCTGGAGGGCGAGGATCGCGATCGCGCCGGAGGCCGGGATGTCGGAACCGACGATCTCGAACCCCCGGTAGGACCCGCGCACGATCCTTGAGTCCTCCGCTTCGTAGGCCGCCATCGCCTCGCGGGTCAGGAAGCCGCCGTTCGCCGCCATGTCGTCGGCGATGCGGCCGGCGATCTCCCCGCCGTAGAAAGCGTCCCCGCCGCCGAGGGAAATCGCTCTCAACGTCGCGGCCATGTCCGACTGCACGAGCCGGTCGCCGGGGCGGTAGGGCGACCCGTCGGCCTTCAGGTAGTAGCGCCGGGCGCCTTCGGACTCCGCCACCTGGTCGCGCGATCCGGCCTGGCGGCGGGCTTCGCCCGGCAACAGCCGGAACCCGTGCGCCGCGTAATCGATCGCCGGGGCCATGATCGTGGTCAGCGGGAGGGAGCCGTATTCCTCGTGCAGGCGCATGAGGCCGGCGACCGACCCGGGCACGCCGACGGTCGGATAGCCGTAGGCGGCGCGGGGCGCCGTGGCCGGGTCGTACCCGAGCGGGACCGACGTCGTCCCATCGATGCCCGCGACCCCGCCGTCGGGCGTCCGAATGAGGATCTGGTTGCGCCCCCCGATGCTGTTCATGCTCGGTTCGACCACGGAGATCGCGAACGCGGCGGCGACGGCCGCATCCGCGGCGTTCCCCCCGAGTTCCAGCATCCGGGCGCCCGCGGCGGCGGCCAGCGGCTGCGCCGCGACGACGACCCCATCCGCCGAGCGTGCGACCTGCGGCGCACTCTGCGCGCCCAGCCCAGGCGGAACCGCCGCGAACGCGAATATCGCGAGAACGGTCGTGCCGTACATCCGGATGCCTGACTTCATGGATCCTCCGTCGGTCTCTTGGGTCCCAACAGCGCGTGGCCAAGCCCGTGGCGAAAGGCCCTGCCGTGCTCCAGCGGCCGAACGTCGCCCGCGGGAAACTTGCGTGCGGTACGAGCCGTGACTAGGGTCCGAACCTACTTGACAAGATTGTTAAACGATTTGGATAACGCGAGGACCGCGATGGTGCCGCAAGCACCGGCCGCCACACGACCGCCGGACACCGAACAACGGCCGCCGGATACCGAACAGAGGATCTTCGACGCCGCGCTGACGGTGTTCGCCCGCAAGGGGCGGGACGGCGCCCGATTGCAGGAGATCGCCGATCACGCGGGGATCAATCGCGCGCTGCTGCACTACTATTTCCGCACCAAGGAACAGCTCTACGAGGCCGTGTTCGAGCACGGGTGCCGGCAGTTCATGACCGGCCTCAGCCAGTCGCTGCGCGCGGAGGAGGGGGTCGAGGACAGCCTGCGCGCGTTCGTATACGGCTACATCGACTACATCTACGAGCACCAGGACATGGCCCGCCTCATGCTGAACGAGTGCCTGTGCGGCGGCGGCGTCCTCGAGCGGCACCTCGCGGCCGCCATCGAGGCGCGCGAGGAGGTGCCGGGGCTCCTGCTCGAGGACCGGCTGCGCGCGGCCCTCGGGGCGGGCGAGATCCGGGAGATCGACCTCCGGCACACGCTGCTCACGATCGTGTCCGCCTGCCTGTTTCCGTTCGTCGCGCTCCCGACGGTGCGCCTCTTCCACTCCCGGGCCGTGGAGGACTTCGATCGCTTCCTGGAGGAACGGAAGGCGCACATCGTCGATCTCCTGCTCGCGGGTCTGCGGCCGACCGGGGGCGTCCGGCGCGAGGGACTCGCGTGAGCGCCGCGATGGCGGTCTCCGGGGTCGGCGCGCGCGGTTGGCTCCGCGTGGGCGGCTTTCTTCTGCTCGCCGCGGCGGGCGCGTGTTCGTTCGCGCCGGGCCCCCGGCTCCCGGCTGCGGTCGCCGAACTCCCCGCGGCGTACGATGCGGAAGCTCCCCCGGCCGAGGCGGCGCCCGAGCCCCGCGACTGGTGGCGCGCGTTCGACGACGCGACGCTGGACCGCCTGATCGAGACGGCGCTCGTCGCCAACCTCGACCTGCACGAAGCCGTCGCGCGGCTCGAGGAATTGCGGCACCGGTACCGGATCGCGCGGGCGCCGCTCTTCCCGGCGCTGACGCTCGACGCGAACGGCAACCGGTCCAGCACCCCCGCCAACACCGGCCTCGGGTCGCAGTTCGGAGGCGACGGAGATGACGGCGGCGAGAGCCCGATCCCGGGGCTCAGCTTCGATTTCCCCGACCGCTTCGAGTTCACGACCTATTCGGCCTCGCTCGGCTTCGCCTACGAACTCGATTTCTGGGGCCGGCTGCGCAACGAATCCGGGGCGGCGGTCCGCGACTTCCTGGCCTCGCGCGCGGACGCGGAGACCGTGCGGCTCACGGTCATCGCGTCCACCATCTCGACGTATCTCGAGGTCGTCTCGGCGCGAGCCCAGCTCGCCATCGCCGAGGACAACGTCGATCTGCTGCGGGAGCGCGCCGAACTCACCCGCGAGCGGTATCAGGCGGGCGTCACGAACACCTTCGAACTCTACGCGATCCGGCAGCAGTACCGGACCGCCGAGTCGAACCTGCCGGGGCTGCGCACGGCCGTGGACGACGCGGAAGGACGACTGGCCCTCCTCGTCGGACGGTACGCGGGGATGATCGAAGATCTTCTGCCGCCGGCGCTTGAGCCCGCGGTAGATACGACCCCGATTCCGGGCGGGCTGCCGGTGTCGCTGCTCGAGGACCGACCCGACGTCATGGCCGCGTTCGAGCGCGTCGAGGCGGCGCGCCGCAGGGTGGGAGCGCGCCGGGCCGAACTGCTCCCCACGATCTCCCTGAACGGGGCCGGGGGACGCCAGGCAGGCGAACTCGGAGATCTGCGGTTCGTCGACCAGTGGTTCACGAACCTGATCGGCGGCCTCGTCGCGCCGATCTTCCAGGGCGGCCGCCTGCGGGCGAACCTCGGGGCGGCTTGGGCCCAGTACGACCAGGCGCTGATCGCGTACGCGCGCACGGTCCTGGGCGCCTACCGGGAGGTGCGGACGAGCCTGCGGCAGTTCGAGAACGAGCGGGAGCGGTACGCGCAGGTCATGGAACAGGTCGCCGACGCCCGCGCCTCGCTGGAGAACCAGTTGGAGCGCTACCAGAGCGGGGTGGGGGACTACGTCGAGTACCTGGACGCGAGGGTCAACCTGAACGGCGCCGAAACCACCCGGGTGCTCGCCGAACGCGGCATCGGAGAGGCGCGGCTCGCCGTGCACCGCGCCCTGGGCGGCGCGTGGGTGGCGGAGGACGTCGAGGACGTCGAGGACATCGAGACGAGTGAAGACACGGGGGGCGCGGCGTCGCTCCCAGACCGGAGATAGGGCGGAACGATGGCAGACGGGATGGAACACGGGATGGAAGACGGAACGCGGCAGACGCCGCACGAGGCCGGGGACACGGGGTCGCCCGCCGCCCC
The DNA here is from genome assembly GCA_026914155.1 of Candidatus Palauibacter rhopaloidicola. GTDB lineage: Bacteria > Gemmatimonadota > Gemmatimonadetes > Palauibacterales > Palauibacteraceae > Palauibacter > Palauibacter rhopaloidicola. Next base: position 16,883 of record JAPPGH010000046.1, on the reverse strand, counting down.
GCCCGCGTTCATGAAGCGGCTGGTACAGGGGGCGATCGTCATCGGCGTGGGCGTGTTCGGCTTCGCGCTGCTGTTCGGCATGCGCGCGGAACCGGCGGAGGTGGAGCCGCCGCGCGTGATCCCCACGGTCAGCACGGTGCCCGCGCGCGTGACGCAGGGCGCCATCAAGGTGCGGGGCGGCGGCACGGTCCGCCCCAGCGCGGAGGTCACGATCGCGTCGCAGGTCGGCGGGCGCGTGATCTGGACCTCGCCCGCCCTCGTGAGCGGCGGGCGCTTCGTCGCGAACGAACCGCTCCTGCGCGTGGACCCGACCGACTACGAGAACGCCGTCGAGGCCGCGGAGGCCGATGTCGCCCAGCGCGAGGTGGCGTTGCTGGAAGCCGAGGAGAACGCGCGTCTGGCGCTCGATGAGTGGAGGCGGCTCGCCGCCCGCGAGAACCTCGACCCGACCCCGCCCAACACGCTCGTCACGCGGCAGCCCCAACTCGATGCGGCCGCGGCGGCCCTCAGAAGCGCCAGGGCCAGGCTGGAGGACGCGCGGCTGGCGCTGGAACGGACCTGGATCCGGGCCCCGTTCAACGGGATCGTCCGCGAGGAGACGGTCGATCCCGGGCAGTTCGTCGCGGCCGGCCAGTCCGTTGGCCGTCTGTACGCGACGGACGCGGTGGAGATCGTCGTGCCGCTGAGCGACAACGAGGCGGCGCTGATCGAACGCCTGTGGAACGCGCGAGCGGGCGACGCGGCGACCCGCATCCCGGTCGAAATCGTATCCGAGTACGGCGGGGTCGAGTACGCCTGGTCGGGATACGTGGACCGGGCGGAGGCGGCGCTCGACGAGCAGACGCGAACGGTCGATGTGGTCGTCGCCGTCCCCGAACCGTTCACGCCCCCGGAGGACGACCCCCGCCGCCCGCCGCTCCTGATCGGCAGCTACGCGACGGTGGACATCGAAGGCACGAGCTTCGAGGAATACGCCGTCGTCCCGGCCGCCGCCGTCCGCGACGGCGATGTCCTCTGGACGGTGGCGGACGACACGCTCCTCGTCATGACGCCGGTCGAGCCGATCCAGGAAGTGGACGATGAAGCCGTCGTGCTCGGACCCATCCCGGATGGCACCCCGGTCATCGTTTCGATGCTCCTGTTCGTCACCGAGGGCATGACGGTGCGGCCGGTTCAGTTGCTGGAGAGCGCCGAGCCGTGGGAGCGGGGCGCCAACGGCGACGAGCGGGAAGGAGACGGCTCATGAGGCGGGCGATCGGGTGGATGGCAAAGCACGGCGTCGCCGCGAACCTGCTCATGGTGCTGATCATCTTGGCGGGCTTCGTGAGCCTCGTCAGTCTGCCCCAGGAGACGTTCCCCGAGATCTCCCTCGACACGATTCAGGTACAGGTCCAGTACCCCGGAGCGTCGCCCGACGAAGTCGAGCAGGCGATCGTGCGGCGGGTCGAGGAGCGGATCACTGGCATCCAGGGTGTCGACCGGGTGACGAGCGCCGCCTCGGAGGGTGTCGGCATCGTGCTCGCCGAACTGTCGCTGGGCACGGATGAGTCGAAGACGCTGGACGAGATCAAGTCCGCCATCGACCGGATCACGAGCTTTCCCGTCGATGCGGAGGAGCCGGAGGTGGTCGCGCTGGCCGCGCAAGGCCGCGTCATGGAGATCGCGATCTTCGGCGACGTCCCCGAGCGGACCCTCAAGGAGATCGCGAACCGGGTCAAGGATGACCTCACCTCGCTGCCGACGATCTCGCTCGTCCGCGTTTCCGGCGTCCGGCAGTACGAGATCTCGATCGAAGTGTCGAAAGCCGCCCTGCGCGCCCACGGCCTGACGCTCGACGAGGTGGCCGCGGCGGTGCGGCGCGGCAGCCTCGACCTTCCGGGCGGGAGCGTCGAGACGGACCGCGAGGAGATCCTCGTTCACATCCGGGGCCAGAACTACACCCGGGCGGACTTCGCGGACATCGTCGTGCGGGCCAACGTCGACGGGTCGATGCTGCGCCTCTCCGACGTCGCGGACATCCAGGACGGCTTCGAGCACGTAGACCTCATCAACGCCTACAACGGGCAACCGACGGCCTTCGTCCAGGTCATGCGCACGGGAGACGAGCGCGTTCTGGAGATCTCCGACGAAGTCGAGCGCTACCTGGAGGAGGAACTGGCCATCTCGCTCCCGCGGGGCGTCGACTACAGCATCTGGCGCAGCGAAGCCTCTTACCTGCAGAGCCGCATCGACCTCCTCATCAAGAACGGCCGGCTGGGTCTGATCCTGGTTCTCATCGCGCTGGCCCTCTTCCTCGACCTGCGCCTCGCGTTCTGGACCGCGGTCGGGATCTTCCTCTCCTTCGCCGGCGTGTTCGCGGTGATGGCGTGGGCCGGCATCTCCATCAACATGATGGCGCTGTTCGGCTTCATCCTCGCGATCGGGATCGTGGTGGACGACGCGATCGTGGTGGGAGAGAACATCTTCGCCGAACGGGAGAAAGGAGCGGCCGCGCTGCGGGCGGCGATCAAGGGCACGAGACGCGTCTCGGTGCCGGTAATCTTCGCCGTGCTCACGACCGTGGCGGCGTTCACACCGCTGCTCTTCGTGCCCGGCAGCCTCGGGAAGTTCCTCTACGTCATCCCCGCGATCGTGATCTCGGTGCTGCTGCTCTCGCTCGTCGAGGTCCTGTTCATTCTCCCGTACCACCTCTCGCACCTCCCGGAGCCGGGCGCGAGCCGCGGGAAGGGAGGCTGGCTGGGGCCCGTCTACCGCCTGCAGACGCTCGTCCAGACGAACCTGCAGCGCTTCATCGACGGTCCTCTGGAGCGTTCCGTGCGCTTCGCGGTGCGGCGCCCGGGGCTGACCGTGCTCGGGGCCCTCTCCTCCCTGATGATCGTGGGGGGGCTGGTGGCGGGACGGCATCTCCGGTTCAGCCTGCTGCCCGTGATCGAGGGCGAGGAGGTCGTGGCCTACATCGAGATGGCCGAGGGGACGACCAGCGAGCGCACCGCGGAAGTGGCCAGCTACGTGGAGGGGCAGGGATACGCGGCGATCGCGGAACTCGAAGCGCAGTTGCCGGATGACGAGCCGCCCCTGGTCGAGGCGGTGTTCACGAGCATCGGGCAGCGTCCCTCGCAGGCCGGAGGCCCCGGCATGAGCGCCGAAGCGAGCTTCGTCCGGTCGAACATCGCCGAGGTCAGCCTGCGGCTGACCGATCCGGAGATCCGGGATCTGCCGGCCATCGAGGTGGAGCGGGCCTGGCGGGAGCGCGTCGGCCCGGTCGCGGGCGCGCGGGAACTCACGTTCAGTTCCATCCTCATCGACCTGGGGTCGCCGGTGCAGGTCGAACTCTCCCATCCCGATACGGCGATGCTGAACGCGGCGGTGCCCGAGTTCACGGACCGTCTGATTCGCATCGCGGGCGTGGCGGAGGTCCGCGACGACCGGGGCCGGGGCAAGCGCGAGCTGGAGCTGGAGCTGAAGCCCGCCGCGCGCACCCTCGGGATCACGCTCGACGACCTGGCGCGCCAGGTGCGCGGAGCGTTCTTCGGGAACGAGGTCTACCGCCTGCAGCGGGGCCGCGACGAAGTGCGCGTCTACGTCCGGCTCCCGGAATCGGAGCGGAACACGCTCGCCGACCTGCAGGACTACCGGATCCGTACGCCGACGGGCGGCGAGGCGCCGCTGTCGGAGGTCGCGGACGTGTCGTTCGGGGTCGCGTCATCGACGATCAACCGGATCGATGGACGGCGCATCGTGACGGTTACGGCGGATGTGGACGCCGCCGTGATCACGGGACAGGAGGTCAACACGGAGATTACCTCGGCGATCCTGCCGGAACTGCAGGCCCAATACCCGGGCCTTCGCTACGGTTTCGGCGGAGAGCAGCGCCAGCAGACGCTGGCGTTCGAGGGGATCGCCCGCGGTTTCCTGCTCGCCCTGCTCGCGATCTACGCGCTCCTCGCCATCCCCTTCCGCTCGTACCTGCAGCCGCTCGTCGTCATGGCCTCGATCCCGCTGGGGCTCGTGGGCGCCGCGATCGGGCACCTGATCATGGGACTGGACCTCGGCATGCTCTCGATGTTCGGGCTCGTGGGCCTGTCGGGCGTGGTCGTGAACGACTCGCTGGTGTTGATCGATTTCATCAACGAGCGGCACCGAAGCGGGCTCCCCATGTCGGAGGCGATCGTGCAGGGGGCCAAGGTCCGCTTCCGGCCCATCATGCTGACCTCCGTGACTACCTTCCTCGGGGTGTCGCCGATCATCCTCGAGCGCAGCACGCAGGCGCAGTTCCTCTCGCCCATGGCGGTGAGTCTCGGGTTCGGAATCCTGTTCGCCACCTTCATCATCATGCTCGCCGTGCCGGCCCTGGCGATGATGAACTACACGTTCACGGTGCGGGCGAAGCGGGCCTTCGTTCGCTGGCGGCGAAAGCCCCAACTGGGCCTGGCCGCGGGAGGGTTCGAGCGCTGAACGATCTCTCGGGCGCCTGGCTGGCGTCGCTCGAGTCCGAAGCCATCGAAATCCTCCGGGAGGGCCTCGCGGCGGCGTCGCGGCCCGTGATGCTGTATTCGGTCGGAAAAGATTCGTCCGTGCTCCTGCACCTCGCCCGGAAGGCCTTCTGGCCGGCATCGCCGCCGTTCCCGCTGCTCCATATCGACACGACGTGGAAGTTCCGGGAGATGATCGCCTTCCGGGACCGGACGGCGGCGGAAGCGGGCGTGGAACTCCGGGTTCACACCAACAGGGACGGGCTGCGCGAAGGCGCCAATCCGTTCGATCACGGATCGGAACGCTACACCGACGTCATGAAGACGGTCGCGCTGCGGCAGGCGCTCGACGAGGGCCAATACGACATCATCTTCGTCGGCGCGCGACGAGATGAGGAGAAGTCGCGCGCCAAGGAGCGTGTGTTCTCGCTGCGCGACGCGGCCCACCGGTGGGATCCGAAGGCGCAGCGTCCAGAGCCGTGGAACCTGTACAACACGCGCCTGGCGCCCGGCGAATCGCTGCGAGTCTCCCCGCTCTCGAACTGGATCGAGGCGGACGTCTGGCGGTACATCCGCGCGGAGGAGATCCCGATCGTTCCGCTCTACTACGCCGCCGAGCGTCCCGTCGTCGAGCGGGATGGACGGTGGATCATGGTCGACGACGACCGGATGCCGCTACGCCCGGGCGAGGAGCCGCAGCAACGGCGCATCCGCTTCCGCACGCTGGGCTGCTACCCGCTGACGGCCGCGGTCGAGAGCGACGCGGATACGCTCGACGCGGTCATCGCCGAGACGCTCGCGGCGGATCGCTCCGAACGCGAGGGGCGTCTCATCGACCATGACCGCGACGGCTCGATGGAACTGAAGAAGAAGCAGGGCTACTTCTGATGCCGCCGCCGGTGCCGCCGACCCTTCGCTTCGTGCTCTGCGGCAGCGTCGACGACGGCAAGAGCACCGTCATCGGCCGGCTGCTGTACGATTGCCGGCAGGTCTTTTCCGACGAACTGAGGCGCGTCGAACACGACTCGGCCCGCTACGGCACGCAGGGGAAGGCGACCGATTTTGCCCTGCTCGTCGACGGACTGCGGGACGAGCGTGAACAGGGCATCACGATCGACGTCGCGTACCGGAGTTTCGAGATGCCGCGTCGCCGGTTCATCGTGGCCGACGCGCCCGGCCACGAGCAGTACACGCGCAACATGGCGACGGGCGCTTCGACCGCCGACGTGGCCGTCGTCCTGGTGGACGCGCGCAAGGGGGTTCTGCGGCAGACGGCGCGGCACACGCGGATCGCGGCCATGTTCGGCGTCCGCCACGCGGTTCTCGCCGTGAACAAGATGGATCTCGTCGAATGGGACCGGGACGTCTTCGAAGCGATTCGCGCCTCCTGGCGCGCCATCGCCGACGAGATCGGCCTCGCCGCGGTCGAGGCGATTCCCGTCTCGGCGCTGACCGGGGCCAACCTCACCCGAAACGGCACGTCGGCGCCGTGGTACGAAGGCCCGACGCTCCTTGCGTACCTCGAGACCGTGGAGGTCGGCGGCGCGCGCGGCGGCGAGCCCTTTCGGATGCCGGTCCAATATGTGAATCGGCCGGACGCCGACTTCCGGGGGTACTGCGGGCGCGTGGCGGCCGGCGCGGTGGCGGTCGGCGATGCCGTCCGCATCTCGCCCGCCGGAACCGAGACCCGCGTGGCGTCGGTCGTCGCGGGGGACGGAACCCGCGACCGCGCCACCCGGGGCGACTCCGTGACGTTGACGCTGGCTCCCGATGTCGATGTCACGCGGGGCGACGTCGTCGCGAGCGCCGACGAACCCGTCGAGGCGGCGGACCAGTTCCAGGCGCGCCTCGTCTGGATGCACGGCGAGCCCCTCGCCGTCGGCCGCCGGTACACGATGAAGCTCCACTCGCGGGAAGTGGGCGCCGCCGTCACCCGGATCCGGCACCGGCTGGACGTGTCCAACGGCAACGAGTTGGCCGCTTCCGTGCTGCGCCTGAACGACCTCGGTACCGTGAACCTCGCGACCGACCGCCCCGTGCCCTTCGCGCCCTTCGACGAGTCGCGCAAGCTGGGAGGCTTCATCCTGATCGACCGCGCCACGAACGCGACGGCCGCCGCCGGCACGATCGTCTTCCCGCTCATGCGGTCGGCGAACGTGAAATGGCAGCACCTGGACGTCTCGAAGGATGTCCGCTCGCGGCTCAAGCTCCAGCGCGCCCAGTGCGTGTGGCTGACCGGGATGTCCGCTTCGGGGAAGTCCACCATCGCCAACCTGCTCGACCGCCGCCTGACCATCGAGGGCCGGCATACGTATCTTCTGGACGGGGACAACGTGCGCCACGGCCTGTGCCGGGACCTGGGCTTCACCGAGGCGGATCGGGTGGAGAACATCCGGCGGGTGGCGGAGGTCGCTCGTCTCATGGTCGATGCGGGGCTGATCGTCATCGTCGCCTTCATCAGCCCCTTCCGGTCGGAGCGCGACTATGCCCGCAGCCTGTTCGAGCCCGGCGACTTCGTCGAAGTCTTTGTGGACGCGTCGCTGGAGGCGTGCGTGGAGCGTGACCCGAAGGGACTTTATGCCAAGGCGCTCAGAGGAGACATCAGGAACTTCACGGGAGTCGACAGTCCCTACGAACGGCCCGAACAACCCGATCTGCGCCTGGACACGGAAACACTCTCCGCGGAAGAATGTGTGGACCTGCTGGTCGAAAGACTCGACGGCGAGTACCCAACTCCCGTGACGGAGGATCGCTGATGGCGAACGGACCCGCCCTGGATGTCGCGAAGCTGCGGTTCGCGGCCGACGAACGTCCTCCGCGCGCGATGAGCCTCGTGCTCGGTGCGCAGACGGCGATCCTCGTGTGCGTGCCGGTGGTGGTGGTCACGACGATCGTCGCGCGCGTCGCGAACCAGAGCGACGAATACCTCTATTGGGCGATCTTCGCGAGCATGGTGATCGGCGGCCTCCTCACGATCGTCCAGGCGAAGCGCTTCGTCGGCATCGGCGGGGGAACGCTGACCATCATGGGCGCTTCGGGGGCTTCGATCGGGGTCGGCGTGCTTGCGCTCGTCGCGGGCGGACCGGCGCTGCTCGGGGTGCTCGTCATCGTCGCGGGGCTGTGCCAGCTCGCGCTGGCGGCCCGTCTGGCGCTGCTCCGGCGCATCATCACGCCGGTCGTGTCGGGCACGCTGACGGCGCTCGTGGCCGTGACCGTCATGCCCATGGCGTTCGCCATGCTCACGCGGGTGCCGGAGAACGCTCCGCCGGCCGCGGCCCCCACGGTCGCCGCCGTCACCATGCTGTGCGTCGTCGGCCTCATGCTCCGGGGCAAACGGTGGGTGCGGGCGTGGAACGCCGTGATCGCGATCGCCGCGGGCTGCGTGACCGCCGCGCTGTTCGGGATCGTCGACTTCGGACGCGTGGCGGAAGCCCGCTGGGTCGGGATCCCCACTCTCCCGGCAGCCGGCCTGGACCTGAGCTTCGACGGAAGTTTCTGGCTGCTCCTGCCCGGGTTCCTCTTCCTGTCCTTCGTGATCGTGATCCGGCAGGTGACCGACAACGTCCGCATGCAGCGCCTCTCGCGGCGCGAGCCCCGGGCGGTCGATTTCCGCCGGGTCCAGGGGTCCGTCGCCGCCTGCGGGGCGGGCACGCTCCTGTCCGGGCTCGCGGGCGTGCTGCCGCCGTGGCCCTACTTTGCCGGAATCGCGATCGCGAGCGGCATCGGCGTCGCCGCCCGGAGCGTCGGCGTCGTCATCGGTGTCGGCTTCATCGCGCTCGCCTTCGTGCCGAAGATCACGGCCGTCATCCTGTCGATCCCGGCGCCCGTGCTCGGCGCCTACATGACCGTCATCTTCGGCCTCATCTTCGTACAGGGCATGCGGATCCTCTTCCAGGAGGGGATCGACCGGCAGTATTCGCTGATCGCGGGCCTGGCGTTCTGGATCGGCGCCGGGATCCAGTTCCAGGCCATCTTCCCCTCCTACCTCGCCACGCCCATGGGCCGCATGCTGGCGAACGGTCTCACCGTGGGCGGGCTGTCCATCCTGCTGCTGAACCTGTTTCTCGACGTGACCGGACCCCGGCGCCACAGGACCGAGATGGCGCTGCGCCCGGAGAACCTTCCGCAACTCGACGGGTTCCTCGCGGACTTCGCGGCCAGATACAAGTGGAGCGGCAAGGCCACGGACCGCCTGCGGGCGGCCGCCGAGGAGGCGCTTCTCAGCCTCCTGCGCCAGGAAGAGGACGAACACGCCCCCGCCCCTGGCGAGCGCCGGCTGCGCGTCGTGGCCCGGAACCTCCGTTTCGGCGCCGGGCTGGAGTTCACCGCGGCGACGCACGAGGGCAACCTGGAGAACCAGATGGCCCTGCTCGGGGACCGCCCCGACCCGACGAGCGAGCGGGACCTGTCGCTGGCGCTGCTGCGGCATCACGCCTCCTCCGTCAAGCACCACCAGTACCACAACGCCGACATCCTGACCGTGCACGTGGACCGCGCCTGGTCCGCGGGGGAGAGGGAGTGACGTGAATGCGGTTGACTATTTTTCCCGACGGCCATTCATTCTGTGGCAGGATCAGCAACCCCAGAAACCCATTCCACGAGGATGAACCGGATGAGCGAGCCACGAGAGGCCCCCGCCATGAGGAACGCGGTTGATTACGCGGTCGTCGGGGACAACATCCTGGACATCGCCGACTTCGCGATCGAGAAGTACGAGTTCACGAGCGGCAAAGCGCTGTCCGATGAAGCGAAAGAGGAGGCGGTGGAGCGGGTCCGCGACGCGCTGTGGGAGATGGTGAAGGCGCTCCGGAACCAGCGGAAGAAATGGCGCAAGATGCTGTTCGACGCTGCCGACGAGGCCGTGCGAGGGGCTGTCGAGGGTTCCTGATTCGCGCGGACTGACCCGCGCATCGCGCGAGCCTCCGGTTTCGCATGCCTAACGCGCTGCTGCTCTATCCCAGGCACCCGCCGACATACTGGGGCCACAACTACGCCCTGGATATCATGGGAATCAGGGCGGCCTTTCCTCCTTTAGGCTTGCTAACCGTCGCCGCGATGTTCCCATCGCGGTACAACCTGCGCGTGGTCGACCTCAACGTGACTTCGCTCGAGGACGCCGACCTGGAGTGGGCGGACTTGGCCTTCACGTCGAGCATGATCCCGCAACGCCCCTCGCTGGAGCAGGTCGTGGAGCGCTGCAACCGCGCGCAGGTTCCCGTCATCGCCGGCGGTCCGCATCCCACTACCTTTCATGAGGAGATGGAGGGCGTTGATCATTTCGTGCTCGATGAGGTCGAGGAGACCTTTCCGAGCTTCCTTCGCGACCTGGAGAACGGCACGGCCCAGGCCGTCTATCGTGCTCCGGGAAGGCCGGATGTGACCCTCGCTCCGCTTCCCCGTTTCGACCTCATCGACCTGAACGACTACTACTCGATGTGTCTGCAGTTCTCGCGGGGATGCCCCTTCGACTGCGAGTTCTGTGACATCACGAAGCTGTACGGCCGTGTGTCCCGAACGAAATCCCCGGAACAAATGGTGGCCGAGTTCGAGCTTCTGTATGGATTGGGATGGCGGGGCCCTCTCTTTCTTGTCGACGACAACTTCATCGGCAACAAGCGCGAGGTCTCCAGGCTCCTCCCCGCGATCGCCGAATGGCAAAAGGAGCGCGACCACCCCTTTTCCCTGTTCACGGAAGCGAGCGTCAATCTCGTCCGGATGGACGACTTGATGGACGTGATGATCGAGGCCGGTTTCGACTCCGTCTTCCTGGGTATTGAGACGCCCAACCCGAAGGCTCTCAAGAAGATGAAGAAGCCGCAGAACATCGACATGCGCGATGACGACTACCTGTTCAAGGCTGTGCGCAAGATTCAGGGAAAGGGCATGCAGGTGCTGGGCGGCTTCATCCTCGGGCTCGACGACGACGATGACAACGCGTTCGATGCCCAGATCGATTTCATTCAGGAAACCGGGATTCCGATGGCATTGATCGGGCTGCTTACCGCGCTCAAGGGAACGAACCTCTGGACCCGGCTGGAGCGAGAGAATCGATTGTTGGACAAACCCGTTGCAATCGACGACACCTCCCTGAACTTCAAGCCGCAAATGGACCCCGGGACGCTGGTGGAGGGGTATCTCCGGGTCATCGGGACCATCTACGATTCGACGCTGGAGAACTACTTCGACCGCTGCCTTACTCTGCTGGACCACCTCAATCCCGTACCGCACCTCCACAAGCCGGTGGCCGGGCACATCCTCTATGCGGGTATCATGGGAATCCGCCGGCGCCTCACGCCGGAACAGCTCCCGCCGTTTTCGCGCTACATCGCCAAAGTGTCCAGGGACCACCCTCGACTCCTGCCGCTGGCCATCAGCCTGGCCGCCACGGGGCATCACTGCGAGAAGTTCACGCGCCAGCAGACCGTTCTCCGCGGCTTCAAGGACTACCTGAAGTCGGAGTCGGCATCGTTCCATGAAGCCGGAAGGGATCCCGGTTCGGCCGCGGGTCCGGAGGACCGTCTCAGACGGAAGGCCATGCAGCGCGCGGAGGCGCGTCGGAACGCCATCCCCGCCGAGTTCCGGTTTGCCGGAGACGGTGTCGGCAAGGCTCTGGCGGACTTTGAGTTCGCGTTGACCTCGGAGCCGCAACCCGCCGGGCCGGCGAACGTCAGGCTGCCCGTCCTGGGAGCCGCAGCGCGCGACCGCCGGGCGGAGGCCATGTGACTTCCATCGCAGGTACATCCGGCGCTTCCATCGCCATCGTCGGCTATGCCTACCGGATGCCCGGCGGCATCCGCACGGACGACGATTTCTGGCGGCTCCTCAGCGAACGCGAGGTTGTCCAGGAGCCTGTCACCGAGCGCTACGGCCGGGGCTACCAGCCGGTCGGACGGTTCTCGGGCCCGGGTCGTTTCGGCAGTCCGTACGAAGGGCTGCTCCGCGACGACCTCGAGCAGCGGATGGATCCGGGCCTGTTCGGGGTCTCCCATCACGAAATGGCCTACATGGACCCGCAGATCCGGATGCTACTGGGCTGCGCGTGGGAGAGCTGCGAACACGCCGGCTGGAGCCTGAACGCCCTCCGCAACAGTCGCACGGGCGTCTTCATCGGAGCCCAGGTCGCCTCCACCGCGAACTGGCGCGCCCTGTTCGGGACCAACGAGTTCTCCATCCTGAGCATCGATGCCTCGATGCTGGCGAACCGGATCTCCTACCATCTCAACCTCATGGGTCCGTCGATCGCGACCTCCACCGCCTGCTCGGCGTCGCTGACCGCGCTTCACACGGCGGTGAACGCGATCCGTCAGGGCGATTGCGAGCAGGCTCTGGTGGGTGCCGCCACCTACCTGGGTTCCGCCCGCTGCAGCGCCTCCTTCAACGCACTCGGCGTCATCAGTCCCGACGCCAGCTGTCACTCCTTCGACGCCGACGCCAACGGCTACATGCGGTCCGAAGGCGCGTTCGTGTTCGCCGTCAAGCCGCTGGAAGCGGCAGAGCGGGACGGAGATCACATCTTCGCGGCGATCGAAGCCACGGCGGTCAACACGGCCGGGACCGCCGATGACGCCGCAGGACTCGCCCAGGGGCGCTACATCACGGCGCCGACGCGGCATTCACAGGTCGAACTCATGCGCGAGGCCTGCAAGCGGGCGGGACTGCGGCCGGAGGACTTCGACTACGTGGAGGCGCATGCGACCGGCACGGTCGTGGGCGACCGCATCGAAGGAAACGCCATTGCCGAGGCGTTCGGCGGCGTCGAGCGCGAGGTGCCGCTCCGCGTGGCCAGCGTGAAGAGCAACGTGGGACACCTTGAGGCCGCGGCGTTCAGTTGTGCGCTGCTGAAGGTCATCCTCATGATGCGGCGGCGGACGTTCGCCCCCATCTCGAAGAACTACCTGATTCCAAATCCGGAGATCGATTTCGACCGCGGTCCGATGGAGGTGCAGACCGCCTGCGAGCCGTTCCCCGACCACCCGGTCGTCGTCGGGATCAACTCCTTCGGGTTCGGCGGCGCGAACGGACACTGCGTCGTGCGGGAGTACCGGCCGGACCCATCCAGGGCGTGGTCGGTGCCGCTGGCGCCGGACACCGGCTACGTGATCCCTCTCTCGGCGCGGACGCCGAAGGCCCTCGAGGAGAGCGCACGACGCCTGCGGGAGTTTCTGGATGGGCGGGAGACCGACCTCTACACGCTGGCCGGCAACCTGGGCCGGCGCCGCGCCCAGTTCCCCGTGCGTGCGGCGTTCGTCGTCGGCAGCCGCCCGGAGTTGGTCGAGGCACTGGACGCCTTCGCGGAAGACCCCTCCCCGGTCTCAACGGTGGAAGCGGGCGAGCGCCGGGTGGCCATGGTGTTCTCGGGGCAGGGCACGCAATGGGCAGGGTGCGGACGCGATCTGTACGATGCCGACCCCGTCTTCCGGCGGGTCGTCGACGCCATCGAGGATGAGTGGCGGAAGCACTCGGACGTGTCGCTGCGCGACGCCTGTTTCTCGGCGAGCCAGGAGGAGTTGAACGAGGTTCAGCTCGCCCAGCCGGCCATCTTCATGATCCAGTGTGCCTTGGTGGAGCTGCTGGCGACATGGGGTGTGCATCCGGACTGCGCCGTCGGGCACAGTTCGGGCGAAGTCGCCGCGGCGTACGCGAGCGGGGCGCTTTCCCTCGCCGAGGCCACGCGGCTCGTCTACCACCGCGCCACGCTGCAGCAGCGGGTGGCCGGCTCCGGTCGGATGCTGGCGGTCGGCCTCGACCGGCCGGGTGTAGAGGACCTGCTGGAAGACCACCGGCAGGCCGAGGTGGAGATCGCCTGCGAGAACTCGCCCGCCAACACCGTCATCTGCGGGAAGGAAGCCGCGTTGCGGCCCCTGATGGCCGAACTCGACCGGCGCGGCCTGCAGAACCGGCTGATCCCCGGGAACATCGCATTCCACTCCAGCGCCATGGATCCGTTGCGGGACGACGCGCTTCAGGCGCTCGCCTTCCTGAACGAATGCGACTTCAACTTCGACGTGCCCATGGTGTCGTCCGTCACCGGAGAGACGGTGCAGCGTCTGGACAACGCCTACTGGTGGTCCAGCGGATCACATGGGAGCTGAATCCCGGCCGGAAATCTTGTAACTATTTACAGGGCTGCACGATCTGCGTTTCCTGCCGTTGGATTGGACACTACTGGACCGTGCCGCGAGAGCGGGAAAAACGGGACTGGATGGCGGGAGTCCGAGCGTCACACCCTACGGCATCCTGATCTCGTATACCTCCACGTATTCCTGCCCCAATTCATCCTTTCGGAGCACTGCGATTCGGTCGGCTGCTATGTCCAGCAACTCATGGACCGGGCTCGGGATGGTGACTTCCCACTCCACAAGCTCTCGTCCTGTAAACCCACCATTGTTGAACGTCAACAATTCTGGATGGAAGATCGGGAGACGAAGGGAAGCGATGGAGGTGCCGTCCACCCCGATGACCGACCAAAGCCGCCGTTCGCCCGACAGCTTCGCATAGTCACCGATCCAGATCCTGCCGCTGGCATCAATCTTGACGGCCCCAATTGCCGGATAGGTAGCCCGTACCTCAGACTGCTCTAGCCGCCTCCGCCAGTCGGGGTGAACCACTGCTGGGAAAGCGCCCAGGAACAGGTCGGTCCACTCCTCGCGTTCCTCTGGGCTAACAGCCTTGGTGGGAAGAACGCCGCCACGGACTTGGGCATGCACCGACGATCCGCGATAACGTGTCAAGTCCAACGAGTCGTTGGTGCCGACGACGGAATGGACTCCCCGCCCGTCGTACAAAGCTGTCCGGCCAAAACCCACCGCGACCCAGTTCTGCCGGTCCAAGGTGACGAATCGCTCCTTGCCAGGCCATTCTCCCAAGGTGTCGAATGATCCGTCGGTACCAGTGCATGCAATCAGGAACAGGGGGCCGCGCTGCAAGCCCGGAGGGAGATCCGGTCGGGTCTCAAGAACGCCGATGAATCCCTCGCCGTTCACTTGGGCAAGAGGAACGACCTCCCCCATGCAACCGATCCGCCGCACGTCGACTACACTCCCCGCCCAGTCCAAGAAGGTGAGGCGTCGCAGTGCCCGGTCGTACACGAACAGCGAATGATCGGTGGCTACCCCGATCCGTGCTATGTCGGAGTAGTCGCCCGGACCTTCTCCCTCGCTGCCGACCTGCGACCGAAGCTCGCCATCTGGACGTAGGAAGGTCAGGTTGGGTGCGACGCGATCAGCGATCACAAGAGACGAATCAGGCAACAGGACCGCTCCGACGACCTGGACCAAGTCGAGGCGGCCGAGTGTCGAATAGAGCAGTGTCAATCCGAGTTCTGGAAGCTCTCGGGAATGCAGGTCGGCAATCTGAGCGATTATCGCCCCTCCGGAATCGGTGACCACTGCGCCGTCAGCATCCGCGTCACCCACCGGACGCCCGCCCCTCTCCCCGGCGTCCTGGCATCCGAACGCTGAGACCATCCACCAGAAGCCAATCGCGGGCACCGCGCGGGATCGAAGCATCATTGGGACACCGACCGGGACTCCAAGGCGGCTCGGACGAACATTGAGAGAGAGTCAAGATCCGTGTAGCCCAGTGCCTTGATGTTGTTGATCAGGAGCGTCGGCGTGACAACCGCTCCGAGCTCGGACGCAGCGGCCACATCGCGATCGACGGCGTCGCGTATCGTGGGATCTCCCATGCAGGTTCTGAATGCGGTGGTGTCCGCAACCCCTGCCTCGTGCGCAATTGATGTCCACGACTTCGTTCCCAATGAGTCCATGTGACGGAACAGGAGATCGTGATATGGCTCGAAGGCCTCCGCTCGCGCGGCGCACTCGACCGCAATCGCAGCTTGTCGGCCCACTTCGTTCCTCTGGGAGGGTTGGTGGCGGAAGACGACGGCCACTTGCCCTGCAAACTGGCGGCGTACGGTCCTCAAGACAGGTGCTTGGGTCTGGCAGAACGGACAGGTGAAGTCGGAGAAGTTGACGATCGTCACGAGAGCATTCGACGGCCCCATGCGATGGCCTTCCAGGCCGTATGTCTCCCAATCCGCGACGGCTTCAACACGAGGTGGCAAGTTCAGCAATGCGCCGTTGTGCTTGATGATTCGGTTGGACACTGCGTAGATGGCGCCAAGGGCGGACATGGCGACGGCAATGTTGAGGAGCAGTTCTCTGCGGCGGGATGACGACTTCTTGAACATCGACTGGTTCCTTTCGTCAGATGTTTCCACGGTTGGGTTGGCACCGGGCGACGGACGGGCTACGGCTGATCCCGCCCGTCGCCCGATGCTGCGCGCTACGAGCCCGTGCCTCCACCGGAGGGATTGCACCTGCCGAGGGGGCTGCAACCGTTCAGGCACCCGCCCAGGACGCACTCCAGGGGGTTGTGGCATTCGTGCTCGTAACACGGGTGGGCAGCGGCCGCCGAGAGGGGGGGCGTCACGGATGCGCCGACCGCAACAAGCGCAAACGCGATCGCCAGATGAGCCTCTTCTTCATCGTAGTGCTCCTTTCGGATGAAATGGAGCGCCGGTGTCGATCTGGGTCGGCGCCCCTGTGTCGGGCGATCCTCCTTTGGGATCGTGCCCTCGCCCTAATAGACAGTGCGAGCGAGAAAAACGTCTCACCGGCCCAGAAGCCCGGATTCGGCGGTTTATTCGGCTTGTATTCGGCAAATCGCGCCGGACGGGAAGTTCTTGGCACTTTTCGGGGCGGATTTCGGGAACTTTCTTCCCGAACCGACGGGAAGGTATTGCCCATGGCCCAGGAACTTCTTCCCGAAGGACTCGGGAACCTTTTGGCACCGAAGTCGTGGAAAAAGTACCCTGTGTGCGCGTGCGTCCCACCGGCAGCTTTAGTGTGCGCTTCGGCCAACGAGGCGCGGACTCGTGCCGAGAGGAGCAGACGGATGAACCGCAACGGCGGTCGCAGTACCCGGGGGGACGGGCGGCGCCGTGACGACGACCTGCTGCAGCGGGTCGAACCACTTGTCGTGTCGGTCGCCATGCGATTCGCGCGGGACCGGACGACGGCCGAGGAACTCGCGCAGGCCTGCCGCATCCGAATCCATGAGAAGCGGAGACAGTGCCGCGACCCGAAAGCGTTGCTCGGATGGGCGAAGACGCTTTGCCGGCGCGTCTGCGCCGACGCGGTCGGTCGGGACCGGATCGAGGGGGACCGCTTTGTCGAGATCGACGGCGACGTTACTCCGGCTGTGGATACGGCTCCGGATCCCCTGGCCGCCGCCGAGACCGCCGAGTTGCGGGTTCGGATTGGAAGCGCCTTGGCCCGTCTCCCGGACGAGCAGCGGCGACTGCTGCTCCTGCGCTACTGGCACGGGCTGAGCGCCAACGAGATTGCGCACCGCGAGGGCCTCCCCGCTTCCACCGTGCGAAACAAGCTGAGGCGCGCGTGCCTG
>JAPPGH010000007.1 GCA_026914155.1 Candidatus Palauibacter rhopaloidicola | reverse complement strand
GGCGCCCCCGCCCGAGTGGGTTGCCCCACGCCCGGCTTCGCCGGGGCCGCGGGTCTGGGCTGGCTCGCGGGGGGCGGCCCGGGCCCGGGGCCGCGCCCGCTCGGCGCGGGCGCCGTCGGCCGCCGCCTGCTGGGCATGCCGCTCCGCTTCCGCGCGGAGCCGCCCCTCGAACGCGCGGCCCGCGCGCTCGTCCACGGCCTGTGCCTCCGGCGGGGCGGGGGCCATCGGGTCCTCCTCGGGACCCGTGAGCGAGGATGAGAACAGCATGCCGGCGACGAGCACGGCGATCAGCGCGACTCCGGCCTTCGTGACGATCCCGCCCGGCAGCGTGCCCCGGGGCTCCTTGATCCACTGCTTCCAGCGGCTCACCTGAGCGCCTCCGCGGGCTCGAACCGCCAGCGCAGCCGCTCGTCCCCGATCTGGAGCCAGCCGTCGCCCAGCACGTGGCGGGCGACGTAGAGGCCGTCTTCGGTGAGGTCGAACGCGACCAGCGCCGGCTCGTCGTCCCTGAGCTCGTAGAGCGCCGGCGCCTCCTGGGCGCGCGAGCGGAGATACGTGAAGGTCCCGTCGTGCCACATCGCCTCGACGAGGAACGGCCGCTTCGAGGCGTCCCGGTCCAGCCGGTACTCGAACCGCATCCGTTCGGGATAGGAGGCGCGGAACGCCTCGATCTCGGCTTCGGCCGCCGCGCGGGCCCCGCGGGCCGCGCGGGCCGCCTCGGCGGCCATCTCCCGGTAGGCCGCGACCTCGCTCCGGGCGACGAACGCGGGCGCGCCCGCGCCGGTCAGGCCCGCGGCGTCGGCGCCGGCCTCGACCCGCACGACCAGGTGCGGCGGCTCCTCGCCGTGCTCGGAGACCAGGAACGAGTAGATGCGGCCCGATTCGCAGACGAGCGCGATGTTGGTTGCCGCGTCCTCGGCCAGGGGTTTGAGGTAGGCGACGTTCGCCGCGCCGGTCAGGTGCCAGTACTCGGAGTCGCCGGCCACGAAGTCGAGGATCCTTTCGGTGGCGGGCAACACGACTACGGTTGTGTGGCGCACGCGCGCGCGTATGGTGTGGATCCGGTCCTCGCCCTCTTGGGCCGCCGGCACGCGCAGGAACGCCGCGTCGTCCTTCTGTTGTAGCGCGGCGGCCGGGAGCGCCGCCGCCAGGAGCGTGAGCAGGACTGGTACGGTCGGTGGCTTCATGGCGTCGTTTCCTCTCGGGTGTGGGAGTGGGGTGTGCGCGGGCCCGCCAGGACCTCCAGCGCCTTGGCGAGTCCGTGTCGCTCGACGGCCGCGGCGCGCCTCTGGGCGTCCAGGGGCGAGGAGGTGTAGAGCCAATAGCTCTCGGGGTCGACTTCGAGCCGGAGCACGGCCGCCTCGTCCGGGCGCCGCAGGTACAGCTCGCGCTTGGGCGTCAGCTCCCGGATCCGGGCCACCTCCGAGGTGTTCAGCCGGAACAGGTCGCCGACCTCGTTCGGCAGCTCGGGGTTGGCGAGGAACAGCTTGGTCGGGATCGACTCCAACAGCGCCGAGGCGCCCGCCGTGCCCGACACGTCGACGGCCGACTGGGTGGCGAGCACGAGCGCGGCGTTCTTCTTCCGCCACGTCTTCGCCGCCTCGGCCAGGTAGGCGAGCACGGCCGGATCGGCGAGGTAGCGCCACGCCTCGTCCACGACCATCAGCTTGAGCCGCGCCGTTTCGTGAGGATCCTCGATCTCGAGCCGCATCCGCTCCAGCAGGTAGGCGAGCGCGGCCTCGCACAGGTCCGCGTGCTCGGCCGCGCCCGCCAGGTCGATCACCTGCCAGTCGCCCAGCTCGAGGTCCGCCGCGCCTTCGGGCGCATTGTCGAAGAACCGGCCCCAGACGCCGCCCGCCGTCCAGCGGCTGAGCGCCGGCCACATGGCCGAAGGCAGCGAACCGGCCAGCACGCCCAGCCTGCGCCGCCCGGGTTCCAGCGCGTAGAGATCCTCGACGCGCTCGCGGATCTCGCTCGTGTCGGCGCCGCCCGGCTCGTAGCCGCCGAGGCGGAGCAGCCGGAGCACCCAGCCGGTCAGGAACTGGAACGTGCGCGTGCCCGCGGGGAGCGCGAACGGCTGGAGCCGGAGGCCGGACTCCGCCTCGCCGCCGGGCGTGAGCTCCAGGTAGGAGCCCCCGAGGAACCGGGTCAGCCAGCGGTAGGAACCGCCGAGGTCCAGGATCAGCACGCGCGGCGCGTACTTGAGCGCCTCGACCAGCAGGAAGTTGAGCGTGAAACTCTTGCCCGAGCCCGTCGCGCCCAGGATCAGCGTGTGCCCCACGTCGCCGCGGAACAGGTCGTAGCGGTACGCGGTCCGCCACGGCGTCTCGAACACGGCGAGCGACTCGCGGCCCAGGTGCCTGCTCCGGGCCGAGCCCTTCGGCGGCCCAAACACGGGCGCCATGCACGCCGCCAGCCCGGCAGTCGGTCGTGGATTCGCATCTGCTCATGGACGTTGAACTTACGGAATTGGCCGGTCGGATTCCAGCCGTTTGACTCCCGCCGATTGCGGATCTAGCCGCGGAGTCTTCTACGAGCTTCCAGAGCCGTCCGAAGCTGTCCTTCGTCCGCGCGCTGATAGCACTGAAGAACCGTCTTCGCCGTCTTCCAGCCGCCCAGCTCGCAGAGCACCTTCAGCGGCTGGTCCATCAGGTCGCTGGCGAACTTCCGCCGCAGCGAGTGCCAGCCTCTTCCGGGCTTCGGCTCCAGACCCGCGAGCCTTTCGGCCCTGTCCCACCAACCCTGCGCCAACGCGGCTC
>JAPPGH010000010.1 GCA_026914155.1 Candidatus Palauibacter rhopaloidicola | reverse complement strand
CGCCGCGAGGCAGGTCTCTACAACGAAAAACGGCTTCCGCTTGACATGGATACTGACGCCCCTTTTTCGGGGCGTGAGGCAGCCCCCCGGCTCCGAGAATCTCGGGCCGCGCGAAGTCGCTTGGGCGCGGAAAGCGCGGGTTCTACGAGCAGCCAGTCTGTACGCGTGCCAAGCCCACATCTCCCGCCGAGTGCGGCAGGAGAGTAGCTTAAGTGGGTGCTCCGAAGCCCTGCGGTTGACCGCCCCCGTGCTGCCGGTGCGTGGGTTGCTGGCCTCTTCTTCCCCAAGTGAACCTCCAGATGATTTCGACTACGAAGCAACGAACCGTCAAGCAGATTCTCGACCTACAGAAGAACAAGCTGCTGGAGGTGGACCCCGAGTACCAGCGTGGCCCCGTATGGACGCGCCTCCAGAAGCAGTATTTCGTGGACTCGATTCTCCGGGGATACCACATCCCGCTGATCTACATGCACTTCAAGAAGGGCAGCGAAGTGGGTGGACTCCAAGTCGGAGATCGGCTGTACATCATCGATGGACAGCAACGGGTTCGGGCGCTCTACGAGTTCTCCGAGGGGGCCTTTCCCCTCCTTGATCCCAAGGACCACCCGGGGCGTTTTCCGAAGTCGCTGATCGAGGCCCCGTGCGAGTGGGCCGCGCGAGACATGCACCAACTGGATGATGGGACACGCGACCGCTTCTTCGAGACGCCCCTCTCCGTGGTCTACATCGAAACGGAAGACCAGAACGAGGTCCGCGACCTCTTCATTCGGTTGCAGGGCGGGAAGCCCCTGACGCCCCAAGAGCAGAGGGACGCTTGGCCGGGAGCCTTCGGCGCGTTCGTCTGCCGGGTGGCTGGCAAGAGGGGCGTGGCCAAGTATCCAGGACACGACTTCTTTCGAAAGCTGTTGCGGGCCAACGTTCGGGCCAACACTCCCAAGGGGCGTCAGCTTGCCGCCCAGATGATCATGTTGTACGCCAAGTACCGAGAGGACCGAGGGTTCTGCGACATCAAGCGCAACTCCGTCGATTCGTACTACGTCAAGCACATGGACTTCGACAGCGGCGCTCCGCTCGCCACCGAGTTCTTAGCGGCGCTCACTGAGGTCACCGAGTTGCTGGGCGATGGGAAACGACCGCTGTTGGTCGGGCATCAGGCGATCCATCTGGTGCTGCTGGCCGGCACGTTGCTTGATCCTCGATACGTCCCCGAGTCGTGGCGGACGACGTTTGCTGACGCGTTCGATCACTTCACCGAGCGCCTCGCCCGAGCCCGAGCCCGTGAACGTGCCGGGCAAGGGGAAATGGAGCCCGAGGACTTCGAGTACATGCGTCAGTACGGCTACAAGGCGAGAACCAGTACCGACGCGGCCCATACCATTCGCGACCGCCATCTCTTTTTCGCCGCCAAGATGCTGGAGCACATGCAGCCGAAGGTCCGGGATGACCGGCGAGTCTTGGGTCCCTTGGAGCGCGAGATAGTCTACCGGAGGGATGGGAAGCAGTGCCGGGTCTGTAGCAAGGAAGTCGTTTGGAACGAGGCGGAGTTCCATCATGTCGATCCGTACACGGACGGAGGTCCGACTACGATCACCAACGCCGCGCTCGTGCACCGCGCGTGCCACCCGCGCAGCGAAGCGGAAGTGAAGCGCTTCGCTGCGCTACAAACGTGACCGACCAAGGAGGCGGTGGCTGTCTGCGGACCGCTGGCCCGACTCCCGACAGTGTCCACCCACGTCCGGCGAAGTCGCACGGAATCCCGTGTAGGAATGGGGATGTAAAAAGGGGATGAACGCTACATCAACTTACATAAATCATTGCAATATATACAACTTACGAAATATCCGCAGAATAGCGCTGCTATTCTCCCTCGTCGCTCCTTGTCAGGCGAGCGCGTCACCGTTCTCGGCGCTGACGCGGGGTTTTCCCACGGCCTGCTATCGGGCTTCGGGTGGCGGTGCCTTGGGGTAGGACCCGAGGATCTTGAAGGACGACGCGCGCTCCCTGATTCGGTCCAGGGCTTCCGCTACGAAGCGGTCGGTACGGTGCCCCTCGAAATCGATGAGAAAGACGTACCGTCCGAGGCTGCTCTTCGCGGGGCGCGATTCGATCTTCAGCATGTTGATCCGCCGGTTCGCCAACTCGCCGAGCGCCTGGTAGAGGGTGCCCGGACCGTCTGCCCGCGAAGTCGAAGCAGATCGACGTCTTGTCCTTTCCCGTCGGTTCGTGATCCCGCTGCGCCAGCACGGCGAACCGGGTGCGGTTCCCCGGGACGTCCTCGATCCGGCCTTCGCGCACAAAGGCGTGGCGAACCTCGGCCGCCCGCATGCTCGATATGGCCGCCGCTCCGGGTCCGTCGATCCGCATGTCCTCCACCGCCCTCACCGTGCTCAGCGAGGCCACGGGTTCCGCTTTCGGGAGTTTGCGCGCCAGGTAGTCCCGGCACTGGGCGATGGCCTGCGGATGGGAATAGACGACCCGTATTTCGTCGAAATCGACGCCGCCCTCCGTCAGCAGACAAAGGTGGATCGGAAGGACGACTTCACGTCGGATCCGAAGGTCCGTCCGGTGGACGAGGAGGTCGGTCGTCACGGTGACGGGGCCTTCCGTGCTGTTCTCCAGCGGGACGAGCGCCTCGTCGATCTTCTCCTTCTCCGCCGCACGCACGACGCTCTCGATGTCCCCGAACGGCACGTGACGCGCCAGCGGATCGTAACGCCGCGCCGCCTGCTCGCTGAACGTTCCGGGAGGCCCGAGGTAGCCCACCCTGGTCCGCCCGCTTCCCATTCCCCAGATGGTCTCCGCAAGCTTCCGCGCACTACCCCGCATTGCGTTCATCCGGCAACATACACCCGCCACCGCGTTGTAGTGACCCTCGCGATCATCTACAGTGAGGAAGCCTGGAGAGGAGGCTCAGTATGACGCTGTGGACCAGGGGCCGAGCCCCCCGGTGTCGCTTCGCATTCCTGATCGGGGTCGCCATATGGGGATTCGATCCCGGAGAAGCGCAGGCTCAGCCTCTCTCGGTGGTGGACAGCGCCGGGGTCTCGATCGTCACGAGCGACCCGTTCAGTTCCGATCGACGCTGTACCGTCGGTGACGAGCCCCGCTTCTCCGTGGGCGATGCGCTCGGCGACGAGCGCTACGAATTCTACAGCCTCCGCGGAATGGCCCGGCTCTCGGACGGGTCGGTGGCGGTCATCGACCGGCGCGACCAGCGCGTCCGCATCTTCAGCGAGGCCGGCGAGTTCCTGCGCTCGATGGGCGGGCGCGGGGAGGGACCGGGAGAGTTCCGAAACCCCTGGTACCTGTGGGCTCTTCCCGGGGACACGCTGTGGGTCGGCGACTACCGGCCCCAGCGGTTCAACGTCTTCTCTCCCGACGGGGAGTTCGTTCGAGTTGTCAGGCTGGATCCCGTGTACCCGAACCCGAGCCGCGGCGGCGGGGTGCTGTCGAACGGAACATCGATCAACCTGCGGTTGGATCGCGAGAACGAAACGGACTTCAAGACCCCGCAGACGCTGTTCGTCGAAGCGCACGGGCCGGACGGCGGCCTTTCGGGGCCCCGGCTCACGGTCGCGGGGCGGCGCTTCGGTTCCGTGGAGAGTGCGCCCAACTTCAGCTTCGGTCCCCTGTTCGATGCCGGGTCCAGTGTCGATGCGGAGGGGACGACAGTTGCCGTCACGACGGGGCGTGATCCGGAAGTACGCGTACTCGACGAGCAGTTTCGTCTGCACCGGATCATCCGCTGGACGGACGAGGATCGGGAGGTGACCCGGGCCGACGTCCGGGCCTGGCGCGAAGAGTATGCGAGGCAGCAGCGGGATCGGAACCTTGGGGATTTTGCCGCAACCCGTCGCCCGCAAACCGCCGCCCTCCTGAGCGACGAACGTCCGGTCGCCGATCTCTTCCCGGCCGCCGCTTCCGTCAGTGTCGGCCGCGACGGACGGATCTGGGTCAGACGTTACCCGAGGCCGAGAGAGACGACCGGATGGCTGGTCTTCGAACCGGAGGGCGCCTTCCTCTGTCATTTGGATCCGCTGCCGGAGCTCCAGATCTACGAGTTCGGCGTCGACTACATTCTGGGGTCGCGCCGGGATGTCCTCGACATCGAGTCCATCGTCATGTACGAACTCATTGCGCCGGACCCGCCGCGTCAGAACTCCGCGAGGGGCGCCCGGTAACGACGGTGTGACGGACACGGGTCACCTTCCGCCTCCGCCGAGCCTCCATCTATCTTGGGCGAACGGGTCCATCGCGGCCGCCGACCGTCCAGCCACGGAGCCTTGCCATGAACCGCACGCTGCGCTTCTTCGTTTACATGCTGGCCCTTCTCGTCTTCCCGGGCCCCGGCGACCCACACGCGCTGGAGGCGCAGGAAGTCGCCCCCGGAGCGGTGACGCTCGATTCCGCGTTCCTGGCGGGCTACCGCTGGCGCAACCTGGGGCCCGACCGGGGAGGGCGTTCGATCGCCACGAGCGGCGTCGTGGGGCGCCCGCTGGAGGGCTACTTCGGCGCGACCGGCGGGGGACTGTGGAAGACGACGGACGGGGGCGAGAACTGGTTCCCGGTCACCGACTTCAAGATCACGTCGGCGTCGGTCGGGGCGGTGGCCGTCTCCGAGACCGATCCGGACCTCGTCTTCATCGGCATGGGCGAGACCTGCATCCGCGGCAACATCATGCCGGGGGACGGCGTGTACCGGAGCCGGGACGCGGGCGAGACGTGGGAGCACGTCGGCTTCTCCGAATCCGACGCCATCGCCAACATCCGCATCCATCCCACGGATCCCAACATCGTCTATGTCGCGTCGTTCGGAAAATACAGCGTGCCGAGCGAGGAGCGGGGCCTCTTCCGGAGCACGGACGGCGGCGACACCTGGGACCGCATCCTCTTCCGCGATGAGCGCACGGGCGCCGTGGACATCGCCATCGACCGCAACAATCCGGATGTGATCTACGTGGCCCTGTGGGAGGCCTTCCGCAGGGAGTACACGATGTCCTCCGGAGGGCCCGGAAGCGGGATGTTCAAGAGCACCGACGGGGGCGACACCTGGACGGAGATCACCCGGAACCCCGGCATGCCGGAATCGGGGGTCGTGGGCAAGATCGGGCTCGCCGTCTCGAGCGCCGATTCGGACCGCGTGTACGCCCTGTTCGAGCACGCCGACGGGGGGCTGTTCAGCAGCGACGACGGCGGCGACACGTGGGAACTGATCAACGACGAGCGCCGCATCCGGCAGCGGGCCTTCTACTACACGCACGTCTTCGCCGACCACTACGATCCCGACGTCGTGTACGTGCAGAACACCTCTTTCTTCCGCTCGACCGACGGCGGTGCGACGTACGAGGTCATCAACAACGGGACGCACGGCGACTTCCACGACCTCTGGATCAGCCCGGAGGATCCCGCCCACCTCGTCGTGGCGAACGACGGCGGCGGCGCGGTCAGCTTCGACACGGGGCAGCACTGGACGGACCAGGAGTTCTCGACCGCCCAGTTCTATCACGGCGTGACGACGGCCCACGTGCCCTTCCACGTCTGCGGCTCGCAGCAGGACAACAGCACGCTGTGCCTGCCCTCGGCCTGGAACGCGAACCGGTTCGGCTTCGGCGAGGCGCCCGGGTTCGGCGGCGGCCAGCCCGCGAGCATCACCGAGGGTTCGATGGACGTGGCGTACCGGGCCGGGGGTGGGGAACCGGGCTACATCGCGCCGGATCCGAAGGATATCGACGTCTTCTTCTCGGGGACGAACAACGGGCGCTACCTCGACCGCTACAACCGCCGCCTCGGCACGTCGCGCGAGGTGAACCCCTATCCCTGGTTCTACTCGGGCGAGCCGGCGAGCGAGATGGTGGAGCGCTGGCAGTGGACGTTCCCGATCATCTTCTCCCCCATCGACCCGAACGTCCTTTACACCTCCTCGAACCGGCTCTGGAGGACGACGAATGGAGGCGACGACTGGGAGGCGATCAGCGGCGACCTCACGCGCGCGGACCCGATGACGCTGGGCCATTCCGGCGGACCGATCACCGGAGACATGAACGGGCCCGAGGTCTACGCGACCATCTTCTCGGTCGGCCCGGGCAAGGTGCACATCGACGTGATCTGGGCCGGGTCGGACGACGGTCTCGTGCATGTGACGCGCGACGGCGGCGCGACGTGGACGGACGTGACGCCGCCGGACATGCCCGACTTCGGGCGCGTGAGCCAGATCGACGCGTCGGCGTTCGGGGCGGGCCGGGCGTACATCTCGGTGCGGAAGCCGCTCCTCAACGACCGCTCGCCCTACATCTGGAAGACGGACGACTACGGGGCGACGTGGACGAAGATCGTGGACGGCATCCGGGATGAGGCCTACGTGCACGCGGTGCGCGAGGATCCGAACCGGGAGGGAATGCTGTACGCCGGGACGCAGCACGGGATGTACGTGTCGTACGACGACGGGGCGAACTGGCAGGAGTTGAACCCGGGGTTCCCGGACCTGCCGGTCTCGGACGTCATCGTGGAGCACAACGAACTGGCGATCGCGAGCCACGGCCGCGGGTTCTGGGTGCTCGACAACCTGGCGCCGCTCAGGCAGGCGCGCCCCGGGCTGACCGCGGAGGCGGTCGCGCTGTTCGATCCTGCCACCGCGTACCGTTCCGCCAACGGCGCGACGCTCTCGTGGTGGTTCCGGGAGGCGCCGGAGGAGGCGCGGCTCGAGATTCTCGATGCGTCGGGTGCGGTACTGCGCACGTACGAGCCGGCTCCGCGCCCGGACCCGGCCGCCGAAGGGGACTCGACGGCCGCGGAGGGCGAAGCGACGCCGGGCCCGGCCCGCGACCGCTGGGCCGGACCCGCGATGCCGGCCGACGCCGGGCTCAACATGCTGCAGTGGGATCTTCGCACCGCGCCCGCCGCGACCTTCCCCGGCATGATCCTGTGGGGCGTGCGCACGATGTCGCCCGCCGTGCCGCCAGGGACGTACACCGTGCGGCTGACGGCGGACGGCGAGGTGCGGACGGCCGAGATCGAGGTTGCCCGCCATCCCTGGATCGAGGACGTGACGGACGAGGACCTCCAGGAGCAGTTCGAGTTCGGCATGCGGATCCGGGAACGGGTGGACGAGGCCAACTCGGCCGTGATCGCCATCCGGCGCGTGAAGTCGCAACTCGACGACCGGCGCGAAGCCTCGGACGATGCCGCGCTCGCGGAAGCCGCGGAGGCCCTGCGGACTGCGGCTTCCGCCGTGGAGGGCGACATCTACCAGGTGCGGAACCGCAGCAACCAGGATCCGCTGAACTTCCCGATCCGCGTGAACAACCGGCTCGCGAACCTGCTCTCGATGTCTGAGCGCGGCGACGGCCGGCCCGGGAGCGGGATGTACGAGGTGTTCGAGATCATGGTGGCCGAACTCGAGGGCTACACGACCCGCCTCGACGAGGTCTGGCGCGTGGAGCTGGCCGCCGTGAACCGCGAGTTGGAGCGTCTGGGACTCGCTGCGGTGGATCCGGCGGACGAATCGGTCGAACTCGTCTCCTGAAACGACCGAAGACGCCTCAAAACGACTGAAAGCCCGGGAAGGCGTTCCCGCGGGAACGTCCTCCCGGGCCTCCGTCCAGGCCCGGGCCGCCTGGGGTGGGTGGCTCAGCTCAGCTGGGACTTCGGGCGGCTCAGCCGGCTTCGGGGAGCTGGCTCACGTACTCGATCATGCGCTGCTGCTGGTCCTCGTCCGGGAGTCGTCCCATCCCGCCGCCCAGGTTGTCCACCATGTGTTCCGCGCGGCTCGTGGCCGGCGTCACCACGGTTACGGCCGGGTGCGCGGCCGCGAACTTGATGAAGAACTGGGCCCACGAATGGGCGTCGAACTCGCTCGCCCACTCCGGCACCTCGCGGTCCCCGACGCGCGACCAGAGCCGGGTGCGCCCGAACGGCACGTAGACGAGCACGCCGATGTTCCGTTCCGCCGCGAGCGGCAGGATCTCGTCGGCCGCGCTCACGTTGTCAACCGCGTAGTCGATGCCGATGAAGTCGAGGGGATAGTCCTGCATGGACTGCATGAGCGCCGGGTACTGCCGCTTGCTCGTGCTCGTGATCCCGATGTAGCGGACGCGCCCGGCCGCCTTCAACTCCTCGAGGATCCCCACCTGTACCGGCGGATCTCCGAGGTTGTGGACCTGGATGCAGTCGATGACGGGGACGCCGAAATACTCGAACGAGCGCTCGATCTGGGCCCGGGCGGCGTCCGGATCCGCGGAACCCCCGCCCCGCCCGGCCACGTTCACCTTCGTCGCCCAGAAGATGCGATCGGAGATCCCGAGCCTCTGGCAGATGTCTCCCGCCGCCCTCTCGGACGCCCCGCGCCCGTAGCTGGGTGCGGTGTCGAACACCGAGCCGCCGCCGTCCACCAGCGCCTGCATGACGCCTTCGATCTGCGTGTGGTCGTCGCTGAGCGCCACGCGCTGAAAGGTTGCCGAACTGCCGAGGCCGACGATCGGCAGTTCCTCCCCGGTGGAGGGGATTGGCCGCGTGATCATCTCCTGGTTCGCGAACGCGCGCAGGATGCGGGGGTTGAGGGAGAGCGCCGCGCCCGCGGCGGCGGTGGAGCGAAGCCAGTCGCGTCGAGTGAACATCTTCGGTCGTCCTCGTGCTGGAGTTGTGACGGAGGCGCCAAGCGTGCCTGTGCCGCAAGCGTGCCTGTACCGCGCCGACGGTCGGGTAACACTTCACCCGGACCAACCGCTGTGCGGTTGCCCATGCCGTCCCGGGTGCCGGCCTCGGGCGCCGGCTGGCGTACCGGCCTGGACGCGTGCTCGAGGATCAATTGACCATGGTCATGACCATGGTTCTATTGATGGCTCGTTGAGGGCATACGACATACTCGGAGCGGACGGATGGACTCGGATCACGAACCGCCCGCGGGGCTCCCGCGGACGATCAAGGCCTCGGAGTTCAAGGCGAAATGTCTCAAGCTCATGGATGAAGTCGCAGAGACCGGTGAGGAGATCGTCATCACCAAGAACGGCCGCCCCGTGTCGAAGCTCGTGCCATGCGAGGATCAGCCCGAGAGCTGGTTCGGGCGGGATCGAGACATCATCCGGATCCACGGCGACATCGTAGGACCGATGCCCAGGGAGTGGTGGGATGACGGGGACGACGGAGACGACCTCTTTTGATCCTGCTCGACACGCACGTTCTGCTATGGCTCAGGAGTGGAGACCGTCGTCTGGGGCGACGCGCGCGGCGGACGGTCGAGCGGGCGCTACCGCAGAGGCGCGCCGCGGTCTCGGCCATCTCCTTCTGGGAGGTTGCCATGCGCGTGCATGGGGGCCGGCTCGATCTTCTCGCGGATACGGAGGCGTGGCGCCGCGACCTTCTTGCTCAAGGGCTCGTTGAACTCCCGGTGAATGGCCTTATCGGCGTGCGGGCGGGGCTGCTGCCGGGCCTGCGCGGCGACCCGGCCGATCGGCTGATCGTAGCAACGGCTCTCGAAGGATACCGACTGTTGACCGCTGATGCGCACATCCTCGATTGGCCCGGAAAGCTGAACCGAATCGATGCCTCGGAGTAGGGCGGAGCGCCGTACGGAGCAGGGCGGACCGCCGCGCGAGGATCAGCCCGCCCCGGCCTCCAGGGCGGCGACCTCGGCCATGATGCGGTCGAACTGGGTGGCGGCGCGGTGTGGGGCGAGGTTGCACAGGTAGGCGTGCCGCGCCCCGAGCCGGCGGAGGGCGACGATCGTCTCCGCGCAGTGCCGCTCCGGCGTGACTCCGGCTGCGAAGGCCGAAGCCACAGCTTCAACCGGTACGGGGAAGAAACGGGATAGCCGTTCCAGTACGGTCCGGCGGCCGTTCCGGTAGTAGAAGACGCCGAACGAGCCGGGAATCCCGAGGCCCTCGCGCCCCGCGCCTTCCAGCCAGCGCTCCGCCCGCGCGACATCGTGGTGGGATACCACCTGCGTGAGGTAGTAGTCGGCTTCGAACTCCCGGTCCGTGGCGAAGCCGATCTGTTCGGCGATCGGGCGGTGGAGGTTGACCCAGCCTCCGAGGGACAGGCTCCGCGTCCGCTCACGGAACTTCTGCCGGAGCTGATATCCGTGGGGAACGCATCGCTTGGCGCCCCGCACCTTGTCCCCGCCCGTCACCGTGACGCTTTCGACGCCGCGGGCTCGTGCGCGGTCGACATAGCGCAGGCAGTAGTCGAGGGGGTGGAGGCAGGTCAGGAAGGGAACCACCCGCCAGGGGTCGACCTCGTTCGCGAGGTTGGCCGTCAGGTGCTGGAGGTTCTCCTCCTCCTCCTCGCCCACGGCGCTGTCCGTGAGCATGAGAAAAGCGTCGCGCGCCGCGAGACCGCGGATGGCATGGGAGAGGTCGATCCACATGTCCATCGCGCCGCCCCGCGTGAGTCCGCTCCGCGGCGGCCGGAGTTCGACCGTCATCGTCGGCGTTTCCCCACGCAGCCGCTCCACGAACCGGCTGGAGCCCGGTTCCCGGGAGGTGTGCTGGGGAGGTGTCGTTTCGCTCACGCCGGAAGATCTCGCCTTGTTTGCCTCGGGCTGCCGGCCCCGCGGAGTGGGGTCTGCTGTAGTGTCGCAGCGACACCAGGATCGAAGCAGGATGCGGTTCCGGAGTTCCGTTGCAAGGGCGGCGGCCGAAGGTTCCGTTCCGACGGGTTCCATGCACCGCGACCGGGAGGAGTGCGGGTGACTGAAGAAACAACGAACGAAGCGGCGAACGAAACGATCATCGGCGACGACGCACTGGCGGAGGACATCCTCACGCTTCTCGCCCGCACGCCCGGCACCGTGCGAGTGCTGCTCGAGGATCTGCCGGCGGAGCTCCTGCACGCGGACGAGGGCGAGGGGACGTTCAGCGCGTTCAGCGTCCTCGGACATCTCATTCAGGGCGAGATCGACGACTGGATTCCGCGGGCGCGGTGGATTCTCGAACACGGCCGCGAGCGCCCGTTCCCGCCGTTCGATCGTTTCGCGCATATCGAGCGCACGCGGGACCGCTCGCTGGCTGAGCTGCTCAACGAGTTCGAGACCCTGCGCGAGACCGGACTCGCGGCGCTGCGGGAAGTGGTCGAAGGCGAGGGCGATCTGGACGCGGGCGGACTTCACCCGGAGCTGGGCGAGGTCACGCTGCGACAACTGCTCACCACCTGGGCCGTCCACGACCTCAACCATATTGCCCAGATCGCGCGCGTCGTCGCGCACCAGTTCGAGGACGAGGTCGGGCCCTGGAGAGCGTACCTCCCCATCCTCCACCACGACCGGTAGGCACATTGCGTTAGCCGAGGCGCGCGGCTTCGGCGGGAGAGCGGCGGTCGCAGCGAGACGGGCTACGTCGGCCGGTGCCGCCGCTCCCGGTGCCGCCGCTCCACCTCGGCCGCGCGGACGGCGGCGGCGAGGGAGTCTGTGTAGGGTGGGCGGTGGATGCCGCGCTCGGTGACGATGCCGGCCACGAGTTCGTGTGGCGTGATGTCGAAGGCGGGGCTGTACACGCCGGCCTCCTCGGGGGCGAGGAGGGGTCCGAAGCCGCGGCGGACTTCGTCCGGGTCCCGGTGTTCGATCGGGATCTCCGCCCCGGTGCGTGTGCCGAGATCCACGGTGGAGGTCGGCGCGAGGACGTAGAAAGGGACCCCGTGGCGGTGGGCCAGCACGGCCAGGGGATACGTACCGATCTTGTTCGCGACATCGCCGTTGGCCGCGATGCGGTCGGAGCCGACGAAGGCGATGTCCGGCGGGTCCGAGGCGAAGAGCGATCCGGCCATGTTGTCGGCGAGCACGGTGACCTCGATGCCGGCCCGCGAAAGCTCCCACGCGGTGAGGCGGCTCCCCTGGAGGAGCGGGCGGGTCTCGTCGGCGTAGACGCGGACCCGGCGGCCGGTCTCGGCGGCGACGTAGACCGGGGCGAGGGCCGTCCCGATGCCGCCCGTCGCGAGCGACCCCGCGTTGCAATGCGTAATCACCGACTCGCCGCCCGCAAGCAGCGCCGCCGCGCGCTCCCCGATCGCGCGGCACATGCGGCGGTCCTCCTCGTGGATGGCGTCGGCCTCCGCCGCCAGCGCCGCGGCCAGTGCTCCCGCGTCGCCGGTGGCTGCCTCCAGCCGCGCCCGCAGCCGGCGGACCGCCCACACCAGGTTGACCGCCGTCGGCCGGGCGTTCGCGAGCCCCTCGGCCCAACCGGCGAACCGCTCCCTCAGCCTGTCCGCCGAGATCCCTTCCGCGGCGGACTGCCGCGCCAGCGCCGCGAGCCCGATGGCGGCCGTGATCCCGATGAGCGGCGCGCCCCGCACGCGCAGGCTGACGATCGCCTCGATGAAGTCGTCGAGGGTCGAGAGTTCCTTCTCCTCGTGGAGGCCGGGAAGGAGCGTCTGGTCGAGGATCAGCGCGCTCAGACCCCCGGGGCCCCAGCGAATCGTTTCCGGCACCGAAAACTTGCGCTCGTTCATGCCGCGCAACCTATCCGGCGGCGGGAAACGCGCTACCTTGACTGCCACGGGACGCCCCGCAGGGATCGAATCAGGGATCGGATGCAGTCCAGGAGGAATCATGACGTCGTCACGAGAAGACAGGGTCGGCAGCTCCGCGGTGGCTTTCCGGGTGGCCACCGCCGCGCTTGCGTTCGCCATCCTCGCCCCCGCCGGGCCGCTGGCCGGGCAGGAGCGGGACCCGGATCACTTCGGCCCGGCGGACGTGTTCGAACTCGAAGTCGCCGGCGATCCCCGGATCTCGCCCGACGGTTCCCGGGTCGTCTACGTGCGGTCCTCGATGGACATCATGACGGACCGTCAGCGGAGCAACCTGTGGATCGTCGACTACGACGGTTCGAACCACCGTCCGCTCCTCACCGGACAGAGGAACTTCTCGTCGCCGCGCTGGTCGCCGGACGGCACGCGGCTCCTTTACGTCGCGAGCGACGAGCACGGGAAGGCGCAGCTGTACCTGCGCTGGATGGACACCGGACAGACGGCCCTGCTCACGCAGTTGGAGCGAGGCCCGGGCGGGCTCTCGTGGTCCCCCGACGGGAGCACGATCGCCTTCAGCATGTTCGTCCCGGACACGCCTCCGCCCTTCGCGCAGATGCCGGCGAAGCCGGAAGGCGCGACCTGGGCGCCGCCCGCCACGACGTACGAACGGCTCTACTACCGCTCGGACAGCCAGGGCTTCCTGCCGGTCGGGTACTCCCATGTCTTCGTCCTCCCCGCGGAGGGAGGGACGCCGCGCCAGGTCACGCACGGCCCCTACAACCACGGAGGGACGCCCGAGTGGACGCCCGATTCCCAGCACCTGCTGATCTCGGCCACCCGTCGCGACGACTGGGAGTACGTGCGGGACTCCGAGATCTTCGAGTTTGCCGTTTCGGATGGGGCCGTCCGGCAGCTTACGGACCGGCGCGGCCCCGACTCGAGTCCGACGGCGTCGCCGGACGGCGGCATGATCGCCTACACCGGCTACGATGACCGTTTCCTCGGACACCAGGTGTCGAAGCTCTACGTGATGAGCCGGGATGGATCCGGATCGCGCCTCCTCGCCGATGACCTCGACCGCTCGATCGGAAACCTCCACTGGGCGAGCGACGGGGAGGGGCTCTTCTTCCAGTACGACACCGAGGGGAATACACGACTGGCCCACGTCGATCTCGACGGGAACGTGACGGATATCGTCTCCAGCGTTCAGGGTCTGTCGATCGGCCGTCCCTATGGGGGCGGCACCTTCTCGACCTCCGGGAACGACCGCTTCGCCTTCACCTACGGGACGCCCGACCACCCCTCGGACCTCGCCGTGACGAATCGCGGCGGCGACTGGCAGCGCCTCACGCATCTGAACGAAGACCTCTTCGCGCAGAAGGCGATCGGGGAGACGGAGGAGGTCTGGTACAAGTCCTCGCACGACGGACTCGACATCCAGGGCTGGATCGTGAAGCCGCCGGACTTCGACCCGAGCCGCAAGTATCCGCTCCTGCTCGAGATCCACGGCGGTCCGTTCGCCAACTACGGCGACCGCTTCAGCGCCGAAGTCCAGCTCTTTGCGACGGCGGGCTACGTAGTCCTCTACACGAACCCGCGCGGGAGCACGAGCTACGGCGAGGACTTCGGGAACGAGATCCACCACGCCTATCCGAGCCACGACTTCGACGATCTGATGTCGGGGGTCGATGAGGTGATCTCGCGCGGATACATCGACGAGGACCAGCTCTTCGTCACCGGCGGTTCGGGCGGCGGCGTGCTGACGGCGTGGATCGTGACGCACACGGACCGCTTCGCCGCGGCCGCGTCGCAGAAGCCCGTCATCAACTGGTATTCGTGGGTCCTGACCGCGGACATGGGCGGCAGCGGCGGCCTCAACTACTGGTTCCCGGGCGCGCCGTGGGACAACCTCGAACACTACATGGAGCGCTCGCCGGTCCACCACATCGCGAACGTGACGACGCCGACGATGCTCATCACGGGCGAGGTCGACTGGCGGACGCCGATGTCGGAGTCGGAGCAGTTCTACCAGGCGCTGAGGATCCAGAAGGTGCCGTCGGTGCTCGTGCGGATTCCCGAGGCGAACCACAGCATCGGTGCGCGTCCGAGCGGCCTCATCAGCAAGGTGCAGCACATCCTCGCCTGGTTCGAGCGCTACCGGCCGGGCGGGACGACGACGCAGTGAGCCGCAGCCGCGGGGATGGGGGTGGTAGCCGCGGGCCGCGCACCGGGATGACGGACCGTGAGCTGGGTCTCGACCGGGAGATCACGCGGCGCGACTTCGTCCAACTGGCCGGAGCGGGGATCGCGGGCTCCGCGCTCCTCGGGTGTGCGCCGGGCGATTCCGGAGACGCGAGCGCCGGTGTCGTCCCGGGCATGGCGTCCGAACCGTGGTCCGACGCGCTGGGGCCCGACTGGTACGGGCCGGGCGGCGTGGGAGACTACGCGTCCTCGCACGGCAACACGCCCGAGGTCGTCCGCTCGGCGCACTGGGTTCGCGACGGGCGGGCTCCGAGCGGAGAGACGACGGACACCGGAGAGCGCTTCGACGTCGTGATCGTCGGGGGTGGGCTCGCGGGTCTCTCCGCCGCGCACCACTTCAAGCGGCACCGGCCCTCGGGCCGCTGTCTCGTCCTCGACAATCACCCCGTGTTCGGCGGGGAGGCGAAGCGCAACGACATCATGGTCGACGGCGTGCGCCTGGCCGGGCCGCAGGGTTCGAACGACTTCGGCATACGCCCGCCCACCGGGGAGCCGGACGACTACTTCACGTCGCTGGGCATCCCGTGCGAGTTCGAGTACGCGCCCGACGCGGGCCAGGTGAAGGCGCCGCTCGAGAACTACGGCTTCATGCACTGGGTGCAGGACCAGTTCTCCATCGGGCACTACTTCGGGGGGACGCGGCGAGGCGGGCGTCCCGGCTGGTCGGGCGGTTCGGGCGGCTGGGTCAATGACCTGTGGGGCGATCCCTCCCGCGCGCCCTGGACGCCGGAGGTTCGGGAGGGCTTCGAGCGCTGGCGGACCGCACGGGTCACGGACCACGTGCCCCCGGATGCGCCCGGGGGGCCGGACAACCCCGGGCCGTGGCTCGACGGCATGACGCTCCAGGCCTACTACGAGGACGTGCTCGGCCTGCCGCCGGAGGTGACGGCGTACGTGGATCCGATCCTCGCCAGCATCATCGGACTCGGCTGCGACGCCATCTCCGCCTGGTGGGGGATGCACTTCGACCTGCCCGGCTTCGGGCTTCCGTCGCGCTACGACGGCATGACCTTCCACTCCTTCCCCGGGGGAAACGCTGGGATCGCCCGCTATTTCGTGAAGGACGTCGTGCCGGACGGGATCGCGGGCGAGCGCACGCTGGGGGACGTGCTGAACGGGGCGATCGACTTCGGCGCCCTCGACCGGCCGGATCAGCCCGTGCGGCTGCGGCTGGGGTGCACGGCGATCGACGTGCGGCACGCGGGAGCGGGCGACGGCCGCGTGCGCGTCACGTACGTGCACAAGGACCGCGCCTACACCGTCGAGGCCGATGGGGTCGTGCTCGCGAGCGGCGGGTGGATGAACCGCTACATCGCGGCCGATCTGCCGGACGGGCACCGCGCGGCCTACGACCACTTCCGCCACGGACCGATCCTGGTCGCAAACGTGGCGCTCCGGAACTGGCGCTTCCTCGACCGCCTCGGCATCGCCGGATGCTTCTACGAGGGCGATCTCGGCTTCTCGTGCAACATCCGGCGGCCCATGTATGCGGGCGACTACCGGCCGGTTCACGCGCCCGATCACCCGACGATGCTGACCTTCTACATGACCTTCGAGGCGCCCGGCGCGTCGCCGACGGACCAGGGGATGGCTGGCCGCACGGAGATGCTGAGCACGTCGTTCACGGAATACGAGAGACGGCTGCGGGCGCAGATGGTCGAGCTCTTCGCGGAAGGCGGCTTCGATCCGGCGGGGGATATCGCCGGCCTCGTGCTCAATCGCTGGGGGCACGCCTACGTGGCGCCCGGACCCGGCTTCTTCTTCGGACGCGACGGGGCCCCGGCCCCGCCGGATGTGATTCGCGAGCCCTTCGGACGCGTCGCGATCGGCCACTCGGAGTTGCGGGGGCACCAGAACTGGACCGGCGCGTCCGCCGAGGGTCGCCGAGCCGTCGAGTCCGTCCTCGACCTGATCTGATGCCGCCGCGATGCAACGGGTGAGGCTGCGGCCGGGCTTTCGCGGCCTATGGACGCTCACGCTCTGCGCGCTGGCGGGCTGCGCATCCGTCGCGGTTCCGTCCATCGAGTACGAGATCCTGGGGACGTTCCCGCACGATCCCGCCGCGTACACGCAGGGGCTCCTCTTCCACGACGGGGCACTCCTCGAGAGCACCGGCCGCTACGGCGAATCGAGCGTCCGACGCGTCGACGTGCCGACGGGCGAAATCCTGGCGAGCGTCGCGGTGGACTCGGCGCTGTTCGGCGAAGGACTCGCCCGCGTGGACTCGGAACTCGTGCAGCTCACGTGGAAGTCCGGCCGGGCCTTCGTCTACGATCTCGAGACCCTTGAGGTGCTCCGGGAGTTCGCCTACGAGGGCGAGGGCTGGGGCCTCTGCCACGACGGCGAGTCGCTCTGGATGTCCGACGGTTCGAGCGCGCTCGAACGCCGCGACCCGCGCACGTTCGCCGTGCTCGCGACGCTTGAGGTGACCCGCGGCGGATCCCCGCAGCGCCGACTGAACGAACTGGAGTGCGTGGACGACTGGATCTACGCCAACGTCTACCAGACGGACCTCATCGTCCGCATCGACAAGGCCACCGGCGAAGTCCTCGGCGAACTCGACCTGTCGAGCGTCCCCCTCAGCGCCCGCAAGCCCGGAGACCCGGAAGCCGTGCTCAACGGCATCGCCTACGTCCCCGAAACCGGCGTCTTCCTAGTCACCGGCAAACTCTGGCCCAACCTCCTCGCCCTCCGACTCGACGACTAGCAGGGACGGGGCACCGGACGGCCTCGCCTCGCCTTACCTGCGATGTATCGCTACAGGGCGCCGGCGAAGCGGTCGCCGAGGCTCTGGAGGCGGGCGGCGGGCTCGTTGCTGAATACGAGGCGGAGTTGGTACTCGGCGTCCGGGCCGCCCCAGGCGTCCATGGGAGTGGCGGCGACGCCCGCGCGGGCGAGGAGCCGTCCGGAAAGCTCGCGGGCGGTGAAGCCGAGGGGCCGGGTGTCGACGAGGAGCGACCAGCCGCCCGCGGCGGGTCGGACCGGGTAGTCGCGGAGCGCCGCGAGCACCGCGTCACGCCGGCGCTCCCAGCGCCGCACGCTCGCGGCCACGTCCTCCGCTTCGTCCGCGGCGGTCAGCGCCGCCAGCGCGCCGGGCTGCCCGATCCCGACCCCCGTCACGATGTTGTAGATCCCGACCTTGGCGACGGCGGCCATGGCGGCGGCCGGCCCGACGATCCAGCCCGTGCGCCAGCCGATCATGCGGTGCTCCTTGGAGACCGAGCCGACCGTGAGCGTGCGCCCCCGCATGCCCGGTAGGCTGGCCGGGTGCAGGTAGGGGCGGCCGTCGTACAGGATGCGTTCCATGGCGGCGTTGTAGAGCAGCCACAGGTCGTGGCGCCGGCAGAGTTCCGCCACGACGGCCCAGTCGTCGGCGTCGAGCACGCCGCCGGACGGCATCGACGGGTTCATGATGAAGAGCGCCCGCGTCCGGTCGCCGATGCACCCGGCAACGGCGTCAAGGTCGAGGCGCCAGCCCTCCGCCGCCTCGTACCGCCAGGGGGCGAGCCGCGGGCGCGCACCCGCCAGCCGCACTCGCTGGAGCATGCCGGCGTACGTGGGGTCGGTGACGATCACCTCGTCGCCCGGGTCCACCGTCGCGAGCAGGGCGTTGAGCAGGCCCTCCGTGCCGCCCGCCGTGATCACGCACTCCCGGTCCGGGTCGTAGTCCCGCCCGGAGAGCCGGCCGACGTGCCGGGCGGCCGCCGCGCGAAGGTCGGCCCGGCCCGTGAAGGGCAGGTAGCTGTTGGCGGCCGGCGATTCGAGCGCGGCGCGGGTGGCGGCCACGGCCGCCGCGGGCGGGCGCAGGTCGGTGTCGAGGTTCTCGAGCCGGAGGATGCCGGGATCGCTCTCCGCCGCCCGCGCCACCCCGTCGATGTCGAACCCCGGAATGCCGGCCAGCCGCCCGGGCGGTGTGGGCGCCCCGCCCTCCGCGCCGCTCGCCCGCCCATCCTCCGGGCTCACCCGCCCATCCTCCGCTGCAACGCATCGAGCGCCGCCATGAGATCGGGCTCATCGGACAGCACGCCCAGGATTGGATCAGCGTCCAGTTCCCGGGCCCTCTCCGGCATCGCCCGAATCGTGAAGTCCTCCATGGAGAGCCCCTCTCCCACCTCGGCCCAGGCGAGCGGCGCCGACACGGTCGCCCCGGCGCGCGGACGGACGGAATAGGGCGCCACCACGAGCCGTCCCCGACCGTTCTGGACGTAGTCGATGTAGATCTTGCCGTCTCGCCCCGCCGGGTTCCGCACGACCGTGGCCCGGTCGGGAATCTCCGCCGCCACCGCCTTCGCGAGCAGGAGCGCGAGCGTGCGCGACTGCTCGTAGTCGAGTTGCCCGCCGAGCGGGATCATCACGTGGATCCCCGACGACCCGCTCGTCTTCGGATAGCTGGGCAGCCCGATCTCGTCGCACATGTCGCCGATCGTCCGCGCGACCTCCACCACGTCCTCGAAGCGGGCGTAGACTTCTTCGCCGTCCCGCTTGTGCTTCGGATCGAGGTCGAGGAGGCACCAGTCGGGGCGGTCCAGGCTCCCGACGCGGCTCGCCCACACGTGGAGCGGAATGGCGCCGAGGTTCGCGACGAACACAAGCGTGGCGGGGTCGTCGGCGATGAAGTAGTGGATGTCGCGCTCGGAGCCCTCGCTCCAGATCGCCTCCGTGCGCACCCACTCGGGCTGGAACCCCGGCGCGTTCTTCTGGAAGAAGGACTTTCCGTCGATCCCGTCCGGATACCGCGTCAGCACGAGCGGCCGGTCCTTCAGGAACTTCAGCAGCCACGGCGCGATGTCCCGGTAGTAGGCGATCAGGTCGCCCTTCGTGTATCCCTCCTCCGGCCAGAAGACCTTGTCGAGATTCGAGAGCGGCAGTTCCTCGACCGGCGGGGGGGACGTGTCCACTCGCACGGGGTCGGTCAGCGCCGCGCGCGGGTCGCGCGGAAGCCGGCAGTCCGTCGGGAGGACGTGCCCCTCCTCCTCGTCCCCGGTCGGTTCCCCCGGCGCCGGGGCGCGGCGCAGGAAGACGGCGTGCCGGAGGAGGCCGCCCTCGGTGACCTCCTTGTAGCGGACTTCGGCGACGAGGCGGGGTTCGACCCAGGTATGATCGTCGCCCGCGGGGGCCGGGGTCACGAACGCGGGGCCATCGGACTTCAACTCGTCGAGGCGGGTCCGGAGGTCGGTCAGCGTCTTCTCGTCAAAGCCCGTCCCGACGCGGCCGACGTAGTGAAGGGCGAGGTCGCCGTCGCCCGCGGCGGCGTCCGAAGCGGAGTCGGCGGGACCGTAGGCGCCGAGGTGGAGGGCCCCGAAGCCCGTCCGCGAGCCGGCCGGACTCGTGAAGCCGACGATGACGAAGCGGGCCCGGCGGTCCGCGTGGATCTTCCACCAGTCGGGGGAACGGCCGCCGATGTACCGGGAGTCCGCGCGCTTGGCCATGATCCCCTCCAGACCCATCTCCTGCACCTGCCCGAAGAGGGCTTCGCCGCACCCCTCGAAGTGTTCGCTGAAGCGGATGGGGCCCGCCTCGGGTACGACGTCGCGCAGGTGGCGGCGCCGCTCGGAGAGCGGGAGATCGCGCAGATCCCGGTCGTCGAACGCGAGCAGGTCGAAAGCGTAGAAACTCGCCGGCGCCTCGAACGAGGCGCGCCGGATATCGTGGGGACGCGAGAGCCGGGCGCGCTTCTGGAGGCGCCTGAAGCTCGGATACCCGGCCGCGTCGTGGACGACGACCTCGCCGTCCAGCACGACCCGCCGGAAGGGGAGTTTGCGCAGGGCGCGCGCGAGGTCCGGGAAGGTCGGGAGGGCGTCGTGTCCGTTCCGGGTGAGCAGGCTCCCCTCGCCCGCGACGGCCGAGGCCAGCATGCGGTAGCCGTCCAGCTTGAGTTCGAAGTGCCACGCGGGGTCGTCGAACGCGTCTTCGCGCGGCTGGGCGAGCATGAACTCCACCTCCGAAGGGTCGACCGTCCGCTCTGGCGCGCCTGCCGCCCCGAGGGCCGCGGCCACGTCGTCTCCCGGATACCATCCCTCCTCCCGCCGCGCCATCTGCTCGACGGTGAGTCCGGACAGGATGGAACTCTCGGGGAGCGACCCGTCCGCCAGGATCGGGTGTCCGCCGCGCCGCTCGCGGATGAGCAGCCACTCCTTCCCCGTCTCCCCCTTCTCCAGCCGGACGAGCGTCCACACCCCCTTGAGCTTGTGGCCCCGCAGTTCGAACAGGAGCTTGCCCTTCGCCAGCCCCTCCTCCGGGTCCTCGAGCATGAGGCAGCGGCCGATGTCCCACACGATCATCTCGCCGCCGCCGTACTCGCCGGCCGGAATCACGCCCTCGAACTCGATGTACTCGACGGGATGGTCCTCGACGTGGACGGCGAGCTTCTTGTCGGCGGGATCCGCCGAGATCCCCTTCGGCACCGCCCACGAGACGAGGACGCCCCCGATCTCCAGACGCAGGTCGTAGTGCAGCCGGGTCGCCGCGTGAAGCTGCACGACGAACACGCCCACGCCCGTCGCGGGCGCCCCCCCGAACGGCTCCGGCGTGCGCTCGGACGCTCGCTTCTCACGGTATTTCTCGAGTCTTTCGCGGGGCATGCTCGCGGCACCCCCTCCCGATGCTGATTCGGTTCGCCGGCTTCGGATTGCCCGCGCTCTGTGCGACAATCCGGGCCGCAACCTATTATTCGGCCCCCCGGTTCGGCATCAAACCGGTGGTCTGGCTCGCGTCGGAGGTTCGGCGCGCACACGGAGGCGCAGGATGTCACCTCGACCCATCGCGACGGCGACGATCTCGTTCGGGCTCGTTTCGATCCCGTGCCAGCTCTACTCGTCCGCCGAGAACTCGCACAAAGTCCGCTTCAACTTCCTCTCGCCCGAAGGCACTCGCGTAAAGCAGCAGTACGTGGATGCCAAGACCGGAGAGCCGGTCGAGCGCCGCGACCTCATCAAGGGCTACCAGTTCGCGAAGGACCAGTACGTGACCTTCAAGCCGGAGGAACTGAAGGCGTTGGAGGCGGAGGCGACGCAGGCGATCGAGATCGTCGAATTCGTTCCGGTGGACCAGGTCGAGCGGGCGTATATCGGGAAGACGTACTACCTCGGACCCGCGCGGGGAGGCGACAAGGCCTACGGCCTCCTCGGTGCCGCGATGAAGAAGACGGGCTGGGCAGCGCTCGCGAAGTACGCGGCGCGCGGAAAGCAGTATCTCGTCCTCGTGCGCCCGGTCGGGGACCACCTCGTGCTGGAACAACTGCACTACGCGCACGAGGTGCGGGACATCGCCGACGTGCCGTCGGGAGAGGGCGAGGTCGCCGAGGCGGAACTCGGTCTCGCCGTACAACTGATCGAACAGATCGCCTCGGAGAGCTTCGATCCGTCGAAGTACGAGGACGAGGTCGGGCAGCGCATGCTCGAAGCCGTCGAGCGGAAGGTCGCGGACGGAACCGAGATCACGGCGCCCGCCGAGGAGGAGACGACGGCCCAGGTCATCGACCTCATGGCCGCGCTCCGGGCGAGCGTCGGCGGTGAGGGCGAGGCGGAGAGCGGCGCGGAGGGCGAGTCGGAGCAGAAGAAGGCTGCCGGGTCGTAGCCGGCTGCGCGGGAAGGCATACCCAGAAAAGACGACCAAGGAGAATCCGATGCGGGTTCGATCCGTCGCGCTGTTCGCGTCCATCCTTCTGCTGCCGGTGTGGCAGGGTTCCGGCAACCCGCTGCCCTCCGCCCCGACCGTCGACGATCTCCAGGCGGGAGTCCCGGACCGGGTCGCGGCCTTCGATGGGGCCGACACGGAGACGCTGCGGGTTCCCGGGCTCGAGGCCGGCGTCGAGATCCTCAAGGACCTGTGGGGCGTCAGCCACATCTACGCCGAGACGGAACACGACCTCTTCTTCGCCCAGGGGTACAGCGCCGCGCGCGACCGCCTCTTCCAGTTCGAACTCTGGCGGCGCCAGGCCACGGGCACGGTCTCCGAAATCCTCGGTCCGCGCGAACTGGAGCGCGACCGCGGGGCGCGGCTGTTCCGCTTCCGCGGCGACCTCGAAGCGGAACTGAACCACTATCACCCGCGCGGCGCCGATATCATCCGGGCCTTCACGGACGGGATCAACGCGTACATCGCCGAGACGGAGCGCGACCCGGACCTGCTCCCGGTCGAGTTCGAGATGCTGGGGATCCGTCCGCAGCCGTGGACGCCCGACGTCGTCATCTCCCGCCACCAGGGCCTCCTCATGAACATCGGGCAGGAACTCGATCTCGGGATCGCCGTCGCGGCGGTGGGGGCGGAGAAGGTGAAGGAGGTCTCCTACTTCCATCCCGGTGAACCGGACATCGACCTCGACCCCGCGGTCGACGGCTCGCTCCTGCGGCGCGAGATCCTCGACGTCTACCGGGCCTTCCGTGGACCCGTGCGGTTCCAGCCCGAGGACATCGATCCCCGCTTCCGCGCCACCGCGTCCGACACGGAGGCCTTCGCCCTGCGGACGCTGCGGGAAGGAGCCGAGGCCGAAACGTACGAAGCGGAGCGCCTCGAGGCGGAGCGGATGGGGACGGGCAGCAACAACTGGGTCGTGGCGGGGCACCGCACGCTGAGCGGCCACGCGATCATGGCGAACGACCCGCACCGGGTGCAGGCGGCCCCCTCGTTGCGTTACCTGGTGCACCTCGTCGGACCGGGGTGGGACGTGATCGGCGGGGGCGAGCCCGTCCTCCCGGGCATCTCGATCGGGCACAACGGGTACGGGGCGTGGGGGCTCACCGTCTTCCAGACCGACGCGGAGGACCTCTACGTCTACCGGACGCACCCGGAGGACCCGGACCGCTACTGGTACCGCGGCGACTGGGAGGCGATGCGCGTCATCGACGACGAAATCCCGGTCGAGGGGCGCGGGCCGGAGCGCGTACGCCACCGGTACACGCGGCACGGGCCCGTCGTGTACGAAGATCGCGACAACGGCCTCGCCTACGCGGTGCGCGCCGGGTGGATGGAGATTGGCGGCGCCCCCTACCTCGCCAGTCTGCGCATGAACCAGGCGAAGACGTGGGAGGAATTCCGGGACGCCTGCAACTACTCGAACATCCCCGGCGAGAACATGGTGTGGGCCGATGTGGACGGGAACATCGGCTGGCAGTCCGTGGGGATCGCGCCCATCCGCCGCAACTGGTCGGGTCTCGTCCCCGTGCCGGGGGACGGCCGCTACGAGTGGGACGGCTATCTCGAGATCGTGCACAAGCCGCACGTGTTCAACCCCGACAAAGGGTTCTGGTCGACGGCGAACCAGAACCTCGTCCCGCCCGGCTACGAGCACCGCGACGCAGTGGGCTGGAGCTGGAGCGACCCCTTCCGGAGCGCGCGCATCGACGAAGTCCTCGCCACGGGAAGGCGCTTCACGATGGCGGAGATGATGCAGCTGGCGACGGACTACGTGTCGCTTCCCGCGCGCTCGCTGGTGCCGATGCTGCGCGGTGTGGACCTGCCCGCGGAGGCGGAGGCGGCCCGGGGCGAGTTGCTCGACTGGGATTTCGCGCTGGCCCCGGAGTCCCGCGAAGCCGCGATCTACGTGTCGTGGGAACGCGAACTCCAGAGACAGATGGTGCCACTCGTCGTCCCCGCCGAAGTCCGCGCTTCGCTCGGGCGCCTCTCAATGAAGAAGATCATCGACTGGCTCGGCTCGCCGCCCGCGTGGTTCGCGCCGCTCGGAGACGGAGATCCCGTGGCCGGCCGCGACGCCTTCCTCGCCCGCACGCTGGCCGACGCCCTGGAGGGGTTGGAGGATCGCTTCGGCGGCGACCCCTGGCGCTACGGCGACGTGCGCTTCAAGCACGCCCGCTTCCGGCACCCGCTGTCCGGGATCGTGAACGCCGAGATGCGGGCCCGCCTCGAGGTGGGGCCGCTCCCGCGCGGAGGCAACGGCTTCACCGTGAACCAGACGGGAGGCGGGGACAACCAGACCTCGGGCCCGTCCTTCCGGATCATCGCGGAGGCGGGGGACTGGGACACGGCCGTGTTCACGAACACCCCGGGGCAGGGCGGAGACCCGGACGATCCCATGTACCGGAACCTGTTCGAGGGCTGGGCGAAGGACCGCTTCTTCCCGCTCTACTACTCCCGGGCGCGCGTGGAAGCCGCCATCGCCGACCGCGTGATGCTGACGCCGAACTAGGTCTGCTCGAGATAGAAGCCGATGAGACCCTGATTCCGGGGCGGATCGGCGCCGAGCTGGCGGAGCATCGTTGTCACCTGACCGCGGTGGT
This sequence comes from Candidatus Palauibacter rhopaloidicola, assembly GCA_026914155.1. Classification (GTDB taxonomy): domain Bacteria; phylum Gemmatimonadota; class Gemmatimonadetes; order Palauibacterales; family Palauibacteraceae; genus Palauibacter; species Palauibacter rhopaloidicola. The sequence goes on along the minus strand of JAPPGH010000010.1, from coordinate 101,557 downwards.
AGGTGGCGTGGTTGACGACATGCTGCAGCATGTGCCAGAAAACGGCGCGCATCGGTTCGCCATCGAAGAACCGATAATCCATGATGTGGTGGATGTCATCGGGGCCGAGTTCCGCGACGAAGTGGCGGACGCGCGTCTCTTCCTCCATCCAGCGTGCGCGAATGTCGCCCGCCGTCTCGAAGTCGTCGGCGGGCAGATGCTGCGTCGGAAAGTGTCCCCGCCAACGCGAACACCAGACCCATTCGGCCGATACGACGTGGGCGAGCGTGTCGCGGATGGAGCCGAAGCTGCTCCCCAGGTTCCGGCGGAACTCCTCGGGCGTGATGCGCTCGACGGCATCCAGCGTTCCGTCGCGGGCCCAGTAGTGGAAGTCGAGGAGGTCGATCAACGCATCGTAGGTCATGGCGGAGAGTCTACCTGCAGAGAGCGCCGGACGCACGATCCCGGCGACGCCGGCAGGGTGCCGCGTTTGCAGCGGCTGCGCCGCTCCGGCTAGATTACGTGGCTGTTCCGCAGACGCCTCCGCCGGGAGGCAGACAACCAGCGCGTGGGGAAGACATGAAGGCAGGGATACATCCGGAGTACGCACCCGCGAAGATCACTTGTGCGTGCGGCCGGGAAACGGAGACCGCCTCGACCGTGGGCGAGATCCATGTCGAGATCTGTTCGCACTGCCACCCCTTCTTCACGGGGCGGCAGAAGCTCGTCGACACGGCGGGCCGCGTGGAGCGGTTCATCGCCAAGTACGGCGACGGGAAGGCCCGCGGCGGCAAAACGGAGGAGACGGAGGAGAAGGCGGCGGAGGAGAAGGCGGCGGAGGAGGCAGTAGCGGCGGATGCCTGAGCCGGGAGCCTCCGGCGCTCGACACCGCATTGCAAATGACGGGGTTCCTCGCGGACCCCGTTTTCATATGGGGAACGAATGAAGGACTGGGACACGCTCGAGGGTCGCCTGCGGGAAGCCGCCGAGCGGTACGAGGCGCTGGCGCGCCGGATGGCGGAGCCGGAGGTGCTGTCGGACATGGCCCTCCTGCGCGACCTGGCGCGCGAACACTCGGCGCTGGAGCCGGTGGCGCGCGCGGCGGAGCGCCACTTCAAGCTGCTCGACGACCTGCGCCAGGCGCGGGAGGTCGCGGCGGACTCCGACGATGAGCTGGCCGAGATGGCCGCGGCGGAGGTCGCCGACCTCGAGGCCGAGCGGGAAGGGACACGGGAAGAACTCCGCCGGCTCCTGGTTCCGAAGGACCCGCTGGACGACCGGCCCGCCGTGGTGGAGATCCGCGCCGGAACGGGCGGGGACGAAGCCGCGCTCTTCGCGGCGGACCTGTATCGGATGTACGCCCGTTTCGCCCAGGATTCCGGCTGGGGCGTCGAACTCATCAGTACGAGCGAGGGCGTGCTCGGAGGGCTCAAGGAAATCGTCTTCGTCGTGCGCGGCTCCGACGCCTACGGCCGTCTCCGCTACGAGTCCGGCGTCCACCGCGTCCAGCGCGTGCCCGAAACCGAGAGCCAGGGTCGGTTGCATACCTCCGCGGCGACGGTGGCGGTCCTGCCCGAAGCGGAGGAAGTGGACATCGAGATCGACCCCGCCGATCTCAAGATCGACGTCTTCCGCTCCTCCGGGCCCGGTGGGCAGTCCGTGAACACGACGGATTCCGCGGTGCGGATCACGCACGCGCCGACCGGGCTCGTGGTGTCGTGCCAGGACGAGAAGTCGCAGCACAAGAACAAGGCGCGGGCGCTCAAGGTGCTGCGCAGCCGGCTGCTCGACCGGCTGGTCGCCGAGCAGGAGGCGGAGCGGGCCCGCGAGCGGCGCACGCAGGTGGGGACGGGCGACCGCTCCATGAAGATCCGGACGTACAACTTCCCGCAGAACCGCGTGACGGACCACCGCATCCGCTTCACGAGCCACCGGCTGGAGGCGATCCTCGCCGGCGATCTGGACGAGGTCGTCGAGGCGCTGCGGCTCGCCGGCACGGAAGAGCGGATGGCGGCGGGCGCCGGATGAACGAGCCGCCGCCGGGCGGGCATGCGCGCAGTCCGGTGGGACCGACGCGCCGGGAGATCGTGCAGGGGGTGCGCCGCGAACTCGAACTCGCCGGCCTTGACGCTCCGCGGGTCGAGTCCGAGCGGCTGGTGGCGGCGGCGCTCGCGGTGTCCGTGAGCGAGCTCGGCCTCTCCGGTGGGGAACGTGTCGATCCCGCCGACGCGGCCGCGGTGGCGCGCGCGGTCTCCCGCCGTCTCGAGGGGCAGCCGCTCCAGCACATCGAGGGCACGGTCGACTTCCGGCGCGTGCGCCTCGTCTCGGATGGCCGCGCCCTCATCCCGCGGCCCGAGACCGAACAGTTGCTCGACCTCGTCACCGCCTGGCGCCGCGCCCGGGACGCGCCCGTCGACGCGCTCGACATCGGCGCCGGGTCGGGCGCCATCGCGATCGCGCTCCTCGACGAGGGCATCGCCGGCCGAGTGGTCGGGCTCGACGTGTCGGAGGCTGCACTCGACCAGGCCCGCGAGAACGCCCGCCGCGCCGACGCCGATGGCCTCGAACTGCGCCGGTGTCCGCCCGACATCTGGTCCGCGCTCAAGACCGGGGAAGCCTTCGACCTCATCATCTCCAATCCACCCTACGTCACGACGCCGGAATGGGCCGGCCTCGACCCTGTCGTCCGGGACCACGAGCCCCGCGTCGCGCTGGACGGCGGAGAAGACGGACTGGACGTGATTCGCACCATCGTCTCCGGCGCCGCGGCCCGTCTCCGGGAAGGCGGCGCGCTCTTCCTCGAGATCGGCATGTCCCAGGCCCCCGCCGTGATGGCGCTGCTCGAGGCCGAGCCGATCCTCACGGACTGCCACGTGCGCGTCGATCTTGCCGGGCGCCCCCGATTCGTCTCGGCGCGGAAGCGGGCTTCCGGCTAGCAGGCCGTGCCGAAAGTCCCACTGCGTTCAAGTCGCGTGGGGGTCGAAGCCGGGTTATACTCGGGCGTCGAATCGTCGGCCCGGGCCCGCGGATGGCGAGCGGAGGGGGCAGGGGGGATTCGACCCTCCGCCCGTCGCCGGCCCGACTCGCCGGCCCGGGGCGCTTCCCGATTCCGTTTCGAGCCGGAGACATGGACGAGCGAGACCGCATGCTGGAGAAGGCGCAGGACGTGGGGCGCCTCATCTCCCAGTTGCCCGAATACGCCTACCTGCGCGCGGCCCGCCGCGAGATCGACGAGGACCGCGACGCGACGGGACTGCTCAACCGAATGCGCGACTTGCAGAGCGCGCTCATGGAGACCGTCGGCCGCGGCGAGCGACCGAGCGAGGAGCAGGAACGGGAATTCGCCGAGCTCCAGGAGCAGGTCCAGACGAACACCCGCTACCAGGCCCTCATCTCCTCTCAGGCGAACTTCGAGAAGCTCATGGAGCGGGTGGATCGAGCGATCGGCGAGGGAGTCCGGAAGGGCGAGGAAAGCAGGATCATCCTCCCGACATGAAGGCGGCCCGCGACCTGGGGGAACGCGCGCTACGCGCGACCTTCGAGCCGGCCATGGCGTGGCTCACGAGACGCCGCGTCCACCCCAACGTCATCAGCACGCTCGGTTTCGTCATCACCTGCAGTTCCGGCTATTTCTTTCATCAGCACCATGTGAGCACGGCCGGCTTCCTCGTCCTCCTCGGCGGCGTGTTCGACCTCTTCGATGGCACCGTCGCGCGCCGCACGGGCCTGGCCTCGTCTTTCGGGGCCTTCTACGACTCGACGCTCGACCGGCTGTCGGAGATCGTCGTGTACCTGGGGCTCCTCTCCCTGTACAACGACTACCGTCTCGAGCTGGGCGACGTGGGGATGATCTACTGGATCGTGCTCGCGCTCGCCGGCTCGCTGATGATCAGCTACACCCGCGCCCGGGCCGAGGCGCTCGGCATCGCCTGCTACGTCGGGCTCATGCAGCGTCCGGAACGGGTCATCCTCATCGGCTTCGCCGCACTCATCTTCGGCGAGACGACCATGTTCGGGCACCAGGGTCTCGTACTCAGGGTCGTGATCATCGTCCTCGCGATTCTCACCAACCTGACCGCCTTCCAGCGGATCTGGTGGGTGTACCGGAATACGCGGCCCGACGGCGAGCCGCCCCCCAGGTCGAACTGAGAACTGAACAGACACGGAGTGAACCGGCATCGTGGATTCGGATAGATCACCTGCAACCATTGCCTCCGCCGAAGGAACGCTCGGCGTCCTTCTCGTAGGGCTCGGAGCGGTCTCGACCACCTTCATCGCGGGCGTGGAGGCCGCGCGCCGAGGGCGGAGCCGGCCCATCGGATCGCTCACGCAGATGAACACGATCCGGCTCGGGAAGCGGACGGAGAACCGCACCCCGCTCATCCGCGACTTCGTGCCGCTGGCCGAACTGGACGACCTCGTCTTCGGCGCCTGGGACCCGATCCCGGACAACGCCTACGAGTCCGCCAAGGTGTGCGGCGTCCTCCGGCCCGAGGACATCGATCCGCTCGCGGACTTCATGCGGGGCATCGAGCCGATGCCGGCCGCCTTCGACCGCGCCTACGTGAAGAAGCTCGACGGATCGAACGTCAAGACCGGGGCCAGCAAGCGGGACCTCGCCGAGCAGCTCCGCGGGGACATCCGCCGGTTCAAGGCGGAGAACGGCTGCGACCGCCTCGTGATGGTGTGGGCGGCCTCGACCGAGATCTTCATGAAGCCGAGTCCGGTCCACGACAGCCCGGCCTCCTTCGAGCGCGCAATGGAGGATAACCACCCGGACATCGCGCCCTCGATGCTCTACGCCTGGGCCGCGCTCATGGAGGGGGTGCCGTTCGCGAACGGGGCGCCGAACCTGACCTGCGACATCCCCGCGCTGCTCGCGCTCGCCGCCGAACGGGGCGTGGCGATCGCGGGGAAGGACTTCAAGACGGGCCAGACGCTGATGAAGACGATCCTGGCTCCCGGCCTCAAGGCGCGCATGCTCGGCCTCAACGGTTGGTTCTCGACGAATATCCTCGGCAACCGGGACGGCGAGGTGCTCGACGACCCGGAGAGTTTCAAGACGAAGGAAGAGTCGAAGCTCGGGGCCCTCGAATATATCCTGCAGCCGGACATGTACCCGGACCTCTATGAGAACATGTATCACAAGGTCCGCATCAACTACTATCCGCCGCGCGGCGACAACAAGGAAGGCTGGGACAATCTCGACATATTCGGCTGGATGGGGTACGGCATGCAGATCAAGATCGATTTTCTGTGCCGGGACTCCATTCTGGCCGCGCCCATCGTTCTGGACCTGGCGCTCTTTCTCGACCTCGCGGCGCGCTCCGGACTGTCGGGAATCCAGGAATGGCTGTCCTTCTACTTCAAGGCGCCGCAGACGGCTCCGGACCTGTATCCGGAACACGACATTTTCATCCAGCACTGGAAGCTCAAGAACACGTTGCGCTGGCTGAAGGGGGAGGAACAGATCACCCACCTCGGCGTGGAGTACTACGACTGAATGTGCGACTGAATGAAGGGGTGCTTCCTCGTATTCGAGGGACCGGAGGGGTCGGGAAAATCGCTCCAGCTCGAGCGGCTGGCCGAACTGCTGTCCGCGGCCGGCGTGCCGCACACGGTGACGCGGGAACCCGGCGGCACGGCGGCGGCGGAAGCGATTCGGAACGTGCTCCTCGACCGGCCGGAGCTGCGGCTCGACGGGATCGCCGAACTGCTGCTCTTTTCGGCGGCCCGCCGCGCCCATGTGGAAGAGGTGATCCGCCCCGCGCTGGAGCGTGGCGAGGTCGTCCTCTGCGACCGCTTCGAGCTTTCCACGCGGGTGTACCAGGGGTGCGCGCGAGGCGTCGCCGCGGAGACGGTCGAACAGGTCACCCGCGCCGCGACCGGCGGTCTCCTGCCGGACCTCTACCTCGTGCTCGACGTGCCGGTGAACGTGGGCCTGGATCGACAGGGGCAGGATCGGGAAGATCCCGGGCAGCTGGGCTTCTTCGGATCCGCGCCCGACCGGATCGAACTCGAGAAGCGATCGTTCCGCGAGCGCGTGCGCGAGGGGTATCGGGAGCTGGCGGCGGCGGATGAGAGGATCGCGGTACTCGACGGCTCGGGGACTCCGGATCAGGTGGAAGCCCGGATTCTGGCGCTCCTGCAGCAGAGGCTTCCGGACCGCTTCCGAGCGGTGAACTTTCCTCGTTGACGGCGCGGTGTGACATTGACGGTAGCGGCGGAGTGCCGCTCGAACGCGGCCCCGCGCGATGCGGGGCGGCCACCACGGAGGATGCATGAGAGTGCAGCGATCCTGGACGACGGGAGTGCTGGTCGGCGCCATCGCCCTTGCGACCGGCGGCTGGCTGATCAACCAGAGCGGGGCCGCGAGCGGCGGGGAGAGTCGCCGGCTCCTGGATGAGATCCACCGTCTGATCTCCGCCCGCTTCGTCGATGAAATCCCGCCGGAGGAGTTGTACCAGATGGCGATCGACGGGATGCTCGAGAATCTGGGCGACCCGTACACCACCTTCCTCGAACCCCGGGATTCCGAGGATCTGCGTCTCACGACGACGGGCAACTACGGAGGGCTCGGCGTCCGGATCGACGTGAAGGACGACTGGATCACGGTCGTTCAGGTGCTCCCGAACTCGCCGGCCCTCCGTGAGGGACTCGAGGTCGGCGACCGCATCATCGAGGTGGAGGGCGAGTCCGCCGAAGGCTGGTCGGTGGACAAGGCGGTGGACACGCTGCGGGGGGAGAAGGGGGCGCCGGTCAACATCACCATCGCGAGGGTAGGCGTGGACCGGCCGCTCGCGATTCGCATCGTGCGCGACGTCATCCAGGTGGCGCAGGCGCAGGGCTTCGTCCTGGACGGCGACGTCGGCTACGTGACGCTGCGCGGCTTCAGCCGCGAGGCGAAGGAGGAACTGGTCGCGACGCTGGACCGCCTCGTCGATGAAGGCGCCGGCGGACTGATTCTCGACCTGCGGCGGAACCCCGGCGGCGTGCTGCAAGCGGGAGTCGAGGTCACGGATCTCTTCCTCGAGCGCGGCAGGTCCGTGGTGGAAACGCGTTCACGCCTGGACGAGCAGAACTACCTGTTCCGTGCTTCCACCGAGGACCGCTACGCCGATATTCCCATCGTCGTCGTCGTGGATGGGCTCAGCGCGAGCGCGTCCGAGATCGTGGCCGGCGCGCTCCAGGACCACGACCGGGCGGTCGTCCTGGGCACTACGACGTTCGGCAAGGGCTCCGTGCAGACGCTGTACGGCCTCTCCGGGAACAACAGCATGAAGGTCACGACGGCCCGCTGGTACACGCCGGTCGGGCGCTCCATCACGAAGGACTTCGACCGCGAGAGCGCGCTGCGAGACCTGGCGGCGAGCGCCGTGGCGATTTCCGGCGAACCGATCGCGTCGCGGTCGGAGACGGAAGACCGGGAGGAGTTCACGACGGCGGGCGGCCGGACGGTGTATGGAGGCGGCGGGATTACGCCGGACCTGATCGTCTACCGCGACACGCTCTCCACCGAGGAGCAGGAACTGCGGCGCCTCGCGACGCGCTCGGGGGCGATCCCGCGGAACGTCGTCTTCCGGTGGGCCGTCGAGTACTCGAACGAACACGATTTCAACGAAGGTTTCTCCGTTACGCAGGGGATGCGGGAAGAGGTCTGGACGGCGCTCGTGGAGGCGGGAGCCGAGGTCGAGAGGGCACTCTTCGACCAGTCGCGGACCTATGTCGACTGGCTCATCGCGGATGAGCTGGCCGGCGCGGAGTTCGGGGAGGTGCCCCAGCTCCGCAGCCGGGCTGTGCGGGACGCGCAGATAATGGTCGCAATGGACCTCCTGAGGGAGGCCGATTCCCCCGAAGCGCTGCTCACGGTCGCGGCGAGCGCCGCCGAGGATCGGAGTGCGGAGGGTACGCGGAGCGACGAACCCGGCGGGGACCGCTAGAGCCGCACTGGTTCAACGAGGTGAGGAGACGAGCGATGAGAGAGCGCACGCGACGGTCGACCGCGATTGCAACCACATTGGCGCTGATGGCGGCAGCCGCGTGCGCGAGCAACCCCCGTCCCGGGACGTATACCCGGCTCATCATCACCGGCAGCGAGATCCGCGACGCCGGATACCAGTCGGCCTACGAGGCGCTCACCCATCACCGCGAGTTGATCGTGTTGGAGGGTGAGATCGGCTTCCGGGGCGGGAACGACAACCCGTGGGTGCGGGACGGAAGCGGCAGGGTCCAACCGCGGCCGCGCATGTCGCAGTCGTACCACGTCCCGCTTCTCGTCGTGGATGGCGACTTCAACCAGAACGATGCGGTCACGACGCTCCGCCGCATTGCCGCCGCCGACATTGTGACGATCCGGCTCTACCACCGGAGCATGGTTCCCGCCCGCTATCGCCGGCCGGGCGCCGAGGGCGGAGTGATCGAGGTCAACACCCGCTAGCAGCAGTGGCGACCCCCCCGCCTTGAGCGTTGATGGTACGCGTCCGAGACTCTTCGTCTTCGGTCGCCTGCCCGAGCCGGGCTACGTCAAGACGCGCCTCCATCCCGAGCTGACCCGGGAGGGGAGCGCCGTCCTGTACGAGGCGTTCCTCGACGACACCATGAAGCTCGCGCCCGACGGCGTTGCAGTGGAGTTGTGGGTCCCGGATCGCCCCGGAGCGATGGAGCGGCTGGGCTCCCGTTACCCCGCGGCTCGCGTGCGGCTCCAATCCGGAGGTTCGCTCGGTGACCGGCTCGAGATGGCGTTCGCCCGCGCCTTTGACGAGGGCGTGGATCGCGCGGTGGCGCTCGGAAGCGACCACCCGACGCTCCCGGCCGACTTCGTGGTGCGGGCGTTCGACGCGCTGGCGGAGAGCACGGTAGCCCTCGGCCCGAGCCTCGACGGCGGATACTACGCGGTCGGACTGCGCGGGTCGGCCTGGCCGCGGGCGCGCGATCTCTTCGCCGGAGCCCCCTGGTCGACATCAGGGCTGTTCGCCTGGACGCGCGCGCGCGCCGCGGCGCTGCGGCTCGATTGCGCGGAACTGCCGCCCTGGTACGATGTGGACCGTCCGGCCGATCTGGCCCGCATGGCCGGCGACCTGACCGAAGGGAGCGCGACGGCCGGAGCGTGGGCCCGGCTCGCGCCCATGAACGCGGGACGGGAGGGGTGATGGAACCGATCCGCGTCACGGTGGATCGGGCCGGAACGCGGGAATCGTCGCATCTCGTGTACGGCCTGGTCCGCGAGGCCGGTCCCGCCGGTCGCAGCCACGCCTTCGGCGACCCGCAACTGACGGCCTTCTGGCGTTCCTCGATGAAGCCGCTCCAGATCCTTCCGGCGGTCAGAGACGGCGTGTTCGCGCGCCTCGGGCTCGGGGCGGAGGCGCTTGCGCTGGCGTGTGCTTCGCACCATGGCACACCGCGGCATCTGGAGGTCGTGCAGTCGGTGATCGACGCGGCGGGGTTGAAGCCGGAGATGTTCGCGTGCGGGCCGCACCGGCCGTTCGACGACGGGGCCGCCCGGGGGATGGATCGGGCCGGGTGTCTGCCGGGGCGGATACACAACAACTGTTCGGGTCAGCACGCGGCGCTGTTGGCGTTCTGCGTCGGCCGCGGCTGGCCCGTGGCGGGTTACCACGAACCGGAGCACCCGCTGCAGCGGGCGATCCGCCGCGAACTCTCGGCGTGGCTGGGGGAAGACTGCGAGCGCCTGCCGTGGGGGACCGATGGCTGCGGCCTGCCGACCCCGGCCCTTTCCCTGCAGGACATGGCGCGCGTGTTCGCGGACTTCGGCGCCTCGTCGGAGGCGGCGGTGCGGTCGGTTGTGACCGCGATGACGGCGCACCCGACATTAGTGTCAGGTCCCGCCGCACTCTCCGCGAACCTCATGCGGGCGTGTTCCGGACGGATCCTCGCCAAGGAGGGGGCGGAGGGCGTTTTCTGTCTGGCGAGCGCCGAAGGGGAGTGGGGCGCGGCCTTCAAGGTGGTGGACGGGGCCACGAGGCCGCTGGGGCCGGCGGTCGTACACGCGCTTGAGACGCTGTCGCTGCTGGCGCCGGAAGAAATCGGGCATCTGGAGAGTTTCGCGCACCCGGTGGTGCGGAATACGTGTGGAAACGAGGTCGGGGTGCTGTCGGTCGAGAGGGAATCGTGTTCGTCGACGTAGCGAGAATACACGTAACCGGAGGGGCGGGCGGCGCGGGCGCCGTCGCCTTCCGGCGCGAGAAGGGGGTGCCCCGCGGCGGGCCCGCCGGCGGCCGCGGTGGAAACGGCGGCGGCGTGATCCTCGTCGCCGACCGCCGGCTCGACACGCTGCTCGACTACTCGTACCGCGAGCACTACAAGGCCGGGCGGGCCGGTCACGGGGAAGGGAAGAAGCGGGACGGCGCCTCGGGAGAAGATCTGCGGTTGCCGGTGCCGCTCGGGACGCTCGTGCGCGACGTGGAAACGGGCGAGCGGATCGGGGAACTGCTCGACGAGGGCGACGAACTCGCCGTGGCCCGCGGGGGCCGCGGGGGGAGGGGCAACGCGAGCTTCGCTTCGCCCACGCGGCAGACGCCGCGGGAATGGGAACCCGGGGAGTGGGGGGAGGAGCGGCACATCGAGCTCGAACTCAAGCTCATCGCCGACGTGGGCCTGGTGGGGGAGCCCAACGCGGGGAAGTCGACGCTCCTCGCCCGAGTCACGGCGGCGAAACCGCGGATCGCGGACTTTCCCTTCACCACGCTGACGCCCAACCTCGGGGTCGTGGGCCTGAGCGGGAGCCGCTCGTTCGTGATGGCGGACATCCCGGGCATCATCGAGGGGGCGCACGAAGGGCGCGGCTTGGGCACGCAATTCCTCCGGCACATCGAACGTACGCGCACGCTCGCGCTCCTCGTGCCGGTGGACGACGAGGATCCACAGGCGACGTACGATCTTCTGCGCGAGGAACTGCGGGCGCATGACGCGGCGCTCGCCGGCATATCTCACTGCGTTCTCCTGACGAAAGCCGACCTGGATCCCGAGGCGGCCCGATCGCCGGTGTCGGTCGAAGCTCCCGGGAGCTGGGGCCAGTTCACGGTCTCGGCGGTGACCGGGGCCGGCCTCGACCGCGTGCTCGAGGGTCTGTGGGCGCAGGTGCAGAGGGAGAAGGAGGCCGCGGCGGGCGAGGCCGAAGCAGATCCGTTCGGGGGAAGTGAGGCGTGGCGTCCGTGACGGGGACGCGTACCGCGGAGGCGGGAACGATGGAGGCGGAGTTGGAGGCGCTCGTCGTGCTGGCCCGCGCGCCCGGCATCGGGCTGCGTCGCGTCCGGCGCCTGGTCGACCGCCACGGCGGAGCGGCGGAGGCGCTTGGAGCGCTGCGCCGGGCCGCGCCGGACGACCTGCGGGCGGCGCGGTCGCTGCTGCGCGCAGCGCGGGCAAAAGGGATCCGCGTGGCGGGGTACACCGACTGTGGGGAGGCCGCATATCCCGCGGGGCTGCGCGATCTCCTCGATCCGCCCCCCCTTCTTTTCAAGCGTGGCCCCGGGACGCCGGACTCCGAGCGGGCGATCGCCGTCGTGGGCACGCGCGCCGCGTCTTCCTACGGGCTGCGCACGGCATATGCCTTGGGAAGGGAACTGGGGCGCTGGGGCTGGACGGTGGTCAGCGGCATGGCGCGCGGCATCGACGCGGCCGCCCACGCCGGCGTCCTCGACGCGGGCGGACAGACCATCGGAGTTCTCGGAACCGGACTCGACCGGGAATACCCGGCGGAAAACCGGGATCTGTACCGGAGGATGCGCTCGCACGGGCTCCTGCTGAGCGAGTTCGAGCCCGGGGCGCCGCCGACCCGTTCCGCGTTTCCGCGCCGAAACCGGGTGATCGCCGCCCTCGCCCGCGGCGTCATCGTCGTGGAGGCGGGCGGAAGGAGCGGGGCCCTGAACACGGCGGACCATGCCCTCGACCTGGGGCGGGAAGTCCTCGCGGTACCCGGACGGATCGATGATCCGGGCGCGGCCGGGTGCCTTCGCCTCCTGCGCCAGGGCGCCGGGCTCGTGGCCGGCGTACAGGACGTGTTCGACGCCCTGGGCTGGCTGTGTCTCGAGCCGCCGGCGGGACCGGAGGAAGGATCCGCCCCGGCGGTCGACGGATCCTCCGGCGACCGCCGTCTGCTCGGAGCGCTGTCGCGGGGACCCCGCTCGCCGGATGAACTCGCCCTCGGTCTAGACATGCCCGTCACGAAGGTGCTTGGCGGACTGGGACGGCTGGAACTCGAAGGGTGGGTCGAGCGCCGGCCGGGAGGGAGCTTCGCCACCGTCCGGCGGCGGGGCGGCCGCTGATGTCCGGCGAGCGCCCGCCACGCTCCCTCTATGTGCACTTTCCGTTCTGCGCGCATCGCTGCCACTACTGCGATTTCTCGGTCCAGCGGGCGTCGTCGCCCCCGGTGTCCCGCTGGCTCGCCGCGATCGAGGCGGAGCTCGCCTGGTGGTTCGAGCGCAACAGGTGGGACCCGGGGGACACGTTGGATACGATCTTCGTGGGAGGCGGGACGCCTTCGCTCATGGGGCCCGCCGGGATGGAAGGGCTGGCCTCGCGAATCTCCACCCGGTTCCGAATCGACCCCGCGCACACCGAATGGACCGCCGAGGCGAACCCCGCCTCCTTCGACGCGCGTCTCGGGTCGCGCTGGCGGGCGACGGGCGTGAACCGGCTGAGTCTCGGCGTGCAGGCCCTGGACGATGCGGTCCTGACGTGGCTGGGCCGGCTGCACGACCGGCGTCGGGCCACGGAGGCCGTCGCGGAGGCGAGGGTTGCCGGCTTCGAACGGGTGAGCGTGGACCTCATCTTCGGTCTCCCCCCGGAAGTGACGCGAGACCTCGCGGCGGAAGTGGAAGCGGCGGCCGCGCTCGACGTGTCTCACCTGAGTCTCTACGGCCTGACCGTGGAACCGCGCACGCCGCTGGCCGAGTGGATCCGCCTCGGCCGGGTCGGGGCGCCGGACGAGGAGCGCTACGCGGACGAGTACCGGCTCCTGTCGCGCGAACTGCGCGCGGCCGGGTATGAGCAGTACGAGGTGTCGAACTTCGCCCGGCCGGGCGCGCAGTGCCGCCACAACTGGTCGTACTGGAACCGAACATCGTATCTTGCCCTCGGCCCGTCCGCCCATGGATTTCTCCCGCCGATCCGCAGTTGGAACCTCTTCCGCTGGGACCGGTATGAACGCGCGCTCCGGGAAGGCCGCGGCCCGCTCGAAGGTTGGGAACGCGTGGGGCCGGAAGAGGAGGTACTGGAACGGATCTGGCTGGGTCTTCGTACGAATCGCGGGCTGACACCCGATTTCGTGCGGAAGGTCTCGTCGGACGCGTTCCGCCTCGACGATTGGGCCGAGGCCGGGTGGATGGAGGAGCGAAACGGACGCTGGCTGGCGACGGTCGAAGGCTGGCTCCGTCTTGATACGATCGCCGCCGAACTCGCCGGGGCTGAGAGAGCATGACCCTGCCGACACTGACAGAGCGCGAACGTGCCGTCCTCGCGGCGGTCATCGACTCCTTCGTCCGCACGGCCGCCCCGGCCGGCTCGCGAAGGATCGGGAAGGAGTACGCGCTCGGCGTGTCCCCCGCGACGATCCGCAACACGATGGCGGACCTCGAGAGCAAGGGTCTGCTCTCGCACCCCTACACCTCCGCGGGCCGGCTCCCGACGGATCTCGCGTACCGCTACTACGTCGATGCGCTCATGCGCTGGGGCGGCATCCGGAAGCGGGACCAGGCGAAGATCGAACGCGAGTTGGGGGATGCGGACGCGGGCGGTGTCGAGGACCTCATGGGCAAGGCGGCGCGCGTCCTGAGCCTCCTGACGGGGGAACTCGGTCTCGCGGTGGGTCCGACGCTCGCCACGGCCACGCTCGAACGTCTCGAGCTCGTGCCGCTTTCGAGTGAGAAAGTGCTGCTGGTATTCACGATCGAGTCCGGCGTGGTCCGTACCGTGTACGTAGACGTGGCGACGCGGGTCCCGCGCGCGACGCTCCAGGCAGTGTCGCAGGCGCTCAACGAACGGTTGGCGGGCAGCGCGATCTCCGAGATCCAGACGACGCTTCACGAGCGACTCGGCGACCTGAGTTTCAGTAACCGCGGTGCCGAGGAGTTGATGAACATCTTCGTGCACAGCGGTCCGGACGTCTTCGAGTGGGCCCGCCGCGAGCGCTAAATTCACCTGGGGCGCGCCGCGGCGCTGACCGAACAGCCGGAGTTCACGACGAGCGAGCGTCTGCGCGAACTCCTGCTCCTCACGGAGCGCCGGGAGTTGCTCGCCTCCGTGCTGGGGGACCGCGGCGGTTCGGACGGTCCCCACGTGACGATCGGAGCCGAGCACGGCCAGCCGGAACTCGAGGATCTGACCATCGTGACGGCCAACTATGCCGTCGGCAGTCTGCAGGGCACGGTCGGCGTGATCGGGCCGACGCGCATGCCGTATGACAAGGTCGTCTCCATCGTCGACTGGACGTCCGATCTCCTCACGCGGCTGACGCCGTGAGCGGACACCGCGACTACTACGAGCTGCTCGGCGTCTCCCGCGATGCCGGTGCGGACGAGCTGAAGCGGGCGTACCGGCGCCTCGCCATGGAGTACCATCCGGACCGCAATTCCGCGTCCGACGCGGAGGAGCGGTTCAAGGAGGTGACGGAGGCGTGGGAAGTGCTCCGCGACCCCGGGAAGCGGCAGTTGTACGACCAGTACGGCGAGGCCGGGGTGCGGCGCGGCGGCGGAGGGGAGGCGCCGTTCTCCGGATTCAACAACTTCTCGGACGCGTTCGATGTGTTCATGCGGGAGTTCGGCGGCGGCGGCTTCGGCGGCGGCGGCTTCGGCGACCTGTTCGGCGACGCGCGCTCCCCGAACCAGCCGCGCCGCGGCTCGACCCTCAAGGTGTCCGTCGCGATCACGCTGGAGGAGGCGGCGAAGGGGGCCCGGCGCTCCCTCCGCGTCTCCGCTCTGGATCGGTGCGAGCGCTGCGATGCGACGGGCGCCGAGCCGGGAAGCACGGCGTCCCGGTGCGGAACGTGCCAGGGCACCGGCGAGATTCGCATGGTCCAGCGCTCGATGCTGGGACAGTTCGTCTCCGTGCGTCCCTGCTCCGCCTGCGCCGGAGAGGGCACCTTGATCGCGGAAGAGTGCCGCGACTGCGGGCGAACCGGGCGCGTGCGGGTCGACCGATCCGTCGACATCGAGATTCCCGCCGGGATTTCGTCCGACGACTACCTGAAGCTGCGCGGGCGCGGCAACGCGGGTCCGCGCGGCGGGCCGCCGGGGGACCTCATCGTGCAGGTGGAGGTCGAGCCGCACGACCGCTTCGAGCGCCGGGGCGATGACCTCGTCCTCGACCTGCCCGTCACGTTCTCCCAGGCGGCGCTGGGCGACGAACTCGACGTGCCGACGATCCTCGGGCAGGCCCGGCTCAAGGTGCCGGCGGGGATCCAGGCCGGGCAGGTCCTGAGGCTTCGCGGGCAGGGGATGCCGCGACTGCGGGCCGCGGGCCACGGAGACCAGCTCGTGCGCGTACACACGTGGACGCCGAGCGAACTTTCCCGGCGCCAGCGTGACGTCCTGGAGTCGTTGAGGGAAGTGGAGGATGCGCCGCCCGAGCCGCGCCGGGGCGAGGATCCGAGCTTCTGGGAGCGGGTGAAGGCGGCGTTTACGGCGTAACGGATCCCGACGCGACGGCCGCGGCGGGCTGCGACGCCATCCGCTCCGCGAGGCTCGCGAGAAGCCGGTCGAAGGGGACGGCGAACTTCTCGACTCCCTCCGCCAGCAGTTGATCCGTGACCTCGTCCAGGTCGATCCCGACCGCGGCCAACTCCGTCATCGCATGACGGGCCTCGTCGACGCCGTCGGTCAGCGTGCCGGCGACGCGCCCGTGCTCCCGGAAGGCGTCGATCGTCTTCTCCGGCAATGTGTTGACCGTCAGGTCGCCGATGAGCGGCTCGACGTACATCACGTCGGAATACGCGGGGTTCTTCGTGCTCGTGCTCGCCCACAGCATGCGTTGCGGATGGGCGCCGAGCCCCGCGAGACGAGCCCAGCGATCCGTGCCCAGCCTCCGCTGGAAGCCGACGTAGGCGAGTTTCGCGTTGGCGATTGCCGCCTTGCCCAGCAGGGCCTCGCAGCGCGCGGCGTCGCCCTCCCCGGCGTCGGCCAGCGCCCCGAGCTTCCGATCCGTCAGCGCGTCGATCCGGCTGACGAAGAAGCTGGCCACCGAGGCGACATCGTCGACGGACCGGCCCGCTTCGAGCCGTTGCTCCAGCGCCTCCGTGTGGGCATCCGCCACCGCCTCGTACGCGGCGATGGAGAAGAGGAGCGTCACGTTCACGTTCACTCCCTCGAACAGCGTCTGCCGGATGGCCGGGACTCCGGCCGGCGTCCCCGGAATCTTGATGAGGACGTTGTCGCGGGCCACTTCATCGTTGAGGCGGCGCGCCTCCCGCACCGTGCCCTCCGTGTCGTTCGCCAGGTGGGGGGAGACTTCGAGGGAGACGTATCCATCGACGCCGCCGGAACTCTCCCACACGCCCCGCAGAACGTCGCACGCGCCCTGGACGTCGGCGATCGTGAGCCGGTCGTAGACGTCTTCGACGCCGAGCCCCGCGGCGGTGAAGCGGGCGATGTCCTCATCGTACTGGGCGCTGCCCGTGATCGCGTTGTGAAAGATCGCGGGGTTCGAGGTGACCCCTCGCAACCCTTCGGCCTCGACCCGGCGGGCCAGCGTTCCGTCGACCAGCATCCCGCGCGTCAGGTTGTCGAGCCAGTAGCTCTGGCCGTGCTCCTGGAGTTGAAGCAGCGCGCTCATCTCTCTCCCCTCCCCATCGTGTGTCTCAGGCTTCCGATTTCAGGTGTCGGGCTTCGATGTCCAGAACCTTTTCGAGGCGGCGTCGATGCCTCGGTTCCGCCGAGAACTCCGCCGCCAGAAACGCGTCCGTGATCGAGCGCGCGAGGGCGATCCCGATCACGCGCTCCCCCATGCAGAGGACGTTCATGTCGTCGTGATCGACCCCCTGCGCAGCCGAATACGTGTCGTGGCAGACGCCCGCCCGCACTCCCGGCACCTTGTTCGCCGCGATACAGACGCCCACGGCGGATCCGCAGATGACGATGCCGCGTTCCACGTCGCCGCGCGCCACCCGCTCCGCGACGGCGAAGGCGAAGTCGGGGTAGTCGACCGACTCCGGGCCGTGCGTGCCGACATCGACGATTTCGTGGCCGGCTTCGCGAAGCTCCGCGGCAAGCGCATCCTTGTAACCGACCCCCGCGTGGTCCGCCCCGACCGCGAGCTTCACGCCCGTCGCTCCGCGGCGAGCGCTTCCAGGGTCCGCGCGACGAGGGCCTCCGCGGTGAAGCCGAAACGGGCGAAGTTGTCCGCCGCGGATGCGGACTGGCCGAAGCGGTCGATCCCGAGGACTGCGCCGTCCCGCCCCACCCATTCCGTCCACCCGAGGGTGGCGCCGGCTTCGATCGCGACCCTCGGAACACCGGGGGGAAGAACCTCGTCCCGGTAGGACGCCGGCTGAGCGCGGAACAGTTCCCAGCTCGGGAACGAGACGACGCGCGCCGACACCCCTCCGTTCTCGAGGACTCCCGCCGCTTCGACCGCCACCTGGAGTTCCGAACCGGTCCCCAGCAGCACGACCTGCAGGGGGCCGGGCTCCGGCCTGAGAACGTAGGCGCCGCGTCCAACCCCATCTTCGGCGGTGCTGGACGCGCGCTCGAGATGAGGGACCTTCTGGCGCGTGAGCACGAGAATCGTGGGCCCGCTGCGGCGTTCGATCGCGACGCGCCAGGCCTGGACGGTCTCCTGCGGGTCGGCGGGGCGCAGCACGACGACGCGGGGCATCGCCCGGAAGGAGGCGAGGTGCTCGATCGGCTGGTGCGTCGGCCCGTCGGCCCCGAGGCCGATCGAGTCGTGCGTCATCACGTAGATGTTGGGCAGTCCCATCAGGGCGGCGAGCCGCATCGAGGGCCGGGCGTAGTCCGTGAAGGTGAAGAAAGTCGCGATGTACGGGCGGATGCCGCCGTGGAGGACAAGTCCGTTCGCGACGGAAGCCATCGCGTGCTCGCGGATGCCCCACCGCAGGTTGCGGCCTTCGCGCGCGTCCCTCGAGAAGTTCGGCGAGTCGATCAACGTGTTGTTCGAGCCCGACAGGTCGGCGCTCCCGCCGATGAGTTCGGGGAGGCGGGGCGCCAGCGCGGTCAGGATCCGGCCGGACGCGGCCCGGGTGGCGATCGGATCGTCGTCCGGGGCGAAGCTCGGCAGGTCCTCGTCCCAAGCCCGTGGCAGGTCCGACCGGATGCGGCGTTCGAGTTCCGCGGCCAGCTCCGGGTGCTCCGCGCGGTATCGCTCGAAGCGCTGGCCCCACTCCGCGGCGAGCGCTTCGCCGCGCTGCACCTGCCGGCCCATGTGGCCCCGGACGGCGTCCGGAACGAGGAACGGAGGTTCCGCCGGCCAGCCGTACACCTCCTTGGTGAGCCGGACCTCCTCCTCGCCCAGCGGCGCGCCGTGCGCGGCGGCCGTGTCCTGCTTGTTGGGGGCGCCGTAGCCGATGTGCGAGCGGACGATGATCAGGGACGGGCGGTCGTCCGCGCCCCGCGCGCCCTCGAGCGCCGCGTCGAGCGCCGCCAGGTCGTTCGCGTCCCCGACGGACTGCACATGCCACCCCAGCGACTCGAATCGCCCGCGTACATCCTCGGAAAAGGCGAGGTCGACGTCGCCATCGATCGTGATCCTGTTGTCATCGTAGAGCCAGATGAGCTTGCCGAGGCCGAGGTGCCCGGCCAGCGAGGCAGCTTCGTACGAGACGCCCTCCATGAGGTCGCCGTCGCTGCAGATGACGTACGTCCGGTGATCGATGATCGAGTGGTTCGGCCGGTTGAACACCGCCGCGAGATGGGCTTCGGCGATCGCCATCCCCACGGAGTTCGCGACGCCTTGGCCCAGCGGGCCCGTCGTCGTTTCGACGCCGTCGACGTGGCCGTACTCGGGGTGGCCCGCCGTGCAGCTCCCCGCCCGCCGGAAGTTGCGTATTTCCTCGAGGGGAAGGTCGAAGCCGGTGAGGTGGAGAACGGCGTACTGGAGAATCGCGGCGTGGCCGGCGGAGAGCACGAACCGGTCCCGGCCGAACCAGGCGGGGTCTCGCGGGCTGTACCGCATGTGGCGCATCCACAGGGTGTACGCCACGGGGGCGAGCGCCATCGCGGTGCCGGGATGCCCGGAGCCGGCCCGCTGGACGGCGTCCATGGCGAGTGTCCGGATCGTGTCGATGGACTGGGATTCTACGGAAGGATCCGCGCCCGGAGCGGCGGACCCGGAAACGGCTTCAACGGTCCTTGTCTCGTTCAATAGCCCCCTCGCGCGAGTTGGATCGCCCTTGGCTGGCTTGGCTGGCCCAATGCCGGGAAGCCGGGGGCCGCGCGAGACAACTCGTGATGGGCGGGCCGCTTCGGCGGAGCGAACATAAGGGTTCGAGGCGCCGCCGGAAAAGGCTCCACCGCGAAGCGCGCGACGCTGGTGGCGATGGCCCGCCGACGATGGATACGTTGCCCCCCGTGAGCTACCAGACGTTCTTCGCCGACGGTCTTGCGGGCCTGCAAGCCGGCGTGCGGGCCGAACTCGCGAGCGACGAGGTGAGCCATGTCCGCGCCGCCCGGCTCCGCCCCGGCCGTCGTCTCGCGCTCATCGACGGTGCCGGAAGCCGCTGGGAGGCCGAACTCCTCGCGCTGGACCGGCGTCGCGCAAGTTGCCGGCTGCTCGCTCCACTTCCGTCCGAACCTGCGCTCCCGCTGCACCTCTGGGCCCCTGTGGCGAATCGCGACCGTTCCCTGTGGCTCGTGGAGAAGGTCGTGGAACTGGGCGCCGCGACGATCACGTGGGTCGAGTGGGAGCGGTCGCGCTCCGTGGCCGACGCCGGGCGCTCCGAGGGCTTTCTGCGGCGGGCGGAAGGCCGCGCGAGGGCGGCCTTGAAGCAGTCGGGCCGAGGTTGGCTCCCTCGGCTGCGAGGCCCCGTGACGCCGGAGGAGGCTGTCGGGCGCCATGAGGGAGCTGCGTGGCTCGCGGACGCGGAGGGGCGACAACGGCTCGGAGGCGCGATCGTCCGTGGCTCGGCGGGGGGACGTGCCGGGCCCCCGCTGACCGTCGCGGTGGGGCCGGAGGGTGGCCTGACGCATCCGGAGCGGCGTCGCTGCGTGGAGGCGGGTGTCGAGCTCGTTTCCCTGAGTCCGGCGACACTGAGGTTCGAGACGGCCGCGGTGGTCATCGTCGGCTGGGCAGCGGCCATGCTGGAGGACGACGAAAACGAAGCAGACGACGAGGGATGACATGACGGACTGCGTGTTCTGCGGCATCGCTTCGGGGGCGATCGGGGCGACGATGGTCGCCGAAGCGGACGACTGGGTGGCGTTCCGGGATCTGGAACCCCAGGCGCCGGTGCATGTGCTCGTCGTCCCGCGAGCGCACGTGTCGAGCCTCGCGACCCTCTCGGAAGGGCCGCTCGGAACCCGGCTCCTTCTCGCTTGTGCGGCCGTGGCGGACGCGGAGGGGCTGGAGGGGGGATACCGCGTCGTCACGAACGTCGGTGGCGACGGCGGCCAGGCCGTGCCGCACCTGCACTTCCACGTGCTCGGCCGTCGCCGCATGGGCTGGCCGCCCGGGTAGCCGACGTGGATCACGCGCTCCGGGTGATCGAGTTCGACCGTGTGCTCGCGGCGGTCGGCGCACGCGCCGTGTCGGAGGCGGGACGCGCCGCGGTGCACGGACTCCGGCCGCTTCCGGACGCGGCATCCGCGCGCCGCTCGCTTGCGGCCGTGCACGAACTTCGGGAGCTCATCGGGAGCCGAGACGGATGGGTGCTGGATCCGATCGCGCCGCTGGACGGGGCCCTGCGGCGGCTCGCGATCGAAGACGCGGCGCTGGAGCCGCCGCAACTGCTCGCGTGCGGACAGGTCATGGCCGTCGCACGCGCCGTGCGGCGACTGGAGGCGCGCCTCGACCCCGATGGCCTCCCGGCGGAGCATGTGAGCCGGTTGTGGGGGGAGACAGCCCTCGAGAAACGGATTGCGCGCACCTTCGATGCGACGGGAGCGGTCGCGGATGGGGCTTCCCCGGAGCTTCGGCGCATCCGCCGCGCGCTCGCGACGCGCCGCGGCCGGCTCGTCGACGACCTGACGCGCTACGCCCGCTCGCTCCCGGAACGCGTTCGCGTGCCCGACGCCTCCGTCACGGTCCGCAACGGCCGCTACTGCATCCCGGTCCGCCGCGAGGGCAAGGGGATCGCTGGCGGTCTCGTACATGACGCTTCCGCCAGCCGCCGGACCCTGTTCGTCGAGCCGGCACGCGCCATCGAGGCGATGAACGAGATCCGTGAACTGGAGCTCGGCGAGGGCCGTGAAGTGGACCGGATTCTGCGGGACCTTTCCGCTGCCGTGCGCGCCCGCGCGCCCGAGCTCGCCGCCTCCTACGCCGCCCTCGTGGAACTGGACTCGCTGCGCGCCCGCGCGCTCTTCGCGGACGAGATGGACGCGGCGCCCCCGGCCTTCGTCGAGGCGGGGCCCGAGGCGATCCGCATCCGCGGGGCTCGCCATCCTCTCCTCGCCCTCGATGCGGGCGGGGCGGTCCCGTTCGACCTCGACCTCTCCGCGGGCGAGCGCGTAGTCCTCGTGTCGGGTCCGAACGCGGGGGGCAAGACGGTGTTCCTCAAGACGCTCGGCCTGCTGTCCGCGCTCTCGCAGAGCGGAGTGCTGCCGCCGCTCGGCGCCGGGAGCCGGATCCCCTTCTTCGGTCGCTTCTTCGCCGTCATCGGCGACGAACAGTCAATCGAGGCGTCGCTCTCCACCTTCGGTGCGCAGGCACGTAACCTGGCCGGGATTCTACGCGAGGCCGGCGACCGGGACATCGTCCTCTTCGACGAGATCGGCAGCGCCACGGATCCGGCCGAGGGGGGCGCGCTGGCGGCGGCATCGCTGCGGCGGCTGGCTCGGCAGGCTCGTCTCACGGTGGCCACGACGCACCTCGGAGACCTCAAGCGTCTCGCCGACGAGAAGGCTGCGGCCGTGAACGCCTCGCTGGAGTTCGATGGAACGCGGCTCGAGCCAACCTACCGTCTGGTCAGGGACCGGCCCGGCCGAAGCTACGCCCTCGTCATCGCGGCGCGGTTGGGCGTCCCGGATGACGTCCTCGCCGATGCACGCGACCGGCTCGGGCCGGAGCACGTTTCGCTGGACACCCTCCTTGCCCGGCTCGAGGCCGAACGGGGTGAGGTCGACGACCTTCGGGCCCAACTCGAGCGCCGCGCGGGGGAAACGGCCGAGCGCGAACGCGACCTCGCGTCCAGGGAGACCGCCCTGGCCGATTCGGAGCGCGCCGCCGCTCGTGGACGGGAGGCGGAGCGGCTCGCGGCGCTGCGCGAGGCGCGAGAGCGAGTGGAGGCCGCGATCTCACGCCTCGAAGCCGAATTCGCCGCGGGGGATGAGGTGCGCCGCCGGGAGGCGAAGCGGGCCGTGCGGGGGGAAGTCGAACGGGCGCTCCGGGCGTCTTCCGGCGCGCTTCGAGCGCTGGGCGAGCCCGCGCCTCGGTCGGCGGAGCGAACGGTGGCGGCCGGCGACGTCGTCCGGTGGTCCGCGTCCGACCGGCCCGCGCGTCTCGTCGAGATTCGGGAGAACCGCGGCGTCATCGAGGTGGGCGAACTGCGGCTGACGGTACCGCTGGGGGAGCTGACGCCCCATTCTGCACCGGCGGACCGTTCGTCCGGGCGGGCCGGCGCCCGTGAAGCCGCCGGCCCGCCGCAGCGCCGACCGGACTTCCGCGTCGCCACGGAGGTCGATCTCAGGGGGCTGCGCGTCGACGAGGTGGAGGGGACGCTCAACCCGGCCGTCGACGCGGCCGTGGTCGGCGATCTTCCGTGGCTCAGGATCATTCACGGAAAGGGAACGGGCGCGCTGAGGGAGCGGGTCGGGCAACTGCTCGCCGCGGATCCGCGGATCCGGCTCTTCAGAACCGGTGAATCGAACGAAGGGGGCACAGGCGTCACAGTCGTGGAATTCGAGTGAGCGCGGGTTGCGCTCGGTGCGCGGGATGAGGGGCCGCTCCGGTTCCGCTTCGGAGGCGGGATCATGGTGAGCGACAGCCTCGTAGAAGACATCCGCGCGCGGGCGGACATCCTCGAGATCCTGGGGGAGTACGTCCAGCTTCGACGATCGGGGAAGAGCTACCGCGGACCCTGCCCCCTGCACGGCGGGGACGGCCCGAACTTCGCCGTCGACCCGCAGCGCCAGATCTTCAAGTGCTTTGTCTGCGGGGAGGGCGGGGATGTCTTCGGCTTCCTGATGAAGCACCTCGGTCTCGACTTCCCGGAGGCGGTGCGACACGTGGGCGCGAAGGTCGGGATAGAGGTTCCGGACCGGGAGGAGCGCCGCGAGGATCCGTATGCGCCGCTGCGCGGGGTGCTGGCCTTCGCGGCCGAGTGGTTCCAGGGCAGGCTGCGCGAGCCGGCCGGTGCCGGCGCGCGCGACTATCTGCGTGGGCGCGGACTGGCGCTGGAGGAGGCGCTCGACTTCGGGCTGGGCTACGCGGACGACGAGTGGCGGGCGCTCCGCTCGGCCGCGGCTCGACACGGGATCGAGGAGCGGACGCTGCTCGACCTCGGGCTTCTCGCGACGAGCGAGAGGGCGGAGGAGCCGTACGACCGTTTTCGCGGGCGTCTCATGTTCACGATCCACGACCTGCGCGACCGGCCGATCGGCTTCGGCGGCCGCATTCTCGATCCCTCTTCCGATGCGCCCAAGTACATCAACTCGCCCGAATCCCCCGTCTTCCACAAGGGGGAAGAGCTGTACGGACTCAACCGGGCCCGACACGCGATGCGGCGCGAGGACTGCGCGGCGATCGCGGAAGGGTTCACCGACGTCATCGCGCTGCACCGGGCCGGCCTCGGCTTTGCGGTCGCCGGGCTGGGGACGTCCTTCACGGCGGACCAGGCGCGCCGCATCGGCCGATACACGAAGCGGGCCTACCTGCTCTACGACAGCGACCCCGCCGGGCTGCGCGCGACGTTCCGAACCGGGGACATTCTCCTCGCCGCGGGGATCCATCCGATGGTCGTATCGCTCCCCTCCGGCGAAGATCCCGATTCCCTCATCCGCCGGGACGGTCCGTCCGCCATCCGGCAGCTCCTGGACGATGCGGTGGATCTTCTCGAGCGGAAGCTCCAGATCCTTCGCCGAGAGGGGTACCTGGACCGCGTGGAGGGGCGCCGCCGCGCGGTGGACGGCCTCCTCAGCACCCTGAGGGCGGTCTCCGATCCGGCGCTCCGCGACATTTACGTGGACCGGGCGGTGGAAGGGCTGGGGATACGGCGCGACACGCTCGTGGATGAGATCGCGCGCCTCGAACGCTCCCGGCATCGGCGCCGTCCCCCCGCCGCCGGCGCGGGACGTCCCCGACGCGCGCAGTCCCCGGCCTCGCGGGCGGAGCACGATTTTCTGCTTCTGCTCGTTCGCGACCCGGCGCTCACGAGGCAGGCCGTGCGCGTCGGCCTCGTGCCCGACCACATGTCCGACCCGAGGGGCCGCGAGTTGTTCGAGATCCTGTCGGCGGCATCGGACGAGGGGGTCGACGTTCCGGACTGGACCGCCGCCTCCGCAGAGGCCGGGGAACTGGCGAAGGCGCTGCGCGAGTCCGACCGGGAGCTTCCGGACGCCGCCCGGGTATTCGACGCGGTGGCGCGCCGCCTGCTCTATCGACGGCATCGCGAACGGATCGAGGAGATCGGCCGCGCAATCGAGCTTGCGGAGCCGGAGCAGCAACGCCGATTGTTGGGCGAGAAACAGGAACTCGTGCGCGAACTTCGTGCCGCGGGCGAGTCCGGGGCGTTCATGCCGGCGGCGGAGCCGAGACGCCCCCCGAAACCGACTACGGCGCAGCGATGACAGCCGGGGGATGACAGCCGGGGAGAGTATGCAAGCGAGCGATATCGTCGAGGAGTTACTCACGCTTCAGGAGATTGATCACAAGATCCTGAAGATAGAGGGTGAACTTGAGAGCCTCGGCCGTGAGGAGGTCGGGCTCCGGGAAACCGTGGAGACGCTCGAGTCGCAGGTCACGCGGATCCGGGCGGAAGCGGAGGGAGCGGAAGGGCGCGTGAGGCAGTTCCACCGGGCCGTGGAGGCCGGCAGGGCGACGCTCAAGCGCCTCGAGGCGCGCTCCGTCGCGGTGGCGAACATGCAGCAGCATCTCGCGGTCCGGAGCGAGACGGACACGGCGCGGCGCAACCTGCGAGCGGCGGAGGATGACCAGCTCGACGCCATGCAGGATGTGGAGACCGCGCGCGGGGCGCTCAACGCGGCGGAAGCGGAGCTGCGGGAGGCCGCCGCGCAACTGGCGGAACGGAGCGCCGCCGCCGAGGAACTGCGGGCGACCCTGGAGGGGGACCTTCAGCACTGCGGTGCCAGCCGGAGAACGCAGGAAGACCGGCTGGACCGCCGGGCCCTGCAGCTGTACCGCACGGCGGGCGGAGGGGGGCGCCAGGCGGCGCTCGCCGAACTCACCGTCGATGGGGCGTGCGGCCGGTGCTATACGGCGATTCCGAAACAGCAACAGGCCGAGATCCGGGCGCGGCGGCATCTCGCCGTCTGCGAGGGTTGCGGGATCATCCTCTACCCGGGATCTCTCGCCTGACGCGCCCCGTCACTTGAGGCTTCGCATCATCGCGGGCGACCTGGGCGGCCGCTTCTTCGATGCCCCCCGAGGACCGCGCACCCGTCCGACGGCGGCGCGGGTGCGGGAGGCCTGGTTCTCCGCGCTCGCGGGCGATGTCGATGGGGCCCGGGTCGCCGATCTATACGCGGGCTCCGGGGCCTTGGGAATCGAGGCGTTGTCGAGAGGTGCCGCGCACGTCCATTTTGTCGAGTCGGATCGTCGGGCGGTGGCGCTGCTGCGCCGCAATGTCGCGAC
This sequence comes from Candidatus Palauibacter rhopaloidicola, assembly GCA_026914155.1. Taxonomy (GTDB): domain Bacteria; phylum Gemmatimonadota; class Gemmatimonadetes; order Palauibacterales; family Palauibacteraceae; genus Palauibacter; species Palauibacter rhopaloidicola. The sequence continues at coordinate 75,649 of JAPPGH010000010.1, read as the reverse complement.
GCTCGATCTCGCCGACCGGTCGCGGGTGGTGCGGGGCGATGCCCTCGCCTGGGTCGACGGTCTCGACGAGCCGGATGACGTGGCCAGCCCGGGGGCGTCTCTCGATCTGGTCTTTGCGGATCCACCGTATGCGTCGACCGGCGGCGCCCGCCTGGTCGAGCGTTTCCGGGCCCGTCCGTTCGCCTCGCAACTGTGGGTCGAGCACCGTCCGGACGCCGAATGGGCGGCCGCGGCCGACTGGACGAGGGAATACGGTGACACCTGCGTCAGCCGGTTCCGGGCTCCGGCCGACGCGTCAACCCGAACACTCTGACGGGGAACTCGATGAACAATGCCGTCGCCGTGTACCCCGGGTCGTTCGACCCGCTGACGGTCGGACACGAGGACATTGTCCGCAGGAGCCTGGGCGTCGTCGATCGTCTGATCGTCGCCGTGGCGGAGACGGCCACGCAGGCCAAGTCGGGACTGTTCGAGATCGAGGAGCGCGTCGAGCTGATCCGCGACGTGTTTGCGGACGAACCCCGGATCGAAGCGACGTCCTTCTCCGGTCTGCTCGTGGAGTTTGCGCGCTCCCGCAAGGCCCGGATCATCGTCCGCGGGCTGCGGGCCGTGAGCGACTTCGAGTACGAGTTCCAGATGGCGCTCATGAACCGCTCGCTCTGGCCCGAAGTCGAAGTGCTCTTCATGGCGCCGTCGACGCGCCACACGTTCCTGAGTTCCTCGCTGGTGCGCGAGGTCGGACGCCTGGGCGGAGACGTGACGGACTTCGTGAGTCCGGTCGTGAAGGCCCGCATGGACCGTGCCTTCGGGCGCGACGCAGCGACGCACAGGTGACGCCGCCGCCCCGACCCGCCTTCATCGACGGACTGAGGGGGCGCGCCGCCGTCCTCGAGCGGCGCATCGGCTTTCCGGAGGCGGACGAGACGCGCACGGCGCTGGCGATTCGCCGGCTGCGGGAGGAGGGGTGGGTACGTCCCGTGGAGATCCGGGCCGGCCCGGGCGGCCTCGAGCATGCCGCGCAGCGCCTGGCGGCGGGAGAACTGGACGGGGTCGTGGCCGGTGCCGCGCATGCGACGGCCGATGTCATCCGCGCCGGACTGCGGGTGGTCGGCCTGGCCGACGGCGTGGAGACGGTCTCGGCCGCGTTCTACATGGTGTTTCCCGGCCCGGGCGAGCGGGTGCTCACGCTAACGGACGCCGCGGTCGTCCCGGTGCCGACCCCCACCCAGATGGCGGAGAGCGCCTCGGCGGCCTGCGACGCGCACCGAGCCATTGCCGGAGACGAACCGGTCGTCGCGTTTCTCTCGTACTCCACTCTCGGCTCGGCGGCGGGGCCGGCGGTCGAGCATGTGCGGGAAGCGCTGGACCTCTTTCGCCGCCGCCGACCCGAAGTCGCGGCGGACGGAGAACTGCAGGCCGATGCGGCGCTCGTGCCGGAGGTCGCGGCGCTGAAGGCGCCAGGATCTGCCGTGGCCGGCCGCGCGAACCTGCTCGTCTTCCCAGGCCTTGACGCCGCCAACATCGCGTACAAACTGCTCGAGCGACTCGCCGGAGCACGCGCCCTGGGGCCTGTGCTTCAGGGACTGCGGCGACCGCTGAATGACCTCTCCCGCGGCGCGTCCGTCTCCGATATCGTGGATGTCGCTTGCATCACGGCCCTCATGTCACCCGGGAGCGAAGGATGACGTTTTCGATCGAAACGGTGGGAGCCTGTACCCTCGTCGCCGTGGGCGGCCAACTCACGATCAACAACCGCGGCGAATTCAAGGAGCGCGTGCTCGCGCGCCTGGCGGGCGGGGACACCGACTTCGTGATCGATTTCACCGCGGCCGACTACATCGACTCCTCCGGCCTGGGGGTGCTCGTCAGTCTCTCCAAGCACATCCGTGACGCGGGGGGACGCCTGACGCTGGCGGGGCTGAACGAGGACCTTCAGCGGCTCTTCGCCCTGACCAGACTGGACTCGCTGTTCGAGATCGCCGAGTCCCGGGCAGCCGCGCTCGGCGGGTCCTGACCGGAGCCGCAGCTCCGGAATGAGGGACGGCGACCCGGCCCGCATCCTGGTCCTCTCCAGCCGGCCGGATATCCTCCAGGCCGTGGCGGACGCCGCCGCCGAGATCGATCCGCCGCCCGAGGTGAGAGGCCTCTTCGGGCGCCCTCTGACGGTGCTCCCGACGGATCTCATCCTGGTGGACGTAGCCGAGCCGCGTGCAACGATGCCGTATCTGCACCGGCGCTTCGGCGCCGCGTCGGCCCTCGTGGCGCTCGTCGACGGAGCATGGGTCGACCGGCTGGGTTCGGCGCTGGCGGAGGACTGGACCGACTACCTCTTCTATCCGCTCAACGCGGCCGAACTCGGGCTCGTATGGCGGAAACACACCTCGCCCGCGGAGGCGCCCGATCTGAACCTGGATGTCGACGAGTCGGGGCACATACGCGTCGTTTTTCCGTCGCACGTGCGCTACCAGCGCGCCGTGGTGGAGAGGGTCGTCGTGGCATGCCGGCACCTCGCCGACCTGGATCGCGAGACGGCGTTCAGACTCCGGGTCACGCTCGGCGAGGCCGTGGCCAACGCGATCCTCTACGGGAGCGGGGACCGTCCCGGCGCCGTCGTTCGGGTCTCGGCGAAAGCGGACGCGGAGGGCCTGCGCGTGAAGGTCTCGGATGAGGGGAGCGGATTCGATCCCGATGCCGTGCCGGACCCCGTCTCGGCGGAAGGCATCGGCCGGCCCCGGGGGCGCGGCCTCTTTCTTCTGAGGCAGCTCGCGGACGGCGTTGCCTTCAACGAGACCGGCAACAGGGTCACGCTCTCGTTCCGGGGCGCGCCGGATCCCCTCGTGAGGATCGAACCTCTCCTGCGACGCTTCGCCGACGTCACCGGTCTCAGATTTCGGCTCGACCGCCTGTTCGAAGACGGCTCGCAGGTGCTGTTCGACAGCTGGGAGAACGACGAGGAATCGAGCGGCCCGGAGGAGGTCCGGGAGACGTGGCCGCTGGGCGATGCGGGACGGCTGCGCCTGGTCCATGAGCCGGCGAGCCGCGGCGAAGCCGCCGCGACGCTGCTCGCGGGCTGGATCGGCGCGGTGGCCGAGGGCGAACAGTCGCGGGAGCGGCTCCTCGCACGACGGCTGCGCCGCGAGCGAGTGCTGGCCGAACTGGAGATCGCCCGGGACCTGCAACTGAAGCTCCTTCCGCCCCCCGAGGATTTCCGCGATCTGGGAAGGATCGCGGCCCGCTGCGATCCGGCGCTCTCCCTGGGCGGCGACTTCTACTACCTCGTCCGGCTCGCCGGCGGTTGCCTGGGGGTCATGCTCGGCGACGTGAGTTCGCATGGCCCCTCCGCCGCGCTCATCATGGCCCGCACGCTGAGCGCCGTGGTGCTGGCGACGGGCGTGGAGGCCGAACCCGCGGCCGTCCTCGACGCCATGCACGGGCAGCTCCGGGCGGCGCTCGACGCGACCGAGATGTACATGACGCTCTTCTACGGGGTCATCGACCCCGGGCGAGGAGAACTGCGCTACGCGAACGCGGGCCACCCATACGCGTATCTGCTGGGATCGAGCGGTGTCCGCCGTCTTACCGCGCTCGATCCGCCGGTCGGCGTGGCCGCAGTCCGGTCGTACCGGCAGGCCCGGGTTCCGGCGGCGGGCGAAACGCTGTTGGCGTTCACCGATGGCCTCGCCGAACTGAGCGACCCCCTCGAGACGCCGGATGCCCGGGTGCGGAGGCGCATCGACCGCGGCGATCTCGATCCCGAGGTCCTCGTGGCGGCGCTCTTCGCGGACAGCGATGACGAGATGAGACTGGACGACCGGACGGCCGTCGCGGCTTCCTTGTGACCGCGGGGAAGGCCGACCGCCCCCGGCCGAAGCGCGCGCTCGGCCAGAACTTTTTGGTCGACCCGAACATACAGCGCAAGATCGTGCGGGAACTCGATCCGCAGCCCGCGGATGTCGTGCTCGAAGTCGGGCCGGGCCACGGAGAGCTGAGCCAGTACCTCGTCGGACGCTGCCGCCGCCTCGTCCTCATCGAGAAGGATCGCGACCTCGCCGGCGGGCTCCGCGAGCGCTGGGGGGACCGGCCCGACGTGGATGTGGTGGAGGGCGACGCGCTTCGCCTCGGACTTCCGGACTTCGTGCGGGGCGCGGCGGCGATGCGCGTGGTGTCGAACGTCCCCTACAACATCACGTCGCCGCTCGTCTTCGCCTTTCTCGAACTCGAGCCGGCCGCCATTCGCATCGTGCTCACCGTCCAGAGAGAAGTGGCGGAGCGTATCGTCGCACCGCCGGGCATCAAGGCGTATGGCGCGCTCTCCGTCGGAGTGCAGGCGCTGGCGGACGCGTCGCTCGCCTTCCGGGTGGGTCGGCAGGCGTTCCGTCCCGTCCCCGCGGTCGATTCGGCGGTGGTTCGCCTGGAACCGCGGCCGGACGCCGCCGAAGTGGACCGCGCGGCGCTCAGGACGTTGACGCGCGCGTGCTTCAACCGCCGCCGGAAGCAGCTGCAGAAGACGCTGCGGACGGCTTCGGAGCTCAAGTTCTCGGGAGATGCGGAGGCGGTGTTGGCGCGACTCTCGATCGATCCCGCGGTGCGCCCCGAGATGCTGGATCCTCCGACCTTCGTGCGCCTGGCGGCGGTGCTTCAGGCCGCTCGGAAAGGGGCGGCGTCGCGTTGAGTTGAGCACGGGCCGGCCCTATCTTGGTTTGTGAAACCTTTCACAAGGGCGGGCATGAGCGGCAGAATTTCCGATTCGACGGTTCGGCGCCTCTCCCTGTATCTCCGCATGTTGCGCGATCTTGAGCGATCCGGCGTGGAGTTCGTATCCAGCTCGCAGCTTGCCGAACCTTCGGGGGCGACCTCGGCCCAGGTCCGGAAAGACCTGAGCCACTTCGGCTCGTTCGGGAAACGGGGGCGGGGATACTCGGTCGAAGGGCTCGTGCGCGCGCTGGAGGAGATCCTCGGGCTCTCGCGCAGTTGGAGGATCGCGCTGGTGGGCGTCGGCAAGATCGGGTCCGCGCTGCTCGGGTACGGCGGGCTTGCGGCACGCGGATTCGATGTCGTCGCGGCCTTTGACGTCGACGAGGCGAAGATCGGGACAACGGCTTACGGACTCAGGATTCGTCCCATGGCGGAACTCCGGCCGGTCATCGCCGAGTGCGGGGCGGAGATCGGGGTCGTCGCGACCCCGACGGACGTGGCCGCCGAGATCGCCGCGGAACTCGAGCGCGCGGGCGTGGGCGCGATCCTCAACTTCGCCCCGATCGAACTGTCCGAGGTGAACGGCGTGCCGATCCGCACCGTGGACATCGTGCTCGAACTGGAGGGCCTGAGCTACCTGATGTCCGAGGCGGGTCGGCGTACGGGGAGCGGCGCGTGACGGGCGTGCACTTCGCGTCCGACGGTGTGCTGGTGCGCAAGGTGCTGCGGCGGCTCGAGGACGGTCCCCGCTCGTCGGTCGACCTCGCGGCCGAGGTGCTCGGAATGCACGGCTGTCCGCCGGCCATGGCCCGCCGGCTCGTCGCACAGTTGCTCGACGGGATGCCCGAGGTGGCCCGCGACGAGGAGGGAGGCGATGCGTGGCGGCTGGCCGGGGGAGACCGACGGACCCGGAAGCCGACGGCCAGGAGGCTGCACGACCTCCGATACGCGGTCGTGGACGTCGAGACGAACGGTGGGATCGCGGGCAGGAACGGCCGCGTGGTCGAGATCGCGATCGTGGACGTGGATCGCGGGGCCATCGGGGGATGCTATTCGACCCTCGTGGATGCCGGCGTGGCGATTCCGCCGTGGATCACGCGTCTCACCGGCATCCGCACCGAGATGACGCACGGAGCGCCGAGTTTCTCGCAGATCTGCGATCGGGTGCGCGGGCGCCTCCGCGGGCGGGTTTTCGTCGCGCATAACGCGGCGTACGATTGGGGCTTCCTGCGCGCCGAGATGCGGCGGGCGGGGGCCGGCCTCCCGCGCGGACCTCGCTTGTGCACGGTCCACATGGCGCGCCGACTGCTGCCGGGGCTCGAGCGTCGAGGCCTGGACTCGGTCGCCGACTACTACGGGATCGAGATCCGGGAACGTCACCGCGCGCGCGGCGATGCGGTCGCGACGGCGCGTATCCTCGTCCGCATGCTCGCGGACGCGGAGCGGCGGGGCTGGACGACGTGGCCCGCGCTCCGAAAAGCGCTTGGGCCGGTTCCGACACGCGGGCGCGGCAGGCGGCGGGGCCGGCATTCCGAACGGCACGAACGCGCCAACGACGGCATGAGCGATAGGCATGAGCGATAGACATGAGCGATAGCGACAGAATCCCGGTCATCATCTCCGCCGCGCGGCTCCCCACGGGCCGCTTCATGGGCGGACTCTCCTCCCTCGCAGCCCCGGATCTCGGCGCCCTCGCGATCTCGGCGGCGGTCGACCGGGCCGGGGTCGACCCGGACGAGATCGACGACGTGATCATGGGGAACGTCGTGCAGGCGGGGGTCGGACAGGCGCCCGCCCGCCAGGCGGCGATCCGCGGCGGGGTGCCTGTGACGGTCCCGGCGGTGACCGTGAACAAGGTCTGCGGCTCCGGCCTGAAGGCCGTCATGCTGGCGGCGCAGGCGATAAAGGCCGGTGACGCCCGGGTCGTCGTGGCCGGCGGGATGGAGTCGATGTCGAACGCCCCCTATCTCCTCCGGGGACACCGGGAGGGAGTGAAGTTCGGCGACCGCTCGCTCGTCGACGGCCTCATACACGACGGGCTGTGGTGCGCGTTCGGTACCTGCCACATGGGCGGTCACGCCGAGTACACGGCCCACAAGGCGGGGGTGAGCCGGGCGGATCAGGATGCCTACGCGCTCGGCAGCCATGACAAGGCGATCCACGCGATCGATGCCGGGGAATTCGCCGCGGAAGTCGTCCCCGTCCACGTCGAGACCCGCAGGGGAACCGTGACCATCGAGACGGACGAGCCGCCACGGCGCGGCACGTCGCTCGAGGCGCTCGGGAAGCTCAGACCCGCTTTCGCGGGAGATGCTCCCCCGGAAGTAACCGAGCCCAGCGTCACGGCCGGAAACGCGCCCGGCCTCAACGATGGGGGCGCGGCCACCGTCGTCGCGTCCGAGGCGTACGCCACCGCGCACGGTCTTCCGATCCTGGCGCGGATCCGGGCCTATTCCGTCGGCGCGACCGCGCCCCGCGATCTCTTCTTCGCCCCCGTCGCCGCCGTGCGGAAGCTCATGACGCTCGACGGGACGGTCGTCGCCGACTACGGGCTCGTGGAGATGAACGAGGCGTTCGCCGTCCAGTGTCTTGCGGATGCCCGCGAACTGGGACTGGATCTCGATCGTGTGAACGTCCGCGGCGGGGCGATCGCCCTCGGCCACCCGATCGGGGCCTCGGGCGCCAAGATCCTCACGACGCTCCTCCATGCCATGCGGGACCGTGACGTCGAGCGGGGGATGGCCACCCTGTGTCTCGGCGGGGGCAACGCCGTCGCGATGAGCGTCGAGCGCCGGTGAACGTGAAGCCTGAAGGCTGGGCCTGGGCCGGGAGGCTGGCGGCATTCGCCGGCCTCTTCATCGCCTTCGGACTGGTGCTCGGGTTCGCGGTCGCGGTCATCGCCGGCCTTCCGGGCGTCGAGGCGACGGAGGCCGTCGACTGGCGGAACGTCGCGCCGGTGCTGCTCGCGGCGTGTGCGGCCACCTGCCTGTTGGCCGTCGGCATCGACAGGCGCCCGCTGTCCGCGCTTGGACTGGGCCGCGGGCTTCCCGGTCTCGCCGAACTCGGTTCCGGCGTGCTGGCGGGACTTGCGATCATCGGCGCGGCCATTCTCACCCTGGCCGCGCCGGGCTGGGTCTCGTGGACGGCCTCCGCCGCACCTCTCCTCACGGGAGTGAAGGTCTCGGCCCTGTTGCTGGCGGCGGCGTTCACGGAGGAACTCCTCTTCCGAGGGTATCCCTTCCGCGTGCTTCACGTCCGATTCGGGCCGGTGCCCGCCGTGGTCGCGACCTCCGTCGCGTTCGGTCTCATGCACGGCGCCAACCCGGGGGTGACGCCGCTGGCGCTGGTCAACCTGACTCTGGCCGGCGTGCTGCTCGGTGTGGCGTACTGGCGGTCCGGCAGCCTGTGGTTCGTCACGGGCCTCCACTTCGGCTGGAACTGGGTGATGGCGGCGAGCGGCCTGCCCGTGAGCGGGCTCGACGTGTCGATCTCCGGTCTCGAAGCCGCCGTCACGGGTCCGGTGCTGTGGACAGGCGGCGCCTTCGGGCCCGAAGGTGCGCTGGTCATCACGTTCGTGACCGCGCTTGGCACCGTCTGGCTGTGGCGGGTCTCCGGGTCGCGAAGCCGCGCCGGTTCCCGGTTGTCGACGACAACGGGAAGCCCCGGCGCCGATGGGAGCCTCGATGCGCGCGGGTGACGTGTCGCGGGTGGGCGTCGTCGGCGCGGGTACGATGGGAAGCGGCATCGCCCACGTTTTCGCGCTCGTCGGCATCGACGTCCGCCTCGTGGACGTGGACCCGGAGGCACTCGACCGCGCGCGCGCCTCCATCGAGCGAAACCTCGTGCGCCAGACCCGCCGCGACCGGATCTCCGCCGAAGAGGCCCGGGCGGCGCTCGAACGGATCGCCACGGAGCCCTCGCTGGCGGCGCTCGGGGATGCGGAAGTCGTCGTCGAGGCCGCGAGCGAGGATCCGAGGCTCAAGTTCCGGCTCTTCGAGGAGTTGTCCGCCGTCGTGAGTCCGGAAACGCTGCTCGCGTCGAACACGAGTTCGATCTCGATCACCCGCATCGCCTCGCACGCCGCGGACCCGCGGCGCGTGATCGGGATGCACTTCATGAACCCGGTGCCCGTCATGCACCTCGTCGAGGTGATCCGGGGGCTCGAGACCTCCGACGAGACGGCCGACCTCACGCTCGGCCTCTGCGCGCGGCTCTCGAAGACGGCGGTCCTGGCGAACGACTATCCCGGCTTCGTCGCCAACCGGATCCTCATGCCGATGATCAACGAAGCCGTGTATTGCCTCATGGAGGGCGTGGCGGAGGCCGAGGCCGTGGACACCGTGATGAAGCTCGGCATGAACCATCCCATGGGACCGCTGGCGCTCGCCGACCTCATCGGGCTGGACACGTGCCTCGCCATCATGCGCGTCCTGCACGCGGAACTCGGCGACTCCAAGTATCGCCCGTGTCCGCTGCTCGCGAAGTACGTCGCCGCCGGCAGGCTGGGCCGGAAGACGGGCCGCGGCTTCTACGACTACTCCGAGGCATGATGACAGGGCGCCGCTCCTGGTCTGCGCTCGAACTCTCGCCCGAGGCGGAACAGATTCTCGCGCTCGCCCGCCAGTTTGCCGAGGAGCGGTTGCAGCCCACGGCGGAGGCCCGGGACGCGAACGAGGATCGCTTCGACGCCGACATCCACCACGAACTGGGCGAACTCGGCTTCCTCGCTATGCGGGTGCCGGAGCGGTACGACGGCCTCGGGCTCGACCTCGTCACGTACCTCTACGTGCTGGAGGAACTCGCCTGGGGAGATGCGGGGGTCGCGGTCTCCGTCAGCATCCACAACTCGCTCGCCGCCGCGATCCTGCTTCGCCGCGGAAGCGAGGCACAACGGGACGAATGGCTTCCCCGAATGGCCAGCGGAGAAGTCCTCGGCGCCTTCTCCCTCTCCGAGGCCGGCGCCGGCACGGACGCTGCGGCGCTTCGTACGCAGGCCACGCCCACGGAAGGCGGTTGGATCCTCAACGGTGAGAAGATGTGGGTGACGAACGGCGCCTCCGCGGATGTGGTGCTGACCTTCGCCAGGACGGACACGGCGGAGGACCGGCGTGGATCGCGCGGCATCAGCGCCTTCCTCCTGCCGCGCGGGACGGACGGCCTGTCGGTCGGCAGGAAAGAGAGAAAGATGGGTCAGCGGGGCTCGGAGACCGTCGCTTTGTCTCTGAAGGATGTATTTTTGCCGCACGAACTTATGGTAGGTGAGGTAAACCGGGGCTTCAGCTATGCGCTCGAAGGCCTCGAGGCGGGGAGGCTCGGGATCGCGGCTCAGGCCCTCGGCATCGCCTCGGCCGCGGTGGACGCGGCGTTCGAATACGCGGATACGCGGCGCCAGTTCGGGCGCTCGCTGCGGGAGTTTCAGGGAATGGAATTCAAGCTCGGCGACATGGTGACCCGGCTTGAGGCCGCCCGGGGGCTGCTCGAGCGGGCGGCCGCCGCGCACACCATGGGAGACCCGCGGGCGCGCCGCCTCTCCAGCGTGGCCAAGTTGTTCGCGAGCGAGACCGCGATGACGAACGCCCGCGAGGCGGTTCAGGTGTTCGGGGGCTATGGATACTCGCGGGAATACCCCGTGGAACGTCTGTTCCGGGACGCGAAGGTCACGGAGATCTACGAGGGAGCCAACGAGATGCACCGGAGCCTGATCGCGCGACAACTCTACAGAGAGAGGGGATACGTGTGAGTGCGAAGGCGGAACCTGGAGCCATCGGCGCCCTGGACCCGCGCCCGCTCCACGAGACGGATCCCGCGGTGGCGGCCTCGATCGACCGGGAGCTCGAGAGACAGCGCACGGGCCTGGAGCTGATCGCGAGCGAGAACTTCGTGTCCCGCGGGGTGCTCGAGGCGACCGGCGGCGTGATGACGAACAAGTATGCGGAAGGCTATCCCGGGCGCCGCTATTACGGCGGCTGCGAGTTCGTGGACGAGGTCGAGAACCTCGCCCGCGAGCGAGCGCGCCGGCTGTTCGGGGCGGACCACAACAACGTCCAGGCGCACAGCGGCTCCGGCGCGAACATGACCGCGCTCCAGGCGCTCACCGAGCCCGGGGCGACGCTCCTCGGCATGCATCTCTCGCACGGGGGGCACCTGACGCACGGTTCCAGGGTCAACTTCTCGGGTCTGTGGTACCGGGTCGTCCCCTACGGGGTGCGGGCTTCGGACCGGACGATCGACTACGACGCGCTCCGGACGACCGCACGGGAGGTGCGTCCCTCCGTCATCATCGCGGGCGCCAGCGCCTACCCCCGCCGGATCGATTTCGGGCGTTTCGCGGAGATCGCCGAGGAGTGCGGCGCCCGCGTCCTCGTGGACATGGCGCACATCGCCGGCCTCGTGGCGACCGGGCACCACCCATCCCCGGTCCCGCACGCGGACGTCGTGACGACGACGACGCACAAGACGCTGCGCGGGCCGCGGGGAGGGCTCATCCTGTGCCGCGAGGAGCACGCGAAGGCGGTCGACAAGGCCGTGTTCCCCGGACTCCAGGGCGGTCCCCTGATGCATGTGATCGCAGCGAAGGCGGTCGCGCTCGGGGAGGCACTGCGCCCCGAGTTCGGCGAGTACTCGGATCTCGTCGTGCGCAACGCCCGCGCGCTTGGACGGCGGCTCGCCGAACACGGCTATGATCTCGTGGCCGGAGGGACGGATACGCACCTCCTCCTCGTGGACCTCCGGACGACGGATCTCACGGGCAGGGATGCGGAGGCCCTCCTGGGTCGGGCGGGCATCACCGTCAACAAGAACACCGTACCGTTCGAGACCCGGTCGCCCTTCGTGGCGTCCGGCATCAGGATCGGGACGGCCGCGGTGTCGACCCGCTCAATGGGCGAGAACGAAATGGAGGGAATCGCCGATCTCATGGACCGCGCCCTGCGCTCCGAAGGCGATGCCGCGACGCTCTCGGCGGTCGACGCCGAGGTCCGGACGTTGTGCGAGGATTTCCCGCTCTATCCGGAAAAATGACGGGGTTCACGGGAGGGCGTAGCTTGACGCCAACTTTTTCTCCCGCCTAACTTTGCCGTTCATGTCCTTGCGGGCGGTGCGCATGACGGCCGGGAAAGGGGCCTGGGACGAGGTGAGAAGAGGTGGACACAGCGGGCGTTCTGACGGGCATCAGGAAGGGCAACCCCAGGTATACGGAAGCCGCATACCTGTTCCTGCTCTCCGCCCTCCAGCGCCGATTGTCCAGCCTGGAACTGCCTCGTCACATCAGCGGCGCCGAAGTCGCCGACGCGGTGCGGGAACTCGCGCTGGAGCGGTTCGGCCCTCTGGCGCGGACCGTACTCGAGCATTGGGGCGTGCACGGCACGACGGACATCGGCGAGATCGTCTTCGCGCTGGTTGAATGTGGAGTGCTGATCAAACAACCCGACGATTCGCGAGAGGACTTCGAGGGGCTCTTCAGCTTCGACGAAGCTTTTGAGGACAGCTACCCCTGGAGCGCGTAGGGGAGGAACTGGAAGGGGAGGGGTGAACGCGTGGCCGATTCGGGGTCGTTCACGGAGTGCTTGAGTTGCACGAAGGGGGTTCTGCTCCCGCTTTCGGACTACGGACGCGACGGGGCACCGATCCGGTACAAGGCATGGGTCTGCTCGGACCCCAAGTGCGGGTTCAACATCCGCATCGACAACGGTGAGATCAGCTTCGGGCGTAACGTCCAGCAGTCCTACAAGTAACCTTCCCGGCGGAGACTCCGCCGCCACGCGGAGCCCCTCCATGCCGGTTTCCGCCCTCCCGCCATCGGACTGGTGGCGCTGCGCCGCCCGCGAGGTTTGGCTGCCCACCGCGGCCGAGATGGCGGAGATCGACCGCGTCGCCATCGAATCGGGAGCGATACCGGAACGCGCGCTGATCGAGAACGCGGGTCGAGCGTTGGCGCGCCATGTGCACGAACGGTTCCCGGCCGGCCGCGTCGCCGTGCTCGCGGGAAGCGGCCACAACGGCGCCGACGCCCTCGTGGCGGGACGGACCCTCTCCGCCTGGGGACGGTCCGTCGGGTTCCTCCGGTGCGGAAGCCGAACCCCGGATCCGGATGTTCTCGCGGGCTGGAGCCTGACTCTCGACCCGCCGGAAGCGCTGGACCGGGAACTCGCCGCGGCCGATGTCGTCATCGACGGCATTCTGGGGACGGGCCTGACGACGGCCCCCCGTCCGCCCCAGGCGAAGATCATCAAACGCGTGAACGCAGCCCGGGCCGCCGTGGTCGCGGCCGATGGTCCCAGCGGCGTGGACTTTACGACGGGTCGCGTGCCGGGCGCCGCAATTCGGGCCGACCTGACCGTCACCTTCGGGTGGCCGAAGACCGGCCTGCTGAGTTTCCCGGCGCGCGAGCGCATCGGCGACCTGATTTCGGTGGAGATCGGCTTCCCGCCGCCGGAGCCCCCGCCGTCCACCCGGGCCGTGACGGCGGCATGGGTGGCCGGCCTCCTCGGAGAGCGGGCCGCCGACGGCCACAAGGGCGACGCGGGCTATCTCGCGATCGTGGGCGGAGAGCGTGGCATGGCCGGCGCCGTGGTGCTTGCCGCCCGCGCCGCGATCCGCGCGGGGGCCGGCATCGTGCGCGTCGTGAGCGCTGCGGAGAACCGGAAGATCGTGCAGACCGGCGTCCCCGAGGCCGTATTCGTCGACTGGTCCTCGTCCGAGGGGGTCCGGTCGACGCTGAACTGGGCCGGCGCGGTCGCGGTCGGACCGGGTATGGGAACGGGGCCGGAACGAGCCGAGTTGATGCGGCGCGTGCTGGAGGATGGGTCCGTCCCACTCGTCCTCGATGCGGACGCGCTGAACGTGCTTTCGGCGGAGGCGGCCGAGGCCGGGGCGCCGCTCGGTCCGCTCGCACCGCTCCGCTCCGTCCTCCTGACCCCGCATCCCGGCGAGATGGCGCGGTTGCTCGGCACGTCCGTGGGTGAAGTCCGCGGAGATGCCCCGGCCGCGGCCCGGCGGCTGGCCGGTGCGACGGGGGCGACCGTGCTGCTCAAGGGCGCGCCGACCTGTGTCGCGCGGCCGGGGGGCGAACTGCGCGCGACCACGCTCGTGAGTCCGGCGTTCGCGAGCGGCGGCATGGGCGACGTGCTGACCGGCGTGTGCGGCGCCTGCCTGGCGTCCGGCCTCGGCCCCGCCGACGCGGCGTCCGCCGCTCTGACGCTCACGGCTCTCGCGATTCTGCACGGCTTGGACGAGATCGGCGGATCCGCGGCGGACGTGCCGGACGCGCTGCCGGAAGCGCGCCGGGCGCTGGGCACGGTGCGACCCGGAGTCTGGCCGGGGGTCAACCTCGCCCTTCCCGCGGTGCCGCCCGCCACCACCGGGGACCGGGTCGGATGAACATCACCGGTCCGGCGCTCGCAGAGGGGCCCGAAACGGCGCGCATTCGGGCGTTCCTGGACGGAGCCGGCGCGGCCGGCAGCCGCACCGACCCGGCGGTCACCGTCACGCTGCCAGTCGGAGACGATGCCGCGGCCTTCCGTCCTCCGGATGGCGCGCAGGTCGTCGTGAGCTGCGACGCGAGCGTGGAGGGGGTCCACTTTCGCCGCGCATGGATGACGTGGGAGACGATCGGGTACCGCGCGGCTGCGTCGGCGCTGAGCGACCTCGCGGCCATGGCCGCGACTCCCGTCGGCCTCGTCGTGGCGGCGGCGCTGCCCCCCGAGCTGGACATCGAGATCGCCGCGGCCCTGGGACGGGGCGTGGGAGAGATCGCCGGCCGGGTCGGCGCGGAGGTCCTCGGCGGCGATCTGGTCGCGTCGCCGGGGCCGGCGTTCCTCGACGTCACCGTCCTCGGTCATGCGGCGGCTCCGACGACGCGGCGCGGCGCGCGTCCGGCCGACGAGTTATGGGTGACCGGAGAACTCGGCGCGGCCGCGGCCGCGCTGCGCGACCTGGAGCGGGGACTGGAGCCGGACCCGGGGGCCCGCCGTGCCTTCGACCGACCACGCCCCCGGATCGAGGAGATGCTTTGGCTCCGGGAACGGGTGCGGATCCACGCTGCGATCGACCTTTCCGACGGTGTGATGCGGGATGCGCGCCATCTTGCGGCGGCTTCCCGGGTCGCTCTGGAAATCGAGGCGGATCGCCTGCCGGCCGCCCCCGCGCTCGAGGGCTTTCGTCATGCGCCGGCCGCGGAACGCCTCCTCCTCGCCGGCGGTGAGGACTACGAACTGCTCCTTGCCGTGCCCGCCGGAGCCATGCAGGGGACGGAGCGGGCCTTCGCCGTCGCATTCGATCTCCCGCTCACGCGCATCGGGAGCGTGCGCGAAGGCGAGGGGCTGACCGTGAGCGGGCGGTTGAATCCGGCGCTCCCCGAGGGATTCGACCATTTCGAGGCCGGGCGTTGATCAAGACGGCGATCTTCTACGTCGCCCTCGTGCTCTCTACGATCTTCTTCGGGGCCCTGGCGGCGACGGTTGCTCTCGTCGGAGGCGGCCGGGCCTGGATGGACCGGGCCAACCGGGGGTGGGCTCGCTCCGTGCTGTGGGCGGCGGGCGTGCGCGTCACGGTCCACGGCCTCGAGCACCTTGACCCATCGGGGGTCCAGGTCATCGCCGCGAACCACCAGTCGTACTTCGACATCTGGGCGCTCATCGCCGGTCTCCCCGCGTCCGTACGCTTCATCGCGAAGCGTGAACTGGGGAACATTCCGATGCTCTCCGTGGGGATGCGCTCCGCGGGGCACGTGCTCATCGACCGCGACCGGCCCCGTAGCGCGAAGGAAACGCTTCGGGAGGCAGGCGACCGGATGCGGGCCGAGCGGTTGACGCTCGTGCTGTTTCCCGAAGGGACCCGGTCGCGCGACGGCCGACTCGGGCGGTTCCGGCGAGGTTCCTTCGTCCTCGCGCTGGAAACGGGGGCTCCCCTGGTTCCCGCGGCGGTGGAAGGCGGCCAGCGTGTCTATCCGCCCGGCGCGAAGCGGGTGAGGCCAGGGGCGATCACCGTGCGGCTGGGGCCGGCGATCCGGCTGGAGGGAGCGGAGCCGGCCGACCGGACGACGTTGATGCGCAAGACCCGCGCCGCCATCGAAGCGATGCTCCCGGAGGGAAGCTCGGGCACCGGTGCGTCCGGGTAGCCGTGGTGCTGCCGGGATGTGACGCCGGGGCGGTCCGCGCGTGACTTGTTCCGGGGCCGCGGGGCCCTATCTTCCGGCACGGGTGGAGGAAGACGCGATCGCCGGGATCGCCGGGGGGAGGGGACACGCCTGCATGAACCACCCCGTACATCACGGAAGCCGAAGCGTCCCGTGACGGCCATCGTCCGGGTCGTGGGCCGCGAGATTGTGGATTCGCGCGGCAACCCGACAGTCGAGGCCGATGTGCATCTCGAGAGCGGCGCGGTCGGCCGCGCCGCCGTACCGAGCGGCGCATCGACGGGAGAGCACGAGTCGGTCGAGCTGCGCGACCGCGACGCCGCGCGCTATGGGGGCAAAGGCGTGCGGCGCGCGGTCGCCCACGTCAACGGGGAGATCGCCGCGGCGGTGCGCGGGCGGGAAGCCTCGGACCAGCGCGGGCTCGACTCCGCGCTCATCGCGCTCGACGGCACGCCGAACAAGGGCCGCCTCGGGGCGAACGCGATCCTCGCCGTTTCCATGGCGGCGGCGCGCGCAGCCGCGGCTTCGGCGGGGGCGCCCCTGTTCCGGCACCTCGGCGGGGATCCGCACGTCCTTCCCGTCCCGATGCTGAATATCCTCAACGGGGGCGCGCACGCGAACAACACCGTCGACATACAGGAGTTCATGATTCTGCCCGTCGGCGCTCAGAGCTTCTCCGAAGGTCTGCGGGTCGGCGTGGAGGTGTTCCACGCGCTGAGGCGCCGACTGTCGGATGCGGGCTATTCGACCGCCGTCGGGGACGAGGGCGGGGTGGCGCCGGATCTGTCTTCGAACCGCGAGGCCCTGGACCTCATCATGGCGGCGATCGCCGACGCGGGCTACGAGCCCGGCGCGGAGGTCGCCCTCTCTCTCGATTGCGCCGCCTCGGAGTTCTACGACGCGAAAGCCGCAGCGTATCGGCTCGAGAGCGCCGGCGAAGCGGGAGAACTCGACGCGCAGGCTCTCGTGTCGCTCTATGAGGACTGGCTGGAGGCGTACCCCATCGTCTCGATCGAAGACGGGCTCCACGAGGACGACTGGGAGGGGTGGGCGACCCTCACGTCCCGGGTCGGAGACCGCGTTCAGCTTGTCGGAGACGACCTCTTCGTGACCAACGTGGATCGTCTGGCGCGCGGCATCAAGGCCGGGATCGGGAATGCGATCCTCATCAAGCTCAACCAGATCGGGACCGTGAGCGAGACGCTGGATGCGATCCGCCTGGCCGCGCAGTCGAGCTTCGGCGTCGTCATCTCGCACCGCTCGGGGGAGACGGCCGACACGTTCATCGCGGACCTCGCGGTGGCGACGAACGCCGGACAGATCAAGACGGGAAGCGCATGCCGTTCGGAACGCGTCGCGAAGTACAACCAGCTGTTGCGGATTGAGGAACGGCTCGGCTCGAGGGCGACCTATCCGGGGTCCGCCGTATACGGAGTCCGGTGATGGCGGAGGCGGCCAACCGCCGGCTCGCGCGGGCCATCACGTTCTTCGCCCTGATCGGCGCGGGGTACTACTGGATGGTGGGCGGCGAATATACGAGAGCCGGTCTGGTCCGACTCGAAACGGAGATCGAATCGCGGAGAGCGGAGAATGCGGCCCGCGAAGATGAACTCGCGTCGATCCGGGCCTGGGCCGACAGCCTCGTGTCGAACCCCTGGGCGATAGAGCGCGCGGCTCGCGAACGGTACGGCTTCGTCCGCCCCGACGAGATCCTCGTGCGGTTCGTCGAGTTGGGCGACCGGGACGATCTTCCCTCCGCGGCGTCCCCGGCGGAGGACGTGCCCTAGCGGGGCGCGGCAAAAGCCCGGCTGCGTCCGAAGGGCTTTGGGGCCGGCCGGCGGCTTGCCCCGCGCGCCACGAGGTGTAGGATAGCGGACCCACAAGCACGGCAGGGTAGCTCAGCCTGGTAGAGCAAGGGACTCATAAGCCCTGGGTCGGGGGTTCAAATCCCCCCCCTGCCACTCGTTATGACGGCGCAACACGAACTCGGAGCCGGGCCCGTCCGGGCCCTCGTGCGGTTCTCCGGCGAGCTCTCGACCAAGGCGCGCCGGACGCGGTCGCGCTTCCAGAACCGGCTCGCGACCAACCTGCGCGATGCGTTCGACGCCGAAGGGATCGACGCCGCGCTCGAGTTCGGCTGGAGCCGCTTCCACGTCGAGAGTCCGGACGCGGCCTTCCTCGATCCGCTGCTGCGCACCTTCGGCGTGTCCAGTTGTTCCGTGCTGGCGGGCGAGTGCGAGGCGGACCTCGATACGATCGTCGCCGCGGGCACGGCGCTCTTCGCCGAGTCCGTGCGAGGCCGGAGCTACGCGGTGCGGGCGCGCCGCTCCGGTTCGCACGGCTTCTCTTCCTCCGACATCCAGCAGCGGCTCGGGGCGGCCCTCAACCCCGGCGCCACCGTGGACCTCGGGGATCCGGACATCACGGTGTTCGTGGAGGTCCGTGACGAACGGGTGTTCTTTCACGAGGACCGGATCCGGGGACCGTCCGGCCTGCCGCTCGGAGTGCAGGGGCATGCCCTCGCCCTCATCTCGGGCGGCTTCGATTCGGCCGTCGCCGCGTGGATGGCGCTGCGGCGGGGGATTCGCCTCGACTACGTCTTTTGCAACCTCGGCGGCAGCGCGTACGAACGGATGGTCGTGGAGGTCACGAAGATCCTGGCGGATCGCTGGAGCTACGGAACGCGGCCCCGGCTGCACGTCCTCGAGTTCGGCCCGGTCGTCGAGGCGATGCGGGCCCACGCCAAGCCCGCGTACCTGCAGGTTGTCCTCAAGCGGATGATGTATCGGGCCGCGGCGACGATCGGGGAACGGATCGGGGCAGAGGCGATCCTCACGGGCGAGTCCGTCGGGCAGGTCTCCTCGCAGACGCTCCGCAATCTCCGCGCAATCGAGAACGCTTCCTCGCTTCCGGTGCTGCGACCCCTGCTTGGATTCCACAAGGAGGAGATCCTCGACCGGGCACGGGAGATCGGCACCTACGACCTGTCGGCCCGCGTGCGCGAGTACTGCGACCTCGTGCCGCAGCGGCCGGTCACCGCGTCGTCGCCCGAAGCCGCCGCGGCGCAGGAGTCGGCCGTGGGCTTCGAGGAACTCGATGAGGCGGTCGCCGGCGCGGCCATGCACGACGTGCGCGCGCTGCGTCCGGAATCCATGGTCGGGGCGTCCCTGTACGTGGCCGACGTGCCCGACGGAGCGGTCATCCTCGACACCCGCTCCCGCGACGCGTTCGAAGCCTGGCACTGGCCGGGGGCGACCCTCCGCGACCTCCCGCAACTCGAGCGGGACTTCGGCCAACTCGATCGCGACGCGACATACGTGCTCTGCTGTGCGGAGGGCGTGCGAACGGCCTACCTGGCCGAGGTCATGCAGCGCGCGGGATACGAGGCCTACTCGTTTCTCGGCGGGGCGCCCCGCATGCGGCGCGTCGCGCGAGGCCGGTCGGGGATCGACTGATCGCGGCCAACTTTGACACTCCCGCCCATGCGGAGCGAGCTTGGGCCGCATGAGCGGGAACAAGCGCGGAATGACGGCGGCCCTCGAGGCCGTGCGGCAGGGTGAGGTGCCGACGCACGTCGCCGTCATCATGGACGGCAACGGCCGCTGGGCGAGGCAGCGTGGCCTGCCGAGATGGGAAGGGCACCGCGCGGGCATGACGGCGGTGCGCGAGATCATCGAAGGGGCGGTGGAAGCCGGCGTGGCCCACCTCACCCTGTACGCATTCTCGGATGAGAACTGGTTCCGGCCTTCCATGGAGGTGGAAGCGCTGATGATGCTCCTCCAGGAGTACGTGAGGAGCCAGCGCGAAGCTCTCGTCAGGCACGGAATCCGGGTCACCGTGTTCGGCGACCGGGTGCGGCTTCCGGAGGAGGCCCGGCAGGCGATCGTGGAACTCGAGAAGTCGACGGAGGGCGGGACGGCCCTGGAAGTGCACCTCGCGATCAGCTACGGGTCGCGCGCGGAACTCGCGGGAGTGGCGCGAACGCTCGCCCAGCGCTGCCTGGAGGGCGAGCTGGCCCCGGAGGAGATCGACGCGGAACGCTTCGGCGCGGAACTCCTGACGAGCGACTGGCCGGATCCGGACCTTCTGATCCGTACCTCGGGAGAGCAGCGCATCTCCAACTTTCTCCTCTGGCAGCTCGCATACGCGGAACTCTTCGTGACGGACGTCCTGTGGCCCGACTTCACCCGCGAGCACCTCTTCGCCGCGCTCGTCGACTACCGGCGCCGCGAGCGGAGATTCGGGCTGGTGAAGGCGTGAGGTCGCCGGGTCCGGCATGAGCTCCAACCTCCGGAAGAGACTCGCGGTCGCGGGGGTCGGGGTCCCCCTCTGTGCGCTGGTGACCTACGCCGGCGGGGTCGTCTTCGTCGCGGGGCTGGGCGCGGCGGCCGCGCTCGGCTACCGGGAATTCGCGGCGATGATGCGCGGGACGGGAACGCGGGTCCTCGCGCTGCCCGGAGCGGTGGCCGCGTTTCTTTTCCCGTTCGCCGTCTTCGCCGGCGGTCTCGAGGGCGGCGGGTTCTATGCGGCGGGCCTGATGCTTGCCTTCCCCGCGCTCGCGCTCGCGACGGTGGACCTCCCGGAGCGGCCGATCCGGGCCGCCGCCTGCACGACCTTCGGAGTCTTCTACGTCGGAGGACTGCTCGCGCTGGGCGTCCCCCTGCGCGAAGGCGGACTCCCCTTTTCGCCCGGCGACGATGCGAGCGCCGGGCGGATGGCCGCTACACTTCTCTTCTTCCTTCCGGTCGTCATCACGTGGCTCGCCGACACGGCGGCTTACCTCGGCGGACGAGCGCTCGGGAAACGCCCGCTCGCGCCCCGCGTGAGCCCGAACAAGACGGTTGCGGGAGCCGTCTGCGCCCTGCTGGCGGGCATCGCCACGGCCGTCCTCTATCCACGATTTCTCCTCCCGGACATCTGGGCGCTGGACCTGGTTTCCACGCTGGCCTTCGGGCTGGTCGTGACGGGACTGGCGATCATCGGGGATCTTGCGGAGTCCGCCCTCAAGCGCGAGTGCGGCGTGAAGGACTCGTCCGGTCTGCTCCCCGGGCACGGGGGCATGCTGGACCGGCTAGATTCCATCCTGTGGGCGGTCCCGGCCGCCTTCCTCTTCCTCCTCTTCGCGTGAGGGCGGCCGGCGGCGGACCGGGTTTCCCGGAGGCCGGGGCTTGAAGCACGTCGCCGTCCTCGGCGCCACGGGATCCGTCGGCGGGGGTACACTCGAGGTGATCCGCCGCCACCCGGCGCGGTTTCGCGCCACCGTTCTGACCGCGAACCGCCGCTGGGAGGCGCTCGACGCGCTCGCGCTCGACGAGAACCCTGACTTCGTCGTCCTCGGGACTCCACCCCCGGAGGACTTCGCGCCGCGATGGGGCGGAGAATGGCGCTTTGGCGCCGCTGCGCTCGCGGAGGCCGCCGGATCGTCCGGGATCGACATCGTGCTCAACGCGGTCGTGGGGTTCGCCGGGCTCGACGCGACGCTGGCGGCGCTCGGCGCGGGAAAGCGGCTGGCACTCGCCAACAAGGAGTCGCTCGTGGCGGGAGGAGACCTCGTGATGCGGGCGCTGCGCCGCGGCGGCGGCGAACTTCTGCCCGTGGACAGCGAACACTCCGCGGTCCACCAGTGCCTCGCCGGCCGTCCCGTATCGGAGGTCGCGCGGGTCACCCTCACGGCTTCGGGCGGTCCTTTCCGCGAGTGGCCGGCACCGCGACTCGCCACCGTGACGCCGGCCGATGCCCTGCGTCACCCCACGTGGTCGATGGGGGCCAAGATCACGATCGACTCCGCCACCCTGGCGAACAAGGCGCTCGAGGTCATCGAGGCGCACACGTTGTTCGACCTCCCCTACGAACGCATCGAGGTCGTCGTGCACCCCACGTCGATCGTCCACTCCATCGTCGAATTCCGGGACGGTTCCTCGCTCGCGCAGCTGGGCCGGCCCTCGATGGAGATTCCGATCCTGTGGGCGCTCGGCTACCCCGACCGGCTGGATGACGCACGCCGGGAAGCGGGGTTCGACCCCGTTCGGGATGGTCCGCTGGAGTTCGAACCGGTGCGAGAAGAGGATTTTCCGCTCTTCCGCGCGGGGGTCGCGGCGGGAGAGGCGGGAGGCGAGTTTCCGGTTGCCTTCAACGCGGCCAACGAGGTTGCGGTCGAGAGGTTCCTCTCCGGGGACGTCGGCTTCAGGGAACTCGCCGATGTCGTCCTTCGTACGCTGGAACGGTTCTCGTCGCGCGCCGTCGAATCGGTGGAAGATGCGCGGCGAGTCGATGCCCGCGCGCGCGCCATCGCCCGCGATCTACATGGGGAGTCCAAGTCGGGAGACGCTGAGTGATCGTAACGATTCTGGTGACCATCCTTGTCCTGGGTGTGCTCATTTTCGTGCACGAACTGGGGCATTTCGCCGCCGCCAAGAGCGTCGGAATCGATGTGCCGCGGTTTTCGATCGGCCTGGGCCCGAAGATGGTGGGGTTCCGGCGCGGTGGAACGGAGTATGTCCTCTCATGGATCCCGCTCGGCGGCTACGTCCGGATGGCGGGGATGGCGGACGAGGAAGTGACGTCCCCGCTCGAGGGCGGAGGCGACCCGGCGGAGACGGCGCGGCGCGGAGCGGGCCCGGGGCCCGGAGACTTCGACGGGAAGCCGCTCTGGGCCCGCGTTTTCGCGATCTCGGCCGGCGTCATCATGAACTGGCTGTTCGCGGTCGTCGCATTCGCGGCGGTCGCGATGGGGCGTGGCGTGTTCGAGCCGCGGATCGCCGAGGTCGCGCCCGCGTCGCCCGCGGCGGAGGCGGGGCTTCGGAGCGACGACCTGATCCTGCGCGTGGATGGCGCCGCGGTGCACGACCCCGCGCAGGTGACGATGCGGATCGAGCGCCGCCCGGGCGAACCCATCGAGATCGTCGTTGAGCGGGAAGGGGAGCGACTCACCTTCGTCGCGACGCCCGAGACGGTCGAGCAATACTCGGATCTCACGGGAGAATCGAGAACGGTCGGGCGCGTCGGGATCTCCGTCGGTGCCGACGGGGGTCGGGCGAGTCCCGTCGCGGCGCTGGGGCACGGGTGGTCGACGACAACCTACTGGGGCGGCGCCATCCTTCAGTTCCTCGGAGACCTGGTCACCGGACGAAGTTCGGCGCGGGATGTCGGCGGCCCCATCCTGATCGGCGAGATTTCCGGCCGCGCCGCGCGCGCGGGATTCTGGGAGCTCCTGAGCTTCATGGCGATCATCAGCGTCAATCTCGCCATCTTCAACCTGCTGCCGATTCCCGTCCTCGACGGAGGACACCTGCTCTTCCTCGGGATCGAGGCGGTCCGTGGCCGGCCGGTCAGCGTCGAGGCGCGGATGCGGTTCACGACGGTGGGGATGGTCTTCGTGCTCGCCCTCATGGTGTGGGCCGTGGGCAACGACGTGCTCAGGGTGCTGCTCCGCTGAACAGGGAGAGTTGTTCGGTGCCGGCGCGGGCCCTCGCGAGCGCGGCCACGTCGTAGCGGGGGCTGGGTTCCTCCTGGGCGGCGACGTCCAGGAGTCCATCGTATCCCGCCGGCGCCAGGCCCTCGGCGACTCTGTCCAGGGCGAGTTCCCGGTCGTTGCACTCCTGGCTCAGGTGGGCGAGCAGGATCCCGCCCAGTCCGGGGTGCGCGAGTTCGCGCGCGAACTCGGCCGCGTGGCGGTTGGAGAGGTGTCCGCGGCTGCCCCCGATCCGCTGCTTGACCCGCCAGGGATAGGAAGCAGCGCGGAGACGGTGTTCATCGTGGTTCGCTTCCATGACGAGAAAGGCACACTCCCGGAGCGCCACGCGGACGGGCATCGTCGGTCTCCCAAGGTCCGTCGCGATCCCCACGCGCAGGCCCGTGGGCCGGTGCAGGACCGTGACGGCGACGGGTTTCGCGGCGTCGTGCGCGGTGGGGGCCGCCTCGATCGCGAGGTCGCCGATCTCCAGTCCCCTGAGCGGCAGGTCTCCGCATCGCTCCTGCCCGCGCAGGAGGGGGGCGCAGGCGCGGCGTGTCGGGGGGTTCATCGCGAGTGGCCAGCCCCAGCGGCGTGCACCGATGCCGATGCCCGCGGCGTGGTCCCGGTGCTCGTGCGTGACGACGACGAGGTCGACGGCCTCGGGTTCCACGTCGAGTGCGGCGAGCCGGCGGGCGAGCTGAACCCCGGAGAACCCCGCATCGACGAGCACGCGGGCGCGGTCGCCCTCCACGAGGAACGCGTTGCCGCGGCTGCCCGACCCCAGCGACGCGACGGTCAGGCTCACGAGCCGCGGGCCTCGTCCCAGACGTCGCCCAGCCAGTCACGGAACTCCGGGGTCCCTTCGAGTCCCCGGCGCTCGACGACCCGGACGGCGGTGGAGAGGAAATCGCCGCGACGATGCGTTTCCGGGCTCCGGCCCCCTCCCCACGAGAAGGGCTCCACCCACCGCGGTGGCGACTCGGCGGCGAACAGGCTGGAGCCGGCGCCGACGACCGTGCCGGTCTCGAGCCGAGTGCCGACGCCGGTCTTCACGTGGTCGCCGAGCAGGCAGCCGAACTTCACGAGCCCGGTGTCCCGCCGCGCGCCGGGCGGCCCCACCCGGATCGAGCCATAAGTGTGTTTGAGATCGCTGTTCACCGTGGCCGCGCCGAGGTTCACCCACCGGCCGAGGTACGCATGTCCGAGAAACCCGTCGTGTGCCTTGTTCGAATAGCCCAGCATCGTGACGCGGTCGACCTCGCCCCGCACGCGGGAGCGGGGTCCCCCCGAGAAGCGGGAGATGTGGCCGCCGAGGAGCTGAGAGCCGGCGCCCGCGTAGAGCGGTCCGCCGAGGCGGGTGCCGGTGCGGACCCGGACTCCGGGACCGAGTTCGATCGGGCCCTCCCGCGCATCGAAGAGCACGCCGGGTTCCACGTCCGCTCCCTCGCCGAGGCGGATCGGAGCGTCGCCGAGGCGCCAGCAGCCGTCGGGCAGCTCCGGCGCTTCCGGGCCCGGCGCAGCCGCGAGGTCCGCCGTCAGCCGGTCGGGTCCGGCGGACACGAGATCCCAGGGGTGTTGGAGCCAGACGCCGGGTACGTCGCGGTCGGGCAGCCCGGGCCGGGGGCGGGGCGCGGCGAACCAGTCCGCCCGCGGCGGCTCGGTGTCGGCGCCCAGGCGGACGCCCGCCAGCCGGTTGGCGACCCAGAGGTTGGCGGGCGCATCGTTCCACGCCGCGTCGAGTGACGGCACCGCCCGCGCGTTCCATGCGCTGCAGGGCGCGGACAGCCCGTCCGCGTCCAGGCAGCGCGGCGCTCCGGGCTCCGCGTACCGGCGCAGCCACGGGCGGGTCACGTGACCGGCCAGGCGCGCCCGCGCGACCCGTTCCAGCCGCTCGCGCAACGTCCAGCGGCCGAAGACGAGTTCGCCGCACGGCCGGGTGAGCGCAAAAGGGGCCCAGCCGTCCGCCTGCTCGTCGTCGAACATGACCAGCGTCGTCAACGTGGCGCTTCGGACGAAGGAGTATCCGGATCGCTCCGTCCCAGACGAGCGTCGAGTTCCGCGGCCTCTTCGCGCGGCATCACGAGGAGTTCGCCGTTCGCCTCCACGATGACGAGGCCCGACACTCCGATGACGGTGGCCCGGCAGGACTCGGTCCACACGACGTTGTCCGCCGCGTCGATGAGACGAC
Organism: Candidatus Palauibacter rhopaloidicola; assembly: GCA_026914155.1. Classification (GTDB taxonomy): domain Bacteria; phylum Gemmatimonadota; class Gemmatimonadetes; order Palauibacterales; family Palauibacteraceae; genus Palauibacter; species Palauibacter rhopaloidicola. Next base: position 50,179 of record JAPPGH010000010.1, on the reverse strand, counting down.
TGGAGCCGACCGAGGCGTTCCCCGCATCGTCCACCTCCCGGGAGCGCAGGAGCGCGCTCCACACGCCGAGGTCGTCCCAGGCGAAGCGGGCCTCGACGACCGCCACGCGCTCGGCTCGCTCCATCACGCAGACGTCGATCGCGACCGGCTCGGCACGCGCGAAGAAACCCTCTGTATCGCCCCGCTCGAGCGCCGGCCACGCGCCCGCCAGTTCGCGCGCGCGGCGCCGGGCCACCTCGAGCAGGTCGGCGGCCCGCCACACGAAGATGCCGGAGTTCCACAGGAAGCGTCCCGACTTCAGGTATTCCCGGGCCGTGGCGGGGTCCGGCTTCTCCACGAAGCGCCGCACCTCCCGGGCGCCGGACGCGGTGTCTCGCCCGGTCTCGAGGTACCCGAACCCGGTCTCCGGGCGGTCCGGCCGCACGCCGACGCAGCACAGGTATCCGTCCCGGGCCGCGTGGAGGGCGGGCCGCAGCGTCTCGGCGAGCGCCTCCGGGGGCTCGATGCGGTGGTCCGCGTGCATGGAGATCATCAGGGCGCCCGGCTGAGTCCGCTCGATTTCGGCGGCGGCCCACACGAGGGCCGGCCCGGTTCCGCGCGCCTCCGGCTCCACGAGCGCCGCGACGCCCGCCGCATCCAGGTTCGGACGCATGAGCTTCACCAGGCGTTCGGCCGCGACGACCCGCACGCGCGGGGCGCCCACGAGCGCGACGGCGCGGGCGAGCGTGTCGTCGATGAGCGGTTCGGGGCCGGCGAGGGGCAGGAGCTGCTTCGGACGGGCCGGGGTCGACGCGGGCCAGAACCGGCGGCCGATCCCGCCCGCGAGGACCGCGCAGTACGCCTCGAGGTGCACCGACAGAGCCTCCCTCCCGTCCTCCGAACCGCCCTTCGCGTGCGCCGGGATCTTCCCGCCGCGGGCCGGCCGCGACGCGGCCAAGCTACGGACGCCGCGGGTGCCGCGCCACGTTGCCGGCCCGGTCGGGCGATCCCGCTTCGCCGGGGTGTTTTTTCTTGCCCGAGTGCCCCCCGGGCGACAGTTTTCGCGCCATGTTCCCCAGACACCGAACCCGCCCGTCCGTCCGGCTCGGAGCGCTGATCCTCGCGGTCGCGGCGACGGCCTGCGACGATCCGTTCGATGCCTTCCTCGGCGATGTTCCGCTCACGCCGACGGAGGTCACGCTGTATGACTACCTGACGGGTCGCCTCGAAGATCCCCCGGCGTTCGACATCGTACTCGCGGTTCCGGCCCGCGTGGACCAGACGCTGAACTGGGACTTCCTCTTTCGGATCCGGGCCGGAGCGCCGGAACTCGTCCCCTTCTCGGCGGTTGCGGACAGCGTAACGGACGCGGGACTGCAGATGACCGGAGAACGCTTCGACGCCGTGCTCGAGGCCCCGGAGGAAGGGTACACCCTGAACGCGCCCCTCGCGGTGGAGCCGGGGGACGTGCTTATCGCCCGCAGTCGCGTCGATCCGAACAACTTCCTCGCCTGCAGCCGTTACGCGAAGCTGCAGGTGCTCTCGATCGATCCCGAAGCGGGCACGATCACCTTCCGCCACCTGGTGAACCCGAATTGCGGAGACATCGTCCTCGAACCGGGGACGCACGGCTCGCTGTGACGCCCTGTCCGGCCGATCCCGCCCCGCACCGGCATGCTTGACCTAAGAACCCTCCGTGACGACCCCGACCTCGTCCGCGACGCGATGCGGAAGCGCGGCGACGCACACGCTGCGGGACTCGTGGAGGAGACGCTGCGGGCGGATGAGGTCCGCCGCCGCCTGATCCGGGAAGTGGAAGTCCTCAAGGCCGAGCGGAACACCGCGTCGAAGGCGATCGGCGCCGCGAAGGGCAGGGGAGAGGACGCATCGGCGGAGATCGAGGCCATGCGCCGCGTGGCCGCGCGGATCCGGACCCTCGACGCGGACCTCGCCCGGACCGAGGCGGAAGTGCGTGATCGGCTCCTGCAGATCCCGAATATCCCGGACCCGCGCGTCCCGCCCGGCGAGGAAGGGGAAGGGCCGACGGTTGCGGAGTGGGGTGCCCCGCGGAAGGGCGAAATACCGCCGCACTGGGTGCTCGGTGCCACGCACGGCCATACGGACCCCGGCGGCGGCGCGCTGCCGGGGGGCAAGACGCCGGTCCTGGATATCGAGCGCGGGGCGAAGATCGCGGGCTCCGGCTTTCCGCTCCTCGTCGGGGGCGGCGCCCGCCTCAGCCGCGCGCTCGTTCAGTTCATGCTGGACCTCCACGTCCGCGAGCACGGATACCTGGAAGTCCTGCCCCCCCTCGTCGTCTCGCGGGACTCGATGCTGGGGACCGGCCACATCCCCAAGTTTGAGGATGACGCCTACCGGACGGACCCCGACGACCTCTTCCTCGTGCCCACGGCCGAGGTGCCGCTGACGAATCTGCACCGGGGAGAGATCCTTTCCGCGGGCGACCTCCCGCTGGCGTATGTCGCGCACACGCCCTGCTTCCGGCGGGAGGCCGGCGCCGCGGGCCGCGACACGCGAGGGCTCCTGCGGGTTCACCAGTTCGACAAGGTGGAGGTCGTCCGCATCTGCCGGCCCGAGGAATCGGAGGCGCAACTGGAGCTCCTGACCCGCCACGCGGAGCGGGTGCTCGAGCTGCTGGAAGTCCCCTACCGCCGGGTTCTGCTCCCGCTGGGAGATCTCGGGTTCGCGAACGCGATCACGTACGACCTGGAGATCTGGGCTCCCGGCGTCGAGGCATGGCTCGAGGTGTCGAGTTGCTCGTCGTACGGGGATTTTCAGGCACGGCGCTCGGACATCCGCTTCCGGCCCGAGCGCGGGGGACGCCCCCTGCACGTGCATACGCTCAACGGTTCGGCGCTGGCCCTGGCCCGGCTCATGGTGGTGTTGCTCGAAATGGGCTTCCGCGAGGGTGAAGGGATCCTGCTGCCGGAGATTCTCCACCCCTATCTCGGGTTCGAGCGGCTCGAGCTCTGCCGGTGATCCGGCTCTGGAACCGGCGCGGCGGAGCGCTTCTGCTTGCGATTCTGTCCACGGGCGTCCTCGTCTGGTCCGCCATCTTCTCGCGTCAGCAGGCGGAGGAACGCCGGCTGGACGCCGCGGTCCTCGGGCAGTTGACGGCCATCAGCATCGCGGCCGCGTCGGGCAACCTCACGGTCGAGGAACAGAACGAACTCTGGAACCAGGCCTCGCAGCAGGTGGGCGCCCAGGTCCGGCGTCTCCGCATCCCCATCGTGATCACCGACACGCTGGGCAACCCGAGCAGTTCCGCGCACCTGCCCGATGACTTCCCGCTCGACCCGACCGGCGAACCGGACGACCAGGCGCTACGCGAATTCGTGGCGGAACTCGACGCCCTGCGGCCGCCCTTCGAGGCGCCCGGCCTCCAGGTCCACTTCGGCGATCCCGAGTTCACGAGCAGCCTCCGCCTGGTCCCGTGGCTGCAGGCGGCGTTGCTCCTCGTCATCCTCGGCAGCGGCGGCTGGCTCCTCTTCCTCTCCTTCCGGAGCGAGCGGGAGCGTATCTGGTCCGCCATGGCCAGGGAATCGGCGCATCAGATGGGGACGCCGCTCAGCTCGCTCGTCGGCTGGCTGGAGGTGCTCGAGGACCGGCCGCGCCCCCGGGGATCGGAGGTTGGGCAACCGGACCTCATCGACGAGATGGCGGCGGATGTGACGCGCCTGCAGAAGGTGTCGCGCCGCTTCGAACTCATCGGCCACAAGCCGAAGCTCGAGCCCATGTCCGTGCGCGCCACGGCCATCCAGCTGCGGCAGTACTTCGACGCGCGCCTCCCCACGCTCTCCCGCACCGGCAAGATCGAGATCGCGGTGGAGATGGAGCCCGAGTCGCCGGACGTGCTGGGAAACCCGACGCTCCTGGAGTGGGCGTTCGAGAACCTGATCAGGAACGCGATCGACGCGCTGGCCCCCGATGGCGGCCGGATCGTGATCTCCCACCTCGGCCCGAGCGGCAAGCGGTCCGTGTTCCGGGTGCTGGACACCGGCCCGGGGATCCCCCCCGCGCTCCGGGACAAGATCTTCAACATCGGCGTCACGACGAAGAAGCACGGCTGGGGCGTCGGCCTCTCCCTCGTGCGGCGCATCATCGAAGACATGCACGATGGCTCGATCCGCCTCGAGGACACGGGGCGGGGCGCGAGCTTCCGGATCGAACTCCCGCGTCACCGTCCCGGGAAACGGGGGACGTGAGGGGACTCCGCCTCAACCCGGAGCAGCGGGACGCGGTCGAACACGGCGAAGGGCCGCTGCTGGTCCTCGCCGGCGCGGGCTCCGGCAAGACGCGCGTGCTCACGGCGCGGGCCGCCCGCCTCATCGGCGAGGGGCTGGAGCCCACGCGCCTCCTCGCCGTCACCTTCACGAACAAGGCCGCCGGCGAGATGCGGGAACGGATCGAGGGGCTCATCGGCCGTTCCACGCGGGGCCTGTGGATCGGCACGTTCCACTCGGTCGCCGCACGCCTCCTTCGCACGGAGGCCCCGCACACATCCCGCACGCGCGCCTTCACGATCTACGACGAGGATGACGCCATCCGCACGCTCAGGGACGTGATGGAGTCGGAGGGCTACGACCCCCGGCGCTGGGCGCCCCGCGCGCTGCGCGGCCGGATCTCCAGCGCGAAGAACGCGCTCATGGGTCCCGCCGAGTACGAGTCCGAGGCCTTCGACCTGCTGGCCGAGGTCGTGGCGAAGGTCTATCCCGCGTACCAGCGCGAACTGGCTCGGCGCAACGCCTACGACTTTGACGACCTCCTGTTCGAGACGGTGCGCCTGCTGGAGACGGCGGACGGCGTACGGGACCGCTACGCCGCCCGCTTCGCTCATGTGCTCGTGGACGAATACCAGGACACGAACCACGCCCAGTACCGGATGGTGAAGGCGCTGGCCTCGAAGCACGGCAACCTGTGCGTCGTGGGGGATGACGATCAGGCCGTGTACGGATGGCGCGGAGCGGACATCCGGAACATCCTCGACTTCGAGGCCGATTTCCACGGCGCGCACGTCGTGCGGCTGGAGCGCAACTACCGCTCGACGGGGTCGATCCTCGAGGTCGCGAACGCCGTCATCTCGCGGAACCTCGCGAGGAAGCCGAAGCGGCTGCACACGGAGAGGGAGACCGGCGATCCGATCGAGGTCGTCCGCTGCGATGACGAGCGGGCGGAAGCGGCGTGGGTCTCGTCGCGGATCGAGGCGGGCCGCGGCGCCCGGGGCTTGAACGAGTTTGCGGTGCTGTACCGGACGAACGCCCAGTCGCGGGCCTTCGAGGAGGCGTTCCGGCGGTCCGGCATCCCGTACCGGATCGTGGGCGGCGTCCCGTTCTACGAACGTCGTGAGGTGAAGGACGTCATCGCCTATCTGCGCCTTCTCGTGAACCCGGCGGACGACGCCGCATTCCTGCGCGCCGTGGGGTGGCCGAGGCGCGGGGTCGGGGCGAAGAGCCTCGAAAGGCTGGAGGCACTCGCCCGCGCGGGCGCCGGAGCAGGCGAAGCCGTGGAGCCGCTCGCGGAGGTTGCGGCGCGGGCGCGGCACGAAGACGGCATCCCGAGGGCGGCGGCGCGCGGCCTGAGGCGGTTCGCCGACGGGCTCGCCGACCTGCGGGCTTCGCTACCCGGCAGCGGTGCCCGGGAAGCGCTCGAGGCGTGCGTCGCAACCTTCGGCCTGGCCACGGCGCTCGCGGAGGAGGAGGACGGCGCGGACCGCCTGGAGAACGTGAGCGAACTGTTCGCGGCCGCCGAGGTGTTCGAGCGCGACGACGTGGAGGACCCCGACGACGAAGCCACGGATCTCGAATTGTTCCTGCAGTCCGTTTCGCTGCGTTCCGACCTCGATGAGGCGGACTTCGACGGTGAAGCGGTGACGATGATCACGCTGCACAATGCGAAGGGACTCGAGTTTCCAGTGGTCTTCCTGGGCGGGCTGGAGGAGGGACTCTTTCCTCTCTCAAGGGCGGTGGACGCGCCGGGCGGGCTGGAAGAGGAACGGCGCCTCTTCTATGTGGGGGTCACGCGCGCGATGGACCGACTGAGCCTTACGTATGCGGACCACCGCTGGCGGGCCGGGATGGCCAGCCGCTCGGCCCCGTCGAGCTTCATCGATGAACTTCCGGAGGAACATGTGCTTCCGCGGCTTGCGGCGCCGCGCCGGGGGCGGTGGCGTGCCCGCGACGCCCGCGGGGCCGGCCGCCGTCCGCCTGGCGGAGAGGAGCCGGGAGGCCCCTCCTTCGCCTGGCGGCGGAGCCCGGAGCGCGCCTCGGGCCGCGCCGCCGGTTCCGGCGGGGATGAAAGGTCGAGATCTCCGGGCGAGCTCGAGTACGACTACGAAGACTCGCAGGTGCCGCTCTCGCTCACCCCCGGCGTACGCGTGGTGCATCCGCGCTTCGGGGCCGGCGAGGTGCTGCAGGTGTACGGCTTCGGGAGGGAGGCCAAGGCCGACATCGCGTTCGAGGAGGTCGGCCGGAAGAAGGTCGTCATCGCGTACGCGGGGTTGCGCCCGGCCTAGCAGCCGAAGCCGCTGCCTGGCCCGGCCGCCCCGGTCACTCGCCCCCGCGTTCCCCCAGGGCCCGGGCCACCCGCTTTGCCGTCGAGACGTTGTCCTTGCCGCGCCGAAGTCCGCGCAGCAGGGAGGCCGTTGTGAGGAACGTCTCCTCGGCCTCCTCCTGGACGACGGCCAGCAGCGCCGCGACCTCCACCACCCGCTCCTCGACCAGGTCCACCATGCGGCCGGTGGATTCGCTCGCGCTCTTCAGCGCCTGTCCCACGCCGTCCGCGTCGTCCCGGAGCCGGCCCGCGATGCGCCGGGCCTGGTCGCTCGCCTGTTCGACGTTGTGCAGCACCGGCTTGAGGCGGTCGTTGAGGTCGGTGACCGTGCCGGAGATCCGTCCCAGCGGCTCGCGGGTCTCGCGCAGCAGGCGGATCGCCTGCAGGAGGACGATGAGAATCGCCAGCGCGACGACGAGCCAAACCGCCATCCCGGCCACGACCGCGATCTCGTATGTGGTCACTGCGGCTCCCCCGGAAGAGCGTCCGACTGCTAGGGGAGCAGAGTATAGGCCGCCCTTCGCCCGCTGGCTACTTTGGCGCGCGGTGCCGGAAAGGCGTATTCGGGAACGGGGGGAGGAGGCGCGATGTACTATCGGATCGAGGGCGGAAACGAGCTGGGCGGCGTGTTCACGCCGGTCGGCAACAAGAACGCCGCCCTCCCGATCCTCGCCGCCACGCTCCTCACGCGCGAGCCGATCCGAATCGAGAACGTCCCGCGCATCACCGACGTGGAGACACTGCTCGACCTTCTCCGCAGTCTCGGCGTCGAGGGCGGTTGGACGGCGCCGGGCGTGCTCGAACTCGACGCCGCCGGCGTGACTCCGCGGGCGATCCCCGATGCGGACCTGGCCGGCCGGATCCGCGGATCGGTGCTCCTCGCGGGCCCCATGCTCGCCCGGATCGGGTCGTGCCAGCTCCCGCATCCCGGAGGGGACTTCATCGGGCGCCGCCGTCTGGACACCCACATGCTCGCGCTGCAGGCGCTCGGTGCGACGGTCGACGTCGGAGACGGCTACCTCTTGCGCGCGCCCGGTCTCCGCGGCGCTTCCGTTTTCCTCGATGAGCCGTCCGTGACGGGGACGGAGAACGCCGTGCTCGCGGCGGCGACGGCCACGGGCACGACGGAACTTCGCAACGCCGCCACGGAACCCCACGTGCAGGATCTGTGCCGTTTTCTCGTCACGCTCGGCGCCCGCATCGACGGCATCGGGACGTCGCGACTCCTCATCGAGGGCGTGGAAACCCTGGGCGGCGGGACGTTCCGGATCGGGCCGGATCACATTGAGATCGGAAGCGTGATCGGGTTGGCGGCGGCGACGGGCTCGACCCTTCGAATCGCCGGAGTGGACCCGGGCCACTTCGACCCGCTGCGCGTGGGGTTCCGACGCCTCGGCCTCGAATTCGGGTGGCGCGATGACCAGCTCCTCGTGCGCGGCGGGGGAGAGCTCGAGATCCAGCCCGACCTCGGCGGCCAGATCCCGAAGATCGACGACGGGCCCTGGCCGGCGTTCCCCGCGGATCTGATCAGCATCGCGCTGGTGGCCGCGACCCAGTGCAGGGGCACCGTCCTCATCCACGAGAAGATGTTCGAGTCGCGGATGTTCTTCGTCGACAAGGTGATCGCCATGGGCGCCCGCATCGTCCTCTGCGATCCGCACCGGGCCGTCGTCGTCGGACCTTCGCCGCTGCGCGGGGCCACCCTCGAGAGCCCCGACATCCGGGCCGGCATGGCACTCCTCATCGCGGCGCTTGCCGCGGAAGGCAGGAGCCGCGTGCACAACATCGGGCAGATCGAACGCGGCTACGAGCGCATCCACGAACGCCTCGCGTCGTTGGGGGCGCGCATCGAACGCGTGACAACGGAAGGCGCATGACGGAGGTCGCCGAGATCCCCGGGAACGGCATGCTGCGGCTTTCGCGGTGGGAATCGCTCGACCCGAACCTCGTGTGCGGAATCACGACGGCGGAACGCGGAGACCTCGCCGTCGCGGAGGCCTCCCCGGAGCGCGTGGCGTCCGTCTACGCGGATCTGGCCCGCGAACTCGGCTTCCGCCGGGTCTCGGTGCCGACGCAGGTGCACGGCACGGATCTGCGGGAGATCGGAGCTTCGCCCGTCCCGGACTCCGGGGCCTGCACCGTCCACCGGGCGGGCCGCGTGGACGGCCAGCTCGCGGACGGACCCGGTTGGCTTCTTGCCGCGACGGCCGCCGATTGCGTGCCCGTCTATCTGTGGTCCCGCGAACTCGCGCGCATCGGGCTGATCCACGCGGGATGGCGCGGGGCCGCGGCGGGGATCCTTCCGCGCGCGATCGCTCGGCTCGTTGACGGCTCCGACCGCAGCCCCCCCGGCGCCGCCGGGGATCTCCGGGTCCACCTCGGGCCGGCGATCTGCGGGCGCTGCTACGAGGTCGACACCCCCGTGCTCTCCGCCTTCGGCCTCCGCGGCACGCGCGCGCAACTCGACTTGAGGGGCGTCCTCGCCGCCCAGGCCACGACGGTCGGCGTCGCACCCGAGGCTCTGACAAGCTCCCTTTACTGCACGTCATGCGGCCCCGGCGACCTTCATTCGCACCGCGCGAGCGGCGGGACGGCGGGCCGGATGGCCGCCTTTCTGGGGCTGCGGAGCGACTGAACCGGCGACGCCGACGAGCGATACCGGCTGTTGCAGCGGGTCGGAGCCCGCCGTATGTTCGGAGTCGCATGTTCACATACGTCCGCGCGGGCCGGCGGGCGATGACGTTACTCGAAGTGGGGAAGCTGTACGGGCCCCACTTTTTTTTGCAGTAGGGCGAACCGGATTCGCCGAAGGGGTCGGTCATGCTGGACTCGGCGGACATCGAACGCGCGGTCGAAGCCCTCGGCTTCGAGGTCGTGCAGATGGAGCGGGGCGGAGGCCGTCGCCGGCCGTTGCTCCGGCTCCGGATCGATCGGCCGGGACCATCGTCCGCGCCGTCGGGCGTGACCGTCGACGACTGCGTCGCGGTGACGCGGGAACTGCGTGGCGCACTTGAAGATGGAGCCGACGAGGACTGGGTGCTCGAAGTGTCGTCGCCGGGAGTGGACCGGCCGCTGGTCAAGGCGGCGGACTACGATCGCTTCGCAGGGTCGCGGATTCGAGTTCGGGGCTACGGTCCGCTGGCCGACCGAGGCCGAAAGCTGGAAGGGATGCTGCTCGGGATGGTGGATGGACCTCCCGGGACGTTCGCGCTGGAGATCGAAGGGGATCGTGTGGAGATCCCGCTGGAGCTTGTGGCCTCCGCCCGCCTGGTCTACGACTGGGACGCGGCCGGAGGCGTGGGTGGGAGATAGAGAGAGTCAATGAGCGATCAGATCCCGATCGTTGAAGCGTTCCGCATGATGGCGGCGAACAAGTCGCTGACGGAGCTGGAGCTGCATGATCTCATCCGCGAAGGGATCCATGCGGCGCTCGCCCGCCGTTTCGGCGGTCCGGTCGAAGCGGAGATCGACGTCACCGATGGAGGCGACATCTCGATCGTCGTCCTCAAGGAAGTCGTCGAGGAGGTCGAGGATCCGGCCCGGGAGGTGACGCTCGAGCAGGCTCGCTGGGACGATCCCGACTTCCAGGTCGGCGACCTCATGGAGATCCCCGTCGACTTCAGGGACTTCGGCCGCAGCGCGGTCATGGCCGCCAAGCAGAGGATCATCCAGCGCATCCGCGAGGGAGAACGCGACCGGATCCGCATGGAGTTCAACGACCGGGTGGGGGACCTCGTTTCGGGCGAGGTGCAGGCGAGCGAGCGCGGCAAACTCGTCGTCATGCTGAACCGGTCTCGCGAAGCCGAGGCGATCATCCCGTGGCGGGAACAGAATCCGCGGGAACGCTTCCGCCAGGGCGAGCCGATCCGTGCCGTGCTGAAGCTGCTGGAGGAGACGCCGCGCGGTCCGCGACTCATCCTGTCGCGGGCGGACCCCCAGTTCGTCGCGTCGCTGTTCGCGCTCGAGGTGCCGGAGATCTACCAGAATATCGTGGACATCAAGGAGATCGTCCGCGAAGCGGGCGGGCGCACCAAGGTGGCCGTCGCGTCCCGGGATGAGTCCGTAGACCCGGTCGGAGCCTGCGTCGGCCTCAAGGGGTCGCGCGTCCAGGCCGTCGTGTCGGAGTTGAGCGGGGAACGGATCGACATCGTTCCGTGGCATCCGGACCCCGAGATCTTCGCCCGCCGGGCCCTGGCTCCGGCCCGGGTCGCCAAGGTGATCTCGAATCAGGAGCGGCACGTCATCACGGCGATCGTGGACGAGGACCAGCTGTCGCTGGCGATCGGACGAAACGGGCAGAACGTGCGGTTGGCGTCGCAGCTCATCGGGTGGCAGATCGACCTGTATTCCAGCCGTGACTGGATGGAGCGCGGCGGAGAGGCCGGCCTGTTCGGAGGCGATGACGAATACGAGATGTCCGACTTCCCGCTCTCCGAGCTCGAAGGGATCGCCCCCGCGACGCTCGCGGCGCTCGAAGCGGCCGGGATCGGCAGCTTTTACGGACTCCTCGACATGGACCGGAGCGATTTCCTCCAGGTTCCCGGGATCGGGGCGGACGAGGCGGATACGCTGGAAGCGCTCATCGACGAATTGACCGTCGTTGACGAGGCGCAGGCGGAGGGCGCTGCGTCCGCGAAGACGGCTGCCGAGGCGCCCGCGGACGCGACAACTGCGGACGCGACAGCTGCGGACGCGACAGCTGCGGACGCGGCGGCCGCGAATGTGCCGCCGGAGCCGACAGCCGCGGAGGCGGCCGATGCGCTGAGCACCGCGGCCTCGGGCGAGGGGACCGCCTGAAGCGCGGCGGCGGGACGCTGAGCTTGCTCGGGATCGCGACGCGCGCGGGCCGGATCGCGCTCGGAACCCGGGCCGTGGACATCGCGGCCCGCAGGGGAAGGCTCGCCCTGCTCGTGGTCGCGGGCGACGCATCGCGGCATGCGGTGAGCCGCCTCACGCCACAGGCGCGGCGGGCGTCGCGTGTAACGGTGGCGAGTCGCCGGGCGCTCGGACGGGCGCTCGGACGAAACGATGTAGCCGTCGTCGGCGTCACGGATTCGGCGCTGGCGCAGCGGATTCTCGAAGGGGAGCGCACGCCTTCGCGGCGTGACGAAAGCTCCGGGTCGCAGGGAGATCCGGAAGGGCAGGTGCCTGGACAATGAAGCGTGTCTTCGAGGTCGCAGAGGAACTGAGACTCGACACGAGTCACCTCATCCAGTTGCTGCGGGAGATGGAGGTGCCCGTGCGGAGCCACATGTCGAGCGTGGACTCGGCGAGCGTGGCGCGTCTGCACGCGCGGCTCGAACGCGAGCGGCGTGGTGAGACGATCACCGGCACCGCCGCCCCCGTGCGGCGACGCCGTCGCCGGCGCAGGGCCGCTCCCGCGTCGCTCACCACCGCGACGCCGGACGTCGACGTCGAAGAAGGGATCGGCCCCTCCCCCGAAGCGACGGAAGAGGCCGCGACGCCGGTCGTGCCTGAAGTCGAATCCCCGGCCGAGGCCGAGCCCGACGTTGAGCCCGAAACCGGCACCGACGCCCCCCGGGCGGAGGTCGAACTCGAGCCTGAAGCCGAAGTCGCTCCGGAGCCCGCCGAGGCGGCCGAGACCCCCGCCCCCGAGGAGACCGGGCCGGCGGAGCCGGAAGCGGGTGTCGAGGTCGCGGAGCCGGAAGTCGCGGCGCCGGAGGTCGCGGCGCCGGAGGTCGCGGCGCCCGAAGTCTCTGAGCCCGAAGCGGAACCCGCGGAGCCGGCGGCGGAGGCTGAAGCGCCGTCCGCGCCGGCGCGCCCCGCGCGTCGGCCGAAGCCCGTCCGCCGTGACATGCCGTCGCCCGCCGCCCCGTCGGCGCCCGCAGGCCCCAGGGCCTCGGCGGGCCCCGGCGGCAAGGTGCGAATCTCGGCCGAGGGCTACACGGTCGATGGTCGCAAGAAGTCTCGCGGCGGAGATGGAAAGAAGCGGCGGCGCGTGGATCGGAACGCCGTCCAGCAGAATTTCCGCAAGACGCTGGCCGCGATGGGGCAGTCCTCGCCGCGGAAGCGGCGCCGGGAAACACAGCAACAGCAGCGCGAGGCGGAGCGCGAGCAGCGCGAACTCGAACAGCGCACGGAGAAGGCGACGGTTCGGGTTAACGAGTTCCTCACGGTGTCGGAACTCGCCGATCTGATCGAGGTCCCGCCGCAGGCCATCATCACGTCTGCGTTCAAGAACCTCGGTCTCATGGTGACGATCAATCAGCGCCTCGACTTCGGCCAGATCGAACTCATCTGCGAGGAGGCCGGCTTCACGGCGATCCGGGAGGAGGGGTTCGAGGCGGACCTCGCGAGCGACGACGAAGACCAGCCCGAGGACGAGAGCCAACTGGTGCCCCGGCCGCCGATCGTGACCGTGATGGGTCACGTCGACCACGGAAAGACCTCGCTGCTCGACCGTATCCGGAGCACGAACGTGATCGCGGGGGAGGCGGGGGGTATCACGCAGCACATCGGCGCCTATCACGTGGTTCTCTCGGAGGGCCGGACGATCACCTTCCTGGACACGCCCGGCCACGAGGCGTTCACGGCCATGCGCGCGCGCGGTGCGGAAGTTACGGACATCGTGATCCTCGTCGTGGCGGCCGACGACTCCGTGATGCCGCAGACGATCGAAGCGATCAGCCACGCCCGGAACGCTTCGGTGCCGATTATCGTCGCGGTGAACAAGGTCGATCTCCCGTCGGCGGACGTGGATCGGGTCAAGAGGGAACTCCTCGCCCGCGAGGTGGTCCTGGAGGACTTCGGCGGCGAGATCCTCGGCGCGGATGTCTCGGCGAAGACGGGCGAGGGGTTGGACGATCTGCTCGAGAAGGTCCTTCTCCAGGCGGAGATTCTCGAGTTGAAGGCGAACCCGGAGCGAGAAGCCCGGGGGACGGTCGTCGAGGCTCAGCTGGACCGCGGCATGGGTCCGGTGGCGACCGTGCTCGTGGAGCGGGGCACGCTGGAGATCGGCGCCGATTTTGTCTGCGGACTCCATGGCGGGCGGGTTCGCGCACTCCTCGATGAGCGCGGCCGAAAGGTCACGAGCGCCGGTCCGGGGATCCCCGTGCGGGTGCTCGGGATCGAAGGGGTGCCGCAGGCGGGCGACTCCCTCGTGGTCCTCTCCGCGGCGCGGGTCCGCGAGATCGTCTCGCGGCGCCAGCAACTGGAGCGGGAGAAGGACATCCGCCGCCGGGCGACCGGGACGCGGCTCGAGGATGTCTTCGCCGCGGTCAAGGCGGGCGAGGGCGCGCGTCTGAACGTCGTCATCAAGGGCGACACGGACGGCTCGGTCCAGGCGCTCTCCGACAGCCTCGAGCGGCTGTCGACCGACGAGGTCTCGGTCGAGGTCATCCACCGGGCGGTGGGCGGCATCAACGAGTCGGACATCCTTCTGGCATCGACTTCGGAGGCGATCATCGTCGGCTTCCACGTCCGGCCCGACGCCGGGGCCGCGGCCGCCGCGGAACGCGAGTCGATCGAGATCCGGATCTACAACGTGATCTACGAAGCGGTCGAGGAGATCCGTCTCGCGCTCGAAGGTCTGCTGGCGCCCGAGCAGCGTGAGGTCACGGTCGGCATGGCCGAGATCCGCGAACTCTTCCGCGTCCCGAAGGCCGGGACGATCGCGGGCTGCTACGTCCAGACCGGCACCATGCGGCGCAACCTCCCCATCCGCCTCCTGCGCGACCAGATCCAGATCTACCAGGGCCGGATCGACAGTCTCAGGCGGTTCAAGGAGGATGTGCGCCAGGTGAGAGACGGGTACGAGTGCGGCATCTCCATCGAGAACTACAACGATATCAAGGTCGGCGATGTGATCGAGTGCTACGAGGTGGTGGAAGTCGCGCGCACCCTCTCCGGAGCACCGGCAGGCTGATCTTCCGCGGGGCATCATGGCCGTCATCGGGGTGGGCCGCTGGGTGTTTCACCTCCCGGGCTGCCGGTCGCTCAAGGCGAAGCGTTCGGTGGTCCGCGGCCTGCGCGAGCGCGCCATCCTGAAGTTCCGGGTTTCCGCGGCCGAGACCGGCCTCCGCGACCGGGCCGCGATGGCCGAGATCACGGCGTGCGTCGTATCCGGCGAACGTCGGCACGCGGAGTCCGTTCTCGGACACGTCGACCGCTTCCTGAGATCCGATCCGAGGGCGCACGTCGTCGAGTCGGAGACCGAGTTCCTGTGAAGGCCGGCGGCCCGGCGCGGGGGAGCGCGTGACCCATCGTCACCGGAGCGAACGGCTGGGAGAGCTCTTCCGGCGCGAGCTCACGCGCCTCCTTCTCGGATCACTCAAGGACCCGCGGCTCGACGGAGTGACGGTGACCGACGTGCGGGCCACCCGGGATCTCTCCTTCGCGACCGTCTACATTCGTTCGGACGAGGATGTGTCGGAGGGAATCGAGGGGCTGGAACACGCGGTGGGGTTCATACGGCGGGAACTCGGCCGGTCGCTCCGGCTGCGGAAGATCCCGGAATTCCGCTTTCTGCCCGACGAAACGCCCGAGCACGCAAGCCGGATCGAGGAACTGCTGCGCCGGGCTCGCGAGGACGCGGGGCCGCGTGACGACTGAAGCCGGTCTGCTCCTCGTCGACAAGCCGGCTGGAGCGACGTCGCACGACATCGTCCTTCGAATACGGCGGAAGCTGGGGTTGCGCCGGGTCGGCCACACCGGAACGCTCGATCCCTTCGCTACGGGGCTCCTGCTGTCGCTCGTCGGGTCGTTCACCCGGCTCGCCGACCTCTACCACGTGCTCCCGAAGTGCTACGAAGCGACGATGATGCTGGGACGGGAGACGGACACGGACGATCTGACCGGAAAGACCGTGTCGGAAGATGCCGGTTGGCGGGAGCTGGACGGCGGGGCGATCCGGGCTTCCTTCGCGGCTCGCGAGGGCGTCGGACCACAGGTGCCCACCTCCTACTCGGCGCGCCGCGCCGGCGGCGAGCGGGCCTACGCGCTGGCCCGCCGGGGGGAGCGTCCCGCACTTGAGGCACGCGAGGTGACGATCCACGAGATCGCCGTCATGGACATCGATCTCCCTCGAGTTCGCTTTCGCGCGAGCGTTTCCACCGGCACCTACATCCGTGCGCTGGCACGTGATATCGGGCGAGACCTCGGCCCCGGGGCTCACCTGACCGCGTTGCACCGCACGGCGATCGGCCCCTTCCGGGTGGACGAAGCGACGTCTCCCGACGCGGCGCGAGAGGCCGTGGCCGCGGCGTCCAGCGCCTGGCGCCCGGGCGTGGCCGCGCTTCCGTGGGTGCGGCGGCGCGAACTGAACGATGAGGAACGGGATGAGATCCGGTGCGGAAGGTCGGTGGAGCGCGGAGATGTGCGGCCCCCCCCGGGGCGCGCGCGCGACTCCGGGGACGCGGCGGCGAAGCGGATCGCGCTGTACGCCTCCGGCGAGCTCTTCGCCATCGCCGAGGAGCGCGACGGCCGCCTCTACCCGAAGAAGGTGTTCGTCGCGTGAGTGGGCTCCCCCGGCACGTCCGGGACACCGTCGTCACCATGGGGACCTTCGATGGGGTCCACCTGGGACACCAGGCGATCCTGCGCGACGTCCGGGGCCGAGCGCGCGCCCGGCACGGCCATGCCGTGCTCCTCACCTTCGACCCGCACCCCCTGAGCATCGTGCGTCCGGAGGCGGCCCCTCCTCTCCTCACGCTACCCGACGAGAAGAAGGAAGTCCTCGCCCAGCTCGGGCTTGACTACGCCGCGTTCGTCTCCTTCACGCTCGAGTTCTCCCGCTACTCTCCTGAAGAGTTCGTGGAGGCCCTCGTCGTCCCGCGCTTCCGTCCGGCGGAGGTCGTGATCGGGTACGACCACGGGTTCGGGCGCGGCCGCGCCGGCGACGTCTCCGTGCTCGAACGGCTGGGCGGAATCCACGGGTTCGAGGTCTCGGTCGTCGGAGGCGTCGAAACGGACGGGTCGCCCATCTCGTCCACACGGGTTCGGGGGGCGGTGGCGTCGGGCGACATGGAGGGCGCCGCCGCGGGCCTCGGTCGCCCGTACTCGTTTCGCGGGACCGTGATCCGGGGGCTGGGACGGGGCAGGACGCTCGGTTTTCCGACCGCCAACCTCGCGCCACCTCCTCCCGACAAACTCCTTCCGGCGGAAGGCATCTACGCGGTGCGCGCCACGCTGGGTCCCGAGCGGGTCGATGGTCTGCTGCACCTCGGCCCCAGGCCGACCTTTGCGGACGCGCCGCCGGCCATCGAACTCTTCCTCATCAATTTCGAGCGTGACATCTACGGGGAGGATGTGATCGTCGATGTCCTCCACCGGCTGCGCGAGGTGCGCGCGTACGAGTCGGGAGACGATCTCGCCGCCCAGATGCGCCGGGATCTCGCGGACGGTCTCGAGTACTTCAGAGAGAAGGGCGGATGAGCGGCAGCCTGACGGCAGCGATGCGGTATCCGGGGTTCATCGCCCTCGCGGTCTGTGCGGGAATCCCGCGACCGGCCGTTGCCCAGTCGCTCCTGCCGATCGCGGACGAAGCGGCGGAATGCACGGTTCAACTCCGGGAAGTGCTGCGACTCGGCGACCCCGGCGACCCCGGAACGGTCGGAAGCCGCCCGGAGATCACGCGGACTGCGGCGGGCGACTACATCGTGGCGAGCGTGGAGAACCGGGGGAAACTGCTCGTATTCGACTCGGACGGCGCGTTCCTGGAGACTCTTGGGGGGAACGGAGACGGGCCCGGCGAGTATCGCGTCCCCGGCCGCATGCGTCCCGGATCCGATGGCAGCCTGCGCATCCTCGACCTCGTCAACCGCAGAATCACGCACGTGTCACCCGATGGAGGATTGATCGAAACCACGGATATCCGAAGCCTCCACGGGCTCGATTTCGTGACCCTCGCCGCCGGGGAGCGCCACGCCGTCTCGGGGTTCGGCCAGGTCGAAGATGGACTGAGTGCGACGACGGAGATCGTCGGCAGGGACGGAGTCCAGCTTGCGAGCCTCGGTGCCGTGCCCGTCGCCTCGTGGCTCGTGAACTTCTTCCGCGCCCCCGTCGCCCTGGACGGGCGGGGCAGGGTGTGGACGACGCGGACCGGGGGATACGGGTTCGAGGCGTGGGATCCGAATGGCGGAAGCGAGGCGGTCGCGCGCCTGGTCGGAGACCCGGAGTGGTTCGACCCCGGGCCGCCGCAGCCGGGGGCGCCCGTCTCGTCGCCCGCTCCCTCCATCGTCATCAGCCTTCGTTTCGACCGGGGCCTGCTGTGGGCGGGCACGTGGGTCGCCGACGAGAACCGGGAGGCGGGCGCCGCCACCGCCCCGTCACCGCTCGAACTCGACCGGCTCCTCGACACCGTCCTGGATGTGATCGACCCCGCCAGCGGGGCCCTCATCGCGCGTACCCGGCGCGACGAGGCGCTGCGGGGGACGGGAGATGACGCCCTCCTGTTCGGCGTTCGGGAGGACGGCGGCATCGCCCGCGCCGTGCTCTTCGAGCCCGCCCTCGCCGGCCCCGACTGCCCGGCGACGAACCCGCCCGCCATGGGAGCGCCGGAGGCTTACCTTTACAGGGGCACGGGTCGATTCTAGTTTTATGGACTGTATGTGAAGCGGGAGGGCGGGGCTCGCCATCTTGCCGATCGCTCCGCGGGCTGAAGCGGGGCGGCGGATCGAGGGATAACAGAGAGACGTGGAAAAAACCGAGAAGCAGGGAATCATAGAAAAGTTCTCGCGCCGCGAGAACGACCAGGGGTCGGCTCCGGTGCAGATCGCACTGCTCACGGCTCGCATCGAAGAGTTGACCGGGCATTTCCGGGATCACCCCAAGGATCATCACAGCCGTCGCGGACTCCTGAAGATGGTTGGCCGTCGCCGCCGACTGTTGAACTACCTCCGCCGGACGGATCTCGACCGCTACCGCACGGTCATTGAGGAGCTTGGGCTACGCCATTGAGGCGCCGCCCCGCTCCGCAGACTTCCGCCTCCGCTTCCGCCGGCCCGCATCGTCGGGCCCCGACTTTCCTTCCCTTGTACCGCGCCGGATCCACCCAACCGGGGTGCTGAATCGAAGAAGCTGATGCAGGGTTGAAAAGACAAGTTGAAAAGACAACATGAGCGTCCGGCCTGGTGAGAGGCCGGCGCGGCGCGCGGAATCCCGCAGCGCCACACCTCGAAAGAAGAAGAGAAAAAAAGAATGACACACCGAATTGAAACTGAATTCCACGGACGGCCCCTGATCCTCGAGACGGGCAGAATGGCTCGGCAGGCCGATGGCGCCGTCTATGTGCAGTACGGGGAGACCGCAGTGCTCGTGACCGCTACGGCGGACCGCAAGCCCACGCACCTCCCCTTCTTCCCCCTTACGGTCGAGTACCGCGAGAAGACCTACGCCGCCGGCAAGTTCCCCGGCGGGTTCATCAAGCGGGAAACCCGGCCCGGGGAGAAGGAAACGATCTCGGCGCGGCAGATCGACCGGCCGCTCCGGCCGCTCTTCCCCGCGGACTACCGGAACGACACGCAGGTCGTCTGTTTCATCATCTCCGCGGACCAGGAGAACGACGCGGACGTCATCGGCATGCTCGGGGCGTCGACGGCCCTCCTCCTGTCCCCGATCCCGTGGGACGGGCCGGTCGCCGGCGTCCGTGTTGCCCGCCGCGAAGACGAGTGGCTCGTCAACCCGACCTTCGACGACCTCGAAATGTGCGACCTGGAGATCGTCGTCGCCGGCTCCGAGGATTCGATCGTGATGGTCGAAGGCGCCTGTCTCGAAGCCACCGAGGATGAATTCCTCGAGGCGATGCAGGTCGGGCAGAAGGCCATCGCCGAGCTGATCGGGCTCCAGCGCGAGTTGGTCCGGATGGCGGGGGCCGCGGAGACGTTCGAGTACGAGCCCGTCGGGCCCGATCCGGAGGTCGTGGCGAAGGTCACGGACCAGGCGGCCGGGCGCGTGGGGGACGCGCTCCGGATCGCGGACAAGGAGGAGCGCGGTCGCGCCCTGTCCGCCCTCCGCGCGGAGGTGACGGCGCGACTCGAGGCGGAGCACCCCGATTGCGGCGGCGACGTCGGTGCCGCTCTGCGAAAGCTGGAGAAGGAGACGATGCGCCGGCGCATCCTCGAAGACGGAGAGCGGATCGACGGCCGCGGCATGAACGACGTCCGCGACATCACGTGCGAGGTCGGCCTCCTGCCGCGAACGCACGGTTCGGCGCTCTTCACCCGGGGCCAGACGCAGGCGCTCGCGGTGACCACGCTCGGGACGGTGCGCGACGAGCAGCGAATCGACTCCGTCGATGTGCGCGAGGAAACCTCGAAATCCTTCATGCTCCACTACAACTTCCCCGGCTTTTCGACGGGCGAAGTGCGGATGTTCCGGGGTACGAGCCGCCGCGAGACGGGACACGGCATGCTGGCCGAGCGCGCGCTTCAGGCGCTCCTGCCGGCGTACGAGGATTTCCCGTACACGATCCGCGTCGTCTCCGATATTCTCGAATCGAACGGGTCGAGCTCGATGGCTTCGGTCTGCGGCGGATCGCTCTCCCTGATGGATGCCGGAGTGCCGATGCGGGCCCCGTGCGCGGGGATCGCAATGGGGCTCATCAAGGAGGACGACCGGGTTGAAATCCTCACCGACATCCTCGGCGTGGAGGATGCCCTCGGCGACATGGACTTCAAGGTCGCGGGGACCGAGCGCGGGATCACGGCCGTCCAGATGGACATCAAGGCCGACGGACTCTCGGTCGACACGCTGCGCGAGGCCCTCGCCCGGGCGCGCGATGCCCGGCTGCGGATCCTCGCGGCGATGAACGAAACGCTCGAAGCGGCGCGCGAGGAGATGTCGCCGCACGCGCCGCGGATCGTCACGCTGCAGATCAACCCGCAGAAGATCGGCGAGGTCATCGGGCCGAAGGGGAAGACGATCCGGATGATCCAGGAGGAGACGGGCACCGAGGTCAACATCGACGACTCGGGCACGGTCACCATCGCGGCGCCTTCGGGCGCGGGCGCGCAGCATGCACGCGAGATGGTGGAAGGCATCGTTCAGGAGCCGGAGGTCGGGCGGATCTACCGCGGCGTCGTAAAGAACACGACCGACTTCGGCGCCTTCGTCGAGATCATCCCCGGCGTAGAAGGCCTGTGCCACATCTCGGAGCTCGAGGAGGGCCGCACCGCCAAGACGGAAGACGTGGTGAGCCCGGGCGACGAGGTGAAGGTGAAGCTGCTCGCCGTGGATGACCGCGGCCGCCTCAAGCTCTCGCGGCGCGCGGCCCTGGCCCCGGCCGAGTAGGCCTGATCAAGTCGCGTCCCGGCCCGCCTGCGCGCGGGCCGGCCCGGGAGTTGCGGCCGACTGCGGGAATTGCAGGCCGGCTCGACCGGGAGGTGTACCGAACCTGCCTCCCCGATGGCCCCATCGTGCTCAGCGAGCGCATGGATTCAGTGCGCTCCGTCGCCATAGGCCTCTGGGTGCGGCAGGGCCGCGTTCATGAGGATGCCGGGCACGGCGGCGCATCCCATCTGCTCGAGCACATGGTCTTCAAGGGGACGCAGCGGCGCTCGGCGCGCGATCTCGCCTGGGAGCTGGAACGGCTCGGCGGCGTGCTGGACGCGTATACGACCCACGAGTTCACCGCCTTCCAGGCCCGCGTACCGGCGGGGGCGCTCGGCGTCGCGCTCGACGTGCTGTGCGACCTCGCCTTCTTTCCGCGGCTCTCCGGACCGGACCTGGAGGTGGAACGCGAAGTCGTGCTGGAAGAGATCGCCGCGGCGGCGGAAGTCCCGGAGGACATCGTCTTCGAAGAACACGCGCGCGCGCTCTACGGCGGGCATCCGTACGGCGAACCGATCCTCGGCACGCGCGCTTCGGTGCGGGCGCTTTCCGTGTCAGCGCTGGCGGAAGTCCACGATCGCGCGTACCGGCCGGGAAACGCGGTCGTGGCGGCGGCGGGAGCCGTGGAGCACGAGGCTCTCGTGGAGGGGCTGTCGCGCTGGCTCCCGCGCCGGGCTGCCGCCCCCGCGCCCGTCGACCCTCCGGCGCCGGTCGGCGAATCGGGCTTCCGTCGCATGCGACGCGAAGGCGGCCGACAGACGCACATCGTGACGGGAGGACTCTCCGTTCCGTACCGCGATCCCCTTCGCTACGCCATCCATGTGACTGCGACCGCCCTCGGGGGCGGAATGAGTTCGCGGCTCTTCCAGCGAATCCGCGAAACGCGCGGTCTCGCCTACGCCGTGTACAGCTTCCACGGGTTTCATGCGCAGGCGGGCCACGTCGGCGCCTATGTCGGGACCCGGCCCGAAACCGCGGAGGAGGCGCGCGAAGCGGTGGAAGCAGAGCTCGCCCTTCTGGCGCGGGAAGGACTGACGCGCGAGGAGCTGGATGACACTCGGAGCCAGCTGAAGGGGCAGTTTCTGATCTCGCTCGAATCGCCCGCGAGCCGCATGAACCGGTTGGCCGGCGTCGCCCTCTACGGCCACGAGTACCGCACCCTGGACGAGGTGGCGGCGAGCATCGATGCGGTCGACCGCGCGCAGTGTCTGGAAGCCGCCGCGTACTTCGCACCCGAACGGCTCGCGACCCTCGAGCTGGCGCCCGGCAACGGGCCGGGGCGCACCGCACCGGACGCGACCTGAGCGTCCCCCTGGGAGGGAACGAAATGATCGTCGGCGTACCGAAGGAGATAAAGGCGGACGAGAGTCGTGTGGCCCTCGTTCCGGCGGGCGCGACCGCGCTCGTTGCGGCCGGGCACACCGTGTGCGTCGAACGCAACGCGGGCCTGCGCAGCGGCTTTCCGGATGACATGTACGTCGCTGCGGGTGCGGAGGTGGTGGATTCGGCAGACCGGGTATGGGACCGGGCCGAACTCATCGTGAAGGTGAAGGAGCCCATCGAATCCGAATACGCCCGCATGCGGGCCGATCAGGTCATCTTCACGTACTTCCACTTCGCGGCCGACGAACGCCTCACGCACCGTACGCTGGAGAGCGGCTGCATCGCGATCGCCTACGAGACGGTCCAGCTTCCGACGGGCGAACTCCCGCTTCTCACGCCGATGTCCGAAGTGGCGGGGCGGATGGCGATCCAGCAGGCCGCCAAGAACCTGGAGCGCATCGCGGGCGGGTACGGGATCCTGCTCGGCGGCGTGCCGGGCGTGCTCCCGGCCGAAGTCGTCATCCTCGGGGGAGGGGTCGTCGGCGCGAACGCGGCGACGATCGCCGCGGGTTTCGGCGCCCATGTGACCGTCCTCGACGTCAATCTCACGCGCCTCCGGTATCTGGCGGAGGTCATGCCCGCCAATGTGGATACGCTCTATTCGAACCGCCACTCTATCCTCGAGCAGATCGAGCGCGCGGACGTCGTGATCGGCGCCGTGCTCGTCCCCGGCGGGAAGGCGCCGAAACTCGTGCGGCACGACGACCTGCAGCGGATGAAGGACGGTTCCGTGATCGTCGACGTGGCCGTGGATCAGGGCGGCTGCGTCGAGTCGGCGCGCCCCACGACGCATAACGATCCCACCTACACCGTCCACGGGGTCGTCCACTATTGCGTGGCGAACATGCCGGGGGCCGTCCCGAGGACCTCCACTCTGGCCCTGACGAACGCGACGTTCCCCTACGTTCTGCATCTGGCGAGTCTCGGGTGGAAGGTGGCGTGTCACGAGGATCCGGACCTGGCCCTGGGGGTCAACATCGCGGGAGGACGGGTCACGTACGAGGCCGTCGCGCAGGCGTTCGATCTCGAATACACGCCCCTCGATGCGCTCTCCGCGTGAGTCCGGGAAGCCGGGGGCGAGCAGCCCCGCGCGGCGACTTTCCTGCGTCCGAGAGTACGTTTACATTTCGGCGTCCTTCACCCGGACTGGCCGTTTCCGGTACGATTCGCCGCCTTGGAGGTGTCCCGCCCGTGTCCTTCAGCCCACCGATGTCGCGCCGGCCCGGAAGGGCGGCCTGCTAGATGGGAAAGTGGTCGCTGCGGGGTAACTTCCTGCCGATCAGCAAGATCGGAGTGGATCTGGGGACCGCGAACACCCTCGTACACGTCGAAGGCGAGGGCATCGTCCTCAACGAACCGTCCGTCGTCGCGGTCCGAAAGGAAACCGGCCGCATCGAAGGGATCGGCCTCGCCGCCAAGCGCATGCTCGGCCGCACGCCGAGCGGGATCGAAGCGGTACGGCCGCTGAAGGACGGGGTGATCGCCGACGTGGACATCACCGAGATGATGATCCGTTACTTCCTCAAGGAAGTGATGACCACGCGGCTCTTCAAGATCCGGCCTCTCGTCGTGGTCGGCGTTCCGTCCGGAATCACGGAACTCGAACGCCGGGCCGTCCGGTCCAGCGCGCACGCCGCCGGCGCCAAGGAAGTCTACATGGTGGCGGAACCGATGGCGGCGGCCGTTGGCGTCGGACTTCCGGTGGAGACGCCGACCGGCAACATGATCATCGATGTCGGGGGCGGGACGAGCGAGATCGCGGTGATCGCGCTTTCGGGATCCGTCGCCGACACGTCGATCCGCGTCGGCGGCGACGAACTGGATTCCACGATCGTCTCGTTCCTCCGCAAGAACTACAACCTCCTCATCGGCGAGCCGACGGCGGAAGCCGTCAAGATCCAGATCGGGTCGGCGTATCCCACGGACGACGACAAGGAGATGCTGGTCAAGGGGCGGGACCTCGTCTCGGGCATTCCGAAGACCGTGCGGGTCCATTCGGCCGAGGTTCGCGAGTGTCTTCAGGAGCCGATCCAGCAGATCGTGGCGGCGGTACGGAGGGCGCTCGAGATCACGCCGCCGGAACTTGCCTCCGATATCGTGGACCGCGGTGTCGTCATGACGGGGGGCGGCGCCCTCGTGCGAGGGCTGGATACGCTGCTGGGCGAAGAAACGGGGCTCCCGATCCATGTCGATGCGGAACCGCTTACCTGCGTCGTTCGGGGCTGCGGAAAGATCCTCGAGGAATTCGGACGGTATCGTGGAGTGCTCACGAGTTGACGCCGAGCCCCTGCTGAATCGCCGCCGGTGAGTGTTCAGGGCGTCCGGCCGCCGGGCCGCGGGCCGCTCGATGTCGTCGTCTTCTCTCTCGCCCTCATCCTCAGCGGCATCGCCGCGGGGCTGTCCAGCGCTCATCAAAGCCAGGTGGAGTCCGCGATCCGCGCCACCGCGCTCTACCCGTTCCTGCTTCTCCATCGCCTCGCCGCCGAGCGGGGACAGATCGAGAGCCGCGTCGAGGGTCTGCTGGTGGAACGGGATTCCCTCACGGAACTCCTTCTGCGCTACCGGGACCGCACGGCGCCGGTCGAGGGAGCGTCGCCCGCACGGGATCTCGCGGCGCTCCCGGCGGGCTCGGCCGCGCCGGCGGTCGTCTACCCGGGACGCCCCCATGTCGGCAACCCGGACCTGTTCGTGTTGTCGGGACCCGATTTCCGGGGTCGTGAGTTTCCGGTCGGCGTCTTTACCGGCATCGGCCTGGTCGGTGTCGTGAGGGCGCCTCACGGACGGGGGGGACGGGGCGAATTCTGGAGCCATCCCGACTTTCGGGTCAGCGTTCTGGCCGAAGGGGAAGGCGTGTCGGGCTTCGTGCGGCCGCTGCGCGCGGACGGAGGGCAACCGGTGCTCCTCCTCGAGGGTGCGCCCTTCCAGGCGGATATCCCGGTGGGGACTCTGCTGGTCACGACCGGGATTGCCGGCGTCTATCCGCCGGGCGTGCCGGTGGGGCGCATCCGCGAGCCGGAGGAGCCGGAGGCGGGCTGGATGAAGCGCTACGTCGTCGAGCCCTCGGTGCGCCCGGAAGAAGTCAGGGACGTGTTCGTGTGGAATCGGCCGGCGTTACCGGCAGACATCGAGGCGGACACGGCGTCCGCGCCGTCGGAACCGGAGCCCGCGCCGGCGGACACGGCTTCGGCCCGTCGATGAGTCCGGCGGGGAAGTGGTTCGTCGCCGCGCTCCTGCTGGTTCTGCACTTCGCCCTGCATCCGCTCTGGAGCCGGTGGCCGATCGCACCCGACCTCCTGGCGGGCGGGTTGATTCTGAGCTCGCTGCAGCTCCGCTGGGGACGTGCCGCCGGCTTCGGGTGCGTCATCGGCCTCATGGAAGCGTCGATCTCACTGGGACCGATGGGCCTCACGATGTTACTCTTTTCGCTGACGGGGGCGCTCGTCGGATGGGTGCGGGGCCTGATCTATTCCGACTCGGATTACGCGACGCCGGTTTTCGTCTTTTTCGGGACGTGGCTGCTGCGGTTTGCGGTCACCGTCTTCGTCGGCGGAGATTTGTCGGCGGGCGTCCTGCTCGTCCACGGCGCCGGATCGGCCGCGCTGACCACGGCGGTGTGCTGGGCCGCGGCGAGGCTGGTTTCGGCAGTCACGAGGTGAAGGGGAGGATGTGAAGGGCGACAACGAACACCGCTCGATTCGGAAGCAGCGAGGCCGCTGGGCGGCGGGCGCGATCTTCTTCTGCCTCTCGATCGTCGCCGCCGGGTTCATCAATCTCCAGATCTTCAGTACCGAGTTGTACACGCTCCTCTCGAGCGAGAACCGACTGCGCACGATCACCGTGCCGGCCCCGCGCGGGACCATCTACGACCGGTATGGACGGGCCATCGCGGACAACGTGCCGGGGTACGACGTGTCGATGCTGCCCGGGTCCCGCGACTCCATCTCGGCCGGACTCGATCGCCTCGCGGAGCGGCTGGACCTGTCGCCCGAGCGGCGAGCCGCACTGCTGTCGCGCAACCGGGAACGTCCCGGCGAGGCACTGGTCGTGCGCGAGAACGCGAACTTCGAACAGGTCGCGTTCATCGAGGAGCGTCGACCCCGGTTTCGGCGCGTCGTCGTGGATCAGAGACCGCGCCGCCGTTACCCGGCGGGCCCCGCCGTCGCGCACATGATCGGATACGTGGGGGAGATCAGTCCGGAGGAACTGGCTCGAACCGAGTATGCGAGCTACGAATCCGGCCAGTCGATCGGGAAGACGGGGCTGGAGCAGCAGTACGAGCACAGGCTGGCCGGGCGGAACGGGATCCGTTACACGGAAGTGAACGCCCTGGGTACGGTCGTGCGGGATCTGGGGATCGCCCAGGCGCAGGCTCCGGTGCCCGGAGAAGACCTGCATCTCGGCATCGATCTCGACCTGCAGGTGTACGCGGATTCGGTGTTTCCGGAAGGGATGCGGGGCGGCGTCGTGGCGCTGGACCCGGTCACCGGCGAGGTGCTGCTGCTCTACAGCCATCCCACGTTCGACCCCAACGCATTCATCGGCGGCATCCCCCTGGATCTGTGGAATTCTCTTCGCGAACACCCGGACCAGCCGTTGCTGGACCGGGTATCCAATGCTTCCTACCCTCCCGGATCCACGTGGAAGCTCATCATGTCCGCCATCGGAATGAAGACGGCGGACCTCACGATCGATACCTACCACCCGTCCGCGTGCAACGGCGGGCTCCGGTACCACACCCGCTACTTCCGCTGCTGGCTGTCGCGGGGACACGGCCGGCTGAACCTCTCCGAGGCGATCAAGCACTCCTGCAATGTCTGGTTCTACCAGGCGGGGCAGCGGATCGGTCTCGACCCTCTCCTCGCGGGGGTTGGGGAGTTCGGCTTCGGGCGCCCGACCGGAATCGACCTCCCGAACGAGAGGCCGGGCCTCTTCCCCGACTCCCGACAGTGGTACGACGAGCGGTTGGGGCCCGGGGGGTGGACCGAAGCCGTCGTCTGGAACCTCGCGATCGGGCAGGGCGAAAATGCGCAGACGCTGCTGGCGATGGCCCAGTTCTACGCGGCGCTGGCGACGGGGAGGGCGCCCGTCAAGCCTCACCTCGTGCGCGATGAGATGCTCGCGCAGCAGCGCGTGGACTGGACGTTCGATCTCCCCGATGTCCAGCGGCGCCAACTCGTCGACGCGCTGGCGCGCGTGGTGAACGAACCCGGGGGCACTGCGTACGGCAGCCGCCTGGCCCGCTGGACGCTGGCCGGCAAGACGGGCACGGCCCAGAATCCGCACGGCGAGCCCCACTCCTGGTTCGTGGGGTTCGCGCCCGCCTACGACCCCCGCATCGTGATCGCGGCCATCGTCGAGCACGGGCACCCGGATGGGACCCCGTCGCTGGCGGTGCCGCTCGCCGCCGGGATCGTGGACCGCCACCTCGAGACGCTCGGCTTGCCGCCGGAGGCGACGCCCGGCGTCCGTCCTCTGGGAGCGCCCCCGGTGCCGGCGGGCGGATGACCGGCCGTCTGCGGATCCCCGGCGTGGGAGATCCGGTGCTGCTCGCGCTGGTCCTGTTCATGACCGGGCTCGGCATCGCAATGATCTACTCGGCCGGACAGGTCGACGTGCAGTCGCTCGCCACCGGGATCTGGGTGCGACAACTCTACTGGTTCGGCGTGGCGATCGTCGCGCTGGCCGTGGCCTCCCGTTTCTCCCTGCGTTTCCTCGAATGGCTCGCGCCGTGGGGCTACGGGCTCACGGTGCTCCTCCTCGTCCTCGTGTTCTTCATCGGGACGGGCCCGAACGGCAGCTGGCTCGAACTGGGCCCGGGCCGACTCCAGCCGGCGGAAGTCGCGAAGCTGGGGACGATCCTCATGCTGGCGCGCGTGATGGGAGGCGCCCAGGGGCCGTACGAGCGGCTGCTCGAGTTCTGGAAGCCCGGCGTCATCACGCTCGTCCCGTTCGTCCTCGTGCTGCTGCAGCCGGACCTCGGGAGCGCCATGATCTTCGGGGCGCTCTTCCTCGCCGCGCTGTTCTGGAGTGGCGTGCCGCTGCCCAAGATCTTCCTGCTCGCGTCGCCGGGGCTCAGTCTCCTGCTCGGCTTCAACTGGATCGCATGGGGCCTCGGCTTCCTCATCGTGGCGGCCTGCCTGTACGTACACCGCCTTTTCATCCTCGAGGCGGTGGGCGTACTCCTCGCAAACGTCTTCGCGGGCGCGCTCACGCTCCGCATATGGGATTCGCTCGCCGACTATCAGCGGAACCGGCTCCTCGTCTTCCTGGATCCGGAGATCGATCCCCTCGGCGCCGGCTGGCATCTCATCCAGTCGAAGGTCGCCATCGGCTCCGGCGGACTCATCGGCGCCGGCTTCGCCAACGGCCCGCAGAAGCGGCTCGCCTTCCTCCCGGAGCAGCACACGGACTTCATCTTCTCCGTCGTGGGGGAGGAGTTCGGATTCATCGGCGTGATGCTCTTCCTCGTGCTCTTCGCCTTCCTCCTCTGGCGCGTGCTTCGAGTGGCCTCCGTGATGGACGACCGATTCGGAAGTCTGATCGCGTTCTGCCTGTTTGCGGTCCTCCTCACGCACATCGTGGTGAACCTCGGGATGGCGGTGGGCATGATGCCCGTGACCGGGCTGCCCTTGCCGCTCCTCAGCTACGGGGGGAGCTTCCTGCTCGTGCTCTACGCGGGGTTCGGGATCGTGCAGCGCGTGGCCTGGGAGGCCTGAGTGTCCTGGTTCAGCAAACCAAAGCGCAAACTGGTTTCACAGAAGCGCGAGCTTCCCGGCGACGTGTGGGATCGGTGCGCCGGGTGCGGCGAGATCCTCTACAGCGGACGGCTGGAGGAGAACCTCCACGTCTGTCCGAGCTGCGGGCATCATTTTCGCATCACTGCGGAGTCCTACGAGGCGATGCTGCTCGACGGCGGCGCTCTCGCCGAGCTGCACGACGAGCATCTGCGCTCCGCCGATCCGCTCGGATTCGTCGATTCCCGCAGTTATGCGGAGCGCATCGCGCAGGCGGAGCAGCGAGGCGGCGATCAGGATGCGATCCGAACCGGGCGCGGTGAGATCGGAGGCAGGGAAGTCCACCTCGGGACCATGGATTTCCGCTTCATCGGGGGCTCGATGGGGTCGGTGGTGGGCGAGAAGATCCGCCGTCTCGCCGACCGCTCCCTCGAGCGGGGGGTGCCGCTCATCATCATCTCCGCCTCCGGCGGCGCGCGGATGCAGGAAGGGATCCTCTCCCTCATGCAGATGGGGAAGACGGCGGCCGCACTCGAGCAACTCGCGAGCGCGGGCATCCCCTATGTGAGCGTCCTCACGAACCCGACCACGGGCGGGGTGACGGCGTCGTACGCGATGCTTGGGGATGTGATTCTGGCGGAACCCGGCGCCCTGATCGGCTTTGCCGGCCCGCGCGTGATCAAGGAAACGATCCGGCAGGACCTCCCGGAGGGATTCCAGACCGCGGAGTTCCTGGAGGAGCACGGAATGATCGACCGCATCGTCCCGCGTCCGGAGATGCGCGGCGCCCTCGCGAGCCTCCTGGATCACATGTGCTGACCGAGGGCGGGGACGCCCTCGCGGCCCTGTTCGATCCCCGCCCGGCCACCACGATCCGCTGGGGCCTCGACCGGATCGAGGCGCTCCTGGCGGAGCTGGGCCGGCCGGAACGAAGCTTCGATGCCCTTCACATTGCGGGCACGAACGGCAAGGGTTCGACCGCGTGCTTCGCGGCGTCGATGCTCGAAGACGGCGGCACGTACACGGGCCTCTACACCTCGCCGCACCTCGAGGACGTTCGGGAACGGTTCCTGATCGACGGGGCCCGGGTGGAGGAGTCGGCGCTTCAGTCCGCCGCCGCCCGAGTCATCGGTTGCGCCGCCGCCGCGGCCTGCACGTACTTCGAGCTGGCCACCGCGCTCGCCTTCACCTGCTTCGCGGAGTGCGGCGTGGAGGTTGCAGTGGTCGAAACCGGTCTCGGCGGCCGGCTCGACGCGACGAACGTACTTCGTCCCGCCGGCACGGCGATCACGCCGATCAGCCTCGACCACACGGAATGGCTCGGCGCGTCTCCCGAGGCGATCGCGAAGGAAAAAGGGGGGATCTTCAAGCCGGGTGCGCCGGCCTGTCTCGGGCGCATCGATCCGCGTGCGCTCGCGGCGCTCGAACAGGTCGCGCGCGGCGTCGGGGCGCCGGTGGCGCGCCTCGGGAGGGATGCGGAAGTGTCGGCCGTCGCGGTGCGAACCGATCCCGTGGGGACACGCTTCCGATACGTTTCCGGGTCACGTCCCGAAGGCGTGCGGCTGGCCACGGGCCTCCCGGGCCGGCACCAGGCGGACAACGCGGCTCTGGCCCTCCTGTTGCTGGACTGCTCCGGCTATCCGCCGGAGGAGAGTTCCGCGCGCCGCGGGATTGCGCGGGCGCGGCTGGCCGGCCGCTTCGAGGTCCGGCCTCCGGGCGCCGGGCGCCCCGGCTGCGTGTTCGATATCGCGCACAATCCGGCCGCCATGGGGGTACTCTGCGAGACGCTGGCGAAGCTGTCGCTGCCGCGGCCGCTCGTCGCCGTGGTCGGAATGCTGTCGGACAAGGACTGGAAGCGCACGCTGGCCCGACTCGCGCTTGACAGCGACACTATGATTCTGGCCCGGCCCGCCGTCCCCGCGGAGAGACGGTGGGACCCGTCGCGGGCGAGGGAGTGGCTGTCGCGTGAACGGGGTGTTGAATCGATCGTGTGCCGGGACGTGGCCGAGGCGGTCGGGCGGGGACTGAAGCTCGCCGGCGCGGGGACGCTGTTGATCACGGGATCCGCAACTACCGTAGGCGAGGCCCGGGCATTGCCGGAACTCGCCCGCGTACCGACAGGAGACGGATAAGAGATGCTCTACGATCCAAGGCTGGTACAACCGATGCGAGACGAACTCACCCGCCTCGGCGTGCGTGAGCTTCGGACCTCCGATGACGTGGACGAGGCCCTCGGGGCCGGCGGTGAGACGCTTGTCGTCGTGAACTCCGTCTGCGGCTGCGCGGCGCGCAACGCACGGCCCGCCGTGGCGATGGCCATGAGCCACGGAAAGCAGCCCGACCGCGTCGTCACGGTCTTCGCGGGGCAGGACGTGGAAGCGACGGCGCGCGCGCGGCAGTATTTCACCGGCGTCCGGCCCTCTTCGCCTTCCCTCGCGCTGCTCTCGAACGGTGAACTGCAGTTCATGCTCGAGCGCCACCAGATCGAGGGCCGCGAGGCGGGCGACATCGCGGCCGACCTCACAAAGGCGTACGACCAATACTGCGCGACAAGCTAGCCACGCGGGGCCTCGGGTTGACACCGCTCGTCGGGCCGTGAAGTCCGGCGAAATCCGCGGCCTGCCCGGTTTTCGAGATTTCTTTCCCGAGGAACTCGCCCTTCGCCGACACATCTTCTCGGCCTGGCGGAGGGTCGGCGCCCGCTACGGATTCACGGAGTATGACGGCCCGCCGCTCGAGGCGCTCGAACTCTACACGCGGAAGTCCGGCGAAGAGATCGTAGGCCAGCTGTAC
The DNA here is from genome assembly GCA_026914155.1 of Candidatus Palauibacter rhopaloidicola. Lineage (GTDB taxonomy): Bacteria > Gemmatimonadota > Gemmatimonadetes > Palauibacterales > Palauibacteraceae > Palauibacter > Palauibacter rhopaloidicola. The sequence goes on along the minus strand of JAPPGH010000010.1, from coordinate 18,437 downwards.
GAGTTCAAGGACAAGGGGGGGCGGGCGGTGGCGCTGCGGCCCGAGATGACGCCCACCTTCGCGCGCATGATCGCCACCCGCGCCGCCGGACTCGCGAAGCCGGTACGCTGGTTCTCGATCCCGCAGCTCTTCCGCTACGAACGGCCGCAACGCGGCCGACTTCGCGAGCACTTCCAGCTCAACATGGACATCGTCGGTGAGACCAACCCGCTCTCCGATGCGGAGATCATCGGCGCGGGCATCGACGCGCTGCGGGAACTCGGCCTGGGGGCCGCGGACATCGTGGTCCGCATCTCCGACCGGCGCCTCCTCGGCGCGCTCCTCGACGCGCACGGAATCCCCGCCGAGGACCACGTTCCGGCGTTCGGCGCCCTCGACCGGATCGAGAAGGAAGGGGAGGACGCGGTTCGCGCGCGGCTCGCGGAGCAGGGCGTGGAAGAGGAAGCGGCGACGCGCCTGCTGGCGGCGATCCGGCTCCCGCTGGAGGAGCTGGCGGCGGCGCACGAGAGAGATGAAGCGATCGCCGAGGCGGCCGACCGGCTGTCCACCGTGTTCGCACATCTGACCGCGGCGGGCTTCGCCGACTTCGTCAGCTTCGACGCGGGCCTCGTCCGCGGACTTGCCTACTACACGGGGACCGTGTTCGAGATATGGGACCGTCGCGACGAACTGCGCGCGATCTGCGGGGGCGGGCGCTACGATGACCTGCTGAAGGCGCTGGGAGGCGTGGATCTCCCGGCGCTCGGTTTCGGCATGGGGGACGTGGTCCTCACGGAACTGCTCAGGGACCGGGAGCTCGTACCCTCCACGGCCCGCCGCGTGGACGACTACATCGTATGCGTTTCCGAAGCGGAACGTCCACTGGCCCTCGGCATCGCGCGCGCGCTGCGCGACCGGGGACGGCGGGTGCTCTATGACCTCCGGCCGCGCGGGGTCGGACGCCAGTTCAAGGCCGCCCACCAGGCGGGCGCAGATCGCGCTGTCGTGCTGGGGCCGCGGGAAGTCGAGCGGGGCGTCGCGGTCCTCCGCGACATGGCGTCCGGCGAGGAACGGGAGGTCGCGATCGAGACCCTGGTCGGGCCCCGCGCCGGCGAAACGAGAGGGGAGGAAGTGCGGTGAGTCGCGTGCTCATCCTCGACTTCGGATCCCAGTTCACTCAGCTCATCGCGCGACGCATTCGCGAGGAGGGTGTGTACTGCGAGGTGCACCCGCCCACGCGGAGCCCGGCTTGGGTCCGCCGCTACGATCCCGCGGCTATCGTCCTCTCGGGAGGACCGGCGAGCGTGTACGACGAAGGCGTCCCCACGGCCCATCCCGACACCCTCGCCCTGGGCGTCCCGATTCTCGGGATCTGCTACGGCATGCAACTCGTCGCGGACCTCGTCGGCGGCGAGGTGCAGCAGGCCGAGCGCCGGGAATACGGACGGGCCGAACTCAGGGTTCAGTCGACCGACCCCCTCTTTCGCGGGTTCGCCGATGACGAGCCCACCCAGGTCTGGATGAGCCACGGCGACTCCCTCCACGCGCTGCCCCCGGGCTTCGAGGTCTCGGCGACCACCGAGAACTCCATCGCCGCGATCCGGTCCGAGGAGCGGCGGATCTGGGGCGTGCAGTTCCACCCGGAAGTCGCCCATACGACGCGCGGCGGAGAGATGCTGCGGAACTTCCTGTTCGAGATCGCCGGCTGCGAGATGAGCTGGAACGCCGCGAACATCATCGATCACCAGCTCGCGGCGGTTCGCGAGGCGGTGGGGGACGGACAGGTGATCTGCGGACTCTCCGGCGGCGTGGACAGCTCCGTCGCCGCCGCGCTCGTACAGCGGGCGGTGGGGGACCGGCTCACCTGCATCTTCGTCGACACGGGCCTGCTGCGGAAAGGCGAGCGCGACGCCGTGGAGGCGGTGTTCGGCGAACGCATGGGCATGCGGCTCGAGGTCGTCGACGCGGCGGACCTCTTCCTCGACCGCCTCGCCGGCGTCGAGGAACCCGAGGAGAAGCGGGTCATCATCGGCCACGCGTTCATCGACGTGTTCGAGGAAGCGGCGGGCCGGCACGGCGACGCACGTTTCCTCGTCCAGGGAACGCTGTACCCCGACGTGATCGAATCCGTCTCCGTGTGGGGACCGTCGGTGAAGATCAAGTCCCACCACAACGTGGGCGGACTCCGTCCGGATCACCCCTTCGAACTCATCGAACCTCTCCGCGAGCTCTTCAAGGACGAGGTGCGCGCCGTGGGCCGCGAACTCGGCCTGTCGGAGGAGATCGTGGGCCGCCACCCGTTTCCGGGGCCGGGCCTGGGGATCCGGATCCTGGGCGACGTGACGCGGGAGAAACTCGCCACGCTGCGTGAAGTGGACGCGATCTACCTCGAGGGCATTCGCGACGCGGGGCTGTACGACGAGATATGGCAGGCGTTCGCGATCCTGCTGCCCGTACAGTCGGTGGGCGTGATGGGGGATGCGCGCACGTACGAGAACGTTGTCGCGCTGCGCGCCGTGACCTCGCTGGACGGGATGACGGCCGACTGGTTCCAGTTCCCCCACGACGTGCTGGGCCGGATCTCGAACCGCATCATCAACGAGGTGAAGGGGGTGAACCGGGTGACCTACGACGTGTCTTCGAAGCCCCCGGCGACGATCGAGTGGGAGTAGCCTTCATGGCCGAATCCTGCGCCGGAAGCGGGGGCGGGGTGGAGCGGCGGGCCGGGTGCCGCGAGATTGGAGCGTGGGCGGACGATCTTCTGCGCGTCGCCGAGATCGAGGACTATCCGTTCGCCTTCAACGGCCTGCAGGTCGACGGACGCCGCCCCGTGGCCCGCATCGGCGCCGCCACCGACGCATGCCTGGCCACCATCGACCTCGCCGCCGAGGCCGGGTGCGATCTCCTCATGGTCCACCACGGGCTGTTCTGGGGCGGGGCGCGTCCCCTCGTCGGTCCGCCGTACGAGCGGTTTCGTCGGCTGTTCGAGAGCGGGATGGGGCTGTACTCGGCGCACCTTCCGCTCGACGCCCACCCGCGGATCGGAAACAACGTCCTCCTCGCCGCCGAACTCCGCGTCGCGGATGTCGAACCGTTCGGGTCCTTCAAGGGGAATGACGGGATCGGCGTCATCGGGGCGGTCGACACGTCTCGCGGCGAACTCGCGGCCCGGGCGGAAGTCGTGTGCGGACGAACCCCCATCGTGATCGCCGGCGGCCCGGACCGCGTGTCGCGGCTCGCCATCGTGACGGGCGGCGGAGGTTCGATGATCGAGGCCGCCGCCAGGGCGGGAGCCGACACCTTCCTCACCGGGGAGGGGAACCACCACACGTACCACGAGGCGATGGAACTGGGGATCAACGTGATTTACGCCGGCCACTACGGGACGGAGACGCTGGGCATCCGGGCTCTGGCGAAGCGCGCGGCGGAGCATTTCGGGGCGGAGCACACCTTCTTCGACGTCCCCACCGGGCTCTAGCAGTCCGTGGCAGGACCCGGCGCCCCGGCCCGCCGCTAGAAAACCGAGACCTTGAGGTCCGTCAGGTAGCGATCCGGCCGCTCGCGGATATCCCGCAGGAGGAGGGCGAGTTCCTCGCCCGAAGCGCGCAGCGTCCCCAGCGTCTCCAGCAGTTCGTCGTGGACCGCATCTTCGCGCAGGAGCTTGCCGAGCGTGCCTTCGCCGCCTTCCAGCCCCCGCGTGATCTCGGCGAGGGACCGGCCGGCGGCCGAGAAATCCGTGCTGGCGGCGGCGAGCCGCGTCGAGAGCGTGTCGAGGTTGGCCAGCGTGCGATCGACTTCCTCGGACCCGGTCATCCCCGCGAGCCGGTTCGACAGGGTGTCCATGTTGGCGAGCAGGCCTCCGATCGACGCGCGCTCCGTCTCGAGGATTCCGGCGAGTTCCCGCATCGCGAGCGTGAACGCCTCGGACCCGGAGGCGACATTCTCGGCCAGGCCGCCGCCGAGCAGCGATTCCAGCTCGCCGATCAGGGAGCCCACCTCGTCCCCGAGGGTCGAGGCCAGCGATGTGAGGTCGGATCGGCGGTCGAGCGAGAGCGTATCGCCCTCCGCCAGCGTCCGCGCACTCGTCCCCGGCGTGAGTTCGACGAGTTGCTGGCCCAGGAAACCATCCGGCTGGATCGTGCCTCGCGTGTCCGCCGGCAGTCGGACGCGCGTGGAGAGCGTCATCGTGAGCACGACGCGCTCCGCTTCGAGCGCGACTTCGTCCACGGTGCCGACCTCCACCCCGCGCAGCAGGACGGGCGACGCGGTCGCGATCCGGTTCGCGTTCCCGGCGATCCCCCACACGCGGATGGTGGGGCCTCGGAACGGCGAACCCGATATCCAGAACAGCCCCGCGACGATGACGGCCGCCGTCAGGATGACGAAGGCGCCGACCCGGACCTCGGCGCCGTGGTCGCGCAGCCCCGGATCCCTCACGCGGGGCCCCGTGCGGGCGCCGCGTCGAGAAACTCGCGCACCGCCCGGTTGTCCGTCTTGCGCAGTTGCTGCGGCGTACCCTCCGCCGCGACGACCCCGTCCGCGAGCAGGGCGATCCGGTCGGCGAGGAAGAAGGCGGACTCCACGTCGTGGGTCACGACGATGCTCGTCGCATCGACTTCCTCGCTCACGCGCGCGATCAGGCGGTTGATCCGCGTCGCGTTGACGGGATCCAGCCCCGTGGTGGGCTCGTCGTACAGGACGTAGCGGCGCTTGCCGATGATGGCGCGCGCGATGGCGACCCGCCGCTGCATGCCTCCGGAGAGTTCGGCGGGCAGGAGCGTCAGCACCTCCGGCTCGAGGTTCACGTGATCGAGCGCCGCCCGGACCAGTTCCTCGCATTTGGCCGCGCGGCCGCGGCAGAAACCGGGTGGGAGGCCCATCAGCAGGTTCCCGCGTACGGTCATGGAATCGAAGAGGGCGGAATTCTGGAACACGTAGGCGGTCCTGGTGCGAACGGCGGCCATCTCGGCCCGGTCGGCCGAAGGTACCGAGATCCCATCGACGAGGATGTCTCCGGCGTCCGGATCGAAGAGGCCGACGATGTGTTTGAGGAGGACGCTCTTACCCGTCCCTGACGGCCCCATGATGGCGAGGGTTTCGCCTTCCCGCACGTCGAGGTCGACGCCGCTCAGGACCGGACGTCCCCCAAGCCACTTGTGCACGCCGATGATCCTGATCACGTGAGCGTCTTGTACACCGGCCCGAGTACCGTGTCGAGGACCATGATCGAGACGATGATCGCGACGACCGCCCTCGTCGCCGTCCGACCGACGCCCGCCGCTCCGCCGCTCGCCCGAAGCCCCACGTGGCTCGAGATGAAGGTGATGGCGAAGCCGTACGCGACCGCCTTCACGAGGGAGAAGATCAGCGCGCCATGGTGATAGTATCCCTTGGCCCCATCCACGTACTCGGCCGTGCTCAACCCGAGGATGCCGACCGATGTCACGTAGCCGCTGAAGATCCCCATCGCGTTGGCGAGCATGACGAGCGGGATCAGAATGATGGTCCCCGCCACGACGCGCGGGACCACGAGTTCCACCACGGGGTCCCGGCCCATCGTCAGAAGTGCGTCGATCTGGTTCGTCACCTTCATCGTGCCGAGTTCGGCCCCGATGGCCGCCCCGACGCGCCCAGCGAGGACGACCGCGGTCAGTACGGGCCCGAGTTCGGTCAGCATGCCACCCACGACGCCGCCCGCGACGATCTCCCTCGGCAGTCCCTGGGAGAGCTGGTACATCGTCTGCTGGGCCATGACCGCGCCCGAGAGGGCGCCCATGAGCAGTACAAGCGGGAGGCTGTCGAGCCCGATGAACTTCGCGTGCTGCACCGTCGCCCGCGCGTACCGGCGCGGATGGGCGAGCGCGCGGAGCGTCGCGATGCCGAGTATGCCCGCCCTTCCCGCGTGGAGCGCCGCGGCACGGGCGGAACGGCCCGGAGCGGCGAGGAGATTCGGCGCCTTCAACGGCTTTCTTGCCTCTCCGCGTCCGGAACCTCCAGTTGCGATTCCGGTCGCGGGACCCCGTCGAGCACCTCCACCTCCAGTCGAATCGCCTCCCACAGCCGCTGCATGCGTCCGGGGTCGTCTCCGAGCCGGGCGACGAAGTCCTCGAGTTGCTGTCCGGTCACGCCATGCTCATCGAGCGCCGCCGCCCGTACCGAGTCGCCCTCCGCCGTATCCGCGTACTTTGCCCGCGCCCAGCTGAGCCTGGCCATGACCTGAACGTATGTGTCGTCGTCCAGGCCGCCGCCGGAGCCGCCGCAGCCGAGGGCCGCGAGGCCCGCGACGAGCAGGATCGGCTTCACGATGGCGCCGCCGCGGTGCGGGAGCTTCATTCGGAAGCCCGAAGCGAGGCGCGGTAGAGCCAGAAGACGAATCCGGCGACGACCGTGGCGCCGATCCAGCGTGCGATCGGATCGAAGCCTTCGGGCACGACGCTCAGCACATCCGTGCCGCGCTCCGAGATCGCGAACGGGATCGCGAGGAAGATCCCGACGAGCGCCTCTCCCGTGATAAGCCCGGAGGAGAAGAGCAGCCCGCGATGATTCGCCTGCCGGACGGCGCCTTCGCCGCTTCCGCCGCGCGGCACGGCCCGGCCCACCAGCCACGCCACGATCCCTCCCACGAAGATCGGGACTTCGAGTTCGATGGGCAGGTAGATTCCGACCGCGACGGCGAGGACCGGCACCCGCAGGCTGGAGCCGCGCGCCTTGAGGGTCTGGTCCAGGGCGATCACGCCCGCCGCGATGAGCGCCCCGATCCCGATCATCCCCCACGGGAGATTGCGCGAAAAGACGCCATCGGCAACGGAAGCCATGAGGGTCGCCTGAGGCGCCTGCAGCATCTCGTCCGGGTCCATCCCCTCGCGCGGCAGGACGCCGCCGAGTCCGTACGCCTCGAAGAGAAGGCCGAGGATCGGCGCGATGACGAGCGCGGCGGCCGTGACGCCGACGAGCTGCATGATCTGCTGCTGCCGCGGCGTGGCGCCGACGATCCGCCCCGCCTTCAGGTCCTGCATGTTGTCCCCCGCGATCGCGGCGGCGCAGGCGACGACAGCCCCCACGAGGATGGCGGTCGCCGCCGCCGAGAGCGCCTGGGGCGCCGAGACGGTGAAGTCGACCTGCATTCCCAGCAGGAGATAGAGGATGAGGGAGATCGTGAGGATCGTCGCGATCGTCACGCCCGAGATCGGGTTGTTCGAAGAGCCCACGAGCCCCGCCATGTAGCCCGCGACCGACGCGAAGAGGAACCCCGCCAGGAGGGCGAAGACGGTCCCCAGCGCGAGCACGAGCCAGTAGAGCCCGGGCGTGATGGAGAGCGAGCCGCGGTCGATGACGAGCACGAACACCGCGAGGATCGGCACCGCGAGCGCCACCGTCCCGACCCCCACGAAGTTGATCGGCATGTCCCGCTCGGTGCGGAGGATCTCCGGACCGCCGTCGGCCGCGCGGGCCGAGCGCAGCGCCGCGATGGAGGAGCGCAAGCCATCCCGCACGTGGCCCAGGAGCGAAACGAGGGCCCACACTCCGCCCACGACCATTGCGCCGACGCCCATGAAGCGAATCTGCGCGCTCCAGATCGCGAGGGCCGCATCGTACCCGCTCGCATCCCCCGTGATGCCGGCCACGACCTGCGGATCGGTGATCGCCATGTAGATGGGGATCCCCGCGAGCCAGGAGATCGCGCCGCCCGCGAGCACGAGGCTCCCGACGCGGGGTCCGACGATATATCCGACGCCGAGCAGGGCGGGGGAGAGGTCGCTTCCGATCCCGAATACGGAACGACCCAGTGTGACGCCGTGTTCTATCGAGGACCCCGCGATCTTGAGGCCGGTCTGCGACAGCTTCAGCAGAGCGGCCGCCACGCCCCCGAGCGCGATGAGCTTCGCGCCGGAGCCGCCGCTTGCCCCCGCCTTCAGCACTTCCGCCGTCGCGACGCCCTCCGGAAAACGCAGATCCGCCTCGACGATCAGGGCGCGCCTGAGCGGTATGGTGAAGAGGACGCCAAGAATCCCGCCGCAGAGCGCGATCCCCATCGTGGGCAGGAAGGGGAACCCGGCCCAGTGGCGGAGGAGGATGAGGGCGGGCAGGGTGAAGATCACGCCGGCGGCCAGCGACTCGCCCGCGGATGCCGCCGTCTGGACGATGTTGTTCTCGAGGATATTGTGCTCGCGGAACATCCTGAGGATCGCCATGGAGATCACGGCGGCCGGGATCGACGCGGACACGGTGAGGCCCACCTTGAGGCCCAGGTAGGCGTTTGCCCCCGAGAGGACGGCGGAGAGGAGGATGCCGAGAACGATCGCCTTTCCGGTGATCTCGGGCAGCGATTGCGACGCGGGAATATACGGCTTGTGGGTGCGCGATTCCGATGCGCCGGCTGCTGGGTCCGACATGGGCATCCCTCCAGATTGTCCCGGGACGGAAACGGGAGACGATCGAATCCTCATGGGACGGAATCGACCAACGGCACGCTAGTTACGGGTCCGGCAGGGGTCAACACGGAAGCCTCTGCCGAAGTGGCACCAGATCGGTGTCCCTGACCGGGTCGTTCACCGCCGGATCGGCGGTCATCCCGCCGTTCCGGCGGATAGGGGCTTCGAACCCGGCGTCCACGGAGGGCACGGGGATTGCTCATGAAACGGGGAGGCCGCAATCCAATGGCTGCGGTTCCACGCGAAGACCCACGGAAGGACGCCAAGGACTCCGAGGCAGCGAACAGAAGATGATCCCGAACGACAGACTCACGCTCAAGGCCCGCGAAGCTCTGAACGACGCCACGCTCGCGGCGCGCCGGTCGGACAACCCCGCGGTCGAGGACGTGCACCTCCTCGCGGCGCTGCTCGCGCAGGACGGGGGCGTCATCGTGCCGGTCCTGCAGACGGTGGGCATCCGTCTCCCCGACCTGGAGACGGGGCTCGAGCGGGCCATGCGCCGCCTGCCGAAGCAGAGTGGAGCGGCTCCGGCCTTCAGCCGCGAACTCGACCGCGTCCTCGACGCGGCGGATGCGCTCGCGGGGGAGATGGGCGACTCGTTTGTGACGACCGAGCACCTCCTCCTCGCCCTCGCCGGGGAGAAGGCCTCCACGACGGGCCCGCTGCTCCGGAACGCCGGGGCGGGTCCGGAAACGGCACGCCGGGCGGTGGAGGAAGTCAGGGGGCCGCATCGCGTGACGGATCAGGATCCGGAAGGGAAGTATCGCGCCCTCGAACGGTACGGCGTCGATCTGACGGCCGAGGCGCGCGCCGGAAAGCTCGACCCCGTCATCGGCCGGGATGCGGAGATCCGCCGCGTCATGCAGGTCCTCTCGCGGCGGAGGAAGAACAATCCCGTCCTCATCGGCGAGCCCGGAGTGGGCAAGACCGCGATCGCGGAAGGCCTCGCGCAGCGCATCGTCGCGGGAGACATCCCCGAATCACTGCGGAACAAGCAGCTCGTGCAACTCGACATCGGCTCGATGCTGGCCGGCGCCAAGTACCGGGGCGAGTTCGAGGAGCGCCTGAAGGCGACACTGAAGGAGATCACGGAATCCGGCGGCCGTTACGTCATCTTCCTCGACGAACTCCACACCGTGGTCGGAGCGGGGGCCGCCGAGGGCGCGGTGGATGCCGGGAACATGCTCAAGCCCGCCCTGGCGCGGGGGCAGCTTCGCATGGTGGGCGCGACGACGCTCGACGAATACCGGTTGCATATCGAGAAGGACCCGGCTCTGGAGCGGCGGTTCCAGCCGGTTCTCGTCGGCGAACCCGGCGTGGACGAGACGCTGGCCATCCTGCGCGGACTCAAGGAGCGCTACGAGGTGCACCACGGCGTACGGATCACGGATCCGGCGCTCGTGAGCGCCGTGCGCCTGTCCGACCGTTACATCGGCGACCGGTTCCTGCCCGACAAGGCGATAGACCTCGTGGACGAGGCCGCGTCCCGGCTCCGCATCGAGATCGACTCCATGCCGGAGGAGATCGACGAACTGGACCGTCGCGTCACGCAACTGGAGATCGAGCGCGAGGCGCTGCGCGAAGAGGACGATGCGCGGAGCCGGGGGCGGCTCGCGGAGCTGGAGGGCGAACTCGCCGCGGCGCGCGAGTCGCTCGCGGGCCTGAACGCACGCTGGATCCGCGAAAAGGACACCATCGAGACGGTCCAGCGCTTCAAGCGCGAGATCGAGGAGCTCGGCGTGGAGGCGCAGCAGGCGCAGCGGCGCGTGGACCACCAGCGTGCCGCCGAGATCCTGCACGGGGAACTGCCGAAGCTGCGGGCCGAACTCCTCGCCGCGGAAGCGAAGCTGAAGGAGATCCAGGACGAGGGCTCCTTTCTGAACGAGGAAGTCGGGCCGGGCGAGATCGCCGAGGTCGTGGCGAGCTGGACCGGGATTCCGGTGGCACGCATGCTAGAGGACGAGAAGGATCGTCTCGCCACGCTCGAGGAACACCTGCACCGGCGCGTGGTCAACCAGTCGCACGCCATCACCGCCGTCTCGGATGCCGTGCGCCGGAGTCGCGCGGGACTCCAGGATCCGAACCGTCCCATCGGGAGTTTCATGTTCCTCGGCCCCACCGGGGTCGGGAAGACGGAGACGGCGAGGGCGCTGGCCGAATTCCTCTTCGACGAGGAGTCCGCCATGGTCCGGATCGACATGTCCGAGTACATGGAACGGCATGCGGTGGCGCGTCTCATCGGAGCGCCGCCGGGGTACGTCGGCTACGAGGAAGGGGGACAGCTCACCGAGGCCGTGCGGCGGCGGCCCTACACCGTGGTGCTCTTCGACGAGATCGAGAAGGCGCACCCGGAGGTCTTCAACGTCCTCCTCCAGATCCTGGATGACGGGCGGCTGACGGATGGCCGCGGGCGCACGGTGGACTTCCGAAACGCCGTGCTCATCATGACGAGCAACATCGGGAGCGCCAGGATCCTCGCCCGTTCCGAGGCCGGCGAGCCCTGGGCCGGGACGGAGGCGGAGGTCGAAAACGCCCTGCGCGGCCGCTTCAAGCCGGAGTTCCTCAACCGGGTCGATGAGATCCTCGTGTTCCGGCCGCTGAGCCGGGAGCACCTCGAATCGATCGTCGGGATCCAGGTGGATCGGGTAGCCCGAATGCTGGCGGACCGGGATATCCGGATCGAGGTCGGCGGAGCCGCCAGGCGACGGATTGCGGAGGTGGGGTACGAGCCGGCGTTCGGAGCCCGCCCGCTCAAGCGCGCGATCCAGCGGCTGATCGCGAACCCGCTTGCGATGGCCTTCCTGGAAGGGCGCTTCCGGGAGGGCGACGCGCTGCGCGTGGAACTCGATGAGGACGGCGACGGGCTGCGCTTCGTCCCGTTGGGGGCACCCGATTCAAGGGAGGGGGAGGAATGAGGACGAGTCATCGGGCAAGCCAGGCGGTCCGAATCGCGGTCATGGTCATGGCGGCGGCGGGTTTCGCGCTTGCCGGCTGTGCGTCGCGCGGCGGCACCGGGGCGGAATACGGCACGGAGCTGTATGGCGCGGAGTCCGCGGAGGCGGCGATCGGGCGGTTTCTCGATGCGGCGAGACTGCGCGACTACGCGGCCATGGCCCGGCTGTTCGGGACGGACGACGGGCCGGCGGAACATCGCTGGGGGCGGGTCGAGACGGAGCAGAGGATGCTCGTGCTTGCGGGCCTGCTCGCGCCGAGCGGCTACGAAGTCCGCCCGAATCCCGTCTCCGGGGCCGGCGGCGCCTCGCGCTGGATGGTCGATCTGACGGGGACCCGAAACGGGGCTGTGAGCGTCCCGTTTTTTATCGTTTCGGATGGGAGCCGCTGGTTCGTGGAGCGCGTCGGGACGGAGGGACTCCGGACTCCGTGATCCCGGAGGGCCGTTCGTGATAGCGGCGGAGTCGCCGCGGGTCGGCGCCGGCGACGAAGGCCGCCCGCAGCGCCCAGTGCCTGACGACCGTGCGAAGGAAGCCGGCTTCCCAGCGCCGGCTCGAGGTACGCGCCGCGAGGGGGAGGAGGCGAAAGCGGGCGACTCGCCGGACGGCCCGGACGAAGGTCACGTCCTCGAAGAGGGGAAGATCCCCGAAACCCCCGCAGGCCTCGTAGGTGCCGCGCGTCGCGAAGAGGGCCTGGTCGCCCGTCGCGGTGTGGAGCCAGCGAGTACGCCAGTTCACGCCCCATTCGAGCAGGCGATAGCGCCAGCCGTGCGCGTGCGGGTCGAGGGCGAAGCGGAAACAGCCCGCCTCCGCGCCCGCTCGAACGGCGGCGCGGATGGCCGTCGCGGCGCCGTCGGGAAGCCAGGTGTCCGCGTGCAGGAAGACGAGAATCTCTCCGGTCGCGGCCCGGGCTCCCGCGGCGAGCTGTCCACCGCGATTCGGGCGGGTCGACAGTACGCGGCCATGGGCCGCCGCGATCGCCGCGGTACGATCCCGGCTGCCTCCGTCGACCACGATGACTTCCGCCTCCGGGCCGAGAGCGGACTTTGCGCGTCTGAGCGTCTCATCGAGGTGCGCTTCCTCGTCGAGCGTCGGCACGATGACGGAGAACTCCGGTCCGGGGCGTGCCGGCCGCCGTGGCGATCCGGCGAGGGATTCCGGCTCCCGCGTCACCCGCGCTCGGGATCCTCCCGCATCTCCAGGAGAACGCCCTTCAGCGAGCGCGGATGCAGAAACGCGATGCGGGCGCCGCCGGCGCCGCGGCGGATCCGGGGCGGTATGGCTTCGGCACCGGCCGTTTCGGCCGCCGCGAGGGCGTCCTCGAGATCGCCGACGCGGACGCAGACGTGGTGAATGCCGGGTCCGCGCCGCTCGAGAAAGCGGGCGATGGGCGACTCCGGGGTCAGGGGGGCGAGCAGCTCGATCCGCCCGGAACCCTCGCCGAAGAAGGTGGCGCGAATGCCCTCCGAGGGAACGGTTTCCTCGCCGGACGGCGGTTGGCCGAGGATGGCGGACCACTGCCGGATGGCGTCCGGCAGCGAGTTGACCGCGATTCCCACGTGGTCGATTATGGGCGCGCCCGGAATACGGTTGCCTTGGTTCACTGCGGCCGGAGACCCTCTTTTGGTTAAACCTCGCCTGCGCCCGCGCGCGGGAACGTATTCCGGACCCGGCGCCGGAGCCAGTGAGGAGAAGCGTTCTTCCCGGCCGGTTGAGCCGGGTGGTACAGGAACAGGAGATTCGAATGGCTGATGCTGCGAATGGAGGACCGATCGAGGTCACGGATGCGAATTTCGCGGACGAGATCGAGGGCGCGGACGGTCTGGCGATGGTGGATTTCTGGGCGGCGTGGTGCGGCCCGTGCCGGCTCGTCGGGCCGATCGTCGACGCACTCGCGCAGGAGTATTCGGGGCGTGTCACGATCGGGAAACTCGATGTGGACGCGAACCCGCAAACCGCATTCCGCTTCAACGTGCGCTCGATCCCGAGCATCCTCTTCTTCAGGGATGGCGAGGTCGTGGACACCCTCGTAGGGGCGCACCCCAGGGACTCTCTCGAGAGAAAGATCCGCGAGCACGCCTAGTGTCGTGACGGGAACGTTGTACGTGGTCGGCACGCCGATCGGCAATCTGGACGACATGCCTCGGCGTGCGGTTCGGATTCTCCGTTCGGTCGACGTGTGCTACGCCGAAGACACGCGGCGCACGGGCACGCTGCTCGCGCGGCTGGAGGCGAACGTCCCGTTGCGGTCGCTGCACATGCACAACGAGCGCGCACGGGTGGGCGAGTTGCTCGCCGCCCTCGCCGCGGGGCGGTGCGCGGCGCTCGTGTCCGACGCGGGCACGCCGACCGTCTCGGACCCGGGCTGCCGGGCGGTGGCCGCCGCCCGCGAGGCGGAGCACGAAGTGCTTGCCGTCCCCGGTCCTTCCGCCGTGCTGGCCGCGCTCTCGGTGTCCGGCTTCCCGGCCGACCGGTTCCTCTTTCTCGGATTCGTTCCGCGGCGGGGCGGCGAACGCTCCGCCTGGATCGACGACCTCCGCGCATGCGCGGACACCGCGGTCGCGTTCGAGGCGCCGGGGCGGCTCGTCGCGCTCCTCGATGAGTTGACGGAAGCGGGTCTGGGTGAGCGGGAGGCCGTGGTCTGCCGGGAGCTGACGAAACTGCACGAGGAAACCACGGCCGGATCCGTGCGCGCGCTGGCGTCAGAGTTCGCGGCCCGCGAGGTCAGGGGCGAGGTGACGATCGTCTTCAGGGGCGATCCGGCAGGCAACGAAGCGCCCGATCTGGCGGTCCTGATGGAGGAGGCGCGACATTGGTCGCGCGATGGCCTGCGGCGGCGCGAGATTGCCGACCGCCTGGCCGCGGAGTTCGGTCTGAGCCGGAACGAGGCCTATCGCGTGAGCTTGCAGGTTCAAGAGGCGCCCTCGGAATGAGTGACGGATTCGGCTTCGAACGGCTGGCTGCCGCGTGCGCGGCGGCCCGGGCGCGCGCCGCGGGGACGGCGGCGGCTTCAGCCATTGCGCTGGGTGGAGCGCTGATCCTCGTCCTTTCCCTGCTTCCGGTTTCCGCCCGCGAGGGCCGCGGCTCGCTCGTTCCGCTCGCGCTCGCCCTCGTCCTGTGGGCCGGCCTCGTTGGGCTGGCGTGGATCGCCCGTCGCGTCTGGCAGGCGCTGCATCCGCACGCCGTGGCCGGGGAGGCGGACGCTGCGGCGGGACTGGGGGCCGGCGACGTCCGCTCCGCGATCGAGCTGGAACGGGCGGGGGCCGCGGGGGGCGCGGGATTGGCCGCGCTCCACCGTGCGCGCGTGTCCGAGGCACTGGGGAAGGCCGCGTCGCGCGGGCTCCTGCCGGTCACCGGCCCGGGATGGAAGCGGCGGATCCGCCGTTCGAGCACCGCCGTGGCTCTCGTGCTGCTCGCGATCTCGGTGGCCGCGCTTCTGCGGCCCCAGCCCACGTTCTCCGCCGCCGCGGCGCTGGGGGCGCCGTGGCGCACCGCCTTTCCGGCGCCGCTCCCGCCCCTCGGCCTGACCGGCGTGACGGGCGTACCGCGGGGAGATGCGGCGGTCGTGTCCATCTCGGCCACGGGACGCGATCGGGTCGACCTGGTGTGGCGCGCCGCGGGCCGGGCGCCGGAACGGACCCTGCTGGAGGTATCGGCGGCCGGCTCGGCGCAGGGCCGCACCGGGCCGATCATCTCTCCCACGGCGGTGTGGGTCGAAGACCGGGAGGGCTTTACGAGCGACACCCTCCGCGTCCGTCCCCTCGAGCCGCTTCTGGTCCAGGATCTCCAGCTTACCGTCGAGTTCCCGGCCTATCTGGGGCGCGGATCCGAACGCTACCGCGGCCGGATTCCACCGCTCGTGGCGCCGGAGGGGACGAGGTTGCGGTTGAGCGGAGAAACGAACCTTCCGCTCGATGGCGGGGCTCTCGCATGGCAGCCCGGCGACGATGAGCCGGGCGAGGCGGCCGCCCGAATTCCGCTCGATATCGCGGGCACGCAGTTCGCCGTGTCATGGATTCCCGAGCGGACAGGCGCCTGGGCGTGGGAACTGCGGGCGGAATCGTCGCTCGGCGCGCCCATCCTCCCCGACCCGATCCGGGTGCTCGTCGTCCCCGACCTTCAGCCGCGCATCCACCTTCTCTATCCGGCTCCGGATACGACGCTGGGCTACGAGCGCGTGATGCCGGTCATCGTGGACATCGAGGACGACATCGGTCTTCGTCGAGCCTTCGTTCGGAGCTGGCGCTCGGGGCTGGGCAGCGAGAACGCGGAGCGGCGGGAGGTGCTCTCCCCCGACCCGGCCGGGGCGGAGCGGGCGGTCTTCCGGCACCTGCTGGACCGCAGCGCGGAGTCCTTCCTCCCCGGGGACACGCTCTTCTACCGCTTCGAGGCTTTCGACGGACATCCGGCCAGGGGTCCCGCGCTCTCCGACGTTTTTCTGCTTCGCGTCCCGACGTTTACGGACATCAGGGACCGGCGCGCGGAGCAGACCGAGGCCTTGTCCGAAGACGCACAGGCCCTGGAAGAAAGGTTGGAGGCGCTGGCCGAGGCGGCGGCCGACGCGGCGCGGCAGACGGACGCGGAAGGAGACGACAGCGAGGACGTTCGGTTCGAGGCCACGGAAGAGGCGCGGAGCGTGCTCGACGAGGGGCAGCGAGCCGAGGAGGAACTCGCGGGAATCGAGGAACAGATCGAGGCCCTGCAGGACGAACTCGAAGCCTCGCCGCTCTCCGACCCCGCGCTGCAGGAACAGTTGGAGCGGCTCGCCGAACGCTACAGGGAACTGACCGAGAGCGGACTCGAGGAGCAGATCGAGGCGCTCGCGGAGGCACTGCGGGAGCTGGATCCCGAAGCGGTCCGGGAAGCGCTCGAACAGCTCTCCGACGACTATGAGAGTCTGCGGGAGCAGGTGGACCAGACGCTCGGCATGCTCGAGCAGGCCGCGCTCGAACAGGCGATGAAGTCGGCGCAGGCCAACGCGGATGAGCTGGCGCGGGAACAGCGGGAGGTTGCCGGGGAAGAGGACGCCGAGGCGTTCCGCGAAGGTCAGGATTCGCTCGTCGAACAGGCCGAAGCGCTGGCGGAGCGCCTGGCCGAGCTGGAGGAGGAACTCGCGGCGGCGGATCGCGAGGCCGCTGCGGATTCGGCCCGGGCCGCCGGAGAGCGCACGCAGGAAGCGCTGGGGAAGATGGCCGACGCGCAGAGCGGAGCCGAGTCGCCGTCCGGGGAACCGGGGGAGGTCGGCGAAACGGAGCGGCAGGCGGCGGAGGAAGCTGCGGAGGCGCTCGAACAGGCGGCCGGCGCCCTCGGTTCGGCGCAGCGGGAGATGAGCGGAGAGCAGGGAGAGGCCGCCGTCGAGTCGCTGGCCCGCGCGCGTGGCGAGGCGCTCGCGCTGGCCGAGGAGGAGGGCCGCCTGTCGGAGGCGACCCGAGGCGAGAACACGGTGGATCCGGCATCCTGGCGCGCGCGGCAGGGGGCCGTGCGCCAGGGGCTCGAGAACCTGGTCGAGAGACTCTCGGAAGCCGGCAACGAAGCGGCCATGCTCGATCAGCGTACGGGGGCGGCGGCGGGCGAGGCGGCGGAGCGCATGGATCAGTTGCTTGACCGGCTGGCGGCGGATGGGGCACGGCGTCTCCCGTCTCGGGCGGAGGTCGAGGGCATCCAGGAGTCGCTGAACTCGCTGGCCCGGCACCTGCTGGCGAGCGAGGAGGCGGCGCGGGCCGCCGGGGAGCAGTCCGCCGGGCAGGACGCGGCGGATCAGATGAATCAGCTCGCGCAGCAGCAGCAGGCGGTGACGCAGGAGACGAGTTCGCTCCTCATGCCCGGCCCGCGGCCGTCGGGAGAGGAGCGGCGGCGCGAGGAAATCGCGCGGCGGCAGGAGGACGTCGCGGAAGAACTCGGAGAGGTGGAAGATCCGGAGGGCGATCTCCTGGGACGCCCCGAGGAAATGGCGGAAGAGGCGGCCGAACTCGCACAGCAGCTGGAGTTGGAGGGGCCCACGCAGGAGACGCTCGAGCGACAGCGGCAACTCTTCCGGCGCATGCTCGATGCGGGCCGCTCGCTGGAGGACGAGGATCTCGATCCAAACGAACGGGAATCGCGCGAGGCCACGGCTCCGCCGGGGATTCCGCCGCCGATCGATCCGGAGTTGCTGCGGGGGCGCCGCTACCCGGCGCCTTCGGAGGTGTTGCTCCGGGAACTGCCGCTCTTCTATCGATCACTGATCTTCGAGTACTTCGACCGGCTGAACCGCGTGCCTCCGGCGGACGCCCCGGACCGGCGGGAGCCCTGACGTGGATCGTCCCCGGTTACGGTTCTTCGCGGGAGGAGGGATCCGCGGAGCCGCGCGGATCGCCGTGCTCCTTGCGGGGGTGGGCGGTGCCCAGTTGCCGATGGGCGCCGAGGTCGCGGGTCAGGCATCCGCGGCCTCGGAGCAGCGCACCGTGGCACGCGCGGAGCGCCTCCGCGCGAGCGGACGGGCCGCGGAAGCCGCATCCGCCCTGCGCGAGCACCTGGTGCGCGCGCCCGCGTCGCCGGGCGCGCTCGCGCTGCTCGGAGAACTGGCGCTGGAATCGGGTGAGGCGGCGGCTTTCGTGCCCTATGCCGAAGCCGCCGTCGTCGCAGCCTCGGACGAAGAGGTCGCCCGGCTGTGGTGGGTGCGGGGGCTGACCGGTGCGGGGCTCCTCGATTCGGCCCTTGCCGTGAGCGACCGCTGGCTGAAGGAAGCCCCGGGACTCTCCGCGGCGAGGCTGGCCCGCGCCGATGCCCAGGTCGCGGCGGGAGACTCCGCGGGGGCGGTGCGAACCCTCGGCGACGCGGCGGACCCCGACCGGGAGCTCCTCGTGCGCTTCGCCGACCTCCTCCTCGCTGTTGGTGACGGCGATCGCCTGGCCGCGACCTGGGTCGGGCTCCTCGCCCTCACGCCGCCGGCGACGGACGAGGTGGAAACTGGCCTCCGGACCGCCGAGGCCGACGGCTCCGGCGCCCGTGCGGCCTCCTTCGAGCGGCTGCGCGCGCGCTTGGCCGGCCGGCCGGGCCGGGCCTCGCGGGCGGGGGCCATCGTCGCGCTGCGGCT
>JAPPGH010000027.1 GCA_026914155.1 Candidatus Palauibacter rhopaloidicola | reverse complement strand
TGCCTCGCGGGCGTTTCACGGGGGTTCTGTTCACATTATCCATCCCCTAATCGTAGCCGGGATGGAGCGGGATAGCAAGGGTCGTTGCTGGACGGACGAGGTAGGAGGAATTCTACTTAAAGCGTTGTGAATACAGGATGTTACGAACGACTATGGACGATGCCGGACATCATGGGATTCCGAGGGTCCGACTTGCAGCGCTATTTGACCGAGGAGCGACGCAGAGCGCAGCGTTCAGGCGAGATGCAGCGCCGCTCGAACGCAGCGGGGCTTTTTCCACGACCTGCTAGGCCCGGATCGTTATCGGGCGAGCCTCGGCGGCGTTCCCAGTCGCGTCAGATTCGTCCCGAGGACTTCCTCCACGGCGGCCGCCCGAGCCAGGAGTTCGAGATCTCCGCCGGAGGGTCCCATCAGCTGCAGGCCGACGGGCATGCACTCTCCGTCCAGCCCGGCGGGGAGCGAGATCGCGCACATGTCGAGCATGCTGGCCGGGCACGTGCCGGAGAGCATGGCGCGGTTGGCGTCGCGGTACGCGCCCAGGCGCGACAGGCCGGCAAGCGGCGGCGGCGCGATCGGCAGGGTGGGCGTCGCCAGGAGGTCCACGCGCTCCGCGGTCAGTCGGGCGTGGGCCCGCGCCGACAGGCGGCGGCGCGCGTCAAGGGCGGCCAGGTAGTCGACCGCCCGCACGTCGCCCGCCGCCCCCAGCCGCTTGCCGATGATCGAGTGCAGCAGCGGAATCCACTCCGGCAGTTCGCGTTCCAGAAACCCCAGGAACTCCGGCTGCACGATCCGGCCGTCGAAATAGCGCTCCCCGGCTTCGTCGAGTTCGGGCACGTCGATGTCGAGGAGCGTCGCGCCGGCGGCCTCGAGCTCGGCGAGCGCGCCCTGAACGACGGCCGCGATATCGGGCTCCGCGTCGGTCCACAGGCGGGATGCCGGGACTCCGATCCGTAGTCCGGATATCCCCTCGGACAGGGATCCCACGGGCTCGCGGTCGGATCCCGCCGGAGGGTCGAGGGCGAGGAAGGCAAGCCGAAGGTCCTCCACGGTATGGGCGAGCAACCCGACCGTGTCGAGCGTCGGGCTGAGGGGGACGACGCCCGTGGTCGGCCAGCGGCCGGTCGTCGGCCGCATGCCGGCCACGCCGGTGGCCGAGGCGGGGATGCGGATGGAGCCACCCGTGTCGGAGCCGAGGGCGATGCGCGCCGAACCCTCCCAGAGGCTCACCCCGGCACCAGCGGATGAACCCCCCGGGGCCCGGTGCTCATCGGGGTCCCACGGATTGACGGGCGTGCCCGTGTTGGGGTTGAGACCCACGGCGCCGAAGGCGAACTCCACCGTGTGGGTCTTGCCGGCGAACACCGCCCCGCGGCGCCGGAGCGATCGGACCAGGAAGCCCTCGGGCCACGCCGGAAGCGGCCGCTTCGACCCGGCCCGCAGCGGGTATCCGTCGAGCGCGTAGAGATCCTTGACGGATACCAGGACACCGGCGAGGGGACCGGGATCTTCTCCCCTCGCGACGGCCCGGTCGACGGCGTCGGCCCGCTCCCGGATCGCCGCGGGATCGAAGGCGACGTAGGCGTCCAGATCGCTCGTCGCCTGGCGCCGGATCGCCGCCTCCGCCTCGCGGCGCGCCGCGCCGCGACCCCTGCGGACGTCCGACGCGACGCGACGGATGGGCGGGCGAGTCATCCTACGGCGCCTCCAGCACGGCGGCGGCGCGGTCGACTTCGTACCCGGGGGTGCTGACCAGGGCGCCCGCGGCGTGAGGCTGGACAACTTCCAGGACCTCGCGAGCCACGGCGACGCCCTCCCGCGCGGCCGCTTCGGCGCCTCGGGCTTGTGCCGCCGCCATTCGCTCCACCACCTCGAGCGGCACGTCCACGCCGGGCACCTCGTGCGCCAGGAACTCCGCGTTCTCCAGGGATAGAGGAGGCCACAGGCCCACGAGAAGCGGGACGCCGAACTCTTCGATGTCGCGCGCGAAGGCGAGGAACTTCTCCGGATCGAAGATGGGCTGCGTGACGGCGAAGTCCGCGCCCGCCTCGGCCTTCCAGGCGAAACGCCGGATTTCCTCCTCGGGGTCGACGGCGCCGGGATTCACGGCGACGCCCTTCACGAACGAGGTCGGGACGCCGATCGAACTCCCGCCCGGATCGAGGCCGAGGTTGAGCTGCCGGACGATGTTCGTGAGACCGATGCTGTCGATGTCGTACACGCCGCCCGTGTCGTAGGGGCCGCCGCGCGGCGGGTCGCCGGTGATGAGGAAGACGTTGCGCAGACCGGCCGCGGCCGCGCCGAGGAGGTCGCTGAGCATGCCGAGCATGTTGCGGTCGCGGCAGCTGTAGTGCGGGACGGTCTCCATGCCGAGTTCGCGTTCGATGACGATCGCGGCGGGCAGCGCGGCGATGCGGCTCCGGTGCGCGGGGCCGTCGACGATGTGGACGGCGTGCACGCCGGCGTCGCGGAGCCGGCCGGCTCCGGCCAGCAGGTCGCCGGGGTCCCACCCGTGCGGCGGCGTCAACTCCACCGCCCCGACGAACTCGCCGCACGCGAGACGGCGGCCGAGTGCCGAGCGGCCGGCGAGCGGAGGCGGCTCCGTCGCCGCCTGACCATCGGCCTCGCCGGGCGAGGAGACGGATACGCGAGCCGGGCCGGGGCCGTCCGTCCCGAGCAGCGTCGCCGTCAGGCGCGTGTGTTCGGGCGAGGTGCCGCAGCACCCTCCCACGAAGCGGGCGCCCGCCGCCGCCATGCGCCGGGCGTAGCGGGCCATGTACTCCGGGCTCGCGAGGTAGATCTTCCGGTCCCCGATGTCGCGCGGCAGCCCCGCGTTGGGGAGCGCGGACACCGGCCGCGAGGTGGCCGCCACCATGCGCTCGACGCCGAACAGCATCGAAGAAGGGCCGACGGAGCAGTTGAGGCCGATGACGTCCGCGCCGGCCCGTTCCAGCGCCGCCGCCGCGGCCTCGATCGTGGCGCCGTACTCCGTGTGACCCGCATCTCCGAACGTCATCTGCGCGAAGATCGGCCCATCTCCCGCGACGTCCCGCACCGCCCGCACCGCCTGCAGCAGTTCGTCGAGGTCGGAGAACGTCTCCAGCATGAAGCCGTCAACGCCGCCTTCCGCCAGCCCGGCGACCTGCCGCCCGAAGAGCTCCGCCGCCTCGTCCATCGACGTGGGGCCCCAGGGTTCGATGCGGATGCCGAGCGGCCCCATCGCTCCCAGCACCGCCGCCCGCTCCCCGGCTGCCTGCCGGGCGAGGCGCGCGGCCGCCACGTTGATCTCATGCACGGACGGCTCGAGGCCGAACGGCTCCAGCTTGACGGGGTTCGCGCCGAAGGTGTTGGTCTCGATGAGCTGCGCCCCCGCCCGCACGTAGTCGGCGTGGACGCCCAGCACCCGATCGGGTTCCGTGAGGTTCAGTTCGTCGTAGCACTGGTTCACGAACACGCCGCTCTCGTACAGCACCGTCCCCATGGCGCCGTCGATCAGGTGGACCCCGTCTCCCTCGATCCACTCCCGCAGGCGATCGCTCATCCCGTCGCCTCCAGCGCCGGATCCCGGTCGTACCCGAGGTTGGGCGAGAGGCGGCGCTCCGCCTCGGCGAGGGAGATTCCGCTGCGCGCGGCATAGTCCTCCACCTGGTCGCGCCCGATGCGGCCCAGGCCGAAGTAGCGGGCTTCCGGCCGCGCGAAGTACCAGCCCGACACCGACGCGGCGGGGTGCATGGCGTAGTTCTCCGTGAGGGTGATCCCGAGGCGGCGCTCCACGCCGAGCAGGTCGAAGAGGTGCGCTTTCTGCGAGTGGTCGGGACACGACGGATAGCCGGGAGCCGGACGGATTCCGACGTAGCGCTCGGCGATCCGCGCCTCGTTGTCGAGCGCTTCGTCCGGCGCATAGCCCCAGAGGTCCGTGCGCACGATCTCGTGCAGGCGTTCGGCGAGCGCCTCCGCAAATCGGTCGGCAAGCGACTTCGCCAGGAGGCTCTGGTAATCGTCCACGGCGGCCTCGAAGCGGGCGCAGAGCGCTTCCAGCCCGATCCCGGCGGTCACGGCGAAGGCGCCGCTCCAGTCGGTGGCGCCGGCCGTTTCGGGCAGGACGAAGTCGGCCAGGCTGACGTTGGCGCCCGAGGAGCGGTCCATCTGCTGGCGGAGGTGGGGGACGCGGAGCAACTCGCGACGCACAGATCCCGGCGCTCCATCCCCCGGCGCTCCATCCCCCGGCGCGAAGAGGACGATGTCGTCCCCGCGCGCGTTCGCCGGATACAGGCCCGCGATCGCGCGCGCCGTCAGAGACTCGTCACGGATGATGTCATCGAGTAGCCGGCGGGCATCGTCGTACAGCGACCGGGCCGCATCCCCCCGCTTCGGATGCTGAAGCAACTGCGGGAAGCGACCCTTCATCTCCCACGTCTGAAAGAAGGGCGTCCAGTCGATGTAGTCGACCAGTTCCTCCAGCGGGAACGGATCGTACGCGTGCACGCCGGGTGCCCGCGGCGGCGGCACCGCCGCAGCCGCAGCGAGCGGGAGCCGGTTCGCGCGGGCGCGCTCGAGCGTCGCGAGCGGGCGCCTCCCTCCCCGGTACTCCTCGCGCACGCGCCGGTACTCGGCGCGCGTCCGCTCCACGAAGTCCGCCCCACCGTCGTCGCCCAGGAGCTGCCCCACGACCCCGACCGCCCGCGAGGCGTCCAGCACGTGCACGGTCGCCCCCGAGTACCGTTCCTCGATCTTGACCGCCGTGTGCTTCCGCGACGTCGTGGCGCCTCCGATGAGGAGAGGCACCTCGAACTCCTGCCGTTCCATCTCGCTCGCCACCCGCACCATCTCATCCAGCGACGGCGTGATGAGGCCGCTGAGCCCGATCGCGTCCGCGCCGTGGGCCCGGGCCTCCGCAAGAATGCGGTCCGGGGGGACCATGACCCCGAGGTCCACGGTGTCATAGCCGTTACACTGCAGCACGACGCCGACGATGTTCTTCCCGATGTCGTGCACGTCTCCCTTCACGGTCGCGAGGAGGATCGTTCCCTTCCCCGCCGTCTTCCCCTCCGCCCCTTCCGCCTTCTCGGCCTCCAGGTGGGGGACGAGGAAGGCGACGGCCCGCTTCATCACGCGCGCCGACTTCACGACCTGCGGCAGGAACATGCGCCCGCTCCCGAACAGGTCGCCGACGCGGTTCATCCCGGCCATGAGCGGCCCCTCGATGACCTGGAGCGCCCTGCCGTACAGGAGGCGGGCCTCCTCGGCGTCCTCCTCGATGTGCTCGACGATCCCTTCCACGAGCGCGTGCTCGAGCCGCGTCTCGACGCCCTCCGAGCGCCAGGCGTCGTCCACCCGGGTCTCGATCCCCTCGTCCCGGATCCGGCCCGCGAGGTCCGTCAGCCGCTCCGTCGCGTCGGGCCGGCGGGCGAGCAGGACATCCTCCACCGCTTCGAGCAGTTCCGGGTCGATGTCGTCGTAGAGCGGAAGCCGCCCCGCGTTCACGATCCCCATGTCGAGTCCGGCCGCGATCGCGTGGTACAGGAAGGCCGTGTGCATCGCCTCCCGCACGGCGTCGTTTCCCCGATAGGAGAAGGAGATGTTGCTGATCCCGCCGCTCGTCATCGCGCCGGGGAGCTCGCGCTTGATCCGGCGGACGGCCTCGATGAACGCGACCCCGTACGCGTCGTGTTCCGCGATTCCCGTCCCCACCGCGAAGACGTTGGGATCGAAGATGATCTCCCCGGGCCGGAAGCCGGCGCCGAGCAGGAGGCGGTAGGCGCGGGCGCAGATCTCCAGCTTGCGGTCCACCGTGTCCGCCTGCCCCCGCTCGTCGAAGGCCATGACGATGACGCCGGCCCCGTACCGGCGGATGAGGGCCGCCTGCGCGAGAAACGCCTCCTCCCCCTCCTTGAGCGAGATCGAGTTCACGACCGCCAGCCCCTGCGTGCACTTCAGCCCCGCCTCGATGACCTCCCAGCGCGAGGAGTCGATGACCGTCGGGATACGGGCGATGTCGGGTTCCGCCGCGATCAGGTTCAGGAAGCGCGTCATGGCGGCCTCGGAGTCGAGGAGGCCTTCATCCATGTTCACGTCGAGAAGCTGCGCCCCATTGACGACCTGGTCGCGCGCCACCTCGACCGCCTCGTCGAAATCGTCCTCCCGGATCAGCCGCCTGAAGCGGGCCGAACCCGTGACGTTCGTGCGCTCGCCGATGTTCACGAACAGCGTGTCCGGCCGGATCGCGAGCGGCTCCAGCCCCGAGAACCGGGGCAGCGGCTCGATCGCGGGAACCGGCCGCGGGGACACCCCTTCCATGCGCTCCGCCATGGCCCGGGTGTGCGCCGGCTCGGTCCCGCAGCAGCCGCCGACGAGGTTGAGTAGCCCGCGGTCTGCGAAGTCCCCCAGCAGCTCGGCCATGTGGGCGGGCGTGTCGTCGTAGCCTCCGAACTCGTTCGGGAGGCCCGCGTTGGGGTGACAGCCCACGGGGACATCGGCCACGGCGGACAGTTCCGCGACGTACGGCTCGAGTTCCTCGGCTCCGAGCGCGCAGTTGAGACCGACGAAGAGGGGGTCCGCATGACGGATCGAGAGCCAGAACGCTTCCACGGTCTGGCCCGACAGGGTGCGCCCGGAGAGGTCGGTGATCGTGCCGGAGACCGCGATCGGCAGCGGCTCGCCGAGATCCGCCTGGAGCTCGAGGATGGCGAAGATCGCGGCCTTCGCGTTGAGCGTGTCGAAGATGGTCTCGACGAGCAGCACGTCGGCGCCGCCCTCGACGAGTCCCTCCGCCTGCTGTCGATAGGCGCGCACGAGTTCATCGAAGGAAACGGCGCGGAAGGCCGGGTTCTCCACGTCCGGCGACAGGGAGGCGGTCCGATTGGTCGGCCCCATGCTCCCGAGCACGAAGCGGGGGCGCGAGGGGTCCGCCCGCGTCGCCTCGTCGGCTTCCTGCCGGGCGATGCGCGCCGCCGCGCGATTGATGTCGTGGATGAGGTGGGCGTTACCGGCCTCGCCGCAGATGCCGTAGTCGGCCTGAGAGATGGCCTGGGCGTTGAAGGTGTTCGTCGTGATGAAGTCGGCCCCCGCCTCCAGGTAGCCGCGGTAGAGGGACGCGACGTCGCCGGGACGGGTGAGGCTCAGCACGTCGTGATTCCCGAACAGGGGCTGGGGATGATCGGCGAGCGGACCCGCCCGATAGGCCGCCTCGTCGAGGCCCAGCCGCTGGATCATCGTTCCCGCGCCGCCGTCCATCAGGAGGATGCGCCGCTCGAGCGCCTCCCGAATCCGTGCGACACGTTTTCCTCGCGCTGTTCCTCGCGCTTCGGACACGTCGTTCCCCTCAAAAAAAGACCCCGGCCGCCAAAGAATCGCGCCCGGGGCGTGGCTCTTTAGCGATTGTTTTACGTGGCTGCAATCCGCCTCAAATCACCACGTCCGGTACGCTCCGGCAGGTCAAAACTAGCGCGCCCGCCCTGAATCGGAAACTTTGCGCCCGCACGCTTCGCGCACGGTTAAACAACGGGACGGCGGGATGTGTTTCGGCTGATATGAGATACAGACATGAAGCGGGCCGCGCGGCGTTCGCCCTCGCGGCTCTTGCGATAAGCGGGATGGGGTGGGGGGTTCACGGGCAGCAGGAGGGACTCTCGCCGCCCGAAGGGCCCGAGGCGACGGTCTTCAGGGGCGGCGTGGCGCCCGCGGCCGTGGATGCGGTGCGTCGAGAAGGCGCGCTCTCGATCGACGGCCGGCTCGACGATCCCGCCTGGCAGCCGGCCCCGATCATCACCGACTTCGTCCAGGGGATCCCTCTGGAGGGAGCGGCACCCTCCGAACCCACCGAAGTTCGGGTCGTGTTCGACGACGCGGCGATCTACGTCGCCGCCCGCATGTACGAGAGCGACCCGGGCGTGATCCGGGCGCGCCTCACCCGTCGCGATGAGCGCGGCTCCTTCGATTCCTTCAAGCTCTCCCTCGATCCGAACCGGGACGGGCTGACCGGCTACGAGTTCGAGGTCAGCGCCGCGGGGGCCGAGACGGACCGGTATCTGTTCGGCGACACCCAGGAAGACACGAACTGGGACGCGATCTGGGACTCCGCCGTGCAGGTCGACGACCGGGGGTGGACCGTGGAGATGCGGATCCCGCTCTCCCAGATCCGCTACGAAGCCCGCCCCGGCATGCAGACCTGGGGGATCAACTTCGAGCGGCGGCGTCTCGAGACGAACGAGACGGACTACTTCGCCCTGCAGTCGCGCACGGCCCGGGGGCGGGTCAGCCAGTTCGGCACGATCGACGGGCTGCAGCTTCCCCGGTCCAGCCGGAGGTTCGAGGTCCGGCCCTTCGCCGTGTCCCAGTATCACGCCGCTCCGGCGACGCCGGGGAACCCGCTGTTCGACGGCACCGAGATGGAGCCGCGCGGCGGCCTCGACATGAGCATGGGGATCGGCTCCGCCTTCAGCCTCGATGCCACCATCTATCCCGACTTCGGACAGGTGGAGGTCGACCCGGAGGTCATCAACCTCACGGCCTTCGAGACCTTCTTCCCCGAGAAGCGCCCCTTCTTCGTGCGCGACGCGCAGATCTTCACCTTCGCCGGCTCGCGCGGCGGGCGCTTCGGCGGCGGCAAGGCGCTCTTCTTCAGTCGGCGCATCGGGCGGGAACCGCGCGGATCCGGGCCCTGGGAGGCCAGCTTCCGCGAGACGCCGAATCTGACTTCGATCCTCGGAGCCGCGAAGCTGACCGGCCGCACGACCGGCGGTCTGTCGGTCGGGGCGCTGGCGGCCGTGACCGGGCAGGAGGGCGGGCAGGCGTACTTCGCGCAGGAGGATTCGCTGGGCCGGTTCGTGGCCGAGCCGCAGGCCGAGCATGCCGTGGTGAGGCTGCAGCAGGACTTCCGCGGGGGCGCGAGCAAGGTCGGCGTCATCGGCACCGGGCTGAAGCGGGAGCTGCCCGGCGACGGATCGTTCGACTTCCTCCCTTCGGAGGCGTTCAGCTTCGGCCTCGATTTCGAGCACCAGTGGGGCGGTAGTCGCGGCCGCGACTACCGCCTGTGGGGCTTCTACTCGGGCAGCCTGGTCCAGGGATCGAGCGACGCGCTCCTCCGGCTGCAGCGCAATCCGACGCATTATTTTCAGCGTCCCGACGCCACCTACCTGTCCGTCGACTCCACCGCCACCTCCCTGTTCGGGAGCGACTGGCGCGTGCAACTCGAGAAGGAGGGCCAGCACTGGACGTGGGGTGCGTGGGCCGGCCAGCAGACCCCCGGCTTCGAGGTCAACGACTTCGGTTTCCTGACCACCGGCGAACGGCTCGACGTGGGTGCGCGCATCGGATATCGGGAGATCAGACCGGGCGACCTGTTCCGCAACTACAACATCAGCCTCTTCACGTATCACAACTTCCGTCATTCGCTGCTGGAGAAGACGTGGGGGCCGGACCACTTCAGCCGATCCTACGACACGGGCGCCGCGTGGATGAGCGGAAGGTTCACCTTCCTGAACAACTGGGGCTTCAACCTCAACCTCTCGTACTCGCCGGAATCCCAGTCCGACACGCAGACCCGCGGCGGTCCGCTCATGACCGAGCCGGCGGAGTTCAACGTCCGGGTGGACGCGAACACGGACCGTAGCCGGTCGTTCCACGTGTCGCCGAACTTCTCCTACCGGGTTGCGGCACAGCGACGCGGGCACGACATGAGCACCGGCGTGAACATCTCGTACCGGCCGCTTCCGAACTGGCGGGTGTCGCTGAATCCGAGGTACAACGACAGGCGGGACGCGGCTCAGTTCGTGACCCGGTCGACCGCGCTGGCGTACGCGCCGACGTACGGGGACCGGTACCTGTTCGGCGATCTCCAGCGGACCGGGTTCTCGATGGATACGCGCCTGAACGTCTCGTTCACGCCCAACCTCAGCCTGCAGCTCTACGCGCAGCCGCTGCTCACGTCGGGCGACTACCGGGGCTACCGGCAACTCGCCGAGGCCGGGTCGTTCGACTTTCTCGACTACGCGGAAGGGCGGGCCTACCGCTTCAACGGCGACGTCACGGGATGCACGGACGGAACGACGTGCGCCTTCGGCGGCGTGCGCTACTTCGACTTCAACGGCGACGGCGAGCTGGACTACTCGACCCGGGACCGCGATTTCAACATCCGTTCGCTGCGGGGCAACGCGGTGTTCCGCTGGGAGTACCGCCCGGGTTCCGAACTCTTCCTCGTGTGGCAGCACGCGCGCCGCGAGAGCGTCCTGCTCGGCAACTTCGACCTCAGCCGGGACCTCGAGGGGCTGTGGCTCGCGCCGGCGGAGAACGTCTTCATCGTCAAGGTGAGCCACTACCTCTCCATCTGACCGGCTGCCTCTCGGTCTGACCGGTCGCGGCCGGCCCGGATTCTGGCGCGACCGGTGTCGCAACGGCTAACGTCCCGCCTCCCCCGCCCCGCGGAGACGAACGCCTTGCCGACAAGCCCCCTGCATCCGGTCGAAGTGACGCTGCGGGAGATCGAACTCCCGCTCCGGGAACGGTTCATCATCTCATCCGGATGGGTCGAGAACCGCCGGATCCTCCTCCTCGAACTCCGCGACGAGAGCGGCGCTACGGCCTGGTCGGAGTGCGTGTGCGGCGAGCAGCCGAACTACTCTCCCGAGACCGTGGACACCGCGCGGCTGGCGTTGCGGCGCTGGCTCCTGCCGCGCGTGCTGGGCCGGAAACTCGAGGGCCCGGAGGCCGTGAGGCCCCTGCTGGATGAGGGCGTTCAGGGTCACCCCATGGCCAAGGCCGCGATCGAGATGGGCATCTGGGGCCTGAGCGCCGAGGTCGGGGGCATCTCCCTGTCCGAACTCATCGGAGGGACGCGCGACCGGGTGGCCACGGGCATCTCGCTCGGCCTCCAGCCTTCGCCCGCCGCGCTCGTCGAGAAGGCGCAGCAGGCGGTCGGCCAGGGCTACGGCAAGGTCAAGCTCAAGATCAGCCCGGAGAAGGACATCGAATACGTCGGGGCGGTGCGCGAGGCGCTCGGGCCCGAGCGGGCGCTGGCGGTCGACGCGAACGCGGCCTACACGCTGGACGACGCGGACCGCCTGGCGGAACTCGACGCGTTCGGCCTGATCATGATCGAGCAGCCGCTGGCGGCCGGCGACCTGGTGCGCCACGCCCGACTCCAGGAGCGGCTCGCCACGCCCGTCTGCCTGGACGAGTCGATCGTGGACCCGGCCTCGTGCGAGGACATGCTGGCGCTCGGCAGCGGGCGCATCGTGAACATCAAGCCGGGCCGGGTCGGCGGGTTCCGGAACTCCCGCGAGATCCACGACATCTCGGCGGGCGCCGGAGTGCCGGTCTGGTGCGGCGGGATGCTGGAGAGCGGGATCGGGCGGGCGTACAACGTCGCGCTGGCGTCGATGCCGAACTTCCGGCTTCCCGGCGACCTGTCGCCGAGCGCCCGTTACTGGGAGCGCGACATCGTCGCCCCCGAGTGGACGATGAGCGCGGACGGCTTCGTGACGGTGCCGCGCGACCGGCCGGGGCTGGGCGTGGAAGTGGACATCGAGCGCGTGACGGCGCTCACGCGGCGGAGCGAGACGATCGCCGCCGACGGCCTCCGCGTCCCGGCGTGACGGAGTTTCGCGCGCTCGAGACGCTCGAGGAGTGGCGTGCTTGCGTACGGCTCCAGGAGGTGACGTGGGGGGAAGGGTTCGCCGACATCGTTCCCGCCTCCGTCCTCCAGGTCTCGCGGAAGATCGGCGGCTTTGCGGGAGGGGCGTTCGAGGACGGGCGCATGATCGGCTTCGTCCATTCTCTCCTGGGGCGGTTCGAGGGCGTCCCGTCGCACTGGTCGCACATGCTGGCCGTCGAGCCATCCGCACGCGGAAGGGGCCTTGGCCGCGACCTGAAGCTCTTCCAGCGGGAGTCTGTCCGGTCCGGCGGTATCGGTACCATCTTCTGGACGTACGACCCGATGGTCGCACGCAACGCGCACCTGAACCTGAACCGGCTCGGCGCGACGGTGCTCCGCTATGCACCGAACATGTACGGTGCGGATACGGGGAGCCCCTTGCATGCCGGGGGCGAAACCGACCGGTTCATCGTGCGCTGGGATCTCGACGGCCCGGAGACCCGCCGGGCCCTCGACGAGGGATCCCGGCGCTCGGCCCGGCGGCTCCATGTGCCGCTCCCGGACCCGGCGCGCGTCGTGCCACGGCCGGGAGGGCACGGCACGGCGGGCGGCGGACTGCCCGGGGGCGACGAGGTCTTCGTGGAGGTGCCGGCGGAGGTCGAATCGCTGCCACCCGATGGGTCGCTCGTGCGGTGGCGCGAAACGGTGCGGGACGCGTTCCTGGCCTATCTGAGGAGGGGATATGCGGTGGAGAGCCTTGTCAGAAATCCCTCGACGAACCGGTGCTTCTATGTCCTGCGCCGGCACCGGTGACGTGAACCCGTCGGTCGCGGCGTCCCGCGGGCGGATGTGGGCGGCCGGCATCCTGGGGCTGCTCGCCCCCCTCGCCCCATCGACCGCCTCGGCCCAGAACCCGTATTCCGTCGAGGACGTCCTCGCCGCTCCCTTCGCCACGGACCTCACCGCCGCCCCGACCGGTGCGGCGTTCGCCTGGGTCCGATACGATCGGGGCGTCCGCAACATCTGGATCGCCGAGGGACCCGAGTACGTGGGCCGCCAGCTGACGAACTGGACCGAGGACGACGGTCAGGACCTGTCCCAGCTGCGGTTCACGCCGGACGGGCGCCAGGTGCTCTTCGTGCGCGGGGGCGGGCCGAACCGGTCGGGCGAAATCCCGAACCCGCGTTCCGAACCCGAGCCGGCGACACAGATGGTGTGGGTCGCCGGGCTCGACGGCACTTCGCGGCCTCTCGCCGAGGGGAGTGCCCCCACCATCGCGCCGGACGGGCGCACGATCGCCTTCCTGAACCGTGGACAGATCTTCACGCTCACGCTCGATGGCTCGGCGCCCCCCGGTCCCCTGCTCCGCATCCGCGGGAGCGCGGGGTCGCTGGCGTGGTCCCCGGACGGAGGCCGGCTCGCCTTCGTCAGCAACCGCGGAGATCACGCGTTCGTCGGCGTCTTCGCGCTGGACGAGGGGTCGGTCCGCTATCTCGATCCGA
Source organism: Candidatus Palauibacter rhopaloidicola (assembly GCA_026914155.1). GTDB lineage: Bacteria > Gemmatimonadota > Gemmatimonadetes > Palauibacterales > Palauibacteraceae > Palauibacter > Palauibacter rhopaloidicola. The sequence goes on along the minus strand of JAPPGH010000027.1, from coordinate 16,165 downwards.
GCCTGGACCGTGACGGCAGCCCCACGTGGTCGCCCGACGGGACGGCCATCGCGTTCATCCGCGTCCCGAACGAGGGCGCGCAGCTCCCCTTCTCCCCGCTCCGCAGCGCCCTGCCGTGGTCGATCCGGGTGGCGAATCCCGCCACCGGGGAGGCGCGCGACGTGTGGCGGGCTCCACCCGGCCGCGGGAGCGCGTTCCAGGCCATGACCGGGCCTTCGCTGATCTGGCTCGCTTCGGACCGGCTCGTATTCCCGTGGGAACGCGAGGGCTGGCACCAGTTGTACGCGGTTCCCGTCGCGGGAGGCCCCGCCACGCACCTCACGCCGGGCGAGTTCGAGGTCGAGTCCGTCCTCCCGTCGCCGAATGGAGAGTCGGTCTATTACGTCTCGAACGCGGGCGACATCGACCGGCGACACATCTGGCGGGTCGCCGCCGAGGGTGAGCCCGAGGCACTGACGTCGGGGAACGGCATCGAGTGGAACCCCGCGGTCACTCCCGACGGGGTGCTCGCCTATCTGGCCGCCGACGGTCGAACGCCGGCCCACGCCGAGGTGGACGCGGGTGGAGAGCGACGCCCGCTGGTCGACGGGTTCATGCCCGACGTCTTTCCGTTCGAGAGCCTCGTGGAGCCGCAGCAGGTGACGTTCGAGTCCGAGGATGGGATCCTGATCCACGGACAGCTCTTCCTTCCGCCCCTCTCGGTGGAGGGCGGACGCCACCCGGCCGCGGTCTTCTTCCACGGCGGGTCGCGGCGGCAGATGCTCCTCGGCTGGCACTACATGCGGTACTACCACAACGCGTACGCCCTGAACCAGTACCTGGCGAGCCGCGGCTACGTCGTCCTCTCGGTGAACTATCGCAGCGGTACCGGCTACGGGCTCGAGTTCAGGGAGGCGCTGAACTACGGCGCCCGCGGCGCCAGCGAGTACCGCGATGTCGTCGCGGCGGCCCGCTTCCTCGCGGAACGGGATGACGTGGACGCCACCCGGGTCGGGCTGTGGGGCGGCTCCTACGGCGGCTACCTCACGGCGCTCGGCCTCGCGCGGAATTCGGATCTCTTCGCCGCGGGTGTCGACATTCACGGCGTCCACGACTGGAACATGGTCATCCGGAACTTCGTCCCGTCCTACCAGCCGGAAACGCGCGAGGCCTTCGCCCGGCTCGCGTTCGAGTCCTCGCCGATGGCGTGGATCGACGGCTGGCGTTCCCCGGTGCTGCTGATCCACGGCGACGACGACCGCAACGTGCCGTTCTCGGAGTCCGTGGATCTCGTCGAGTCGCTTCGGAAACGGGGGGTCGAGGTCGAGCAGCTCGTCTTCCCCGACGAAGTCCACGGCTTCCTCCTGCACCGGAACTGGGTCACCGCCTTCGAGCGGTCCGCCGAGTTCATGGACGCGCACCTGCGAAGGGCCCCCGCCACGGGAGGCGCGAACCCGTGACCTCCCGCATCGCGGGACAGCTTGCGCTCGTCACGGGAGCGAGTTCGGGGATCGGCGAGGCCATCGCCCGCCGCCTGGCCGGTGACGGCGCGAACCTCGTGCTGTGGGCGCGCCGGGAGGAGCGGCTCGCGCGCCTCGCCGAAGAGATCGCGGCCCGGAGCCGGGTCACCGTGGACACCGGCCTCGTCGACATCCGCGACCACGACGCGGTCCGGGAGGCGGCGGAGCGGCTCGTCGCCGCGCTCGGCGCTCCCGACATCGTGGTCAACAACGCGGGCCTCGCCGCGGGCATGGCGCTCGTTCACGACGCCGAGGTCGACGATTGGGACCTGATGATCGACACGAACGTGAAGGGGCTCCTCTACGTGACCCGCGCCTTCCTCCCCGCCATGGTCGAGCGCGATTCGGGGCAGGTCGTCAACATCGGCAGCATCACCGGCCGACAGGTCTATCCGCGCGGGAGCGTGTACGCCGCCACGAAGTACGCGGTGCAGGCGATCACCGAGGGGACGAACCTCGATGTCCTCGGCACCGGCGTCCGCGTGTCCGGCGTCCATCCGGGTCTCGTCGAAACGGAGTTCTCGCTCGTGCGCTTCAAGGGCGACGAGGACCGCGCGCGAGCCGTGTACGAGGGGGTGGAGCCGCTCACCGGGGCGGATGTCGCCGACGTCGTGTCCTACGTCGTGAACGCCCCGCCCCACGTCAACCTGGCCGATGTCGTCGTGTTCGGAAAATCCCAGGGGAGCGTACACCACTTCCACCGAGACGGGGGATGAACGTCGTCGGAATCGGCGGGCTCTACGTCGCCTGCGCCGAGCCTGACCGGGTCCGCGAGTGGTACCGCCGGCACCTCGACCTCCGCTTCACCGAAGACGGCGGCGCCCGGTTCGCCTGGACGCACCCCGACACCGGAACCGTCGCCGTCAGCGAGCTCGGTTTTCTCGATGAGGCCTCGCCCCGCTTCGATCCGGGCCGGCAGCCCTTCGTCATCCGCTACCTGGTGCGCGACCGCGACCCGCAGGCCGATCCGCTCGAGGGACGCGACTGGATCCTGGATCCCGACGGGTGGAAGGCGGAGTTCGCCGAGCTGACCCCGTCCACCGAGCCTCCGGCCGATCACGGCGCCGTCGAGGGCATCGGGGGCGTCTTCTTCCGGTCCCCCAACCCCGGTGCCAGCAAGGCGTGGTACGAGAAGGTCGGGATCCGGCCGGGCGCGGACGGTTACGTGACGTTCCCGGCCCGCTCGGTTGACGAGACGGAGACCCTCACGGTGTGGGAGGTCTTCCCGGCGGATACGACCTACTTCGATTCGCGGGGTGAGAGCAGCCCTCACCCCTTCATGCTCAACCTGCGGGTCAGGAAGCTCGACGAACTCGTCGAGTCGCTGGGGGCGCGGGGCGTCTGGGTCGATCCCAACCGGGAAGCCTACGAGTACGGGAAGTTCGCCTGGATCCTCGACCCGCTCGGAGGCCGGATCGAGCTGTGGGAGCCGCCCTCCGCCGCCAGCTGACGCGTTCCTGGCCGCTTCTCCCCGATACCCTCCGCCTTGCATCGTTCCGATATATCGGATACTATTTCGATATATCGAGACCGGTCGGAAGCGGGGGGGAGATAGATGTTCACGAGCAAGGATGGATTCGGCGCCTGGGCCAACTGTAGCGGCCCCGGCGTTTTTCGTTTCGGAGGGGGATTCGGGGGCAACCGGCGCGTGGTCCGGAAGGGGGAGCTGAAGTTCGTCCTCCTCCGCCTCCTGTCGGACGAACCCATGCACGGCTACGAACTGATGCGGCGGCTGGAGGAGGAGTCCGGGGGCCTCTACACGCCGAGTCCGGGCTCCGTCTACCCTACTCTGCAGTTGCTCGAGGATCAGGGGTACGTGTCGTCGACGCAGGAAGACGGGAAGCGCGTCTACCGGCTGACGTCCGCGGGCCGCGACTTTCTCGAGGAGCACCGCTCCCGCACCCGCGACATCTTCGGCCGCTTCGTCAACATGGGGGAGCGCTTCGCGGGACACGCGATGCGCGACGTGACGCGCTCGTTCATCCACCTCGCCCAGGTGAGCTTCGAGCGTGCGACGGGCGGACAGGGCGATCCGGAGACGCTCGCAAGGGTGAAGTCGATCCTGGACCGCGCGGCGCGCGAGATCGAGAGCGCGTGGCCGGAGCCCGGGGCCGCGGCCTCACGGGAGGGTTGAGCGATGTTCGAGATCGTCTTCCTGGGAGGCATCGCCGCGGTGATCTACCGTCGGCGTGTCCGCGCGGGCGACTGGAGTCGGGGGGACTTCCACCGCATCCTGATCGGCCTGGGTCGCACGGTGAGCCGCGCGGTGGCCGCCGTGTTGAAGTCCTGTCCCGGGCTTCTGCAACAGTGCGCGGCCGATGTGAGGAGCCTTGCGCGCGATATGACGGGCGTCATCCGGATCCGGAGGCCGCGTGTCGTCCGGACCCGACACTCTCGGATCGAGGCGCCCGTGGGGGAGTTCGTCGCGCCGGCCGGAGCCGCGACTCGAGCGGAGAGCCGGATCTTCTCACGGCTCCAGCGCCGCTACGTCTCGGGCAGGATCAGCTTCTCCGAGTACGTGGAGGGAGTGCGGCGCCTCCGAGGCGAAGGCGCCACGCTGCAGGGCCCGGGCGGCAAGGCCCCGCCGCGCTCGGACGGCGAGGCCGGGAGGCTGGCAGCCGAACGCTGAGCGGCCGGAGCGAGGCGCCGGCCGCCGATCGAGCGCGGCGCGGCGCCTCCCGCGACCGCGCTAGTGCTTGCGGTGCCTCTCCCAGGGGCTGCGGGTGAAGTAGGACTCGGTCATCTCCTTGATCTGGGGCGCGAGGAAGATCAGCGCGATCAGGTTCGGGATGATGACGATGGCCAGGAAGATGTCGCCCAGCGACCACACCACGGCGAGCGGCAGCACGGCCCCGACGAAGTGCATCGCGACGAAGATGAGCTTGTACGGAATGATCGCGTTCGGCCCGAACAGGTAGTTCGCGCAGCGGTCGCCGTAGTAGCTCCATGAGATCGCCGTCGAGATCGCGAACAGGAAGACGGAGAAGATCACGATGTAGTGGCCCCAGTCGCCGAGTGGCGACAGGCCGCGCTGGAACCCCATCTGCGTCAGCGGCGCCCCCGTCTCGTAGGCCTGCCCGTAGAGCACGGCGATTTCCCGCCCGTCGTCGGCGATCGCGACCGCCCGCGCCGGATCGACGGCCCCGCTGAAGGGCTGCGTCTGCGCCTCGTCCTCGAACAGCTGCGGCACGGAGACCTCGTGCCACGCGACGTGCGGCTCGCTCGTGACGCCGGGCCGTCCCAGCGTGTAGCGGATCGTGCCCGTGGGATCCGTCGGCACCGAGCTTCCGCCCTCGTCGAGTACCACGTAGCTGACGTCTCCGCCTTCCAGCTGGATCGCGGTCGGAACCTGCGAGTTCCATGCACCGGTCATGATCACGACGAGCGCGGTCATCGTGACGATGACGATCGTGTCGATGAACGGCTCGAGCAGCGCGACGACGCCCTCGGAGACCGGTTCGTCCGTCTTCGCCGCCGCGTGCGCGATCGGCGCGGAGCCCTGCCCCGCCTCGTTCGAGAACAACCCGCGCCGCACGCCCCACATGAGCGTGACGAGGAAGGCGCCGACGCCGGTGCCCGCCACGCCGGCGGTCGGATTGAAGGCCTCGCTGAAGATGATCGCGAAGGTTCCCGGCACCTGGTCGAGGTTCATGATGATGATGAGCATGGCGGCGGTCACGTAGACGATCGCCATGAACGGAGCCAGGATGCTGGTCACGCGGCCGATGCGCTTGATACCGCCCAGGATCACGAGCGCGACGATGGTCGAGGTCGTGAGGCCGGTGACCCACTTGGCGATCCCGAACTCGGCCAGCATCGCGTCCGCGACCGTGTTGGCCTGGTTGGCGTTCCCCGTCATGAACGCCGTCAGTCCCAGCATGACCGCGAAGAACGCCGCCACCGGCTTCCAGCGCGGCCCCAGCCCCTTCTCGATGTAGTACATCGGCCCGCCGGACACCGTCCCGCTGTACTTCGCCGACGACTCGTCGACCTCGCGGTACTTCTGCGCCAGCGTGACCTCGCTGTACTTCGTCGCCATGCCGAGGAAGGCGGTCATCCACATCCAGAAGAGCGCCCCCGGACCCCCGAGGTGGATGGCGATCGCGGCGCCGGCGATGTTCCCGATGCCCACCGTCGCGCTGAGCGCGGTCGTGAGCGCCTGGAAGTGCGACACGTCGCCCGGATCGTTGGGGTCGTCGTACCGGCCCGTGGCCACCGCGACCCCGTGCGCGAACTTGCGGATCTGCGGCAGGCCGAGCCGGAGGGTGAGGTAGGTCCCGATGCCGAGGAGGAGCAGGACCTGAAGCGTCAGGCGCTCTCCCCCGATCTCGATCCCGAACTGCGCGACGTTGCGGTCGAGCCAGTCTACGATTGTGGCGAAGTCCATGCGCTGTCCCCGTTAGCGGCGAGTGAGCACGACACTGGAGGCCGGCTGAGTTTGGCCCCGTGCCGCCGAGGCTGCAACGGTTGGGTAGCGGCGTCAGGGTTGATCGGGGTCGCGGAAGGACGCGTGCGCCGGGGTGTGTCGCGCGCCTCACGGCACCGTAACTTCGTTCGCGCTCCGGGCGCTTCGGCGCCCTTCGTGCCCCAACCTCGGCGTTGACGAGAACCCCCGCGGAAGCAAGGAGATGAAGAGGAACGTGGGTCCGGACAACAGGATTCCCGACCGCCTCGGGCGGCTGTGGGAACTCGCGAACGATCTCTCGTGGACGTGGAACCCGGCGGCCCCGGCCCTCTTCCGGGCCATCGATCCGCCGCTCTGGCGCCGTACGCGCCGCAACCCCGTGGCGCTGCTGCGGGCCATCGGGAACACGCGATGGAATGAACTGGCCGACGATGACGGATTCCTGCGCCGGTACGATGTGGCGTGCCATGCGCGGGACCGGGTGTCGGGCGGCGGGGAGAGCGCGGCACCCACCTGGTTCGACCGGTGCTATCCGGAGTTTGCCGAAAGCCCCGTGGCATACTTCTGCGCGGAATTCGCCTTGCACGAGTCGATCCCCATCTACTCCGGAGGGCTCGGCGTGCTCGCGGGGGACCATCTCAAGGCGGCTTCCGAACTGGGCGTCCCCCTCGTCGGCGTCGGGCTGATGTACGCGCACGGCTACTTTGACCAGACGCTGGGGCCGGACGGTTGGCAGGAAGATGCGGACGACCCGCTCGATCCCGACCTGACTCCCCTGGAGCAGCTGCAGGGCGCGGATGGCGTACCATGGCTCGCCTCGCTCCAGGGCGGGGGGCGCCGCATCCATATCGGGGCCTGGAAGCTGCGCGTCGGCCGCGTCTCGCTGTACCTCCTCGACACGGACCTCGAGGAGAACGACCCCGCGGACCGGGGCCTCTCCCACCAGCTCTACGCGGGCGGCGCGGATCACCGCCTGCGGCAGGAGGCGATTCTCGGCGTCGGAGGCGTGCGCGTGCTCGCCGCACTCGGGATCGAGCCCGGGGCGTGGCACGCGAACGAGGGGCACGCGGCGTTCATGATGGTGGAGCGCGTGCGCCGGCTAGTACGGGACGGCCAATCCTTCGCGGACGCGGTGTCCCGTATCCGCGCCTCGACGGTGTTCACGACGCATACACCCGTCTCCGCGGGCCACGACGTGTTCTCCCACGCACAGATGCGGGAATGGATCGGCGAGACATTCTGGGAAGAGATCGCTCACCGCGACGAGCTGCTGGGGCTCGGGCTCCACCCGGACGACGAGGCGCAGGATCGGTTTCACATGACGGCCGCGGCGATCCGGCTTTCGCGGCGAGTCAACGGCGTTTCCGCGCGGCACGGGCGCGTGAGCCGTGAGATCTGGCGCGGTCTCTGGGGGGACCGGGCGGCCGGAGAAGTGCCGATCCGGCACGTGACGAACGGGGTCCACCTCGCCACCTGGATGAGCGACGACATCGCCGGCCTCCTCGACGAATGGCTCCCCGGGGAATGGCGGCACGGTCCGGGCGACGAAGCCGTGTGGCGCGCGGTGCGCGACGTGCCCGCGGAGGCGCTGTGGCACGTGCGGCGGCGGCTGAAGCTCCGGCTGCTCGATCTGATGCGGGAGGAGGCCCGGCGGCGGTGGCCGGACCATTGGCCGGAATCGGCGCACCTGGCCGGAGCCGGCACCCTCATGAGCCCCGAGCCGCTCACGATCGGATTCGCGCGGCGCTTCGCCAGCTACAAGCGCGCTGACCTCATCTTCCGTGACCGCGACCGCCTCCTCGCGCTGCTCTCCGACCCCGCCCGTCCCGTGCAGTTGATCTTCGCCGGGAAAGCGCACCCGCGGGACGACGACGGCAAGCGCGTCCTCCAGCGCGTGTACGAGCATACGCGCGATCCGGAGTTCGAGGGCAGAGTCGCTTTCCTCGAGAACTACGGACTTCATACGGCACACGGTCTCGTCGAGGGCGTCGACCTGTGGCTCAACCTGCCTCGGGTCCCGCTGGAGGCGAGCGGGACGAGCGGGATGAAGGCCGCCCTCAACGGCATCCCCCAGCTTGCGACCGCGGACGGCTGGTGGGAGGAGGGGTTCGAGGGAGACAACGGGTGGATCATCCCGTCCGCCCCCGCCGCGGCGAGCGAGGAGAAGGTGGACGCGCACGACGCCGAGCACCTCTTCCGGCTCCTGGAGGAGGAGGTCATCCCCCTCTACTACGACCGGCCCGGCGGGGGCTCCGGGGACGACGCGCCGGCGGGCTGGCTCGCACATGCACGGCGCGCGATCGAGGTGGCCGGCGCGCGATTCACGGCGGGCCGCATGGTGCGGGACTACGCGCGCGACTACTACGTCCCCTCCCTGCGCGGCGACGCCTGACGCGGCTGGCTGGACGCGGCCGTGGCCGGCTCGCCTACGCAGAAAACACCCACTATATCGCCATAATATCGCCGTATTCCCCGATTATGTCGCCCAACGATCGCATACGATCGGCTATCTTGTAGGGTTGCGTTGGCTTGAGGGGATTGGGCGGCGTCCGCATGACCGCAAGGCTTGCGGTGGGCTCCTCGGCTCAGCATAGCGCCGTCCAGTCCCCTCTTCCACACAATCCGTTCGGGAGCGTCCGGACCGTCGCACTGACCGAGCGACCCGAACCAGGACTGCGGAGAGCGGACATGCGAAAGACCCCCGGCAGATGGTCGGCAGGGATCACCGTCGGCGCGATCGCCACCTTGGCCCTCTCCTGCGGCGACGACGGCGTCGGGCCGGCGCCGTCTCCGCCGCCTCCTCCCGCTCCCGTGGCCACCACCGTGACGGTCGATCCGGGATCGGCTTCGTTTACGGCTCTCGGTGAGACGGCCCGGTTCACCGCCGAGGTGCGCGACCAGAACGGGCAGGTGATGGCGGGGGCGACGGTCGCGTGGGCGAGCAGCGACGCCTCGGTCGCGACGGCGGACGCCTCCGGCCAGGTCACCGCGGCGGGGAACGGCGCCGCCACGATCACGGCAAGGGCGGGCTCGGCCTCGGGAGCCGCGGAGGTGTCGGTGGCCCAGGAGGTGGACGCGGTCGCCGTGACTCCGGCGGTGGCCACGCTGGTGGCGTTCAGGGACACGGTGCGTCTGGTGGCGGAAGCCACGGACGCGAACGGTCACGGCGTGGCGGGCATCGATATCTCCTGGTCGTCAAGCGATGCCGGGGTGGCCCGGGTCGACGACACCGGTCTGGTCGAGGCGGTGGCCGAAGGCACCGCCACCATCGCCGCGGAGGCCAGCGAGACTTCCGGCACAGCCGAGATCACCACCGTCGAAAACCCGGAGCGGGCCGCGCTGGTGGCGCTCTACGAGGCCACCGACGGGCCGAACTGGGTCGACAACACCAACTGGCTGACCGACGCACCGCTGGGGGAATGGTACGGAGTGGGGACCGATGCCGCAGGCCGAGTCGTGCGCCTTGATCTTGCTGGCCGGGTCGAGGAGGGGGTCCGGATACCCCATGGCTTGAGCGGCCCGATTCCGTCCCAAATCGCCAGCTTGGGCAGCTTGCAAGAACTCAGGCTCAGTTTAAACGATCTTTCGGGCTCCATCCCGCCGGAATTGGTTGGCCTTGCCAACCTGGAGGGACTCTTCCTCTTGAACAACGACCTCTCCGGCCCGATTCCACCGGAGCTTGGCGAACTTGCCAACCTGCGGTGGCTGATGCTCCAGGACAACAGCTTGTCAGGCCAGATCCCGGCCGAGTTGGGCAATCTCCTGGCTCTAAGAACGATGCGGCTCGGCTCCAATAACCTCTTCGGCCCAATTCCACCCGAACTCGGGAAACTCACCAACTTGGAATGGCTGAGTCTGTCTCGAAACCGACTAACGGGTCCGATCCCGGCAGAACTCGGGAATCTCAAGGACCTCCGTCAGTTTTCCGTTAGCGTGAATCTGTTGACGGGTCCCATCCCGGGGTGGTTGCGGAACTTTACGAACCTGGTATTACTCCATCTCGCCTGGAACAACTGGACCGGCCCGATCCCGCCGTGGCTAGGTACCCTCACCAATCTGGAATCGTTGAACCTCGCACGCAGTGGTCTCACTGGCCCGATCCCGCCGGAACTGGGAAGGCTGACCAAGCTGCGACGCCTGGGATTGGGTGGGAACGAACTCACCGGCTCGCTGCCACGGGCACTCGCGAACCTCACCAATCTTGAGGAATTGGAGATCGGCAGTAATCTCCTGACCGGCCCGTTGCCGCAGGAGTTCGTGAACTTGCCGAAACTGAAGAGCTTCGGGTGCTCTAACGCCCACGGCTTCTGTGTGCCCGGAACCCGCCCGTTCTCGGATTGGATCGAGGGAATCGAGTCGTTCGAGGGATCGTGGTGCAACCAGTTGGACGCGACGGTTCTCGAATCGTTGTACGAGGCCACGGACGGCCCTGACTGGCATGAATCCGGGGGATGGCTCGGGGACCCGGCGCTGGGCGAATGGCACGGAGTGCGTACCGACACACTGGGCCGGGTCACTGCGATCGACCTCGAGGGCAACGGCCTTGCCGGGCAGGTGCCTTCCAACCTGGGCTATCTGAGCGAGCTGATGGAACTGCGGATTGGCGACAACAATGCGCTGTCCGGTCGTCTCCCGATCTCGTTGGCCGGGCTTCCGCTTTCCACGCTGCACTACGCTGGCACGGATCTCTGTTCCCCGACAGACGGTTCATTCCGGGAATGGTTGCACGGAGTCGCGTCGCACGAGGGCACCGGTTTCGAGTGCTCGCCCGTTTCGGAGCGAGAGGTACTTGCCGATGTGTACCGTGCGACCGGCGGGCCGCGTTGGGCCGACAGCGACAAGTGGTTGACCGACGCACCGCTCGGGGAATGGGACCGTGTGGAGACCGACGGCTCGGGGCGGGTGGTCGGTCTGAATCTCTCCTGGAACAACCTCTCCGGCCCGATCCCGCCAGAGCTCGGCACGCTCGCCCACCTGGAGATACTGGGCCTGAGCGGCAACGAGCTCAATGGCCCGATCCCGCCCGAGCTTGGGGACCTCGAGAACCTGGAGTTGCTCCAGCTCACACGGAGCAATCTCTCCGGCGCGATCCCACGGAGTTGGGCACGCTCGCCAACCTGAAGATACTGGGTCTGAGTGGCAACGAGCTCAGTGGCCCGATCCCACCCGGGCTCAGCTATCTGGAGAACCTCAGGTCGCTCGACCTCTCCTGGAACAACCTTTCCGGCCCAATCCCGGTTGAACTGGGCACCCTCGCCAACCTGGGACAGCTAAGCCTCTCTGGGAACAACCTCTCCGGAGCGATCCCTCCAGAGCTGCGCACCTTGGCCAACTTGGAGGCGCTCGATCTCGGGGTGAACAACCTCTCTGGCCCAATTCCCGCGGAGCTGGGTGCCCTCGCCAACCTGTGGCGGCTCAATCTCTACCAAAACAATCTTTCTGGCCGGATCCCTCCAGAGCTGGGCCGGCTGGCCCGGTTGGGGATTCTTCGTTTGGGCATCAACGACCTGTCCGGCTCCGTTCCCCCGGAGTTCGCAGCACTGGTAAATCTCAGACAGCTGGACCTTACGAACAACGCAGCAATGTCTGGAGCCCTTCCCGGCAGACTAACAAGCCTCCGCAGTATCGACGCGATTCTCGCCCGCGGCACGGGCCTCTGCGTCCCTTTCGGCGACGCCGGCTTCCGGTCGTGGCTCGCTGGCATTCCCGATGCTCAGATTGAGTCATGCGCCCCTTCGACGGCATTCCTCACCCAGGCAGTTCAGTCGCGCACCCTGCCCGTTCCGCTGATCGCCGGCGAGGAGGCGCTGCTGCGGGTGTTCGTGACATCGTCGCACGCTTCGGGCGTGGGCATGCCCCCTGTTCGGGCCCGTTTCTACCTGAGCGGGACGGAGACGCACACGGTCGACATTCCCGGCTCGTCGGTCCCGATTCCGGCAAGGGTCGAAGAGAGCGACCTGTCGAACTCCGCCAATGCCGTGGTTTCCGCCGAGTTCGTGCGCCCCGGTCTTGAAATGGTGATCGAAGTGGACCCGGACGGGACACTCGACACGGCCTTGGGTCTCCCGAAACGGATTCCGGAAGAGGGGCGGCTGGCGATCGATGTGCGGGAGGTGCCACGGTTCGACCTTACGGTCATCCCCTTCCTCTGGATCCACGACCCGGATTCGACCGTGATCGGGATCGCGGAGGGCATGGCGGCGGATCCGGAAGGGCATGAGCTGCTCCGGGAAACGCTCACACTTCTTCCCGTGGCGGCTATCGACGTAAGTGCGCATGAGCCCGTCATGAGCTCGAGCAATTCCGGCTCCAATGTGCTACGGGAAACCGAGATGATCCGGGTCATGGAGGGCGGCGGCCACTACATGGGCCTGATGGCCGACTTTTTAGATGTCGGGGGAATTGCGCGCCTTTCCGGCCGGTCGAGCGCTTCGGTCCCAGCCGGCGATGTGATCGCCCACGAACTCGGCCACAACATGAGCTTGGGGCACGCGCCGTGCTCCGTTCCCGGACCGGATCCGTGGTACCCGTATCTGGACGGGTCCATTGGCGTTGTGGGATATGACTTCCCGGGAGAGCACGATCTGGTTGACGGCGGCGGTCTGGTGGAGGCGTGGCGTCCCGACCTCATGAGCTATTGCGGTCCTCCCGATTGGATCAGCGACTACTATTTCAACAAAGCGCTGGACCACCGTCTCGGCTCCGCTGAAGCCAACATGGCCGGGATGGCGGTACTCCCCACTCACACCCTTTTGTTGTGGGGTGGACTCGACGCGGACGGCGTTCCGTATCTGGATCCTGCTTTCGTAGCGGACGCCGTACCCACTCTCCCTTCCGCGGGCGCCGACTACTCCATCGCGGGCGCGGACGCCGCCGGTAGGCCCCTGTTCTCGTACACCTTCGATATGCCGGCGATGGCGGACGCCCAAGGAGAAGAAGCGGGCTTCGTGTTCGCCCTTCCCGTGGAAGCAGGCTGGGCTGGCAATCTGGCCCGCATCACGCTGTCCGGTCCGGATCGCGCCATCTACTCGCTGGACACAGCCACGGACCGCCCGATGGCCATTCTGCGCGATCCGCGGACCGGGCAGGTGCGCGGATTCCTGTCCGACCTCCCGGCCGCGACCGAGACGGCGGAGGCCGTGGCCCAGAACGTCGGGCAGGGGCTGGAAGTGCTGTTCAGCCGCGGCATCCCTCCAGCGGATGCTTGGAGGCGGTGAACTCTTCCGTGCCGCCATTCGGGACTGGTACTTCGCATACGCTGTAATCCGTGACACAGCCAGCGCGAAGCGACGCCGCAGCGAGAGAGAGGACAAGAAATGGACATGAGGTCTGGAGAGTCCCCGGAAGATGATCGGGCGAGGATGCGCCATCGGCACACTCGCCGGAGACACGGTGCCGGAGCACGGGGACGGCCGAGCGCAGGCTTCGCGATTTCGGCGATGGCCGTCGGCGGGATCACCCTGCTGGTCCTCTCCTGCGGCGACGACGGCGTCGGGCCGGCGCCGCCTCCGCCGCCTCCTCCCGCCCCTGTGGCCACCACCGTGACGGTCGACCCGGGATCGGCCTCGTTCACCGCCCTCGGTGAGACGGCCCGGTTCACCGCCGAGGTGCGCGATCAGAACGGGCAGGCGATGGCGGGGGCGGCGGTCGCCTGGGCGAGCAGCGACGCATCCGTCGCGACGGCGGACGCCTCCGGCCAGATCACCGCGGCCGGGAACGGCACCGCCACCATCACGGCAAAGGCGGGCTCGGCCTCGGGAACCGCGGAGGTGTCGGTGGCCCAGGAGGTGGACGCGGTCGCCGTGACTCCGGCGGTGGCCACGCTGGTGGCGTTCAGGGACACGGTGCGTCTGGTGGCGGAAGCCACGGACGCGAACGGTCACGGCGTGGCGGGCATCGATATCTCCTGGTCGTCAAGCGATGCCGGGGTGGCCCGGGTCGACGACACCGGTCTGGTCGAGGCGGTGGCCGAAGGGACGGCGACGATCACGGCAGAGGCCGGCGAGACTTCCGGTACGGCCGAGATCACCACCGTCGAGAACCCGGAGCGGGCCGCGCTGGTGGCCCTCTATGAAGCCGCCGACGGCCCGAACTGGATCGACAACACCAACTGGTTGACCGACGCGCCATTAGGCGACTGGTTCGGGGTGGAGACGGTGAGGGAGGTGTTGGGGCGGGAGACGGACGTGTCCAGACGCGTGATGAGGCTCCGCATGCCCGACAATGCGTTGGCGGGCGAGATTCCCCCCGAATTGGGCAGCCTCTCCGAGTTGCAAACCCTGGACCTCGGCGGCAACGAATTGACGGGTTCGATACCCCCGCAGCTGGGCAGCCTTGCCAAACTCAATGACCTGGACCTCGGCAACAACAAGCTGACGGGTTCAATACCATCGGAGTTGGGCGGACTTGTTGAACTGCGCCGGTTGTGGCTTCAGGACAACGCACTCACAGGCTCGATCCCGCCGGAGTTGGGCGACCTGAGCAAGCTCTTTTGGATGTGGATGGGCGCCAACGAGCTAACGGGGGCGATCCCCCCGGAGTTGGGCAACCTTTCCAGCCTCGTAGTGCTCGGGCTGAGCAACAACAAGCTTACGGGCTCGCTCCCTCCGGTGCTCGGGAACCTGACAACGCTTGAGAGCCTTAGTTTCACTGGAAACCCGCTCACAGGTGTTGTTCCCAGGAGTTTTCTCCAACTCAACAAGCTGGACAGCTTCAGTTGCCGAAGGAGCGAGGGACTCTGCGTGCCGGCCACGGACGAGTTCAGGCAATGGGCCCGGGAGGTACAGGAGCGTGGAGCCTTTGACCTCGCCTTGAACATCCCGTTCTGTGACGAGCCGGACCGAAGCGCAATGGAGTCCCTCTTTGGAGCCGCCAGCGGATCTGAATGGGCGCAGTCGAGCGGCTGGCTCGAAGACGAGAATCTGGGCATGTGGCACGGCGTGCAGACGGATTCGATCGGACGGGTTTCCAGTCTCGACCTCAGCGGTAACGGACTCTCGGGATCCGTGCCGGACGCGCTCGGATTGCTCACACATATGAAGGAACTGAGGATCGGGAACAACGAGTTGGTCGGACGCCTGCCCGTATCGCTGGCCAACGTGCCGCTGGAGGAATTCGATTACCGTGGGACAGCTCTATGCGTACCGGACGACGCTGGTTTCCGGGGCTGGTTGAACGGCATCCCGCGCCACTTCGGGCCGGGCGTCCAGTGCCCGCCCCTCACGGACCGCGATATTCTGGCCTCGCTGTACTGGAACTCTGATGGCCCCAACTGGCGAAGAAGCAATGGTTGGCTGACAGAGGCTCCGTTGTCCGCGTGGCATGGTGTAACAACCGATGACGCGGGCAGAGTCGTCGGGCTGAGTCTCAGCTACAACCGTGGCTCCGGGACCCTTCCACCCGCAATCGGGCAACTGGCGGAACTGGAGGTATTGAACCTCGCGGGCAACGGGCTCAGCGGCGAGATTCCCGCCGAACTCGGGAAGCTGACCCAACTGCGGATTCTGCATCTGGCTGAAAACAACCTCTCAGGCTCGATTCCCGCCGAACTCGGTGACTTGTATCGCCTGGAACGTCTCTATCTCCCGTGGAATCAACTCAGCGGCGAAATCCCGGCAGCACTGGGACAACTGTCGGAACTTCGCCAATTGGACCTGCGCCACAACGCGCTCGGCGGCTCAATCCCGCCGGAATTGGGACACCTGTCCGAGCTTCGCGGTTTGCACCTGAGCGACAACGTGCTCGGCGGTCCGATTCCACCGGAACTGGGGGATCTCGGCAGGCTTGAGGGCCTCTACCTCTCGCGCAACCGCTTGACCGATGCGATTCCTGCGGAAGTCGGTGACTTGACTCTTTTGGAGGAACTGGACCTCCGATCGAATCGGCTTAGCGGCCGGATCCCTCCCGCACTCGGCAACCTCGATGAGGTCCGGTACATGGCGCTCTTCGACAACCAGTTGACCGGGCCTATTCCGTCGGAACTGGGCGGTCTGGCCAAGTTGGACACACTGAATCTACACGACAACGAACTCTCGGGGCCGCTACCTCCCGAACTCGGGCGCGCCGCCAGGCTGCAGGGTCTCAACCTGCGATCCAACCTGCTCACCGGTCCGATTCCGCCCGAGTTCGCCGAACTCACCCTCCTGAAGCAATTGATTCTGGCGGATAATCCCGGGCTGGCTGGACCGTTGCCTATCGACATGACGGCGCTGGGACAGCGCTCCGTGAACCAAGAGTATCAAGGTAAGGAATCGTCTAAGTT
>JAPPGH010000049.1 GCA_026914155.1 Candidatus Palauibacter rhopaloidicola | reverse complement strand
AGCGACGGCGAACGGCCACGCCCGATCTGGCGCATCAGATTCGGATCGCCCACCGTCATCTGGCCGAACGCCGTCGGGCTCAGCCCCGAGCGCCCGAGAAACGCGCTGACGCGCGAGATGAACTGTCCTTCCAGCGTCTCCATGCCCGAACGCTGGACGAACGTCCGCAAGAACGTCAACCCCCTAGGAAATTACCTAAGTGCTTATGACGTATCATGTTGTGTCATAACGTGTCAGAGCCTCGGAAGAGTTCCGCCAGCGGCGCGGCGGGACGCCCCCTTGGCGAACCGAAGGATGATCGTCCAGAGGCGTGGAATCCGGTCCGGCAAGGCCGGTTCGGCTCGATTTGCCGCCGTGGATGGCGGCAACGCGGTCGCCCGCCGACCGCGCTACGGAAGAGGAAGGGTTGTGCGGATCGGGGTTGGGGCCGGTGTGTAGCTACCCGAGGTACTCGCCCCATGCCTGCATGACTTCGGCGCGGCGTGTCAGTAGATCGGACCGTTGATACGCCTGAACGACCTGGCTTCTCGGGACGTGGGCAAGGCAGGCCTCCGCGACCTCGGCCGGGACGCCCGACTCGGCCATCCACGACCGGGCGCTCGACCGGAATCCGTGCAGCGTCGAGGCGACCCCGGCCCGCTTGAGCACCCTGAGCGGCGCTTTCGGCGGCAGCGGTCCGCCGGTCCGCGACGGAAACACCAGCGGCGATTCGCCCGACAGCTTGCGCGCCCGTTCGAGCACATCGAGCGCGGGGGGGCTGAGCGGGACCGCAAACTCGCGGCCCGCCTTCATCCTCTCGGCCGGGATCGTCCATGTCGCCGCGTCCATGTCGATCTCTTCCCAAAGCGTGCCCCTCGCCTCGCCCGGTCGAACGGCGGTGAGGACGATCAGTTCGACGCACAGGGCCGCCGAAGGGTGCGTGTCGGTGGTCCGGCGAACCGCTCGGAGCGCGGCGGCGACCTCTCCGTGCGGGAGCGCCCGGTGGTGCGTTGTCGTGTGGCCGTTCGCCTTCGGCAGCGCAACGACCGCCCGGTCCACCGGGTTGTCCGCCCGGTAGTTTCGACCGATGCACCAGCGGAAGACGGCGGTGATGCGGTGCTGGGCCTTCCGCGCCGCTGCGGGCTTCGAGTTCCAGATCGGCGAGAGGCACGCGAGCACGTCCGCGCTCTCGATCCGGTCCACCCGCTTGTCGAGGAGCGGGGCGGCATGGAGGCGGAAGGTGGACTCCCACTGCTCGGGAAGCGGGCTCCCATCCTTCCACGCCTCGCGGTGAAGCTCGATGGTCCGCTCGGCGGCCTCGGCGAAGGTCGGGACGCCGCGTCCGCGCGGGTCCTGGCCCAAGAGGACGCCCCGGCTGTTGTCCAGCGCCTTCTGGCGGGCCTCGGCAAGCGTCACCTCGGGATACGGCCCGAGTCCGATCGAGGTGAGCCGCCCCTCGATCCTGACGCGCTGACGCCATGTCTTGGTGATCCGGCCATCCAATGTCCGGTGAACCCGGAGGCTCAGCCCGCGCCCGCCACGCCCGTCGCCGTAGACGCCGGGCCGGTTGACCGTCCGCACGAAGGCGGCGCTCAGCGTCCTCGGTCGCTTCGTCACGGTGTCTCCTTCCTTGTGGTGTATCACTCATTGCAGCACTACATCGGGAAGAATACACGGGATGGCGATGGACCGCAAGGGACGCCCGGACACAGCGTATCCTACAGAACATGTTGTCCAATAACGTGTTATGGCCTACATGGTAAACCTTGCCGGACTACACTGGAAGACGTGTGCCGAGTTCGGGCGGAACTCTGCCTGTCAGGCCGTTGCTATAGAGATACAGAGACGCCAGACGGCCCGGATCACCGAGCTCCGGCGGTATCGAACCCGTCAGGACGTTCCTGGAGAGTGAAAGCCAATCCAGCCGGGACAGTCGGCCGAGTTCGGAGGGAATCGGGCCCGTCAGGTGGTTCGCGGAAAGATCCAGAAAGTCGAGCCGGGAGAGATTCCCGAGTTCAGGCGGAATCCGGCCCGTCACGTTGGTGTCGTAGAAGTCCAGTCGCTCCAGGCGGGAGAGCTGCCCGAGTTCCGGCGGGACCGGGCCGGACAGGTCGTTCTCGGAGAGGTCCAGGTGTTCGAGCCGGGAGAGATTCGCGAGCTGGGGCGGGACAGGGCCCTCCAGACCGTTGTCGCGCAGGGTCAACTCCGTCACCCGCCCCTGGACAACCACGACGCCGTACCAGGCATCGAGCGGCGCGTCGGTGAGCCAGTTGGCCCCGCGGATCCAGCGGGGGCCGCCCGTACGCCGGTACAGCACCTCCAGCGCGGCTCGGTCATCGTCGCCCGCGTCCAACACCACGGTCACGGCCGCGCTCCCCGACGCGGAGCCCGCCGTTGCCGTGATCGTGGCGGTGCCGTTCCCCGCCGCCGTGACTTCGCCGGAGGCGTCCACCGTCGCGACCGAGGCGTCGCTGCTCGCCCACGCGACCGCGGCCCCCGCCATCACCTGCCCGTTCTGATCGCGCACCTCCGCGGTGAACCGGGCCGTCTCCCCGAGGGCGGTAAACGAAACCGAACGCGGGTTGACCGTTACGGTCGTGGCGACCGGAGGAGGCGGCGGTGGGGGTGGCGGTGGCGGCGTCGGCCCAACGCCGTCATCGCCGCAGGACAGGACCAGCGCGGCGATCCCGGCGACGGCCACGGCCGGGAGCGTGAAGCCCGCCCTCAGCCGTCCCCGGCTACCGAGAGCGCGCCTGCGCCGCAACCCTTGTCTGACCATCTTCCGGGAGCCTCCGCAGTGGGTGTTCGGCAAGCAACGTAGGGCGGGAAACGGGAGTTGTAACCTCCCAAGATCGGGGGGTAGACGTCTGCGGTCGCGGCCCTCCTGCCGAGCTAGGCGAGAGGGCGAATACCGCGTTGGAAGCAACCTCCTCGTATCTGTGCCGACGTTCCTGTAGCTTGGAGAGGTTCTTGGGCGATTATGGACGGATCTGCTTCACAGCCACCCGAGGAATCCCGAACGCGTCTTCGGCACGGAGCAAAACCCTGTCTCCTCGCGCATCCAGCAATCGATCTTCGGCGGCTACCTGAAGTGAGAATAGCTGTTCCGATAGCTGGAGGTCCCAAACCTGCCAAACAGCGCTGTCCCGGTCAGGTAGGCGATATTCCCTAAACCAAAGCCGATCATCGGAGTCAACGAACAATCTGTCGATCCCCGGTGTTATTTCATTGGCTGGTATATCCCGATCGGGTTGGCCGACAGAGTACGATCCGCCCATTTGCCGAAACTGATTGGCGAGCGCGATCCGTCGGTCCCACTTCGAGGCATGGGATGCCTGCGCCATCCGCATCTGCTGCGGAGACACTCTGACCCCTGCCGGCATGGGTATCCGGGAGTGTACGCTACCGGACCAGTCCATCACATTGATCGTGGACGCATCGGATTCGGCAACCACTAGAAGATCTCCGACGATACCCTCGAGTGTGCGGTGCCCAAACACCACGCGGTCGGACATCCCTCCGCCCGAGCCGACCCCGCTCCCGTAGAACAACTCATCACCCTTGGCTGTGGCGACCGTTTGAAGTTGGCCATCCCGCCCCATCGTGATGTACCGAGCCGGATCCCATGCTCGACCGCGGGCACCAGTCACAAGGCCGTTGCCGTCCCGGAACAGGATGTCGCCGCTTGGATGAACCGCCACGGGCTCCGCCATTAGGTGTCGGAAAGCAAGGGGATCATAGGGTGACGACCGTAGCAACTCGCCATCGGAAGAGAAAAAAGAGATGCGTTGGGAAAGAAGATCCCAAACGGCTACTCCTTCGCGGGCTCGCATCGCCCCTGTAATGAAGTTGAATTCGCCGGGCCCGGATCCCTCTCCTCCGACGACACGAACACTGCGCGATGATGGGTCCACGAACAGAAGCTCGGTGCGGTCAACGACCACGAAACGGTCCGTCGAAAGAAAGAACCCAGCATTGGCAGCGACCAACCCTAGGTCGTCCGGTTGAAATTCACGCGACGTATCAAACAGAGGTTCAGTTTCTAGCTCAAGTCGGCGGGTTGACGGGCCTCCACTGGTTCCGATGTCGCGGATGTTCGAAACGGCAGTCATCGCGCCCCGGAAGCCCCCGGCACCGACATGAAGGCCCTGCATGGTCACATATGTGGGGGTGCCGGGTATCCGCAGGGTGTCTGCGAGACTCTGGTCGCGAAGGAGGCGCTGCTCGGTAGATTCATCGCTGAGGCAGGTGCTAAAGCTCGCCATATCGGCGAGACCAATGCTGGCGGCCAGTCCTGTCCAATCCCTCTCCTCGATCCATTTCTCATCAGTCATCAGAGCTTCGTGTGCCCCTGCGAACCGTCCTTGCTGCTCGGCGCAGATTGCCGCACGGGCGGCTTCCCGGCCCGGCGAGCCGACCGGCTGGGAAACGACGTATCGAACCACAACAATCGCCTCGCCTCGCTGCGTCAGTTCTGCGATAGTAGGAGCCACCATTCGGCACGCTGGACAGTCATAGTCTGCGAATTCGACAATAGCGCGGCCACGGTCCAAGTAGGGAGATCCCAAAACGCTCGGTGCCGAAACCAACTCTTCCCAGATTTCGGAGATTCGTTGACGTTGCTGCCATTCGCGATAGGTCGTGCCAATCCAGCGACCCACGACCCCGGACGGGTTGAAGAGCAGAATGGCGATCGTGGCGAGTATAGCGGTGTTGACGATCTTGTTGCGCTTGTCGCTCATAGCTCTCGGTGCTTCGGGCGGCAGACCCGGCAACAAGTGAACGTGAAACAGGGCGGGAGGGGCCAACGGGGCACGCCTCCCGCCACTTGGTTCTTCCGCTGTGGGATCACCAGCAGAGGATCTCGCCGTCGATGCCTCCATCAGGATGATTGCAGAGGATGACGATGCAATCGGGGTCGTTGGCCACCTCGCAGAGGATGCAATCAGGTCCCCAGTGGATACACGGGTGGCTGTCGATCCCCACGGCCGCCGTAGCGCCGGATGTGTTCGCCAGCAGCGCGATCACAAGCAAACCGAGGAGCTGGAGTGTTCTGGTCATGCAGGTTGTCCTTTCTCACAAGGTACTTGGGTGGAAGTGGCTGGGCGCTCCGATGCGCCCGAGACCGTGAACGGGGTCACAAGTATGCGGGGCCGGCCCTCGTCATCTGTTCCTTGTATCAGCAAGCTGTTCGGAAAAGCGCCCAGCAGCGAATTCTCGCGCGGTAGCGCCAGCCAAAAGGAGTATTCGCGGCGTGACACGTCCCACACGCACCATCGCGCGTGAGTGTCATTGGGCATGACCGTGAGCCGAAACCAGATGCGGCCTGTAGGGTCGGCCAGCATCCGGTCGATCGGCGGCGCCGTTCCCTTGGCGGGCAGTTCCAGGATGATGAGGGAATCGCTGTTGACCGGCTCATAGTTCCTCCCCATATATTCCGCAGCCGCCGCAACCAGGCGCATGCGCTGACCAGTTTGGCCAGTCTCGCGGGCCTCAGCGATACGCTGGTAGCGCTGGGCTGTGACGAGCGCCTCGCTTACGGGCAGTCTGGTACCGGGGATTGGAATGGTGTCGGTCAGGGCGCCAGCGCCATCGTAAACGGAGGCAGCTGAAGCGCCGGTGGGCGCAATGACGAGATGCGTTCCCGAGCGGGCGAACAGAACCTGATCGCCGAAAACCATTCTAGTGGACTGGAAACTGGATCCCCTTCCCAGCGGAACGGTGACGGTTGCGAAGTCGGTGACCAGCGCTTCCGCGACGATCAAGCGGCCTCCTGCGGACTGCACCTCATAGCGAACCGTATTCTCGACCGTTGCGTCTCGGCCGCCAGTCACGCCGGGGATGGAAGCCGAACCTCCGCTTGTACGTGAAATCACTGTTCCGTCGGGCAGCACACCCGCCGGCTTAGGCCTCCCGAATCCCAGGCCGTGTAGCCACGGGATACTGTCTTCAAGCGCGCCCATTGACGAATACACTTTGAGGAAATCGCCGTCCTGTGGACGCCACGCGACGAGGCGGCCTCCCGGAAGTTGATCGAGTAGCCGAATTGGACGCTCAAGCGGCTCCGGCTCCGCCGACAGGTCTGCCAAGACCAAGCCGGTGCTGGCGTCTACGATGTAGATGGTGCCACCCTTCCCATCGACCACCGAAAACGTCTCGCTACCCAAGACCACGGCACCTGCAATCCGGTCGATATGGGGGAGAGGCGACCCTCGGCGCGAGGAGTCGTAGCTTGGCTCGGCGGCAAGACTCGCTTCGGGCACTCCCCTGGATTCCCCGATGTTCTGGGCCGCAACGTATCCCGGCGCTGCCATCGTAGGCATTAGTACCAGCCAGAGCTTTAGCTTGTTGATCGTGGGTTCCTCGCTCGGTGAGGTCTCCACCGATTCGCCGGACCTCGGGCAGCTACCTTTCGGTCGTGATCGGCTCTTGCATTCGGCAGAGCGACCCCGACCTGCGGGGTCCTCCGCTGTTGGGTGTTCGGCAAGCAACGTAGGGCATAAGGCGGGAGTTGCAACCCCCCAAAATTGGAGGGTAAACGCTTGCAGTTACGTCCCTTGCGCGGCGTGCGGCGGGCCGTGTTCAAGCCCGAAGGGCTGTCCAAACCGTGGCTTAACGTGAAAGACTACTTTCTACGTGTGGCCCTTCGCGTACCGCCGCAGAGGGGGCCGCGGACAGCCCGCGAAATCACGAACTGAAGAGGTGTCCGGACATGCGTTTCAGCCGATTCCGGCAAGGTTGCGTCGCCCTGTCCGTCGCGCTCGCCGCGTGCGGGGGCTCGGGGGAGCGGGCGGAGAATGAGATCCTGATCGCGGCCATCTTCGACCTCACGGGTCCGACGGCCGACGTGGGGCTCGACTACGCCGAGGGGGTGCAGGGGCACGTCGAGTGGCTCAACGCGCGGGGCGGCGTCGGGGGACGGCCGGTCCGGCTCATCTACCAGGACTACGGCTACCAGGTCGACCGGGCCGAGCAGCTCTACACGCAGTTCGTGCAGGAGGGCGCGCTCATCTTCATGGGCTGGGGGACGGGCGACACGGAGGCGCTCCGGCTGAGGATCGCCGAGGACCGCATCCCGTTCTCGTCCGCGTCGCTCTCCCATGTGCTCGGAGACGCGCACGAATCGCCCTACAACTTCCTCGTGGCGACGAGCTACAGCGACCAGTTCCGGATCGTCCTGCGCTGGATCGCGGAGGACCACCGGGCGAACGGCGGGGAAGGGAACGCGCGCGTCGCGTTCATGCACAACGCGAGCCCGTTCGGCCTGTCGCCCTGGGTGCAGGGGGGCGAGGACTACGCGCGGGAGATCGGCGTCGACGTCACGCCCTACGAGATGCCGCGCGGCGCGACGGACTACACGGCGGAGTTCTCCCGCATCGGCCAGTCGGGCGCGACGTACGTGGTGTTCCAGAACACCTCCGCGCCGGCGGCCGTCGCCCTGCGGAACGCGCAGGGGCTGGGGATCGACGCCACCTTCGTGTGCCTGAACTGGTGCGCCAACGCGCTCCTGTGGCGACTGGCGGAGGACGCGGCCGAAGGGGTGGTCGGGGCGATCCCCTGGGCGCCGCTCACCGACGATGTGCCGGGGGTCCGGGACATCCGCGGCTACCTCGAATCCCGGGGCGAGGACTACGCCGGGAAGACGAACGCGTTCACGCAGGGGTGGTGGACGATGGCGGTGTTCGTCGAGGGGATCCGGCGGGTGCTCGCTGCGGGACAGGAACCGACCGGAGAGAACATCAAGCAGGCGCTGGAGACGATCGACGGGCTCGACACGGGCGGCGCGGGGCCGCCGCTCACCTTCACGCCGAGCGACCACCGGGGGTCGAAGGGGCTCCGGCTCTTCCGGGCCGAAGACGGAAGGTGGACCCCGCTGACGGACGTCCTCACAGCCCCTTGAGCTCGGTGAGCGCTCTGCTCGAACTCAACAGCGTCGAGGTCCTCTACGACGACGTGATCCTCGTCCTGCGCGGACTGTCGCTCGAGGTGCCGGAAGGGCACATCGTCGCGCTCCTCGGCTCGAACGGGGCCGGCAAGACGACGACGCTCAAGGCGATTTCGGGCCTGCTCAAGGTCGAGGACGGCGAGGTCACGGACGGATCGATCCGCTTCGACGGACACGAGATTCACAACCTCCCCGCCGATCGCATCGTCCGCCGGGGGATCTTCCAGGTCGTCGAGGGGCGACACGTGTTCGAGCACCTCACGGTGCACGAGAACCTGCTCGCCGGTGCGCACACGCGCCGGGACCGCGGCGGGGTGCCAGCGGACCTCGAGCGCGTCTACGGGTACTTCCCGCGGCTGGCGGAGCGGAAGCGCCAGTGGGCGGGCTACCTGTCGGGCGGCGAGCAGCAGATGCTCGCGCTCGGGCGCGCGCTCATGGCCCGCCCGCGGCTCATGCTCCTGGATGAGCCGTCGCTGGGGCTCGCGCCGATTCTCGTGCGGGAGATCTTCGGAATCATCCGGCGGATCACCGAGGAGGAGGGCACGACCATCCTTCTCGTCGAGCAGAACGCGCGCCTCGCCCTCTCCGTCGCGGACTACGGGTACGTCATGGAGTCGGGCCGCGTGGTGCTGGAGGGTTCCGCGGAGGAACTGGGAGACAACGAGGACGTGCGCGAGTTCTACCTGGGCCTGAGCGAGATCGGGCGGCGATCGTATCGCGACGTGAAGCACTATCGCCGCCGCAAGCGGTGGCTGTCGTGAGTACGGTGGGGCGTCGTCCCCTGGACGCCGCGGAAGCGCCGCCCGACTGGGGCGCGGCGCAGGATGCGCTGGCGGACCGGGCCGTCCGCCTGGCGCTCGAGCGCAGCGGGGAAGCCGGAGTCCGCCTGCGGGCGGCCGGGGTCGCCCACCCCGAGCCGCGCGGCGTGGCGGGGCTGCGGGACGTGGCGGTCCTGGCCAAGGACGACCTGCCGGACCTGCAGGCCGCCCAGCCGCCCTTCGGCGGGATGCTCGGCGTGGATGTCGGCGTGCTCCGGCGCATCCACCGCTCCCCCGGCCCGATCAACGACCCCGAGGGCCAGCGGGCGGACTACTGGCGGATGGCGCCCGCGTTCCGCGCGGCGGGGTTCGAGCGCGGCGACGTGGTGCTCAACACGTTCTCGTATCACCTGACCCCGGGCGGTCACATGATGGATGCGGGGTTGCGCACCGTGGGGTGCGTGGTCGTGGCGGGCGGGGTGGGGAACACGTCGGCCCAGGCCGCCTTCGCGTCACAGATCGGCGCCGCCGGCTACGTGGGGACGCCGCAGTTCCTCCTCGCCCTCCTGGAGCGGGGGAGGGAGGACGGGATCTCGGCCACGTTCCGCCGCGCGCTGGTCAGTGGCGCGCCCCTGCCTCCCGATCTCCGCAGGTTGCTTCAGGAGGGCCACGGAGTCTCGGTCTTTCAGGCGTACGGGACCGCCGACGCCGGGGCCATCGGCTACGAGTGCGAGGCGAAGGACGGCTGGCACATCGCGCCGGGCGTCGTCGTCGAAGTGCTGGACCCTGGCACGCGCGCGCCGTGCGCGCCCGGCAAACCGGGCGAGGTCGTCGTCACGAGCCCCAACCCGGTCTACCCGCTCGTCCGCTTCGGCACGGGCGACCTGTCGGCGTTCCGCCCCGACGGCTGCCACTGCGGCCGGACCTCCCCCCGACTGACGGGCTTCCTGGGCCGAACCGGCGAGGGCGTGAAGGTGCGCGGCATGTTCGTCCATCCCCGGCAACTGGCGGAAGCTCTCAAAGGCGCCCCCGGCGTCCGGCGCTACCAGGGGTCGGTCACGGAGGAGGACCATCGCGACGTCCTCGTCGTCTCCGTAGAGCCCACGGGCCACGGGCAGCCCGATCTCGACGCACTCGCCGCCCGCCTCAGGGAAGCGACCCGGCTCCGCGTGGAAGTCCGCGCCGTCGAGCCGGGAACGATCCCCGACGACGCCCCTCCGATCGTCGACCTCCGCGAACGGGGCCGGAGCTAGCCGGAGACCGACGGCACCTCGTTGCCGGCGATCCAGACGGATTCGATCGCGCGCAGGTTCTCGACGCCCTCCAGCGGGTCCGCGTTGAGGAGGATGAGGTCCGCCCAGTTGCCGGCCTCGATCGTGCCGACGCCTTCGAGTCCCGCGCAGCGTGCGGCGTCGCCCGTGGAGGCGACGAGGATCTCCATCGGCGACATGCCGGACTCCGCCATGAGCGCGAGTTCCATGTGCTCGAAGTAGCCCTGGAAGCGCGCGGGCGGGCCGGTGTCGGTGCCCATGGCGATGGTCACGCCGGCGTCGGACAGCGCGCCGAGGTTCTCCTGGGCCTGCGCGAGCGCCTCCTTGTAGCGCTGGGCCGACTCGCTCTCGCGGTAGCGCGCCATGCTCTCGGGGACGCGCAGCGCTTCGAGCACCGCCGGCTCCGCGGAGGCGAGGAAGAAGGGATCCGAGAAGAACTCCGGCTCGCTCTCGTACACGAAGGTCGAGACTTCGCGCGTGAGCGTCGGCGAGTAGCAAACGCCGGCTTCGATGAGCCGCGTCGCGAGCGCGTCGTCCACGTCCCGATCCCGGACGCTGTGCACGATGAAGTCGACCCCGGCGTCGAGCAGCCCGTGGGCGTCCTCGAGGTAGAACAGGTGCGCCGCGACCGGAAGCCCGAGTTCGTGCGCCCCCTCGATCACCGCTCCGTACACGTCCGGCGTCATCTTGTACGTGCTCCCGAGGTTGTCGTCGACCCGGATCTTGATGAAGTCGACCCCCATCGCCGCGTTCCCGTTCACCATCTCGAGCGCGGCCCCCGGCGTGATCCCCGCCACCACGGCGCCCGCCACATAGAGCCGGGCCCGGTCGAGCGACGGCACGTCCTGTTCTTCGCGCACCTCGACGCCGGCGGGCTCGTCGCCGCCGAGGCTCACGACGGTGGTGACGCCGTAGCTCGCGTACAGTTCGAGTTGGCGCAGCACGTTGTCCCGGGAGTAGTGCCCGCCCTCGAGGCCGAGGGTCGCGCCCACGTGACCGTGCGCGTTGATGAGACCGGGAATGAGGTGTTTCCCGGCCGCGTCCAGGACCTCGGCGTCCGCCGGAATCTCGACCTCCGCCGACGGTCCCACGGATTCGATGCGCCCGTCGCGGAGCACGACCGTCGCGCCGGGCACGGGTTCGGCGCCCGAGCCGTCGATGATGGTCGCCCCGACGATCGCGAGCGCCGGCGCCTCCGTCGCAGCCGCGGGTGAGGAGTCAGGGTCGGCGCCGCTGCAGGCCCCGAGGATCGCCGCCACAGCGAGCACGTTGAGCGAAATCGGAGTGCGCTTCAGCATGATCCGGACTCCTAACCGGCAATTGGACGGCGCTCTAACCAGCAATTGGACGGTAGCCTAACCGACAATCGGCCGCTATCCGCCACGGCCGCGCGGCTAGGCGGGGCGTTCGCCGCGGATGGTGACGCGGTAGCCGGAGCGGACGGCGGGGAAGTAGTCCCAGATCGCGTGGTGCTGCGTGCAGCGGTTGTCCCAGAAGGCGACGGAGTGCGGGCGCCAATGGAAGCGGCAGTGGAAATCCGGCCGCTGCACGTGCCGGAAGAGGAAGTCGAGCAGCCCGATGCTCTCGCCCCGCGGCAGATCCGCGATGCGGACCGTGAACATCTCGTTAACGAACAGCGCCTTCCGCCCCGTCACGGGGTGCGTGCGGACGACGGGATGCTCCGCCAACGGGTACGAGCGGCCCCCGTCGTCGCGCCCGATGAGCCGGTTCACCTCCCGGTAGAACGGGCCGCCGTCATGGACCGCCGTGAGGCCGTCGAGCAGCGCCTTCATGCGGTCCGACAGCGCCTCGTAGGCGGCGTACATGTTCGCGAACAGCGTGTCGCCGCCGCTCTCGGGCACCGTGTGCAGGCGCAGGATCGAACCCATCGGCGGCATGGGGTCGCACGACACATCCGAGTGCCAGCGCTCCCCGGTCGCCCGCACCGAGTTCTCGTCCGCATGGATCCGGAACACCTCCGGATGTCCCGCGATGCCGGGCTCGTTGGGGTGCTCGACGAGTTGGCCGAACCGGGCCCCGAGCGCCTTCTGGCTCTCGATGGAGATGTCCTGGTCCCGGAAGAAGAGGACGCAGTGCGCCATCAGCGCATCGCGGATGACCTCGAAGCTGTCATCATCAAGGGTGGCGAGGTCCACGCCGTCGACCTCGGCACCGATGACGGGTGTCACGGGGCGGATATGGGGTGAGGTTCGCATGCCGGCGAATCTTGAACGGATCGGGCCCCGCAGCAACGCCGGGCCGCCGGAGCTTGCCTGAGGCACGCGTGCCGTTTCATTTTTTCAGGTCGGATCGTGGGCGCGGTACCCCTGGGAGGGTCTTGAATGAAGGGTCGTTGGCCAGCCCTGCTGTTTGCGATGGGCATTGCCCTCAACTGCGGGGGCGGCGGTTCGGGCGAGGGCCCGGTCGGTACGCCCATCGAGCCTCCTCCGCCTGCACCGCCGCCGCCCCCGCCCGTCGGGCCGCCGCCGCCTCCGCCGCCTCCACCGCCGCCGCCGCCCAGAGTGGAGGTACCCTTCGGGTCGGACGCGAACTTCGACATCCTGGACGACACGTTCGTCGATCCCGACGGGAATCACGATCAGGAAGCCCAGGTGACGGTGAAGCGGCACGCGACCATCACGTGGACGCAGAACGGCACGAACATCCACCGGGTGGAGTTCAGCAAGGTCCCGGAGGGCGCGAACGCGGTGGACAGCGACGATCTGCGGCCGGGTACGGTCTGGGATTACCGTCCCAGGGTCGAGGGCGAGTACGTGTTCTTCTGCCGCTACCACGAGTACATGATGGATGTGCGAATCATCGTGGAAAGTCCCTGACGGGAGCTTCCGCGACCCCGGTGCATATGTCTCCCGCATGTTGAATCGCACTCGCAAGGCGCTCGCCTTCACGGCCACGGGACTCCTGCTGGGCCTCGCCGCCTGCGGGGACGGTTCCGTCACGCCGCCGGTCCCGCCGCCGGTGCCGCCCGCGCCCCCACCCGAACCGCCGCCCCCGCCGCCACCTCCTCCTCCGGAGGTCGTGCGGGCGATGCTCATCGACACGGTGCGCCTGCTCGCGGACCACCGGAACCTCGATCCGCTCGATCCGCCGCCCCCCGTGCGGCCGGAACTCGTCGAACTGGGACGCGCTCTGGCATTCGACCGCATTCTGGGCGGGAACCGCGACATCTCCTGCATGACGTGCCACCTCCCCAGCTTCGCGATGGGGGACGGCCGGTCGCTCTCGATCGGCGTCGGGGGACGCGGGCTGGGTCCCAACCGGACGCACCCCGAGGGCGAGTTCATCCCGCGCAACTCGCCCGCGCTCTTCAATCTCCATCTCTCGACGCAGTTCTTCTGGGACGGATTCGTGGAGGAAACGGAGGACGGCTCCATCGCGACCGAGGCCGGGGATCAACTGACGCCCGAGATGCAGGCCGTGTTCGAGTTCGGCGCGCTCTCGGCGCAGCCCATGATTCCGGTGCTGCGGCGCAAGGAGATGCGCGGCTTCGGCGACGACAACGAACTGGCGGCGCTGGAGGATGACGACTTCACCGGCGTGTGGGCGGCGCTCATGGCGCGGCTGGGGGAGATCGAGGAGTACCGGGCGATGTTCGAGGCCGCGTATCCCGGTACGGGGTTCGATGACATGTCCTTCGCGCACGCGGCGAACGCGATCGCGGGTTTCTACGTGTCCGAACTCACCTTCATCGACACGCCGTGGGACCGGTTCCTGAAGGGGGACAACGACCAGCTCGGCGATTCGGCGCTGCGCGGCGCGAAGAGCTTCATGACGATCCGCTGCATGCTGTGTCACGAGACCGACCAGTTCGACGACCGCAACAACGAGCACCACAACGCGGCCATCCCGCAGATCGGCCCCGGGCTGGGCGACGGACCGGGCGGGAACGACGACTTCGGCCGAGAGCGCGTGACGGGAGATCCGGCGCACCGCCGCCTGTTCAAGACGCCGCCGATGCGCAACGTCGAACTCACGGGGCCGTACGGCCACGCGGGGCAGTTCGCCACGCTGAAGGCGATCGTCGTCCACTACGACAGCATCGACAACCGTCTCCGGGACTACGACGTGTCGCAGGTGGATCCCGAACTTCGGGGCACGCTGCTCAACAACTTCGACGAGATCCTCGCCACGCGGGACACGGTTCTCATCCCGGTCGCCTTCGACGACGCGGAGGCGGACGACCTCGTCGCCTTCCTCGAGTCGCTGACGGACGACGCGGCGCGCGACCTGTCGCACCTCGCGCCGGCGACCGTGCCCAGCGGACTGCCGATCGACAAGTAGGGGCCGTCAGGGATCCGCGTCGAGGAGCGTTCGGAGGATCCGCTCGAGTTCGGCGGCCTGAGCCTCGGGATCCGCGAGCGTCGGGTGCCGGACGAGCGCGAGATCTCCGTCGGCGTCCACGACGAAGAGCGCCGGAACCGAGGCGAGCTTGTAGTCGGCGGCGATGCGCTCCGCGTGCAGGAGGAGAGGCGCGTCGAGCCCCCATTCGCGCACGATCGGGCCGGGATCGACCTCGGGGTTCTCCCACGCGTTGAGGTTGAGGAAGCGGACGCGCTCCGACGCGGTCTGCCCCGGGAGGGCGGCGTACGCGGCCGCGAGGTCCCGGCAGAGGGCGCACCAACTCGCCCCGAAACTCAGCACGACGATGTCCCCCCGCAGATCCGAGAGGCGGAGGGACGACCCCGATTCCGTCTCGAGCGTCCAGTCGGGCGCCGGAACGCCGGGTTCGATCCGCCTCGCGTCCTCGTCGATGACCTCGCCGCCATCCGGACCGTCGAGGTCCACGCGAATCGCGAGTTGCTCAGCCGGGATCCCCGAATCGACGAGCATGCTCCGGATCTCGAACGCGAGGGCCCCGCTCCCGTCATCGGCCTCCCAGCGGAAGGCGCGGGGCAGGTCGTCCTCGACCCCGATGTGCCACCACACCTGGGCGGGTCCGAACTCGTCGGTCCTTCCGCGCAGCACATCGCACAGGACGCCGCCGATCGTCTCCCGGCTCACGAGTTCCATGTCGCTCGCCAGTTCCGCCTGGAACGGCCGCGGATCCGTGAACGCCGCGAGGACCGCGAAGGGGGCGTTGGCGACGAGATGGCCGGAGCCCCCCGAGATCGTCCCGTGACGGAACTGGCCCAGCGCCTCGTCAAAGGCCGCGACGTAGTCGCCGCCCCCCGACAGGATGAGCGCGGGCGCGTCGGCGGGCGCGTCGGCGACCGCCTCGACTGCCGGGTCGGTGGACGCGTCGCCCAAGGGCGGTTCGCCCGGCACCGGAGCGGGGGTCCATGACGGCGACGGCCGAAGCTCGGCCCAGTAGATCCGGGGTTCGTCCTCGGCGCTGAGCAGCCGCACCCTCCCGGTGTAGGACCCCGCGGCGCTGCCGCTCCCCTCGTACGTGTACTCGTACGCGAGGCTCGACAGCCGCTGGATGGCGGCGGCGGCATCCAGGAGCCGGTCCCGGCCCGTCGGCGCCGACTCGCACGACACGCACAGGACGGCCGCGACGCCGGCCGCCGCCGCGCGCAACGCTCGATTCGTCCTGTGCGACCTCATGTTTGCCATCCGCTCCCCGCCGCTCCGAAGTTGGACTCCATATGTCACGTCCGGCAGCCCGGGGCAAACTCCGGACCACGGCGATGGATGGTGGAGATGGAACCGACGAAGCGCGAATCGAACGAAACCGGCGAGATGATACCTGCGGGAGTCGACCGGCGGACGCTGCTCAAGCTGGGCGCGATGGGGGCGGGAGCCGCGGTTCTCGGCGCCTGCGGTGGGCCGGAGGCCGACGGTGCGGCGGCGAGGTCCGCGCGCGGGCCGGCGCAGTCCGGGAGCGGCGCCCCGGCGCCGGAGGCCCTCCTTTCGGCCCCGCCGCTGGAGACGGTCCGCATCGGTTTCGTGGGGATCGGCGGCATGGGATCGGTGCACGTCCGCAATCTCCTCGACATGGAGGGCGTGGAACTCACGGCGCTCTGCGACATCCGGCCCGAGCACGCCGAGCGGGCCCGCGACTGGGTGCTCGAAGCCGGGGGGCCGGAGCCGACGCTCTACACGCGCGGGGAGACGGACTTCGTCCGCATGTGCGAGTCGGAGGACATTGACCTGGTCTACACGGCCACGCCGTGGCGCTGGCACGTGCCCGTCTGCGTGGCCGCGATGGAGCACGGGAAGCACGCGGCGACGGAGGTACCGGCGGCCTACACGATGGAGGACTGCTGGCGTCTCGTGGAGACCGCCGAGGCGACGCGGCGTCACTGCGTGATGATGGAGAACGTGAACTACGGCCGCTGGGAGATGCTCGTCTTCCACATGGCGCGGCTCGGGGTGTTCGGCGAGATCCTGCACGGCGAGGGCGGATACCTGCACGACCTGCGCGCGATAAAGTTCGCCGACACCGGCGAGGGGTTGTGGCGGCGGGAACACTCGAAGACGAGGAACGGCAACCTCTATCCCACGCACGGGCTGGGACCGATCGCCAACTGCATGGATATCAACCGCGGGGACCGCTTCGACTACGCGGTCTCGATGAGCGGGCCGTCGCGCGGGCTGCAGGACTTCGCGCGCGAGCACTTCCCCGACGGCGCGCCCGAGCGCCGGGAGACCTTCGCCCTCGGCGACGTGAACGTCACCCTCATCAAGACCGCCCTCGGCCGCACGATCTACGTCTCGCACGACACGAACCTCCCCCGCCCGTACTCGCGGATCCACCTCGTCCAGGGGACGCGCGGCCTCTTCCATGGCTATCCCGAACGGGTGTACGTCGAGGGCCGCAGCGAGGGACACCGGTGGGATGAGGCGGAGGACTACCTGGAGGAGTTCGAGCACCCGCTGTGGCGCGAGATGGCCGGGGCCGGGGCGGGCCGCGGACACGGCAGCATGGATTACCTGGAGGACTACCGGCTCATCAAGTGTCTGCGCGAGGGACTGCCCACCGACATGAACGTGTACGACGCGGCGGCGCTGTCGGCCGTGTGCGCGGTGAGCGAGGAGTCGGTGGCGGACCGCAGCCGGCCGGTCGACTTCCCCGACTTCACCCGCGGCCGGTGGGAGACGTGGCCGCAGCTCGCCGTCGTCAGCGCCTGACGAAGGCGCGGACGCGACGTCCGCCCCTCGCGCTGCGGGTACTGCGCGGCCTGGCCGTCCTCGCCGTGGTTGGACTCGCCGGCGCGGCCGCCTGGTCCGGGTTGCGCTCTGCCGGTTTCCGCTTCCGGTGGGATCTTGAGCCCTTGCCACCGCCCCCGGTGGAAGCGCCCGCGATCCGCGAGGCTCCACCGCCCAGGATGCCGCGCGCGGTCCGCGAGGCCCCGCCGCCCGGGGTGCCGGCCGCCACCGCGGACACACCGGGAAACCGCGAAGAGGCGGACACTCCGCCGCTCGCGCGCGGTCTCCTCGCGAGCGGACGGCACGAGCGGATCGAGTTCGAAACCTACGCCGATGGCCGGTCCGTCGTCTCCAACTCCGCGGTGGCGGAGGAGTGGCGGGAGCAGGGCCTCGTGGTGTCGTTCGACTCCTACACGGCGGAGGCTACCCGGCCTCACGTGCTCGACGCGCGCGGCTACCTGCCCCCGAACGCGTCGATGCACGCGCTGGGCTACCCGCTCGCCGGAGACCGGGGTCTGGAAGTCGGCGTCATCCACCTCGACTTCCCCGGACGCCCCCGCCGCGTGACGTTCACGCTCTTCGGCCCCGATCTGATCGAAGAGTTCGAGGTAATCGCCTGGAGCGGCGGGGAACGCGTGCCGGCCTCGGCCTGGGACCACGCTCCGGACATGCGTTACGCCTCCGAAGAAGCCTCGGGGTCGGAGAAGGCGACGTACAGGCCGGGAGGGCGCTCGCTCTTCCGGGCCGAGCGCGTCGGCATCGAGGCTCCACTCGGGATTGATCGGATCTCCCTCGACGGCTGGGGTCCGCCGGGCCACATGCTCCTGCTGGACCACCTCGAAATCGACCCCTGACGCCGCCGACGGTCAGCGAATCGGGATCCGCACCCAGAACTGGTGCGTGAGCACCCTGGCGTCCGCCAACGTCAACGGCCCCTCCGGAGCGACGACAAAGTCGCCGCCGCCGCTGTCCGGGCTGTTTGCGGCAAAGTCGCTTCCCACGCCCGGCTGGCCGGTGCCCGTCGTGACGCGCACGCCGTAGTGCAGGTCCGCAGACCCCAGCCGGAAGACGGCGGCGGCCGCGGGCGTCCATTCGATCCACGACTCGTCCTGCGTCCTGAACGCGTCCAGGACGTTGTTCGTCTGCTCGAGCGTGTAGTCGTAGGACCGGCCTTCGAGACCCATCCGCAATCCCACCTTCTCGAACTCGTGCCCGACGCCCACGCGCAGCCGAAGGTTCAGGAAAGAGAAGCGATTCTCGATCGTCCTCCCGCCGACGGGTATGGTGGCGCCGTTCGCGGTTTCCGTGGGTTCCTCCGCCTCCTGCCAGGTGTCGCTCAGAATCGGCTGGAGCGCGACATCCATACCGGCCGTGGTGCCGTTCAGCGAGCGCGCGACGCCGAACCCGAGTTCCCACGCGAGGCTGTTTCCCGGATCCCGGGGGATGTTCTGAAGGTTGTAGTTGGGGATCTTGGGGTGTGATTTCCGGTTGACCGTCATGGAAGCGCCGATGCGCCAGCCCGGGGCGCGCAGAAGGCGGTCCCAGCCGAGCTGCAGTCCCCACGTACGGGTGCGGTCCAGGTTCGTTTCCTTCCGTATCGACACCTGCTCGAAGCGGTTCCAGCGGATCACGTCGGCATACGTGACCTCGTGCGTCATCGAGACCGCGTTGTGGACGAGAACCGCGGAAGCGCGGTCGCGTCCCGACTCGCGGTAGGCTCCGAGCCTCACATCGCGCACCGACCCGGACTGGTCGATCTCGTCCGCGTCCGCGTACAGCCGATCCACGCCACCCATCGCCTCGAGGCTCGCAACGCTCGCGCCGATTCCGAGGGACCATGCGCCGGATCCGAGCCTGCGGCCCACGAACGTCCCCGCATACAGATTGCGCGTGGAGATTTCGGACAGGCGGTCGGCGGTCCAGAAGCGGCGGCCGCCATCGGCGTCGATGTCCTGCATGGCGGCTGTAACGCCCCCGAACCAGTCCTCGCCCGTGATCAGCCCCGCGATCGGGAACGTCAACCCGCCTCCGCCTCCCTCGGAGATCCCGTAGTAGACGGGAGCGCTCAGCAGCGACGATTCGGAAAGGAGCGCGCCCTTCGCCGGGTTCGACCAGCCGTCGGCGATGGAGTCGTCCACCGCATACGTGAGGCCCGCCATCCCGAAGTTCGCCGAGGGCGTGGTCAGAAACTGGTCGCCGGTGGCCACCGGCACTGTGCGAATCTGGATGAGTTGCGCCGCGGCCTCTCCGGCAAAGGCCGGGAAGGCCGCCAGGAGGACTCCCGCGACGGCGCGCCCGAGTCGGTGATTCATCATCCTTGCCTCCCGCGATCCCTCGTCTGCACCTGCTTCAAGGACGAGCGAGGCGCGCCGCTCGTGACGCACGGCGGCGGCGGCGTAGGAAACGGCAGGCTCCCGTGTCAGTCGGATTCGGTCAGTCGAAGCCCACTCTGGGGAGCGCCCGAAACAGCCCCACGGCGGCGGCGACGGCCACGAATCCGAACCCGGCCGCGGCGGCCGGCCTCCCGTACAGGGCCATCCCCGTGCCGAAGAGCACGGCGTACACGGTCACGCAGCCGAGGCCCCACGAGGCGAGACCCGCGGCCAGGCTCCCGGGCCCGTCCGGCTGCGTGTTCACGGCCCTCCGCCAGCCGCGGGCGAAGGGGCGGATGCGGTCGTAGAAGCCCTGCAGCGTCGCGGTGTCCGTGGGTCGGGTGAGGAACGTCACGAGGAGCCACACGGCCGTCGTCAGCGCGACGCCCAGCAACAGGCTGACCGCCGGATCGAGCGCCGGCAGCCCCACGCGCTCGTGGAAGAGCGGGAACCAGAGGGCCACGCTCGCGGACGCCGCCATGCCCGAGATCTCCGACCACGCGTTCACCCGCCACCAGAACCAGCGCAGGAGGAAGATCAGGCCGCTCCCGGCGTGCAGCAGCAGGATGAGTTCGAACGCCTGTTTCGCGCTGTCGAGAAAGAGTGCGAGGGCGGCGGAGAGGACGATCAGCACCCCGGTGGAGAGCCGCGCCACCCGCACGTAGTGGGCCTCGTCCCGCTCCGGGGCCACGAACCGGCGATAGAAGTCGTCGACGACGTAGGACGATCCCCAGTTCAGGTGGGTGGAGATGGTCGACATGTAGGCGGCCGCGAGCGAAGCGACGACGAGTCCCAGAAGTCCGTGCGGCAGGAAGACGAGCATCGCCGGGTAGGCGAGGTCGTGCCCCAGGAGGCTCGGATCGAGGTCGGGGAAGGCCGCTCCGATCGAATCGAGCGTGGGATAGACGGCGATCGAGGCGAGGGCGACGAGAATCCAGGGCCACGGCCGCAGCGAGTAGTGCGCGATGTTGAACCACAGCGTGGCGCGCATGGAGTCGCGCTCGTTGCGCGCCGCGAGCATCCGCTGCGCCGCGTACCCGCCGCCGCCCGGCTCCGCGCCGGGATACCAGCTCGCCCACCACTGCACTGCGATCGGGATGACGAACACCATCGCCGCCGTCCGCCAGTCCGAGAAGTCGGGCAGCAGCGACAGGTTCTGCGAGATCTCCGGGTGCGTGACGAGCCCGGCCAGGCCGCCGACCTCCGGCTGCGCGAGCGCGTACGAGGCCGCCGCCACGGCGCCGATCATGGCGATCGCGAACAGCAGGAGATCGGTGACAACCACGCCCCAGAGCCCGGAAGTCGCGGAGTAGAGCGCCGCCACCGTGCCCGCGACGAGCACCGTCGTGTACTTGTCCGCCCCGAGCAGGACCCCCGAGATCTTGATCGCGGCGAGCGTGACGGTCGCCATGATGACGACGTTGAAGAAGACGCCCAGGTAGAGGGCCCGGAAGCCGCGCAGGAAGGTCGCCGCGCGCCCGGAATAGCGGAGTTCGTAGAAGCCGATGTCGGTGAAGACGCCGGAGCGCCGCCACAGCTTCGCGTAGAAGAACGTCGTGCACATCGCCGTGATGAGGAAGGCCCACCAGCCCCAGTTCCGGCTCACGCCGCCGTTGCGGACGAGGTCCGTGACGAGGTTCGGCGTGTCGGTGGAGAAGGTCGTGGCGACCATCGACGTCCCCAGCAGCCACCAGGGCAGCTTCCGGCCCGCGAGGAAGAACTCGTTCGTGCCGGAGCCGGCGCGCCGGGCGAACCAGAGCCCCACCCCGAGGGCCACGGTCCCGTACGCGGCCAGGACGATCCAGTCGAGGCCGTTCAGTTGCACGGGATCACCGGCCGGCGTGCCTCAGCGGGCGTGCCTCGGCGGGCGCACATCGGCGGTCGCCGCGATCCGGCAGCGGGCCGCTACCATTCCCAGCCCGAGCGGTAGTCGGGCTTCACGTAGCCTTCGGGGATCGAGACGCCGTCGAGGATCTCGCCCGTCGCCGGATCGAGGCGGACTTCCCGGCCGCTTCGCACCGAGAGGTTGCCGAGGAGCACCATCTCCGTCAGCGGTCCCGCGTGTTCGACGAAGTTGGAGCCCGCGGGCGGCCCGTCCTTGCAGGCGGCGGCGAACTCCGCGTACACGCCGTCCGTGCGCGGGTACTTCTCCGGCGGCGGGTCGGCCCGGACCGCGGCGTCCCGCTCGGCGTCGAGCAGCCGCGGGTTCTCGCCGTAGATCCCCGCGAACATCTTGCCATCCGTCCCGATCCACAGCTGCCCGCTCGACTCGAAGGGCCAGCGCGCGTCGTCCGGCACTTCCGCGGGCCGGGGCGGGGAGAGGTTGCCGTCGCGCCACACCACCTTCACGGCCGGCCGGTCCCCCCGGGCAGGGAAGTCGTACTCGATGCGCGACGCCGCGGGCGCCGTCTCCGGGAAGAGCGTCGTCGATTCCGCCGAAATCCGCTCCGGCGTCCCCAGGTCGAAGGTCCAGAAGGCGGCGTCCATCGCGTGGCACCCGATGTCGCCCAGCGCGCCGGTCCCGAAGTCCCACCAGCCGCGCCAGTTGAAGGGGGCGTAGGCCGGGTGGTAGGGGCGGTCGGCCGCCGGTCCGAGCCACAGGTCCCACTCCAGCCAGGGCGGGGCGTGGTGCGCCTCGGTCGGCCGCAGGATCGCCTGCGGCCAGATGGGCCGGTTCGTCCAGTACTCCACGCGCCGGATCTCGCCGATGGCGCCGGACTCGTACCACTCGCGGATCTCCCGCGTCCCGTCCTGGGCGTGGCCCTGGTTCCCCATCTGCGTGGCGACCCCCGCCCCCTCCGCGGCGCCGACGAGTTGGCGCACCTCCCAGATCGTGGTCGCGAGCGGCTTCTGAATGCGGGTGGGCTTGCCCAGCGAAAGGGACATCATGCCGGCCGCGGTGTGCGTGTGGTCCGGCGTGGAGATCACGACCGCGTCGATGTTGGCGGCCTCCTCCGAGAGCATCGTGCGGAAGTCGCGGTAGCGTTTGGCCCGCGGGAAGGCGCTCCACGAGCCGGCCGCCTGGCGCTCGTCCACGTCGCACAGGGCGTAGATGTTCTCGCCGACCCCCGCCATGCCGCGCACGTCGCCGCCACCCATGCCGCCCACCCCGATGTGCGCCACGTTCAGCGTGTCGCTGGGCGCGCGGTGCCGGGGCCCGCCGAGCACATGCGCGGGTACGATGCTCAGGCCGAGGCCGGCCGCGCCCGAGGCCCGAACGAAGTCGCGCCGGGAGAAATCGTTCTTCAGCGTCATCTGCGCCTCACTCCGGGACAGGTCTGCGAAAGAAAGTCCGCCTGCATGCTCTCGCGCCGACGGCCACTCGTGTACACTAAGCCAGACCCAGGCGTTCGAGAACCTCCGGGGGCGGGCCGTCGAAGCGCGGCATGGGCCGGTTCCCCACGAAGCCGAGGTCGGCCATCCCCTCCGCCGTGGTCCAGAACGCGGTCGACGTGAGATCCCGCACCCGGTCGAAGAAGCGGGCCGCGACCCGGTACTCCGGCGCCGCGTTCTCGGCCCAGCAGATGTCGTCGCAGATCGCGTGCTTCTGCTCGAGCGTGAGTTCGGTGAAGCGGCCCCCGAAACGTTCCGCCGATTCGATATCCAGCCACACGAGCCCGCCGCGCACGAGCGTCAGATCGTCCCGGTTTCCGTCGTAGGGCGCGCTCACCCACTCGTCGATGAAGGCGTGCGCCCCGAGCGCCGCCGCGCCGGGGGAGTGGTCGTCCTCCGGGATGATGACGTCGCACAGCGAGGCGAGCGTGGCGAGTTCGTCCTCGGTCAGGACCAGGTCCCACCACACGACCGGCGAGACGAGGTCCGGGTCCGTCGGCGTGCCGGCGGCCCGGGGGTTGCCGCCGCTCGTGGCGCCGGAGAAGGCGGTCGCACCCTCGGTGCCGGGAACCCCGGATTCGCCGCCGTCGGCGCACGCCCCCGCGGAGATGGCGGCCGCGCCCGCCGCCCCGGCCGCGAGCACCTGGAGCGCCCGGCGCCGGGTCAGTCCCTCGGTCGCCTCCGGTTCCCGTTCGCGGTCCCGCGCCCGTTCGCGTGGGTGGTCCGCCATCAGAGCGCTCCCTGCCGAAGTTGATCCACGAGGTACTCGGAAGACCGCCAGGCGATCGCCATGATGGAGAGCGTGGGGTTCTTGTCCGCGTTGGAGACGAACGGCCCACCGTCCATCACGAACAGATTCGGGACCTCCCACGACTGGCAGTACTGGTTGAGCACCGAGTTCTCCGGCCGGTCTCCCATCCGCACGCCGCCCACCTCGTGGATGATCTGGCCCGGCGCCAGGATCGCGCGTGCGCCATCCGTCTGCACCGTCGAGAGCACGCGCCCGCCCATCTCCTCGATAATCCCGGCGAACGTCTGCTGCATGTGCCGGGCCTGGTTGAGTTCGTGGTCGGACCACTTCCAGTGGAACCGAAGCACGGGGATGCCCCACTGATCGACGACCTCCGGGTCGATCTCGCAGTAGCAGTCGTCGTTGGGAATCATCTCGCCGCGGCCGTCGAAGTACGTGAACGAACCGTAGTAGCGGCGGCATTCCTCCTTGAAGCGCTGTCCGTAGGCGCCCTCGGTGAGCGGCTCGATGCCGCTGAAGGCGCCGTATCCCGGCATCCGCTGCCCGCCGCCGAACTCGATATGGTAGCCGCGGGCGAAATCGAGGCGTCCCGCCGCCTGCTCCCCGTACAGCCACCACGGCATGTACATGTGCATCGCCGAAGCCCCCTCCTCGGCGTGCCGCGGCAGGTACTCGAGCGCGGGAATCTGGCCGGAGACGCCGGCGCCCACGGTGTCCATGATGTACTTGCCGACGAGTCCGCTCCCGTTGGCGAGCCCATCGGGGAAGAGCGAACTGCGGGAGTTGAGGAGGATGCGGGCGGATTCTAGGGCGCTGGCCGCGAGGATGACGACCGGAGCCGCGGCATGGCGGTCGGCGCGAGCGTTCTTGTCGACGTAGTGGACCCCGTTCGCCCGGCCCCGCGCATCCAGGGTCACCTCGCGCACCATGGCGTCGGTGATCGTCGTGAGGTTGCCGGTCGCCTGTGCCGGCGGCAGGCAGACGGTCGTCGACTGGAAGTTGGCCTTGATCGAGCAGCCCCGCCCGCACGGTGTCGCCCAGTAGCAGGGCGCGCGGCCGCGCATGGCGTCGCGCGTCACCCGCCGGGCCAGGGCGTTCCCCGGCCACAGCATCCGGGACAGGCCATCGGCGTCCTGCGATTCGGTGAGAATCGCGATGTGCGCGGGCACGACCGGGATCCCGAGACCTCCGCAGGCCTTCCTCGCGAGCAGTTCGTAGGCGCGCGGCGCGGGCGGCGGCTGGAGGATCCCCTCGGAGGAGTCGGGCGTGTTCTCGAGCCCCTCGCTCGAACCGTAGACGCCGATGAAGGCCTCCGTCCGGTCGTACCACGGCGCGAGGTCGTCGTACGTCATCGGCCAGTCGAACCCGAGCCCGTCCCGGCTGTAGGGCTTGAAGTCGTAGGGGCCCATGCGGAGGGAGATCCGGCCCCAGTGGTTCGTCCGCCCCCCGAGCATGCGCGCCCGCCACCACATGAAGTTGACCCCTTCGGCGCTCGTGTAGGGTTCGCCGGGGACGCGCCAGCCGCCGTCCACCGTCGCGTCGTAGAAGCCGAAGGGCTTGTCGGCGGTCCCCGCGGCCCGGAGCGGCGCGTCGGCCGGGAGCTGGAACATCGGGGTCTCCGACACTGGATCGTAGTCCCGTCCCGCCTCGAGGAGCAGGACGCGGAGGCCATGGCAGGCGAGCACGTAGGCGGCGATGCCGCCCCCCGCGCCGGAGCCGACGATGATGACGTCGTGGGCGTCCTGGCCGCGCCGCCGTAACGAGGGCGCCGAGCCGGCTGTTGTCAGACGCGAGTGTGATGAAGGCATGGCCCGAGGATGAGCGCGGAAGGCGTCGGAGGTCAACGGGTCATCTTGCCGCGTCCGACCGGTGCGCGAACCTTCAGCGCCACCGGAGCGGAAACTCGATGGGAGGCGTGATGCACACACGAGCCGTCGCGGGGCTCATGGCCATGGTGGCGCTGGGGGCGGCGACCGGCCGGCCGGCCGCGGCACAGTCGCTCACGGACCTCGTGTCGGAACTGTTCGTGTTCGGGCAGTGCGGCGTGCCCCTGTGCCTCGATCCGGACTTCGAGGAGACCGGGATTTTCAATACGGAGCACGGCCGGCACTTCCTGCGCGAACGGGTCCCGCGAAACGACGCGCTCATCCTCTCCTTCCAGGGGGGCATCGCCGCCGTGGTCGGGAGCCTTCCCCCGACGGCGATGTCGGGCGGCCGCATCTGGTCGGACGAAGAGCGGAGCGCGTCGTTCGGGCCGATCTTCGCGGAACGGGCGGAGACCCTCGGGATGGGGCGGTTCTTCCTCGGCCTCGAAGCGACGGCGTTCCAGGTCACGAACTTCAGCGGCGTGCCCACGGACAACCTCGTCCTGAACTTCTTCCACGAGGATTCGGACGTGGCGCTGGGGCCAGACCCCGGGCTCGGGCTCCCCTTCTTCGAGCGCGATGTGCTCCGGGTGCGGACGAACCTCGACCTCGACTACACGGTGGCCACGGCGGTCCTGAGCGCGGGTCTGGCGTCGTTCCTTGACGTGGGGTTCGCGGTGCCGGTCGTGCGGGCCAATCTGAGGGGGGCGGCGCACGCCCAGATCCTGCCGCTCGGCAACGCGCTCGCGCACCGTTTCGGCGGCACGCCCGCCGCGCCGGTCCTCGAAGCGCGCAACTCCGTGAGAGGGTCGGCGACGGGAATCGGCGATATCTCAGCCCGCGTCAAGGTCAACCTCACGAGCGGGACGACCGTGGGCCGTGCGCCCCCGCCCGTGGGCATGGCGCTCCTGGCGGACGTCACCTTCCCCACGGGCCAGGAGGAAGATCTGCTCGGGCTGGGCGAGGGGCGTGGCCGCGCCGTGGCGATTCTCTCCCTCAATCGGGGACGGTTCTCGCCCCATGTGAACGCCGGCTATCTCCTGCGCGAAGGCAACCTGCGCGACAGGAACTTCGACCGGGACGCGATGCTCGCGACGGTGGGATTCGATGCCCAGGCATCCGACGTCCTCACGGTGGCCGCCGACCTCATCACCCGCTGGGAACTGGCGGATCCGGAGCATCCGCTGCCGGGTCCCGTCACCTTCGTCGGCAACCCGGCGCTCACGGTCGAGTCGTCATCCCTCCCGGACGTCGGTCGCCATTTCATCGACCTCGCGGTCGGGCTCAAGTACATGCTCGGCCGAGACATGATCCTCGCCACGAACGCCCTGCTCCCGATCCAGGCCGCCGGCCTGCGGCCCGACGTGCTGTGGACGCTGGGGATCCAGGGTACGTTCAGATAGCGGTCGAATAGACCGAATCGCACAATCCCTCGCGTGGAGGTGTCGATGTTCTTCTTGCCGCGAACGGGATCGGCCCGCCGGCGCCCGGTCGCGCCGATGCTGGCCGCCGCCGGAGCGCTCACCGCCGCAGTGCTCACCGCCGGAGCGCTGGTCGTCGCCCCCCTCAGCGCCCAAACGCCGCCGCGGGCGCGGGACCTCGGGATCCCGTTCCCGGGGGAGCCCGGAGCCCTGAACGCGATTACCGATGTGGCCGGCGTCCGGGTCGGGCACGCGACGATCATCGAAGGGGAAGGGGCGCTCGTCGTCGGAGAGGGCCCCGTGCGCACGGGCGTGACCGCGGTGCTCCCGCGCACGGAGAGCTACGAACCCGTCTTCGCCGGCTGGTATTCGCTGAACGGGAACGGCGAGATGACGGGGACGACCTGGGTCGAGGAATCGGGCTTCCTCGAAGGTCCGGTGATGATCACCAACACCCACAGCGTGGGAGACGTCCACCAGGCGGTCATCGA
Organism: Candidatus Palauibacter rhopaloidicola; assembly: GCA_026914155.1. Taxonomy (GTDB): domain Bacteria; phylum Gemmatimonadota; class Gemmatimonadetes; order Palauibacterales; family Palauibacteraceae; genus Palauibacter; species Palauibacter rhopaloidicola. Next base: position 105,376 of record JAPPGH010000049.1, on the reverse strand, counting down.
GTGGTCGCGGGATGCGGAGGCGAACCATCCCATCGCGCCGGGCATCTGGTGGAGCCTGCCACTGGTGGCGGAGACCTGGGACGGGCGGCTCAACGACATCAACGGCTTCCACGTCGGCAAGGAGCACGTGTTCGCGGCGATCGAGAGCGCCGCCGCGGGCTCCGTCACGGAAGGGTCGGTCGGTGGCGGGACCGGCATGGTCTGCAATTCGTTCAAGGGCGGGATCGGGACCTCGTCCCGGCTCGTGGGGGACTACACCGTCGGCGTGCTCGTGCAGTGCAACTACGGGCGCCGGCCGGAGTTGCTGATCGCGGGCGTGCCGGTCGGACAGGAACTCCTCGGCTGGACGCCGCCCGGCGGCGCGGGGGGTGCGGCGGACGCGGGCGCGTTCGACGGTCTCGGTTCGATCATCGTCGTCATCGCGACGGACGCTCCGCTGCTGCCGCACCAGTTGAAGCGGCTCGCGCGCCGGGCGCCGATCGGGATCGGGCGCATGGGGGGGTACGGGGCGAACAGTTCCGGCGACATCTTCATCGCCTTCTCGACGGCCAACGGCGGGGCGTGGCACCGGGGCGAGAACTCGACCGTCGAGATGATGTCGAACGACGCCATTTCGCCGCTGTTGCTCGCGACGGCCCAGGCCACGGAGGAGGCGATCACGAACGCGATGGTTGCGGGCCGGACCATGGTGGGGCGGGACGGGAACATGGTGCCCGGGCTCCCGCACGACGAAGTGCGCCGCATCCTCGCCGCGCACAACCGCCTGGAGAGGCCGTAGTGATCGCCCTGGCCGCGCTCCTCCTGGGCGTGTTCGTACCGGGGCCGGTCGAGGGCGCGGTCGCTGCGCCGTCGGCCCACGCGGGTCCCGAGATCGGCGGCCCTCCCGCCCTCGTGGTCGCTGCGCCGGTCCCCGCACAGGCCGCCCAGGCCTCGGAGCCCGCGGCTTCGGAGTCCGCCGCGACGGAGGATCTGGGCTTTCTGGCGCGACTCGTCACCTGGCTGCGCGAGACCACGGCGGGGCTGGGGTGGCTGGGACCCTTCTTCTTCGGACTCTTCTACGCGCTCGCGGTGGTCCTCTTCGTGCCGGGTTCGGCGCTGACGATCGCCGGAGGCGTCACCTTCGGCCTCGCGCTCGGCACCCTCACGGTGTTCGTGGGCGCGAACATCGGGGCCGCGCTCGCCTTCCTCATCGCCCGCTACGTGCTCCGCGACCGCGTCGAGAAGCTCCTCGCCAACCGCCCGGCGCTGCGGGCGATCGACCGCGCGGTCGAAACCCAGGGCTGGCGCATCGTCTTTCTCACCCGCCTCTCACCGGTGTTTCCGTTCAGCGCGCAGAACTACTTCTACGGCCTCACCGGCGCGACCTTCACCCAGTACGTCGCGGCTTCGCTCGTGGGGATGTTCCCGGGGACGCTCCTGTACGTGTACATCGGCGCAGCCGGGGCGGAGGTGGCCGAGGCGTCCGGCGGGGCGGCGAGCTGGGGGCAGACCGCCCTGCTCGTTGCGGGCCTCGCCGCGACGGCCGCCGTCGTCGTCCTCGTCACGCGCGTGGCTCGGCGCGAACTCCAGAAGGCGCTGGCCGAGGTCGAAGACGCTCCCGGAGCGACGGCCTGATCCAGCTTTGGATTTGACATCATCGCAAGCATCGGTATCATCGGATGTCATTGAATGCACTACGCATTGAATGCACCGCGCATTGAATGCATCGCACGAAGAGGGAAGAGCAGTGGCACAACTCACGGTTCGCAACGTGACCGCGCAGGTGGTCGACGCGCTCAGGCGCCGGGCGGCCGCCAATCGACGGTCCGCCGAAGCCGAACACCGGGCGATTCTTCGCGACGTCCTGCTCGCCGAAGGTGCGGCCTTCGCTGACCGCGCGCGGGAGATGAGAAGTCGCCTGCGGTCCTCGGTCGACAGTGTCGAGACGATCCGGGCCGATCGGGACCGGGACGGATCGAGTTGAGAGGCTATGTGGTCGATGCCAGCGTCGCCGTGAAATGGCTGGTGTCCGAAGACCTGTCCAACGAATCGGAGAGCCTGCTCGAGACAGGCGTGACGCTGGTCGCCCCCGAATTGATCTTCGCGGAGGCGGCGAATGCCCTGTGGGCCATGTGTCGGCGTGGCGACATCAGTAGCGCCGAACTCTCCGCCGCCATCGACCTGTTGCGCGCTGCCCCGGTGGCGACGCCGATTCCCATGCGCCAACTCGCGCCCGCCGCCGCGAGGCTGGCGGCGGATCTGGACCATCCCGTCTACGACTGCTTCTATCTCTCGCTGGCCATTCAGGAGCAACACCCGGTTGTGACGGCCGATACCAGGTTCCACGCGAAGGTGCATGCCCATCCGTACCTGAACGAGCACATCGTCCACGTGGCCGCGGCCGCAGCCTGATCGGCGCGGGGGAGGCACGGGACGGCGTGCGTCAGGACAGTTCTTCGACCCGGTGGCCGAGTTCGCGGAGCTTGGCCACGATCGTCGCGATGTGGTCGCGGCCGCGCGTCTCGATCGTGAGTTCGATCCCCACCTTCCCGACGGAGATGTCCCCGAAGGCGCGCGTGTGTTCGATGTGGAGGACGTTGGCGCCCTCGATCGCGACGAGCGCCGTCACTTCGTTGAGGTAGCCGGGACGGTCGCGAACGACGACGGCGAGACGTGCGAGCCGGCCATCGGACCAGAGCGCGCGGTCGATGACCCGCGACACGAGGTTCATGTCGATGTTGCCGCCGGAGAGGATGCAGACGGTGACGTCGGACGGGCCGAGGTCGACCTTTCCCTCGAGGACGGCGGCCACGGACACCGCTCCGCCGCCCTCCACGACGAACTTCTCGGATTCGAGGAGGAAGAAGATCGCGCGGGTGATCTGTTCCTCGTCGATGAGGGCGACATCGTCCACGAGCGTTGCCAGGTGAGGGAAGGCGAGGTCGCCGATCCGCTTCACGGCGATGCCGTCCGCCAGCGTGTCCGAGTTCTCCAGGTGCACGGGCTTCCCGGCGGCCAGCGCCTCCCGGGCCCCCGGCGAGGCCGCGGCCTCCACGCCGATGACGCGCACGTTGGGGCGCTGCGCCTTCACGACGGTCGCGATGCCGGAGATCATCCCGCCCCCTCCGACGGGGACGATGACCGTTGTGAGGTCGGGCACCTGTTCGAGTATCTCCAGCCCGATCGTCCCCTGGCCCGCCATCACATCGAGGTCATCGAAGGCGTGGACGGGCGTGAACCCCTCCTCGCGGGCCAGGCGGTCGACGAGCGCCATCCCGTCGGAGAGGGTCTCCCCGGTCTGAATCACGCGGGCGCCGTAGCCGCGCGTGTGGGCGACCTTGATGAGCGGCGCGTGCGTGGGCATCACGATCGTGCACGCGATCTCCAGCCGGGAGGCGTGATACGCGAGGGCCTGGGCGTGATTCCCGGCGCTGGCCGCGATGACGCCCCCCTCGCGCGCGGCCGGGCCGAGGCGCAGGAGCTTGTGGAGCGATCCCCGGTCCTTGAACGATCCGGTGCGCTGCCGGAACTCGGTCTTGAGATGGAAGCGGCCAGCGGCGCGCGCCTCGAGGGCGAAGGACTGCGGGCAGGTGGTCCGCGCCACGCCGGACCGGATCCGTTCGCGGGCCGCGACGACGTCTGAGTTCGCGAGCATGGCAGTCGAGTTGGGCATGGCAATCAAGACCCGGTTGACGGTGACGGGGTTCCGCGGCCGGCGTCAGGACGCGAGGCGCCGCAGGCGGTCGATGGCGCCGGCGGCGTCGAGGCGGGTGAGGTCGATCGCGTGTCCGCCGTCACCGCCCTCCTCGAGCCAGCGGCCGACCATCGCGCTGGGCACGGATTCCCGCGGCGAAAGAACGGTGGGCGCCCGCAACTCCGCCACTCGCACGGCGTAGCAGGCGTTTGCCACGGCCTCCTCCCAGGCGCCCTCGACCCACGCCACGCGGCGCCGCCCGAGCACCTGCCCGCGCGCCACGGGCTGGAGCATCCGGTGCGCCTCGTCGAGCGCGGGGAGCACGATGAGCCAGGAGTGCGGCTCCGCTTCCGGTTCCAGCAGGAACCGAAGTTCCTCGAGTTCCTCGATCCAGTCGAGACGAAGTTGCGCCGCCGCGGCCCGCTCGAACTCCAGCCGCTCGGAGGCGGCATCGCGCGCCGCCGTGAAGCGGTCCATGAGTTCCCAGGCGTAGTCCGGGTCGGCGAGCAGGCGCCCGGCCGCTTCCGCCTGCCGCCGATAGGCGTTGAGTCCCACGCGGCGCGCGCAGGGCGCGGTGCAGAGGTCCATGTCGAACTGCATGCACGGGCTCCGCGCCGGGTCCGGGCGCAGCGATTCGGCGCAACTCCGCAGCCGGGCGATCTTCTCCACGAGGCGACGGATGCGCTCGGGCAGCCGGCGGCTCCAGAAGGGGCCGATGTAGCGGGCCTCGGCCCGGCGCGGCCGGCGCACGACGCGCAACCGCGGGAAGGGTTCGTTCCGGCGCAGTTCCAGGTACCAGCCCGCGTCGCGCCGCTTGAGCGCCCGGTTGTAGGGCGGACGCTGGCCGAGGATGCGCTCCGCCTCCACGAGTCGCGCCTCGAGGTCGCTCCCGGTCGGGTGTGCCTCGACGCCCCGGGCGATCCGCAGCATCTCGGCCAGCCGCTCGTTCGACGGCCCCCCCGAGTAGAAGTAGCCGCGCACGCGCCGCCGCAGGTTCACGCTCTTCCCCACATAGAGGGGATGCCCGTGCGCATCCACGAAGACGTAGACACCCGGGCTCGTCGGAAGATCGGGCACCCACTCCGGCACCGGCGTCGCGCGCGGGATCGCGAGACCTCCTCTGTCTGCGGCCTTCGGCTTCCCGCGGCCCGGCCGGCGGCGGGACGGGGAATGTCGGATTCGGGTTGTCTTCGGTCAAGCGGCGCGGCGACGCCGGCCTCCCGGGGACCGCGCTCGTTTGGCCGCGGCGCGGCGGCCGCGCATATTCGGCCGCCATGATCGCGCTCATCACCGGCATCACGGGACAGGATGGCTCGTACCTGGCCGAGTTCCTGCTCGACAAGGGGTACGAGGTGCACGGCGTCGTGCGCCGTTCCTCGGTGGAGAAGTACGACCGCATCTCGCATCTGCGGGACCGGATCACCCTCCACCAGGCGGACCTGCTCGACCAGTTGTCGCTCATTCGCGTGCTCGAACGCGTCCAGCCCCGGGAGGCGTACAACCTCGCGGCGCAGTCCTTCGTCCCCACCTCCTGGGATCAGCCGCTGCTGACGGGCGAGTTCACGGCGCTGGGCGTCACGCGCATGCTCGAGGCGATCCGCGCGGTCGACCCCGCGATCCGCTTCTACCAGGCCTCATCCTCGGAGATGTTCGGGAAGGTGCGGGAGACGCCGCAGAACGAGGATACGCCCTTCTATCCGCGCAGCCCGTACGGCGTCGCGAAGGTGTACGGCCACTTCATCACGGTGAACTACCGGGAGAGCTACGACCTGTTCGCGACGAGCGGGATCCTCTTCAACCACGAGAGTCCCCGCCGGGGCCGCGAGTTCGTCACGCGCAAGGTGAGTTGGGAGGCGGCCCGCATCCACCGCGGTCTCGCCGACCGCTTGTCGATCGGGAACCTCGGGGCGGAGCGCGACTGGGGATTCGCGGGCGACTACGTCGAGGCGATGTGGCTCATGCTGCAGGCGGAGACGCCGGAGGACTACGTGATCGGGACCGGCCTGACCCATACCGTCCAGCGGCTGATCGAGATCGCCTTTGACGAGATCGGGCGCGACTGGCGCGAGCACGTGGAGCAGGACCCGGCGCTCCTGAGGCCGGCCGAAGTCGAGCGGCTCTGCGCCGACCCGTCGAAGGCGAGACGGCGGCTGGGCTGGGAGCCCCGCATGTCGTTCGAGGAGATGATCCGCCTCATGGTGCGAAGCGACATCGAGCGGATCGACGCCCAGGCCGGCTAGCCCCGGCCGGCTTCCCCCGGCCTGCTACGTGCGCAGCTTTGCGAAGAGCAGGAGGCCGGCGCCGAAGAAGATGGTGTTCGGCAGCCAGGCCGCCGCCGTCGGTGACAGCGCCCCTCCGGCGCCCATCGCTTCGGCGATGCGGATCAGAGTCAGGAAGAGGATCGTCGTCCCGAGCGCGATCCCGATCGAGGTCGGCGCGCCGCCCCGCTTGTTGCTGTGCGCCAGCGGTATGCCGAACACGGCGATCACGAGGCACGTGAAGGGGAAGGCGATCCGCAGCGCGCGAGAGGTCCTGAGCCCGTTCGTCGTGCCGCCCGACCGTTCGACGGACTCGATGAGGCGCCCCAGTTCCGCGTAGCGCATCTCGTCCGGTTCCTTGGGTCTGGCCTGCAGTTCCTCGGGCGTCTCGTCCAGTTGCCGCACGAACAGTTCGGAAAACTCGAAGGCGGTCTCCTCCTCCGGGCCGCGGAACTCCCGCATCCACCCCTGCTGCAGCACCCAGCGCGAGAACGCCGGGTCGTAGCGCGCGACGTTGGCCGTGATGTGTACGGTGGGGAAGTCGGGTTCCGATCCCCGCCGCTCGATCTGCACGTCGTCCATCCGGCCCTCGCGCGTGTCGAGCAGTCGCGCCTTGTACACGAGGCCGTCGTCCCCCCGGTAGACGAAGGAGTTCCGGATCGTCTGGCTGCGGGCCTCCTCCTGTTCGAGGACTTCGGCCGATTTCCGCGTCGTCACGGCGACGAGCTCCGTGAGACCGAGCGCGACGAAGCTGAGCAGCGTCGCGCCGCAGAGGATCGGGAGGACGAGCCGGTAGAAGGAAACGCCGCCCGCCTTGACGGCCGCGACCTCGAAGTGCCGGGACATGGAGGCCACCGTGAACACGGAACCCAGCAGGGCGGCGATCGGGAACCCGAGCAGCGACTGGTACGGGAACTCGTACACGTAGTGGAGGACGATCTGGGACCAGGTCGACCCCTGGTCGAGGAACCTGTCGAGGTTGTCGGCGATGTCGATGACCATGAAGAGGAACGGCACACCGAGCGCGCAGGCCGCGAAGATCCGCAGGAACTGGGAAAGGACGTACCGGTCGAGCAGTTTCACGGCGTCAGCGCATCACCTTGGTGGAGCGCGCCAGGGCCACGAGCCCGGCGGCGCCGAAGATGACGTTCGGGGCCCACATGGCCCAGAGCGGCGAGATCCAGAGGCGGTCGGCGAGCCGCTCGCCCCCGATGAGCGAGACGTAGTACGCCCCGAAGATGCCCAGGCTGACGCCGACGACGAGCGCGACGCCGCCGCGCGGGAACCGGACGGCGATCGGGGCGCCGAGGAGGACGAAGACGATGCACGCGGCCGGGATCGTCCCCTTCTTGTGAATCTCGACCCAGTACTGGTTGATTCGGCGAAGGCCCGTGACCTCGCGCTCGGCGTAGGACTGGAACTGGTTCGCCGCATCGGAGGCGGAGTAGAAGCGGCGGGCCGCGCTCTCCGCGACCTGCGTGGTGGAATCCGGAGCGGCGCGCTCCCGCGCGGGTTCCGGTCCCATCTCGCCTTGGGCGAGCGCGCCCGGGGTCGTGGAGAGGTCGTCACCCCGGTCGGGCGGATCGGCCCAGTCGGGAAGATCGGCTTCCAGCTCGGGGATGTAATCCTCCCGCTCAGCGGCGTAATCCGCCCAGTCCGCCATGTTATCGTCCCAGTCGGGGATGTCGCCCTCCCCGGCATAGGTGCCGTCCGGCGACCAGGCTCCGGGACCCGGCGCGTCCCCGAGAGGTTGTGCGAAGTCCAGCAGCATGCGGGTGATCGCCCGCGCGTACACGAGGCTCTCCGAACGCGCCGCGTCCGCCATCTGCGCGCCGCGATCCGCCTCCACGCGCATGTCGGCGATGTTCATCTCGCGATCGCCGCGCAAGGCTGCGGTATCGCGCTCGAGACCGTTCGCCACATCCGGGATCTTGAGCAACATCCGCTCGAAGGCGATGCGCCGGAAGGCGTGCGGGCGCTCATTCATGCGTACCTGGACGACGCCGTCCTCGAGGTCGAAGTAGAGGTCCTCTCCTTCCTCCGAGAAGCCCATCTTCCCGCGGGTCGCGTAGATGGAGCGGCTCTCCTGGCCATTTCGCTCATCGTAGATCGCGACATCGTGCACCACGCTCTCCTCCCGGTCGATCATGCCGGGGTGCACGTAGACATAGGACGGGAGCACCTCGTTGATCGTATGTTCCCGGAGGTTGAAGGTCGGCTTCTTGCGGCCGATCCCCGTGAGCAGCACCTGCAGGTGATGATTCGACTGCGGCAGGACCGTGTTGTTGAACCAGGTCATGCCGCCGGCCAGAATGACGGCACAAACGAGGAGCGGGGCCATCACGCGCGACAGGGGGATGCCGCTCGCCTTGACGGCGGTGATCTCGAAGTCGCCCTCCATCCGGCCGAAGACGTACAGGACCGCGATGAGCACGGCCATCGGCAGGGTCTGGGCGAGGATGAAGGGGATCGAGTAGACGAAGACCTCGGCGATCACCGACCACTCGAGGTCCTTGCCGATGAGCCGCTCGAAGCGCTTGCTCACCTGGTCGAGGAGGAGCAGCACCGTGGTGCCGATGACGGCGAAGATGAACGGCCCGGCGTGACGGCTCAGGATATAGCGGGTGAGAGTTCGCATCGCCCCGAGATTACTGTGTTTTCGGGCCGTTGTCAGCCCGGGCGGGTTATTCCGGGGCCGGTTCCGCCCCGCGGATCCTTCACGGTCCGCCAACTTCTGTACCAGAATGCGGCCGGATAGATCCCCGCGGGCCCCGGGCGCTCCCCCGCGCCGGATCGCCATCGTGCTCATGAGCGCGGTGGGAAGCACCGTCCAGGGGATGCCCATCGTCGCGTCGCTCCGCCAGGCGTGGCCTCGCGCACACATCACCTGGGTGCTGCAGCCGGGGCCGGCTACCCTGATGGCCGGCCGGCCGGACGTGGACCGGATCCTGCTCTTCCACCGAAGGCTCGGCGCCCGCGCCTATTCCCGCTTTCGGCGCGAGGTGGCGGGGGAGACCTTCGATCTCGTCATCTGCCTGCAGCCGAATTTCAAGGGAGGAATGGTCACGCGTCTCCTCCGCGCCCCGGAGCGCCTCGGCCACGATCGAGCGCGCGCCCGCGACCTGAGCTGGTTGGCCACGAACCGCCGCATCCCGCCGGCCCCCGTGGCCCACATTCAGGACGAACTGTTCGAGTTCCTCGATCATCTCGGCGTCCCGCGATGCCTCGAGTGGCGGTTTCACTTCACGGAGGAGGAGCGGCGGGCTTCGGCGGTGTGGCGGGAGAGATTCTCGCGCCCGGTGCTGGCGGTCGTGCCGCGGAGTTCCAACGCCCGGAGAAACTGGACCCTCGAGGGCACGGCGCGGGTAATCGACATGGCGGCCGGCGATCTGGGTCTTCAGCCCGTCCTCCTGGGAGGAGACTCCGAAGAGGAAGTGCGGGATGCCCGCCGTCTCGGGGAGTTGTGCGGGGCCCCGCCGCGCGTCGCGCTGGGCGGGACGCTGAGGGAGTTGGCGGGCCGGCTCGCCGCGAGCGATCTCGTGCTGGCGCCGGACACGGGGCCGCTGCACATGGCGGTGGCGCTGGGGACGCCGACCATCGGACTGTACGGGTACACGGACCCCGAACGCAGCGGTCCCTACGGCCGGTTCACGGACCTCACGGTGGACCGGTTTCGCGGCCCGGACGGCTCCAACGGCGAGCGAATGCCGTCCCGGGCCACCCGCCGCCGGCGCATGTCGAGGATCCGCGCCGGGGACGTCGCGCTTAAGCTGGAGCGAGCCATCCGCTCCTATCTGAGCACCTGAATCCGAACACCTGAAAGGCGGCACATGACGGAAGGGGCGAAGACCGTGGCGGGCCGGATCCTGTGGGTGGACGACGAAGTCGACCTGCTGCGTCCGCATCTCATGCTGCTGCGGTCCTCCGGATATCACGTCGATGCCGTGATGAACGGCCAGGACGCGATCGAACTCCTGACCGCGGTTTCCTACGATCTCGTGCTGCTGGATGAGCGGATGCCCGGGCTGCGCGGGATCGAGGTCCTCGACCGCATCCGGAGTTCCGCCCCCCGCCTCCCCGTGGTGATGGTCACGAAGAGCGAAGAAGAATCGACCATGCACGAGGCGATCGGACGGCGGGCGGACGACTACATCGTCAAGCCGACGAGCCCCCGGCAGGTGCTGTCGGTCGTGACGCGGCTCCTCGCCGGCCCGGCCCTGCGCCACGAGCACATCACGCGCGATTTCTCTCGCCGCTTCGGCGAGTTGCGGGAGCGGGTCTCCACGGCGGCTTCGTGGCGGGACTGGGCCGACCTGTACTCGGAACTGGTCGACTGGGACCTGAAGCTGGAGGAGGCCGGCGAGTCGGGCCTGCGCGAGATCCTCAACGGGCTGCACACCGACCTGAGCCGAGGCTTCTGCGATCTCGTGGCGGACCGGTACGGGGAGTGGGTGCACGAGGGCGGCGAGCGGGGGCCGACCCTCTCGGTGGACGTGCTGTCCCGCTTCTTCCGACCGATCCTGGACGAGGATCCTGCGGCGCTGCTCGTCGTGATGGACTGCATGCGGCTGGACCAGTGGCGGGCCGTCCTCCCCATCGTGAGCGAGCACTTCGAGATCGAGGAGGCGCTCTACGCGGGTCTGCTGCCCACCGCGACCCCGTTCGCGCGCAACGCGATCTTCGGAGGCACCTTCGCGGACGAACTCGCCGAGCGCTATCCCGAGTGGTGGGAGAGGGGGAGCGAGATCGGCTACAACTCGTTCGAGGATGAACTCTTCGAGCGGCATATCCACGAACTGACCGCGTCGCGGATCCCCGTGCACTACGAGAAGATCTTCTCGGCCCAGGAGAGCGAGCCCATGCTGGCTCGGCTCGGCGGTTACCTGTCGTCCCCTTCGGCCACGGCGCTCGTGTTCGGCTTCGTGGACATGCTCACGCACGGGAGGGCGCGGTCGCGCCTGATCTGGGAGATGGCGCAGGACAGCAGCGCGCTGCGCTCGCTCACAGTGACCTGGTTCGAGCGTTCGCCGGCGCTGAAGGCGCTCCGGCTGGCCGCGCAGCGGGGAGTCCGGGTCCTCCTCACGACGGACCACGGTTCGATTCACTGCCGGCGGCCCGCCACGATCTACGCCGGACGCGACGCGTCGACGAGCCTGCGCTACAAGATCGGCGACGACATGAAGGTGGAGAACCCGGCCGCGGTCATGTCGACTTCGGACGCGGACGAATGGCGAATGCCTCCCGGCGGGATGAGCAAGACCTTCGCCCTCTGTCGGGAGGACTACTTCTTCGTCTACCCGACGCGGCTGCGGGAATACCAGAACCGGTACCGGGACAGTTTCCTGCACGGCGGGGTGAGCCCCGACGAGATGGTGCTTCCCGCCGCGCTGCTCACGCCGCGGTGACTCGATGAACCCGGGCCGGGACGGGGGCGCCTCGTCGTATCGGCGGCTGCTCCGGTTCCTGCGCCCCTATCGCTGGACCTTTCTCGCGAGCCTGGCGCTCGGTGTGCTCGCGGCCGGACTCGAGGCGTTCAGCCTCCTCCTGCTCATCCCGTTCCTCCGCTCGCTCTTCGGCATGGGGCCTCCCCTGCCCGGCGGCGGACGGAACGCGGCGGAGCGCTTCATCGACGGGATCGCCGGGGGATGGCTCGGCCCGGAGGCGGGGCTGGACGGACTCCGGGCCGTGTGCGTGCTGGTGCTGGCCGCGCTCCTCCTCAAGAACCTCTGCGTCGTCGGAGGGAGGGCGCTCTCGATCCGCACCCAGGAGTTCCTCGTCCGCGACGTGCGCAACGCCGTGCACGCGCACCTTCAGCGTCTGCCCCTCGCCTTCTTCGAGCGTGGAAAGGCGGGACAGCTGATCGCGCGCGTGATCGCGGACGCGGGCGAGGCGAAGCCCGTCGTGACGGACGCGCTCGCGCAGGCCGTGCGCCAGGTGGCGACCCTCGCGGCCTACGCCGTGGCGCTGTTCGCCCTCTCGTGGAGGCTGGCGCTCATCGCCGTCATCCTGGTGCCGCTCGTGTGGCTCGGCCTGCGGCCGCTGCTCGGCCGGCTGCGCGAGAGGTTCCGCCGCACCTGGGATGACCACGGCGAACTCGTCGCGGCGCTGCAGGAATCGCTGGGCGCGGTGCGGCTCGTGAAGTCGAGAGTTGCCGAGGACTTCGAGGAGAAGCGCTTTCGGCGCCGTTCGGACGCGTTCAGCCGCAGGCGGATCTCGGCGGCCACGACCCGGCACCTCGCCTCGCCCCTTTCCGAAACGCTCGCGTCCGTCGTGGCGCTCGGACTCGTCTGGATCGGGGCGTCGTTCGTGGGGAGCGGCGGGTCGATCGCGCCCGAACAGTTCGTCGCCTTCGTGACCATCGCGCTGCGCGCCATCTCTCCGGTGAAGGGGTTCGCGCAGTATCCGGCCATCGCCGCGCAGGGGCTCGCGGCGGCCGACCGCTTCTTCGAGATCCTCGACCAGGACCCGGAGCCGGCCGGAGGGTTGCGGATCGCGGCGGATCCCGAACGGGAGATCCGCTACGAGAGCGTCAGCTTCGCCTACGAGCGGGGCCGGGCCGCGCTGCGCGGCGTCGACCTCGTCATCCCGCGCGGATCGGTCGTCGCCATCGTCGGGACGTCGGGGAGCGGAAAATCCACGCTGGTCGACCTGCTGCCCAGGTTCGCGGACCCGCAGGCGGGGCGGGTCACGATCGATGGGACGGACATCCGGGAGTTCTCGGTGGACTCCCTCCGCCGGCTCACCGGTCTCGTGGGGCAGGAGCCCGTGCTCTTCCACGACACGGTGACGGCGAACATCGCCTACGGGGAGGACGCGCCGGACCCGGCGGCGGTCGAAGCGGCGGCGCGGACGGCCGGGGCGCACGGCTTCATCGCGGGACTGCCCGGCGGTTACGACACGGTGCTCGGCGATCGCGGCGTGCGTCTGTCGACGGGCCAGCGCCAGCGCATCGGCATCGCACGGGCCATCTTCCGCGACCCCCCGATCCTCATCCTGGATGAAGCCACGTCGGCTGTGGATGCCGAGACGGAGACGGCGCTGAGGGCGGCGGCGGAAGGCGATCGCGGGCGCACGGTGATCGTGGTCGCCCACCGGCTCTCGACGGTGCGCGAGGCCGACCGGATCTTCGTCCTCGAGCGCGGGCGACTCGTGGACGCCGGCCGCCATGACGCACTCGTCTCTCGCGGCGGGCCGTACCGCCGGCTGTTCGGCCAGCAGCTCGAACGCGTCTCGCAACCGTGAAGGACCGGGCGGGCCGGGCCGGCCGGCGTGGGCGGGACGGCGGGCGGGGCGCCGGCCGCCGTCTCGCGGACGCGCTCGTGGACGGCGGAGTGGCCGGCCTGCACCTCGGACTGCGAACGGCGCCGGAACCGGTGGCGCTCGCGTCCGGACGGGCGCTCGGGACGCTGTGTCGCCAACCGCTCGGCGTGCGGCGCCGGGTGGTCGACGCCCAGATCGCCGCGAGCTTTCCCGCCGCGACGCCGCACTGGGTGCGCGACACGGCTCGCGCCTGCTACCGGCACTTCGGCCGGGAAGCCGCGCTCCTCATGGGCGGCCCGCCCCGGGTCGAGCGGACGCTGTCTCGCGTCGTCGATGAGGCCGGGCTGGGTCCGCGCCTGCACACCGCGGTCGCGGAGCGGGACGGCGCCGTGGTCGTCGCCGGGCACCTCGGCAACTGGGAGCTCGGTGGCGCCGCCGTGCGGGCGCTCGGAGTGCGCGTGACGGCGGTCGTGCAGCGCCAGCGGGGCGCCTTCGGCCGTCGACTGCAGGACCTGCGCGCGCGGCTGGGACTGGAGGTGCTCGACCGCGACGCGGCGGCGCGGCCGGCGCTCGACGCGCTGCGCTCCGGCCGGATCCTGGCCCTGGTGGCCGATCAGCACGCCCGGCGCGGCAGCGCTCCGATCGACTTCCTGGGCCGCCCCGCCTGGACGTCGCTCGCCCCCGCGCGTTTGTGTCTCGCGGCCGATGTCCCTCTCTTCTTCGCGGCTCTCGTTCGAGACCCACGAGACCCATCGAGGTACAGGATCGTCCATCAAGAGATCGACGACGTTCGATCCGGCTCCGGCGGCGACCCGGTCGAGGTCACGAAGAGATGGGTTCGGGCGCTGGAGAGGGAGATCGAACGGCGGCCGGAGCAGTATTTCTGGTTCCACCGGCGCTGGAAGCGGGTGGCGCAACGCGGAGAGGATGCGTGATTCACATCGGGATTCCGGTGCGCAACGAGCGTGAGACCATCGGTCCGCTGCTATGGCGCATCCGCGAGTTGCTCTACGGCGAGCGGCGGCAGTTCCACGTATTCGTCTGCGACGATGCCTCCGACGACGGGACGGAAGAAGCGCTCAATCGGTATCCGCGGGTGCTCCCGCTGACCGTGCTCCGCAACGAGGAGCGCCGGGGCTACGCCGCGAGCCTCGACCGGCTGATCCGGGCGACGCTTCGCCGCTCCGGCTATCCCCGGCGCGATGCGTTCGTCTCCATGCAGGGGGATTTCTCCGATCCGCCCGAGCGCTTGCCGGAGATGCTTCGCCGCTTCGAGGGCGGCGCCGATCTCGTCACGGTCACTCGCGGCGAACCCGAACCCTTCGCCCGGCGCCTGACCCGGGTTGGCGGCCAGCTCTGCGCCCGTCATCTCGCGTCGGCTCCGGCCGTGACGGACCCTTATGCTTCGCTTCGGTTATATAGGTTGTTCGCTCTGGAACGGGCCGTCGCCGCCGGCGATGGGCCGCTGTTGCAGTACGACGGCTGGGCCGCCAACGCCGCGCTGCTCCTGCAGGTGCGGCCGTTTGTACGAAGATTCGAGGAGATTCCGCATGATCTGCACCCCCTCCGCCGATACCGCGACGCCCGCTTCCGGGCCGGCGAGCAGCTCCGGCAGCTGTTCGCGGCCGGCCGGGACCGCGCCCTGCGCGAGATCGGCCGGCAGATCGTCGAGGCGGCCTGACATGCGGCGGCGAAACCTGCACCGCGGCGCCGTGGCGTGGCTGGCGCTCCTGCTGCCTTCGATTTCCGGTACATCCGGCCTCGCGGGGCAGAACACCGCCGCCGGCGTGGCCGATGACGCCTTCTCCGGGAGCTGGCCGTTCGAGGTCGGGGAGGCCTCCGAGTACGCGGTGTTGTTCGGGCCCGTGAACTTCGGGCGCATGCACCTCCGGGTCGAAGCGCAGGACACGATCCGCGGCACGCCGGCGTATCGACTGTCGATGGAGATGAAGGGGAGCATCCCTTTCTACAGGATGGACGACCGCACGGTGAGCTGGCTCGCCCCCGATCCCTACCGGTCGCTTCGCTTCGAGGAGAACCTCCGGCAGGGAGGGTACCGGAGGCAGCGCCGCTGGGAGCTGGATCACGAGGCCCTCGCCGCCACGAGACACGATTGGAACGAAGAGGCCGAGGCCTATCTTCCGCACCGCCGACAGCGGGATCTTCCAATGCCCCCGGGCGCGCTCGACGAGATCTCCTACCTCTACCTGATCCGGACGCTCCCGTTGGAAATCGGTCGGACCTACGAGTTCGACCGCTACTTCGAGGAGGATGGTAATCCCGTCGTCGTCGAGGTTCTGCGCCGCGAGCGCGTGCGGGTGCCGGCGGGGACGTTCAACACGATCGTTCTGCGTCCGATCATCCAGACCGATGGCCTGTTCGGGGAAGAGGGGCAGGCCGAGGTCTTCATCTCGGACGACGACCGTCGCCTCATCGTGCAGATCAAGAGCCGCATGAGCAGAGGCAGCGTGAACATGTATCTTCGCGACTTCGAGCGGAATGAGGCGGAGGACGATCGCTGACACTCGGAACCGGGCCCATCGGCGACGCGGGTGCCGGGCGTCGCCGATGGCCGCCGCCGCCGCGGTGCGGCACTCCCGTTTTGCCTTGGTGCACCCTAGGTTAGTCTTGGACTGTACGGCGACGACGAACCAGCAAGGAGGTGCCTTGAGCAAAGGAAACCATGTGCCGAATTCAAGTGACCGGGCCCGCGATGAGCTGTTCAGCCACATCCGCCGCTGTGGCGTGCTCGACGCGGAAGAAGAGCAGCGGCAAGAGTGGTTCGACGATACGATCCAGTACCTCGGAGAGCGATATCCGGAATTGACGCCGGGTGAGCTGTCTGTCCTGCGCACCATCGGCGAGCGGTACTGTGCCCCGGCGATCCCGCACGGAGGCGCGGCCCGGCAGTCGGAGCAGGAAGCGCGACACTAGGACCACCGGCGAGGTAACGTAGCCTGAACGAACCCCCGCCCCCGGACAGATCGGGGGCCACACCATCCGCTAGTCGGACCGCCGAATGGACCTCGGACTCGCTCTGAGGCTCGGCGCGGTCCTCGCGCTCGTGGCGGCGAACGCCTTCTTCGTCGCGGCGGAGTTCGCGCTCGTCAGCGCGCGACGCACCCGCATCGACGAACTGGCCGATGGCGGCGATCGTCTGGCCCGCGTCGTCCGCCGGGCGCAGGACAATCTCGACCGCGCCATCTCGGGTACGCAGCTCGGCATCACCATCGCGTCGCTCGGCCTGGGCTGGATCGGCGAGCCGGCGCTCGCGCGCTCGATCGAGCCGATGTTCGGGGCGCTGGGCTTCGCCGCGGGGCCGGCCGCCCTCCACACGGCGGCCGTCGTCGTCGCGTTCATCCTCATCACCTACCTCCACATCGTACTCGGCGAACTCGCGCCGAAGACCGTCGCGCTTTTGCGTCCCGAGACGGTGAGCCGTTACCTCGCTGGTCCTCTCCTCGCCTTCAACCGCGTCGCGACGCCGGCGATCTGGCTGCTCGACGGTTCGGCCCGGCTGTTCCTGCGGACGATTCGCGCCCCCGCGGGCGACGCGCACAGCGTCGAACATGCCCACAGTCCGGACGAGATCGCGGTGCTCATTCGGCAGAGTCGGGCTGGAGGAATGGTGGAGAAGGATGAACAGGCGATGATCGAAGGCGTGTTCGATCTCACGCATACGGTCGTCCGGGAGGTGATGACGCCCCGGCCGGACATCGTGGCCGTCGGGGCCGGGGATCCGGCCAAGGTCATCCTGCAGGTCGCGGCGGAGTCGGGACATTCGCGTCTCCCCGTCACGGACGATTCGCTGGACGACATCGTCGGCATCGTCGTCGTGAAGGACCTGCTCGCGGAAATCCTCGCGGCGCGTCCGACGGGACTCGTGGCGCGGGATGTGATGCGCGAGGCGCTCTTCGTCCCGGAGTCGAAGGCGATCGACGACCTGCTGGCGGAAATGCGGGCCCGGAAGACGCACATGGCGGTCGTCGTCGACGAGTTCGGCGGCACGGACGGCATCGCCACGCTGGAGGACCTGCTCGAGGAGATCGTCGGCGAAATCTACGACGAGCACGACGAGGCGGAGGCGGGACTGGAGGTCGGTCCGGACGGGTCGGTCGGACTCGATGGGGGCGTCTCGTTCGCGGATCTGCTCACGGGTATGGGCCTCGATGATCTCGAAGAAGAGGAGGAGTACGACACCGTGGCCGGCTACGTGATCGGCACGCTGGGCCGGATCCCGGAGCCGGGAGACCGGGTCCCGCTGGGAGATGCGCGGCTGGAGGTCGCGGAGCTGGTCGAACGGCGGATCACGCGGCTCACCCTGCTCGGCGTGGACGAGGAGACGGTGGGGAGATTGTGCGAGGCCCTCGAGTCGTGAACGCATTCGAGCGTCGTGAACGCATTCGAGCCCGGAACTTGCTGGCGTGGGCGCGGCACCCGAAGTTGCAAGAGCCTCCTTCAACGAAAGGCTCCGCTCTGGCTCGGCGAACATGGTCGGAAGGGTTCCTGACTTGAGGTTCCGGACTTGAACCTCTCCGACGCCTGGAACTACGAGCAGTTCGACGCCGAAGCGCAACGGCTGTACGAAGCCGGCGACTTCGATCAGGCGCTTGGCCTCCTCAAGGAGGCGCTCACCCGCTTTCCCGACTCGGTCGAACTCCTCGTCTCGCTCGGATACACGCGCCTGGCCCGGGAGGAATACGCCTGGGCGCGCGCGGCCTTCGACACCGTCCTCGGGATCGATCCGGAGCACGAGGAAGCGCTGGCCGGCCTGGGAGATGTGCTGCTGAAGCTCGGGGAGCGCGCGGCGGCCTTCCAGATCTTCGAGGGGCTCGTCGCGCTGGGATACGATCGCGACGTGGAACTCATGCTCTGCGTCGGGCGCAGCCTGCTGCGCGAGGGTCTCCTGCGCCGGGCGGAGCGATTCTTCCGGCTCGCCCTCGCGGCCGACCGCGAGAGCCCCGATGCTGCGCTGGATCTCGCCTTCACCTTCTATCGGGACGGCGACACCGAGGCGGCGCTGTTTTGGAGCCGCGAGGCCGTGCGTCTGGATCCCCGCTTCGCGGAGGCCCGCGCGCTCTACGGCAACGTGCTCTACGAACGCGGCGATTTTCGAGGAGCTCTCGCGCAGCTTGCGACGATTCCGGTGACGGACCTGGCCGATCCGATCGTCGCATGGCGCGTGGTCGACCTCAAGCGGCGGCTCGAAGACCTTCCGGCGGACGCCGAGGCGTTGCAGCCCTACCTGCTGGCGCTGGAGGAACTGGCGCCGGAACCGAGTGCGGAGGAACGCCTGCTGGCCGAGGTCGAAGCGCGGGCGAACGGATTGGCGGCGGGGCCGGGCACGGGCCAGCTCGACCTGTTCGGTCGTCCTCCGGACGCGTCGGCGGTGGAGGTGCACCGCGTGCGGGCCCCGAACGGCGTGGTGTACGAGGGAGACTGGGATGGGATTGTGCGGGCCATGCGCAACGGGTCCGAGGAGCCCGGCGTGTCGCTGGCGGACTTCATGCGAAACGAGGCGATGCGGCTCCAGGCGCTGACGGGCATCGCCGTCTCCTGGCAGACGGCGCGCGCCTTCCTCGAGGACTCGGCCCGGGTCGGCGCGCTCGAGATCGAACGCTAGCAGCCGATCCGTGGCGACGGCTCCGCTGCGCATCGCCGTCATCGGCGGCGACGGGATCGGCCCCGAGGTCACCCGCGAGGCGTGTCGCGTGCTCCGGGCCGTAGCCGCCAGGGGCCTCTGCGAACTCGAACTCACGCACTTCCCGCACGGCGCCGATCACTATCTCGCCACCGGAGAGACGCTGTCGCAGCGGACCTTCGAGTCTCTGAGGGATGACTTCGACGCGATTCTCTTCGGCGCCGTGGGCGATCCGCGCGTGCCCGACGGCCGTCACGCGCGCGACCTCCTTCTCGGCCTGCGGGTGCGGCTGGACCTGTTCCTGAACCGCCGGCCGCTTCGGCTGCGCGCCCCGGAGCTGTCGCCGCTGAGGTCCGCGGACTCGGCGCCTATCGACTTCGAGATCTTCCGGGAGAATACGGAAGGCCTCTACGTCGGCATCGGGCGGGTCGAGCACGAGGGCACGCCCGATGAGGTCGCGGTGTCGGAGTCGATCGCCACCCGCTTCGGAGTGGAGCGGATCGTGCGGTTCGCGTTCGAGCACGCCGCTCCCCGGGGGCTGCGTGTGACGCTCGCGGACAAGGCGAACGCGGTGCCGCACATGTTCGGGCTCTGGCGCCGTGTGTTCGGGGAGGTCGCCGCCGGATATCCGGGGGTGGAGTCGGAGATGCGCTACGTGGACGCGCTTGCCATGGAGATGATCCGGGCGCCGGAACGGTTCGGCGTCATCGTCACGTCGAACCTGCTCGGCGACATTCTCTCCGACCTGGGCGCCGAGGTCGTGGGGGGGCCGGGGCTCGCGCCCTCCGCCAACGTGAAGCCCGGCGTGCATGGCCTGTACGAACCCGTGCACGGCAGCGCGCCGGACATCGTCGGGACAGGTCGGGCGAATCCGATGGCCGCGGTGCTCAGCGCCGCGCTTCTCCTGCGGGATCACGGTTCGGCCGATGCGGCCGCGGCGGTCGAGGCGGCCGTGGATGCGGCGCTCGCCGCCGGAGTGCGGACGCCGGACCTCGGGGGAGGCGCGACGACGTTGGAGGTCGGAAGCTGGCTCGCGGAACGGGTGGGCGCGGCCTGATCCACCACGCTACGTTTCACGGACGGGTGGTCGGGCCCCGCGCGCGGCCGCCGGGCGGCGCGAAGCCGCAGCACATATGACATGAATCCGGTCGGAAGACCGGCAAGAGATGGAAGGACTTCGGGAAGATGAGCGACAGCAACGGTAACGGAACGGTGTTTCTCTCGGCGGCCCGGACGGCCATGGGCGCGTTCGGTGGCAGTCTGAAGGAGCATTCGGCGGTGGACCTGGGCGTCGTCGCCTCGGAAGCGGCGATCGAGCGCTCGGGCGCCGAGCCCGGCGACTTCGGGCACGTGGTGATGGGGAACGTGATGCAGACGTCGGCTGACGCGATCTATCTCGCGCGGCATGTGGGGCTGCGGGCGGGGCTGCCGATCGAGACCCCGGCCGTCACCGTGAACCGCCTGTGCGGCTCCGGCTTCCAGGCCGTGATCGATGGCTCGCAGGAGATCGAACTCGGGGAGAGCGACGTCTGTCTCGTCGGCGGAGCGGAGTCCATGAGCCAGGCGCCGCATATCGTGCGCGGCGCCCGCTGGGGTCTGCGGCTGGGCCCGGCGCCGAAGTTCGAGGATTCGCTGTGGGAGGCCCTCACCGATCCCTACTGCGGCTTCTCGATGGCGCAGACGGCTGAGAATCTCGCGGAGGAGTACGGGATCTCGCGCTCGGAGGCCGACGAAGTGGCGGTGCGCAGCCAGCAGCTGGCGGCGGAGGCCTGGGAGGGCGGCCGCTACGAGGACGAGGTCGTACCGATGATGGTGGGACGGAAGGGGAGGGAAACGTCCTTCGAGCGGGATGAGCACCTCCGTCCCGATACGACGGTCGAGGGGCTCGCGAAGCTCCGGCCGTATTTCAAGCAGGATGGCCTCGTCACGGCCGGCAACGCGAGCGGGATCGGGGATGGGGCGGCGGCGCTCGTGCTGGCGGGCAACGACTATGCGGCCGCGCACGGCCTTGAGCCCGTTGGCCGCCTCGTGTCCTACGCCGTGGCGGGCGTGCCACCCCACATCATGGGCATCGGGCCCGCGCCCGCCTCGCGCGCCGCCCTCGAGAAAGCGGGCCTCACGCTCGACGACATCGACCTCGTCGAGGTGAACGAGGCCTTCGCTCCGCAGTACCTGGCGGTCGAGCGCGAACTCGGCCTCGACCGCGACAAGGTGAACGTGGACGGCGGGGCGATCGCGCTGAGCCACCCGCTCGGCATGACGGGGGCGCGGATCACGGGCCATCTCCTGCACGAACTGCGGCGGCGGGGCGGCGGTCTGGGTCTGGGCGCGGCCTGCATCGGCGGTGGGCAGGGCGCGGCCGTCATCGTGGAGGTCGACGCCTAGCGAACCGCCGGGCCGGGTGCCGCCAACCGCCGGGCCGGGCACCGCGATCAGTCGGAGGGAGCGAACATGGATCCGCTATTCTTCATCCTCGCCGGAGCGGGCGCGCTGGCGCTCGCCACGAGTCTCCGAATCCTGAAGGAATACGAGCGGGCCGTCGTCTTCCGGCTCGGCCGCGCGCGTCCGACCCGAGGGCCCGGACTCATCTTCCTCGTCCCGTTCGGGGTCGAGCGCATGGAGCGGGTGAGCCTCCGGATCATCGCCATGGACATCCCGCCGCAGGACGTCATCACGCGGGACAACGTGTCGGTGAAGGTCAACGCCGTCCTCTATTTCCGCGTCGCGAACCCGCGACGGGCCATCCTCGAGATCGAGGACTTTCTCTTCGCCACGTCGCAGCTTGCCCAGACGACGCTCCGGTCGGTCATCGGTCAGGCGGAACTGGACGAGGTCCTCGCGGAGCGCGAGAAGTTCAACCAGATCCTGCGCGACATCATCGACCAGGGGACGGACGCCTGGGGGATCGACGTCACGGGCGTCGAGGTGAAGGACGTGGACCTTCCGAACGAGATGAAGCGGGCGATCGCGCGGCAGGCGGAGGCGGAGCGCGAGCGGCGGGCGAAGGTGATCAACGCGCAGGGCGAACTGCAGGCGGCGTCGAACCTGCGGGACGCGGCGCGGCAGTTGAGCCAATACCCGGCCTCGCTGCAACTGCGTTTTCTGCAGACGGCGACGGAGATCGCGGCGGAGAACAACTCGACGACGCTCTTCCCGCTGCCGGTGGAACTCGGGCCCATGATGGGTCTGTTCAAGGGGCTTGCGACGGCGGCCGACGAAGGGTCCGCGGCTCCGGCTCCGGTCGACGAACGCGTGCTCGAAGGCACGGAAGGCGCGCCGCAGTTGCCCGGCGCGGACGCGGCGGAGGACGTGTCGGAGGCCGCGGGCGAGCCGGAAGCGGTGGCGAGCGAGCGCGATGCCGCCGGCTGACGACCGTCGCGAGGGTGCGGGCGGGCCCGGTCTCCCGGCACGCCGGTCGTCGCTCCCACAGACGGTCACGCAGGAGCAACTCGAACGTGTGATCCGGCGGGCGTCGGATCTGCAGTTCCGCAGCTCCACTTCGGTCGGCGGGGAACTCGGGGCGGGCGACGTCGTCCAGATCGGAGCGGAAGTCGGACTCGAGGAGCGCTACGTCCGGCAGGCGCTCGCCGAGGTGGAAGCCGCCTCCCTCATCCCCGATGCGCCTGCGGACGAGGGGCTGGCGCGCCGGATCGTCGGTTCCGCGATCGTGAGCACGAGCCGGGTGGTGCCCGGGAGTCCGGCGGATGTGGAAGCGAATCTCGAATCGTACCTGCGCGAAGAGGAGCTTCTGCGGCAGGTGCGCTCCAGACCCGGCGGATCGCTCTGGGAGCCGGGGACCGGCCTCGTCAGCCAGATGCGACGCGCGATGGACGTCGGCGGTCGACGCTACACGCTGGCGAAGTCGCGGAACCTCCAGGTCAGCGTGGAAGCCCTGGAGAGCGGGTGGTCGCTGGTCACGCTGACGGCCGATGTCGGTAACATGAGGGCGGAACGGATCGGCGGCTGGTTCGCCGGCATGGGGCTCGGTGGAGCGGCCGGCGGCTTCGGCCTGTTCATGGCGGCGGGGGGCGGTGTCCTGCCGCTCCTGGGAGGCCTGGCGATCTTCTCCGGGTTCACGGCCATCGCGACGGTTTCCGCGCGGGCCGACATGCGGAAGGTCAGGCAACGGATGGAACTCGCGCTTCAGGGTCTTCTCGACCGACTCGAACGCGGGGAGAATCTTCGCAGCGCCGAGGAGCCCTGGCACCGGAAACTCCTCCGCTGAGGAGCGCGTGGTTCCGCGCGCCTCGCACCAAGAGACAATCGCACCAAGAGACAATCACACCAACAAACATAGAGGGAGTGGACATTGACTGAGATTCGGAAGGTCGGGGTGGTCGGAGCGGGACTGATGGGGAGCGGGATCGCGCAGGTCAGCGCGTCGGCCGGTCATGAGACGATCGTGCGGGAGGTGGAGCAGGGGTTCCTCGACCGGGGAATGGTCGGGATCGGGAAGAACCTCGACCGCGCCGTGCAGAAGGAGAAGCTCGGCGCGGCGGACCGGGACGCGACGATGGCTCGTCTGCACCCGACGCTCGAACTGGCGGACCTGGCGGCGTGCGATCTCGTCATCGAGGCGATCACCGAGAACCTCGGGGCGAAACACGCGCTCTTCGGCGAGCTTGGCGGACTGTGCGCGGGGGAGACGATCTTCGCCTCCAACACATCGAGCCTGTCCATCACCGAACTCGCCGCGGAGACGGATCGCCCGGAGCGTTTCGTCGGTCTCCACTTCTTCAGCCCGGTTCCGGTCATGCCGCTGGTGGAGGTCGTCCGCTGCGGGCAGACGGCGGACGAAACGTTCGAGGCCGCCTTCGCCTTCGCCGCATCGCTCGGCAAGAGCCCGATCGCCTGCGGCGACAACACCGGCTTCGTCGTGAACCGGCTGCTCGTTCCCTACATGCTCGACGCGATCCGCGCCTACGAGGCCGGGGTCGCGTCGATCCCCGACATCGACAAGGGGCTGCGTCTGGGCTGCGGATACCCGATGGGCCCCTTCACGCTGGGCGATTTCGTGGGACTCGACACGCTGTACCACATCACGGGGATCATGTACGACGAGTACAAGGAGGCACGCTTCGCCTCTCCCCCGCTCCTGCGCCGCATGTACCTGGCCGGCTACCACGGCCGGAAAACGGGGAAGGGCTTCTACGACTACAGCGGCGACGAACCCGTCGTGTCCAGCTTCGTGCTGTAGCCTGTGCCCCAGACGGACCGGGAGACGGCGTGACGTCTTCCGGTCCACCCACCGTCTCCACAGTATGTGAGATTGCAAATCATTCGATGCAAGAATAAATTGCATTTATGTCATTGGCCTCCGATCGTCGCGTTGGCCTCCGTTTCAGGGCGGCCCGAACACGCGCTTGCCTGACGCAAGAGCAACTTGCCGGCGCCCTGGGCCTCCGGCATCGGCAGACCATTGCCAGCATCGAATCCGGGGAACGACCTCTGAGCGCGAGGGAATTGGTCAGCGCCATGGATGCGCTCGGGGTCGATCTCGATTACTTCACCGACCCCTTCCGGCTCGTGGGCGAGGGCCAGTTCTCGTTCAGGACGAGCACCGACGTCGCCGTTGCGGTGCTCGACGACTTCGAAGATCGCGCGGGACGCTGGATTGCCATGTACCGTGAGCTCTCCCTGGAGCAGGGTATAAAGCCGCGGTGGCTGGAGTCCAAGCTGGCCTTGACGGCCGGATCATCCTTCGAGGACGCCCAGGCGGCCGGGGAGTCGGTAGCTGATCGATGGCAACTGGGCTCGTGCCCCGCGGCGAAGCTGCGTTCGGCCATGGAGAGCCGCGCCTCAATCCTGGTGCTCGAGGTCGACACACCACTTGGCGTTTCCGGTGCCGCCTCGAGGGTTCCCGGGCTGAGTTGTGTGTTGGTTAATCGTAACGATCCTGCACGACGTCGGAACTTCGACTTGGCCCACGAGCTGTTTCATCTACTGACGTGGGACACAATGCCACCCGAGCGGACCGAGAACGTTAGCGTTCCAAGAACCGGGAAGGGGTGGCGTGTCGAGCGACTTGCCGAGAACTTCGCCGCCGCGGTCCTCATGCCTGAGAAGATTCTGCGGCGGCGGTGGAAGCGGCCGTCGGGGGAAACCGGCACTCACCAGCGGATCAATGAGATCGCGGACGATTTCCGCGTCTCCGGAACGGCCTGCAAATGGCGTCTCCACAACGCCGGACTGCTCTCAAGGTCGGATCTCGCGGAGATCGATGACCGGCGCCTCGTGGCCAACGGACGCTCAACCGACGCCCCCCCCGGAGTGCCGGCATTCAGCAAGCCGTTCATCGACCGCGTCGTTGTAGCCCTTGATGCCGGTCGCCTCTCCGTCAGGCGAGCCGCTTCTCTGCTCGGTCTGTCGTTGGCGGATCTCGTTTCCCTCATCCGAGGTTATGGCCACGAGACGTACTTCGAGGCGTGAACCCACAGGTTGCGCCCCGAACGGTATCGTACTCGTGGACACCATGATCGTCATCGAGGCGGTGGATACCCGTTGCTGGAACGCCATCGCCGGTGGCAGACGGATCGTCACAGTCGAAGAGTGTGCGGAGGAACTGCGGCGCGGCGATCCTTCCATGTGCGGGTACGTCCCGGTGCGCGAACAGGACATCGCGCGCGCCACCGTGAGGCCGCTGCCCAGCGCAGCGGACGTCACCTTTCGTTTGCAGTACCCCGATGCCCACCGCCTCGACGCAGGTGAGCGCGACCTGTTGGCGTTTGCATACACGCTGGCCGATGGCTTCGTCCTGTGTAGTTGCGACAAGGCGGCAGTAACCGCGGCTCACGCACTCGGATGGCTTGATCGAGTCGTATCGCTTGAGGCTCTGGCGACGAGTGTCGGCGGACGTCCGCGCCGACCCTTCAGGCGACAGTATACCGTCAGGCAGCTGGAGGCCTGGAGGACGTCGCTGCTCCTGGAGGCTGGACCCTAAGGCCGTCTTACCCGTTCAGGTCGGCCTGCGCCAGTCGAAGGCGCCTCGGGAGCTACTCCTGGAAGCGGACCTGAAGGCCCAGTGCGTTCCCGGCAAGCAGGGGCCGGATCCGGAAGCGGGCGGACGGAGACGGTCCGGGGGAGGCCGACGAGGGTTCTACGCCAATCCAGTTCGCGGCGGCGGCTGTCGCCCGGCCGCCCACCCACCAGCCGATGAAGCCGCCGACGACCACGTCGGACAGCCAGTGCCGGTCTCCGTAGATCCGGGCGAGTCCCGTGCCCGCGGCGGCCGCGTAAAAGGGGATCGCCCACGCGCCATCGGTCACCTCATCGACGGCGGCCGCAATGGCGAAGGCGTAGGCCGTGTGGCCGGACCCCAGGGAGGCGTTGCCGCGGAAGGGAGCGAAGTGCAGGACGCCCCTTTCGTCCCTCGGGCGGCTTCGTCCCAACGTCCAGTTGAGGACGGTGTTCGACATCGAGCCGGCGAAGACGCCGAAGAAGGCCGAGGTCGCCCGCCGAACTCCCCGCTCTCCGTCCAACGCGACCCCTAGCAGAACTCCGCCCCCGGCCAGTATGGGCGCGGTCCGCTTCCAGTCGCCGTACGTGTGGCCGCCCTCGGCCAGGTCGCGGCCCAGCGTTCCCTGGTGGTCCAGCGCCAGGCTGCGGACGTGCTCGTCGAGCAGGAAGGCGCCGCCAAGCACGCCCGCCGCGAGGGCGACATCCCGCCCGATCCGGCTCGGGCCCGGCGTCCGCGGATCCGGAGGGGCTTCGACCGCCTGCGCGGCGAGGTGGAACGGACATAGGAGCCACACAAGCGGGAGGACGGCGGCAGCTCCTCGCGGGGCTCCGTTTCGTCTGATCGGGCGGCGTACGCCGCGGTGGCCTGAGCGTGTCATGAATGCCTGCGAAGCTGTCGGCTCGGAGGCCATCGGGCAACAGCTCCAGCGCGGTTCGAGGGCAAGGTCTACAACGGGCAAATTTCCTTGCGGCATAAGGCTTTTCGCCGTATTTTTCAAGCCTGTGACGAAGACACCGGAGGCACCGTCTATCCGCCAGCCTGAGGCGTCCTCCGCGCCTTTCCTCAGGCGCTTGATCCTTCGCGACTACCGCAACTTCGAACGACTCGAATGCGAGTTCCCCGAGGCCGGCGTCGCGATCATCGGGCCCAACGGATCGGGCAAGACGAACCTCCTCGAGGCGATCTGCTACCTCGAGGTTTTTCGGTCCTTTCGAGGCGTGCGGGACCGCGAGCTGGTGCGGTTCGGACAGACGGTGTTCCGGGTGGAAGGTGAGGTTGAGGGGGGGATGTCCGTGGCGGCCGCCTACGACCGGTCGCAACGGATCAAGAAGGTCGAGGTCGACGCGCTCGAGGTGGAGCGGGTTTCGGCGGGGATCGGTTCGGTCGGGGTCGCGGCGTTTCGCCTCGACGACGCCGAGATCGTGCGAGGAGGACCGACGCTGCGGCGTCGCTTCCTCGACATCGCGCTCTCGGTGGGCGTGCCGGACTACCTCTCGGCGCTGCAGCGCTACCGGAGCCTTCTGTCGCAGAGGAACGAAGCGCTGCGGCGCGGCGGGTCGAACGACGAAATCGAGGCGTGGACGGAGGGGCTGATCGAAGCGGGCGGAGTTCTCACGGACAGGCGGGCGACGTGGGTGTCGGAGGGGGCGGAGCGATACGCCGGTTTCTACGCGCGGATCTCGGGAGGAGACAGCGCGGGGCTTCGGTATTCGGCTTCGATCGCTTCGGACGGCTCGGCGGCTGGCGCGGAGGGTGCGGTCTCGTGGAAGGACCGCTTTCGACACGCACTGGAGAGGACCGGGGAACGCGAACGTCGCCAGGGCATGACCGTGGTGGGCCCGCACCGTGACGAGATCAGGTTCGAGGTCGAGGCGCCGGAAGGCCCTCGCGACCTGCGGAGCTACGGGTCGAGCGGGCAGCAGCGCACGGCGGCGCTCGCCCTGCGTCTGCTCGAAGCGGATCGGCTCAGGGAACGGCTCGGCCGCGAGCCGCTGTACCTGCTCGACGACGTGTTTGCGGAACTCGACGAGGGACGCTCGGACCGGCTGTTTCGCCTCTTCGAGTCCGAGCGGGGCGGGCAGGTGATTCTCACCGCGCCCAAGTCCGGTGACGTGGGACTGATGGGCGGGAAGCTCGCGCGCTGGCGCCTGCGGAACGGGCGGATCATCGCATGAACGGCGCGGCCTCCGGGGCGATGCCGCGCGGAAAGGCGCGACGCGGGGATACGAAGGGGGGCGAGCGGCATCCCGAACCCGTCGGGGGCGTGCTGGCGGAGCTGCTCGATCGCCTGGGGATCCGCGAGCGGGTGGAGCGCAGCGCCACGGCGGCGCGGTGGGAGCGGGTCGTGGGTCCGCACATCGCGCGCGTCACCAGGGTTGGCGGGATCAAGGGCGGGACGGTGTTCATCGAGGTGGCCGGTGCGGCCTGGATGACGGAACTGAACATGATGAGGCGAAAGTTGCTGGGCCGCCTGAACAGGGATCGCGCCCGCGGCCGGATCGAACGGATCGTGTTCGTGCAGTCCGGGGAATCGCCGCCGGCGGCGATGCGCCCCGGCCGAACGGAGAAGGGGAGGGGTTGATGGCGAAGTCGACGGCGGGCGGAAAGCCCGTGAGAGATAACAACGACAACTCGGACTACACCGCGCGGCAGATTCATGTCCTCAAGGGGCTGGAGGCCGTGCGGAAGCGCCCGGGCATGTACATCGGGTCCACGTCCGGGCGAGGGTTGCACCACCTCGTCTACGAAGTCGTGGACAACTCCATCGACGAGGCGATGGCCGGATACTGCTCCGGGATCGAAGTCACGATCGGGACGGACCAGTCGATCCGGGTCGTGGACGACGGGCGCGGCATCCCGGTGGACCTTCACCCGACCGAGAAGGTGCCGGGGGTCGAACTCGCCCTCACGACGCTTCACGCGGGCGGAAAGTTCGACAAGTCGAGCTACAAGGTGTCGGGCGGGCTGCACGGCGTGGGCGTTTCCGTCGTGAACGCGCTCTCCGAGTGGCTGCAGGTCGAGGTGCGTCGCGACGGCCACGAGTGGACGCAACGCTACGAGCGCGGCGTCAGCCAGGGGAAGCTCAAGAAGGGGCGGAAGACGAAGGAGACCGGCACCACGGTCACCTTCCGGCCCGATCCCGAGATCTTCGAGGGGCTCGGCGACCCGCTCGAGTACAGCTTCGAGACCCTCGCGAGCCGGCTCCGGGAACTCGCCTACCTGAACCGGGGCGTACGGATCGCGATCGTCGACGAGCGACAGGAGGACCTGCGCCGCGACTTCCACTTCGAGGGGGGGATCGCGCAGTTCGTCGAATACCTCCTGGGCAACAAGACGCCGCTTCACGCGGACGTGATCTCCGTCTCGGGCGCACAGGACGACACCGAGATCGAACTCGCGATGCAGTACACGAACGCCTACAGCGAGAACACGTTCACCTTCGTGAACAACATCAACACCCACGAAGGCGGGACGCACCTGTCGGGCTTCAAGGGCGCCCTCACGCGGACGATCAACAACTACGCGCAGCGGAACAACATCCTCAAGAAGGCCGACTCCACCCTGAGCGGCGACGACGTGCGCGAAGGACTCGTCGCCGTGCTCTCCGTCAAGGTCATGGAGCCCCAGTTCGAGGGGCAGACCAAGACGAAGCTGGGGAACAGCGAGGTGCGCGGGATCGTGGAGAGCCTCGTCAACGACCGGCTGGGGACGTGGCTGGAGGAGAACCCCGGTCCGTCTCGACAGATCATCGACAAGGCGGTCCAGGCCTCCCGGGCGCGGGAGGCGGCGCGCAAGGCGCGGGACCTGACGCGCAAGAAGTCGGCGCTCGAGACCGGCATCCTGCCGGGGAAGCTGGCGGACTGCTCGACCAGGGACCCGGAGTGGGCCGAACTCTACCTGGTGGAGGGAGACAGCGCGGGCGGGAGCGCGAAGATGGGGCGCGACCGCAACTTCCAGGCCATCCTCCCCCTGCGCGGCAAGATCCTGAACGTGGAGAAGGCGCGCATCGACCGGATCCTCTCCAACGAGGAGATCCGCGCCATGATCACCGCTATCGGGACCGGCATCGAGGACGAGTTCGACCTATCGCAGGCCCGCTACCAAAAGGTCGTGATCATGACGGACGCCGACGTGGACGGCGCCCACATCCGCACGCTGCTCCTGACCTTCTTTTTTCGGAAGATGTTGAAACTCATCGAGGCCGGATACATCTACATCGCGCAGCCGCCGCTGTACCGGGTGTGGAAGGGGAAGACGGAGTTCTACTGCTACAACGAGTCGGAGCGCGTCGCCGCGCAGGCGAGACTCGACAACGGCAGGGGGAACGCCTCGCTGCAGCGGTACAAGGGCCTGGGCGAGATGAACGCCGATCAGCTGTGGCAGACCACGATGAACCCGGAGAAGCGCACGCTGCTCCAGGTGAGGATCGACGAAGCGGCGGAGGCGGACCGGCTGTTCGACACCCTCATGGGCGAGAACGTCGAGCCGCGCCGCGACTTCATCGAACGGAACGCCCGCTACGTACGCAATCTCGACGTCTGAAACTCCCCCCGCACCACAGCCCGTTGCCGGGTCGCCCGGGTTTGATAGCCCGTTGATGCCCGCCCCGATCCTTGTGTCAGAGAGGGCGGCAGGGCGTCGCCCTCCGGGATCAATCAGGGGAGGTGGATGATGATGAGGACGAGGAGAGGCAGGAGAACAGCGTGGCCGCTCGCCGTGGCATGGGCCTTCGCGGGGGCCCTGGCGATCTCGCTGGCACAGCCGTCGGTGGCCGCCGCGCAGAGCGAGTGCGCGGAGTACATCTCGGGAGGTCCGAACAACCCGGCGAGCGGATCGCTGATCGGCTCCCAGAGCGTGACGATCTCGCTCGGCGCCGCCTTCGGTCTCAGCGTCGGGATCACCGCGACGTTCGACGTTGGCGTGTACCGAATGCACGACGACACCACAGAATACGTGCGGTGTGATGACTACACGGTGTGGTCCTTCCAGTGAGCCGCGAGCACGGAGAGATCAGTTCGACGTCGCGTTCCAGGAGGGTTGAGGTTCCGGCTGCGAACCGTTCCCGGCCACCGAGTTCCGCTCGGTGGCCGGGGACCGTCCCGTGCTCCGTCGCGCTGGGCCTGGCGGGGGTCATCGGTCTCGCGGGTTGCGGACATGCTCCGGAGGCCGAGGACGATGGACGGATCTATTTCAGCGAGAGCACCAGCCAGGCCTACGAGATCGGATCGTCCACCGTCCGCCTCGATCAACTGGACGAACGCGTGAGCTTCGGTTCCATCGCCGACGTATTGGCCACTCCCGGTGGCTACTTCGTCGCCGACGGGCTCGATCCGCGTGTCGTCCTCCTCGACCGGAATCTCGATCCGCTGCGGATCCTGGGTGGGGAGGGAGAAGGGCCCGGCGAATACCGTTTCCCGAGTCGTCTCGTCCGGGCGGATGATCGAATCCTGGTCCTCGATGACGGAAACGCCCGGGTCGCGCAACTGACCTCCGAGGGTGATTTCGTGGCGAGCCACCGGTTTCCCGGTCTTGCGAGAGATATCGCGGTACATCCGGAACTCGGGCTGCTCGTTGCCGGCGATGCGTCTCGCGACCATTACCTGGCGCGAGTTGCGGAGCAGGGGCATACGGCTTTCGGACCGATCCCACCCGAGTTGGTCGTCGACTATGAGGGTGCATTCCAGCTACCCGTGGACCTGGTCGCGGTGACGCCCGATGGTCTCATTCACGTCCTCGACGGTGACCAGCTTGCGCTCGTGAGTTATCGCCCCGACGGCGACCTCGTGAGCATTGTCTTCCTGCCCAGGGAGATGCGGGCCCGCGGACTGAAACGAAGTGAGGAGAGGGTCGAAGCATTCGGCGGACGTAACCGGGTCCTCGGCTCGGCGATCGTGTCGACCCTGACGCCGCTCGACGATGGTCGCCTGCTCACCCGAACTTCCGCCGTGAACGCGAACGGCCTGATTACGAAGGGTCTCGTCTTGGACCTGCAGCGGCTCGAGGCGATCCCTCTGGTCTTCCCCGCCGACCGCGATCGAACATGGGCGCGGGGAGCTCGCATCTACCTCGATGGACTGGATCGGGCGGTGGTCAATCCCATGTGGACTGCGAGCCTTGAAACCGCGCCGGTCCAGCTTGTAGCCCGGAACCCATGACCGACCCCGTCGTCGTTGCGATCGATCAGGGGACGACCTCGACACGTGCCATCGCGTTCGATCTCGAGGGGACTGCGGTGGCCAGCGCTCAGCGCGAACTGCCTCAGAGCTACCCGCTGCCGGGCCGGGTCGAGCATGATCCCGAGCGCATCCGGGACGATGCGGTCGAGGTGGCGCGGGAGGTCATCGAGGCCGCCGAGGCGCTCGGGAATCCTGTGACGGCGATCGGCATCACGAACCAGCGCGAGACGACCGTGGTCTGGGAGCGCGGGAGCGGCAGGCCGATTCACCCGGCGATCGTGTGGCAGGACCGGCGCACGGCGAAGGAGTGCGCCACCCTTCGCGGGGACGGGCACGAGGGGCTGATCGAGCGCCGCACCGGCCTGCGGCTCGATCCGTACTTCTCCGGGACGAAGCTGGCGTGGATCCTCGACCATGTGCCGGGGGCGCGCGAGGCGGCGGAGAAGGGCGAACTCGCCTTCGGGACGATCGACACCTGGCTGCTCTGGTGTCTGACCGAAGGGCGCGTGCACGCGACGGACGCGTCCAACGCGTCGCGGACCCTCCTCTACGACATCGACGAGGGCCGGTGGCACCCGGAACTGCTCGAACTGTTGGGCGTGCCCGCCTCCGTGTTGCCCGAGGTGCGCGATTCGGCCGGCGATTTCGGGGAGACGTCCGCCGGCCTCTTCGGCCGCGCGATCCCGCTGCGGGGCGTGGCCGGCGATCAGCAGGCGGCGACGTTCGGGCAGGCGGCGTTCGAGCCGGGCGGGATGAAGTTCACCTACGGGACGGGCGCCTTTGCGCTGCTGAACACGGGCGCGGACCGACTCGCCTCGCGGCACGGCTTGCTCACGACGGTGGCGTGGCAACTCGGGGGGGAACGCACGTACGCGCTCGAGGGCAGCATCTTCGTTGCCGGCGCCTCGGTTCAGTGGCTGCGGGATGGGTTGGGCATCATCTCCGACGCCGCCGAGACGGAGGCTCTGGCCCGTTCGGTGGACTCGACGGGCGGGGTCGTACTGGTCCCCGCCTTCGTCGGGCTGGGCGGGATCCACTGGGATCCGAACGCACGTGCCGC
The DNA here is from genome assembly GCA_026914155.1 of Candidatus Palauibacter rhopaloidicola. Lineage (GTDB taxonomy): Bacteria > Gemmatimonadota > Gemmatimonadetes > Palauibacterales > Palauibacteraceae > Palauibacter > Palauibacter rhopaloidicola. The sequence goes on along the minus strand of JAPPGH010000049.1, from coordinate 72,350 downwards.
CCTGCTGGGGATGACGCGCGACACGGGGCGGGCCCAGATCGCCCGCGCGGCGCTGGAGGCGGTCGCCTACCAGTCACGCGAGCTGATCGACGCGATGCGGGCCGACGGAGCGCCGCGCCCCGCGACGCTGCGCGTGGACGGCGGGTTCACGCGCAACGACTGGGCGATGCAGTTTCTCGCCGACATCCTCGACCTCGAGATCGGACGCCCCGTCGTGACCGAGACCACCGCGCTGGGGGCGGCGATGCTGGGCGGCCTCGGCGCCGGCCTGTTTGCGGATCTGCGGGAGGTCGCGGCACTGTGGCGACACGACCACGCCTGGCGGCCCGCCATGGACGCGGAGAAGCGTGAAACGCTCTATTCCGGGTGGCGGCGCGCGGTCGCCCGCGTGCTCACGAATTGATATTCTGCCCGATAACACCCCTGTAGCGGCACGGGTAGCTCATGGAGACGACCAGGAGGCCGACGGTCCCCGCGGCCGAGGAGATCCTCGGCGGGTATTTCCCCGTCCTCGACCACGGGTTCGTCGCGCTCGTCGACTACATGGGCTCGGACGCCGACGTGGAGGCGGCGGCCCGCGTCAGCTACGGGGCCGGCACCCGCCGCGTCAGCCAGACGCGCGGTCTCGTCCGGTATCTGCGGCGCCACGCCCACACGACGCCGAGCGAGATGGTGGAGTTCAAGTTTCACTGCTCCATGCCGATGTTCGTGGCGCGGCAGTGGATCCGACACCGCACGGCCTCCGTCAACGAACTCAGCGCCCGCTACAGCCTGCTGCCGCTGCTGTTCTACAAGCCGGACCACGAGCAGTTCGCCTATCAGAGCCGCCTGAACAATCAGGGCCGGGAGACGGATCCGGCCCCGGGCGACCTGTACCGCAGCGCGATCGACCAGTGGGAGAGACTGCGGAACAAAGCGGCCCATGCTTACGACTGGCTGCTGTCCGAAGACGTCGCCCGGGAGCTCGCGCGGATCGACCTCCCTCTCTCCACCTATACGCAGTGGTACTGGAAGATCGACCTGCACAACCTCCTCCACTTCCTCCGGCTGCGGGTGGACTCGCACGCCCAGTGGGAAATCCAGGAGTACGGGCGGGTGATGGCGGGGATGCTGCAGCGGGTCGCGCCGCTCAGTTACGAGGCATGGGTCGACTACGAGGTGCTGGGGGCGCGGCTGAGCGCGGGGGAACTCGACGTGCTCCGAAGCCTGCTGCGGGCGGACACCGGGTCGGAATCGATCCACGCCGACGGCGTCGCGAAGAAGGAGGATCTCCGGGAGGCCGGTCTGGCGCCCCGCGAGATCCGCGAGCTGCTGGACAAGCTGTCTCCCGTGGAACGACCCGACTTCACGCTCGATCTCTCGCAGATGAAGAGCGCGGAGGAAATGTCCGAAAAGATGGCGAAGGCGGTGCCGGAACCCACAGCCTGACAGGCGGGGTGCGGCGGCGATCCGTCCCTTCCGGTCAGGCCCCTCGCGTTGCCCGTCCCGGAAGAGTGCGTGCGGCGAACCACACCAGCGACCCCAGCCACAGCGCGTAGAACACGACGCGGATCGGGTGCAGTGCCAGCGACTCCTGGAACTGCGGCGCCACCCCGGCGACCAGCATCGTCGTTCGCGACAACTGTTCGGCCGTGAACCATCCCCACAGCACCGCGGCCCACAGCAGACTCCACCGCTTCCAGGTCGGGGGCCCCAACTCGGCCGGCAGCCGGCGCACGTTCATGTAGCCGATGACGAGCGTGAACAGGAACATGCTGGACATCGTGAACGGCCCGGCGATGAGGAGCAGGAAGTCGGGCTGCAGCACATCCAGCGCCTCCCCGCCAATCCATGACGCGGTGATGATCCCCATCGCCGCGAGCACGAAGATCGTCAGAAACACCAGGAACGTGCGCTTCTGGGTGAAGAAGCGCGTCCTGTATCCGAAGCGTTCGAAGAAGATGCAGCCCGTGATGCGGGTGACGGTGTCGAGGATCGCAAGTTGGGTCGAAAAGATGACGAACGATCCCCCGAGCAGGAACGCAACCCGGAGCCACAGCCCGCCGACGCGTTCGATCGCTTCGCCCTGCAGCGTCACCATGGTGGTCAGATCGCCGGCGATCTCCGGGCTGTCCGTGCCCAGCGTCGCCGCGACGAGCATGCACGTGATGACGACGCTCAGCAGCGTCAGGAGCACGAAGGTGGCGAGCAGTTCCTGGTGGACGACCCGCATCCAGCCCCGGAAACGCCCGAGCTGGGTCGGGTCGCTCGTGTCGAAGACGAACCCGGTCGTGCTGATGTTCTCATTGCGTCCGCGGATGCCGGCGATCCGTCCCTGGAACCGCGCCATCCCGAAGCCCTTGTCGCGGAGCCAGAGCGACTGTGCGAGGAGCAGCGTGCCCCCGGTGCCGGCGTACGCGACCGCGAGGATCAGCGTCGGAAACTGATCCCCGGTGAACAGTTCGGCCGGGGCGCTCCCGAACGAGGCGGCGCCGACCGCCAGTTCGAGGAGGTGGGAGGGAACGAACCCGACCACGAGGAGCGTGATCGCGAGGAGGGGGAAGAACCCCGCCACCAGGGCGATCTCACAGCGCTCGAGGACATTGTAGACGATGCGGGAGACCGCGAGCCCGAACCAGATGCAGGCGAGCATGAGCAGCGCCATCGGTTGCCACTGGATCTGCGGCCCCCCGACGAGGACCACGATCTGACCCACGAACTCGGCGGACTGCGACGCCCAGCCGGGCCAGAAGAAGCTGGCCAGCGTCGCGACCAGGAAGAGCCAGGGCCAGAACCCCAGCCGGTCGAGCCGCGCCATGCCGGCGAACGTCGACTCGCCGGTGGCGATGGTCCAGCGTTCGATCTCGCCGATGACGACGAACTGGGTCACGACGCCGATCCAGAACAGCCACCAGATCGAGAACCCGTTGGCCGCCACGAGGTTGGGCCAGAGGAGGAACTCGCCGCTTCCCAGGCCCATGCCGAGCGCGATGACGGAAGGACCGATGATGTGCCTGAGCCGGGGCACGCGCGACATGCGGCGGACGAACTTGAATGGGCGGCCGTGACCGGGGTCGGGAAAGGCGTCGGTGTCCGGCGCGTCGGGCAGGGCGCTCTCGTCGAGCGGCTTGTACACGCCGCTGCGGTACTGCTGTCCCTCCTCGGTGCTCGCGGAGATCGAGTCCGGCGCGGTCGGGCCGGATGCTTGCTCGCTCAAGGCGTCGGAGGATCGAAGCGTCCGTCGGGCACCGCCTCACCCGCGGCCACATCCTCGAAATAGATGAAGCGGTTGCCCCCATCGAGGAGCCGCGTCATGGCGAACCGGATGTCGCCGACCGGTTGCCAGTCGGACCACCAGATGACCTCTCCGGGAGCTTCCGCCCGCCCCAGGTGGTACTGCCAGGCCATCATGCGTCCCGACTCGTCGAGGAAACCCCAGTACTGGTCTTCCGTGGTACCCAGGCCCTGGTCGAAGCTGAGGTGGACCACCTCGTACGCCTTGCCGTCGGAGAGCGTACGCGTTCCCTCGTAGGCGAGGTGCACGCCCGGGTCGTCCCACTTGAACGGCATGATCGCCCAGTACGTGTCGTTGATGAAGGCGCCGTAGCCGCGCCGGAGCGCGGAGTCCCGGGCCGCGCCGGCCAGTTCCTCGCCCCCGACCCAGGCGCGTCCGGCGGGGACCTTCTCGAGTTCGGGGTGCGGCTCGACCTCGTTCACGTTGAAGAGGAGCAGATGGGGCGTTCCCTCCACCGCATAGGCGATGCGATATCGTCCATCGTAGCGGTCCCACGAATGTTCGCGGTTCGCCACGATCTCGCCGTCGCGTTCCACGATCCAGCGGAACGACAGGTATCGCGTGCGATCCCATGCCTCCCGCCCACCGAGGCTCTCGGCCAGGCGCGCGGCGTGCATGGCCGCGGTGTCGTCAGTCGCTGCGGCGGTCGCCGCGGTCCCGCCGTCGTCTTCCGGTGCCCCGCCATCGCACGCAACGAACGCGGACGCCGCCAACATCGCACAGAGTCTTCGCATGGACTCTCCCGGACGAGCGTTACAGAGGAAGGCGGAACCTAGCAGCCTTACGCTTCGAACTCTAACTCGGCCTGCGAATCCTCGCCGGGTTCTCCGCGAGGAGGAGGTCCGGTGCGCGCGCGGCGTCCCGAGTGCATCGGGTGTACCGCCTCGACCGCAACGCCGGCCGGCAGCCGCACGGCGGGCCGCGCGGCCTCGCGGGGAGAGCGACGGATCACGCTGGCCGCCGAAGTCGCCTCCACGGACCCGTCGGAAAGCTCCCAGGCCAACTCGTCCGCGTCGTGCGCTTCGGTGAATCCGACGAGACCGCCGGTCCGCGCTCGCTCGGGAAGGACGGTGAAGCCCTTGCCCGCCCGGCCCTGGACCTTGAATTCGGTGAACGGAATGCGCTTGCCGTACCCGGCGGCGGTCGCCACGAGGAGGTCGGAATCCGCGCGCGGAGCCGCCGCGGCGACCACCACATCGTCGGACATGAGATCGATGGCTTTAACGCCGCGGGCCGTACGACCCATCGTTCGAATGGCGGACTCGGGGAAGCGGATTGCCTGGCCGGATCGCGTCGCGAGCAGGAGGTCACTGCTCCCTTCGCTGACGAACGCGGCCGCGACCTCGTCGCCGCGCGCGAGCCCGACTCCGATGATGCCCGCGCTCCGGGCGTTCGCGTACTCCGACAGCGCCGAACGTTTCACGTGCCCCCGTCTTGTGGCGACCACGAGGAATCGGTCATCGGCGAACGTCTCGACCGCGAGCAGCGCGACGATCTCGTCTCCCAGCTCCAACTCGACGAACTCTTCCACGTGGCGGCCCCGCGAGCTCCGCGTGCCCCTCGGCAGCGCGGAGACGGGCAGTGCATGCGCGTTGCCGCGGGCCGTGACCGCGAGGAGCGTGTGTGCCCCCCGCGCAAGGAAGGCGTGGCGCGCGAAGTCGCCCTCGCGCTCGGACAGCGCCTCGGCGCCCGCCATCCCTCCGCCGGTCGCGGCAGGCTGCGCCTTCACGTAGCCGCCGCGGCTCACGAGCACGAGTTGCGCCTCTCCCCCGCCACCCTTCGACAGTCGGAACTCCGCATCGCCGTCGAGGATCTCCGTCCGCCTCGGGTCGCTGTAGCGTCGCGCGAGTTCCCGGATCTCCTCCCGCAGGAATCCCCGCCGGGAGGCCTCATCCTCCACCAGGGCGGTCAGGCGCGTGATCTCTTCTCGCAGCGCCCTCAGTTCCTCGGCCAGCCTGTCCCGCTCCAGGCCCGTCAGCCGCACGAGCCGCATGGCGAGGATCGCGTCCGCCTGCCGCTCCGTGAGGTCGAACGCTGCGAGGAGTTTCTTCCGCGCGTCCGGCGGCGTCTTCGAGCCGCGGATGATGTCGATGACGCGGTCGATCTCGTCGAGTGCGATCCGCAACCCCTCGACGACGTGCGCGCGGTCCCGGGCCCGGGCAAGGTCGTGCGCGGCACCGCGGCGGATCACGGAAAGGCGATGGTCGATCCACGTACCGAGGACGGTTCTCAGATCCAGTTCCTCGGGCTTGCCATCGACGAGCGCGAGCATGATGACGCCGAACGTGTAACGGAGCTGGGTCTTCTTGAACAGCGTCGCGAGCACCTTCTTCGGCTTCGCGTCGCGCTTCAACTCGATTACGAGCCGGATCCCGTCGCGGTCGGATTCGTCGCGCAGATCGGTGATCGCGTCGGCACGCCCGGCGCGCACGACCCTCGTGATCTGCTCGATGACGCGCGTCTTGTTCACCTGGTAGGGGAGCTCCGTGACGATCAGCGAACTCTTCCCGAACCTGCCTTCCTCGAGGTGGACCCTGGCGCGCATGTCGAGTCGTCCGCGCCCGGTCCGGTAGGCGGACTCGATGCCCGCCCGGCCCCAGATGTATCCGCCCGTCGGGAAGTCCGGCCCGGGCAGGCGGGCGAGCAGCTCTTCGTTGTCGCAGTGCGGGTTCGCGACAAGGTGGTCGACCGCGGCGAGGAGTTCCCCGGCGTTGTGCGGCGGGATCTTCGTCGCCATGCCGACCGCGATCCCGTCGCTGCCGTTCAGCAGGAGGTGCGGCAGCCGGCAGGGCAGGACCACCGGCTCGTTCAGGCGCCCGTCGAAGTTGGGCCGCATGTCGACGGTGTCGCGCTCGATGTCCTCGAGGAGGTCCATCGCGACCGGCGTCATCCGCACTTCCGTGTAGCGGTAGGCGGCGGCGGAGTCGCCATCGATCGAGCCGAAGTTGCCCTGGCCGTCGATGAGCGGATAGCGCAGCGAGAAGTCCTGAACCATGCGGACGATGGTGTCGTATACCGCGCCATCCCCGTGCGGGTGATACCGGCCCAGCACGTCGCCCACGACCGTCGCGCTCTTTTTGTGCGGCCGCGAGGGGCGCATCCCCTCTTCCAGCATTGCGTACAGGATCCGGCGATGAACCGGCTTCAGGCCGTCGCGGGCATCGGGAAGCGCGCGCTGCACGATGACGCTCATCGAGTAGTCGATGAACGACTCGCGCATTTCCTGCTCGAGCGCGCGGCGTTCGATGCGTTCGTGCCGTAGGGTGCCTTGCGTCACTGCCGTGCCTCCTCTTCCACCTCAACCATCCTCGTCATCGTCATCCCGCGCCGGCCCCGGCCGGCGGGGCCCTACTCACACAGCAGGTCGGCCGTGGCGCGCTGCGCTTCGGACGGGGCCGCCGGCATGGCGATCACGAACCCCTTGCGATTCGCCGCATCGGGCAGATGGATCAGCATGGCGCCCGTCGGGAACGGGTCCGGCGCGCGCGCCGCGAGTCCTTCCTCCGAAATCGTGAAGAGTCCCCCGGGCTCCAGGATGGAAGCCAGCCACGCCCCATAGGAAAGCCACACCGCCAGCGTCTCGCTGCCCTCCGTCACGCCTTCCACGTCCGACCGGTAGCGTGCGACCGCACGCTCGTAGGCTCCGCCATCGCGCGCTTTCAACCGCAGGAGGAGTCGTCGGTAGAGGGGCTGTACGTCCTCGATCCCGTGTTCGGCCAGCGCCTGCGCGTAGGTTTCCGTCATCCCGTCATCTCCATCCGCCTCGCCCGCGCGTCCGTCTCACGGATCCACCGCGCTCGCCTGCTCCGGGGCATCCCCCGCAGCGATCAGTCGTTATGGCTCAGTTCGTACTCCCGCTGCGCTCGCGTGCGTTCGCTCCCGAGCTTCGCGTCGCGTTTCTTCGCCGCGGCGAGCGACCGTTCCCTGCGCGCCTCGGAGTGGACGCGCGGGAGGGAGATAAGTCGGTCCAACTCCGCACTCCCGCACGAGGCGCACGCGGGCGTCATCCGACCCCGCACCAGGAGTTCGAACTCTTGTGAACACTCACGGCACCGGTACTCGTAAATCGGCATGAATCCTCCAGTCGCGCGGCACTCCGCAGCATGCTTTTCCACGGTCTCGCGGGCAAGTCGCCGTCCGTTTCGCCGGGTCCCCCGCGCGGTTTCGGCTTTGACAGACTCCGACCCCCTGTCGGATAATGCCGGGTCGCCACCCCGATCCGTACCGAGAGTGTCGCCACCCCGATCCGTACCGAGAGAAAGATCCCATGTCATACGCATCGCGCACATGCGCCCCCTCGATGATCGTGCTCGCGCTGTTTGCGGCCGTACTCACGCTGCCGCCGCCGGTTCATGCCCAGGACGGAGCACCGGATGAAGACGCGGAGGACGTCATCAACGCTCCCGGACACCCGCTGCTCCAGGGGTTCCGGTGGCGGTCCATCGGCCCCACGGGACAGGGCGGCCGCGTCGACGACCTCGCGGTCCACCCCGAGGACACGCGGATCTTCTACGCGGGATTCGCGACCGGCGGCCTGTGGAAGACGACGAACAACGGGACGACGTTCGAGTCGATCTTCGACAGTTACGAGACACACTCCATCGGCGCCCTCGCCCTCGCGCCCTCCGATCCCGACGTCCTCTACGTGGGTACGGGCGAGGCGAACAACCGGCAGAGTTCGTCGTTCGGTTACGGTGTCTACAAGAGCACCGACGGCGGCGCCACGTTCGCGCACGCGGGACTGCGGGAGACGCAGAGCATCGCGCGCGTCCTGGTCCACCCGACGAATCCGGATGTCGTGTGGGTGGCCGCGGCCGGCCATCTCTTCGGCCCCAACGCCGAGCGCGGCGTGTTCAAGTCCAGCGACGGAGGAGGGAGCTGGCGCCACGTGCTGGCGGTCGATGAGGACACCGGCGCGACGGATCTCGTCATGGATCCCTCGGACCCCGACGTCCTGTTCGCCTCTACCTACCAGCGCCGACGCACCGTGTGCTGTTTCGTGGGCGGCGGGCCGGGAAGCGGAATCTGGCGCTCCGCGGACGGCGGAGAGAGCTGGTCGCCCGTCGAGGGAGGCGGACTCCCCACCGGCACCCTGGGCCGCATCGCGCTCGCCATGACGCCCGCCGATCCCGATGTCCTCTACGCCCAGATCGAGGTCGCCGCGGACCGCGAGTCGCCGCTCTCCGACGAGCAGCAGGAGGAATGGCGCAGGCTTGCGAGGGTCGATTCGCTCCCGCCCGACCCGCAGTGGTCCGGCGTGTGGCGCTCGGCGGACAAGGGCCGCACATGGGAGTTCCGGAGCAACGAGAACGGACGCCCCATGTACTTCAGCCAGATCCGCGTCTCCCCCGAGGATCCGGACCTCGTCTATACCGTGGACCAGCGGGTGTCGAAGTCACGCGACGGCGGCCGCACCTGGGAGGTGCTGAGCGGGTACGGCCACGTGGACCAACACGCGTTCTGGATCGATCCGGCCGACCACGACCACCTCGTGATCGGCAACGACGGGGGGGTCGACGTGAGTTGGGACCAGGGCGAGACCTGGGAATCGCTGCGCCCCTCGGCCGTCGGGCAGCCCTATCACGCCTCCGTGGACATGCGGCGCCCCTACTACGTGTGCACCGGTCTTCAGGACAACGGGAGCTGGTGCGGGCCGAGTTCCGTGCGTTCCGGGCCGATCCTGTCGCAGGACTGGTACCGGGTCGGCGGCGGCGACGGGTTCTACACCCAGGTGGACCCGACGGACCCGACGATCGTGTTCGTCGAATCGCAGAACGGGCGTCTCCGGCGCGTGGATCTGCGCGAGGGCGTCTCGCGCCCCATCACGCCGCGGGTCCCGGATGAAGAGGACCCGATGGACACCAACATCGCGCCGGTTCCGTCGATCGACACCGAGATCCGGTGGAACTGGAACACGCCGTTCCTCCTCTCGCCCCACAACCCGCGCATCCTTCATGCGGGCGGCAACCGGTTCTTCACATCGCGCGACCGTGGCGAGACGTGGACGATGGGCCCGGACCTCACGAAGGACGTGGATCGGGACGCCGAGGTCGTGATGGGGGTGGCCAACGGCATCCCGCGGTGCTCCCAGTTCGAGCGCGGGATGGAGTGCACCCTGTCGCGCAACGACGGCGTCTCGATGTGGGGCAGCATGACGTCCATCGCCGAGTCGCCCATCGTCCCGGACCTTCTCTGGGCCGGGACCGACGACGGCAACATCCAGGTGAGCCGCGACGGCGGCGCGACCTGGACCGAGGTAAGCCGCAATCTCCCCGGAGGCACGACGCGGCACTACGTGTCCCGGGTGGAAGCCTCGCATGCCGATCCGGCGACCGCGTACGTATCGATCGACGGGCACAAGAACAACGACCTGCGCCCCTACGTGTACGTGACCCGCGACTACGGCGCGACGTGGGAGGACATCTCGTCGAATCTGCCCTCGTTCGGAAACGTGAACACGGTCCGGCAGGATCCGCGGAACCCGCGTCTGCTCTACGTCGGCACCGAGTTCGGCTTCCACGTCTCGTTCGATGAGGGCGGCACGTGGCACGATTTCATGCCGGACCTGCCCGTGGTCCGGATCGACGACGTGCTCGTCCACCCCCGCGAGAACGACCTCGTGCTCGCGACGCACGGACGCAGCGTCTACATCCTCGACGACGTCACGGCCCTCCAGGCGATGACCGACAGCGTCCTGGCGAGCGACGCCCATCTCTTCGAGCCGCGGCCCGCCGTCCTCTGGAAGAACGACATCCGGCGCAGCCGCTCCGTCACGGGTGACAAGAACTGGACGGGCGAGAGCGCCCCGGCAGGTACGATGATCCAGTACTACCTGGGTTCTCCGGCCGACGTGTCGATCGAAGTCTCGGAACTCGCCAGCGGGAGGGTCGTGCGCGAGCTCGAGGGGACCGGCCGGCCGGGGCTGAACCGCGTGGCCTGGAATCTGCGCATGAACCCGGGACTCCAGGGTCAGGGCGGGGCCGGGTTGCCCGTGTCGCCGGGCACGTACCGCGTGACCCTGACGGTGGGGGAGGCCACGCATTCGGCGCTGCTGGAGGTGCTGGAAGACCGCTGGCTGGAGGCGCCGTGATTCGGCGCCCGTGCAGATGGCGCCCGCGAGCCGCGAACTCGGTTATCCGCCCGCCATCGAGTCGAGGAACTCCTGGTTCGTGTCCGTGCGCTGCAGCCGCTCGATCATGAACTGAATCGCCTCGGCCGGCGGCATGTCCGAGAGGAAGTTCCGCAACAGGTACATCCGGTTGAGTTCGACCTCGTTCAGGAGGAGTTCCTCCTTGCGCGTGCTCGAACGGTTGAGGTCGATCGCGGGGTAGATCCGCTTGTCGGAGATCTGGCGGTCCAGCAGCACTTCGCTGTTCCCCGTGCCCTTGAATTCCTCGAAGATGACCTCGTCCATCCGGCTGCCCGTCTCGATGAGGGCCGTCGCGATGATCGTGAGGCTGCCCCCCTCCTCGATGTTTCGCGCCGCGCCGAAGAAGCGCTTCGGCCGGTGGAGCGCGTTCGCATCCACGCCGCCGGAGAGGATCTTGCCCGAGTGGGGGACCGTCGTGTTGTAGGCCCGCGCGAGGCGCGTGATCGAATCGAGGAGGATCACGACATCGTGCTGGTATTCGACCAGCCGCTTGGCTTTCTCGATCACCATCTCCGCCACCTGCGTGTGGCGGTCGGCCGGTTCATCGAACGTGGATGAGATGATCTCGGCCGGAACGTTCTCCTCCATGTCCGTGACTTCTTCGGGCCGCTCGTCGATGAGGAGTACGATCACCTTCGCGTCCGGCTGGTTCGCGACGATCGCGTTCGCGATCTTCTGCAGGAGGATCGTCTTCCCGGCCTTGGGCGGGGAGACGATGAGGCTGCGCTGCCCCTTACCGATCGGCGCGATGAGGTCGAGAATCCGCATCGACACATCGCCGTCCTCCTGCTCGAGGACGAGCCGTTCCTCCGGATAACGCGGCCGGAGGTTGTCGAACGCGATCCGGTGCTTCGCCTTGTCCGGATCCACGCCGTTGAGCGTCTCCACCTTCAGCAGGGCGAGGTAGCGCTCCCCCTCCTTCGGCGGCCGCACGCGGCCCTGTATGGTGTCGCCCGTCCGCATGTCGAAGCGCTTGATCTGCGACGGGGAGACGTAGATGTCGTCCGGGCCGTACAGGTAGTTCCAGTCCTGGCTCCGCAGAAAGCCGTAGCCCTCCGGCAGAATCTCGAGGACGCCCTCGCCCCGGAGGACGATGTCGGAATCGAGGAGATTCTGTTCGATCCGAAAGATCAGGTCCTGCTTTCGAAGACCCGAGAAGTTGTGGATGTCGAGTTCTTCGGCCATGTCATGAAGCTCGCCGATCGACTTCGACTTGAGTTCGGCGATGTCCATCGCCTGCCTCCGGAAGAGAGTGAGCCGGGCTGCAGCCACGCCGCGTGCGGCATGGTCGGTTCGTGAGGTGTCCTGCTTGCGGCCGGGGGATGTGGTCCGAGGTGGACCCACCGACCATAATGGTGCCGCCGGGCACGGTCAAGGCGACCGCGCCGCAACCGTAACCGCGACCCTCGAGCGCCGGATGGCCAGACACAATCGCGAAGGAAGGGGACTCGACCAGCTCGGCAATCTGTGGCGGATTAGCTATCAGCCCGACTGGTTCCGCTTGTTGAAGCTGTCACGGCCGGTGCCCGGAGGGCGCCGCTCCTCCCGGACGCTGTGTCGCAATCCGGCGCGTACGGCGGATGCGGAACCCGGCCGGTCGGTACGGACGCGGATCACGGCCGCGGATGGGTCCGTCGACGTGGCGGTGTCCATCGAAGACCGCGACCAGGTCGTCGACCACGTCATCATCGGGGTTCGGCGAAAGCGCGGCAGAAAGACGGAACTGCTCAGGTTCGCCGTCCACGGCGGTCTTCCGAAGCGGAGGATCTGAGCTGGCGGGCTGCTAGAAGACGCGGATTCGTAGCCAGCGCGACGGGTTGTAACCGAGATCTTCCGCCAAGGCGGCGGCCGCGGTGCGCAGGGCGTCGAGTTGGCGTCGGATCTCCCCATCCACGAGAGCCCGGCCCGCGGTCCCCTCGCCGCGGTCCAGCCGCTCGACGATCGCTGCGACTCTCGACATCGCCGCGTCCAGCGCCTCTACCGTCGATCCGACCGTGCCGACGCCGTCCGCAAGTTGCGGGGATGCCTCCCAGGCTGCGAACCGTTCCTGCACGCGTTGCGCGGCCGCGCTCACGAGCGTATCCGTCGCGAGCCTGACGAGCGATGAGCGCTGAAGGTCCCGCTGAAACAGTTCCTCCAGCGACTCGAGACTGCTTCGCAGCCCGGCCAGCGTGCCCGGATCCTCGCGGAAGCGGGCGAGCGAGCCCCGATCCGAACCGAGCATGTCCTGCGCCTCGGAGGCGTCGACTTCGAGCGCGCGCACCGCCCGCAGGAGTGAGTCCGCCAGCGCCATGACCGTCTCCGGTTCGATCGGCGGACCGGAAGCGTGCAGCGTGTCCGCGTAGTTCCAGGGAGGTGCGGAGCCCGTGCCCGGGTTCACGGAGAGGACGACGGGCGCCACGAGATCCGAAGGGCGCACGTCGGCGGTGGCATCCGCGCGCAGGATCGGTTCGGCGACCCGGTCGATGACGGCTTCGATCACGACGTGACTCTCGAACGACGCGTCGCGGCGGTTCGCTTCGGGAGACTGGAAGGAGATCGACAGCACGCGCCCCACCGACCTCCCGGCCACCCAGACGGCGGAACCCGGACCGAGCCCCTCCGCCGAATGGGCCAGCGCCGTGATTCGCGGTCCTTCGAGCGTCGCGCGGACGATGACCTCGATGACGGAGATCGTCGCCGAGAGGACGATGGCGCAGGCAATCAGGATCAGGCCCCGCCGGGCCCGGATGCGCGAGACGTCAGAGGAGAGGTCCGTCCGAATCATCCCTGAGCAGACCCTCTTCCGGCCGCGGCGTCAAGGTGGGACCGGCCAGCTCCGGCAGTGGCGGAGAAGCGGTTTGAAGCCCCTCCCGCGGATCGGAGATTCGCGTGCCTCGCTGCGCCCAGTCGCGCCCATTCACGCATCACAAAGGAGAGCATCATGTCGAGAACGGTGAACCGGGTCATCCTCGTCGGAAACGCCGGCAGCGACCCCGATGTGCGTGAGACCGCCTCCGGCACCGCCGTCGCGCACCTGTCGCTCGCGACCAACCGAGTGTTTCGCAAGAACGGGGAGACCCAGCGCCGCACCGATTGGCACCGTCTCACGTTCTGGCGCCGGCAGGCGGAGACCGTCGGCGAATACGTGCGGAAGGGCTCGCGCCTCTACGTCGAGGGCCACCTCGAGTACGGATCGTTCGAGCGTGACGGCATCGCGATCCCCACCGTGGACGTGGTGGTGGAGGACCTGGTGATGCTGGACCCGCGGCCGGACAGCGGCGACCTCGCAACCGGCAGCGCCGAGCTTCCGCAATAGGTCGCGTGGACCACGCGGCATTCGGCGAACCCCCGGCGACGCTCGCCGGGGCACTGGAGACCCGCCCCAGGAACGTGCATCTTCCCGTGCGTGGGGCGGGTCCGTCGACCAGGTCGAAGCGGAGGAATCCGATACAGACACACGATCCGGGGTTTCTGACCCTGTCCAATCTCCTTTCCCTGAGCCGCATACCGCTCGGCCTCGCCTTCATCGTGGTCTCGGATCCCCGCATGATGGCCGTGCTCGTGGCCACGGCGGGAGCCACGGATGTGCTCGACGGGTTCATCGCCCGCGTGAGCGGGACGCGCTCCCAGGTCGGACTCCTGCTCGACCCGCTCTGCGACAAGCTCTTCGTCCTGCTCGCCCTTTCCGGCTTCCTGGCGGCGGGCAGCCTCGACGGGGTTTCGTTCCTGATCCTGATCCTCCGGGATCTCTATACGGCCGGGTGCTATCTCCTGGCCCGGCTTGTCTCCATCATCATCCCCTTCAAGCCCCGTTGGCCGGGGAAAATCGCCACCGGTCTGCAGTTTCTTACGCTCCTCGCCCTCATTTTCAACCCTCGGTATGTTCCCGCACTCGTGTTGCTCGTCGGCGTAACGTCGGCCTGGGCGATCATCGATTACGGAACGCATTGCCTCCGGCGGAAATGGAAGAGCGCGGCCTGACGATCCCCGGACGGCCTGAACGGCTTGGGCGTGGAAAAAGAAACAGTCGACATTACCATCATCGGCGGCGGTCCGACCGGCCTGTACGGGTCGTTCTACGCCGGCATGCGCGGCGTCTCGGCCCGCATCATAGATGTCCTTCCCGAACTCGGGGGCCAGCTGACGGCGCTGTACCCCGAGAAGGATGTCTTCGATGTGGCCGGTTTCCCCCGTGTGCTCGCCAAGGATCTGGCGCGGGAGCTCGTCACGCAGGGCCTGCAGTTCGACGCGGAGGTCTGCCTCGAGGAGCGCGTCCTCGAACTCAATCCGGGTAACGGCCACTTCGATCTTCGCACGGACAAGGGTCCGCGGCCCACGCGCACCGTCGTCATCGCGGGGGGCAAGGGCGCCTTCAAGAGCCGGACTCTGCGCGTGCCGGGGTGGGATGAGTTCCTGAACCGGGGCCTCGCGACGATCGTGAAGGACCCCGAGGTGTTCCGCGGGAAACGCGTCCTCCTCGTCGGCGGGGGAGACTCCGCCTTCGACTGGAGTTGGGCGCTGAGGAACATCGCCGGCGAACTCACGCATATCCATCGGACGGACCGCTATCGGGCTCACGAGAGCACGGTCGCCCAGGTCGAAGGGGCGCATGAACGGGGCGAACTGCGGCTCCGGACCTTCTACACGGTGACGGAAATTCACGGCGGCGAGCGGGTGGAGGCCGCGACGGTCCGACACACGAAAACGAAGGAAACGGAGCGAATCGAGGTGGACGATATCATCGCTCTGATCGGCTTCGTTCCGAACATCGGGCCGATCGCCGAGTGGGGGCTCGAGCTGCGGAAGAGGTGCATCGTCGTGGACTCGCGCATGCGCACGAACATCCCCGGCGTCTATGCGGCAGGCGACATCGCCACCTACGACGGGAAGCTGGAATTGATCTCCACCGGTTTCGGCGAGGCCGCGGTCGCCGTGAACAACGCGGTCCACCACATCGACCCGACCGCGAAGGTGAACCCGGGCCACTCGACCGACTACAAGGTCTTCAAGTAGCCGTCTTCAAGTAGCGGCGGCCGGCCCGTTCCTCCGCTCGGTGAGTTCGATGAGGCGGGCGTCGGATCCCGCGAGGTTCTCCCGTGCCCAGTCCCGCACATCATCCTCGTGCGTGAAGAGGATGACCTGGGTCGAGCGCGCGAGGGCGTGCAGCGTGCGCAGTACCGCCTGTTTCCGTACCGCGTCGGAAGCGCCGACGACATCATCGAGGATGAGCGGACAGCTCTCGCCTTCCCCGGTGAGATGCCGTGAGAGCGCGAACCTGAGCAGCAGGTAGATCTGCTCCGCTGTGCCATGGGAGAGCAGTTCGGCGGAACGCCAGCGCCCGCCCGGCGTCCGGACCTCGACGAGCAGATTCTCGGGATCGATGCGGCAGCCCGTGTAGCGGTCGTCCGTCACCCCGGGCAGCCATTCGAGCACCGTCTGCGTCAGGATGGGCGCGATGTCGCGCAGTACCCGCTCCTGCGCCTCTTCGAGGAATCCGATCGTGCGGTCCAGCGTGTCCTTGAGACGCTCGATCCTCTCCTGTGCCCGCTCGGCCGCCGCCAGCTCGTCTTCCGCGTCCGCGACGCTGGGTAGATGGTGTTCGCGTTCGGTGAGCTGGCCGCCCGCCCGCAGCACCCCCTCGCGGGCCGCCTCCGCCTCCCGCTTCAGATTCTGCAGCGTAGCCTCGGTGACCCGTCCCGCCCGAGCCTCGCCGACGTCCGCTCCGCTCCGGGCGACGAGCCGGGCGGCCCGGAGGCGGCGTCGCTCCACCTCGCCCGCGAACTCATCCAGCGTCCGCTCGCCGAGCAACTGTTGCAGGCGATCCCATGACTCGTTGCGCTCGCCGGCTTCCTCGAGCACCCGCTCCCGGCCGGCGCGCCACTGCTCGAGCGCGGCTGCCAGATCCCCGGGATCTTCGGCCGCCACACCAACGCGCGCGCCGGCTTCGCGCAGCTTGTCTCCGGCATCGGCGGCACGTTCCGACCGCTGCGCGTCCCGCGTCTCCGCCGCCAGGCGCCGCGCTCGCTCGTCGCTCCACGCTCGGCGTCGCTCGGCGGTCCGCCGCTCGAGTTCGCCCAACTCTGCCCGCGTGATGCCCCGCGCCCTCGCGTCCGCGAGCGCGGTTTCGGCCGTATCCGCGACGAGGGCATCGGCCGCGGCGCGCAGCCGATCCGTCTCGGCGACAAGTGCGTCGAAGGACGAGCCGGCCAGCAGGCCCTGCAGCTCGTCCCACTGCGCGCCCAGCTGCGCGGCCATTTCTCGTCTGGCCTGCCGGGACTCCGCCTGGCGGCGCAGGGCGTCCGCGAGCGTTTCCGGCTCGGCGGCCGCCGCGCTCTCCGGATCGGCGAGTTCGCGCATGCGGCCGACCGCCTCGCGCCGATGCTGGCGCCCGTCCTCGTAGCGCTTCCGTTCCGCGCGCGCCGACGCGAGTTCGCGCCGGAGACTGTCGTGGCGCACGTCCAGGGCGAGCGCGATCTCCGAGCGGTCGGTGCGTGTCCTCGCGAACCTGTGTAACAGGACGCCTCCCGCCCCGACGGCGAACAGGATCAGCCCCGCAGAGCGCGAATCGGGCGCCAGCAGCGCGAGGACGAGGCCCCCTGCCGCCACGACCGCCGAAGAAGCCAGCCACATGCCGGGTCGCGCGGCCGGACGTTCCATGGGCGGCGCCCGCCGTCTCTCTTCGAGGCTGGCCAACTCTTCCTCGAGTTCCTCCACGTTCCGGCCGGCCGGCGCTTCAACCGGGGGAAGCGACTCCCAGGCGCGGAGCGCGTCGCGGATCTCCCCCAGGCGCGCATCCTCCTCCGGAGAGACCCGGGGGCCGCCGTCCGGGAAGAGCACCTGCAGCTCGCGCGCACCGGCGAGCCGAGCCTCGGCTTCCGCGGCGGCGGCCTCCGCGATAACCGCCCGCGCCGCCGCAAGCTCCGCATCGGCCCCCTCGACCGTCTCCTCGATCTCGCGCGCCGAGGGCCCGGTCAGCTCCACCGGAGCCGGGAGGTTACGCCACGTGGTGAGCGCTTCGGTGACCGCTCTCGTCAGCCCGCCGCCCTCGGGAATCGGATGCGGCGCCCCGTCGGGGAACTGATCGTGCAGGGTCCGCGCCTCCCGCAGCCGCTCCGCGAGCGCCTCCGCCTCCACGCTCACGAGCGCGGCCTCCGCCGCCTCCACGCGGCGCCGGGCTTCCGTCGCCGCTCGTTCCAGCGTTTCAACCTCGGCGCGACGCTCCTGGAAATCGCGGTGCGCCTCGCGGGCCGTCTCCAGAGCCTCGCGCGCTTCCGCCACCCGCCGCGCGGTCGTCATGAGCGGCTTCGTCGGAGCTCGGGTAGACCCGACGCGTTCGCGGAGCACGTCCTCGAGCCGTTGCAGCGCTGCAGCCGCCGTCTGGTCCACCCCCGCCGTCGCCGCCGCGCGCTGCATGTCTTCCTGCAGCGATTCGGGATCGTCCCGGACCTTGAGAATGTCCGCCTGGCGCACACAGGCCGTGGCGAGAAACGAGCGGCGGTTCAGACCCAGCCACCGCGACCCGTCCGGGGCCCCGTCGAACAGGATTTCGTGCGAATAGTCCCGTCCCGCGACGCTCGTGTCCTCCGCGGAACTCTCGATCCTTCCCGCGAGGTCGTGCCTCAACTCCACGCGCCGTCCGTCCTCGAGCGCGACGACGGCGCCGATCTCCCACTCGTCGCTGTCCCAGGGCTTGTGGCGCTCCGCGAACCTCTTCTCCTCCTTCCGCATCGCCCCCTTGCCGCGCCGCATGCCGCAGAGCCCGGCGTACAGCGCCGCGTGCCATGACGATTTGCCGGCCTCGTTGCGGCCGAAGACGACGTTCATTCCCGGCGCCAGTTCCAGCGTCTCGTCGCGGAAGGGGCCGAAGCGGTGGGCCGTTACGGACTCGAAGCGCATCACAGCACCTCGAGATCGTCGCGGCCGTCGAGTGCCCGGAGTCCCATCCGCAGGACGCGGCGCTCCTCATCGTCCTGCAACTCCGCTCTCAGCACATCTTCGACGAACTGTCCCCGTACGGTGGGCTCCCCGCGGATCTCGTCGAGGTCGTAGGCAAGGTGCAATTCGACTTTCCGGATCTGCACGGCGTCGAACGTGTCCAGCAACTGTTCGCGGATCGTGTCCTCCTGGAGGTCGAGCGACGGCTCCAGGTCGCCGCACACCGTGAGGCGCGCGAGCCCCGCGAGGCTCTCCGTCATCGCGCGGAGGTCGTCACGAATCTGCTGGCGGCTCGTGAGGCCCGTGACATCCAGCCGCAGGTCATGAACCGGGGTAACCGCCACCACGTGGCGCTCGCCCGTGACCTCGCCCTCCGCGTCGATCGTCGCCACGACGGGCCCGCGCTCCCCGTCCTCTCCGAACTGCAGCGGGTCGGGGTTACCCGGATAGGTGTGGTGCCCGCCATCCGCCGGCCGGTGATAGTGGCCGAGGAAGGCATGGTTCAGGCCGCTGTCCGGGATTTCGGCGGTCTCGAAGGGGGCGTGCGGCGCCTTCCCTTCACCCTGTGCCGCGAGCCACGACCGTTCCGCTGCGTGAAAGAGCGCCACGTGCGCCCCCGCGCCGGAGACCCGGAAGCCGTCGCCGAGGAAGTTGTCCGTGTTGGCGGGAGCGCAGTGCGCGGCGCCCCACAGCGTGATGCCCGGCGCGAGGGAGACCGCCCGCAGCGCCGCATCGCGAAAGATGTGGACGTTCCCGCTCCAGCCACCTGTCGCGTACACGCTCGTCGGCCCGTACCAGTCGTGATTGCCGGGCGCGATGTAGACCGGCACCGGATCGAGGGAGGCGAAGGTCTGCCGCAGGAAGTTCGCCGTGTCCAGCGTGACGCGATCGTGCTCGTACAGATCGCCTCCGCAGAAGAGCGCGTCGGCGCCGGTCGAGCGCACGAGGTCCACGATCGCGAGCAGGGTGTCGCGAAGCGCCTCGCGCCGCCTCCGCGCCACGTCACCCGTCGCTTCGCACCACGCGAACGCGGAGTCGAGATGGAGGTCGGCGAAGTGGACGATCGTCCGTTGCGCAGTCAGGTGAGGAACGCCTCGATGCGGTCCCAGTTCGCTTCGGCATCCGACGCTCCCAGTTCCACGAGCGTCCGGATGTACTCGCTCTCGAACAGGAGATAGCTCACGAAGTCGGCGGACTTGATGTCCGGCGTGCCCAGGCCCCGCACGAGGAACCTCAGCCCCGGTGGAAGTTCGATCTCGAAGTCGCGGGCCAGCTTCCCGATATCCCGGGAGGGCCTCAGGATGAGCAGGTCGACGTGGCGCAGTCCCTGCCGCTCGGACACCTCGCGGGGGAGTCGGTTGACGAGGAGGTTGATCCGGCGCAGGGCGGCCGCGTCCCAGTCCAGCGTGTCGAGAAAGACCGAATTCAGCAGCAGGCCCAGGACTCTCGCCGGGGGCGGATATCCGGTCGTGTCCGGCGCCCGCGCCTCCAGTTCGGACCGCCGGTAGCGGGCCGAGATCGTGAAGATGCGGTCCGCCCCCATGTGAATCGCGGGCGCCAGCGGCGCGGCGGTCCGGAAGCTCCCGTCTCCATAGTACTGCTGCCCGAGTTTGACGGCCGGGAACACGAGCGGGATCGACGCGGAGGCGAGGATGTGATCCACCGAGATGTCCGTCCGCACGAGTCGGTAGTGTGAGCTCGCGGGTCTGGGCGCCGACTGTGGGTCTCCCTGCACGAAGAGGACCGTGCGCCCCGTCTGGTAAGACATCGCGGTGAGCCCCACCGCCTCGAGGTCCCCCGCCTCGATCCGGGTCCCGATCTCTCCGCGGTCGACGTCGCGTTCGATGAACTCCCGCAGCGGCGACGTGTCGACGAGGCTCCGGAAACGAGGGCTCAGTCCGGTTCCGCCGCCCAGAAGGGATCCCCCGAGTCGCACGCCCACCTTGAGCAGGGAAGCGGGATTGGTGCGCAGCACTTCCTCGGTCGTGAGCGAGAGCCAGCGGCGCTTCAGCGCCTGTGTCGCGCCGCGCAGGTTCCCGTCGTAGGCGGCGAGAAAGCCCACGTTGATCGCGCCTGCCGAGACGCCCGTGAGGAGAGGGACGCGAAGTCGGGGCAGCCGCCTGCCGATGTAGCTCAGCACGCCCGTCTGGTAGGCGGCCCTCGCGCCGCCGCCCGAGAGGGCGAAGGCCAGCTTCCCCCGCGCGGCGCCGGAAGCGCCGCTCCCCGGGCCCCCCGTCACGCCGGTCTCCGCGTCAGGACCGTCCGCCGGGGCGGCCCAGGAGTTGCCGGTGCCACGAACGCGCGACCGGCCGCTCGAGTTCGCCCGCCCGCAGCGCCGCCAGAGTGTCGATGGTGGGATCGAAGACGGGGGTCGCGTCGCCGATCGCTCCCGTCGTCGCCCGCGCCCGGAACTCCGCCCGCGCGCAGCTCTCGATCGCGCCGGAATCGTCCCGGTAGAACACGCGCGTGCTGTCGAGAAGCGAGCAACCCAGGCGTTCCTCGAGCGCGCCGAGCCGCCGGGCCATCGCGTCGATCGAGCACCCGGACGCGGGCGCCGATGCTTCGTCCACGGCGACGACGGCGAACCGGTCCTCGACCCATTCCACGCCCGCCCGGAGTGCGGCCCCGTGCGCGGTCCAGACGTCGACGAAGGCGCGCAGGTCGACCACCAGCGCCTCGCGCTCCTCGGGGGTCAGCGGACGATCCGTCCCGTAGATCCAGACGCGGGCGGAATCCGGAAGGGATGTCAACGGAACACTCATGCCCGGACCATACGTCGGCCCGCGACGTCCCGCCAACCCGCGCAACCCGCGCGTGTGCTGCCTGGCAGGCGCGGGGTTTTGCCTCGGTGCGCTATTCGTACCTGAGCGCCACGATCGGATCGAGCCGGGCCGCGCGCCGGGCGGGCCAGAGGCCGAAGAACATGCCCACCGCGGCGGCGAACACCACCGCGAGGCCGATGGCCTGCGGCGCGATGGCCATCGTCCAGCCCGCCGACCGAGAGAGCATCTCCGCCGCGCCGTACGCGAACGCGACTCCCAGGATGCCGCCCGTCATGCAGAGGGTCGTGGCTTCGAGCAGAAACTGGAGCAGGATCGCGCTTCTCGTGGCGCCGAGCGCCTTGCGCACGCCGATCTCCTTCGTCCGCTCCGTGACCGACACCAGCATGATGTTCATGATCCCGATGCCTCCGACGAGGAGGCTGACCGCGGCGATGCCGGCAAGCAGCATCGTGAACGTCTGCGTCGTCTCCTGCGCCATCTCGAGGAACTGCACGCTGTCCGAGATCCAGAAATCGTTCTCCCGCCCGAGCGGAATGCGGTGCTCGCGCCGGAGCACCTCCTCGATCTGCACCATCGCGACCGGAATCGCCGCCTCGCTCTCGACGACGACCTTGAACTGGCTCACGCGATCGGTCCCGAGCAACCGGAACTGCGCGGTTTCCAGCGGGACGAAGATCTGCTCGTCCTGGTTGAACCAGCCCGATCCGCCCTTCTCCTCCAGCACTCCGACGACCTCGAAGGAGATGTTCCGGATCGAGATCGTCCGGCCGACGAGTTCGGCGGTTTCAGCGTTCAGGACCGCCGGGACCGCGCCCCCGAGCACGGCCACGCGGCGCCGCCCGCGATTCTCCGACTCGTCGAAGAAGCGGCCGAGTTCGAGCGTGTGGTTCTCGACCTGCACGTAGTTCGGCGTCGTGCCGAGAACCCGCACGTTGGCGTTGTTGCGCCCGAACTGGACCTGCAACTGCCCCTGCATCTCCGGCGCGACCTCCACCAGAGCCGGCGCTCCCCGCCTCACCGCTTCCACATCTTCGGTCGTCAACCGGGCGTTCGACCCGCCGCGCACGCCGCGGAACATCCCCTGCCCGGCGCGCACCGTGAGCACGTTGGTGCCGAGCGACTCGATCTGGTTCTCGACCTGCTGCTGGGCGCCTTCCCCGAGGGCGACCATCGTGATCACGGCCCCGACTCCGATCACGATCCCGAGCATGGTCAGGAACGAGCGCAGCTTGTTGGCGCGGATCGCGTCCATCGCGACCCGAAGAATCTCGAAGAAGATCATCGCGACATCATCACCTTCCCCCGATGCCCGGCAGTGCCGTACGGCTGCGGATCCGGTCCAGGAATTCCTGCTGTGCGATGAGGGAAGTGGGGACGGCGACGATCTCCTCGCCTTCCTCCAGCCCGCGGATGATATGCGTGTGGTCGAAGTCGCTAAGGCCGATCATGACCGGCTTCAGGTCGAGGAGGCCGCTCGCGTCGTACCTGAACACGAACGCCGGGCGGGGCTCGTCGGCCCGCCGCGCGGGACCGCCTCCGGCGCCTCCCGGTCCGCCGCCTCCCCGGTTCCGGAACTGCTGCATCATCTGCCGCCGTTCGTCGTCCGACAGGTTCTGGATGACGCGCATCCGCTCCTCCTGCGACATCGACTGGAACTCCGACATCGGAACCCCGCCGATCATCGGCTCCTCCTCGCCCTCGGCCGGTCCCTCCCCTTCCGCCGCGCCCTCCGGCCGATCCTGGCTCTGGAAGTCGCGCAGCAGCGCGTTGACATCGGCGTCGATCTCGAGAGCCCGGACGATCTGCATGGCCTCCTGCTGGGACTTGATCCCGCTGTTCGCCACCGCCAGCACGTTCTCCTGCCGTCCGATCACGACCTCGACATCCGCGTTCATCCCCGGCCGCAGCAGATCCTCCTCGTTGGAGATGCGCGTGAGCACGGCGAACATGGTGACGTTCTGCTCGACCACGGCCTGCGGCTCGATCTTGAGGACGGATCCCCGGAAGGTCCGGCTGGGATAGGCTTCCACGGTGATGTCGGCGGGCAGTCCCGGCTGGAGCCGGCCGATGTCCGTCTCGTCGACGAGCATGCGCACCTGGACCTCGGTGAGGTCGGCCATCCGCATCAGCACGGTGCCGCCGGTGAGGTCGCGCGTCCCCGTGACGACCTGTCCCTGCTCCACCGTCCGCTCCACGACGGTCCCGGTGATCGGGGCCCGGAGCGTCACGTCGTCCAGCTTGTCCTCGGCAAGTTCAAGGTTGGTCGTGGCGCGGACGAGGGAAGCCCTCGCGTTCGCGGCGGAGAGGATCGCGCTTTCCAGTTCCTCGGAGGTCACGATGTCGGACTCGTGAAGCGCCTCGATCCGTTCGAGCTGGCGTTCCGCGACATCCGCCTGGGCCTCGGCCACGTCCAGATCGGCCTGCGCCTGGGCGTGCGCGTTGTTCACGTCGCGCGGGTCGATCCGCACGAGAAGCGTCCCCTGTTCGACGTTGTCCCCGAGTTCGACGGGCAGGTCGAGGACCTCGCCGCCCGCCTGCGACTTGACCTCGATCACACGGATCGGTTCGACCGTCCCGGTCGCCTCCACGCTGGAGACGATGGTCTGGCGCCCCGCAGTCAGCGTCTGGAGGGTCTGCTCGGGCTCGTTGGCTTCACCGGTCGCACAACCCGCGGCCGCGAGTCCAAGCGCCGTGAAGACCGTGGCACGGCCCAACGGCCCGCCTCGCGGGGAAAAGCGACGCCTGCAACGCTCGAATATGGACATCGGCATCTCGTCTCGTGTCGGGTCCTTGAACGGACTGGCGGGGCACCGAAACTGCGCCCGCCATGGCACGCTGAAAGGACACCCCGCGCGGGGCCGACGTTGAAGAGATACGTCCTGCGGGCGCTAGCCGTCAGGGTTGCTGGTCGAGCCTCCGGCCGAGGAGGGCCTCGATCCCCGCCACCGCCACCTCGTAATCGAACCGACCCCTGACGAGATCGACCTCCGCCTGAGTGAGCGTAATCTGCGCGTCCTGGAGTTCGAGAATCGTCGCGAGGCCGAGCTGGTAGCGCTCCTGCACGACCCGGAGGCTCTCCTCGCTGAGTTCGACGTTCCGCTCGGCGAGATCCACGCCGGCGAGCGCGGACTGCGCCGTCGCGTAGCGCGCGTCAAGCAGCGAACTGATGTTCAGCCGCACCGCCCGCGCTTCCTGCCGGGCCTGGTCCGCCGAGGCCCGCGCGCGGAACAGCTGCGTCTCGCGCTGGAAGCCGTTGAAGAGGGGGTAGCTGCCGGAGAGCCCGATCGACCATGAGCGGTTGGAGGGCGGGAACTCCTGGTTCGCCCACCCGTAGCCGGCGCCGAGCGAGATCGTGGGCAGGTAGCTGGAGCGCGCGCCCGACACCGCTGCCTCGGCGGCTTCGACCGCCAGGGAGGCCGCCTCCAGAGCCGGAGCCGTCACATCGGCCATCGCGAACAGTTCGTCGCGGGTGTAGGGCATCGCGGCCATCGCGAGTTCCGCCTCCGCGGTCGGCCCGACGAGGGTCTCGGAGCCGATGACCTCGGTGAGCTCGAAGGTCCGCGTGCGCGCGTTGTTCTGTTCGGTCAGAAGCGCGAGCTGCGCGTTGTTGAGGTCGACCTGCGAGCGGAGGGAATCCGAACGCGTGGCCCGCCCCAGCTCCAGTTGCTGCCTGACGAACTCGAGCTGGTCCGCCTGCCGCTGGACCCGCCGTTCCTCCACGGCCACGAGATCGCGTGTGGCCACGGCCGCCGCGTAGGCCTGTTTCACCTGCTGAATGACCTGGAACTCGGCCTCGCGATAGCGGGCGTTCTGCTCGACCACGCCGAGCCGGGCGCTCTTCAGGTTCGTGAAACGGCCCCAGCCGTCGAACAGCGTGTAGTTGGCCTGGAGCCGCGTGGAGTAACTCGTCGCGACGATCCCCTGGCTGAGCGCGTCGAGACGACCGGTGGACGAGTTCGAGTAACTGAAAAAGGCATTCACTCCCGGGAGGAGCGCCCCGTAGGCGCTCAGCCGGTTGTGCTCGGCCATCTCGATCGTCGAATAGGCTTGGATCAGCCGGGGGTTGCGGCGGAGCGCGATCTCGACCGCTTCGTCGACCGTGATCTGGCGGGCGTTGTCGCTCGCCTGCACCTGCGCCTCAGCCATCCGGGGCGACGCTCCCGCGAGCAGGACCGCCGGCAGCAGGACGAACCCCCATCGACGAAAACCGGCGCTCGGCCGGTCTCCGCACCCACATCTATGTCGAATGGTCATCGTTTCCCTTGCCCCCCGAGGGGCGGATTGACGTCTCTCGGTTGTCAGTTGTTTCGCTGAGGGTCGTCACGCCTCTGGGACCCCCGGTCGCCGCCGCGCTCCCGGCCGTCCCCGTACTGCTGTCGCAGCAACTCCCGGTAATCCTCACCCTGTTCCTCCGTCAGCACCGACTCGATCCGGGTCCGAACCGAATCCATCAACGTCCGGTAGCTCCCGCGCAACGTTCGCATCCCGTCGCGGTAGTGATCGAGGAAACCCTCGATCTGCAACCGCTGGTCGGCCGTCAGACCCAGCTCATCGGCGAATTGCTCGATCGTGGTCTGCCGTCCCCGCGACCCGCCGTCGCGATCCGGCGTTTCGGGAGACACGGTCTCCGGCGCCGGCTCGGCCGCGGTTGCGTCGGCGAAAAGATCGAGGCGGTCCGCCGCCACGCCGACCGCGGCGCCCGCCGCGAACACGAGCGTCAGAAGCAGAATCGCCCGGAAGCTTGAAGTGTCCATACGCACTCGGTTCGTGTCGCGTTTCAGCGAGTTACGGATTGATGAGCGCGGCGGTCAGCACCGCGTCGCGACTCGGCTCGGCGAGGTCGATGAGCAGCGCCGGCGGGGCTTCGGCGTCCGCCGCCAGCGAACGCACCAGGCCGACCGGCGCCGCGTCCGGCTCGGTGACGAACTCGGGCGCGTCCGGCACGGAGATGCGATACAGCAGGACGCCGGCGGCGACGAGCAGCCCGGCGGCCAGCGGCGCGAGCGCCGCGGACCAGTTTGCCGTCACGTCGAGCCAGGAAAGCGGCCGTCGCTGGAACAGCGCCTCCGCCGCCGCCATCACGTTCCGGCGCAGGCGCCGTCGCGTGAGTTCGTCGGGCCGCAGGGGCTCGAGATACTCGGCCCACGCGGGCCCGCGCCCGCCGTTCCGACCTTGATCTCTCCTATTCATCCTCATCTGCTCCTCCGGCGCCGGACGCCGGCGCTTCGCCGAGAAGGCGGCGCAGCGCGTGCCTGCCGTGATGAAGGTTCGCCCTCGAAGTTCCGACCGCGATCCCGAGGATCTCCGCGATCTCCGCGTGGTCGTACCCTTCGAGGTCGTACATCATGACCGCCGTTCTCTGTCGTTCCGGAAGCTGCTCGAGCGCATCGAGCACCCTTTTTCGGGCATATCTCCGCTCGAACTCCCGGTGCGGATCGTCCCGCGACGCCGCCGTGTCCTTCAGCTCCGAATGGGTCCGCAGCAACTCGCGCCGCCGGAGGTTCAGGCATGTGCTCCTCAGCACGCGATAGAACCACGGGCCGAAACGGCTTCCCGGCCGCAACTGCCCGATCCGCTCGAGCGCGCGAATGAACGCGGCCTGCACCGCGTCTTCCGCGTCCTGCTCGTGCCGCAGAATCGACAGTGCCACGGCGTAGGCCGGGTCCGTGTATCTCGTCACGAACAGGGAAAACGCCTGCGGGTCGCCGGCTTGCACGGCTTCCACGAGGCCGGGCTCGTCGGCGCCGGGATCCGGCGGCTCGACGGGTCCGGAACCGGGACCGGCTGCGTCGCCCTGCGATCCGCTGCGCGTTCGCGTTTCCTCCGCCAAAGACGTCCCCATCGCTTGGGTAACACGCCCTCGAAGCCGGCCGTTGCACCGGCTACCGTCCGCGTTCGCCCCGGCGCTTGTTCCTTCACCGTGGCCGTCGCATCTTCGGCTCCGTGAACAACGAAACGCAAGCCCGGCCCGCCGCCGCCGAAACGCCCGATCGAGCCCACGCTCTGGCGGGCCGAACCCTCATCCAGGAACGCATCCGCGGCATGCGAAAAGTCGTGGGGCGAAGGCTCTCGCCCGGCGACATCGTCCTCAGGAAGGCGTCTCCCGAGGTGCGGCGCCATCTGTTCGAGGAAGCGTGCGAGTTGTACTGGAACGAGATGAGCTGGGAGGAGATTACCCAGGAGGAACTCATCGGCGACGAGGAACTCACCGAGATGATCTTCCCCGGGCTGCTCGCGCTCATCGACGCGTTCCTTCCGAAGGCTCCGAACGGGGAGCCGGACCGGGACCGCGAACACCGCGACGTCGTGCACGATTTTCTGGATTGGCTGGCCGCCCGGCTCGTGACCCTGCGAGAGGCGCGACCCTCCGCGGAGGACGCGCGGGCGCGGAACCTCCGCCAGAAGAACGTGACCGACTCCCTCATCGACCTCATCGCGTTTCGCGTGTGCGCGCTGACTTCCGACGAGATCGAGACCTACCAGAGCGCCTGACTCCATTCGAAGACAAGACGGATGAATACAATAGTCTGCATGAAACGCGTGCCGGACTCGGCCACGCGGGTGAGAGTGACGCCCGACGGCGCGGGACTGGACCCGGCCGGCGTCAAGTTCGTCGTGAACCCGTACGACGAGTTCGCGCTCGAGGATGCGATCCGCCGCAGGGAAGAGGCGGGGGAGGGGAAGGTGACGGTCGTCGCGCTCGGCCCCCCCGAGACCGCCGAATCGATCCGCCAGGCGCTCGCGATGGGGGCGGATGAGGGCGTCCTGCTCGCCTGCGCGGGTTCGCACGACGCGCTCTCCGTGGCGCGCGCGCTGGCCGAGGAGATTCGGGGCCGGGAATACGACCTCGTCCTGTTCGGGAAGCAGGCGATCGACGACGACAACATGCAGGTCCCGCAGATGGTGGCCGAGTTTCTGGGCCTCCCGTGCGCGACCGTCGTCGTCGGCCTCGAGATATCGGGAAGCGATGCGACGGCCCGCCGCGAGGTCGAGGGCGGTCACGAGGTCGTCGAGTTCACGCTGCCCGCCGTCGTGTCGACGCAGAAGGGGCTCAACGAGCCGCGGTATCCGAGCCTCAAGGGGATCATGGCGGCGAAGCGGAAGCCTCTCGAGGAACGGGAAGTGACGCTCGACGCGCCGACCATCGAATTCCTGCGCCTCGACGAACCGCCGGCGCCGGCCGCCGGCCGGATCGTCGGGGAGGGCGTGGACGCGGTGCCGGATCTGGTGCGGGCGCTGCGCGACGAAGCGGGGGTGCTCTGATGCCCGGGGCGCTGGCGTACGCCGAAATCCGCGAAGGAACGGTGAGCCGGGCCTCGCGGGAGGCGGTCGGGCTCGCGCGGCGGATCGCCGCCGACGTCGGAGGGGAGACCCACGTCGTCGCGCTCGGTCCGCCCGGTACGGCCGAGGCGGCCGCGCAACTCGCCGGCTTCGGCGCCGACCGCACCTGGGTCGGCGAGTCGGAAGCTCTCGCGCTGTCCCAGCCGGACATCGCCGCTGCGGCCATCTCCCGGCTCGTCGAGGCGGGGGACTACGACGCCGTGATCTTCGCGGCCACCGCCCAGGGGAGGGACATCGCCCCCCGCGTGGGGGCGCGGCTCGGGCGGAGCGTGGCCTCGGAAGTCATCGAGTGCCGGCGGGAGGACGGCGCCATCGTCGTCCAACGGCCCATGTACGCCGGGAAGGCGATCGCGACCCTGCGCTTCACCCCGGGCCCGGCCGTGATGACGATCCGGGGCAACGTCTTCGCGCCGGCCGGGGAGACCCCGGCGGGCGAGATCTCGAGCCTGGACCTCGATGGCCTCGACGGCCGGGTGCGGACGGCCGCCCTCGAGCTGGGGGATCGCGACCGCCTGGATGTGAGCGAGGCGACCACCATCGTCTCGGGCGGCCGCGGGATGCAGGGGCCGGAGCACTGGCCGCTCTTGGAGGCGCTGGTGGAGGCGCTGGGCGACGAGGCGGCGCTCGGCGCGAGCCGGGCCGTGGTGGATGCGGGCTGGCGGCCGCACGGCGAGCAGGTGGGCCAGACCGGCAAGACCGTGTCGCCCAACCTGTACTTCGCGGTCGGAATCAGCGGAGCGATCCAGCACCTGGCCGGGATGCGCACGGCGAAGGTGATCGTGGCGATCAACCGCGACGCGGACGCGCCGATCTTCGGGGTGGCGGATTACGGTCTCGTGGGAGACGCGTTCGAGGTGCTGCCCGCGCTCACCGAGGCGGTTCGCGAAGCCCGCCGGGGCGATTAGTGGGGATTAGTGTAGTGTCGCGGTACACGGGTCCGGGTCGGCCGGCATGAGTCTCCGGGCTGTGCGCGAGGACATCGCACGCTGGGCGCAGCAGGGCGATCCAATCGCCATGGCGACGCTCATCGCCGTGCGCCGTTCGGCCCCGCTGCCACCGGGCGCGCGGTTCGCGATCTCGGCCGCCGGGGAGCTGAGCGGCTCGATCTCGAGCGGGTGCGTGGAAGGCGACCTGCACGAACGGCTCTCCGCGCTGCTGAGCGGCGGCGCGCCGGCCTCCGTCACCTACGGGATCACGGACGAGATGGCCGCGGGCGTGGGCCTCTCCTGCGGCGGGGAGATCGACGTCCTCCTCGACCGCCACGATCCCGGCGACCCCGTCTGGCACCGCCTCTGGCAACTCCAAGAGGCCGGCGCCCCCGGCGTCCTCCTCACCGGCGCGGCGGCGCCCACGCGCTCGCGGCAGCTCCTCCTCGAACCGGACCGGTCGCTTGGAACGCTCGGATCCGCCGACCTCGACCGGGCGGCCCGCTCCCGCGTCGACGACTGGCTCGGCCGGTCGGACGCCCGCGCCGTCGAACTCGTGCAGGACGATCCGGACAGCCTCGTCTTCGTTGAGTCCTTCGCCCCGCCCCCGCGGCTCGTCATCGTGGGGGCGACCCCGATCGGGCATGCGCTGTGCGCCATGGCGCACCGGACGGGCTTCGAGGTCGTCGTCGTGGACCCGCGCGAGGCCTTCCTGCGGCCGGAGCGGTTTCCGGATGCCGCGTCGCTCGAGCCGCGCTGGCCGGACGAGGCGATGGCTGCCCTCGATCTCGACCCTCGCACGAGCGTCGTCATCCTCACGCACGACGAGAAGCTGGACGAGCCCGCTCTCGAGACCGCGCTCGCCTCCCGCTGCGGCTACGTCGGTCTCCTCGGCGGACGCCGGACGCAGCGGCAACGCCGAGAGGCGCTCCTCGCGCGGGGGTTGGACGAGGCGGCATGCGACCGTATCCACGGTCCGGTCGGGCTGCGGATCGGCGCCCGCTCGCCCGCGCAGATCGCCGTCTCCATCCTCGCGCAGCTCATCGCCCTCGACAGGGCTCCCTGACGTCCTGACGTCGCGCGCGGCGCCGGATCAGTCGCGCGTGCGCCGGATCTTCCAGCGGTCCACCACGCGCCGCCCCCGCACGACCTCGAAGTGATCGAAGTGCGCGACCGTGAGGCAGGCGTGATTCGGAAGGACGCGGACCTTCTCGCCGACGACGAACCGCCCGGACAGGCGCCCGTGTTCCTGGCTCACCGAGGTCACGCGATGGTCGCTCAGCTCTCCTCCGGACGCGTCACGGAAGAGGCGGCCGTAGTGAGGCGGGTCGTCCGGCCCCACATCCTTTGACAGGGCGAGCGCGCCACAGTCCGCGATCGCCCCGCCGGATCCGTCCCGCGCGGAGACGACAGTCGCGAGCAACGTGACGGCGCAGTCGCTCACCGCGCACGATCCCAGCCGCGTCTGCGTGTAATCGTAGAGCGCGTAGTTCCCCGGCCGGGCCTCGTCGACCCCCTCCAGCGTCTCGACCCGGCTCATGCCCGGAGTCGACCCCAGCGAGAGCACTCCCGGCTCGATCCCGGCCGCGCGGAGCGCGCGCCCCACTTCGACCATCGCGCGACGCTCCTCATCCGCCAGCGCGGCGATGGCGGCGGGCGAATCCGCGCCGTAGGTGTGGCCGGCGTGCGTCAGGCAGCCGCCGAGCGCGAGCCGGTCGGCGCGTGAGATCCGCCTTGCGAGTTCGACGACCCGGCCGCTGTCGTGGGGGACGCCGGAGCGCCCGTAGCCACAGTCGATTTCGAGCCAGACCGAGAACGGGGTGTCCGCCGCCTCGAGGGCCTCGATGGCCGTGACGGAATCCACGGTCACGCCCAGCGCGACGCGGCCGGAGAGGGCGGCCGCCTCGCCGATCCGTGAGAGATTGAGCGGAAAGGCCCACAGGATGTCGTCGAAACCCGCCTCCGCGAAGACTCGGGCCTCCGCGAGCGTGGAAACGGCGATGCCCGACGCGCCGCGCGATCGCTGGAGCTCGGCAATCTCCACGCATTTGTGCGTCTTCACGTGGGGGCGAAGCCGGACGCCGAGGGCGTCCGTGCGTTCCTTCATGACCCGGAGGTTGTTCTCCAGGACATCGAAATCGAGGATAAGCGCCGGCGTGCGGAGACCGAACAGGTCCGGCGCGCGGGTGGCAGCGTTCCCGGCGTTCACGCCTTCAAGGTAGTTGGGGGGTCACCGTTCCGCTAAGTTGGAACCGCCGATGCTGATCGCGGATGAAGAGGATCGCGGGCCGATGGCGGATCGAGTGACCGCAAAGCGGTAGAGGTCGTCTTATTCACGAAGAGAAGATCTTTCGGATCGGGCCGGAAGGTCGGGTTCCGGACGATGAACCGAGCGACGCGGATGTCGTCACCGCCGTTCTGGAAGGCGACCGCGAGGCGTACGGGGTTCTCGTGCGCCGGTACAAGGACGTGCTGTACCGCTACGCGGAGCGCATGACCGGGCGCGCGGACGACGCTGCGGATATCGTGCAGCGCACGTTCATCCGCGGTTTTCGGAGCCTCGACCGCTGCCGTGACCGGGAACGTGTGGGAGGCTGGTTGTTTCGGATCGCCGTCAACCTGTGCAAGGATCAGTTGAAGGGGCGGGCACGGCGGGAGGTGTCGCTGGAGGCGGCCGGCCCCCTCACGGCGACGCGCGGGCTCCCCGAGGCGCGCGCCGAACGGGCAGAAATACGGGAGCAGATATACCGGGCCCTGCAGTCGCTGAGCGACGAGCAGCGTGAAGCCGTCGTCCTCAAGCACGTCGAGGGCTGGTCGTACGAAGAGATGGCGGAGAGACTTGGAGCTTCGGTGTCCGCGTTGAAGATGCGCGTCCATCGGGCTCGTGATCAGTTACAGGTGCTGTTAGAGAACTACCGATGAACGACGATCTGAAGCTGTACCTGGACGGAGAAATCGACCATTCGGAACTCTCGCGTGAGCTTCGCAGGGAGGCCGAACGGTGGGATGCCCTCCTGTCGGATGTGCGGGACTCGGGGGTGCAGGGAGCTCCGGTCGGACTCGAGTCGAGAGTCATGGCCGAGGTTCGCCGGGAAGAGCGCCGGCCCCTGTCCGGTCTCGTGGATTGGTGGGTGCATCCCCGCTCCGTGCGCGTCCGGCCGTGGCTGGGACTCGCCGCCGCCGCGGTGTTTGCGACGTTCTTCCTCCTGCCGCGGGACAACGTCGTCTCCGAGCCGGCCGGGGCGGCGACGGCGCTCGTGGGCGAGGAAGTCCACTACGTGCAGTTCCGTCTCGAAGCGCCCGGCGCGGCGTCGGTCCACGTGGCGGGCGACTTCAACGACTGGCAGCCGGAGGTCGCGCTGGCCGACCCCTACGGGACCGGCGTGTGGACCGGGCGCGTGAAGCTCCCGCCCGGCGTGCACAAGTACATGTTCCTCGTGGACGGCGAGACGTGGATCACGGATCCGCACGCGGAGCGGTATGTGGAGGACGGCTACGGCAACCAGAATGCCGTGATCGCCATCACGGGCGGCGCGGGCGCCCGCTCGCTCGCCCCCTAGCCGGGCAGCAGCCGTGGTAAGAGCCCTGCTGCGCCGGTCTCCCGCGGTTGTGTGTCTCGCCGCCATGCTTCTCGCGCTCGGGCCGCCGCTTGCGGGCCAGGACGCGCGCGCGCGCTTCAGCCGTCATCTGGGTGCAGTCTACGCGGCGCGCACGCTCTCCGTCATAGACGCGGGCGTCCGCCAGGGTCTGCCCCGAGGTCTCCTCATCGACAAGGCCATGGAGGGCGTGGCGAAGGGGATGCCGCCGGAAGTCGTCCTCGCCGCCGTCGACACCTTCGCGGCCGAGTTGCGGAATGCGGCGTCCGTCGTCGGTCCGGGAGCGGAACCGATCGCGCTCGAGAAAGCCGCCGATGCCCTTCGCCGCGGCGTGGGGCGCGAGCTTCTGACGCGGTTGGGCCGCGACCGCGCCGATTTTCCCCTCCTGGTCGTCTCCCTCGAGGAGTTGCTGGACGCCGGCGTGGCACTGGGGCTGGCCGAAGATCTCGTGCGTTACGCAGTAGCCGAGGAGTTCGACAGCGATGCGGTGCTCCGATTGCCCGCCAGCGTGAAACTGCTCATTCGGGAGTGCGGCAACGGTCAGCCCGACTCCTGCTGGTCGCAGGCGAGCATAGGGGAGTGCGCCCGCGTGATGCCGACGCGGCCGTGCCCGACCCGAACGCTTGCCGAGGCCGCCCGCTCGGCCGCGGAACGCTTCCTGCTCGCCCGCTCCCCGCCTCCAGCCATTCGGTCGGCAGCAGGCTAGCGCAGGCTGGCAACCTTCCCGGTCTCTGCCGTATACTCTCGGACTTTCCGCCGGGCGAGTCCGCCTGCGGATCCTGCCCACGGACGATGGAGACGGCCTTGGCAGCCAGAGTGACCGCGGCGGTCACGGGTACCGGGAGCTACCTGCCGCCTGACAGCATCGACAACTTCCAGCTTCTCGGCATGGGTACGCTGCGCGAATCCTTCGACGTCGTGCAGGCGCGGTCCGCGCTCAGGGGTGTCGAGGGTGTCAACGGGCTGTCTGCCCCCGACGTCTTCGATCAGTGGGCATACCAGTTGACCGGCATCAGGTCGCGCCGCCGAATCCCGCCGGGCAGCGATCTGACGACGGAGGACATGTGCGCCCGGGCGGGCCTCGCCGCGCTGGAGGCGGCCGGACGCGAGCCGGACGAAATCGACCAGCTCTACGTCGCGACCGTGTCGCCGTCCGACGAGGTTCCAAACAGTGCCTGTACCGTGGCGACGAAGATAGGGAATCCGCGATTGGGGGGATTCGCGATCAACGCGGCCTGCGCCGGCTTCGTGTACGGCGTGGGGGCGGCTTGGTCGGCGATCGTCAGCGGCATGGCGGAGCGGGTCCTGGTGGTCTCGGGCGACGCCCTAACGCGGCTCGTCGACTACACGGACGTGAGGACGGCCGTGCTCTTCGGCGACGGGGCCGGAGCCGTCGTGCTCGAGCGGAGCGAAACCGATCACGGCGTGCTCGGCCCGATGGCGGCGTCGGGCTGGTTCGCGCGCGACCCGCTGTATCTCGTCGGGCAGAGCTGGCGGGAGGACGGGGACCGAGCTCCGATTCTCCACATGGAAGGCGGACCGAGGATCGTCCGCAACGCGATCGTCAAGATGGCCGAAGTAGGCGAACAGGCGCTTCACAAGGCGGGTCTCGACTGGTCCGACGTGGACTTCGTGATTCCTCATCAGGCGAACGCGCGGATCACGCAGGGTCTTGAGCAGAGACTGGAACTTCCTAAAGGGCGCGTCGTTCACAACATCGTCGACTACGGCAACATGTCCGCTTCGACCGTCGCCGTGACGCTCGACGAAGTCGTCCGCGGGAAGCACGGGTCCGTACCCGATCCGGCCACGATCGTCCTCACCTCGATCGGGGGCGGCTACACGATGGCGGCGGCGGTCGTCCGCATCTGACGGGCGGTCCGCGACCCGTGGCGGAACCCTGCGTCAGGCGGGGCTCGCCCACTCCCTGAGCGGAATCACGTCGACCGGATCCCCGGCGCCTATGGCGTCGGTCCCGACCGGGATCGCGAGCAGCCCATCGGCCAGCATGGATCCCAGGTTGCCCGAGCCCTGCGGCCCGCTCAGGCGGGCGGTAAGGGCGCCAGACTCGGCGGATCCGACGAGCACGCGCAGGAACGAGAGCACGTGCCGGGGGCCGCGCAGATCGTGGGCCGCGACGCACCGCAGCGGTCGCCGGCAGGGACGCGCGAACCCCGCCATCTTGCGGATCGCCGGTCGCACGAGCGTCTCGTACGTGACGAGCGCCGAGGCCGGATTGCCCGGGACGCCCCAGAACGGCCGGCCGCCGAGCAGGCCGAAGACCGTGGCGCTGCCGGGCCGCATCCGCAGGCGCCAGAAGAAGCGTTCGAAACCGAGTTCGGCGAGTACCTGCTTCACGTAGTCGTGTTCGCCGACACTCACGCCGGCCGCGGAGACGATCGCGTCGCAGGACTCGGCCCGCGCGAGGCAACGGTGCAGGTCGCCGGGGTCGTCCCGGGCGATGCCGAGCGACACCGGCTCCGCCCCCGAATCCGCGAGCTGGGCGGCGAGCGCGTACCCGTTCGAGTTCATGATCCGCCGCCCGGCGCGCACCTCCTCGAATTCATCGAAGTCCGCGAGTTCGTCTCCGTTCGCGAGCACGCCGACGCGAGGCCGCCGGCCCACGTCCACCTGCTCGAGGCCGGCCGTCGCGAGCAGCGCCACCGCCGCCGCTCCGAGCTCCTCGCCACGCTCCACCATCGTGTCGCCGGCCTGCACATCCTCACCGAGGAAACGGATGTGCCGCTCCCCGTCCGCGTCGTCGAATATGCGCACGCGCTCGTCCGGACCTCCGTCCGTGTGCTCGACGCGGACGACGCCGGTGGCGCCCTCCGGCACCGGCGCACCCGTCATCACGCGCGCCACGGAGCCGGGCTCCAGCGGACCGCGCGGAAAGGCGCCGGCCGGGATGTCGTCGGAGATCGGGAGGATGACGGGCCGTTCCGGGCTCGCGCCGCGCACCTCGTCGATGCGCACGGCGAACCCGTCCATGGCGCTGTTGTCCCACGGCGGGTGCGGGGCGACGGCCTCCACGCCACGGGCGAGGGAGCGGCCGAGGGCGGCGGAGAGCGGAACCCTTTCCGCCTCCAGCGGCGACACGGCGTCCAGCACGCGAGCGAGGGCCTCGTCGAAGGAGATCCAGTCCGCGTCGTTCATGCTCGGCGGCTGCGGGGGTTCGCCACGGGACACCGCACTAGAAGTAGTACCAGATGGAGATGCTGAACTCCGGGTTGTGGCCCCATACGGAACCCTGCGGGGCCGGCGCTCCGGAGGCGTCGAACAGCTCCAGCGTGCTTCCGAAGAGGAATCCGTCCGGAGACGTCACGCGGACCAGGTAGTCGCGGACCTCGAAGCCGATCCCGATCGTCTCCGACGGAAAGACCTCGAACCCCAGCCCCACGAAGATGTGCGGAGCGGTCGAGATGTCGTACCGGAAGGGTTCGAGCGCCTGGTCGGCGAGGAACTCGGAGGCACCCTCGTCGACCCCGAACACGAAGCCGCCGCCGATGAGCCCGTAGGGGTGGATCCCGTTCCACGTCCGCGCGCCGGTGAGGCCGATCTGCGCCCCGAGATCGGCCCGCAGCCAGCCCGCGGCGACGGTGTCGACGACCATCGGTCCGGCCTCGTCGAGGACGTCCAGCGTCCATCGGTCCGCCGCCCCGTACGTGGCTCCGAGCTCGAGAGAAAGAGGACTCGACGCGCGAACGCGCATTCTGGCGCCCCCCACGGCGGTGGGTCCCTGCGCGAACTCGAGCCGCCCCCGGTTCCCCGCGTGGTGGCCCCCGAAAAGGCCTACGCGGAAGCCCTTCTCGCGCCAGCGATAGGGTGAATCGATGCGTTCGGCCTGCGCCTCGAGCGTCGCCGGAACTCCGGCGAGCAGGGCGAGTCCGACGGTGATGATCAGTCTGTTTGACACCGGGTTGACGCGAATTCCATATCTTGGGTGAGTCGGATCTCGAACGGGAACGGCCCCGTCTCACGAGTCTCACGACGGGGTCGCGGCGCGAGGAATGTAGGTGGAGGACCGGATCCTTACCAGAAAAACGTCTCGTCGCGGTCGCTTGCGACGCCGGCTTCTCCTGCCCGTCGTCCTGGTGTGTGCGTACGCCCCGCCCCCCGCCGCCGCGCAGGTGCGCGAAGTCGTGACCGACGGTGATACGGTCGGTGTCGACGGCCGCGTCCTGGCCGGCGTCTCGGCCGCCGCGCTACGCGCGAACCCGGACGAGTATGCCGGCGCGCGCCTCCGCTGGACCGTACGGTTCCTGTCGCTGGAACGGGCCGAACCGGAGCGGATCGACTTCTACGAGGGGGAGCCCTTCCTGCTCGCGCGGGCGCCCGATCCCGGGGACGGCCTCGTCTATATCGCCGTCCCGCAGGAACTGCTGGCAGCGGCGGAAAAACTCCGGCCCCTCCAGACCCTCGACGTGCTCGTGAGGGTCCGGACGGGCCGGTCGGCGCTGCTGAGGGTCCCCATCCTGGATCTGTTCGCGCTCTACTGAGCCGGATCCGGTCCCGGACCCCCGGCAGCCCGTGGTAAAACCCCTGCTGCGGGGTGAACGGGGGGGGCGCTACCGGTTCCCCTGGTTCCCCTCGCTCTCGGCCTCGTTCAGGAAGGCCTCGGCTTCCATGAGGCCGGCGTGCGCAAGACCCCTCCACAGATCCGCGACCTTCGCATACGCCTCGGCGGCGAGGACCGCGTCACCGTTGGCGGCGTGCGCCCGGGCCAGGCCGAGGAGCGAACGCGGCCGGTTGGGCATCCGCAGCAGCGACGTCTCGAACTTCTCGACCGCCTTGTCGGGCATCCCGAGTTCGAGCAGCAGTTCGCCGTAGAGTTCGTGCAGCGGCTTGACCGGGCTCGCCGAGCCGCGCGGCGGCGCCATGCTCATAACCTCCGCCTCCGCCTCGTCCATGAGACCGATCGCCACGTCGGGGTGCCCCATGGCCGCGTGCCGGAGCGCTCCGACCTGCTTGTGCATGACGTGGGTGTAGCCCTCGCCGTCCGACAGCTCCTTCAGGGCGGCCTCCGCCTCGGTGACGATCGCCTGGTCGCCCATGCGGTGGGCGCTGAGTCCCGTGGCCAGGAGTTCGTGCGCCCGGGAGTCCTCCGTGATCGGCTGCGTCTCCCACTGCTCGGTCTCGACGATGTAGCGCGCCTTGAGGAGCGAGACCGCGCCCTGTGCCCGCGCGATGCCGGCTGCGCCCCGGGCCCCGCCCGTCGTCGCGAAGCCCTCGTTGTCGACCATGTCCGCGAGGCGGTCCATCCACAGCCGCGCCTTGTCGTAGTCGCCGCGCTGGAGGTCGCCGTACTGGCCCCAGTCGAGCGAGTGCACCGCGTCGCCCACGGCGTCGCCGGGCTGCCACAGCTCCTGCGCCACATCGTACGCCGACTGGTTGTTGCCGGACACGCGTTCCCACATGCCGTGCTGGATGAAGATGTGCGTCGGCATGTGCCGCGCGTGGGAAACGGCCGGCGCGATGTCCGCGAACGCGTAGGCCGCGTCCAGCGCGAGCGGGGCCATGATCGGATTGTCGAAGGAGTGGATCGTGTAGTGCGCCGCGCCGGGATGCAGCGGATTGGCGTTGAACAGGCGCAGCGCGATCGCCCCCGCCATCACGTTCCAGCGGTTGCTCAGGTCGCGCGTCGCCGACGTCGCGCTCAGGAGGGACAGGGCGTAGAAGGCCGCGATCTCCGAGTCCTCCGGATGGGCCTCGTACAGGTCGCGCATCGCCTCCATGTACCCCACGCGCCGGTCGACGTGGTCCTGTTCGCTCCACAGGATCTCGACCGCCTTCAGGAAGCCCTTCTCCCGATCCGTCGGCGCCTTCGCGAGCCGCTCGGCTGGCGTCGCCCCCAGCCTTTCCAGCGCCTTGCGCGGCTCGGTGGGATCCATCTGGGAAACGAGCGGGTGATTGTAGGCGAGCGACTCGCCCCAGTAGGCCATCGCGAAGTCGGGGTCCAGTTCCTGTGCCGCGTGGAACTGCTCCCGCGCCTGCTTCCAGCCGAAGCTGTGCAGGATCGCCACGCCCCGGAGGAAGTGCTGCTGGGCCTCGCCCGTGGCGGAGGTCGGGAAGGTGATCGATCCGACCTCGTCGAACTGCGCCTCGACCTGCGCCGGAACCGTCGCCAGCATCGCGCCGAGGAGGAACGCCGGAAGCATCGGGAACCATCTTTTCATCGTACTATCCCTCTCAGGTAGAAACGCCGGTCTGCCTCGTCCGGCATTGCGCTGAAGTTACGGTGTCAAAACCGGAAGCGGGCGGCAAGGCGTCATGCCGCGTCGCGGCGTCTCCCGCCGCCTCACGCGTCCGGAAGTTCGTAGTCGATCGTCAGCGTGTGCGCTCCGTCGCCGTCGACGGCGATCTCTACGGAGCCCGTCAGTCCCTTCAGATCGCCGGTCGCCGACCCCGGCACGATCTGTCCGCCCGTCCGTTCGCGGCCATCCGCGCTCAGCCCCCAGTGCTGCATGACGAACGTCCCTTCCCGCCCGCCGAGCGCGCCCCGCACGACCTCGCGGGCGATGTAGCCTGCTCCCGCCGTGATATCCGCCACATCCGCCTGGCACATGAGGAGCCGGGCCTCGCTCTCGGCCACGAGGTCCCCGCCGAACCGCTTCAGCACGGTGGCGTGCGAGAGGGTCGGCCCCCCGGCGTCGGACTCGGGTTCGCCCTGGTCCCAGCCGGTGACCTCGAAGGAGGCGACCGCGCGCGTCACGTCCGGGCTTCTACCTGTTGCCGCCGCCGTTGCCGCCGGGTCCGTCTCTAGAGCTCCGCGACGGCGCTGGACAGGTTGTCGA
Source organism: Candidatus Palauibacter rhopaloidicola (assembly GCA_026914155.1). Lineage (GTDB taxonomy): Bacteria > Gemmatimonadota > Gemmatimonadetes > Palauibacterales > Palauibacteraceae > Palauibacter > Palauibacter rhopaloidicola. The sequence continues at coordinate 32,569 of JAPPGH010000049.1, read as the reverse complement.
GGGCGCGCTTCACGAGCGTGCGCGAGGTCGCGATGTTCATCCGCATGTGCCTCTCGCCCCCGGTCCCGTAGCTGGGCCCGTTGTTGAGATAGATGCGCGCGTTCTCGGCCAGCCAGCGCTGCAGGACGCTCTCGGGCGACACCGGCGTCGCGGCGGTCCGGTTCTCATGGTCCGCCTTCCCCTGCGCGTCGATGCGGTCCATCAGCCCGCCCATGTCGAGCCAGGCGAGGAAGGTGCCCTGCGCCTTCGTGTACTTCACGCCTGGCACGTTCTCCCCAATGTAGGACTCGGTGAGGTCGTGGTTGCCGTCGAGATAGACGAGAAGCTGGTCGAGCCATTCATCGCCCTCGTTGTTGGCGGCGCGGGCGGCGTACATGCCCAGCGTGCTGAGGTCTGCCCGCGTGTACTGGCGCAGGCGCGCCATGAAGGCGGGGTTGGTCGAGAAGTACCAGGCGACCTTGTTGGCGGCGAGGCTGAAGGTCTTGCTGTTGGATTTGAAGGTGACGCTGTTGTCGACGATCTTCGGGTCGAGGCTGGCGAACGGCGTGTACTTCTGTCCCTTCGTCACGAAATCGCAGTGGATCTCGTCAGAGAGCACCGGCACGCGGTGCTCGAGACAGATCTCGCCCATGCGCGTCATGTCCTCCGCCGACCAGCAGTTTCCGGTCGGGTTCTGGGGGTTGCAGAGGATGAAGGCGTGGACGCGCTGCACGCGGCGCTCGAAGTCGTCCCAGTCGATTTCGTAGACGCCGTCGACGACCTTCATCTCGCTGTCCTCGGCGACATTGCGCGCGAAGCGGAGGTCCGAGTAGAAGCCGTTGTAGGTCGGCGTCGTCATCAGGACCCGGCTGCCGGGAGGGGCGAAGGTGTGCAGCCCCGCGATGATCCCGGGATGGACGCCGCTGGTCCAGACGATTGTCGATGGGTCGATGTCGAGGTCGTAACGGCGCTGGTTCCAGGCCACGACCGCGTCGGTGAAGGAACTGTCGCGGTGCTGGTAGCCCCAGTTCTCATGCGCGGCGCGCTCGGCGATCGCCTTGGTGATGCAGGGTGCGGCGCGGAAGTCCATGTCGGCGATCCCCATGCCGACCTCGAGCTCCGGGCCGAACTGCTCAATGGCGCGGTCCCACTTTACGCAGTCGGTCCCGCGGCGGTCGTAGACCTCGTCGAAGTCGAATTCCTCGCGGGCGCCGCCGAACGCGGCGGGGGCGACATCGGTCGCGGCGACCTCGCTCGCGAGCGCCGAACGCGCGCCCACGGCGCCCAGAACGGCGGTGGCTCCCGTGCTCTTCAGAAACGCCCGACGGTTCAGACCGTGCTTCCGCAGCATTTGCGCGCCCTCCTCGGAATTTTCCCTCGCGGCGGATCGAGACCGCCAATCCGATTCAGGGTGGTCGAAACGTGCCGCTCTGGCAAGACGGAGCGGCGTCGGGCGTCGCCCCCGGCGGGATGTCAGCCGAGGCGTTCGAGACGGGTGGCGCTCTCGGATATTCCGGCCTCGACGCCGGCCCGGCGGTACAGGTCTCGGGCCTCTGTCCATAGCAGGCGGGCCTGGTCGGGATCGTCCTGGGCCTCGCACAGGATGGCCGCGGACCGCACGGCATTGGCGACATCGAGCGGCGGGGCGGCCGGATCCGCCCGGTACACGGCCAGCGATTCCGCGTAGCATCGTGCCGCCTTCGTGAGGTCGCCCAGTTCCCGGAGGACGTCCCCCAGGTGACGCACGGTGTGGGCGAAGACGAGCGGGTCGTCCCCCTGGCGGCAGAGGGGGACGGCTTCCAGGTACAGAGCGACGGCCGCGCGCGCTTCCCCCCTGTCCCGCTCGACGTTCGCCTGCCCGTGAAGGGCGCGGGCGAGCGCGAGCGGATCCTCGCCGCGGCGGGCGAGCGCGACGGCCGCCTTCATGTGCCGCATCGCATCGTCCGGCCGGTCCTCCAGCCGGGCGGTCATCCCCTTCCGGACGAGCGACTCGACGACATCGCGGAGCGCCGCGCCGGTTTCCGGGGGAACGCTGTCCGTCATGAGTGCCTATCCGCCTCGTGGAACCGGAGCCGAGGAGTGGCCGCTCAGGATCCGCCAGCCTCCGGTCTCGTGCGCCCAGATCATCGTCACGGCTCCGCCGAAGCCGAAGGCCGACCCGTCGGGGCTCGTGAAGGTGCTCTCGAAGCGGGCGCGGACGTGGGCAAGTCCCGGCGCCAGCGACACGACATCCGTATCCCGGTAGTCCGTCCGGATGCGCGTCTCCGGAGGAAACGCTCCGAGGGCGGCCCGGACATCGGCCGCGCTCCGATACTGGAGTGCGCCGTTCTCGTAGAAGCGGAAGTTCGGGGATTCGGAGTAGAAGTCGCCCACGGCCTCCCAGTCCGCCGCCGTCCCGAGGTCTCGGAACTCCTGTAGCGCCGCCGCCACGCTGTCGCGGATCGCCGCGGCATGTTCTTCCGTCAACGACGCGGGGGCCGATTGGCATCCGAAGCCCAGCCAGATGGCGAGGCCGGCCAGATACACGCCTGGCGGCAGGTGGGGGCGATGCGGGCGCGGCTGAAGCCTCACGTGTCCTCCCGTGTCGGGGTGGTTCGATGGTGCGGCCGAGGTTGCGGGCCGCCGCAACGTAGACGTGCCCCGCGCGCCGCGCATACCCGCTTGCGGAGTGTCGTCGGAGGGGTCCAGCTTGCACCTTCGCCCATCCCCCCCTCGTCCCGGGAGTTCGATGATGAGGATCTTCCGCAGCTTTCCCGTCCTCTTCGCTCTGGTTCTGGCGTCGGCTGGAGCCGCGCCTCTGCCGCTGGCCGCCCAGGACGGGGAGGAGAAGGCCGGGCTCGACATCGCGCAGGGGTACATCCTGCCCGATGCGACGGTGCAGGCGCTGTTCGCGACCGACCCCAACTACGCGACGCTGGACCAGGTCAGTCCGGACGGAGATCACTTCGTCGTGCCGCTCTCCACGGAGCTTTCGACGCTGACGGAGGTGGGAGAGGAAACGCTGCGTCTCGGGATGCTGGAGATCCGGGCGCGTACGGACCGCCCGTGGCACCTCGACATCTACGGCCTGTACGGCTTCCGATTCTACTCGCTGAGCGACCGCACCTACATCGATGTGGACCTGCCGGACGGGATCTACGTGAGCGACCTCATGTGGTCGCCGGACGGGTCGCGGCTCGCCTTCCTCGCGCACCTCGAGGAGCGCACGGAAGTCTGGGTCGCGGACACGGGCGACGGGAGCGTGACGCCGGCTGGCGACGTACACGCGATCACTGCCATCGGGACCGCGTCGCGGGGCCAGGGATCCGCGCCTTCGCGCATGCTGCAGTGGACGCCTTCGGGCTCGGTCCTCACCCTCGCGGCCCCGGCGGACCGCGGATCCCCGCCCGCGTCTCCGGCGCTGCCGTCGGGGCCGACGATCCGACACACGCGGGCGGAGGCCACGCCGACGCGCACGATGCCCTTCCTGCTCGAGGACGAGCACGGCGCGGACCTGTTCGAGTACTACACGCGCAGCCAGATCGTGGAACTGACGCCTGGCGGCCCCGCGCGCGCGGTGGGCGAGCCGGGCATGTACGAGTCGCTGTCGGTGAGCCCCGACGGGCGGCACGTGATGGCGACGCGCCTCGCGCGACCCTTCTCCTACATCGCGAGCTACACCGGCTTCCCGCGCGTCACGGAGGTCATCGAGGTGGCGAGCGGCGCCGTGCTCGCCACGCTGGAGGAGCGGGATCTGCGGGAAAGCGCACGCGGCGGCGGATCGGGCGGGGACCCGCGCGACTGGACGTGGCGTCCGGACGGGAGCGGGATCTCCTACCTGCAGCGCGCGGAGGCCGAGGACGGGGAAGACGGAGAAAACGGGGCGGACGGGGACGACGACCGCCCCGACCGCATCATGCTGCTGCGCGCCCCGTTCGGCGACGGCGATGCGGAGGTCGTGGCGACGAGCGACGACCGGATCTCGGGCGTCACCTACTCCGCGGACGGCCGCCACGCCTTCGCCGACGTGCGGCGGGATGGCGATGCGGCGCTCGTGCACTACGGGCTGGGAGGCGCCGACCCCGAGGGACACACGCTGGTCCCGTTCCACGACCCGGGCGACGCCGTCGAGTTGCCGGGCGACCTCCTCACGGGCCGGACCGGGAACGGGCTCGAGTACGCCCGGGTGTCTTCCGGCGGGGAGAGCGCCTACCTGCGCGGCGACGGGTGGAAGGAGGACTTCCGGCCGCAGCCCTTCGTCGACCGGCTGTCGATTCCCGACGGAGTCACCGAGCGCCTGTTCGAGGGCTCGCGGGACAGCTTCGACCGGCCGCTCGTCCCGCTCGACGCCGATCTCGAGCGCATGGTCGTGAGCCGGGAAGGGAAGAACACGTTCCCGGACAGCTACCTGTGGACCCGGGACGGCGGGATGGAGAACCTGACGCGGAACGAGGATCCGTTCCCGCAACTCACCGCCGCGCGCCGCATCGACTTCGAGTTCACGCGCCGGGACGGGCTGGAGATCCAGGGGCGGGTGTCGCTCCCCGTCGATTACGTCGAGGGCACTCGGGTGCCCGCCGTCTTCTGGACCTATCCCCGCGAGTACCGGAGCGAGGACGACTTCGACAACGCGACGATCCGCGCGCGCAACCACAACGCGTACACGAACCTGACGTGGCTGCGCTGGTCCGACATCTGGCTCACGCAGGGGTACGCGATCGTCTATCCCGATATCCCCATCGTGGGCGAGAACTACAACGACTATTACATCTCGAACATGGTCGACGGGATGTACGCCGCGATCCGCGCGGTGGATGCGCTCGGCGTCGTCGACATGGACCGGATCGGGCACGGCGGCCACAGCTACGGCGCCTTCGCGACCGCGAACTTCCTCGCGCACACGCCCTTCTTCAAGGCGGGGATCGCGGGGGACGGCGCCTACAACCGCTCGCTCACGCCGATGGGGTTCCAGGCCGAGCCGCGCGACATCTGGGAAGCGCCCCACGTGTACATGGAGATGTCGCCGTTCTTCAAGGCGGACCAGATCAACACGCCGCTCCTCCTCTACCACGGGGCGGACGACAACAACTCGGGCACCTATCCCATCCAGTCGAGGCGCATGATCCAGGCGCTCACCGGACTCGGGAAGACGGCGGCGCTGTTCGAGTATCCCTTCGAGTCGCACACGCCGCGCGCGATCGAGAACAACCTCGACATGTGGGCCCGCTGGATCGACTGGTTCGACCGCTACGTGAAAGGCGCCGCCGGCGAGGGCGCCCACACGACGACGGAGGGCGGTCGCGGGTAATGCGCAGAACGCCTGAGGCGGCATGCCGGTGAAGCCGGTTCCGGCCGCGGTCGCGGGTCTGCTTGCGGGCCTTCTCGTGGGCGCCGCCGCCGGGGTCGCACTCGGCGGAGGGCGCGGTGCGGCTTCGGGAGCCGACGGCGAGACCGCGGACCTGCTGGCGAGCATGGTGGCGCGGCAGGACGAGCGGCTCGGGCGGCTGACGCAGGAGGCGGACGAGTCGGCCCGGCTGCAGCGCGAACTCGCCCTCGCCCTCTTCTACCGCCTGCAGGAGTTCCGCCGCTTCGGGCTCGAGGGGCAGATCGTGACGTGGATCGTGCCGGGTGCGTCGGCGGGCTCCGGCGACCCACTGGGCGGCTCTCTCGCCGGTGCCGTGCGCCTGCCCCAATTGGCCGCGGACGCGGCGACGCGGGCGGAGTGGCGGGCCGTCTCCGAACGTCTCGCCTCTATCGGGGCCGAGGTGGACCCGACCGTGTTCTCTGCCTTCGAGGGCGTGCTGGAATTCGTCGAGCGTCGCCCCTGGCCGGAAGGTTCGGGGCTGGCGGCGGCGGCCGCGTCGGGCTGGGCGGATCCCGCGACGGTGGAGGCATGGCTGTCGCTCAACCGGGCCCTCGTCGGCCGCGCGGATGCCATCCTCTCCGGATTCTGAGCGTCGCCCCCGCTTCATGACCCGCCCCGGCAGCTCGCGGCGAAAGTCCGCGTCGCACCCGTCACGGGCCGCCGGGCCGCGGGTCGTCGGCCGTTGCGCCTCCAGCGCGCCGTCGGCCGCGGCCTGCCTGCTGCTGACGGCCGCGGTTGCCTGCGGCCCGGCGGACTTCTCCGCGCCCGCGCAGCCCGAGGCGTGGACGGAAGTGCCCGGCGCCCACTGGCGGCCCCTCGCGGTGGAGGGCGGCGACGCCGGGTTCACCGCGGTGCCGCCCTCCTGGTCCGGCGTGGACTTCGGCAACGCGCTCTTGGACGCGAGCTTCCTCGAGAACCAGATGCGCGGGAACGGCTCGGGGGTGGCGGCGGGCGATGTGAACGGGGATGGCCGACCCGATATCTATCTGGCCCGCCTCGAGGGCCCGAACGCCCTCTACATCAACCTGGGCGATTGGCGGTTCAGTGAAACGGCTGCGGAGAGCGGAGTCGCCGCGGGGGACCGGTTCTCGACGGGGGCCACCTTGGTGGACGTGGACGGAGACGGCGATCTCGACCTCCTGGTTACCTCCATCGAAGGCCCGAAGTCCCTGTTTCTGAACGACGGGTCGGGGCGTTTCGCGGAGGCGCCGGAGGCTGGCCTGCTGCAGTCGCGGGGAGGGATGTCGAGCGCGCTGGCCGACATCGACGGAGACGGGGATCTGGACCTCTATCTCACGCGTTACAAGAGCCGCTCCGTTCTCGATCTCTTTCCCGGCGACGAGGTTGCCTTCCCGAACACGGTGCGGCGCACGGGGCGGGAGTTCGAGGTCGTCGAGCGCTTCGCCGACCACTACGAACTGGCGTGGCGGGCGGACGGCGTGGTGCGGCTCGAGAGGGGGGAGGCCGACGAACTCTACCTGAACGAGTTCAACGGAGACGGCGGAGACGGCGGCGGCTTCCGGCACGTGCCGTTCTCCTCCGGCGCCTTCCTCGACGCCGAGGGCGCGCCGCTGGAGGCGGCCCCGACGGAATGGGGGCTGGCGGCCCGCTTCGGGGACCTGGACGCCGACGCGGACCCGGACCTCTACGTCGCGAACGACCTGCACAGCCCCGACCGGCTGTGGATCAACCGGGGGGACGGGACCTTCCGTCTGCCGCCCCCCCACGCGCTGCCCACGACGAGCGCCTCCTCCATGGCGGTGGACTTCTCGGACGTCGACCGGGACGGCGACGCGGACGTCTTCGTGCTCGACATGCTGGCCCGCGATTCGCGGGCGAGGAAGACGCAGGACCCCGTGTCACGCGTGGAGCACACGCCGCCCGGCGAGGCCGCCGGGGCCCAGCAGGTGAACCGCAACACGCTGCTCGCGAGCCGCGGGGACGGCACGTGGGCCGAGGTCGGGCGCCAGGCGGGGGTCGAGGCGTCCGGGTGGTCGTGGTCGGCGCTCTTCCTCGACGTGGACCTCGACGGCTTCGAGGACCTCCTCATCCCGAACGGCCACATCCGGGACCTCATGGACGCGGACACCCAGATCTCGATCCGGGAGGCGGGCCTCTCGGGCGAGCGCGAGTCCACCCTCCTGTACCGGCCGCTGCCGCTGCATAACGTGGCGTTCCGGAACCTGGGCGGGGCCGGATTCGAGGAGGTGGGGCGCGCGTGGGGCGTGGCGCCGGAGCCGGACATCTCGCACGGGGCCGCGCTGGCAGACTTCGACGGAGACGGGGACTTGGACGCGGTCGTGAACCGGCTCGACCGCCCAGCGCTGCTGCTGCGCAACGACGCCGCGGCGCCCCGATTGGCCGTCCGCCTGCGAGGGGCGGCGCCGAACACGGCTGGGGTCGGCGCCAGGGTGTGGCTCGAAGTCGAGGGTCTGCCGCGCCAGACGAAGGAGGTCGCGGCGGGCGGCGGCTATCTTTCGGGTTCGGAGCCGCTCGTCTCGTTCGCGATGGTGGACGCCGCCGAGGGCACTCTGGGCGTGGAATGGCGCGGCGGGGGCCGGTCGGCGGTGCTCGTCGATGGCCCGAACCGGCTGTACGAGATCTTCGAGGTAGACGCCTCCGGGCAGGAAGCGTCCGGCGCGGGAGCCGTCGCTCCGCCTCCCTCCCCGGTCGCGGCGCCGTGGTTCGAACTGGACGAGAGCTTCGGGCCGATCCACGACGAGCCGCCGTTCGCCGAGGTGGCGCGCCAGCCGCTCCTCCCGCTGCGGCTGTCCCGCATGGGGCCGAGCGTGGCGTGGCACGACCTGGATGGCGACGGAGACCCCGACCTGCTGCTGGGCTCGGGCGCCGGCGCGGCGCCGGTGCTGTTCCGGAACGACGGCGGGACGCTGGTCCGCGTGACGCTGGCCGGGCCGCGGGCGCCCGTCGACCAGACCGCCCTGATCCCGCTCTCGGTGGCGGACACGGCCAGGGTGCTGCTGGGGCTGTCCAGCTACGAGGCGCCGCTGGCCGAGGTGACGCAGGTGCCCGCCGTCGTGTCTGCCGAGTGGCCGGGGGCCGCGATGGCGGGTGTGGCGGTGACCCCGCTCAACCGCGGCGTCGCGCCGGGGTCATCGGGGTCGGTGGGCCCGCTTGCGGTCGCCGACTACGACCTCGACGGACGACTCGATCTCTTCGCGGGCGCGCGGGTCGTGCCCGGGGGCTACCCGCTCTCCGGCCCCTCCCGGGTGTTCCGGGGCCGTCCGGGCGGCGGCTTCGAGGAGGACCGGCGGGACGCCGCGGCCTTCGAGCGCCTCGGCATGGTGACCGGGGCCGTGTTCACGGACTACGACGTGGACGGCGATCCGGACCTCGCCGTCTCCATCGAATGGGGCCCCGTGCGGCTGCTCAGGAACGATCGGGGGCGCTTCTCCGACGTCACTGCGGAGGTGGGACTCGGCGAGCACCCCGGGCGCTGGAACGGCGTGTCCGCGGGCGACTTCGACGGCGATGGGCGTCCGGACCTGGTGGCGGTCTCCTGGGGGGACAACACCGAGTACCGCCCGACGCCCGGGGCTCCGCTCGAACTCCATTTCGGGGACGTGGACCGCAACGGCACGCTCGACCTCGTGGAGGCGCAGCGCGACGAACGGCTCGGCGCGTCCGCGCCGCTGGCCGCGCTGGGCCGGCTCGCCGAGCACATCCCGCCGATGAGCGGGCGCATGCCGACCCGCGCCGCCTACGCCGAGGCGGACGTGAGCGAGGTGCTGGGCGCGTGGCCGGAGGGTCGGCTGGAGGCCGCGGAACTACGGCACATGGTGTTCCTGAACCGGGGCGACCGCTTCGAGGCGGCGCCGCTCCCGCCCGAGGCGCAGCAGGCCCCCTCGCTCGGAGTCCTGGTGGCGGACGCCAACGGCGACGGCCGCGAGGACCTGTTCCTGTCCCAGAACTTCTTCGCCACCGACGAGGACACGCCGCGCTACGACGCGGGACGGGGGCTGTGGCTCGAGGGCGACGGGCGCGGCGGGTTTCGCCCGGTCCCGGGACAGGAGTCGGGGGTCGCCGCCTACGGAGACCAGCGCGGCGCCGCGGCCGCGGACATCGACGGCGACGGCCGTCTCGACTTCGTGCTGGGGATCAACGGCGGCGCGGCGCGGCTGTTCCGCGGCGCCGGAACCTCGCCCGGCCTGCGGGTCCGTGTCGCCGGGACGGCGGAAAACCGCCACGGAATCGGGGCCGTCCTGCGCGTGGTGTACGCCAACGGTCTCGGCCCCGCGCGCGAAGTGAGGGCCGGATCCGGAACCGGCTCCCACGACGACCCCGTGCAGATCCTCGGCCTCTCGGGCGACCCCGTAGCGATAGAGGTCCGGTGGCCCGGAGGCACCGTCGAGCGCGTCGAGGTCCTTCCCGGCGCCCGAGAGGTCACGATCGGCCGACCTTGAATAGCCGGCCGTCGAGGCCTCTTCAATGCCTGGCCTCAGCCGGAGGGCGTGATCCTCGCGCGCACCACATGCTGGACATCGAACGCGTCGGTGACGATGGCCCAGAACTCGTCGCCACGGACGATGGGTGGCAGGAAGGGCAGGGCATTGAGCCCCGTGGAGGTTACCGTCCCGATGTACGCCCCGTCTGCCGCGAAGACGTCCCACGTCGCTTCCCCGCGGGATGAAGGTGTGCGGATCCAGATATTGCCTTCCGCCGACGTGAAGAGGTTGGCGATCGAGGGCTTGACGTCGGGGATCTTCGACCAGTCGCGGTCGGTGTCCGCCCCCCGCTCCCGGAGGGATTCGCGGATGCTGTGAATTGCCGCCTCGCGCTCTTCGCGCGAGACGGGGATGTGAAGCTTCCGCGCCTCCACGATCAGCGTCGTGTCTCCGGCCAGGTGCTGACGCACGATTCGGTAGCCTGCCGGATCATCCTCATGCGCGCCGTCCCAGACCATCCCGTTGCGGTCGTAATACTCGACGCCTCGAGGGTAGAAAGGGACGCCCATGAAACCCCCGTGGCTCCCGTCGCGCGACGCCCACGCGAAGCTGGCGGGATTGGCGTCGTCCCCCTGCTGCGCCGCCTCCCGCGCCGACAGCAAATCGGATTCCGGTCCCGGCCGCGAGATCGACTCCACGAGTTCCATGTTCAGGTCGTAGATGTTGAACCCCTGTGGCCTGAGAGTGGGGCGCAGGATCCGGCCATCCGACGTCATGGTTCCCATGAAGATGTAGGCGTAGAAGACGAAGTTGTGGCGGAAGGACTCCACGAAGCCGGTGTCCGGGTCGAACACTGACAGGCGGCTGTTGGACGGATCCGTGACCCAGAGGCGACCCTGCGGATCGAGCATCAGCCCGTGCGCGTCGCGGAACTCCCCGGGACCTTCCCCCTTGCTCCCGTAGGTGGCCCGGTGGGAGCCGTCCGCCGCGAACACGCGGACTTCCTGCGCCTGCGAATCCAGGACCGCGACCGTAGCTGACGCGAGCGTGTTCCGGATTCTTCTCGTGTTCCGCATGGTTCCGGTCATGTCATTCCTCGATGAAGTCCGGGGGATAAGACCGGCGAGGGCGGTTTGGTTCCTTGTGGAGGAAGGGGTGTGTCAGCCAGCGAGGACGGGGCCGGCCAAGGCGCGCAGGTCGGGACGGTCCCGCGGATCGAGCTGGCGGAAGTGGTGGCGGAGTTCGAGGGCCGCGTTGATCGCGGCCCGCAGGTGATCCTCGGCCGACCATGGTTCGCCTCCGAGGACTCCCCTCAGCCAGCCTTCCACGTCGGACCAGCGCCAGAACCGATACCGGTCATGGGGGTTGTTGAGGGGCGCCGGGAACCCGCCCGGTCCCCGCTTTCCGTTCACCCACAGCCGGACGCACTCGCGCGAGCGCCCGATCCGGGCCGCAATCTCGGACATCGACACCAGGTCGGGGTCCGCGATCCGAACCACCCGGAGGCCGTCGACCGATTCGGCATCGGCGATCGCCGAGGAGATCGCCTCATAGAGGCTCGCCGCCTCGCGTCCAAAATCCAGGTGCTGGATTCCGTTCGTTGTTGCAACCAGGGCGTCATCGCAGCCGGCCTCGTAGAGAGCGTCGAACACATCCTGCTCATGGATGTCCACGCCTTCAACGATCAGAATGAAGCTGTGAATCTTCATCGCTCGACTTCTCATTGCTTTCCGTGAGGACACTGGCGCACAACTCTCCGGACCCTGCCGGCAAGGTCGCCTGGATTACGCGGTGTCGACGCGATGGACATCCGGCAGCGGCGCGTCTCGGTCGCCGGGCAGTACATCGCGCCCCAGTTGTGCCCGGAGGTTTTCGGGATGACCGTCCATCCGGCCTTTCGGGCGATGGCCAGCGCCTTTTCGATGTCCTTCTTCGGGTGCCTCCGGAGCCTGATCATGCCCCAGGGTGTTGCGTCGTGTCAACACCGTATCAACGGACATCTCGCTCCCGCCCAACGCGGCGCGATCTAGCGGTCGGCGCCGGTCCCGCCCAGAGACTCCTCGGCCCAGTCCACGATGGTCTCGGCGATTTCAAGGGCTTCGAGGTATTGCGCCTCGGAGACGGGCACTCCCGGACCGGGATAGCGAGTCGCGACGGCGTAGGGGGTGAGGCGTCCCGCGCGGCGAAGGTCGGCCGGAATGCGTTCTCCGTGCGACTCGAGAATCAAGAGCAGACGCGCCAGGTCATGCACGTAGGGGAACTCGATGTTGCGCGAGATCAGCACGCCCTTGATCGCTTTCTCCGCCGCCTGCTGCGCGTCGAAGCAAAGGTCCTCCAGGTACACGCCGGGAAGGCGGCTCCCGGCCTGGGCCAGATTGCTCCGAGCGCGGTTGAGCCATTCGCGCGGGTCGGTCGAGGGATGACGCTCAGGCGGCGTCATAGATCACCCGGCCTTCCCGGAGCGCCGGCTTGATGACCAGCGCGTGCGTGTCCCGGTAGCGCTCGACCTCGGCGGGGGTCACAACGACGACATCGATGGCGGCTTCGACGCCGTACAGTTCCTCGTAGATGTCGCCCAGCACATCCCAGTTGTTGTCGCACTGCTTGATGACGAGGAGGTCGACATCGCTGTGCGGGCCCATCTCACCCCGGGCGGCGGAGCCGAAGAGGATGACCTTCTCGGGTCGCGAAGCGGCGACGATCCGCCGGATGATCTCGTCCAGCGTCGCGTCATCGAGCGACTGCCCCGCGTCGCGCGGCGTCGATTCCTTCGCATCAGGCATCCGCACCTGCCTCGAGCCGTTCACGGGCATGCATGGGTCTCGTAAGCGTGTCCCGGACAAGATAACAGGGCTTTGGCGGTGAGGGGCGGGAGGCGGTCATTCCGGCGTGGTGCGGCGCGCGAGCCGGCCGTCCAGGCTCAGATGGTCGTCCTCGAACAGGAGGAGGGCGATGACGAGCAGGAGCGTGCGCGGGATCACGTGCGCGCTGAAGACGTAGAGCGGTTCGGCGAGCAGGTGTCCGAAGGTGACGAGGATGAGGACCCCGCCCAGCCCCAGCGCGGCGATCCGGCGCCGCCAGCCCGCCAGCATCAGCGCCCCGCAGGCCAGTTCGATGAACGGGATCGCGACCCCGGCGGCCCACAGCGACCAGGCGGGGAGGAACGTGTCGGCGTAGGCCTCCACGAACAGGCCCCGCGCGTGCTGGACGGCCCCGAGTTCGAATACCTTCCAGAACCCGGCCATGAAAAAGATGAGGCCGAGGATCGTCCGCGCCACGAACGCGGCCCAGCTCCTCGGCGCGAGTGCCCCTCCCGTATCAGGCTTCCGGTTCATGGGTCGAAAGTATCCGGCGTTGACCCTGTCGGCGACGCATCCCGGGGCTCTTGCATCCCGTTTCGAACCGCCTAGATTGGCCGGTCCGATTTTCGGTTTTTATTCGGTTTTCTTCGGGTTTGGAAAGATCGTATGGACGCAGGTCGCGGGAGCCGGATGGCGCTCTGCCTCTGGTGGCCGGGATTCGAACTGGAACTGGAGCGGGTCCGGACGCCGTCGCTCGCGGACCAGCCGCTCGCGCTGCCCACGCTGGGGGACCGCCGCCGCGTCGAGATGGGGTGCGCGCTCGCGACCTCCTTCGGGGTCGAACCGGGGATGATCGTCTCGCAGGCGATCGCGCTCTGTCCCTCGCTCGTCCTCTGCGAGCCGGATCCGGATTTTCACGACGCCGCGCGCGACCGGGTTCTGGAAGTCCTCCGCGGTTGGAGTCCGATCGTCGAGCGGTCGACCGAGCGGGGCCGGATGTTCGTGGGGGTCGATGGGCTCGAACGCCTGTACGGTCCGCCCGGGCGGCAGATCGCCGGGCTCCGGGCACGGCTCGAAGCGCTGTCGCCGTGGCTCGCGTCGAGCGCGCGGATTGGCTGCGCGCCGGGAAAGTTCGCGGCCTGGGTCGCGGCGCGGTCCGCGGAGCGTGCCCGGCCGGGCGCGGCCGTCTGCGTGACGCCGGCCGATCTCGCCGCGTTTCTGGCGCCGCAGCCGGTCGATGTGCTGCCGGTGTCGCCGCGCGTGGCCGGGCGGCTGAAGCGGCTCGGGGTCCGCCGGCTCGGACAGCTCGTGCGCATGCCCGAGCCGGCGCTCGTGTCGCAGTTCGGGACCGATGGGCGCCGGGCGCTCGCCTGGGCGCGGGGGACGCGCATCGACCGCGTGCGGCCGGAGGCGCCGGCCCGGCCGATTCGCGTCGCGCTCGACTTTCCGAGCCCGATCGGACAGCTCGAACTGCTGCACGCCGCGCTCGACCGGCTCATCGGTCGCGCGCTCGAGCATCCGCGGCGGCGAGGCAAGAGCGTCCGCGGCCTCAGGGTGTCGGCGAGCCTCGAGGATGGCGGCTCCTGGTCCATTCGCGCGGTTACCCGGGAACCCACGAGCGAGCCCGAACGGCTCGGGGCGTTCCTCCGCTCGCGGATCGCGCTCGACCGGCCCCGTCGCGCGGTCGAGACGCTGCGGCTCGAACTCTTCCGCTTCGGCCCGGCAAGCGCGCAGACGGGGCTCTTCGATCCGAGGGAAGGCGCGGCCCGCGCGCTCGGTTCGCTGGAGACGAAGGATGGCGAACTCCTGCCCGCGTTCCGCCGCGCGGCGCGCCTGCTGCGGCTGCGGCTGGGAGGCGCCGCGCTGTTCCGGGTGCTCGAACTGGAGCCGAACTCCCGAATCCCCGAGCGCCGGCACGCGCTCATGGAAATTGCGTAGCAGCCTGTGGCGAAACCCGGCGCGGCGCCGAGACCGCCGAGGCCGAAGCCTCCTGCCGGGAAGCTGCGCCCGCTCAACCGGCCGCGTCCGGTGCGGGTCCGGCTCGGCGCCGCCGGGGTGCCCGTGAGCCTCGAGATCCGGGGCCGCTGGCGACGGATCGGCGACGTGCCCGACCAGTGGCGGATCGATGACGAGTGGTGGAGGGAACCGATCTCGCGCGCCTACTTCTCGATCGTGCTCGAAAACGGCGCCCACCTCACCGCGTACCACGATCTGATGCTGGATCGCTGGTTCCTGCAGCCGGACTAGCCGCCGGTGGTCGACTACGTCGAACTGCACGCGCACTCGGCCTACTCCTTTCTCGATGGAGCGTCGCGGCCCGAGGAACTCGCGGCGCGCGCGCTCGAACTGGGCTATCCCGCGCTCGCGCTCACCGACCACAACGGTCTGTACGGCTCGATGGAGTTCGCGCGGTTCGCCCGCGCTCGCGGGCTGCAGCCGATCACCGGCGCGGAACTCACCCTCGCCTCGCCGTTCGCCGCCGCCGGAGACGTTCCCGCGGGAACGTCCGGAGGCCGCGCGCCGGCGGAACGGGGGGCGGAAACGGGCGACTGCCACGTCACGGTACTGGCGGCGAACTCGACGGGGTACGCGAACCTGTGCCGGCTCATCACCCGGGCGCACATGGAGAGTCCGCGCGGGGAGCCCCGGCTCGACTTCGACGCGCTTCTCGAGCGGCCTGAGGGGCTCATCCTCCTCAGCGGGTGCCGCCGGAGTCCCCTCCTGGCAGCGCTCGAACGGGGGACGGACGAGGCCGAGCGGCTGGCCGCCCGCCTGCGCGACGCCTTCGGCTCCGGCAACCTCTTCGTCGAACTCCAGAACAACGCGGTCCACGGCGATCTCGCGCGCGGACGGGCGCTGGGCGCGCTGGCCGACCGGCTCCGCATCCCGGTCGTGGCCACGGGCAACGTCCACTACCACGTTGCCGACCGGCACCGTCTCCAGGACGTCCTGGTCGCGATCCGGAACCGGACGACGGTCGACGATTCGCACGAACTCCGCCGTCCCAACGCCTGCTTCCACCTCGCCTCGCCCCGAGAGATGGCGTGGCGCTTCGCGTCACGGCCCGACGCGCTCCGCAACACGCGCGTGATCGCCGAGCGCTGCCGGGCGTTCGACCTCACGGCCGACCTCGGCTACCGCTTCCCCGACTTCAAGGGGAGCGGCTTCGCCCCCGCCATGCGCGTCCTGCACCACGTCTGCCGCCGGGCGTTCGAGATCCGCTATCCCCCCGGCAGCAGATACCGCCGCGAAGCCGAGGAGCGTCTCGCCACCGAACTCGCGCTCGTCGACCGGCACGACCTGGCCGGGTTCTTCCTCGTCTATCACGACATCCTCGAACTGGCCCGGGAGGTCGCGCACCGCGTGCGGGGCGACTCGATGCCGCGCCAACTGCTCCCGCCGGGGCGGGGACGCGGGTCCTCGGTCTCCTCCATCCTCTGTTACCTGATCGGACTCTCCCACGTCGACCCGGTGCGGACGAACCTCTTCCTCGGCCGGTTCCTGAACGACGCCATGGAGAGCGTCCCGGACATCGACATCGACTTTGCGCGCGATATCCGGGAGGAACTGATCCTCGCCGTCTACGAGCGCTACGGGTACGACCACGTCGGGCTCGTGTGCACTTTCCCCACCTACCGCACGCGCTCGATCGTGCGCGAACTCGGCAAGGCGCTCAGCCTGCCGGCCGGCGACGTGGAGAAGCTGGCCAAACTCGCCGAGCCGGGAGAGGACGGGTTCATGGCCGAACTCGAGCGCATCCCCGGCCTCGAAGCGCGCGCCAACTCGCGCATCTGGCGGGTCTTCGCCGAACTGGCCGGGGAGATCAAGGGGCTCCCGCGGCACATCTCCCAGCACGTGGGCGGGATGATCATCTCGAGCCGGCCGCTGGTGGAGATTGTCCCGCTCGAGCCCGCCGCGTGGGAGGGACGCGTCCTCTGCCAGTGGGACAAGGACTCCTGCGACGACGCGCGCTTCATCAAGATCGACTTCCTCGCGCTCGGGATGCTGTCGCTCGTCGAGGAGGCGGTGGAGACGATTCATCTGCGCCACGGGGAGATCCCCGATCTCTCGCGCATCGACTACGAGGATGAGGAGATCTACGACCGCATCTGTTCGGGAGATACGGTGGGGCTGTTCCAGGTCGAGAGCCGCGCGCAGATCCAGATGCTGCGGCGGGTGCGGCCCCGGAACCTGGCCGATCTCGCGGTCCAGGTCGCGATCGTGCGGCCGGGCCCGATCGTCGGCGGGGCGGTCAACCCCTACGTCCGCCGGCGCGAGAAGCTGCGCAACGACCCGGACTATGTCGTCCCCTACGACCACCCCCTGCTCGAGGAGGCGCTCGGCGAGACCCTGGGCGTGATCATCTTCCAGGACCAGGTACTGCAGGTGTGCCGGGCGCTCGCGGGCTTCAGCGACGGCCAGGCCGAGGGGCTGCGGCGCGCCATGAGCCGCAAGCGCTCGCGCGAGGCGCTGCTGGGGTACTGGACCGCGTTCCGGGACGGCGCGGCGGCGAAGGGGGTCGACGGTCTCACCGCGAAGAAGGTGTTCGAGCAGGTCGTCGCGTTCTCGGAATTCGGGTTCCCGAAGTCGCACGCGGTGGCATTCGGGCTCCTCGCCTTCCAGTCCGCCTGGCTCCGCGACCGCTACCCGCCCGAGTACTACGTCGGGCTCTTCAACAACCAGCCGATGGGGTTCTACTCGCTCGACGCGGTCGGCCGCGACGCGCGCCGGCACGGGGTCGGCGTCCGGCTCCCGGATCTGAACGTCAGCGAGGTCGCCTGCACCGCCGAGGGGGGCGATGTCCGCATCGGTCTCGGCATGGTCCGCGACTGGGGGGCGGAGGCGGCCGAACTCGTCGTGGCCGAGCGCGAGCGGGACGGGCCGTTCGCGTCGCTGCCCGACTTTCTGCGCCGCACCCCGGCCGCGCTCAAGCGGGCCGCGATCGAGAACCTGATCTGGGTCGGCGGGCTCGACTCGCTGGGGATCGAACGCCGCGATCTGCTGTGGCAGACGGGCCTCTGGCTGGGCCCGGAGGCCGAGACGGAAGCGGAACGCCGCCGCCGCGAACTGGCGACGGGCGCCGCGGGACTGGGTGGAGACGCGCCGCCCCCCGTACGGGGCCGCCGAGGCGCCGGGCGCTCGGACCAGGGCCAGACCGAACTCGCGCTCGACGATCCCTACGCGGATCTCCGCTTCGCGGGCACGCACGACATGGAGAAGCTGATCGCGGAGTACCGCCTCCTCTCCTTCGCCGCCTCGCAGCACCACCCGTTCGCGCTCGTGGGCGACCACCTCCCCGAGCGCACGGTCTCCTCGGCCCGCTTCCCCGACCTCCCGAACCGGAGCGAGGTGCGGGTGGCCGGGATCGTCGTGGCCCGCCAGCGTCCGCACACGGCCAACGGCTACATCTTCATCCTCATGGAGGACGAATTCGGGCCCGTCAACGCGATCGTGAGGCCCGAGGTGTACCGGGAATGCCGCGCCGCGATCCGCCTCGAACCCTTCCTCTACATCGACGGCACGCTCCAGAAGGACGGTGCGACGTACAACGTGCTCGCCGGGGGCGTGTACCCGCTGCGCCTGAGCCCCGAACTCCGCGCGGGCCGCGAGACGATCCCCGCCACGACCGATCCGCTCGCCGAGTCCGACCCGTTCGCGTACCTGGAGGCGCTCAGGCGCGACCCGCCCCCCACCATGAGTTGGGGCCGCGGCGGCGGCTGCCGTTGATGAAGAGGTGAGGTCGAAACCGAACTTCCGACGTCGTCCAGCCTCTCCCACGTGGCTGGTGAAGTTCCTTCACATGACAACGTGGATCACGTATAGTTTCGATGCTGTTCGTTGAGACATCGGCGTTCACCAGGCACATATCGGTATCGAACATGAATGAACGGAATGACAAGCGGGACATAGCAACCGAGGTTCTCGAGGGGCTACGGGAAGTCCGCAAGCACCGGGCCGGAAAGGTCAGTCTTCGGACCATCCGGCTACCGGAGCCGCTGCCCGGACTTTCCCCCGAACAGATCAGGGGAGTTCGCGAGGAGTTCAACGTGTCGAGGGCGGTATTCGCACGACTGCTCCGTGTGCCGGTTCGGACCCTCGAGGGCTGGGAGCAGGGGAGATCGAAACCCCCTCACGCCGCCGCAGCGCTCATCCTCATGGCGCGCAAGTACCCTGACACTCTGGACCGACTGGCGTCACTCTAGGCGCGACGCGGAATCAGGTGCCTGGGGTGGCCTCGAGCGTTTCGAGCCAGCGATAGCCGTAGGCCGGGACATTGGGCGATCCGGTCATGCCGTTGGGGAACATGTCGAACCGCTCGACGCGCAGGCGGTAGTCGACTTCGTGCCGGGGCTCGAAGCCCACGATCTCGCCGCGGTAGGGGGCGCCGTTGACGACCTTGCAGTACCCGGGATAACCATCGTCGCACTCGACCCGGTGGCGATCGATGGTGATCTCCTCCTCCGTGCCCGCCGCCCGGGTTCTCGAGACGACTTCGCCCAGCACATACCGGCCATCGGCGTACCGGTCGGCCTCGAGGGTGTAGTGGTAGCCGGCCTCGTACTCGAAGCTCGTGATGATGTCGTCATACGGCGCGCCGTCCAGCACCATGCAGAAGTCGTCCGTCCGGGCGCATACGACCCGCGCCGGACCTGCGGACAGGGTGGCCGGGGTGGAGGGCGCCGGGGTCTTCTCCAGTTGCTCAAGGAGACGGTACGCATACCGGCCGGCATCCTGCGGCGGTTCGCCCCCGCCCCAAGGATCGTACTTGCCGATGCGAAGTCGGTAGTCGTAGCCGGCCTCGTATTCGAATCCCTCGATTCCGTCGTAGAACAGCCCGCCGTTGACCACCATGCACGTTCGCACGCCCACCCCGTAACACTTGGCGAGCGTGGGGCCCACGGTCACCTCCAGCGTCTCGACGTACGCGGGTTCGCCCGGTCCCACGGAACCGCCGCACCCGGCAACGACCAGGGCCGGCAGAAAGAAGAAAGCGGATCGTCGTGTACGAATGGGAGCCCTCCTCGGCTGGCGGTTCGACTCCAGGACATACCCCTCGGCCGCCCACAGGTTCTCCTCCGCGCGTCGAGAGCTCCGCACCGTCAGTCCGGGGCAGTCCGGCCCAGGGCGCGCCGCCGGTGTATCATGTAACGGGAGGCCGAATACCGCTGAGTACAGGGAGGCACCGGATGAATGGGCCGCGACGCACCCTTGTCGCCGTCACCGCGGCGCATGCGGTCGCGGGCCTCGCGCTGCTCTCGGGGAATCTCCCTGCCGTCGCCCAATCCGACGCCGCGCGGTCCGCCGCCTCGCCGCCCGCGCCGGGAGCGGTGGTGTGCGTGGGGAGCGAGCTGTCCACGCCGCGGACTCCCGATCCCGACCGCCGGTTCGGCTGGGAGGGCATCACCGTGGTCTATCGGTCCGACGTGGCCCTGGCCTACCGGGTCGGCGTCCCGCTCGCAGACCGGCAGCGCATGGAACGGGCGTTGCGCGCGGAACTCGGCGACCACGCGGAAGCTTCGTGTGCCTGGTCGAAGCGGGGGGACCGTCACCTGGCGATCATCGGCTACACGTCGTCGGTCCGTCTTGCCCCGACCTCGGATCCGGACGGCTCGGCGTACCGGCGTTTCTCAGTGGGGTTCGGGGCGAGCGCGGAGGCGGCCGAGACGAACGCGACGACCGGCAACGACCACTTCGCGCGGTACTACGACGGGGGCGGCTACGAAGTCGTCGCCCGGGATAGCTGGGGCGCCGTGGAAGACGGCACGGCGTCCGGAACGGCGGACCGGCCCCCGGCAGAGACGTTCGAGGTGTTCGAGACGTTCCGCGACTGCGCGTTCTGTCCGGAGATGGTCGTGGTGCCGCCGGGGACGTTCACGATGGGCTCGCCGGAGTCGGAGGAGTTCCGGGGAGCCGTCGAGGGTCCGCAGCACTCGGTGACGATCGGGGCTCCGTTCGCGGTCGGCGCGTACGAGGTCACGTTCGCGGAGTGGGACGCGTGCGTGCAGATGGGCGGTTGCCGCTACACGCCGGCCGACCGGCGCTGGGGTCGGGAACGTCGTCCGGTGCTGTACGTGAGTTGGGAGGATGCGCAGGCCTACGTGTCCTGGCTTTCCGGACTGACGGGGCAGCCGTACCGCCTTCTGAGCGAGGCGGAGTGGGAATACGTGGCCCGGGCCGGAACGGTGACCGCCCGGTATTGGGGGGAGGGCGTATCGGACCTGTGCCGCTACGCCAACGGAGCCGGGGGCGGGTCCAGAGCCCGGTCGTTCAGGGGTCTCCGGTTCAGCCGCGGGTACGGCATCGCGACCGGAGCGGCACCGTGCAACGACGAGTACGGGGGGACGGCGCCCGTGGGGTCGTTCGCGCCGAACGCGTTCGGGTTGTACGACGTGCTGGGGAACGTGTCGGAATGGACGCAGGACTGCTGGAACGAGAGCCATCGGGGCGCCCCGGCCGATGGGAGCGCCCGGGAATCCGGGGATTGCGACCGCCGCGTCCTCCGCGGCGGCTCGTGGTTCATCGGCGCCTGGTTCCTCCGGTCCGCGAACCGGTCCATGAATCTCCCCGACAGCCGGGACATGTACTACGGATTCCGCGTGGCCCGATCGCTCCCCTGAACTAGCAGGCCGTGGCGGACCGGCCTCCCCGGGATTCGGCAGCGTCCGACCCGCCCGTGTATCATGTCCCGCCATGGAGCGAGAACCGGCGCGCCGCGGCGAGCCCCGCATCGTGGACAAGCCCTGGGGGCGCGAGGTGTGGTACGCCCAGACGGACCGCTATGCGGGGAAGGTTCTCGAAGTCGAAAAGGGGCACATCCTCTCGCTGCAGAAGCACCTCGTGAAGCACGAGACGATGCTGCTCCAGTCCGGGCGCATGCGCTTCACGCTCAACGATGCGGTCTTCGAGTGGCTCCCGGGCGAGGTGGTCTCGATCCCGCCCGGGAACGTGCACCGCATGGAGGCGCTCGAAGACAGCATCATCCTCGAGGTGAGCACGCCGGAACTGGACGACCTGGTGCGCCTCGAGGACCGCTACGGGCGGGTCCGTTGAGTCGCTCGATCCGGCCTGGACGTTCCCGCGGGAACGTTTGGCCCGCTAACCCGGGCGCGTCCCGCTAGCCCAGCGCGTCGAGGATCTCCTCATGGGTCGGGTGCCGGCCGGTGGCGGCCTTCGAATAGATGAGATTTCCCTCCGCCACCACCTCGAACCGGCCGTCGCCGGAGGGGATCATCTCGATCTCGATGTCCGCGAACCGATCTCTGAGGGTGGCCGCCAGACTGGCGGCTTGCGGTTCGTACTCTCAAACGACGCAGTATTCGATGGATATATGCATCCCGGTCGCCCCTTTCGTCGTCCCTTTCTCGGTTCCGACGGCCCGTCGCGCGCGTCGGCGCGGGCTCCGATTCGGAGTCCGGCAGGTTCGCCGTTGACCCTGTACGGCACAATGGGGTATCTACGGGCATGAAAAACAAGCCTGCGCAGCAGTCGGACCTCGGGCCCCTGATCCGCGAGATCGAATCGCGACTCCCGGATGCGCCCGGCGAAGCGGTCCGCGGCCTCTCCCGCCGTCTCTTCAGCCGCGGCTACGCCCACATCGCGGACGGACGCTCCGTCCGCGCCCTGGCCGACGATGTCGCCGCCCTCTACCGCCTCGTGGCCGGCGCCGCCGACGGCGAAATCGCGATCCGACTCGCCTGGGACGAGGACGATCCGTCGCGCGGCGTGCTCCAGACGGTGATGGAGGACCGGCCCTTCATCGTCGACACGCTGCGCGAGTACCTCCACTCGGCGGGGCTCGACCTGCCGCTCCTTCTCCACCCGGTCGTCGTGGTGGACCGGGACGCGTCCGGACGCGTACTCGACATCCGCGACCACTCCGCCGACGGCACCCGCGTGTCGGTCGTCCACATCGTGCTCGACGACGCCCACCACGCGGAGGTCCGCGACACGCTGGAAGCCGAAGTGCGGCGGCGCCTCGAACTCGTGAGAGCCGTCACCGGGGACTTCTCCCCCATGATCGAGCGGGTGAAGACGCTCGTCGGCGAACTCGACGACAAGCGGCGGGAGACACCGTGGCGCAGCACCGAGTTCGAGGAGATCCAGGACCTCCTCCGGTGGCTCGTGGACCCCGGTTTCGTCTTCCTCGGCTACCGCGCGTACCGCATCGAGACGGACGATGCCGGCCGCGACTGGATCCACGTCGACGAGGGGAGCGGGCTCGGGATCCTCAGGGACGACGAAGAATCGAAATACTACGAACCGCGGCCCCTGGACGAACTCCCCGCCTACCTTCGCGCCCGGGTGCTGGGCGGCCCGCTTCTCATCATCTCCAAGACCAACGCCCAGAGTCCGATTCGGCGCAACGTCCGCATGGACTACGTGGGGATCAAGCGGCTGCGCCCGGACGGGACGGTGTACGGCGAGCACCGGTTCCTCGGTCTGTTCACCGCGAAGGCGTTCTCGCAGGAAGCCTCCTCCATCCCGATCCTGCGCCGCAAGCTGCGCGAGATCCTGCAGCTGGAAGCCGCGCCCCCCGGATCGCACGACTACAACGTCATCCTGGGGACGTTCAACTCGATGCCGAAGGAGGAACTGTTCCTCGCCTCGGTGGAGGAGATCCGCTCGGTCATCGATGCGGTGATGGCGACCGGCGGCGGGGACGACGTGCGGGTCACGGCGCGTCCCGACCAGCTCGGCCGTGGCGTCCAGCTCCTCGTCATCCTCCCCAAGACCCATTTCTCGGGGCAGGTGCGGAGGCGGCTGCAGGCGGCGCTGATCGAGGCCTACCGGGGGACGCTCCTCAACTATCATCTCGCGCTCGGCCAGGGCGACCAGGCGCGCCTCCACTTCTACGTGGCCCACGACCCGGACGAGGTGGGGTCGGTCGACCTCGATGCCGTCCAGGCCAAGGTCCGCTCGATCGTCCGCACCTGGGAGGAACGCCTCGAGGACGCTCTCGACGCCGTCCACGGCCCCACGCGGGGCCACGAACTCGCGACGCACGTCGTGCGTTTCTCGACCGGCTACCAGGCGGCGATGGACATCGACACCGCGGTCGAGGATGTGGCCTGTCTCGCGCGGCTGGCCGAGACGGGCGAGAGCCAGGTGCTGCTCAAGCGGTCCCCCGAAGAGGGCGACGGGCGGCACTATCAGCTGCGGCTGTACGCCCGGAAGGGTCACTACGTCCTGAGCGACGTGATCCCCACGCTCGAGAACCTGGGGCTCCGGGTGCTCGACTCGCTCCGCTTTACGATCCAGCTCAGGGACGAGACGCCCGACGCTACCGAAGAGACGTTCGCGGCGCGCGTCCAGTCCTTCGAGGCCGAGGCGCGGCGGGCCGGCGACCTCGACATCGCGGCGGCGCAGGACCGGATCGGCGACATGCTGCGGGCCATCCGGGCGGGGATGGCGGAAGATGACCGGCTGAACGAGCTCATCGTGACCGCCGGCCTCACATGGCGGGAGGTATCGGTCCTCCGGGCCTACGCGGGCTACACGTTCCGCATCGGCGCCGTCGCCGCTCCCACGGGAGGCCAGTTTCCGCTCACGGCGTACCCCGGCATCGCACGCTGCATCTTCCGGGCCTTCGAGGCGCGCTTCGATCCGGAGGCGCAGGAGGGGGCGGACGACGCGATGCGGCGTCTGAAGCGCGAGTTCACGCGCGGACTTGCTTCGGTACGGGGGATCGAGGACGACCGGACGCTGCGGCGGATGATGGAACTCGTCCACGCGACCGTGCGCACGAACCACTACCGGGGCGACTTGCGCCGTTCGCCTCTTCTCGCGCTCAAGATCTCGAGCCGCTCCGTCGACTTCATTCCCGAGCCGAAGCCGAAGCACGAGGTCTACCTACGCGGCCCTCGAACGGAGGCCGCCCACCTGCGCATGGACGACGTGGCGCGCGGCGGGATCAGGTGGAGCGACCGCTACGGGGACTTCCGGGTGGAAGTGCTCGGGCTCGTGAAGACGCAGCGGGTGAAGAACGCCGTCATCGTGCCCGGCGGCGCGAAGGGCGCCTTCATCGTGAAGGGCCTGCCCGAAGATCGCGAGGGGAGGCTTGCGGCAGGGCTGGACAGCTACCGGGACTTCATTCGCGGCCTGCTGGAAGTCTCGGACGACGTAGCCGATGGCGAGGTGACGCGACCCCGGGGGATGGTGATCCGCGACGGACCGGACCCGTATCTCGTCGTCGCGGCGGACAAGGGGACGGCGAAGAACTCGGATACGGCCAACGAACTTGCGGCGGAAGCGGGCTTCTGGCTCGATGACGCCTTCGCCTCCGGCGGGTCGCAGGGGTACGACCACAAGAAGGAGGGAATCACGGCCCGCGGTGCGTGGGAGTGCGTGAAGCGCCACTTCCGCGAAGCGGACATCGACTACGAGAACGAACCGTTCACGGCGGTCGGCATCGGCGACATGAGCGGCGACGTGTTCGGCAACGGGATGCTGCTCAGCAAGCAGATCCAGCTCGTCGCCGCCTTCGATCACCGCGACATCTTCCTCGATCCGGACCCGGACCCGAAGGCGTCGTGGGAGGAACGGAAGCGGCTGTTCGAGCTCCCGGCTTCGTCGTGGGCCGACTACGACGCCGGACTCCTGAGCGAGGGGGGCGGCGTCTTCGACCGCACGGAGAAGCAGATCCACCTGTCGCCGCAGATCCGCGAGCGCCTCGCCATCGATCGCGAGGAGATGAACGGAAACGAGTTGATCCGCGCGATCCTGTCGGCGCCGGTCGACCTCCTCTGGAACGGCGGCATCGGCACTTACGTGAAGGCGAGTTCCGAACGTCACGCGGATGTCGGCGACCCGAGCGGCGATCCCACGCGCGTCGATGCGACGGCCATTCAGGCGCGGGTCGTCGGGGAGGGCGGCAATCTCGGCTTCACGCAGCGCGCGCGGGTCGAATACGCGCTCCGCGGGGGGAGCATCAACACCGATGCCGTGGACAACTCCGCCGGGGTCGACATGTCCGACCACGAGGTCAACCTGAAGATCCTGCTGGGCGCCCCGCTGTCGCGCGGGGCGATCGACTACGACGCGCGCAACGACCTGCTTCGCGAATGCACGGACGAGGTCGCGTGGAAGGTTCTCCGCAACACCTACAGCCAGAGCCTCGCCATCAGCCTCGACTACATCCGGGCGCGACGCGCGCCCGCGACGTTCCGCGAGGTGATCCAGCGCTTCGAGCGGGAGGGGATCCTGGATCCGGCCCTCGAATACCTGCCGGCGGGGGAGGAGCTCATCGAACGGGAGAACGCCGAGGCGCACCTCACGAGGCCGGAACTCGCCACCGTGATGGCCTACTCGAAGCTTCACCTCAAGCATGCGCTCACGGAATCCAGCGTGTCCCGCGACCCGGCCATGATGGAACTTGTGGAGGACTACTTCCCTTTCGGGGCGCTGAAGGAGGTCGACACCTCGGACCTCGAGGAGCACC
Organism: Candidatus Palauibacter rhopaloidicola; assembly: GCA_026914155.1. Classification (GTDB taxonomy): domain Bacteria; phylum Gemmatimonadota; class Gemmatimonadetes; order Palauibacterales; family Palauibacteraceae; genus Palauibacter; species Palauibacter rhopaloidicola. The sequence goes on along the minus strand of JAPPGH010000049.1, from coordinate 6,604 downwards.
GGCTGCGCCCGAACATTTCGAGCATGCTGCTGACGAACCGCTACGTGGACCGCATGGGCGCCACGAGCCACATCCGGATCATGGAGGAGACCGGCCGCGCCGCCGCGACCGTCGCCCGCACCTGGTACGTCGCGTCACGGATCGCGGACGCCGAGGACCTGTACGAGCGGCTGCGCGTCGCGGATGTCCGGATGCGGAGCGGGGCGCAGAACGAGTGCTACCTCGCGATGGCGGACGCGCTGACGCGCGCGACGCGATGGCTCCTGGAGCGGACCGACCCCTCGGAGCCGGTCAGCGAGGCGATCGAGTGGCTGCACGACCCCGTGCGGGCCGTCCGCGAGGCTCTGCCGGAACTGCTCACCGCCGAGCGGCTGGAACGCTTCGAGTCCACCTGCTCATTGCACGAGATGGACGGCCTCGATCCGGAGGGCGCGGCGCGACTCACGACCTTCCGCTACGTCGACGAACTGCTGCCGATTGCCAGCCTCATCCGGGAAACGGGCGCCGGCACGCGCGAGGTCGGCGCCGTGTACTTCGGTCTCGCCGAGGAGATCGACTTTCCGTGGCTGCGGGGCCGCGTCTACTCGCTGGCCGCGGACGATCCGTGGGATCAGAGGGCGGCGCGCATCCTCGTCACGCGACTCGAGCTGGCGCGTTCGCGCATGGCGGCGCAGATCATCGCCCGCTCCGAGTCGTCGACGACGGAAGAGGCGATGCGATCCTTCCGGCGCCGGAATGCGGTGGGGTTGAGCCGGATTCGGAATGTGATCGCCGACATCCGGAGTGCCGGGGCGGGGCTCCCCGGGCTCGTCGTGGCGGTGGACGCCGTCAACGATCCGGGGATCCTGGAACCCCCGGATCGCTGATCGGCTCAGGCAGCTAGTAGTTGATGTACTGCTCGAGCTCCCACTCGGAGACCGACGCCACGTAGTCGCTCCACTCGGCCTTCTTGCGGCTCACGAACTGCTCGAAGATGTGGTCGCCGAGGGCATCCTTCATGACTTCGTTCGCCTCGAGTTCCTCCACGGCCTCGCCCAGGTTAGCCGGCAGCACTTCGAGCCCGATCCGCTCGCGCTCCTCGTCGGACAGCTGCCACACGTTCGTGTCGAGCGGTGGGCCGGGATCGATCTTGTTTTCGATGCCGTCGAGGCCGGCGGCGAGCTGGACGGCCGTCGCCAAGTAGCCGTTGCAGGACGGGTCGGGCATGCGGAACTCGAGCCTCGTCCCGACGCCGCGCTGCTCCGGGATGCGGATCATCGGCGAGCGGTTCCGCTGCGACCACGCGATGGAGATCGGCGCCTCGTAGCCGGGCACGAGCCGCTTGTAGCTGTTCACGATCGGGTTGGTGACCGCCGCGATGGCCCGTGCGTGCTTCTTGAGGCCGCCGATGTAGTGGAGCATGACATCGGCCAGCTCGTAGTCGGCGTTCGCGTCGTGGAAGATGTTCTTCCCGTCCTTGAACAGCGACTGGTGCGTGTGCATGCCGGAACCGTTTGCGCCGAAGATGGGCTTCGGCATGAACGTCGCGTGGAGCCCGTGCGCGAGCGCGACGTTCCGGACGATGAACTTGAAGGTCATGAGGTCGTCGGCTGTCCGCAGCGCCTCGCCGTACTTGTAGTCGATCTCGTGCTGGCCCTCGGCGACCTCGTGGTGCGCGGCCTCGACATCGAGGCCCATCGCCTCCATGCCGGTGACCATCTCGCGGCGCGCCCGCTCGGCGAGGTCCGACGGCGTGAGGTCGAAGTACCCGCCATCGTCGTGGGTGACGAAATTGCAGCTACCGTCCTCGTTCGTCTTGAAGAGGAAGAACTCGGCCTCGACGGCCGAGTACATCGTGTAGCCCATCGACTCCGCTCTGGCGACGACGCGCTTGAGCGCCGCACGCGGGCAACCCCCGAACGGCTTGTTGTACGGGCGCCGGACGTCGCAGTACATCTGGGCGACCCGGGCGTCCGGGTTCCCCCACGGGAAGACCCGGAACGTGTCCAGGTCCGGACGGAGGAGCATGTCGCTCTCCTCGATGCGGACGTAGCCCGCGATCGACGACCCGTCGAACATGACCTTGGCGTCGAACCCGTCTTCGAGCTTGCTCGCCGGGACCTCGACGTTCTTCGGGAAGCCGTTGATGTCGATGAAGATGAGACGAAGGAAGCGGACGTTCAGTTCCTCGCAGAGCTTCAGGATCTGGTCCCGGTCGCCCGAGGCGACGGTGCTCCCGTAGTCGTCGTATCGAACGTGCGAGGGATGTTCACTGGGTGCCGCAAAAACGGCGTCGGACATGGTGCGACCTCCGGGTCACTTGGGCGTACTGGAAAGGGGGGTTCGTACGTTCGGTTCCGCGCCGGGCGGTCGGGCACGACCCGCAATGTCGCGAGGCACTATGCGGGGCGAGTCGGCCATCGTCAACCTCGCAGCGCGCGGCAAAAGCCCTGCATCGGCGCCGCTCTTGCCACGGACCGCTAGGGCCAGCTCCACTGCCGGACGGATTCGGGCGCCCGGGAGCACGCCACGGCGCCTGTGAAGCCTTCCCCGGGGAAGAGGTCCATCAGCCACCAGGAGCGTCCGTCGAGTTCCCCGCGAATCGTGTCGACGCGGCCCAGCGGACGCGACAGGCCGAAGCCGGCGGCCTTGAGGATCGCCTCCTTTCGGGCCCAGATCCGGAAGAACTCCGGCCTGGCCGCCGCGGTCTCCCAGTCGGACCGAAGGCGCCATTCCTCGGGGGAGAGATGGTCGCGCGCGAGAGGCCCCGGATAACTGAGCGGCCGGATGCGTTCGATGTCGACGCCGATCTCGCCGAACTGGCCCACGGCGCAGAGCGCGAGCCCGCCCGAGTGGCTGAGATTGAAGTAGAACGGGGGCGCGTCGCCGGCCCCGTCGTCCCCTCGCGCCGACACCAGCCGGGGTTTTCCGTGCTCGCCGTACTCCAGCGCCAGCTCGCCGGGCGGAACGCGCAGGTACTCGGAGAGGAGGCGCCGCAGCGCGATGCGGGCGCGACGGAACCGGGCGCGCGCCTTCGCGCTGACGAGTCGTTCGGCGCGGGCCCGCTCGTCCGGGCTCAGGAGGGCGCGGTCGCCGGACCCGCCACGGGTGGAGAGGTCGATTCTCCACAGGTGAAGGCCGGAGCCCGGTAGCCCCGGAGGACGGGCGCGCGCCGGCCAGTCCCCGCTGCTCAGAGGGCGGCGTACCAGTCGAGTGTGGACCGAAGACCCTCGAGGAGCGTCCAGCGGGGCTCGTATCCCAGCCCTTCCCGGGCCTTCGAGACATCCGCATAGGAATGCCGTACGTCACCGATCCGGAAGTCCTCGTACACAGGTTCCGCGCTTCCCACATGCGGCCGCTTTTCCGCGAGCCCCGAGCGGATGAGGGCGAACAGCTCGTTCAGCGTCGTCGGATCCCCCGCGGCGACGTTGTAGACGCCGAGCGCCGTCTCCGCCCCCGTCGTGGCGGCGAGCAGGTTCGCCTGCACCACGTTGTCGATGTAGCAGTAGTCCCGGGTCGTCTTCCCGTCCCCGTAGACCCGGCACGGCTCTCCCGCCAGCATCCGCAGAGTCCAGCGCGGTATGACGGCGGCGTACGGCCCGTCGGGATCCTGCCTCTTGCCGAAGACGTTGAAGTAGCGGAGTCCGACGATCTCAAGGTCGTAGCTGCGCCGGTACATCTCCGCGTACAACTCGTTGACGCGCTTCGTGGCCGCATACGGGGACGCCGGATTCCCGATGCGGGCTTCCACCTTTGGCAGGCAGGGCGAATCCCCGTACACCGAACTCGAGGAGGCGTAGACGAGGCGGGAGACGCCGGCGTCGCGGGCCGCGTCGAGCACGTTGATGAACCCCTCGACGTTGCGGGCATACGCCTCCCGCGGCTCCTTAACCGATCGGGGCACCGAGCCCAGCGCGGCCTGGTGCAGCACGATGTCGACATCCCGACAGGCCTCGGCGGCGGCGTCCGCATCGACGATGTCCCGCTCCACGAAACGGCAGCGGTCCGCGGGGGCACCCGAGGCGGCCATGGCCTCGTCGATATTGCGGCGGTGTCCGGTCGAGAGATCGTCGAGCGCTACGACTTCCTGTCCGAGCGTCAGGAGCCGCTCGACGAGGTGGGATCCGATGAAGCCGGCGCCCCCCGTGACCAGCCAACGTCGAGGGGCCGCCGCGAGTTCTTCGCAGGCGAGATCATAGGTGGTTTTCACGCGCAACATGTTATGCTTGGGGCGGCGGACGGCGGAACCCCTCGCACCGCTGCGCCCGCTGCGTACTTGAAACCTGCCCCGGGTCGGGCGGAGTATGAGGGGGACCGGCGACGGCACGCCGGGCGGGTGTGGGCGACCGCGGAGTCGGAAGGGCACCATGGCCGAAGAAGGCATGAACGAGATCCTGAGGAAGAAGATCTGGAGGAAGCTCCAGGCTCTCCCCGAGGACAAGCAGTACGAGGTCGTCGATTTCATCGACTATCTTGCGTCGAAGTACGCCTCCCGGCCGCCGTCCGGCGCGGACCCGTTCCAGCACTTCGCCGAGTCCGTCCACCGGGGGCTGCGGAGGACGCGGGCCTCGACGACCGCGGTCAAGGGAACGATGAAGGTGCTCGGCGCGGCCGACCGCGTGATCGACTCGTTCCGCGAAGCCGGGCGCGGATTCCTCGCCGAACTCGAAGCGGGCAACCCGGAACCGGAACCCCGGGAGGACCGCCCTCCGCCCGAGACGCGCGAGATCGTCGTCGACCCGTAGACCCGAGCCGTCGTCGCGGCGGTCGAAGCGCGGGCCGCTCGTTTGACGTCGCGCGGGCCGTCGCCTACGATGGCGCATGGAAGCTCCCACGCCGCGCTCCAGCCGCGAAGCGCTCACCTTTGACGACGTTCTGCTCGCCCCCGGGCATGCGCTCGTCCATCCGGCGGACGTCGACGTCTCCACCCGCCTGACTCAACGCATCCGACTCCAGATTCCGCTGCTCTCCGCCGCCATGGACACGGTGACGGAGTACCGCATGGCCATCGCCCTCGCGCGCGAGGGCGGGATCGGCATCATCCACAAGAACATGTCGGTCGAAGCCCAGGCCCAGCAGGTCGACCGGGTGAAGCGGTCCGAGAGCGGAATGATTCTGAACCCCGTCACGCTCGGGCCCGATGCCACGCTGGGCGAAGCCCGCAGGCGAATGAGAGAGTTCTCGATCAGCGGCGTCCCGATCGTGGGCGATGACGGCGCGCTCGTCGGGATTCTGACCAACCGGGACCTCGTGTTCGAAACGGACCTCTCGCGGCCGGTGCGGGACGTGATGACGAGCGGGAATCTCGTGACTGCGCCCACCGGGACTTCGCTCGAGGAGGCCGAGGAGATTCTCCGCCGCCACAAGATCGAGAAACTCCCCGTCGTGGGAGAGGATGGGCGGCTCGCCGGCCTCATCACGGTCAAGGACATCTTCAAGCGGCGGCAGTTTCCCCACGCGACGAAGGACGGCCATGGACGGCTCCGGGTGGGAGCGGCCGTAGGGGCGAGCCGGAACGAACTCCGGCGGGCGCGGGAACTCGCGGAGGCCGGAGTGGACGTCATCGTCGTCGACACGGCGCACGGACACTCGGAGGGCGTCCTCGACGCCGTCTCCCGGGTCCGGGAGGCGCTGCCCGACATCGACCTCATCGCCGGCAATGTCGCGACCCGGGAAGGGGCGGCGGCGCTCGTCGAGCGGGGCGTGGATGCGGTCAAAGTCGGCGTGGGGCCGGGATCCATCTGCACGACGCGCGTCGTCACGGGTGTCGGCGTACCCCAGGTCACGGCGATCGAAGACAGCGTGGCGGGGGCGGAGGGCCGCGTGCCGGTGATCGGTGACGGCGGCATCAAGTATTCCGGCGACGTCGTGAAGGCGATCGCGGCGGGGGCGGAGACGTGCATGCTGGGGTCGATGTTCGCGGGCACCGACGAGAGCCCCGGGGAGACCTTCCTCCTCGAGGGCCGGCGGTTCAAGGTGATCCGCGGCATGGGCTCGCTCGCGGCCATGCAGGCCGGTTCGGCGGACCGGTACTTCCAGGAGGGATCGGCCGCCCAGAAGCTGGTCCCCGAAGGGATCGAAGGCCGGGTGCCCTACAAGGGGCCGGTCTCGGACACCGTGTTCCAACTCGTCGGCGGACTTCGCAGCGGCATGGGCTATTGCGGCGCCGCCACCATCGACGAACTTCGCCGGGATGCCCACTTCCTCCGCATCACTTCCGGCGGACTTCGCGAGTCCCATCCGCACGACGTCGTGATCACGCGCGAAGCCCCCAACTACCACGTCTAGCAGCCCGCGACAAAAGCCCTGCTGCGTTCGAGCGGCGATGCATCCCGCCTGAAACGCTGCGCTCTGCGTTGCTCCTCGGTCACATAGCGCTGCAAGTCGGACGCTTGGAATCCCATGATGTCCGACATCGTTCATAGCAGTTCGTAACATCCTGTTTTAGCAATGCTTTAGGTAGGATTCGTCCTACCCCGTCCGTCCAGCGACGGCCCTTGCTATCCCGCTCCATCTCGGTTACGATTAGGGGATGGATAATGTGAACAGAGCCCCCGTGAAACGCCCGCAAGGCAAGCCCCGGGGCCGCCATCCACACAAGCGGCTCTCGGCCCCCTTCGTGCGC
>JAPPGH010000025.1 GCA_026914155.1 Candidatus Palauibacter rhopaloidicola | reverse complement strand
TGATGGTGCCGCCGTCATGGAGTACGTGGAGCGGACGCTTGAGGCGAACCCCGGAGTCGCGAACGCGGACCTGTTCGCGGGTGCCCGTGAGATCGACCCCTCGGTCGGGCAACTCACGGGCCGACAGTTCCACGCGAAGTATCCCCTCCAAGTGAAGGCGCGGCTCGCAAGGGCCGCCGCGCCCGAGCTCAAGACGCCGCCGGAGCCGAAGACGCCGCCGGAGCCGGAGGTCGCGACGGCTGAGGAACCCACCGCGCCGGACCTGTCGTCGGTGGGCGCGGGTGACCCGGAGGCACCGCCGACCGGGGCGGGCGACCCGCTCGCGGTTCGCCGCCTCCTGCTCGATCTGTCGAAGGAACTCGTGAGCGCGGAGAGCAAGGCGGAAGTGATCGAGGTCATGGCCCGGCTGGACGACTACGTGGCCGAGATCATGGAGGCGGCACGAGGCTGAGTCGTCCGTGCGCCTCGGTGCCCGACATCGGCATCGAGGACCGCGACGGGGCGGTTTTACCGCGCACGGGGATCGCGCGGCTCCGATGTCCGGCCTCGGGTTCCGGGGACGGACCATTACGGGCGGCGCTGCTCCGGCCGTGCGGATGTCGTGAAGGGGTCCGGGGTTCCCCCGGCCAGAGAGTTTTTGTGAAGCAAAAACACATCTGGCTCCTCCGAAACCCCGCAAACGCGGGGACCCCCTGCGCGCGCCGTCTGATAACGCCCTCAGCGCGAGCAGTCGAGGCCCTGCGAGCCGCCTGAGTCGCGTCGTACACGCCCGCCTGGGAGGGAGTCGGGCCAAAGGCCGCGAGTGGCGGAGAAGCCTTCGCTCCGCGATACTTCGTTCGCGCAGATCGTGCAGTCCATCGAGAGAGGAATCGAACGATGGCACGCACGAAACGAAGCCGGCGCTCGTACGGCGCTGGCGAATGGGGCCGCAACCGGGTCCGGGTGTTTCCCGACCCCAAGACCGGCCTGTTCCAAGTCGAGTGGCGCGCGAACGGGCGAAGGCTCACCCGTTCGCTCGGACACCGGGATTGGACCCGAGCGAAGAAGCAGGCGGACGAGTTCGCCGCCGGGTTCGCGAGCCCGGACCTCAACGGCACGGCGGAAGCCGAGCCCGAGCCGCTCACCTTGGACACGCTCTTTGAAATCTACGGTGAGGAGGTGACGCCCACGAAGGAGGTGCGGAACGGGCAGCACGACCGGATCGCGATGGCGATGTTCCTGAAGTTCTTCGGGCCGGACCGAAGGCCCGAAACTCTGTCCCGGCGCGATTGGGACAGGTTCATTCGGGAGCGGCGCGCGGGCAGAATCGGTCCCAGTGGAAAGCCCGTGGGCGACCGCACCATCGAATGGGACCTGACGTTCCTGATGGCGGTGCTGAACTGGGCGGCGAGGTCGAGGGACGAACACGGCCGCCCGATGCTCGACAGGAACCCGCTGAAGGGCCTGAAGAAGCCCAGGGCGAAGAACCCCACCCGCGTTGTTCTGACGGAGGAGGAGTATCAGGCGATGCTCGGGGTGTCCCGGCAGGTGGACTGGCGGTTCCGCGTCGCGCTCGTGCTCGCTCACGAAACCGGGCATCGGATCGGGGCCATCCGCAACCTGAGGTGGTCGGACATCGACTTCGAGAGCGGGGCGGTGAGGTGGCGGGCGAAGCACGAGAAGACCGGCTATGAACACATCACACCCGTTACCGACGAGGCTCTCGACGCGTTGAAGGAGGTTCGAGCGATGAACCCCGGATCCGGTAAAGCGCCGATCCTGCCCGCGCCCAAGAATCCGAGGGCGGCTGTAGGTGGCTCCCGGTTGTACGCTTGGTGGCAGAAGGCCCAGAGCCTCGCGGAGCTCGAACCGAAGCCGCGCAGGGGGTGGCACTCGCTCAGGCGGAAGTTCGCCAGCGACCTGATGGACCAGCCCCTGAAGGTGCTCTGCGAGCTGGGCGGCTGGCGGGACGCCCAGACGGTGCTCAGGTGCTACCAGCGACCGGATGCTGGACAACTCAGGACGGCGCTGGAAGGCCGCAACAGGGTTCGCGGCTGAAATCCCGACCAGCGGGAATCAATCGGCGGGAGTCTAACAATCAAAACTCCCAAGTCACACGCCCACAACAGCATGCGTCTCCGACAGCATTTGCGGAAGAGGCTCATGCCGACCACCAGCGGCCGGAGCCAGGCCTTCATCAGCAACTCGCGCATCTTCCCGGTCGCCTCGACCGTATCGGCCTCGATGGAACGCAGCGCGCCGTTTGCGATTGCGCTCAAGTTCTCGCCGAGCCGCGCGAGCTCGCGCGCGGCTTCGTCCTCGATTCGCCTCCGGTCGGCCTCCAGCCTGCTCCTCAGCCGGGAGGTCAAGTCGCCCGGGCTCGAAGTCTCGTTCATACAGTTCTCCTCTCAGCCGCCACCGCTTCCCGCTGTCGGGATCGCGGGCGGTGATGTAGTCCTTGCCTTGGCGGGTCACGTCGAGGCCAACGTCCTCCAGCGCGGAGACCACGTCGGCTCGGTCCTTGACCGCGCCGTGCTCGACGCGCTGCACGAGGTAGTCGCGGATCAGCGTGCGCGGATCCGCCTCGTGTTCGAGTCCGGCCCTGAGCTTCGACGCCTCGATGTAGGCCACGTGGCCCGGTCGCTGCGCCCTCGCGCGCTTCGGGTCGTCCGGTCGGCTCCAGCCGTGCTCGTGGTTGAAGGCGTCGCGAAGCGGGGCGTAGGTCTTCTCCCAGCCGGGGGGCGCGATGTTCAAGCTGCGGCCGGTCTGTAGGTCGCACTGCGCGGCCAAAATGTGGACGTGGACGCCGCCTCCACGCTCGCGGTGCAGAACCGCCGTCCACGAATAGCGGTCCGGCTCCAGTCCCGCCCACGCCGTCTTCTCGAACTCGTCGAGGACGGCTTCGATCTGTTCGCCGGTGGGCTGGTCCTCCGGCGCCCACGCAATTACGGCCGACGTGTACTTGCGCTCGAAGTCGAGCGAGTCGGCCACGGCGGCCACCATGTCCGGGTTCCCGCGCCACACCTCGACGCCCTCGCGCTCGCGTCCCTCGGCGTCCAACTCGCCGACGAGATACTTGGCCGCCGCCTTGGCCGAGCCCTTCCCGTGGGAGAGGAACCTAACGAGCATCGTCGGTCTCCCCGCCGATGCGGGCGACGCGTAGCAGCGCGCGTTCGAAGGACACGAGATGGGCGATCACCGAGACGGCCTCGGCGGCCGTCCTGTGGGTGTTCACCCAGCGTACAAGCTGGTTCAGGTTGTTCCCGATGCGCGCGATCTGGCGCGTGCGCTCGCGCTCGACGGACCGCGCCGCCGCGGTCCACGTATGCGTCCGCGCCATCGCCTCGCGAAGCAGGACGGAGGGAGAGACGCCCGCCGCCGCGGCCTTATCCCGCCAGGCGGCGTGCTCGGCGGGCGTGACGCGCGCGGCGACCATCACGGTGC
>JAPPGH010000012.1 GCA_026914155.1 Candidatus Palauibacter rhopaloidicola | reverse complement strand
CACGTGCGGCTTCGTTCGCTCGAACTTTTCCTTCGCCATCGCCCCTCGTTCTCCTCTCGGACTTCGGGTTCGGCGGAGCGGCCCCGCGACGGGCGCTCCTCCTGCTCGCGCGCGGGCTACGCCCTTTGTTTCGTCAGTGGTCTCGTGAAGGTGGTGGGGGGAGGATTCGAACCTCCGAAGGCATAAGCCAGCAGATTTACAGTCTGCCCCGTTTGGCCGCTTCGGTACCCCACCGCCGATACCTGGCGCCCGATCGACGCCCGATCGATGAGTTCCAGGGTTCGCCGCTTCGGGGCGGCTGTTCGTCCGACTCGACCGAGCTGGCGGTGGGGCTCGAACCCACAACCTCCGGATTACAAATCCGACGCTCTACCGGTTGAGCTACGCCAGCGACCCTTCCGCACAACAGTCTTCTAACATAGGGGTATGCGCGGCCGATCGTCAAGGTGTTTTTCGGGCGTTCGATTCGGCCGCCATTCACGGGCGCCACCGCCTCATCCTGCCGTCCGGAGCGGACGCGGCAACTGGATCGTGCGCCCACCCACCCGAAGGCGGGTGAACTCCGCCAGATCCTCCACGGTCACGCCACGGGCCTCGAGTTCGGCCCGAATCGCATCGGCGCGCGCGAAGTCCCGGCTCGCCCGGGCGCGCTCGCGCTCACCGACGCGGCCCGTGGCCCATGCGACGAGCTCGTCGTCGCCGCCGGATGACTCGCGGTCCCGGACGGCCAGTACGCCGAAGACGCGATCGAACGCGTCGATCACGGCGAGGGCGGCCCCGGTGCCGCGGGGGGCCCGCGGACGGGCGGCGTCGAGCATGTGATTCGCTTCCCGGACGAGCCCGAACACCGCTGACAGCGCTTCGCTCACGTTCAGGTCGTCGTCCATCGCCGCTTCGAACGCGACGCCCGCTCGCGCCGCAACCGGTTCGATGTCCGTCGACGCATCGGTCTCCGCCTCGCCGGCCTCGCGCGCGCGGTTCCTGAACTCGTGCAGGCGGGTCACGGCCTTCGCCGCCGCCTTCAGGCCGTCGAAGGTGAAGTTCAGCTGGGTTCGATAGTGTCCGCTGAGCAGCAGGTACCGGATCGCGGAGGGCGCGTATCCGCGTTCGACGAGGTCGGGGATCGTGAAGCAGTTGCCGAGCGACTTCGACATCTTCCGGCCTTCCACCAGAAGGTGCTCGGCATGGAGCCAGAAGTTCGAGAACGTCTTCCCGGTGACCCCTTCCGACTGAGCGATCTCGTTCGTGTGATGCGGGAAGAGGTTGTCGACCCCTCCGGTATGGATGTCCAGCGTTTCGCCAAGGTGGTGCATCGCCATCGCCGAGCACTCGAGATGCCACCCGGGCCGGCCCGGCCCCCACGGAGAATCCCACACGGCTACCGCGCCATCCGCGCCGCGGTCGCCGCCCTTCCAGAGGACGAAGTCTCTCGGGTCATCCTTGTCGTACTCCTCATCTCCCGTGGCCCTGCCGGTCGCCGTGAGGCCGCCGCAGTCGATCCCGGCCAGCCGCCCGTACCCGGGGGAACGCCCGATCGCGAAGTACACGGAACCCTCGCTCTCGTAGGTGAGTCCCCGCTCGGAGAGGGACTCGATCAGCCGGATCATCCCCTCGACGAAGCGGGTCGCCCGCGGCCGATGCTCGGGTTCCTCGAGCCCCAGCGTGTCCCAGTCCTCGAGGAACATCTCGATCACGGGATCGGTGACCTCGGCCAGCGGCACGCCCCGGCCGGAGGCCGCCGCGATCGTCCGATCATCGACATCGGTCAGGTTCATGACCTGGCACACTTCGTATCCCTTGAACCGGAGGTGGCGACGAAGCAGATCTTCCCACGCAAAGGCGCGGAAGTTCCCGATATGTGCACGGTCGTACACCGTGGGCCCGCAGGTGTACATGCGTACCCGGCCCGGTTCGATGGGCTCGAACGCGCGCAGCCGCCGCGTAAGGGAGTCGTAGAGCCGGAGACTCATCGCCCGCCCTGAGGGAGATAGCGTTCCGTTCGCCAGACGCGGTAGGCGGCGATGTCCTGCGCGCGACGTTCGCGCGAGATCTGCAGACACCCGCCCAGCTGACGGTCGGACCGGTCGAGGATGAGTCCCGGAAGGACGCCGGCCTCGCGCGCGAACGCGAGCTCGTCGAGCGGCTCGTACGCAGGCCCTCCGAAGAGGAGTCGCGCCGCGATCCACCCGTCGATGAACCCGTCGACCGCCTCGACTTCCCGTGAGACGAGCACCTCGCAGGCCACGTCGGGATCCTGACGCACGGCATGCATGCGCAGGACCGCATAGCTCTCGTACGCCCGCCCGGCCTCCCTCAGGTTGCCCGGCATCACGAGCGCGGCGCTCGAATCCGTCACGACTTCGACCGCGTTCCATGGCCACGCGTCCCGGGCCTCGGACTCGTCGAGATCCCGCCCGAAGGAGGGGAAGTAGAGAACGAGGGGATCCTCCACGAGATCGGTCATGAGAGAGTCGGTACGGTCCCGGAAGCGGAGGAGGACGTTGGCCTCGAACTCGACGAAGCTGCCCGAGGGGGCCGTCAGACGATACTGGGCGTCAACCGACTCCGCGCCGACGAGCCCGGCGAGTACGAGCAGGGCCGCACCGATCCGCGGGCGGCGGCTCCGGCTAGGGGCCGGCCGCCGTGAGGACGAGTTGTGGGCGTTCCGCTTCAGAGTCCGACCGCCGGTCGAGGAGCCCGGCGAATTCGAGAACGTCATCGCCCGCCCCGCCGAGCAGTTCCCGCTCGCGTGCGAGCAGGTTGTTGGAAACCTCGAGCGCCGAGCGCTCGCCGGTCCAGTGCTCCTCCACCACATCCCAGCCAAGCTCCTCTCCGATCCGGTGCGTCACGTACGCACAGCAGAAGACGTCATCCAGAAAACCGTACGGCCCGACCTCATCTTCCGGGATCACGTCATCCGGGCTCACGAGGTAGGCGATGGCCGCATCCACCAGAATCCGCTGCTGCCGGGTCAGGCGCGGATCCTTCATGAGGGTGAACATCAACAAACCGTAGACGGGCGCGAGGATGACGACGTCACGCAGCGTGCCTGCGTATCGTGCAACCTGATCCTTCATCCCCTGGAGGTAGGCGCTCGGCATCCTCTTCCAATCCCGCACCCGGTGGACCACGCGACCGGGCCGCTGGCCGGATGAGTACGGCTCGGCGGCGGACGCGACGCCCAAACATACAACCGGCTCTTTCCCCCTGTAACCCCTTCACTCCGGGCGGTGGCGGGGTCCCCGGCTTCCGGCGAACTACTCCACCGTCACGGTCTTCGCGAGGTTCCGGGGACGATCCACGTCGCAGCCCCGCAGGACGGCGATATGGTAGGCGAGAAGCTGTAGCGGAACGACGTTGACGATCGGTTGCAGCAGGGGCAGCGTCGCGGGCACCGGGATCAGGTGATCCACCTTTCGGGCGAGGTCAGTCTCGCGGCGGTTGACGAGCGCGATCACGCGGCCGCCGCGCGCTTTCACCTCCTCGATGTTCACGAGCACCTTCGAGTAGACGGCGCCGCGCGGAGCCATGAAAACGACGGGCATGTCTTCGTCGATAAGCGCTATCGGGCCGTGCTTCATCTCGGCCGCCGGGTATCCCTCCGCATGGATGTAGGAGATCTCCTTCAGCTTGAGCGCCCCCTCTAGGGCGATCGGAAAGTTCGGCCCCCGCCCCAGATAGAGGAAGTTGCGCGCGGGGGCGAACTCCTCCGCCACCCGCCGGATGTGGTCTTCCGTTGCCAGAACCTCCTCGATGAGGGCGGGAAGTCCGTCGAGGGCGCGCACGAAGACGCGGCCTTCCTCGCGGCTCATCCCGCGCCGCCTCGCAATCATGAGGCCGAAGAGCGCGAGAGAAACGACCTGCGCTACGAAGGCCTTCGTGGACGCGACGCCGATCTCCGGACCGGCGTGCGTATAGATTCCGGCGCGCGTCTCCCGTGCGATCGTCGAGCCCACCACGTTGACGACTCCGAAGGTGGGGGCCCCGAGCCGTCCGGCTTCGCGCACGGCCGCGAGCGTGTCCGCGGTCTCCCCCGACTGGGAGATGCCGCCCACCGCGGTCCCCGGAGCGAGGATCGGGTTCCGGTATCGGAACTCGGAGGCGTACTCCACCTCCACAGGCAGGCGCGCGAGCGCCTCGATGAGGTATTCTCCGACCAGCGCCGCATGCCAACTCGTCCCGCACCCCGTGAGGACGATGCGCTCGGCGGCATCGATGTCCGGGCGGAATTCATCGAGCCCGCCGAGCCGTGCCGTGCCTTCCTCCGCCAGCAGCCGGCCCCGCATCGCATCGCGCACGGTGTTGGGCTGCTCGTGAATCTCGCGGAGCATGAAGTGGGGGTAACCCGCCTTTTCGATCTTCTCCAGATCCCAGTCCACGCGGCGGATTTCCTTCGGGACGGGCTCCCATCCGATGTGGCCGCGGTCCCTCCCGAGATCGACGATCCGGTGCCCCGAAGAGGTGAGGACGGCCATTTCGTCGTCTTCCAGATACACGATGTCGCGGGTGTGTTCGAGGACCGCCGCCACATCCGAAGCCACCCAGGTCGCTTCTTCGTCCGTCTCGCCGATCCCGAGCAGCAGGGGCGCGCCGCGGCGGGCGACAACGATCCGTGCCGGGTCGTGCACGCTCATGACGGCAAGCCCCAGCGTGCCCTCCACCTGGGTCAGCGAGGCGGCGACGGCGCGCTCGAGGTTCCCGTCGAACGCTTCCTCGATCAGGTGGGCCACGACCTCGGTATCGGTCTCCGACATGAAGCGGTGGCCGAGTTCGGAGAGCTTCGTTCGCAGTGCGTCGCAGTTCTCGATGACGCCGTTGTGGACCAGCGCCACCTCGCCTCGGTCGCCCATCAGCGGGTGGGCATTGGCGCGCGTGGGCGCGCCGTGCGTCGCCCAGCGGGTGTGAGCGATTCCGGTCGTTCCCGAAAGCGGGGCCTCGGCAAGCCGGTCCGCCAGGTGGTCGACGCGGCCCGCGCACTTGAGGAGGCCGAGTCCCGAACCGGTGTGCACGGCGAGGCCCGCCGAGTCGTACCCGCGGTATTCGAGGCGGCGGAGCCCGTTCAGCAGGAGGGGGGCCGCCTCCTCCGTCCCGACGTAGCCGACGATCCCACACATCGGCCGCTCAGACCGCGCGCCGCACGAGGGCGTCGATCCAGTCCGCGCGCTCGTCCGCCAGTGCTTCGCCGGTCGCCTCCGCCATGATGCGGAAGATCGGCTCGGTGCCGGACGGCCTGGCGTGGATCCACGACCCATCCGGCCACTCGAGCCGGATCCCGTCCTGCCGGTCCACCGTCGTCCCGGACGGAGCCGCAGCCGCGATTGCGGCGAGCGCCGCCTCGATGCCCAGTCCTTCCCGGGAGATCGTCCGCTTCACGATCCGGTACGAGGGTCGCTCGTCGACCGCGGCGCCGAGGGTGGCACGACTCTCCGCCAGAAACTGCAGGATCAGTGCGGCGGCCAGCGGGGCGTCCCGCGTGAGGTGCAGACCCGCGTAGATCACGCCGCCGTTCCCCTCTCCCCCGATCGCGCTGCCCGCCTCGAGCATGCGGGCGACGACGTTGGCCTCGGCCACCGGCGTGCGGATCAGCGGTACGCCGGCGCGGTCCGCCGCGTCCTGAATCAGGCGGCTCGCGGAGAGGTTCGTCACGACGGGCGCGGGCTCGCGGGCCGCGACGAGTTCAACGGCCAGCGCGAGGGTCCAGTCCTCCCCCACGGGACGCCCGTTCTCGTCCACCAGGGCAAGGCGGTCGACATCGGGGTCCACGGCGAAACCGACATCCGCATGCACCTCCGTGACGTATGTGGAGAGCGTGCCGAGGTTCTCGACGAGAGGCTCGGGAGGACGGGGGAAACGGCCGTCGGGTTCGAGATCGAGCCCGCTGACCCGACAGCCTAGACGCTCGAGCAGCGGGAGCATGATCGGCCCTCCGGCACCGCGCACGCAGTCGAGCGCGACGTGGAACGCGTTCGACGAGATGAGTTCGCGGTCGATGATCGGCAACGACAGAATCCGATCGATGTGGGCTCGACCGGCGCCCTCCCGCGCCTTTCTGTCTCCCATGCGCGCGGAACCCACGTACCCGATCTCTCCCTCGAACGTTCGCTGCACGTCCCGTCCGGCAGCCGCCGAGAGAAACCGCCCCTCGCGCGCCACCAGCTTGAGCCCGTTCCAGGGTGCCGGGTTGTGCGAGGCGGTGACGAGGAGTCCGCCGAGCGCCGCCTCGTCCTCCTTCACGGCCAGGAGACCCGTGGGCGTCGCCACGATCCCGAGGTCGCACACATCCAGCCCGACCGCCCGGACCCCCGCCGACACGGCATCGAGCAGCGCGGGCCCGGAGACGCGGCTGTCGCGGCCGATCAGAACATGCCCCCGGCCGGGAGCCGCGGCCGCGATGTGGGTGGCGAACGCGGCGCCGTAGCGCGCCGCGACGTCGGGCGTGAGCCCGCGTCCGACGATGCCGCGAATGCCCGAAGCGGAAACGATGAGTGACCTTGACACGCTGTTCTCCACCGACGGTGAGATGGACGCGGGATCTTAATGGTTGGGCGTCCGCGCGGCTTGCAGCGGCCCCTCCGGTCGCCCTCCCCTCACGGCGGGAATATCTTGCGCGTTCGACCCGCGATGCGTCGTCCCACGCGTCGTCTGCCTCTACCCGAGCCGGAGATGAAGACGTGGACCCAGCCGCCCAACGGTTCGGAACCCGGGCCATCCACGCCGGGCAGCGCCCCGATCCCGTGACCGGGGCGATCATGATGCCGATCTTCCAGACGTCGACCTACGTGCAGGACGCCGTCGGCGCGCCGCGCGAGGGCTACGACTACGCGCGGGTCAGAAACCCCACGCGCGAAGCCCTCCAGGCGAATCTGGCCGCTCTCGAGAACGGGCGGTACGGCGCGGCGTTCTCCTCGGGTCTCGCCGCGACCGAAGCGATCGTCAAGACGGTGCTCAACGCGGGCGACCACCTCATCTGCGGCGCGGACGTCTATGGGGGCGTCGACCGCATGCTGCGCCACGTGTGGGAGCGGTTCGGGGTCGACTTCGATTTCGTGAACACGGGAGACCTCGATCAGGTTCGGGCCGCGATCCGCCCGGAGACGCGCCTCATCCACGTCGAGACGCCGAGCAACCCGACGATGACGATCACGGATATCGCGGCCTGCGCCGCGATCGCTCGCGAGGCGGGGGCCGTGTTGTCCGTCGACAACACGTTTGCAACACCTTTTCTTCAGCGGCCGCTCGACGATGGCGCGGATGTCGTGATGCACTCGACGACGAAGTTCCTCAACGGCCACAGCGACATGATCGGTGGCGCCCTGCTCACGAACTCCGGCGAACTCGCCGAGGGGTTTCACTTTCAGCAGAAGACGAGCGGGGCCGTCCCGGGCCCCTTCGACTGCTGGCTCGTCCTCCGCGGCACGAAGACGCTGCACCTGCGCATGCCGGCCCACTGCCGGAACGCGCGGCGGGTCGTCGACGTGCTGCGGCGACACGACGAAGTCGAATCCGTTCGCTACCCCGGCCTCGAGGACCATCCGCAACACGCACTGGCCAGACGTCAGATGCGCGACTTCGGCTCGATGGTGAGCTTCGACCTGGGGACGGAGGAACGGGCCAACCGCTTCGCCGGATCGACGCGGGTGTTCCAGCTGGCCGAGAGTCTGGGCGGGGTCGAGAGTCTCGTGTGCGTTCCCTATTCGATGACCCACGCCTCGGTACCCGACGAAAAGAAGCGGGAGATCGGACTGGGGCCGGGACTCGTAAGGCTGTCGGTGGGCGTGGAGGACGGTGACGATCTTGCGGAGGACATCGCGCAGGCCCTGGCCCGCCTTTGAGCGGCGGGGCTGCGACGGTCCCGACGTTGAAACAGGCAATCCGGGCCGGACGTAAAGCCGGGAGCGCGGAAGCCGGCCCCGCGAATCGGCCGGCTCACACGAGCGCGATTTGACGCGCAGGGGGTGATAGATGGCGGCAGGCGACGAACACCAGAGGCGAATCCTCACGCAGATCGCCGCGGTCTCGTGGGAACACCCGGCGGATCGGGCGGCCTTGAATACGCTGCGCAAGATTCCCGGGTTCGATCTCCTCCTCCGCAAGATCTTCGCGCTGTTCGGCGAACGCGCGATCCGGCTCGCCTTCAAGGCCAACGCCGTGCGTACGTCGGAGCGGCAGTACGCGTGGGTGCACGCGCGCCTGGCGCGCGTGTGCGAGGTCCTCGACGTGGAGAAGCCGCCGGAATGCTATATCTCGCAGACGCACCTGGTGAACGCGGGAGCGGTGGGCTTCGGCGAGCCGTTCATCGTCCTCAATTCCTCAATGCTCGAGATCCTGTCGGAGGATGAGGTCGAGGCCGTCCTCGGCCACGAAGTCGGACACATCGTATCCGGGCATGTGCTGTACCGGACCATGCTGATCCTGGTTCTCAACCTTGTCACTCTCCGCTATTCGTTCGCCGGCCTTGCACTGCTGCCGATCTACATGGGCCTCATGGAGTGGTACCGGAAGAGCGAACTCTCGTCGGACCGCGCCGGCCTCCTGGCGGTGCAGAATCCGCGGGTCGCAATGTCCGCACTGATGCAGCTAGCGGGCGGCGGGAGGGGCGTCTCTCTCGACCTCGACGAGTTCATCGCGCAGTCCGACGAATACAGGGCAGGCGGCGATCTCCTCGACGCCGTCTACAAGGTGCTCAACGTCCTGGGCCAGACCCACCCGTTCGCCGTCATCCGCGTGGCGGAACTGCGCGACTGGATCGAGAGCGGCGAGTACGACCGCATTCTGGCGGGCGAGTACCAGCACCGGGACGAGAAGGACGACCGCCCGTACCGCGAGGATCTGCGGGAGGCGGCGAAGGGCTATCAGGACGGCGCGCGCGAAATCTTCGACGAGGTCGACGCCGCTGTGGATCGATTGCGCGACCGGCTGACCGGCGCCTTCCGGGGACGCACGGAAGACTAGGTGTGAACCTCCTCATCGTCGGAAGCGGCGGGCGGGAGCACGCCTTCGCGGACTGTCTCCGCCGCGACGCGCCGGACGCCACCATCTACGCGGCCCCCGGCAACCCGGGAATGCTCGGCACGGCGGAACTCGTCGACACGGGGGCCGCGGATATCGGAGGCCTGCTCGACTTCGCGGCGGCACGTCGCATCGACCTCACCGTCGTCGGCCCGGAAGCGCCTCTCGCGGCCGGCATCGCCGACCGCTTCGCCGAGGCCGGGCTGCCCGTTTTCGGACCCGACCGCGCGGGAGCCCGGCTCGAGGCTTCGAAGGCGTTCGCGAAACGGTTGATGCGCGATTGCGGCGTTCCGACGGCGGATCACGAAACGTTCGACGACGCCGCAGCGGCGCTGGACTACGTCACAGGCCACGAGGAACCCCTCGTCGTGAAGGCCTCGGGTCTGGCGGCCGGCAAGGGCGCGATCGTCTGCGAAACGCGCGCGGAAGCCCGGACGGCGATCGAGGAGATGATGGTCGGCCGCAAGTTCGGGGACGCGGGCGGGCGGGTCGTCGTCGAGGAGTTCATGCGGGGTGTGGAGTTGTCCGTGTTCTTCGTGGCCGACGGCGAACGCGCCGTCCCGCTGCTCACATCCCGGGACTACAAGCGGGTCGGGGAAGGAGACCGCGGCCTGAACACCGGCGGCATGGGGGCGTACTCCCCCGCGGCGCCGGCGGATCCGGATTTCATCGACGATGTACGGCGCGAGATCGCGCAGCCCGTACTCGCGGCAATGGCGGAGTCCGGCGCCCCCTATCGCGGCTTCCTGTACGCGGGGCTCATGCTCACCGCCTCGGGGCCGCGCGTCGTCGAGTTCAACTGTCGGATGGGAGATCCGGAGACGCAGGCCGTACTCCCGCTCACGCGCTCGAACCTGCTCGAGCCCATGCTGCGGGTCGCGCACGGCGACTCGCTCGCCGGCTGGCGCCCGGAGGCCGCTCCCGGGCACGCGCTGGTCACCGTCATGGCGAGCGCCGGCTATCCGGAAAGCTCGGATTCCGGGCGGCCGATCGAGATTCCCGCCTTCGACCCCGCGCGGGTGAGAGTGTTTCACGCCGGAACCGCGATGAAGGAGGGGCGGCTGGTCACTGCCGGAGGACGGGTACTCGGAATCACCGGGTTCGGAGAGACGCTCGAAGAAGCGGCACGGCGCAGCCGCCAAGCCGCGGCCCGGATCCGATTCGATGGCGCCCATTCCCGGTCCGACATCGGCTGGCACGAACTGGATCCCGACCGCCTCGGGCCGGACGAGTCGGCGCGAATCCACCCCTCCGGGTAGATGTCGGACGGCTAGTGCCGGAACTTCCCGAGGTGGAGACGATGCGACGGGATCTCGCCCCGCTCCTCCGAGGCCGGCGGATCCGCCACACCCGGGTCCATCACCACGACCTGATCCTCGGAGGGCTGTCGGCGCGGTCGTTTACCCGCGCTGTGCTCGGGCGCACCTTCGGAGACGCGGAGCGCCGTGCCAAATACCTGCTCTTCCCGCTCCACGCGACGGGCGGCATCGACGGTCCGGTGGAGCGGCTGATGCGCGTCCAGGTCCGCATGACCGGCCGTTTCGCGCTCGCCCCGGAACGTCCGGATTCCCCCGATTTTCGGCATCCGGGCCTCGACCTCGAACTCGACGATGGCCGGACGCTCTTCTACGACGATGTCCGCCGCCTCGGCGGCTTCGACCTGCTTACGCCCGAGGCATGGAGAGCGCGGGAGGCCGCGCTCGGACCGGAGCCCCTCGGCCGAACGTTCACCGCCGCCCGTCTGGCCCGCATCGTCAGACCGCTGAGGGCGCCGATCAAGAACGTCCTCCTGGACCAGCGCCGCGTCGCGGGTGTGGGGAACATCTACGCCAGCGAGGCGTTGTACCGCGCGAGGATCGACCCGCGCCGACCGGCCGGCTCGCTCGACGCGGAGGAGGTGCGCCGACTGCATCGGGCGGTGCGGGCGGTCCTGCGCGAGGCGCTCGAGAGCGCGGGAACGACGCTGCGGGACTACCGAGCCGTCAACGGCCGCTCCGGGTCCTTCCAGACTCGGCTGGACGTCTACCAGCGCGAAGGGGTCGCGTGCCCCGCCTGCGCCCGCCCGATCCGCCGGATCGTGCAGGCCGGACGGAGTTCGTTCTTCTGTGCCGGCTGCCAACGCTAGCGTGGAGGCACGACACCGGCTCCGTTCGCCCCCGGGAGGAGGGCCGGCGCATGCCGGGGACGGCCTTCGGCGCGCATATTGGTCGCGGAGCCGTGTAGGGTGGGCCGGAACCCGGCGTACAGCGTCGGTCGCGGCGACCCGGCCGCCGCCGGCCCGCCGCCGCGACCCGGAGGGGCAGAATCGAGTGAACTACTCGGATCACAGCGAGCAGACGCTGGTGGAGATGTGCCTCCGCGGCGATGAACGGGCCGCACGCGAGATCGTGCTCCGGTTCGAACGTCCGGTCTTCTCTCTCATCTTCCGGATGGTGCGGGACCGTGAACTGGCGGAGGACCTGGCCCAGGAGACGTTTGTCCGCACGCTGAACAATCTCCGCCGGTACGATCCCTCCTACAAATTCTCCTCCTGGCTCTTCAAGATCGGCTACAACCTGACGATAGATCATCTGCGCAAGAAGGAACTCGACGTCGTTTCCATGCACGGGGCGCCGGACGCCGTGACCCCGGATCGCCAGGCCGCGACGGAAATCACGCTGGTCTCGGGTGACGAACGACCCGATGAACTCCTCGAGGCCCGCGAACTCGGATCCGAGATCGAGGCGGCCATCGGGCAACTTCGACCCGAATACCGAACCGCGATCCTCCTGCGGCACATCGAGGGGTACGCGTACGACGAAATCGCGCAGGTGATGGAGATCCCGCTCGGGACCGTGAAGACCTACATCCACCGGGCGAGAAACGAATTGAAGGCCGCTCTCGTACATCTGACGGAGCCGTAGGAGTCCGCAGCCGCCCTTGCCGAGGGTTGCCGGGCGCCTCCAGGGGAGAACAGGAGTGAACTTGCCGCATCTTACACCTGAGGAAATCGAGCGATTCGCCAGACGGGAATCGGCGTCGCCCGCGCGCGGGAAGACGGCCGACCACCTGGCCGCGTGCGCCCGCTGCCGGAGGGAAGTGGAAGGGCTGCGGGACGTCATCGCGTTTCTCGAGGGTCTCGCCCCGCATCGGCCCACCGATGGATTTGCGGAGGGCGTCGCGCGGCGGGTCGACCTCGCGGGCGCCGCGCTCGATCATCGGTTGGCGGAGTTGCCCGAGTGGTCCCCCGCGCCATCCTTCGCGAACGATGTCCTGGCGCACGTCGACCTGCCCCACCCGGCGCTCGACCGCGCGCTCTCAAGGCTCCGCACCTGGTCTCCCGCCCCGGCGTTCGCTTCGGCGGTGATGGCCCGCGTGCGACTTCCGGTCCCGTGGCCCGAACGCCTCCTGCGCTTCGCGCGGCGGCGCCGGGCGGCGCTGGCCACTGCGGGCGCGGCCATGCTGACTGTTTCCGGCGGCGGCGCCGCCTGGCTGTTCGGCGCTCAGGGTCTGGCGCCCGGTCAGTTGCTCGCCGTTGCCTTCAGCGGCGCGCGAACCGTTCTTGTCGACGCCATGCTCGCGGCGGGCCGCCTGGCGTACCGTCTCGGACTCGTGGACGCGGGCGGATCGATCGCCGACCGAATCAGCCCTACCGCCGCGCTCGGCAGCCTGGCGCTGTCGAGTCTTGTCGGACTCGCCTCGCTCTGGTTCATGGCCAGGCTGTTCCGGCAGCCGCTCCCGCAACGCGTTCGCGTCGAGAGGGCCGCATGACCCGGGCGCTGGCGTTCCTCGCCTGTCTCGCAGTGGCGCTCCCCGTCCGGGCGCAGGAGGCGGGCATCGCCGACGCCGCGATCACGCTCTCTGCCGGCGGTCGGGCCGAGTTGTGGTTCGAACTGGAGAGCGGGACCGAGCATCGACTTCGCTTCGAGGGCGAAGCCGTCGAGGTGGACGGAATCGGGATCGGATCCTATGCGGCGCGCGGAGGCCTCGAGAGCGCCTGGCGTGATTTCCTCCGCGAACACGCGGGAGAGGATGCCGCTTCGGTACGCGGCGGCCTGGTCGATTTCCGACGGTTCCTGGAGGAGTGGACATCGTCGGAAGAGGCCGCCGACCGGGATGCGGCCCGGGCCCTTGCCGGTCGGATCGACGCAATTCTCGGGCTGGCGGCGCGGTCGCCGGCCGGCGCGGCGGCCGCCCGCCCGGCGGGCGAGCCGACGCCGGGTATCTCCGGTCGGCCCGGACCCCTGCAGATCGTCCCCGGCGGACTTGGTTTCGACGTCACCGGCGAACTGGATCGCCTGCGCGACGCGCTCGGCCGACTCGGCGACTCCGGCGAATTCACCGAGGATCGGCTGGCCATGATCGTCCACGGCAACTACGAGGTCCTCGCCGAAGCCACGATCCCGGGAGATGTCGCCATTCTCGACGGCACGCTGAGACTCGCCGGGGGGGTCGAGGGCGACATCCTCGTGCTCGACGGTGCGCTCCTGCTGGACGGCGGCGCGCGCGTGCGAGGTGATGTGCTTCAGGTGGGAGGCGAGATCGACTTCGGTGAAGGTGCGTCGGCGGTCGAAGGGGAGATCCTCTCCGACATTCGGCTGGCTCCGGCCTCTCCCACGCGGGCGGCGACGGAAGCTCCCTCCGCTCGGCGGGTCGAGTCGTTCGAAGCCCCGATGCAGATGCGGCCCGCACAGCCGGGCCTCGGGTCGCGGCTCGTGCGCAACTTCGGGCGCGCTGCCGAGGGCGTGATCGCCGCGGGTTGCGCGTTCATCGTCCTCGCCGCACTCGGCTTGCTGCTCGTGTATGTCGGGCGCCGCCGGCTGGAGACCGTCTCGGATACGGTGCGGCTGGAGTTCGCGCGCTCGTTTGCGATGGGCCTCGCCGGGGAGGTGCTGTTCCTTCCCGTGCTTCTCGTCCTCGCCGTGCTGGTCATCACGTGGCTGGTCATCCCCTTCTTCCTGCTCGCCGCAGGACTCGCCGGGCTCTTCGGATATCTCGCGGCGGCGCACGCCGGCGGCGAGATCTTCGCCCGGCGCCGCTTCCGCTCCGAATGGCTGGAGAGACTCCGCCGCTCGAACTCCTACTACTACGTCGTCAGCGGACTCGCGCTTCTGATGCTCCCATTCGCGGCCGGCGCCGCCCTGTGGGTGTTCGGCGGCGCGGCGGATTTCGTGCGCGGCCTCATCCTCTTCGTGGCCGGCGTCGGCACCTGGGTTGTCGTCACGGCCGGTTTCGGCGGTGTCCTGCTCACGCGGGCCGGTGGGCGGAGCGTCGTGATCGACTGGTCCGCGGACAACGCCACCGGCGCGGGCGCGTCGCCGGGCGCCGGGACCGATCCGCCCGCCACCCCCGTGGACGATGCCTGATGCCCGAATCGCCTCGACGCTGGCGGTCGTACCCCTTTCGCTGGCGCTCAGCGGCGGGCTGACGCCGGCCGGGGCGCAGGAGTGGCGGGATTTTCGCGCGGCGCGACCGCTCGGCGACCTCGAAGCGCTGGAAATCGAAATGATGTACGCCGGCGGGCGGCTCGACGTATCCGCCTCGGAGACCCATCTGCTCTACGACGTGCGGCTCCGTTACGACGCCGAACGTTCCCTGCCCCGTCGCGAATGGCGTCGTGCCGGTCGAACGGGGCACCTCCGGCTGACCACGTCGTCGTCTCCGGAGGACCGGCGCGATGCCGATGATGCGACGCGGTTCGGCGAGCCGGAGTTCGAACTCGAGGATCTTCCTCGCGATGCGGACGCGGCCGGGAGGCTGGATCTGTCCCTGAACTCCTCGGTGCCCACGGACCTGCGGCTGGGAATCGGCGCCGGGCGAGCGCGCCTGGACCTCGGCGGCACCCACCTTACGGCGCTTGAACTCATCACCGGCGCCGGGGACGTGGAGATCGGTTTCGCCCGCGAGAACCGCGCGGCGATGGAGTTGCTGTCCATCAAGTCGGGCGCCGCGGCCTTCATGGCCGAGAGTCTTGGCAACGCCCGCTTCCGGCGCCTCGAGTTCTACGGTTTCGTAGGCGACGTCGTCCTGGACTTCTCGGGATCCTGGCGATCCAGCGCCGAGGCCGAGATCAAGATGGGGCTGGGCGAACTCCTGATGCGGGTTCCCGCGCATATCGGCGTCCGCGTACGGCGCAGCGGGCTCGCCTCGCTGAGAGCGGCAAACTTCGAGAAGGTGGGAGACTACTGGTTGAGTCCGAACTGGGAGACGGCACGCGTGCGGCTGGAGGTCACCCTGGTCGCCGGACTCGGCTCCGTCATCGTGGAGCACGGCTAGCTGCTAGCTGGTGGAGCACGGCTAGCTAGCCGCCCGCAGCCTCCTCGCGCGAGGCTTCCACCGCCTCGAGCCGGGTGACGGCCGCCGATGCGATGCGCGCGAAAGCCCGGGCTTCGGGAGCGGCCGGCCTTCCGATCGATGTCGGGACGCCTCGATCGCTCTCCTCGCGAACGGCCACGCCGAGCGGCACGGCGCCCAGGAAGGGCAGGTCGATCGAGCCGGCGAGCCGCTCGCCGCCGCCGGCGCCGAAGATGTCGTGCGTCTCGCCGCACCCGGGACATGCGAAGCCGCGCATGTTCTCGACGATGCCGAGGACCGGCACCTCGAGCTTCTCGAACATCCGGATCCCGCGCAGCACGCCACCGACCGCCACGTCCTGGGGCGTGGTCACCATGACGGCTCCGTCCACGCGTACGAGCTGACACAGCGACAACTGCGCGTCGCCCGTCCCCGGCGGCAGATCGATCACGAGGTAGTCGAGTTCCCCCCAGGCGACCTGCTGGAGAAACTGGCGGATGACCCCCATGATGATGGGCCCGCGCCAGATCGCCGGAGCGTCCTCCTCGATGAGGAAGCCGATGCTCATGAGCTTTACGCCGTGCGCCACCAGGGGCACGACCTCTTCGCGGTCGATCCGGGGCTTCTCCTGGATGCCGAACATCGTCGGAATGTCCGGACCGTAGATGTCGGCGTCGAGCAGTCCGACGCGATGGCCCTCCCGGGTCCAGGTGGCGGCAAGATTCGTCGAGATGGTGGACTTCCCGACGCCGCCCTTCCCCGAACTCACCGCCACGACGCGACCCACGCCCGGCATGGGCGGCGCCTGCGAGGGGTGGCGTCTCGCCGCTTCCCCGTCGCCCGCCTTGGGTGGCGGTCCCGGACGCTTGGGAGCGGGGTCCATGATCGGAAGCGGCCGGGGGCCGGGGGTCGGTGTGTCGGACACGGGTTGGCGCTCGACTACGCGACGGCCTCGACGGAACGGACCGCTGGGAGCGCATGGCAGAGGTGCTGTTCGATCCCGGCGCGCAGCGTAGCGGTCGACATGGGACAGTCGTAGCAGGCGCCGACGAGCCGGACCGCGACGCGCCCGCTCTCCGGGTCGAACGAAACGAGCTGAATGTCCCCTCCATCCGAGCGCACCGCGGGACGGATGTCGTCGAGGACTCTCTCGATCTCGTCGAGCGTGCTCTCAACGGTGGCGGTGCTCAAATCGTCTGGATCCTGGCGCGGGTCGGGGAGCGCTTCCGTGCCCCGCGGACACCTCGAAGTCGACGTCCGGAGGGCTTGAGGAAGGTAGGATTCCACCGTCCGGCGGTCAACGAGAGCCGGGCAGAAAAAGGAGTTCGCTTTCTACCGTCGAGGGCGGACGGCCCGGGCGGAGTTCGATGAGCGGACTCCCGGTCCACACGGCTCCCATGTCTCGATAGTGCGGATCGAGCGGGTTCCCGGCCTGGCCCGTGGGCAGCAGGAAGTAGCCCGCCATGTCCGAAGGCGCGGCGCGGGCGACGAATCTCGAGCTGGGACCGTACTCACTCACGACCGGGAACTTCCACGCGGTCGAGTCGAGACGCGATCTCAGCGACGGGGCGTCGGGCCGAACCGTGTGGGGCCCGCCGCGCGACGGATAGGGTCCGACGTGGAAACCGAACAGGCGGTCGAGCCACGCCACAGTTCCGAGCGGGTGGGCCGACCGCTCGCGATGGACCTCTCCCCACGCGCCGCCGGGCGCGACCGCCGCGGTGCGAGCCGCCTCTTCTTCCAGCGCTTCGAGACGCTCGACTCCCGGTGTGCGCGCGTCGTCGATCCAGGCGCTGTCCCCGGTTTCCACGATCTCCATGAACGCGAGATCGGGGAACCACCCGTCTCCGTCCTCGAACTCGTCCGCGACGATGAGTTCGCGCAGTCGGTAGAGCCACGTGAAGAAGGGCACAGCGCCCCGGGACTCCGTTTCGGTGCGCAGATCCCAGCGCTCAAGCAGGAGGGCAAGCGAGTCGAGGCCGGCACGGTGAGCGGCCCGGACGGCGCGCGGCCGGTAACGCTCCGCCCAGAGACTGTGGCTGTCGAGTTGCATCTCGCGCATGTCCTCCACCGTCCAACCCGACGCCCGGGACACGAAGTCAGCGATGCGCCGGGCCCGGAACGGCGGCGGGTAGTAGACGCCCACGCGTCCGAACAGGGTTCTCGCCTGCAGGTTGTTCGCGCTGACGAGATATCCCCGTTCCGGATCTCGCAGCGCCGGCATCGCTTCCGGCGGCCAGAAGCCCGGCCAGCCCGCGGGCAGACGTTCGAAGGAGATCGGAGAGGCGCCCTCTCCAGCCGGGCGCAGGGGTACGGACCCCGCCATCCGGTAGCCGATCTCGCCGCTCGACGCCGCATAGATCACGTTCTGGTGAGGCGAACGAAAGTGCGCCACCGCCTCCACGAACGCGTCCGCGTCGGAGGCCCGGTTCATCTCGAGAAGGGCCGCGAAGGGCCCCCCGGGTTCGCGTCCCGTCCACAGCAGCGACAGCGTGAGTCCACCGGCCGGTACGACGTCCGTGATCACCGGACCGCGCGAGGTCGAACGTACGACCCAGGTCTCGGGCTCGCCGCGCCCCCGGACGAAAATCTGCTCCGTCCGGGTCTCGAAGGGCCGCCAGTCGTCGGAGTCGCGATACATCGACCGGTCGAGGTTGACGCCTTCGACGACGAAGTCCGCGTCATCCACTATCGCGTTCGTGAACGACCATGCGACGTCCCGGTTGAGTCCGACGACGACGCCGGGGGTTCCCGGGATCGAGAGGCCCGCGACGACGAGGTCCGAATCCCCCGCCGCGATGGAGTTCAGGTACCAGGTGGAGGGTGCCCGGAGGGCGAGGTGCATGTCGTTCGCGAGCAGCGGGGCACCATCCGCGGTGCGCGATCCCGCGAGCGCCCACGAGTTCGAGGCGTGGAAGCCGAAGCGGGAGAGATAGATCAGAGGGTCGGGGGACGAAGCCGCGGTGCTCGGACCCGCGGGGATCGGCGTCACCGCGGAGGCGAGGCGGGGCGGCGGAGTACCGGACGGGAGCGTGTCCTGGAGGATGGTAG
Source organism: Candidatus Palauibacter rhopaloidicola (assembly GCA_026914155.1). GTDB lineage: Bacteria > Gemmatimonadota > Gemmatimonadetes > Palauibacterales > Palauibacteraceae > Palauibacter > Palauibacter rhopaloidicola. Next base: position 125,798 of record JAPPGH010000012.1, on the reverse strand, counting down.
GCCCCCACGCCGGGTATCCGGCCCCCAGCGCCCGCCGGTGATCCGCGTCGAGCGTCGCGAGCGTGGTCATCCGGTCCAGTTCCTCCCGCCAGTCGGAGAGATCCAGCGACATGATGCGGCCGATCGAGACGGACGCCTGCGAGCTCCACGGCTGCGGTTCGATGCCGAGGATGAGGAACTCCGGGGGCCAGGGGCCCCGCCAGCTCGCGATGCGGGCGTTGACGCCCTCCGCGTACGCCTCGAGGAGGGCGCGCTCCGTTTCCGACACGCCGTCGAGTTCGCGGCCCGCCGCCGACCACAGGTCCAGCGTACGCATGAGTCGGTCCGCGTCGAGGGCGGCCGGACCGAAGAGTTCGGCCAGTCGTCCGCGCGCGACTCGCTGGAAGAGCTCCATCTGCCACAACCGGTCGGAGGCGTGGATGAACCCCTGGACGCGCACGAGGTCGAGCTCGGTCCCGGCGGAGATGGAGGGAATCGCCCATTCATCGAACGTCACCGCGGCGGGCGCCGCCAGGCCCGGGAGGACATGCCGGCCGGATCTCGGCTGCATGGATCGCTGCAGGTAGAACCACGCGAACGTCGTGAGGACCCCCACGATCGCAAGGCCCGCGGCCAGCACGACTCCCGCGCGGCGCCGAAGGCTCATGGGTCGGGGCGGTCCGTGTGAGCGGACGATAGCGGTCCCGCGTCGAGCAGGGCGTGGCCAAGCGAGACGTAGCGCTCGCCGTCACGAATCACGAGTGCCCTGGCGACGAGGTCATCGAGCAGCCCGCGTACCCGGTCGAGAGGAAGTTCAAGCCGGTCGGCGAGCGGAGAGGCTCCCGTGCGGCCGAGACTCCAGACCTCGAGCCACACCGCGGTGGCGCCGGGATCGAGCGCGCCCATCAGCAGCGGCTCCCCATCGGCACTCTCCGCCGCGGCCGCGAGCCCCCGGCGGCGGAGAACCGAGTCGATGGGTCCCAGGTGGTGATCCGCGATCCCGCGAAAGAGGACGAAGGACCGGCGCGTGGAGGCATCGGACGCGAGCAGGACAAGCTTCGCGACGATCTCGTCCGCGCAGGAGAAATCGATCACGGGGACGTGGCGCAGGTCGAGTACGGCGAGGACCGTGCGGTCCGAGTCGGCGATCTGGCGTTCGACCGTCGCCCGCACCGTCCGCCCGGTGGGACGCGTCACGAGGTAGCTGAACAGCGTCGTGTGGGCGACCGCCGGTCTCACGCGATCACGTCCCTTCCCGCTCGACCCGCTCGGGCAGGACGATCAGCACCTGAGCGCCCGGAAAACGGGGCAGATCCGTGCTGAGCGGCTCGCCTTCATCCCAGTCCGGCACCCTCGCGATACTCGCATCGCCGCTTCGGATGCGGATGGCGCCGTTCCACCTGATGATCTGGCTTCGGATCGCCTGCAGGCCCTGGCCGCGACCGGGATCGGGGAAGCGCGACTCGCCGTGCAGGAAGGCCGCCTCCAGCGCTGCGGCCGCCGACCACCGCTCTCCGTACCGGCGCGCATGCTCCGCGCCCAGGGAACCCTCGAAGCCGACGCCAACATCCATCACGGCGAGCACGACGACGTCACGGCCGAGACGCCGTTGCCACCGATACCGCTGCGCACACACCCAACCGATCGAATCGGCGTGTTCGAGGATGTTCTGGCACACCTCCGACAGCATGACGGAGAAGTGGATCACGGCCGGCCGGGGGTAGCCGAGCCGGTCGTGCAGGATGCGCTGGGCGCGGTCCCGCACGCCCTCCACGACCGAATGAACGTCCTCGTGCGAGCGGATCGTCGTGACTTCGATGAGGGCATCGGAGATCTCGAGAGACGGCTTCGGCAGCCGCTGCAGGTCGAACACCTGTGCAGCGGCGGGCCAGAAGCGCATGCGGTTGATATAGGAGCGGACCTCGGAATCCCGTGGAGGCTCGATCAGCGGAGGCAGCCCCGTACGCAGGCGCGCTTCCTGACCGATCGCCAGCAGGCCGATGAGCCCGTACGGCGAGACCCAGCCGATTGAGCGGGCATCGAGCAGGAGACGCGCCTGCGGATTGCCCTCCGAGCGGACCCGCCGGACCAGCGTCTCGAAGGAGGACTCGTCCAGGCGTTCGGGGACGCGGACGACCCGGCTCACGCGGAACCTCGCGCGCGACTGCCCGCCCTGCCGGTCAGGACGCCGGTCTCGGAGCGCAGGTATTCGCCGAGCCCGGATGCGCCGCGGAATTCGGCGTTCCGTTGCGCCGCCCGCGTCGCCGCCCTGACGGATGACTCGAGATCCTCGCCGCTCAGCATCGTCACGAAGCAGGTCGCCCCCCACACGTCGCCGCAGCCGGTCGGGTCGCCCCCCGATACCGGGACTTCGGGCTCTACCTTCCCGCTCACGAGCGCTTCCGCGGGCGCCACGGCGCCGGGCTGCGGGCGCCGCCCTGTCGGCGCCTTCCAGAAGCCGCGGGTCGTAACCCAGGCGGCGCCCCGCTCCCCGAGCGTGACGAGGAGGCCGCGCGTGACCGGACCCACGACATCGGCCGCGAGCGCCCAGGGATCTTCCCAGCCTGCCGCCAGCGTGCCGAGTTCCTCCTCGTTCAGCTGCACGACATCGAAACAGGAAAGCCAGGCGCGCCAGTCTTCGAGCGGACGCGGGGAGCGCACGCCGTCCGTCCCCACACCGAGCATCAACGAGTGCAGATCCGCATAGACCGGACCCTCCGCCACCGTCCGGAGGGCCGCCGCCGCGGGGAGGTCCATCTCCCAGCCCGCGATAAAATTCACGTAGATCGCGTCGCACGAGCGTGCGAGGGGCACGAGTTCGTCGCGGGTCCAGCCCGGCACTCCCCCGGTGAGCTTCTCGGAGCGCCGCGCGTCGTCGAGGTAAACGAGTTCGACCCGGTTGTTCGGTTCCGTCACGGTCCACACGCCATCGAAGGAATCGACTCGCTCGAGCCCCCCGAGGAAGAGATCCGCCGCCTCTCGCATGTCCTTTCCGACCTTGAGAATCGGAAACAGGGTCCAGTCTCCTCCCGACGCCGCCACGGCGGCGTCGGCCGCAGCCAGCGCATAGGCGATCCCTCCCCATTCCTCCACCGGCTCCTCCCGGCCGACGTCCCGTGCGCGAATCGTATCCCACACCATCGTCCCCACGACGCCGAGCCGCGGCATCGGTGGCTCAGAGGGGTCCGAGCCGCGCGACGCGGAACACGGCGGCGGCACCGATCACTCCCGCGAGGCCACCGAGCTCGGTGCGCACGATCCGGCACGCCTCGGCCGCCGGCAGCAACGCCCGCTTCCTGACCTCCCGGCGCAGGGGATCGAAGAGGTGCTTGCCCGCGCGCGTCACGCCCCCGGAAACGACGATCATCTCCGGGTTGAGAATGTTGATGAGGTTCGCGAGGCCGGTCCCGAGATACCCCGCCGTCTCGCGCATCACGTCGGCGGCATACTGGTCGCCCGCCACGATGGCATCGGACACGGCTTCGGCCGTCACCGCCCGGAGATCGCCGTCCACGAGATCCAGCAGCATGCTCTCGGCGCCCGCCTCCAGTCCTTCCACGGCGCGAGCCGCGATGGCGGGCCCGGAGGCGTAGGCTTCCAGGCAACCGTAGCTGCCGCACGCACACTTCCGCCCGGTGGAGTCGATCGTCATGTGTCCGATCTCCGCGGCTGCATCCGAGGCCCCGTGGTAGAGTTCGCCGTCGAGTACGATGCCGCCCCCGATTCCCGTCCCGAGCGTGATGCCCACGAGGTTGTCAACCCCGCGCCCGGCGCCCCGCCACCACTCCCCGAGCGTGGCGGCGTTCGCGTCGTTGTCGAGTTCGGTCTCGAGTCCCGTCCCCTTCGCGATCAGGTCGCGGAGCGGGAAGTTCCGCCACCCGAGATTCGGCGTCTCGATCACGGTACCCGTCTCGCGGTCCAGCGGCCCGGGCGCCCCCATCCCGACCCCGACGATCGCGTCCTCCCCGAATCCGCCCTCGCGCGCGGCATCGCGCATCACGTCGCGGATCATCGTCACGATCCGGTCCACGACGAATTTTGCGCCGATGTGGGCGTCCGTGGGCAGCGTGCGCATGCCGAGCACGGTGCCGCCGTCGACCGGGACCGCGCCGACGTTGATCGTGGTCCCCCCCAGATCGACACCGATGACGTGCTTTCTTCCGCTCACACCCCCTGCCCGTGTCTCGCTGGTGGGACTACCCGCCGCCGACCGCACTTCCGGGAATCATAACACTAGTCGCTTTCGACCTGCAGGACGGCGAGGAAGGCCTCCTGGGGGATCTCGACGCTCCCGACCTGCTTCATGCGCCGCTTCCCCTCCCTCTGCTTCTCGAGGAGCTTCCGCTTTCGCGTGATGTCGCCTCCGTAGCACTTGGCGGTCACGTTCTTGCGCAGCGCCTTCACCGTCGTCCTCGCGATCACGTCCCGCCCGATCGCGGCCTGGATCGCCACGTCGAAGAGTTGCCGCGGGATGAGTTCCTTGAGTTTGCGGGCCATCTTCTGCCCGAAGTCGTAAGCCCGGCTCCGGTGCACGATGACGCTCAGCGCGTCCACGGCCGACCCGTTGAGGAGGATATCCAGCTTCACCAGGTCCGAGGGCTCGTGGCCGGTCACTTCGTAGTCGAGCGAAGCGTATCCGCGAGAGACGGACTTCAGCCTGTCGTAGAAGTCGAGCACAATCTCGCCGAGGGGCATCGAGTACGAGATCTCGACCCGGGTGGGATCCAGGTACTGAAGGTCGACGTACTTCCCGCGCCGGTCGTGGCAGATCTTCTGGATCGCGCCGATGTAGTCCGCCGGCGACACGACGCGAACCCGGACGAAGGGCTCCCGCACTTCGCTGATGTGGACGCGGTCCGGCATCTTCGACGGGTTTTCGAGCTGGATCTCGTCGTCGTTCGTGAGCGTCACCTGGTACTCGACGCTGGGCAGCGTCGTGATGAGGTCGACGCCGAACTCGCGGTCCAGTCTCTCCTGTACGATCTCCAGGTGGAGGAGTCCCAGGAAGCCGCACCGGAACCCGAAGCCGAGCGCGCCCGACGTCTCCGGTTCGTAGTGGAGGCTCGCGTCGTTCAGCTGGAGCTTTTCGAGCGCCTCGCGCAGCTCCTCGAACTGGTCGGAGTCCGTCGGATAGAGGCCGGCGAAGACCATCGGCTTCGCTTCCCGGTAGCCGGGGAGGACCTCCGCGGCGCGGTCTCCGGCGTTCAGCACGGTATCGCCGACGCGCGTATGGCCCACGTTCTTGATCTGGGCCGTAAGGTAACCGACCTCGCCGCAACGGAGGACGCCGGTGCGCTCGAACCCGAGACGCATGAAGCCGACCTCGTCGACCTCGTACCCCGCTTCGTGGCGTCCGAATCCGATGCGCATGCCCTCGCGCAGTTCGCCATCCACGACGCGCAGCATGGGCATCGCGCCGCGATAGCGGTCGTACTGCGAGTCGAAGATCAGCGCCCGCAGCGGCGCCTCGGGGTCTCCGCGCGGAGCCGGGACGCGCTCGACGATGGCGTCGAGAACGGCGTCGACCCCCACCCCTTCCTTCGCGGAGGTGTGGATCGTCGAGGCAGGGTCCACGCCGAGCAACTCCGATATCTCCGCCGCCACGCGTTCCGGGTCGGCCGCCGGGAGATCGATCTTGTTGACGACGGGGACGACCTCGAGATCCGCCTCCAGGGCGAGGAAGAGATTCGCGAGCGTCTGCGCCTCGATGCCCTGCGTGGCGTCGACGACGAGGAGCGCCCCCTCGCACGCGGCGAGACTCCGGCTCACCTCATAGGCGAAGTCGACGTGCCCCGGGGTGTCGATGAGGTTGAGCTGGTACTCGACGCCGTCCCGGTAGCCGTAGGACATGCGAATCGCGTTGAGCTTGATCGTGATCCCGCGTTCCCGCTCGAGTTCCATCGAGTCGAGGACCTGCTTCCGCATCCGGCGCGCATCCACCGCGCCGGTACGCTCGAGCAGCCGGTCGGCCAGCGTCGATTTCCCGTGGTCGATGTGCGCGATGATGGAGAAATTCCGGATGCGCTCGGTGCGCGGGGGCGAGGTCACAACTCCACCACCAGTCCGTCGTACGCGGGCGCTACGCCGGCCGGGAGACGCCGCTCGATCTCCTCGTGACTCGTCCTGTGGGCGATGTGGGTGATGTACGTGCGTGCCGCCCCGAGGCGACGTGCCGTCGCCACAGCCTCCTCCATCGAGAAGTGTCCGGGGTGCGGGTCGCCGAACCAGAGCGCGTTCGTGACGAGGACGTCGACGCCCGCGAATATCTCCATCGCATCCTCGGGCACGGACTTCGCGTCGATCAGGACCCCGAGACCGCCGAGGCGGAACCCGTAGCTGCGGTACGCCCCGTGGGGAAGCGCCACGACCTGCAGCGCGAGCCCGCCGGGCTCGATGACGTCGCGGTCGTCGAAGAGCGTCAGGTCGAGTCGGGGCACCGCGGAGCCGGGCTGGGGACGGGCGTCGCCCCAGATATACGAGAAGCGCCTCCGGATCCCGGCGTCGAACTCGCGCGCCACGTACAACGGGAGGGGCCGGCGCTGCCGCAGCGAGAAGACCCGCAGATCGTCGATTCCGTGCGTATGGTCCGCGTGCTCGTGCGACAGAAAGACGGCGTCCAGCCGCTCGACGCCCGCCCGCAGCAGTTGGAGCCGGAGTTCAGGCGGCGTGTCCACGAGGAGACGGGTCCCGCCGGTCTCGATGAGGAGTCCGTGGCGCGTGCGCCGGTCCCTTGGGTCCGGCGAGCGGCAGGTCGCACAGTCGCAGCCGATCACCGGAACCCCGAAGGAAGTACCGGTGCCGAGAAAACGGACTCTCACGGGCCGGGCGTCAGTGGCGGATCAGTGACGGAAGCGCCGGATCACAACTCTTCGACGCGCATCATGTTGGTCGTGCCGGGGACGTGGAAGGGGACTCCGGCCGTCACCACGAAACGCTGCCCCGCCTCGCCCATGCCGAGTTCGAGAGCCACATCCCGGGCCTTGTCGAGCATGCTCGAATAGCTGATGCCGCCGTGGAAGAGGATCGGCTGCACGCCCCACACGAGCGCCAACTGGTTGTACGTCCTCCACTGGTCCGTGATCGCCAGGATCGGGACGGAGGGACGCTGCGCCGACACGATGCGGGCCGTATAGCCGCTCTGCGTGAACGTCACGATGAACGGCGCGCCCACGCGCTCGACCGCGATGAGCGACGACGCGGCGATCGCTCCCGACGTGGTCTGCTGGATCTTCGAGAAGCCCTCCACCTGTTTGCCCGCCCGCCCGGTCCGTCCCAGCCGTTCGTGCTCGATACGACGGATGATGCGGTCCATCGTCAGGACGGCCTGCACCGGATACCCGCCCGCGGCGGTCTCGGCCGAGAGCATCACCGCGTCGGTGCCGTCGAGCAGTGCGTTCGCGACATCCGACACCTCCGCCCGCGTCGGCTGCGGGCTCTCGATCATCGACTCCAGCATCTGCGTCGCCGTGATCACCGGCCGCGCCCGTTCCTGCGCCAGTCGAATGATCCGCTTCTGGATCATCGGCACTTCCTCGTAGGGCAGTTCCACGCCGAGGTCACCCCGCGCAACCATGACGGCGTCGCCTAGAGGCAGGATCTCGGACAGGTTCTCCAGCGCCTGCGACTTCTCGATCTTCGCGATGAGCAGGCACCCCCGGTCCATCTTCTGGCGGGTCGTTTCGAGGTCGGACGGCTGCCGTACGAAGCTCAGCGCCAGGTAGTCGATGACCTGTTCGACGGAGAACTCGATGTCCGCGATGTCCTTCTCGGTCAGCGCCGGCGCCCCGACGCGCACGCCCGGGAGGTTGATCCCCTTCTGCGACTTGAGGACCCCGGCACTGAAGGCCACGGCCGAGACCCAGGGCGGGTCATCGCAGACTTCCCGCACCGCGAACTCGAAGTGGCCATCATCGAGCAGGATCCGGTTGCCGGGCGCGACCTCCTCGGCCAGCTCCGGGTAGGTCGTCGGAATCTGTCGGCGGGGGGAGCTGCCGGCGGGAGCGTCGTCGCCTTCGGGAAAGAACCAGTATGTCCCCTCGGGCTCGATCTCGAGCTGGTCGCCGGGCAGATCCCCGACCCGGATCTTCGGTCCCCCGAGATCTCCGATGATCGCCACCGGCCGGCCGACGTCGCGGGCCACATCGGAGATCCTCCGCACGAGGCCGGCGGCGCGATCCGTCGGGGTGTGAGTGAAGTTGATGCGGACTGCGTCGGTGCCGACTTCAATCAGGTCGTGGAGCACGTCCGGATCCCAGGAGGCGGGTCCGATCGTGCTGACGATCTTCGCTCTGCGGAAACCTGCGCTCATCCGTGGCCCAAACGGCGTGGGAGGCCACGGTTCCTATCCAGGCAGCCGGCCGGCCTCCGAGAGATCGGGTCGGTGGGCTACGATCCACTCGTGCATGTGCTGCAACTGGCCGAGCGGGAGCCCCTCGAGGGATTTCACCTGCAAGCCCGGGATGATACAGGCGGCGGCACGGCGGAGAAAGTAAGCGCGCTGGCGGCGGCGCTGTTCCGGGTTGAGGCTCGTTCCGCCGGGAATGTCCGGTATCGGCTCCATGAGGCGGCGGTAACTGTAGACTTCGCGGGCGGAGAACTCGGCGGGGATCAAATAGGCGTGGCCTTCGAGTTCGAGGGTGCCGTCGGATGAGATGGCGACGGGACCTGCCATGTTCAGCCTCCTTACGTCTTACGTAGCAGCCAGAGACGCAAAAGACCGTGCCGCCGGAAGGTCGGACAATCTCCACGATTCCCCTTCATCCCAGCCGCACGGTCCTCGGGCTTCCAGAACCTACTATAGGCTTGAACGTGCCCTCGATGCAAACGTCCCGCCCCATCTCCGCCCCGGGTGCGGCCGCCGGACACCACCCGGGAGAGGATCGGGCCCCCGGCCGGGCGCAGGCGGGACAGGCGGGCCATTTGACGCACCGCCACGGGGGCCGCTAAACTTCTGCCCCGTTGTGTCTACGGGTGGTCAGAGTTGCCCTGCCAGGAGGCTTACACTTGCAGTACACGTTACGCGACAATGAGGAACTCGATCGCGCGCTGCGGAAATTCCGCCGCAAGGTTCAGCGAGCCGGGATCTTCAGGGATATCAAGAAGCACCGGTTCTACGAGAAGCCGAGCGAGGCGCGTCGTCGCAAGATGAAGGCGGCGGAACGCCGTCGGCGTCGGCGCCGGCGTCGCCAGAAGGCCCGCCGCTAGCCCGACGCACGCCGCCGGTCGCCGGTCCTCCCGCGGTCTCAGGAAAAGCGGCGTTCGACGTACCCGTCGAGAATCTGCAGGAACTCCTCCACAATCCCATCGCCGCGCAACGTCGAGTGGTGCTTGCCATCGACGTAGACAGGCGCGGTCGGCGCCTCCGCCACCCCCGGCAGAGAAATGCCGAGATCCGCATGCTTCGACTCGCCGGGCCCGTTGACCACGCACCCCATCACCGCCACGGAAAGGTCCTCGACGCCGGGGTAGCGCTCCCGCCAGGCCGCTAGACGATCCGCAATGTGGCCTTCGACATCGAGCGCCAACTGCTGGAAGAATGTGCTCGTCGTCCTTCCGCAGCCGGGACAGGCCGTCACCTGAGGCTTGAAGCTCCTCAACTCGAGCGACTGCAGCAGCTGCTGCGCGATCCGAACCTCCTCGGTCCGGTCGGCGCCGGGTTCGGGCGTCAGCGACACACGGATCGTATCGCCGATCCCCTCGGAGAGCAGGATGGCGAGGGCAGCCGACGACGCGACCGTGCCCTTCCGCCCCATCCCCGCCTCCGTGAGTCCGAGGTGCAGCGGATAGTTACACTGAGACGCGAGGTCGCGGTACACGGTCACGAGATCCGGCACGCGCGACACCTTCGCGCTGAGCACGATCCGATCGGGCGCGAGACCGAGGCTTTCCGCGGCTTCGGCGGACGCCAGCGCGCTCTCCACGATCGCGTCGAGCATCACCTGGTGCGCATCCAGCGGTTCCGTGCGGCGCGCGTTCTCATCCATGAGCCGAGTCAGGAGCATCTGGTCCAGCGAGCCCCAGTTGACCCCGATGCGGACCGGCTTGTCGTGCTCGATCGCGCAGCGGACGATCGTCGCGAACTGCTCATCGCGCCGCTTTCGGCCGACGTTCCCCGGGTTGATGCGAAACTTGGCCAGGGCGGCGGCACAGTCGGGATGGCCGGGCAGGAGAATGTGCCCGTTGAAGTGGAAGTCTCCGACGAGCGGGACTTCGATGCCCTGGCCGGAAAGCTGTTCCGCGATCCGCGGCACCGCCCGGGCGGCACGGGGCGTATTCACCGTGATGCGGACGATTTCCGAGCCGGCCTCGTGGAGTGCCCGAACCTGATCCGAGGTGGCCGCCACATCCGCCGTATCGGTGTTCGTCATCGACTGGACGACGATGGGATGGGCACTGCCCACCCGGACGCCTCCGATATCGACCGATTTCGTCCAGCGACGCGAAGAAGACGGAGTGTTCAAGGGCTTCCCCCGGCGGTTCGGTGCGCGGGCGGCCAAACGCCGATCCGACCCCCGAATCTACTGCCGCGGGCGAACCTGTGGCGTCAGCCGCACTCGCTGTAGCCGCAAGCGTAGCACTTTGCGCAGCCTTCCTCAAAAGCGAGACTGCTGCCGCACTCCGAGCACGTTCCGAGGAAGAGCCGGGCCGCCGACTCCTGGTAACGCTCGATCACGGGGCGTTGCGCCGACCGGGCGCCCCCGTTCGTGTTCTTTTTCCGGGCGGTCTCGGCGTCCTCGATGGGGAGCGTCTGCTGAATCCCTTCCTTCTCCTCGAGGTAGCGTTCGATGACCTGAGCGATCGCGTCGGGGCCGGAGAGCACCTTGCTCGCCCCGAGTCCGACAGCCCGGTCGGAGGAGATCCCGCGCAACTGCTTGTGCACATCGCGCAATGAAATCCCCGAGCGCAGGGCGAGCGAACACAGCCGTCCGATGGCTTCGGCATCCGCCATCGCCGCCCCTCCCGTCTTGCCGAGGGCGACGAAGACCTCGAACGGGCGCCCCTGATCGTCCTCGTTGATCGTCACGTACATCGTACCCAGCGGCGATTCGATCTGCCGGGTGTGGCCCTTGAGAACGGCGGGCCGTTGCCGCCTCTCGACGCGGCGCATTCTGGAACCTTCGAGTTCGGTGATCCGCCGCTGCTTCTGCTCGACGGCATTCTCGAGCTTCCGGTTGTGCGCCTGCAGTTCGCTGTTCTGCGCCTCCGCGGCGGCGAGCCGGGTCAGCGTGTTCGCGAGATCTCCGGCCAATTCGGGCTCCACATCGACGGCTTCGAGCTGGACTCCGTCCGCCGCGATCGCCGAACCGCTCTCACTCGTCTGGCGCTGGACATCCTTCGCCGTGCTGCCCGTCGACAGCACCTGCTCGTCACGCGACCCATCGCGGTAGACGGTGACCCCCTTGCACCGCAACTCGTACGCCATCTCGTAGATCTTGCGCACGTCCTCCTCCGTGGCGGTCGTCGCAAAATTGCACGTCTTCGAGATGGCGGAGTCGCAGTGCGCCTGAAATGCCGCCTGCATGCGAATGTGCTGCTCGGGCGGAACATCGTGCGCCGTGACGAAGATCCCCTGGACATCCCCCGGCACTTCATCGAAGTGGATGTGGCCCTCGTCGGCGATGCGCTGCATCAGCTCCTCCGAGTACCAACCCCCTTCCTTCGCACGGCGCACGAAGTCCGGATTCGCATCCGGCATCAGCACGCCTGCCTGATTCCTCATGAATGCGACCGCGAACAGCGGTTCGATCCCACTTGAACACCCCGCAATGATCGAGATGGTCCCCGTGGGGGCGACCGTCGTCAGGTTGCAGTTGCGGAGCCGGCGTTCGGGGCGAATCCGATGGCCATCGGCGTCCCGGGCGCAGGTCTCGTCGGGACCCCAGATCGATCGCTCCCACTCGGGAAAGACGCCGCGCTCGGCGGCCAGCCGCTCGGACTCGACCTTGGCTTCCTCATCGACGAACTCCATCAACTCGCGCGCGAGTTCGGCCGCGCGCTCGGAACCGTAGGGTTCGCCGATCCTTACGAGCATGTCGGCCCATCCCATGATCCCGAGGCCGACGCGGCGGATCCGCTGGGACAGATCTTCGATCTTCGGGAGCGGGTAGCGGTTCGCATCGATGACGTTGTCGAGGAAATGGGTCGATTCGTGGACGGCCCTGCCGAGCCCGTCCCAGTCGATCCGCCCCTGATCGTCGACGAAGTAGCCGACGTTGATCGAGCCGAGATTGCATACGTCGTAGGCGAGCAGCGGCTGTTCGCCACAGGGATTCGTGGCTTCGTAGTCGCCGAGGTGCGGGACCGGGTTGTAGCGGTTCGCCTCGTCGATGAAGAAGACCCCGGGCTCGCCGTTCCGCCACGCGCTGGAGATGATGCTCGAGAACACCTCCCCGGCGTTCAGTTGATCCACGACATCGCCGGTCCGCGGGCTGATGAGGTCGTAGTCCGAGCCCGTCCGGACGGCCGCCATGAAGGCGTCGGTGACGCCGACCGAGATGTTGAAGTTCGTGATCCGGGTCTTGTCCGCCTTGCACCCGATGAAATGGCGGATGTCCGGATGATCGACGCGCAGGATGCCCATGTTCGCGCCCCGCCGCGTGCCGCCCTGCTTCACGGCCTCTGTCGAGGCGTCGTAGACCTCCATGAAGCTGACCGGGCCGCTCGCCACGCCCATCGTCGACTTGACGACGTCACCGGACGGACGAAGGCGACTGAAGCCGAACCCGGTGCCACCCCCGCTCTGATGGATGAGGGCCATGTCCCGCAGCGTCTCGTAGATGCCGTCGAGGCTGTCCGGGACGGGAAGCACGAAGCAGGCGGAGAGTTGCCCGAGCGGACGCCCGGCATTCATGAGCGTCGGGCTGTTCGGCTCGAAGATGCCGTCGGCCATCAGGCGATAGAAGCGCTCGGTGCGCTCGAGGATCGCGTCGTCAGCCGCTCCGTAGCGGCCATCCTGTGACGCGATGACATCGGCCACGCGCCAGAAGAGGTCGCGCGGCCCCTCGATGGGCTCGCCGCGGTCATTCTTCTTCAGATACCGGCGCGCCAGCACCGTCCGCGCGTTCTCGGCAAGTCCGGGCTCGGCGAGGTCGGCCGGCCTGGCATTGGATCCCACCTGCGTCTCACCCCGCACCGGGGCGCTCGTCGACGCGCCCTCCCGCACCGCCACATCCGGTGGATTCATTGCCGCCCCCGCCTTCCTGTTCTCGACCGTCCACAAATCAGGTCAATCCGCGGAAAAAACCGGCTTCGGCCGGGACCCGACGACCGCGCGAGTCGAATGCCGGCCTAGGCCGGGAAGCCTGACGGGCGCGGAGATCGACATGTGCCCCGCGCCCATCGTTCTGGTTCTTTCGTATCCGGTGGCTGCGGATCGTCGGGCGGTTTTCCACGACTCCACAGCTTTTCCACACAAAAACCCGTGTTTTTCCACACGCACCGCTATATGTGGTGGCCTCCAAAGGATAACTACACCATATGTTGTGGTCAAGCCGGGAAACCGCGGCGGACGGGCCGTCAGGCGGGCCGCCGGGTGCGCAGGATCCAGAGCCCGGCACCGCCCAGAGCCGCTACACCGGCGGAAAGGGCCGCGATTCGCGGCTCGAGCAGCAGAGTGGCGCCGAGAGCGAACATCGCCCCGAACAGGAGCAGAGTCGCCCCGGCCGTCCGCAGGAGCGCTTCGTGGAGGGGGAAGTCGGGAGAAACGCCCGCACGTTCGCGGATCGCCCGCCAGCCCGGCCCGGCGGGCCGCACCCGTCGATAGAACTCCACCAGGGTCGCCTCCTCCTCCGCGCGCGTGGACCACATCACGGGAAGCCAGACCGCCGCCGAGCCGAAGGCGGTCAGTGCGAGCCGCGTCCCGAACTCCATCGCACCGAACGCCGGAAGGTAGGAGCAGAGCGCGATGGCGAAGCCGGCCAGCATGGAGGCGAGTTCGGCCCACGCGTTCACCCGCCACCAGAACCAGCGCAGGATGAGCACCGCCCCGGGCCCCGTGCCGATGGCGATCATGAAACGAAACAACGCTCCGATGTCATCGGCGAAGAACGCCGCCGCCGTCGCGGCCGCAACGATGCAGGCCGAAGCGAGCCGGCCCAGCAGAACGAGTCGCGCGGACGAGGCTTCCGGGTCGACGAAGCGGGCATAGAGGTCGTTCACGAGATAGCTCGCGCCCCAGTTGATCTGCGTCGAGACGGTCGACATGAAAGCAGCGAAGAACGACGCGACGACGAGCCCCAGGAGGCCGGCGGGAAGATAACGCAGCATGAGCATCGGGTATCCCAGATCGGGATCGGCCAGATCCGGAAAGACGACGACGGCCACAAGTCCGACGAGCACCCAGGGCCACGCGCGGACCACGTAGTGAAGCCACACGAACCACCATGCGGCGCGCTCCGCGTCGGCTTCGGTGCGGCAGGCGAGGAGGCGCTGTACGAATTCGCCCCCACCATCGGAGCGGCGGAAGGCCCACCACTGTATCCCGAGGTAGGCGAGAAAAGTCCCGAACGGGAGGGCTTCGGACCCCGGCCGGGGGACCATCCCCAGTACATCGCTCCGCCCCGCCGCCGCGAGTTGAGCCTTGAGCTCCGCGATCCCCCCGATTTCCGCCAGGGCGAAGGCGGCCACGAGAATGGCTCCGAAGAGCGCGAGAAAGAACTGGAAGAAGTCCGTCGCGACGACACCCCACAGCCCGGCGATGCTCGCGTAGGCGAGCACGAAGATGGAGAGGGCCACGACGGCCCACAGGCGCTCGTCTCCCGGCATCCAGCCGGACAGGTCCGGGAGGAGCCCGAGAGCCTCGACGACCTTGCGCATGGCCAGCATTACGAAGCCGATCGAGATGCAGTTGATCGGCACCGCGAACAGGAAGGCGCGCGTGGCGCGCAGGACGGCGGCCGGGCGGCCGCCATAGCGAAGTTCCGTCAGTTCCACATCCGTGACGATCCCGGCGCGGCGCCACAGACGCGCGAAGAGGTAGATGAGAAGGAGGTGGGAGAGGCCGAAGGACCACCATTCCCAGTTGCCGGCTATGCCCCGGCGCGCGATGAGGGCCGAGACGTAGAGCGGCGTATCCACCGAAAAGGTGGTCGCGGCCATCGACGTGCCGGCGAGCCACCACGGCAGCGCGCGTCCCCCGACGAAGAAGTCGACGATACTCCCGCGGGCCCGGCGCGAGAGCCACAGGCCGACGCCGAACGTGAGCGCAAGATAGATCGCGACGATCCACCAGTCGGCCGGACTCAACGGTCCGCCCCGCCGGGCCGCGGGCGCGCCGCCGCCCCGACCGCGAAGCGCAGCCATTCCGCGGCGGCCCGTTCCATCACCGTCTCGGTGGACCAAGCGCAGATGCCGGGGACGCCGAGCACATCGAGCCAGCGGCGGTGGCCGAGCAGTACGACGAGGCCGCGGCGGGCGGAGCCGACGAGGGCACGCGTCCGCTCAACGACTTCGGCCGCGGGCGCGCCGCGCCCCTTCCAGCCGCGTGGCGTCGCGGCGAGCACGACGATGCACTGTCCGGCGTCGGCGGCGTCCGTGACCCGCCAGCCGGCCGCGCGCAGGTCGTCCGCGACGATCGTGCCCAACGCACCGGCGCGGCCGGCCGGCGGCCCGACGTCCGGGTCGTCCGACACCCCGACGACCCGCGTCGGTGCCTGTGGCGCCCAGCCGCGCAGGACCTCCGGATCCCCCGCGATCGTATCCCGGGCGAACGCGACGGGCTCGAACTCCGGCCGCGACGCCCGCGCGGAGGGGGGGCAGTGGCGGGTCGAACGGGTCGAGGCCTCCTCCAGCCTCGCGGCGAAGCGCGGGTCGGCGGCGGCCCGCGCGAGCGACGCGACCGTCGCAGCGGCATCGGCCGGATAGCAGATGAGATCGCACCCCGCGGCGACCGCCCCGATTGCGGCACTCGCATCGTCGGGACCGGCGCCGCCCATGATCATGGCGTCCGTCGTCACGACCCCGTCGAAGCCCAGCCGTCCGCGAAGGAGTTCCGAGACGATGTTCGGCTCCACCGTCGCCGCCCGCCGCCCGCCGAGGGCCGGATAGGCGACGTGCGCCACCATCACGCTCGCAACCCGGTCCGCCGCCGCCGCGAAAGGCGCGAGGTCTTCCTCGAGACGCTCGGCGGAGGCATCGATGGAGGGGAGTCCGATATGCGAATCCTCGGTCGTCCTGCCGTGACCCGGGAAGTGTTTCGCGCACGCGGCGGCGCCGGCGGACTGGCAGGCGTCGATCCAGCGGACACCGAGCTCTCCGACGCGCCGCGGGTCCGCGCCGAAGCTGCGCGTGGCGATGATGGGGTTGTCGGGTTCCGCATCCAGATCGAGCACCGGCGCGATCACCCAGTTGATCCCGACGGACAGCGCCTCCCGGGCGGTGACGCGCCCCGCCGCCGCAACGGCATCGTCGGGATTCGGCTGCGCCGCGAGCGCGGCGGGGGGCGGCAACTCGGTCAGGCCCCGGATCTGCTGGCCCGCGCCCCGCTCCAGATCCGCCCCGATCCAGAGGGGCCGCGCCGCGTCTTCGCGGATCCGTTCGACCAGGCGGCCGACGCGTTCCGCTTCGCCGCCGAACAGGATGAACCCGCCCACCCCGAGGGCGAGCGCCCCATCCGCACGCCTCTCCACTTCATCGGGCGACCAGCGATCGAGCCGGAGCGCCTCGATGACGACCCGGGCCGGATGCAGGTCGGACGGCGTCACGCGGCGGTCCGCACTCCGAGCAGCCGGGGACCGCGCGCACCCGTGGCCCACGGGGCGTTGGCGGGATACCCGAGCTCGTGCTGCCTCGCCAGGAGCGCGAAGGCCACGGCCTCGCGGGCGTCCGCGTCGAGGCCGAGGGCGGAGAGATCCCGGACGGGCACCGGATCCAGGAGTTGGTCCAGTCGCGTCGCGAGAACCGGGTTCCGGGCACCGCCGCCGCTCAGGTAGCACGCCGCGGGCGGCTCCTCGATCCAGCGGTAGGCGTCCGCGATCGTGCGCGCGGTGAGCTCCGTCAGGGTGGCGATCGTGTCTTCGGGTGAAAGCGCGGCGTGTGTCCGCAGCCATTCCAGCAGCCGGTCCCGCGAGAAGCGCTCGCGCCCCGTCGACCGGGGCGGGGGCCGGCTGAAGAAGGGGTCGCTCAGCCAATCGGAGAGCGCGGCTTCGCTCGCGACACCGCGCCGCGCCATCTCTCCGTCGAGATCGAAGCGGGATCGCCCGTCCGTGAGGAACTCGACCGCTCCATCGATGAGCACGACCCCGGGACCGGTGTCGTAGGCCTGCGGCGTCGCCCCGCTGGTTTCGGCCGGGAGCGCCGTCACGTTGCCTATTCCGCCGATGTTCTGAATCGCACGCGATTCCGGTGCGCGGAAGAGGAGCCAGTCGGTGTAGGCCGTGAGGGGCGCGCCTTCCCCGCCGGCCGCCACGTCCCGTACGCGGAAGTCCGACACCACCGTGCACGAGGTGCGCTCGGCGATGACCGCCGCCTGGCCGAGTTGCAGCGTCGACCCTCCCCGGGCGCCCTCGGGAGGCTCATGCCACACGGTCTGGCCGTGGCTGCCGATGGCCTCGACGTCGGCCGGCCGGAGCGAAGCGGAGGCTAACGTCCGGTTCACGGCCGCGCCGATCCGCTCGCCCAGTTCGAAGTCGAGCGCGCAGATCGCCGCGGCGCTCCCCGAGGTGATGGCCCGGGCGATCCGTCCGCGCGCGGCGCGGTCGTAGCTCTCCGTCTCGAACGCGACGACGCGCCAGTCCGCAGGCCGCTCGTCGTCACCCGCCGTCTCGACGACGGCGACGTCGATGCCGTCGAGCGAAGTCCCCGACATCACACCGATCCACAGCGTCACGCGTCCGCCTCGGCGAGTAGCGCCGGGTGCACGCGCTCCCGCAGCCTCGCTTCGTGCGCGGTGTCGTGCTGCGCGACGCCCCGCAGAAACTGATACAGCGTCAACGTCTCGGAGCCGATGCGGGCGCGACGGGCGAGGGCCGCATCGACCGGCTCCGGACCGTCGGCCACCCCGGCCACAGTGACGGCCCTTTCCGCCGAAAAACCGGCAATCCCGGTCTCGAAGCCGCGTTCGGGCGGATGGGCGCCCGCCGTCCAGTCCTCGAATGCCGGGAGGGACCCTCCCGGATCGGCGGCGAGCCACCGCTCGACTCGCGGCCGCACGGCGCCCCGCTCGAAGTCCGCCAGGTGCGCGGCGTGCTGGCCCGGCGTCCATGCGGTGCGAGGCGAGGGGATGCGCTGCCCCTTCGCTTCGGCCGCGGCGCCCGCGGAGCGTGCGGCGGCGAGGCGGGCCGGCGCGGTACTCAGCCGCGCGAGCAGCGCCGCGCCGTTGGGCCAGCCCGGCGCCGCCGGGTAGCCGCCGTAGTGTGGACGCCCGGGGCCGCCGAAGCGCTCGACCGCGACACCCAGGACGCCGTCCGCGCAGTCGAGGTATCGCTCGGCCAGCGCGCGGTCGACGCCCAGCGCATGCATCGCAAGGGCCGTCTTCACGGCGCCACCCGTGCGGATCAGCGCACGGCGCGCTTCCTCGCGCGATGCCCCCGTCAGCGTGACGAAAATGCGAATCCCGCGGTCGACGAGTTTCGCGGATCGCGCGCGCAGGTCGACCATCAGATTCTCGAACACACGGCCGCTGCGGATCATCGCCCCGGTGCTGATCGTGTTGAGCACGAGCTTCGTCGCCGTCCCCGCCTTCATGCGGGTCGAACCGGCGATGACCTCGGGCCCGACGAGCGGCAGGATGAGGTGATCCGCCAGTTCCGCGACCTCCGCGGGCGGTGCGGTGCAGCCGAGAAACGCGGTCCCCGCTCCGCGCCGCGCCGCCTCCGCCAGCGCCCCGAGGACGTACGGCGTGGTCCCCGATGTCGCGATGCCGAGCACGAGATCCGCGGCCGAGACGCCGAACGCCCGGACCGTCTCGGCCCCTCCGCTCCGGGAATCCTCCGCCCCCTCGGCGCTCCGCACGAGCGCGCCGGAGCCCCCCGCAATGATCGCCTGCACGAGGCCCGGGTCCACGCCGAACGTGGGCGGACACTCCGCCGCGTCGAGCACGCCGAGACGGCCGCTCGTGCCCGCACCGACGTAGACGAGCCGCCCGCCGCGACGGAAGCGCTCCACGACCTCATCGATAACGCGTGCGAGCGCATCCGCCTGCGAGGCGACGGCCTCCGGCACGGCGCGATCTTCCGCCTGTATCATGCGGACGATCATCGCGCTGTCCGCTCGATCGATGGCGCGGGTACGCGGATTGCGGCCCTCGGTCAGACGGGGGTCCAAGCGTCAGGTCCTCACGAGCCCTGCGGCTCGTTGCTGGAGTTCGCGGCGTCCGGGTAAATTCGGCAGGCGCAAACGTAGAAGGTTCGCCTTGGGGGCGGGAGTCGCACCGGTTCCAGCGGTCCGGAGCAAGGGAGAAAAGCCACACGTGAGTTCCTGCCCTCAGACGACGCGGAGTCCGGCGACCGAGCTCGTCCTCAGGCGCCTTTCCGAGCGCTTCCCCGTCCCCGACAAGCCCCGCCTCGCCCCTCTGGACGAACTCGTCCTCACGATCCTCAGCCAGTCGACGACCGACGAGAACCGGGATCGCGCCTGGCGAACGCTCGCGGCGCGGTATCCGGCCGAGGAAGCGGGGGAGGGGGCGGGCGGAGCGTCCCCCCCCGGGCCGATCTCGTGGGAAGCCGTACTTCGAGCCACGCCGGCCGAGCTCGAGGATGCCGTACGCGTCGCAGGCCTCGCGAACCAGAAGGCGCCGGCCATCCACGCCGCGCTCGAGCGACTCCGCGCCGAGGTGGGGCGGATCACGCTCGACCACCTCGAGGAGATGGGCGACGAGGAGGCGATCGCCTACCTCACGACCTTCCGGGGCGTCGGAGTGAAGACCGCCGCGTGCGTGCTCTGCTTCTCGCTCCGCCGACCGGTACTCCCGGTCGATACGCACGTCCTCCGGATCGCGCGGCGCCTCGCGTGGGTCCCCCCGCGGGCTTCCGCCGACCTGACCTACGCCACGCTCTTGCGGACCGTCCCGCCCTCCGAGCGTTTCCGCATGCACATGCTGCTCATCACGTTCGGCCGCTCGCTCTGCCTCGCCCGGGCCCCGCGCTGCGGGGAGTGTCCGCTCGAACCCGAGTGTCCCGCAATCGGTGTCTGACCGGACGCGCACGCCGGCGCCGATCTCCGTCCTCAGCTGTTCGGAAGCCCGAACACCAGCGGTTCGTCGAGCCGCAGCCTGAGGATCGTTCCGGCCGGGAGCGCCGGCCCGTCGGCCGCGAGGAGGACCGCGGAACCCCTCGCGGCGCCCGCCGCGGCGCCCGCGACGGCGCCCTGGCGACCGCCGGCGAGGACGCGGCCCAAGTTCTCGCGGGCCGCCCCTCCGGCCGCCGCGCCGCCCCCCGGCCCCGGCTTGACCTCCACCACCGACGCCGACAGAGGCCAGGACGCTCCGTTGAAGAAGACGTCGACGAAGTGGACCTTCACCATCACGTGTTCGCCGCCTCCGCCGGCTTCAACGCCATCCCCGCCTCCGGCCGCGGCCCCGACCGCGGTGATCTCGCCGTTGATCAGCGAGTTCAGCGGCACGAGGACCATGTGGTTCTCGATCAGCGGCCGCGTCACCCCGAACTTCAGGACGTCCCCGGGCCGAAGGTCGCCCGTCCGGATCGGATCGAGGACTTCGACCTCCAGTTCCGCGCCAGCCTGCACCGTCACCATCGTATAGGTCATCTCCGGCGCGCCGCCCGGCTCGGCCATCGCCCCGGCGGCCGCAGGCGCAGCCGGCATTCGCCGCACGGGCGACGCGGGCTGCGCGCTCACCGCCGTCGCGTCGCTCGCCTCCGCGCTCGCCTCGGCGCTTCCCTCCGCCCCGGGGCCGATTTCCGGCGCACAGCCCATGACCATCGCAGTCATCGCGCCGACCGCGGCGAGAATCGCTGACGTTGTCCGTTCCATCCTGTCCCTTCCCTGTCGTTGTACGGCCTGCAACCCGCACATACGTTCGAACGGCGCCCCGCAGAATAAACGCCCGGCGGCTCCACCCGGAGACAACTTGAGATCGCTCAGAGCGCTGCTACCCTACTTCCGCCCGTACCGCGTGGGAATCGCGGCCGGGCTTACGCTCGTGATCCTGAGCAATCTGTTCACGGTCGCGGGCCCATGGGTGCTCAAGATGGCGGTCGACGCGCTGGAGAGGGAACTCCGCGCCGACCTCATCCTGCGCTACGCCCTCGTACTCACGGCGATCTCCGTCGTGGCCGGCGCGACCAGATTCTGGATGCGCAAGCTTCTCAACGGGCTAAGCCGCCGCATGGAGACAGATATCCGGAGCGCCCTCTTCGCGCACCTCCTCCGGCTCCCGCCGCAGTTCTTCGACGCCTGGCGGACGGGCGATCTCGTGAGCCGTGCGACGAACGACGTGCAGGCGGTCCGCATGGTCGCCGGACCCGCGATCATGTATGCGGTGAACACCGCCACCGTCGCGACGCTGGCGCTCGGGCTCATGATCTGGATCGATCCCATGCTCACGCTGTGGGCCATGATCCCGATGGTCGTCCTCCCCCCCATCGTGTTCGTCTTCGGCCGGCAGATTCACGAGCGCTTCGAGAGAATCCAGGCCCAGTTCTCGGAGATCTCCAACTTCGCCCAGGAGAATCTGGCGGGGACCCGCATCGTGAAGGCGTACGTGCGCGAGGAGGCTCAGGCCCGGCGTTTCGCGACCCTCAACCACGACTACAAATTGCGCAATCTCTCCCTCGCCCGCGTCTGGGGGCTGTTCCACCCGTCGCTGATGTTCTTCACGGGCATCGGCGCGGTCGTCGTACTGTGGTTCGGAGGCGGACAGGTCATCCGCGGCGCCATCACCCTCGGCGATTTCGTCGCCTTCTCGTTCTACCTCACGATGCTGATGTGGCCCATGATCGCCCTCGGCTGGGTCACGAACCTCTTCCAGCGCGGCGCCGCCTCGATGGGCCGCCTCAACGAGCTGTTCGACATCGTTCCCGCTGTCCGCGACCCGGAGTCGCCGGTCTCGCTCGGGTCCGTGCGGGGCGCGCTCGAGTTCGACGACGTTTCCTTCCGCTATCCGGGGACGGAGCGCGATGTGTTGCGGGACATCTCCTTCCGCATCGAACCCGGACAGACCGTCGCCATCGTCGGCGCGACCGCGAGCGGGAAGTCCACGCTGGCCGCCCTCATCCCTCGTCTCTACGACGTGACGGCGGGGACGATTCGGTTGGACGGCGTGGATATCCAGGAACTCGACCTGGGTTCGTTGCGCGACTCGATGGCCTTCGTGCCGCAGGAGCCGTTCCTGTTCAGCATGCGGCTGAGGACGAACATCGAACTCCTGCGCGGAGAGAAGGATGGGGGGGAGCCCGTCTCGGCCGAACTCCGCAGCGCGCTCGCCGTGTCGCAACTGGAAAAGACGCTGGCCGTCCTTCCCGACGGGATCGACACGCGCCTGGGCGAACGCGGCATCAACCTCTCCGGCGGACAGAAGCAGAGGGCCACGCTGGCCCGGGCGGTCCACCGCGACGCGCCGGTGCTCATCCTGGACGACGCCCTGTCGGCGGTGGATTCGGAGACGGAAACCGCGATCCTGGAGGCGCTGCGGGAATACATGTCCGGGCGCACTTCCATCATCGTATCGCACCGCGTGTCGGCGGTGCGCACGGCGGACATGATCCTGGTCCTGGACGACGGACGCCTGGTCGAGCGCGGCAGGCATGACGATCTGATCGCGGCCGACGGCGCCTACGCGCGCCTGCTTCGCCGGCAGCTCGTGGCCGAGGAACTCGAGCGCATCGAGCAGCGGCGCGTCGCAAGCGCCTGACCGCCGCGGCAGCCTCGCTTACCGGCGCTCCGACCAGAACCCGATCATCTTGTAGGCGAGCTTCGCCGCCGTGAAGGCCGAGGCCTCCTCGCCCCGCCGCGGGGCGAGTTCCACGATGTCCGCGCCCACGACGTTGCGCGCGCCGAAGACCCGGGAGAGCAGATCCAGCGCGTCCCACCAGCTTCCGCCCCCGGGCTCGGGCGTGCCGGTGGCCGGCATCAGCGACGGATCGAAGAAGTCCACGTCGAACGTGATGTAGACGTTCTCTCCCAGCGCCTCGACCGCCCGCTCGACCCAGCCCGGCCGGCGCATCTCGTGCGCGAAGACGACCTCCACGCGGTTCTCGCGGATGACGTCCCGCTCCTCCCGCGTGAGCGCCCTGATCCCGACCGCTACGATATCGGCCGCATCCGCCCGGCTCACGCCGTCCGGCCGGTGCTCGAGTACGCGGCGCATGACGCAGGCATGATTCCACGGAGAGTCGTGGTGGCGATCCCTCAGGTCGGTGTGCGCGTCGAACTGGAGAATGGTGAGGTCGCCGCCGAGCCGGTCCGCCCACGCGACGGCCGGAGCGCTGGAAATCGAATGTTCCCCGCCCAATCCGATGATGAACCGGTCCCCGGCGGCTTCGAGCAGGTCATCGTACAGGGCCCGCAGCCTCGCGATCGCGAGCTCCGGGCCCACCGTGCCGAGGTCGATGGACGGGAGCGTGCACACGCCGACTTCGTACGGCTCGCGGTCCAGTTCCTCGTCATACCACTCGATGTAGCGGGACGCCTCGATGATCGCGGCCGGACCCTCGCGCGTGCCCGTCCCCCAGCTTGTCGTCGCTTCGTAGGGGATGGGGAGGATGACGGCGCCCGCCGCCTCCCAGCGGCACAGTTCAGGCGGGAGATCGAGGAAGTTGCGACGGTCCGTCCAGGCGTGCTCCGCGAGACTGCGGGGCAGATCGGCCTCGTTCAGTGCAGGCAGTCGGGGCAGTAACCTTCGAGCTCGAGCCGGTAGCCGACGACGTTGAACGGCGTCATTTCAGCCAGGCCTTCCATCCAGTCGCGCGGCCGCAGGCCTTCGATGTCCTGAACGCGGCCGCAGGAGAGACAGCGGATATGCTCGTGATCATCGGTTCGGCCGTCGTAGCGCGCCGGACCGACGCCGAGCGAGAGCTTGCGCGCGACGCCGCAGGTCACGAACGCCTCGAGCGCCTTGTAGACCGTGGCAAGGCTGATGTCGGGGATCCGCTCGCGCACCGAGGTGAAGACGTCGTCCGCCGTCGGGTGCGAGGACGTACCGGACAGCACGCGGTACACGGCCGCGCGCTGGGTCGTAAACCGGTGTCCCCCGGCTTCGAGGGCGCGCCGCAACTCTTCTCGGGACACGCCCTGGCGTGGAACTTCGGGAGGACTCACTTGACCATCACACTGTCGGGAACAGTCCGTCGTTCGGCCTTCGCGGCCGATCCTCGCGTTCGCCGAAGCTAACGACCCGGTCCGGCGAGATCAACGGAGGCATCCGCCTCCCGCGACTGTTCAAGGAGAGCCTCCCAGCGCGCGCCGTCGCCTTCGATCGGTACGTGACGGACGGCCGCGGGCTGGCCGAGCCGCCGCTGCAGTCCGGCCACCAGGCCGGGCACGCGGTTCGCCGGCGCCCGTCCGTGCTCCACGACCACCTGGTGGGAGGGCGTGCCGTTGGCCGGCACCATGCGGGCGCTGTAGAGAGCGCGCCCACCGTCTTCGAGGATGCTCGTGAAGAGGAAAAACTCGGAAGACTCCTCGACCTGGGGGAGCGGCGGAAAGAGCCACACATCCGCGATGCGGGGCGGAGGGATGCGCCGACTGAGGTCGCCGAGCCGTGCCGCGCGAGAACCCGGATCATCCACGATCCCGTTCCCTGCGTGCGGCATGTCCTTCGTGACTTTCGCGTCCATCGCACCCTCCCCGCCGAATCCCCACCCCAGGCCCCGCTACAGGCGGCCCCGAACGCACGGCACCCCCACAACATACGCCGAACTCCCGGACGGGGGCAATCCGAAAGCGCCCGTCCACGTACCCGCCCACGCGCCCAGTCCGGCGCCCGGTCCGGCCCGCGCTACCGGCCCTTCTTCGAGGCGACGGCCGCTTCCACGAGCGGGCGCAACGCATCCAGCACGACTCGCACCGCCTCGTCCAGGTCGAGTTCAATGAGGACGCCGGAAGCCTTCGCGTGTCCGCCGCCGCCGAGGAGTTGCGCGACGCCGGAAACGTCCACCTCCCCGTTCGAACGCAGCGACACCTTCGTCCGACCGCGCGCGAGGCCGCGGAAGAGGAGTCCGACCTCCATTCCCGCGAGCCGGCGCGGGAATTCGACCAGACCTTCCATGTCCTCGCTTCGCGCACCCGTCCTCGAGAGGGCCCGGCGATCCAGCGCGATCCAGGCGATGGGGGCGCGAGGATCAACTTCCAGACCCTCGAGAGCCAGCCGCATGAGTGCCAGCCGCCCCCGGCTGTACACGCCGTACAGCTCGCGGAACAGCGCACCCGTATCCACCCCCGTCTCCAGCAGTTCGCTCGCGATCGCGTGCGCCCGGGGCGAGGTGTTCGAGAAACGGAATGAGCCGGTATCGGTCGAAATCGCCGCGTAGAGGGCTTCCGCTTCCGCGCGCGTGAGCCCCTCGTCGTCGAGGGAGAGCAGGTCGTAGACGAGTTCGCCCGTCGCGCAGGCGGAGGGATCACGGATCGCCGGTTGCACGAGCGGAGACCCCACGGGCGGGTGATGGTCGATCAGGACGCCGCCCGTCCGCTCCGCATGTTCGGGCAGGCCGCCGAGACGCTTCGGTTCGGCGGTGTCGAGGATGGCGATCGTGTCGGCTCCGTTCAGCGGATCCGCGGCTGCCGGGTCCTCCTCGACGAGCGTCGGGATGTCCCTGAGGAGGAATCGCAGCGAGGCCGGCGGACGGCTCGGAGTGACGATCGTGGCTTCAGCTCCGTGCCGCAGCAGCCGGGATGCCAGCGCAACCATGCTGCCGATGCCGTCGCCATCGGGGTTCACATGGGTCGTGAGCACGACGGACGAGGCAGCGCGCAGGCGGCGCCGGATCGCCTTGAGCGCCTCCGCCCGAGCCGGCGACATCGGGGACGCGGTCAAGACCGGTCCCCGTCGGCCGCCCGCAGGATCTCCCGCCAGAGTTCACGCGCGGCGAGAGCCAGTTCTCCGGGATCGCCCCGGTTGTCGAGCACGCGATCGGCCCGGCGCCGTTTCTCCGCAGCCGCAAGCTGCGCGGCATCGATGGCGGCGAATTCCTGCGCGGTCCAGCCACGGGACCCCAGCGCCCGTGCCTCGCGCACCTCTCGCGGCGCGTCCACGACGACGATCATGTCGTAGTCGTCTTCCAGGCCGACCTCGAACAGGAGGGGGATTTCCTCGACGATCACGCGGACGCCGGCCGCCGCCGCCTCGGCGATTCGGCGGGCCCGGAGTTCGCGGATGCCGGCGTGCGAGATCTCCTCGAGGCGTTCGCGGGCCTGTTCGTCGGCGAAGGCCGCGTCCCGGAGCGCGGATCTGTCGATGGCCCCGTCGGGGCCGATGACCCCGCTACCGAACGTTTCGCGGATGCGGGCGTGCGCGGGGGAACCCGGATGCACGACCTCGCGCGCGAGTTCGTCGGAGTCGATCACGGTGGCGCCCCGTTCCGCCAGGCTGCACGCCAGCGTGCTCTTGCCGGCGGCCACCGTCCCGGTCAGTCCCACGCGAAACGGCATCGCGCCGTTCATCCGCTTGCCCGGGCTTTCGGGCGACAACTCGAGGGGCACGGTCGGCGAGCGCCGGGTCGCGCTAGACGGCGAAAGAGGTCCCGCAGCCGCAGCTCCCGGTCGCGTTCGGATTCTCGAACGTGAACCCCGTGCCCTTGAACGAACTGTGGTATCCGATGGAGAGGCCCGCCAGGTACTGCGCGCTGAACGGATCGATGACGACGGACACCCCCTCGGACTCAAAGGTGAAATCGTCCTCACGCACCGAGGTGTCCATGTCCAGCCCGTACTCGAAACCGGAACACCCGCCCGGAATCACGCTCACCCTCAGCACCGTCTCGGCGTCCGTCCCGGCCTGGAACTCCCTGACCTTGTCGGCCGCCTCAGGCGTCAGCGTGACGATCGGTTCGGCGGACCGCGTGGCCTCTGCTATTTCGCTCATACCGCCCTTGCCTGCATGGCTTCGGTACTCAGCGCGTCGGATTCCCGGCGCTGTCCGTCCCCTTCAAGATAACCGACTCCGTCACTTCTCCCTAGCGAGGCCCGGCCGCAGCCCCTCGGGCTGGCCGCCGATCCCCCTGTCGGCACGACCGCCGGCCGATCTCTTCCATCCACCGCATGGGTACATGCGCCCACCCGGGAACCCCCCTTCGGCCGGCGTCGGGTCCGTGCCAGTCCGAGCCGCCGCAGCGGAGCAGGCCGAGTTCGCCGGCCAGGGCGTTCATGCGGCTCTGCACGGCGGGGGGATTCGCGGGGTGGACGACCTCGACGCCATCCAGACCCTCGCTCGCCCAGCGGCGGACGTCGTCCTCGCCGTGCATCCTGCCCGGGTGGGCGAGGCAAACGACGCCGCCCGCCGCGTGCACGCAATCGATTACAACTTTCGGGGGCGTCGGTTCCTTGCCGACGTAGGCGGGACGACCGCGCGAGAGGTAACGCCGGAACGCCTCGTTGATATCGGCGGCCGCACCGCAGGCCACGACCGCCCGGCCGACGTGGGCCCGGGTCGGAGCCGCGGCGCCCGTCTGGAGTTCGACGTCCCTCCAGGTCACGTGCGCGCCCGCTGCCTGCAGCTTCTCGACGATCTGGCGCGCGCGCCGCAGCCGATCCTCGCGGTAGCGGGAGAGGAAAGCCTGCAGGCCGGGATCGGCCGCATCGAACCCATATGCCAGGAGGTGCACGGATCGGCCGGGTTCGTTCGCCGACAGCTCCGCCCCCGGCAGGAAGCGGAGCCCGAGTGCCCGCGCCGCCGTCTCCGCCTCGGCAAGTCCCTCCGTCGTGTCATGGTCCGTCAGCGAGAACCCGTCGAGACCGGCCTCCGCCACCGCCCGGGCCACGCCGGCGGGCGCGACCGTTCCATCGCTGGCGGTCGAGTGCATGTGCAGGTCGACGCACGGGCCTGTTCCGGGCCCGGGGACCGTCCGTCCGGCGATGGGGACGTTCACCGACTGTAGGTCGGATAGTCGCGGGGAATTCCCATCGAACGAGAGGCCTCGAACAGGTCCCGGAGTTCCTCCTCCGGCATTTCCTCCGGGGTTTCACTCCCGCCGTACCGATCCGGGTCCAGGCGAACCACCCGGTAGGGGCGCTGGTCCGTGCTCTGGCAGAAGAACACGACGACGCGCTCTCCGTTCTCCTCGGCGAGTTCGGCCCGCCACACGTCTCCCTCGGCCTTGATTCTCATGCTCACGCGTTCATCGTCCGTTATCCGGTTCGTCGTCCTTCGGGGCGGCGCTGCGG
The DNA here is from genome assembly GCA_026914155.1 of Candidatus Palauibacter rhopaloidicola. GTDB lineage: Bacteria > Gemmatimonadota > Gemmatimonadetes > Palauibacterales > Palauibacteraceae > Palauibacter > Palauibacter rhopaloidicola. Next base: position 97,550 of record JAPPGH010000012.1, on the reverse strand, counting down.
GCTCGGGCGCGGCATGCGGGCCCAGGTTGAGGTCGGGGTCACAAGATCGGGATACGATGGAACAGGGTCAATGGCGACAGGCGCGTCGACTCGTGCGGGAAGCGCGCCGCGTGGTCGCGCTGACGGGGGCGGGGATTTCGGCCGAGTCGGGGGTGCCGACGTTCCGAGACGCCGGCGGGCTGTGGAAGAGCTACCGCCCGGAGGAACTCGCCACGCCCGAAGCGCTGGCGCGCGATCCGCGGACCGTGCTCGAGTGGTACGCCTGGCGGCGCTCGGCGCTCGCCGACTGCCGGCCCAACGAAGGGCACCGGGCGCTGGCGCGCTTTTTCCTGCGGCGCGGTGAGGCCGGGCTCGTGACCCAGAACGTCGATGGGCTCCACACGCGCGCCGCGCTGGAAGAGGCGGGGGAGGATCCCGCGGAGACGGCGCTCCCGCTCGAGCTTCACGGCGCCGTCGGGCGCGACCGCTGTGAGTCCTGCGCGGCGCGCTGGCCCGCCGAGCCGCTCGGCGAGACGCTTCCCCGGTGTTCCAGCTGCGGGGGTCTCCGGCGACCCGATGTCGTCCTCTTCGGCGAGACGCTCGACCCGGACCTGCTGGACCGCGCGCGCCGGCTGGCGGAGCGGGCAGATCTGTGTCTGGTCGTCGGGACGAGCGCCGTCGTCTACCCCGCGGCCGCGCTGCCGCTCGCGACGCGTGAGGCCGGCGGGCTCATCGTGGAGGTCAACGTGCGGCGCACCGCCCTCACGGAGGTTGCCGCAGCGGCGCTGCGCGGCGAGGCCGGCTCGGTCCTCCCCGCCCTGCTGGACTAGTGTCGGAACTCTGCTAGGACTCGCGTTCGACGAAGACGGCGCGCGCGAGGACGGGCTCGACGTCGAAGGAACGGTCGTCCACTTCGAGACGGGCGACGCCATCCGCCCCCTCCCCCAGGAACCGTATGCGCGTGCCCGGGAAGAGCCCGAGCGCGGCGAGTTCCCGCAGCATCCGCGGACTCCGGTCGGAGACCTCGCGCACGACGCCGCGCCCTCCCTTCAACTCCGCGAGGGGGATCCACTCGGTGCGCGCGAGTTCGCCGTCCCGCGTCGGGATCGGGCTGCCGTGGGGGTCGATCGACGGTTCTCCCAGCGCCTGCGCCATCCGGTCGATGAGCGCTTCCGAGGCCGCGTGCTCGAGCCGCTCGGCCTCGGCGTGCACATCCTCCCATGAGAAGCCGAGGCGCTCGATCAGATACAGTTCGATCACCCGGTGCCTGCGGATGATCCGCAGCGCCGCCGCCTTTCCCGTGGCTGTGAGGAGCACCCCGCGGTACGGGGTGTGCCGGAGGAGCCCCTGCGCCGCCAGGCTCTTGACCATGTTCGTGACGGACGCCGCGGAGCGGTCCAGTTCCTCGGCCAGCGCCGTCGTGGACACGGGGTCGCCGGACTGCTGGAGCTTGTAGACGGCCTTCAGATAGTCTTCGACCGCCCGGCTCGGGTCCGCGGGACCCGACTTCACGAACCCGGCCGCCGGAAGATCGAGTCCGACAGCACCGGGTTCAGTTCGACGTCATCATGGCGGAGTTCGCGGGTCGGGTTCATCTCCGTGTCCCGGTAGAGCCGCGAGATGACGTACGTGAAGTCGCCGACCGTCCGGTAACCGTCCCAGTACATGCGCGCCCGGCTCTCCTCGCCTCTTCCCTGCGAGATGTAGTGGACCTGCTCGGGCCAGGGGTCGTCGTCGAGGAAGTAGTAGAAGTAGCGGTCGCCGGACTGGAGACCGACGCCGTCGCCGAAGGTGATGCGCACCTCGTATCCCCCTTCGTCCCGGGCTCCGGCCCGCCGGTTCACGCCGGGGTCGTAGAGCTTGTACGGGAGCCCGAACCAGTAGACCACGTCCCGCCCCACGTATTCGGACTCGTCCCAGGCCCGGATTCCCGGCTCCAGAAGCCGTTCGTTGAGCGTGGCCCACATGTCGGAGCCCGTGAAGGTCTGGACGTAGAGGCCCTCGGCCTCGGGGCGCTCGATCCGGGTCTGCTCGACGCCGTCCACCTTGCGGTATTCGACGCGGCGCGGGCGCATGCGGCGGATTTCGCCGACGGAATCATACCATACGGTCGTGATCGTGTAGCGGGCCGACTCGATGCCGTGCCAGGCGTCCATGCCGCCCGCGGCCTCGACCCAGGCGCCGATGAGCGAATCGGCGAGAACCTGGTCGGGCTCGAGCGCGGCGGTCGAGGCCGCGGGAGAAGAACCGTCCGGTGCGCAGCCCGCGGTTGCGGCGAGGGCAAGGGCCAGGACGGGGCCGAGGCGTCGCGGGAGTTGGGCGCGGTGGTTCATGGGGGCCTCCGGTGTCGGCTGCGAGTCGATTCGGTCATCGGGCGGGGGCGGAATATGCACGTTGGGGGCGGGCGCGTCACGGCGCGTCCGCTGCACCGCCGACGCCCTTCAACGGCGCAGCGGTGGTCGTGGCGGCGGGCGGCGGCGGGGCGACGATTTCGATTTCGGTGCTGGACTCGGCCGTCCCTTCCGTCGGGGAAACGACCTGGAGCGTGAGGCGATACCGCGCCTCGTCGAGCATGGGAAGACGGAGTTCGACGGTGCGGCCCTCGGCCGCCGGACTCGTCACCGGCTCCAGCCAGCGGATGCCCGCCTGTTCCGTGCCGTCGCTGGCGAGGCCGCTCCATTCGAGTGCCCTGCGCCAGAACCCCTTCCCCTCCCGCGTCAGCGACAGCGTCACCTGGAGCGCGCCGGCGGGGGCGGGGGAGCCGTACCACTCCCAGTAGACGGCGAGCGTCTCGCCCGCCCGGGCCGTGCGGTCGCCTCGCGCCAGGGCAAGCGCTTCCGAGAGCGTCGCCGGGGAGGCGCCGCCGGCGTCCAGCAACAGGATGTCGGACAAGAGCGGATGGCCGGCGGCGAGGGGCAGCCGCGCACGGGCGGCGCCGGGTTCGTCGCCGCACCGCGCTTCCACGCCGACGAGCGTGGCCGGTGCGAATCCCCGGGGCTCCGCGACCGCCAGCGGCCCGCTGCCCCGGCCGGTGCGCGAGGCCGTCACGCCGTGGGCGTCGGCGAGGAAGAGGCCGCTTTCCAGGTCGCAGGACGGCAGGGAGTCCGGCCATGTGAACGCGGCCACCACGCGTCGGCGCCCTTCGCGTCGGAAGCTGGCCGCCTGGTGAGGAAGGTCCGCGATTTCGCCGAAGGCCGGCGCCCAGCTCGTGCGGCCCTCCGGCTCATCCAGGTTCCACAGCAGCCCGTCGTCGGCAGGCCCGAGCTGCAGCACGGTGAACCTCTGCGCCCCCGGAAGGCGGTGCGACCAGATGATCTCGTCGGTGCGCGAGCCGACGAACCGGCGGCGTGCCCGCTCCCAGCCGGCGGGCCACCCGAAGCGCAGCGTGATCTCGGTGAGGTCGTCGCCCCACCGCATCCCCCAGGGGCTCGCGGCGTCGGCCTGGAGCGCGGCGCGGACGCGGCGGGTGAGGTGTTCGGAGCGCCGCTCCATCCCCGGAACGAGCCACAGCGGGTCCGAGAGGTGCCAGAACGAGCGCTCCACGGCGCGCCGCGGCGGGCTGCCGCAGGCGAGGCGCTCGTAGCGGCCGCGCGTCCGGCGGTCGAGTACGGGCCCGAGTTCGGTCCAGCCACAGCGTTCTTCCTCGGTCATCCGGCCGAGCGCGCGGTCGAAGGCCTCCTCCGCCTCCGCATAGCGGCCGCTCTCCTGGAGGACGAATCCGGCCAGGCCGGCGCACCACGCACTCTCCGCGCGGCAGGCTTCCAGCAGCGCGAGCGCCTCCTCCGCGCGGCCGGCCTCCAGTCGGTAGGCGACGCGCTGCCCCATGAGCCACTCGTCGCCAGGGATCATCCGGGCGGCGCTGTCGAGGACCGCGATCAGGACGTGCCGCTCCTCCACGACCTCCGGCTCCTCCGGGACCGGCTCCCAATCGTCGTCGTCCCACCCCTCGACGAGGCAGAAGCGCCCGATCCCCTCGCCGCATCTCGGGTTGACCAGCGGGCCGCGCGGGAAGTTGCGGCGCCGGACGTGCTCGAATGCGCGCTGAGCGTCGCGCGCCATCTTCAGCGCCGAGGCGGCATTGGGAGATGCGGGAGGCTCGCGGGATTGGGCCGGGGCCGTGGCGACCGCCGGCGCCGCGAGCGCGATGAGCGCGAGGGTCGAGGCAAGCGCCGCGCGGGAGGCGTGGGTCCGGAGGGTCCAGCCCGGTGGCGACACTACACTAGTACACGTCCAGGTCCCGGCCGTATGCGAGCGGTCCGTCGTAGCCGGCGGCGCGAATCTCCGCGACCATCTCCTCGGGTGTCGCTCCCCAGCCCAACTGGTGATGCAGGACGAGGATCCCCGGGCGCGCCCGCACGGCGAGTTCCGCCAGTTCGACGGTCGAGGTGTGGGCCTGCGCGTGATACGACTGCCACTCCGGCGGACGGTCACGGAACGTCGTCGCCGAGTACACCTCGTGCACCAGCACATCGCACCCCGCGCACATCTCGACGACCGCCTCGGTCGGAGCGGTATCGCCGGAGAGGACCACCGAGCGCCCCGCAGCGTCGAACCGAAAGCCGTAGGCCTCCGGCCACCCCGTATGCACCACGGCGAAGGCGGTCACGCGGACGCGGTCGTCCTCGTAGATGACCCCCGGGGCGATTTCGACCGCCTCCACGCGCCACCCGTCCGGTGTCGACGGCTGGTGGCCACCGAGCCGGTTCTCGATGTCCGCCTCCCACGCGGCCGTCAGGTGCACGGCCATCGCCGCCGTCCCGCCGGGGCCGAACAGCTTCAGCGGCGCCTCCCGCTCGGCCACCCAGGGCGTGTGGATCAGGTCCGGCAACCCGATCGTGTGGTCGCTGTGCAGGTGAGTGAGGAAGGCGATGTCCAGCCGCGCCGCCGTGAGGCCCTCGGCTCCGTAGCGGTCGGCCGCTTCCGCCGCGCGTCGTACGAGGCCCACGCCCGCGTCCACGATGTAGGCTCGCCCGTCCACCAATACCGCGGTGGCCGGGCCCGACGCCTCCGGTTCGGGGTTGGGCGTCCCCGTCCCCAGCAGCACGACGTGCGTCCCGGTGGAGAGATCGACGCCTCCAACCGCAACGCCCGCGGCGGACGGCGACATCTCGCCATCGCCGGGGGCTTCGGCGGCGCCGGATGAATCCCCTCCGGGGCGGCACGCCGAAAACGCCAGCGCGTGGCAGACGACGAGCAGGCCGGGGGCGACGGCAGGGCGCATGCGGCTTCGCTTGATGCGGGACATGCGGCAAGATCGTTCGATCGAGCCCGCCGTTCAACCGTTCGGCCAGTCTTGACCGGGTCCGGCGCAGCCGGCCTTTTGCGGCGATGGACGAACCACGCCGAGCCGCGCCTCCCGACCGCCACCCCGTCGCCATCGCCGTCGCGGTCTTCTACGTGCTGCTCTTCACGGCGCTCGTATGGCCGATCTATCCGCGGTTCGCCACCATCGAGCCCCGCGTGCTCGCGATGCCGTTCTCGCTCTTCTATGTCGTGGTCGGGCTCCTCTTCTCCTTCTTCGTTCTCTTCGGGTACTACCTGTGGGAACGGAAGCGGGAGGCCGGCGACGGCGATCCGAACGGCGAGAGCGGCTGATGGCGGCCTGGCTGATCGTCTTCCTCGTCACGATCGGGTACCTGCTCGCCTCGCTCGCGATCGGGCTCGCCTCCGGCCGCCACGCCTCGGACAGCACGGAGGGTTATGTCGCGGGCGACCGCTCGCTGAACTTCCTCGTCCTCTACTTCATCATGGGGGCCTCGGTGTTCAGCGCCTTCGCCTTCCTGGGCGGGCCCGGCTGGGCCTATTCGCGCGGGGCGGCGGCCTTCTACATCCTCGCCTACGCGTCCGTCGGGCTCGTCCCGTGGTACTTCTTCGGACCGCGCGTCGCCGCCCTCGGCCGGCGCTTCGGCTACGTCACGCAGGCCGAACTCTTCGCGCACCGCTTCGACAGCCGCGCGATCCCGGCCATCCTCGCGGTTCTCTCCATCTTCGCCTTCGTCCCCTACCTGGTGATCCAGATGAAGGGGGCGGGATACGTCTTCAACGTGGTGACGGAGGGGCGCGTCCCACAGTGGGCGGGGTCGGCGATCGCGTACGGGGTCGTCCTCGTCTACGTCTTCCGGAGCGGCGTCCTGGGAGTCGGCTGGACGAACACCTTCCAGGGGATGTTCATGATGGTGCTCGCGTGGGGGCTCGGCCTCTACCTGCCGGCGAAGCTCCACGGCGGCGTGGGACCCATGTTCGACGCGATCGCCGCCGGGCTCCCGGACATGCTGCGGGGGCCGGGACTCGGCGCGGACGGACAGCCATGGAGCTGGGGCGCCTACTCGAGTTCGGTCGCCATCTCCGCCTTCGGGTTCAGCGTGTGGCCGCACTATTTCATGAAGATCTACACGGCCCGCGACGTGGACACCCTCAAGCGGACGGTCGTCTACTATCCGACCTTCGCGCTCTTCCTCGTCCCCATCCTCTTCATCGGGTTCTCGGGCGTGCTCGCCTTCCCCGGCGTCGAGCCGGCGGACGCCATCCTGCCCACGATCGTGACGTCGGCGCTGATCGGCTTGCCGCCGGTCATCGTGGGCCTCTTCTGCGCGGGAGCGCTCGCGGCCTCGATGTCCACAGGGGACGCGCTCCTGCACGCGGCGGGATCCGTGGCGGTCCGCGACTTCTGGGGGAACCTGCGGCCGGGCGCGCTCGACGACGCGGCGCAGCGGCACTGGATCCGCCTCATGGTGATCCTCGTGGGCGCTGCCAGCTACGTGCTCGCGCTGATCCCCGGACTCAGCCTCGTCGAGCTGCTGCTCCTCAGCTACGGGTTCATCGCGCAACTCTTCCCGCTGACGGTCGTGACCTTCCTGTGGCGGGGCGTCACGCGCGCGGGGGCGCTGTGGGGCCTCGTGACGGGCGGCGGCATCGCGTTCCTCCTCGATCTGGCCCTGCGGCTGGATCTCGTCTCAGCCGCCGCGACCGCCGGCGTCCACCCGGGGATCTACGGGATGGTCGGGAACGTGATCGTCATGATCGCGGTCTCCCGCCACACCACACGCCTCGCCCCCGCGCACGTCGCCGAGTTCATCGACAACTAGCGATCGTTCGGCGGCGGGTCAGCTCGCTCGGGCGTAGCGGGCCGGCCAGAGGAACGCGAGGGCCGCGTTGCCGCGGATTCCCGTCGCCAGTTCGTCGATCACGATGTGCTCGTGGACGGTGTGGGCCAGGCGGTCGTCTCCGGGCCCGAACCCGACCACGGTCATGCCCGCGAGCCCGAAGTGTCCGCCATCGGTCGCGAAGTCCCAGATGTCGACCGGCGGCTCGGCCCCGAGCGGGCCGGCCAGGACCTCGACCGCCGTGCGGATCGCTTCGTGGTCGGCGGGTAGCGAGAGCGCCGGGTTGTCGGCCGGATACGTCATCTCGTACCCCGCATAGCTGGCGCGTTCGTGCTGCGGGATCAGGATGTCGCTGCTCGATCCCTCGATCTCGCACGCCCGAAGCACCGGAAGGAGTTGCTCCCGCAGCGAAGCCGCGTCCTGCCCGGTGACGGTGCGGCAGTCGAGCGTGACTTCCGCCAGGCCCGGGATGACATTGCCGCTGGTCTGATCCGTTCCGATGAGCGTCGGGGCGATCGAGCAGGTGCCCAGGTCGGGATCGTGTGGGAGGTCGACGTCTTCCAGCGCCGCGAGGAAGCGTCCGAGCACGGTCAGCGGGTTGCGGCCGATGTCGGTCATCGAGGCGTGAGCCATCTTCCCCCGCACCTGGACGCGGAGTTCGATCCGGCCCCGGTGTCCGCGACGGACCTCGTTCCGGCTGGGCTCGCCGATCAGGACCAGGTCGGGCTGCAGCGTGTCCGCCATGTAGCGGGCGCCGAGTCCCCCGACTTCCTCCTGTACCGTCGCCGTTACGTAGACATCGCCGGGCGGGCGCTTCTCCGTGGCGATGAGGCGGGCGACGCCGTGTACCTGCGCCGCGAGCGGCCCCTTGATGTCGATCGCGCCGCGCCCCCACAGCAGGCCGTCGTGTATCTCGCCGCCGTAGGGGTCGTGGGGCCAGTCCGCCGGATCCCCGGCGTCGACGTGGTCGAGGTGGGCATTGAACATCACCGACGGGGCGTCGCCGAGCCCCCGGAGGAGACCGATGACGTTGCCCGCCGCGTCATGCTTCACCTCGTCGTAGCCGAGCGCGCGCATCTCCTCGGTGACGAGCATGGCCAGCTCGCCTTCTTCGCCGGGCATCGACTGCGTGCGGATGAGCCGCTGGAGGAACCGGACGCAGGCGTCGAGTCCCTCGCCGGACAACTCCGAAACGGTGCGGTCGTTTGACATCATCATGGTCGGCTCTCGGGGGGTTCGGGGTGTGGTCGGCGGCAGCCGCGAGCGTGGAATCTAGCGTGGAACGTTCCCGCGGAAACGTCTCGCCGCCCGCTTCAGTCGTCGGCGACCATGGGCGGAGGGCCGACCGGCCGTGCCCTGCCAATCGCGGACCCGATCGCGAGCGCCTGCCCCTCCCCGCGCGGAGGGCCGACGACCTGCAGCCCGACCGGCAACCCCGCGGCATCCAACCCGGCCGGGACGCAGGCCACGGGCAGACCGGGCATCGAGAGCAGAAAGGTGGGGGCGATCCAGTCCACGTACGTCTCCATTGGCCGTCCCCCGACCGTCTCCGGGTAGTTCTGCTTCGCCGGGAAGGGCGGGATCGCCATGCACGGCGTCAGGAGCGCGTCGTACCGTTCGAGGAGGACGAGAAGCGCTTCCCTCACCCGGCGGCGCGCGTTCTCCGCCGCCCCGAGCTCGGCCGGGGTCAGGGCCAGTCCGGAGCGGAGGTTGGCCGACACGTTGGGTCCGAAGGCGTCGACCCGGTGAAGTTCGGCCTCGAAATGCGACACGAACCAGTGCCCGCGGAGGGCGAGGAACGCGTCCCACGCCCAGGAGAGGTCAAGATCCACCTCATCGACGCGCGCGCCCGCCGACCGAAGCGACGCCAGCGCCTCGCGGCACGCCGCCTCCACGCCGCCGTCGATACCGATGCGCGCGACGTCGCCGCACCAGGCCCAGCGGGCTCCGGCGAGATCCGCGGCACCGGGTTCCGCCCAGCGCGGCTCGGGAGCGCACACGGGCGAGGCCGGATCGGGCCCCGAGATCGCGCGGAGCCCGAAGGCGACGTCCTCCGGATCGCGCGCCATCAGGCCGGTCGCCTGCAGATCGTCCCACAGGTAGGCGGCCGGCACCGTCGGGACGAGGCCCGGCGTGGGGCGAAGCCCGGCGATTCCGCAGAACGAGGCCGGGATCCGCAGCGAGCCGCCGAGATCGGTGCCCTGCGCGAGCGAGATCATCCCCGTCGCGAGGGCGACCGCGCCGCCTCCGGTGGACCCTCCCGCGCTGAGGGCGGGATTCCACGGGTTCCTGGTCACGCCGAACACTTCGTTCCACGTGTTGCCGCCCGCCGCGAACTCCGGCGTATTCGTCTTACCGAGGATCACCGCGCCGGCCTCGCGCAGGCGACGCACGACGAGCGCATCCTCTCCGGGCACGTGGTCGGCGAACAGCGGCGAGCCGTACGTCGTGCGGAGGCCCGCCGTCTCGGTCACGTCCTTGATGCCGACGACGAGCCCGGCGAGGGGTCCCGGATCCTCGCCGGCCCCGAGGGAGGCGTCGACCGCGGCCGCCTCCACCTCCGCGGCCGGGTTCAGGGTGACGACCGCGTTGAGCTCGGCGTTGTGACGTTCGACGCGGGCCAGGCAGGCCCGGAGGAGGTCGGCCGCGCTCAGCGCCCCCGCCCGGATGCGCCGGGCCTGCTCGCGCGCCGGGAGCAGCGCCGGATCGCGGCGTTCGAGCACGGTGGGCGAGTCTCTCCGGTCCCTACGGCAGGAACATCTGGGCGATCGCCTCGCCGTACCTCGCCGAGTCGAAGGGGAGCGCGTTCGTCTGCAGCCCCACCACCACGCCGTAGTCGTCGAAGTTCGCGAGGAAGGACCGCGTACCCTTCACCGTGCCCGTATGGCTCGGATAGCGACGTCCCTTCGGGTCCGTTCGTATGAACCATGCCAGCGCCTGCTCGTGCGCGATCGGATCGCCGAGTCCATCCGGTGACGACGGGTCGATCTCCCGAATCCCCGGCTCCAGCTGCGGCCGGTGCATCTCCGCCACCGTCTCCGGAGCGAGCAGGCGCCCGTCGTTGATCGCGATCGCGAAGCGGACGAGGTCTTCCACGTTGGAGATGATGCCGCCGCCGGCGTACTTGTAGCTCGGGTCCTCCGGCGGGGCGTTGATGAAGCGGCCGGATTCGCCCCGGACGTAGCCGCGGCCGCGGTTCTGCACGACCCGCGACGGGACGTCGAACTGGGTGGCGAACATCCCCGCCGGCTCCCACACGTAGCGCTTGAGGTATTCCTCGTAGTCCACTCCCGACGCCGCCTCGACGATCCCGTGCTGGAGGTTGTGCGCGTGCGAGGAGTACATCCAGCCGGAGTCCGTGTCGTAGGCGAGGGGGTCGTCGCGCCACAGCTCCGTCGCCTCCTCGAAGGTGTCGTAGTGCCGCAAGCGGAGCAGGTCGTGGGGGCCGAATTCGACCCCGTCGTAGTGCCGGATTCCGGAGGTGTGCGTGAGGATGTGGCGCACCGTGATCGGGAACTCCCGCTCGGGATACCAGGGCATGTACGTCTGGAGCGTCGCGTCGAGATCCACCTTCCCCTGCTCGACGAGCTGCATGAGGCCGACGACGGCCAGCACCTTCGACACCGATCCCACGTTGTGGACCGTTCGGCCGGTGGCGGGGGTGCGGTTGTCCAGTTCGGCGACGCCCACGCCTTCTGAGAAGACGATCTCCCCGTCCACCGCCACCGCGACGGACAGCCCGGGAAGGTCGTTGTCGTTGCGGATCTGCTCCATGTAGTCGAGCAGTCCCTCCCGCGAGAAGCTCTGCGCCCCGAGCGGGGCCGCGGCCTGCGACAGGAAACCGAACGACAGAAGGAGCGACAGCAGCGGCAATGCGTTTCTTCGCGCACGGCTGGCGATCGTCATGTTCCACCTCTCCGTCTGATCCGTCTGAAGACGCGTCGGGCACTCATTTTCGCCCGACCGTCGATTCTCGACTATTCCTCGACTACTCATCCAGGAACGCCACCACGCGGCAGAAGGCGGCTTCCCCGCCCTTGAACTTCCACGGGAAGCACCCGATGGTGAGCCGCCGGTTCTGCAGTTCCGGCTCGGCGATCCGGCCGCCGAGGTTCTCTATGTGCATGCAGTTGTGCGGGAAGAGCGCATTGTGCGTGAGCTGGTAGTGCTCCTCGGGAAACAGTTCCTCTACGGCCTCGGCCCCGCCGAACACTTTTTCCGCCATCGCCCGCACCCGGTCGCAGTGTCCGAACGTACCCTTCCCGAGGAATCTCCCGATGGGGAGGTTCATGGGATGATCGGTGGAGATCACGTCCACGCCCCAGACCTTGATCTTCCGGTCGATGAGCCACTGCACCATGTCGGGGTGCGCGCCGGGGTGCGTATGGACGTAGCGCTCCTCGTTCGCGTCGGCGCCGAACTGCGCGAAGCGCTCCCACCCCGTGTGCAGGATCAGGAGGTCTCCATCGCGGATCTCCACCCGCGATTCGATCATCTCGGGCGTGTACACGGCGAGGTCGCCCATCTCGTCGCGCAGGTCGACGATGACACCGTCCCCGTACAGCCACTCCAGGGGGATCTCGTCGATCGACATGCCGTTGGTCACGAAGTGGCGCGGCGCGTCGAGGTGGGTGCCCATGTGGTTCGAGGTCTGGATGTACTGCGCGTTCACCCCGTGCTCGACCTTGCGCTTGATGTACTTGACCTCGAACGGGGGGTAGTACGGCCAGAAGAAGCAGTCCTGGTTCAGGGGCTGCGAGAGATCGTAGAGTTTCATGAGCGATCGGCTCCACTCGGTTCGATGTTGAGGCGGCAAGAACCAACGGCCGTACGCTCCCGCATCTGCTCGGGGAACGCAATGCCGGCGGCTGGCGGCACGAGCCCCGCTGCGTTCGCCGGGCGCGGACGCGGGGCATTGTCGTGGGCCGCCGGGGTCACGACGATTCGGCCGGGGCGTCGAAGAGCGCCTGCACGGCGGGCTTTTGCACCTTGCCCATCGCGTTCCGCGGCAGGTCTGCGACGCAGAGCCAGGCGCGCGGCACCTTGTAGCGCGCGAGCCGCTCCCGGACCCACGGATCCAGCCGCTCGGGGAGGGAGGCGGGCCCCGGCGCCGGGCCGGGCTCGGGGACGACCGCGGCGGCGATCCGCTCGCCCCAGTCCTCGTCCGGGATTCCGACCACGGCGCAGTCCCTCACATGCGGGTGCGTGCGCAGCAGTTCCTCGATCTCGACCGCCGAGATCTTGTAGCCGCCGCTCTTGAGGATGTCGACGGAGCGGCGCCCCAGGAGGCGGTAGTAGCCGTCCTCGAGGACCGCCTCGTCTCCGGTCAGGAACCACCCGTCCACGAAGGCGGCCGCCGTCTCTTCCGGACGCCGCCAGTACTCGGAGAACACCATGGGGCCGCGAATCCGGATTTCGCCCGACACTCCCGGCGCCAAGACTTCCATGCCCTCCGCGAGCACGCGCCCCGTGGCCGGGCGCACGAGACGCAGGCCTACGCCGGGGAGAGGCTGGCCCACGGTGCCCGGACGCCGCTCGCCGTCGTACGGATTCGAGAGCCCCATGCCGATCTCCGTCATGCCGTAGCGCTCGAGGAGACGGTGCCCGGTGATCTCCTCCCAGCGCTCGAACGCGCGCACCGGGAGGGCCGCCGACCCCGACACCATGAGCCGTAGCGGCCGCACGCCCCGCGACCACCGCTCCTGCGTGGCGCGGTCCGCGGCATCCCAGGCGCGCAGCAGCTTGGCGTAGATCGTCGGCACGGCCATGAACACGCTGATGTCGCCCGAGGCGAGTCGCTCCCAGGCGGCCGACGGATCGAACGACCCGCCGAACTCCACAGCGGCCCCCGCTCGGAGCGGACAGCAGAGCGCGTTGACCACGCCGTGCGTGTGGTGGAGGGGAAGGACGTGGAGGATGCGGTCGTCGCGCTCCCATCTCCACGCGTCGAGCAGCGACCGCATGTGCGCCTCGATCTGGGCGTGCGTCGTCACAACGCCCTTGGGGCGCCCCGTCGTGCCGCTGGTGTAGAGGATCATCGCGGGTCGATCCGCCCCGATCGAGGGCAGCGAGTCCGGGTCGGGCACGTCGGACGCCGAGGAGCCCGCTTTCGCGTCGCCGGCGTCGTGAAACGGGATGCCGCGCTCCCGCGCCGGGCCGTCGACCCGACGTCCCGTCTCTCCGGCCCCGATGAGCGCGGCGCAGTCCGCATCGTCGATCACGTATTCGATCTCGCGCGCCGGATGGTCCGGACATAACGGGACCGCGATCCCGCCGGCGCGCCAGATCGCCCACTCGGTGACGACGTACTCGAAGCCCGGCGCCATGAGGAACCCGACCCGGGCCCCGTCCAGATCGGCGGCGCCGGCTCCGGCAAGGAGATGTCGGGCCCACAGCCGCGATTGCGCGTCGAGTTCGCCGTACGTGCGGGACGCGCCATCCGCGAGCACGGCGACGCGGTCCGACCACTCCGGGGGCGGGCGGAAGAGCGCGGGGCCGGTCAAGTCCGGGCGCGAGCCGCCGCGAGCGACACCACCCGGGCGGTCAGGGTGCGGACCAGGTGCCGGCGGTACGTCTCGTTCGCGTGCATGTCGGCGGCGGGTTCGGCGGTCTCCGCGCATGCGGCCGCCGCGGCTGCGACCGTTCTCGGCGTAGGCTCCGCGCCGACGAGCGTGCGCGCGGCCTCGCTCATCAGGCAGGGGGTGGCCCCGCCGTTCACAAGCGAGATGGCGGCGGCGGCGCAGACCCCGCGGGAGTCCAGGCGCACGCGCGCCGCCACGCCGGCGAGGGCGTAGTCGCCCCGGCGCCGGGCCACCTCGTCGAAGGCCGTCCCCTCCCCCGGGGCGGGCGGGGGCACCTCGATGGCCGTGAGGAGTTCATCGGGTTCCAGCACGGAGAAGAAGGGGCCGACGAAGAAACCGTCCAGATCCAGGGTCCGCTCCACCCGGGAGCCGGGCTCTCCTTCCCGCGAGCGGCGGGCGATCCGGACCCGCGCCCCGAGCGTGAGGAGGACGGCGGGCAGTTCCGCGGCGGGATCGGCGTGCGCCACGGAGCCTCCCACCGTGCCCCGCGAGCGGATCTGGGGGTGCGCGATGAAGGGCGCCGCCTCCGCGAGGAGTGGGGCCCGCCGCGCGATGAGCGGATCGCACTCCAGTTGGCGATGCCGGACCATGGCGCCGAGACGCAGCCCTCCGTCCCCCATCTCCTCGACGCCCGCCAACTCCTCGATCCCGTTCAGGTCCACGAGACGTTCCGGCGCCGCGAGACGGAAGTTGAGCATCGGGACGAGGCTCTGTCCGCCCGCGAGCGGTCGTGTCTCGACGGACGCATCCGCGAGCGCCTCCAGCGCTTCGTCCAGGTCGGCCGCCGCCACGTACTCGAAGGGCGGCGGCTTCACGACGCCCCCCGGAGGAGTTCGAACAGGCGGCCGGGGCTCAGCGGGATGTCGAGGATCTCCAGTTCCGGGGCGAGGTCGGCCAGCGCATCCTCGACGGCCTGCGCGAAGGCGGCGGCGACCGGGATCGCGCCGCCCTCCCCCACTCCCTTCGTCCCCAGCGGGTTCAGCGTCGAAGGCGTCTCGAGGTGGGCCGTCTCGATCGGGGGGACGTCCGTCGAGGTCGGGAGCAGGTAGTCCATGAACGAAGCGTTGCTCGTGCCCCCGAACTCGTCGAACACGAGTTCCTCGTAGAAGGCGTTTCCGATCCCCGCCGCGACGCCGCCATGGATCTGGCCTTCCACGATGGTCGGGTTGATCACCGTCCCGCAGTCGTGCACGACGATGTAGCGCAGGATCTCGACCATCGCCGTCTCGGCATCCACCGCCACGACGACGGCGTGCGTCCCGTTCGCGGTCGTCCCGTACGGTGGGCCGAAGTAGGAGGTCGCCTCGAGCCCCGGCTCGGTCCCCGGCTCAACGGCCCCGCGCAGCGGGTTGGCGCTCACCGCGAGCGCGCCGAGGTCGACGGACAGGTCCGGGGCGCCCCGCACGCGGGCGGCGCCGTCGGCGAGTTCGAGATCATCGGGATCGACCTCGAGCGCGGCGGCGGCGTGGCGCAGGATCTTCTTCCGCACGGACTGCGCCGCGGCGTGGATCGCGTTGCCGGCCACGACCGCCCCGCGGCTCGCGAAGGTGCCCGTCCCCCAATGGAAGTCGCTCGTGTCGCCCGTCACCACCCGCACGTCGGACGGCGCCACCCCGATGGCATCGGCCACGATCTGCGCGAAGGAGGTGAAGTGCCCCTGGCCCTGGGTGCCCACGCCGGTCGCGAGGCGGACGGTGCCGCTCGGCTCGACCGTGATCCGGGCGCCCTCGTAGGGGCCGATCCCCGTCCCCTCCACGTAGTTGACGACGCCGACGCCGACCACGCGTCCGTCCGCCCGCGCCCGCTCGCGTTCCCGCGGGAACGTCTCGTCATAACCGACGAGACGCACGGCCTCTTCGAGCGACTCCTCATAACTCCCGCTGTCGTACCGGAGCGGGGCGAAGTCCTGGTACATGACCTCGTGGTTGTAGGGGAACTCGTCCGAACCGATCACGTTGCGGCGGCGGATCTCGACCGGATCGATGCCGAGGCCGCGCGCCGCGAGGTCGAGCAGGCGCTCCATGACGAAAACGCCGTGCTGCCGGCCCGCGCCGCGCACGGGCGTGACGATCGGCTTGTTCGTGAAGGCGACCCGGAACTCGCTCTCGTAGTTCGGCACCCGGTAGGGCCCGAGCAGCGTGCACTGGCTGTTGATGGGGATCGTGAGACCGTAGGGGTCGTACGCCCCCGAGTCGTGGAGGAAGATGTCGCGCACGCCCAGGATCCGGCCCTCGCGCGTGACCGCGATCTCCGCCTCGTGCAGTTGCCCCCGCTCCTGGGTGGTGGCGAAGAAGTTCTCGTACCGGTCCTCGACCCACTTCACGGGCCGGCCCAGTCGGATCGAGGCCCAGGGGATGAGGATCTCCTCCGCGTAGAACATGATCTTCGGACCGAAGCCGCCGCCGACGAAGGGGGCGATGAAGCGCACCTGCGACTCCGACAGGCCGAGCGCGGCGGCCACGACGTTGCGGACGGGAATGGGGGCCTGCGTCGTGTCCCATACCTGCAGCCGGTCGGCCCGCGCGTCCCACTCCGCCACGACGGCCCGGTTCTCGATCGCGCCCCCGATCCCCCGGTCGTAGCTGAAGCGCCGCTCCAGGACGAGATCGGCCCGCGCGCGGGCGGCGGCGTAGTCCCCCTTCGCCTGCCGGACGTGCGCGGCGAGGTTCGACGGGAGGTCTTCATGCACGCGAGGCGCGTCCTCATCGAGCGCCCGCCCGAGGTCCACGACGGGATCGAGCGGCTCGATGTCCGCCTCCACGAGTTGGGCCGCGTCCTCGGCCACGTAGCGGCTCTCCGCGATGATCATCGCCAGCGCCTCGCCCTGATGCCGGATCCGCTCGCGGACGAGGGGGAGCGCCGTA
The DNA here is from genome assembly GCA_026914155.1 of Candidatus Palauibacter rhopaloidicola. GTDB lineage: Bacteria > Gemmatimonadota > Gemmatimonadetes > Palauibacterales > Palauibacteraceae > Palauibacter > Palauibacter rhopaloidicola. The sequence goes on along the minus strand of JAPPGH010000012.1, from coordinate 81,023 downwards.
CGCGCGTGGAACACCAACCCTTCGAGCGGCGGCGGCGGGACGAGCACCGCGCCGGGCCGCAGGAGCGGGCCGAGATCGGCGGCCGTGAAGACGGCGTGGACCCCGGGGTGCGCCCGAGCGCTCGCCACATCGAGGGCGCGCAGCCGGCCGGCCGGCAGGTCGCTCCGCACGAAGGCGACGTGCAGCGCGCCCGGCGGCTCGACGTCCTCCACGAACTGCGCGCGGCCGGTCAGCAGCCGCGCGTCCTCGTTGCGCGGCACCCGCGCTCCGACCCACGTCCCGCCCGCCCGGCTCACGGTTCCCCCTCCGCCGCGAGGCGCTCGGCCGCGAGCGCGACGCCCTCCACGATGTTGTGGTAGCCGGTGCAGCGGCACAGGTGCCCGGACACGGCCTCGCGGATCTCCCCCCGCGAAGGCGCCGGATTCTCGCGCAGGAAGGCCTCCGCCGTCATCAAGATGCCGGGGGTGCAGAAGCCGCACTGCAGACCGTGCGTTTCGTGCAGCGCCCGCTGGACCGGGTGCAGCTGTTCGACGGAGATCGCCTCCCCGGGCGCCGCCGCGGCGAGCCCCTCGACGGTCGTCACCTCGTGCCCGTCGATCTGCACCGCGAACATGAGGCAGGCCCGCACCGGTTCCCCGTCCAGTTGCACGGTGCACGCCCCGCACACCCCGTGCTCGCATCCCACATGCGTGCCGGTGAGCCCGACGTCGGAGCGCAGAAAGTCCGACAGGAGGAGGCGCGGCTCCACCTCCCCGGACCACGCCACGCCGTTGATCCGGGCGGATACTCGCACCGAGCTCGATCCGGCTACGGGACGAGTTCCTGGCGCGGCTGGAGCTTCACCGCCCACAGCCCGCTGAAGTACTCCGCGAAGAAGAGGTTCCCCTTGTGGATCTGCGGCCCCCAGGTGAAGGGCGCGTTCGCCACTACGCCGTCCGGATCGTACGCCATGTAGCGTGCGATCTCCCGGCCCTGCTCGCCCAGGTTCCCCTTCAGCTCGCCGGAGATGTCGAGGACCCGCAGCCCGCCGTTGTAGAACGCCGCGTACAGCTTGTCGTCGTCGATCCACATGTTGTGCGAGCCCGCCTCGGGAATCTCGTAACGCGCGACCTCCTCCGGGTTGTCGGGGTCCGTGAAGTCCACCACGTGGATGTAGCCCGACATGAACATCGGCGTGCGATCCGGGTCCTGCCCGTCGAAGCCCGGACGCCCCGCCTCGTCTCCCATGAACACGTAGAAGCGCCCCGTCGGACTCCGGTACGGGAAGGCGGCGTGCGTCCGCCCCCCGATGTCGCGGAAGCGCGCGATCTCGACCGGATTGGACGGAGAGCCGCCGCGGTCGCCGCCCCCCACGTCGATGAGCACGACCCCGTCGCCCCAGTTCGAGGTGTACGCGATCCCGTCCACGATCCAAATGTCGTGGATCGCGTGCCCGGGCGTGTCGAGTTCGAACCGGCCCACGCGGTGCGGGGTTGCCGGGTCCTCGATGTTGATCACGTCGAAGCGGCGCCCGTTGTTCACGGCGTACACGTGGCCGTCGTGGATGAAGAGGTTGTGGACGCCGCCGGTAAGCTCGTCGTCGAAGACGGAGATCGTCGTCACGTCCCGCGGGTTCCGGCAGTCGAGGACGACGATCCCGTTGCGGCGGTTGGAGGCCCCCTCGCGCGAGATCACGCAGACCTCCCCGTCCTCGCTGACCTTCACGTCGTTCGTCGTGCGCGCATCGACGACGACGGAGTCGGTGAGGACGGGGCTCGCCGGATCCGTCACATCCCAGAAGTAGACGGCGCCCGCCGCCGCGTGCGTGCCCGTGATCGCGTAGTCGCGACCGTCGACGCCCTCCCACACCCACAGGTCCGAGGTGCGCTCGTTGTTGACCTGTCCATGTCCCACGAACGTGACTTCCTGCGAGGCGTGCCGCGGATGGACCTCCAGCGAGGTGCGCGCGGCGCGGCCCGGCACGTTGGCGACGACCGTGTACACGCCGGGGAAGTAGGCCACGAACCGGCCCTGCCCATCGATCTCCGCCGGTGGGATGTCCGCCGTCGCCTCGATGGAGGGGTCCGACATCACGGTCCAGGTGACCGGCAGGTCGCCCACCGCGCCGCCCATCGCATCCTCGACGGTCGCCACGAACCGTACCACGTCGCCCGTTCGCGCCCGCTCCGCGCTGCCGGACACCGTCAGGCGAGCGGCGGGGTTCTCCCTGACGTCGTAGCGAACCTCCGCGGCGATGCCTTCCGCTTCCGCCTGCAGCACCACCTGCCCCGGCGCGTGCGCCGTGAGGATGCCAAAGCGGTCCACAGTCGCCACGCCCTCGTCGGAGGTGGACCAGCGGATCTCGCCATCGCGCTCGTCCTCGGCCGTGTCGAGCAGCGTCGCCCGGTGACGCGTCGCCACGCCGACATACGTCGACCCGCCCGCAGGCGTCACGTCGATCCGGTCGAGCGGGGGGAAGGCCACGCTCACCATCGCTTCGCCGCGCAGGCCGCGCGCCGTCGCGACAATGGCGGAGATCAGAAACTCACCGCCCTTCACCGCCCTGATCCGGCCCGTCGCCCGGTCCACGTCGATGCTCTGCCGCGCGCTCCCGCTGCGTCCGTCCGCGTACGATGGGAAGAACAGAATCTGGGCATCGACCGCGTTGCCATCGGCGTCCAGGACGCGGACCTCCAGCGTGGCCTCTTCCCCCACCTCCAGCGACAGCGCGCTCGGCGCGACCTCGACCGAAACCGCCTCCTGCGCCGCGGCGGGAGTAATCGCGGCGAAACCGGCGGCCGAAAGCACGAGGAGAATGAGGAGTGCGGAGCGGGCGGGGATATTCATCGTTCGACCTTCGTCTGTGGTACGTGCGGATCACGACGCCCCAAGATGCCCGCCCCGCAAGCGACGGCGCAAACCCGCCGGGGATCGCCCCGTCGTTCAGTAACTGTGGGCGTGGACGCCCTGCACGGCGCGGCCCGAGGGGTCGGCCATGCCGGCGAAGGCGGGGTCCCAGGCGATCGCGGCGGGCGTGCTGCAGGCGATGCTCGGGCCCTCCGGGACGCAGCGGACGGGCGGCTCGCCCGGGAAGTGCGACGCGAAGATCGAGCGGTAGAGATACGCTTCCTTCGTGAGCGGCGTGTTGGTGGGGAACCGCGCGGCCGCCCGGGCGAGCTGTCCGTCGCCGATCTCCCCCCCGGCCATCTCCTTCAGGCTGTCGATCCAGGAATAGCCCACCCCGTCGGAGAACTGTTCCTTCTGGCGCCACAGGATCTCGTCCGGGAGGAGTCCCTCGAACGCCTCGCGCAGGATGTGCTTCTCCATGCGGCCGTCCGCCGGCCGCTTCGACTCCGGGTCAAGGGCCATGGCCACATCGAGGAACTCGCGGTCGAGGAAGGGCACGCGCGCCTCCACGCCCCACGCGGCCATCGACTTGTTCGCGCGCAGGCAGTCGTACTTGTGGAGCTGGTCGAGCTTGCGGACGGTCTCTTCGTGGAAGGCCCGCGCGTCGGGGGCCTTGTGAAAGTAGAGGTAGCCGCCGAAGACCTCGTCGGCGCCCTCGCCCGAGAGCACCATCTTGATCCCCATCGCCTTGATGCGGCGGGCCATGAGGTACATCGGCGTGGAGGCCCGCACCGTCGTCACGTCAAACGTCTCCAGGTGCCTGATGACGTCGGAGATCGCGTCGAGCCCTTCTTGCAGCGTGTAGACGATCTCGTGATGCACGGTGCCGATCGCCTCCGCCGCCGCGCGCGCCGCCGCCACGTCAGGCGCCCCTTCGAGTCCGATGGCGAACGAATGCAGCCGCGGCCACCAGGCCTCCTCGGCATCCCCCGTCTCCACCCGCCGGCGCGAGAACTTCATGGCCAGCGCGGAGATGATCGACGAGTCGAGGCCGCCCGACAGCAGCACGCCGTACGGCACGTCCGACATCAGTTGCCGGTGCACCGCCTCCTCCAGCGCGTCGCGCACGCGCGCCGGATCCGTCGATCCGCCCGCCACCGCATCGTACTCGCGCCACCCCGGCCGGTAGTACGGCACCGGCCGGCCATCGCCGCTGCCGCTGTCGAGCATGTGCCCCGGAGGGAAGTCGTGGATTTCGGGACAGGTGTCGATGAGCGCCTTCATCTCGGAGGCCACGTAGAAGCGGCCCTCCGCGTCCCGCCCCGTGTAGAGCGGCATGACGCCGATGGGATCGCGTGCGATCAGGTAGCGGTCGCGCGTCTCGTCGTAGAGCGCGAACGCGAAGATCCCGCTCAGCTCGTTGAGCCACTCCGCGGGGTCGTCGGGCCGACCTTCGTACAGGGCGAGGATGACCTCACAGTCCGAGCGGGTGCGGAACGGATAGCCGCGCGCCGCGCCCTGCTCCAGCGCCCGGTGGTTGTAGATCTCCCCGTTGACCGCGAGCACCGTCGTGCGGTCGGGGCCGAACAGGGGCTGCGCCCCGCTCTCCACGTCGACGATGGAGAGCCGCTCGTGGGCGAGGATGGCCCGCTCGCCCGCGTAGATGCCGCTCCAGTCCGGCCCCCGGTGCCGCTGGCGCCGCGAGAGGTCGAGCGCCCGGCGCCGGAGACCCGCGGCGCCGGGTTCGATCTCGAAGATGCCGAGGACGGAACACATCGGTCAGGGAACAAGCCGCTCGTCCCGCGCCTTCACGAGGAACAGTCCCTCGCGCCGGCTCGAGAGGAGGATCGTCCCGCTCTCGAAGTACGGATAGACGCTCCACGTGCCGTCGAAGCCCGCCGCGTCCTCGCCCCAGGGCGTGGTATCGAAGCTCCCCGCTTCCGTCGGGTTCTCGGGGTCGCTGATGTCGAGCACCCGCAGCCCGGCGCGGTTGTTCGACATGTAGAGCCGGTCGCCGCGCACGTAGAGGTTGTGATCCGTGACCTTCGTCTCGCTGTAGTACTCCCGGACGAGGAGCGGATCGTCGAGGTCCCGCAGATCCCACACGAGCGTCCGCGTCGCGTCCACCTGCCCGCTCACCTCGTCGAGTTCGTCGTTGGAATAGAAGTACGCGTGGTCTTCCGTGAGCCAGCCCTGGTGCGCGTAGGCCACGTTCGGGTATTCGGCGCGGGCCACGGCGACCGGGTTCGATTTGTCCGTGACGTCGGCGATCGAAATCGCCGTCTCGTTCGCGTTCACGCAGATCTCGCGGCCCGCGTAGTCCTCGTCGGGACCGTGGTAGATCACGCACTGCGTGTCGTGCGAGTTCCCGGTGTTGCGGCGCCCGGTGTTGGGATGGGCGAAACAGCCGACGAACACCGGATTGAGCGGGTCGTTGATGTCGACGATGTGCGAACCGCCGCCGCACGTCTCGCCTCCGCCGGAGGCGCCCACCAGGTACGCGAAGCCCGTCTCCTCGTTGATCGCGACGTTGTGGACCGAGGCGACCTCTTCATACAGCGCCGTCGGCTTCCACTCCCGGGGCTCCGCGACGTCGCGCAACTGGGTGAGGTCGAAGACCTGCATCCCGTGCTGTCCCGCCCCGTCGGCGACGACGAACATGTGGTCCCTGAACACCTTCATGTCGCGCCACGTGTTCGACCGGCTCCCCGGCGTCTTGGCGAAGTTGCCCAGATACCGCGGGTTGAACGCGTCCGTCACGTCCACGAACGCGATGCCGTCCATGCGGCCCACGAGCGCGTATTCGCGTTGCGTCGCCGGATCGGTCCAGCCCCACACGTCGTTCAGGCGGATGCCGCGGGGGGCGCCGAGTTCTTCCCGCGGGATGAAGGAGAGGAGATCCACGCGGTCGCAGTCGAAGCCCTCGGCAAGCCCCTCCTCGCAGTCGATCTGGCCGCCGAAGATAGAGGAGAGCCCGACCTGCTCGCTCACGAGCCGGACCAACCCGTTGGACCTGGCGTCCATGAGCACGGCGGACCCGGCTCCGAAGTCGTCGGCGGGCAGACCCGCGACCACCCGGCGGTTCCCCGCCGCCACCACGCGTCCCACCTGGACCGGTTCCCGGCCCGGCATGTCGAACCCGGCTTCAGCGGTCCAGCCGTCGTCGGAGGGTTCAACCCGATACACGAGACCCCTTCCGGCGGCGAGGGGCGCACCGACCCACACGACATCGCCGTCCACGGCGAGCGCGGCGCCGAACGCGGTGGGGGCCGCGTTGTCGGGCGCCACGGTCCCTGCGAGCTGCCACTCCCCGGCGGCGTCCCTCGCGAACCGGTGGATGGCGCCGAGCCCCGCATCCTGACCGGCCGCGCCGACCAGCGCCTCGTCGCCCGCGAACGCGACCGCCGACCCGAATGCGCGTCCCGCCTCGCCGCCATCGCCGCCGAGTCGCGCGACGCGCTGCCAGCCCGCGTCCGCCTCGAAGCCGAAGAGGTACGCTTCGCCGCGACCCTCATCGACGAGCGGCGCGCCGACGAGCGCGAGGTCGCCGCCGAGCGCGATCGAGGCCCCGAACCCCGCCGGTGCGCCGTCCGCCGCCAAGCGGGCCTGCTCCTCCCAGCCTCCGTTCACGCGCCGGTAGGCGACGACGACGCCCTGCCCGCCGGCGGCGTCCAAGGCGGCCACCAGCAGGTGCGTGTCCCCGGCGGCCAGCGAGCGCCCGAACGCCTCCAGGCCGGGCGAGGAGATCTCCGCGGCGTGCCGCCATTCGGCGCCCTCGCGCTCGAACACGTGCACGGCGCCCGCCCCGGGCGCGCCCACGAACAGGTGCGAGCCGGCGGACGCCAGCGCTGCCCCGAAGCCATCCCGCACCGCCGCGGCCGGCGCATACAGCGCCTGGACCTCCGTCCAGCGGCCGTCTCGGAAGACGCGCACGCTTCCGGGCTCACGCTCTGAGGTGGGCTCCCCCACCAGAACTTCGCCCCCGCCCACAAGCACCGAGGTGCCGAATCCCTGCGCGGCGAGCGCCGCGGGACCGACGATCAAGACGACGACGGCGAAGGCGGCCAGGGTGGCGGCCAATGATCGGATCTTCATGACTGTGACCATGATTGAGGTCCTCCGGTTTCCAGCGATCCCGCGTATGCGGTGAAAAGGTCGTTGATGTAGTGCACGTCGCGGCCCTCGCGGGCCAGGTAGCTGGCGGCCACCGCAGCCCGGGCACCGCTCAGGCAATGTACGAGCAGCGAACCGTTCGACGGCAGCCGGTCCGCGTAATCGGGCAGCCGCGTGTACGAAGCGTTGACCGCCCCGGGCAGGTGCGACGCGGCGTACTCCGCCGCGTATCTCACGTCGAGCACGTCGCCCTGCCCGCTGGTCGACAGCCGGCTCGCCGCCTCGAGGTCGATCTCCGGAATCGCGGCCGGCTCCCCGCCTTCGTCAAAGTACCGTTCGAGCGCTTCCGGCTCCACGAAGCCCCTCACGTCGTCGAACCCGATCCGCACCAGGCGCCGCACCGCCCACTCGAGATCCGTCTCATCGATGACGAGCGTGACCGCCGCGCCCTCCGGCAGGATCGAGCCCGCCGCCGTGCAGAAGGATCTCGTTAGGGGAACATAGACCGACCCGGGGAGGTGCCGGGCCATGAACGCCGACCGGTCCGACCGCGTGTCGATCACGACTTCCCGGGCGCCCGAACCCGCCCGGGCGCGAGACGCCGCCTCCGGCGGGGCGACCCGGCGCGGCTGCGGAAGACCGCCCAGCACGGGGGCCCCATCGCGGTTGTCCCGCTTCATGCGGGCGAAGTACATCGGCGGCTCGGGCTGCCCCTCGAGAATGTGGGAGACGAACGCGTCCTCTCCCTTCAGCGCCGCGGCGATCGCCGGGCTGAAGCGTCGCTCATAGCCCACGGTCGTCTCCGGCACGGCCCCGAGCGCCTTCCCGCACGAGGAACCCGCGCCGTGGGCCGGCCACACCTGCACGTAGTCGGGCAGGTCGAGGAAGCTCCGCACCGACCCGTACAGCCGGCGCGCCGCGGGCGTCATCGCCCCCGTGACCCGCGCCGCCGTCTCGAGCAGGTCGGGCCGACCGAGGTCGCCCACGAAGACGAAGTCCCCGGAGAGGAGGCCCATCGGCTCGTCGGCCCCCGCGCCGCGATCGGTGACCAGAAACGACAGGTGCTCGGGCGTGTGTCCCGGCGTATGCAGCGCCCGGAAATCGATGTCGCCGGTTTCGAAGCGGGCGCCGTCGCGGAGCGGCACGTGGTCGTAGCCCCCGTCGCGAGCCCACTCGTAGCGCCAGTCGGGGCCGCCCTCATCGGACAGGAAGAGCCGGGTGCCGAACCGTTCGGCGAACTCCCTCGCGCCGGAGAGGAAATCGGCGTGAATGTGGGTCTCCGCCACGGCGACGATGCGCAGACCCTCGCTCGCCGCCAAGTCCACGTAGCGGTCGATGTCGCGCTGGGGATCGAAGAGGATCGCGTCTCCGGTCCGCTGGCACCCGATGAGGTACGCGTACTGCGCGAGCGTGTCGTCGAAAATCTGTCGAAAGAACATCTCGTCGAAGCCGCCTCTCGAAGCCTTCCGGCGGGCCGGTCGCCGCTACGGCGCCGCGATCAGCCCCGCCAGCAACGCGACGCGCTCCACGGCCCGGTCGATCCACACGAACTCGTGCCGGGCGTGGGCGCCGTCGCCCACGGCACCGAGCCCGTCGAGCGTCGCCGTGTACTGGCTCGTCAAGTTACCGTCCGAGCCGCCGCCCGCCGATCCCTCCTCCAGTTCAATGCCGATCTCGTCGGCCACCCGGAGCGCCCGCTCCCAGAGGGCCACGTTGCGCGGCGTGCGCTCCAGCGGCCCGCGTCTGGCGACCTCCGTGACCTGGATCCGCGTCCCCGGCACGGTGGGCTCCAGTCCGAACATCCCGTCGCGGATGCGGTCAGCCTCCGCGGCCGTCCACACGCGTACGTCCACCTCGCAGTTCGCGCTCGCGGCGACCACGTTGGGGCGAGAGCCGCCCTCGATGAGCCCCACGTTCATCGTCGTCCCGGCCCCGGGGTCCGCCAGGCGGTCGATCTCCCGGATCGCGTGGGCGAGTTCGAGGATCGCCGACGCCCCCTCTTCCGGGGCGAGTCCCGCGTGCGAACTCCGTCCCGCGACCTCGACGCGGTACTGGCCGATCCCCTTGCGCCGCGTCTTGAGCCGGCCGCCGGGGCCCAGCGCGGGTTCGAGGACGAACGCCCGGGACGCGCCGCGCGCGAGGTCGCGAATCAGCGGCTCGGATTCGGGGCTCCCGATCTCCTCGTCCGAGTTGATGACGAAGACGGGTGCGACGCCCGCGTCCAGCCCGAGGTCCCGCAGCGTCCGCAGCGCGAACACGCCGATCGCGAGCCCCGTCTTCATGTCGAAGGCGCCGGGACCCGAGAGGCGGCCGTCGGACACCCGCACCGGCATATCCCGCAGCGTGCCGACGGGCCAGACCGTGTCCATGTGTCCCACGAGGAGTTGTGCCCCGTTCGCCGCTGCGGGGCTCCGCGCCAGCAGGTGACCTCCGCTCGCCTGTCCCGGGATGTGCTCTACCTCCAGACCGAGGTCGGTCAGAGTCTCCGTGAGGATCGCGCGGATGCCGCGCTGGGCCTCCGGGTCGGTGGACGGGGATTCCTCGAGCACGAGTTGGGAGATGAAATCGACGAACTCGTCGCGGAGGTCGGCCATTCGGCCGCTCACGGCCTGCGCGGGCGTGCGTCCGTTCGCGCCGGAGCCGGTCACGCGTCACTCCCTCCGTCTCCGCCGTCCGTTTGCAGCACGCCCTCGATCAGCGTTCGGTGCGCCTGGTATTCGGGGAGGTCGGGAATCCCCCCGGCCTCCTCCACCCGGGTCCGGATTCGGGCTCTGAACGCCTCCGCCCCCTCGGCGTCCTCCTCGAAGTCGGCCGCGCGCGCGGCGAGCAGGAGCCCGAGCAGGTGGTCGGGATGCGCGGCGAGGATCTCATCCGCCTGTTCCCGCGCGAGACCGGACGCTCCCGTGAGGAGGCGGAGGAGGCCGACGTGGAACCGCGCATCGGCGTCGATCTCTTCCGGCGGGACGGCGTCGTACGCCTGCAGCGCCATGTCGATAAAGAAGGCGGCGCGCTCGAAGTCGCCGCCCTCGTGCTCCCGCATCACGCGCTCGAAGAGCCGGTCCGCGACGCCGCGCGGGCCCATGGCGGCGAGTTCCTCCATGCTCGGCATGGCGGCGCCTCCGGCGTTGCCCGACGACGCCGCGGGGCCACCGGTCGTCTCGCCCGGGAGTCCGCCCGTCATCGTCATGTCCCCGACCCGCGTCACGCTCCCCAGCTGGACGAGCACGGCGATCATTACGGAGAAGACCGCGAGCCCGAGGCCGGAAAGGACCCACGGGAGCAGCGCCGAGCGAGGCTTCCGCGGCGCAGCGCCCACGGGCGTACCGCAGGCGGTGCAGTAGAGGGCGTCCGTCCGGAGCGGCGCCTGGCAGGCCGGACATAGCGCGCGCTGGACGAGCGGGGCCCCGCATTGCGCGCAGAAGTTGCCCGACGCGGGGCTCCCGCAGCGCGGGCACGCCACGGTCCGGCTCATTGGGAGTGCTTCTCCTTCTTCGAGGCGAATCCGGTCCACCCCGCGAGGTTCGCGCCTCGGCGGTCCTGTGGCAAGCGCGTGGAGAAAGGTGCATCTTGCGGGGCATTCCGCACGATGGTCTTTGAAGGCGAGGGAACGTTGAGACGGAAACTCTGGATGCTGGCGGGGCTCGGGGCGATCGCGGGGGCCATCACGGTGCTCGCGGCAGGCGGGTTGAACGAGAACATGGTGTTCTTCCTCACGCCCGCCGAACTCGAGGCGCGCGGAGTCGAGGTCGTGGACCAGCCGATCCGGCTCGGTGGCCAGGTCAAGCCGGGGAGCGTGGACTGGAATCCGGAGTCCGCCGAACTGCGTTTCGTCATCGGCGAGGAGAACATCGAGATCCCCGTCGAGAGCACGGGCGCGCCCCCCTCGATGTTCCAGCCGGGGATGGGGGTCGTCGTCGAAGGAGCCTACGGGAACGATGGCGTCTTCCGCGCCACGAACCTGATGGTGAAGCACTCGAACGAATACGCCCCTCCGGAGCACGCGGGCGACGCGGGCCAGGTCTACAAGTCCCTCCTCGAAGACTCCTGACGACCCGGTGAAGCCGTACGGAGTGGCCGGATGCTGAGCACGCTCGGCTACGCGTCCGTCATCGCGGCGCTCCTGGCTGCAGCCCTGGCCACGGCGGCCGGCGGCTGGGCCGGCCTGTCACGCTCCGGCGGCGAGGTGTCCACGGCCCTGGCCCGCCGTGCCGCCTACTTCGCCTTCTTCGCGATGTCCGCCGGCATGCTCGTAATGGAGGTCGCCCTCCTCACGCACGACTTCAGCGTCGAGTACGTGGCGCGCGTGGGGAGCCGCGAGACGCCGACCTACTACACGGCGATCTCGCTCTGGAGCAGCCTCGAGGGCTCGATCCTCTTCTGGGGCTGGATCCTCGCCGGCTACGGGGCGCTCTTCGCCTTCACCCGCCGCCGCGAGTTCGGGGCGCTGCGGACCGCCGGCGAACCGCTGACCGCGCTCGGGGGCGGACTCGCGCACGGCCTCCGCACGACCCCGCTCGTCCTTGCCGTCATCGGCGCCGTGCAACTCTTCTTCTTCGGACTCCTCGCGGGAGCCGCGAATCCGTTCGGCATCGTGGATCCCGCGCCGGCCAACGGCCCCGGACCCAATCCCCTCCTCCAGAACCACCCGCTCATGGGCCTGCACCCGCCCATGCTCTACTTCGGGTTCGTGGGGATGACGGTGCCCTTCGCGTTCGCGATCGCGGCGCTTCTGCGGGGGAACGTCGAGGCGCGCTGGCTGCGCGACGCCCGCCGCTGGATGGTAGCGGCGTGGGCCTTCCTCACCATGGGGATCATCGGCGGGGGCTGGTGGTCGTACGAGGTCCTGGGCTGGGGGGGCGCCTGGGCGTGGGATCCGGTGGAGAACGCGTCCTTCCTCCCCTGGCTCACGGCCACCGCCTTCCTGCACTCGGCGATGGTCCAGGAGCGGCGGGGGATGCTGAAGACGTGGAACCTCACGCTGATGATCTCGACCTTCCTCCTCACCCTGTTCGGGACGTTCCTCACGCGGTCGGGCGTCATCGACTCCGTACACGCCTTCACCGAGGGCGTCATCGGGCCCGTGTTCCTCGCCTTCATCGCCGTGGTGGCGATCGCGTCGCTGGCCCTCATCGGGTGGCGGAGCAACCGGCTGCGCGCGCCGGGTCAGGTGGAGAGCCCCGCCTCGCGCGAGTCCGCCTTCATCCTCAACAACCTCCTCTTCGTGGGCTTCACCTTCACGGTCCTCCTCGGCACGATGTGGCCGCTCGTCGTGGAGGCGCTGCGGGGGGACCGGATCAGCGTGGGACCGCCGTACTTCGACCAGGTCGCGAGCCCGATCGGGCTGGCGCTCATCTTCCTGATGGGGGTCGGGCCGGCGCTCCCGTGGCGGCGGGCGGGGCGGGAGCAGTTGAAGCGGTCGTTCGTGTGGCCGGCCATCGTCGGGGCCGCGGCGGGGCTCCTCGCCTTCGCCCTCGGCGTCGGGTATTTCCTCCCCATTCTCACGATCGCCTTCGCCGCCTTCGTGCTGACGACGATCACGGACGAGTTCCGGAAGGGGATCGAGGCGCGGCGGAGGATCGCGGAGCGCTCGTTCCTTGGCGCGCTGCGGGATCTGTTCGCGCGCACGGGGCAGCGCTACGGCGGCTACGTGGTGCATGTGGGGGTGATCGTCATCGCGCTCGCGATCTCCGTCTCGTGGACGTGGAAGACGGAACGGGAGATGACGCTCCGGCCCGGCGAGCGGCTGGCGATCGAGGACTACGAGGTGGAACTCATCGACGTGTGGGGGCGGGAGGAACCGCACCGGTTCGTCATCGGGGCGACGTTCGCGGCCTACCGTAACGGGCGCGGGATCGGCGAGGAGCGGCCGCGGATCAACTTCTACACCGCGACGGGACAGAACATCGCGACGCCCGCCGTGAAGAGTTCGCTCACGAGCGACCTCTACCTCACGCTGATGGCGGTGGACCCGGAGAGCGGGGCGCACGCGACCGTGCGGGCGATCGTGAATCCGGGGATCGTCTGGCTCTGGATCGGGGGGATGATCATGGGCGTGGGCGCCCTGATCGCGATCTGGCCCTGGGGCCGGAGCCGGGTGCGGGCGGCGGGGGCCGAACTGCTTGCCGATCCGGCGGCCGCGGCATGAAGGGCTGGTGGCGGTGGGCCCTGCCCTTGGCGGCCGTGCCCGTCCTCGCGCTTCTCTACTGGGGGCTGGGGCAGGACCAGCGGCGGCTTCCGTCCGCGCTCGAGGGCCGCGAGGCGCCCGCGTTCCGGCTCGCCAACCTCTACAACCCGAGCGATTCGGTGCGCCTGAGCGACTTCGAAGGGAAGGTCGTCGTGCTCAACTACTGGGCCTCGTGGTGCATCCCGTGCATCGCCGAGCATCCGGTGCTCGTGCGGCTGCGCGAGACGTACGATCCGGACGAGGTGGCGCTCATCGGCGTCCTCTTCCAGGACAGGCCGGAGAACGGGATGCGCTTCATCGAGGAGCTGGGCGGGGAGTGGCCGCTCGTCACGGATCCGGGGAGCCTGACCGCGATCGAATACGGCGTGTACGGGGTGCCCGAGACGTACTTCATCGGCGCCGACGGCGTGGTCGCGCTGCGGCACGATCTCGCGGTGACGTGGGACCTTGTCGAGCGGAACGTGGACTCGCTCCTCGTCGCGCGCGACGCCGCCGGTCCGGCGGGAAGCTGATGTCGCGCGTCGCCGTCGCCGCCGCCGTGCTCGCCGTGACCGGCGTGACCCTTGGCGCGGCGCCCGCCGCCGCCCAGACCGTTGACGGGGCCCTCGACGGCATCGAGCGGCCGGCCGCCCCGGGCGACCCGGTCCGCAGCGCCGAAATCGACCAGCGGACGGCGGAGATCGGCGCCACCTTGCGCTGCCCGATCTGCCGCCAGCAGTCCGTCGCGGAATCGTCTGCGCGCATCGCTCGCGAAATGCAGGACGTGATCCGCACCATGCTCATGGACGGTCGCACCGCCGAGGAGATCGAGGCCTACTTCGTAGAGGCGTACGGCCCGTGGATCCTCCTCAAGCCCCGGGCGGAGGGCATGAACCTCTTCGTCTACGCCGGTCCCGGCCTGGCCTTCCTCCTCGGCGGATTCCTCGTCGCGCGCCGCATCCGCCGCGGCCGGAGTCGCGACGAAGAAGCGCGCGACGAACCCGCGCCGCTCGACCACCTGCGGAAGGCGGACCGGAAGTGGCTGGAGGCCGCGATCAAGGGGTCCTGAACGGGTCCCGGGCTCAGGCTTCCAGTTGTTGCCGCAGGACGGTCTGGAGGATGCCGCCGTTGCGGTAGTAGTCCACTTCGACCTCCGTATCGAGCCGGGCGATCGCCTCAAAGCGCGTCTCCGAGCCGTCATCGGAGACCGCCGTCACCGTGATCGCGTCCTTCGGCTTCAAACCGTCCGCGATGCCCCTGATGTGGAACGTCTCGCCGCCGGTGAGGCCGAGGGTCTCGGCCGTCTCGCCATCGCGGAAGCGGAGGGGCAGGATCCCCATTCCGATGAGGTTCGAGCGGTGGATGCGCTCGTAGCTCACGGCGATGACGGCCTTCACGCCCAGGAGGAAGGGCCCCTTGGCCGCCCAGTCGCGGCTCGAACCCGAGCCGTAGAGCGCGCCGCCGATGACGATCGTCGGCGTCCCCTCGTCCCGGTAGCGCGCGGCGGCGTCGAAGATCGTCATCTGTTCACCGCTCGGGACGTGCCGGGTGAACCCGCCCTCCACGCCCGGCACCATCAGGTTCCGGAGCCGGACGTTCGCGAACGTCCCCCGCATCATCACTTCATGGTTTCCGCGCCGCGCCCCGTACGAGTTGAAGTCCCGGAGCGCCACGCCATGTGAACGGAGGTAGTCCGCGGCGGGCGAGGTCGGCGCGATCCCGCCGGCCGGGGAGATGTGGTCCGTGGTCACGGCGTCGCCGAGGAGCGCGAGGCAGCGCGCTCCTTCAACGTCGGTGGGCGCGGCGGCCTCCTTCGACATCGCGGCGAAGAAGGTCGGCTGGCGCACGTAGGTCGAGGCCTCGTCCCACGCGAAGCGGTCGCCCACGGGAGTATCCAGCGCGTTCCAGCGCTCGTCCCCCGCGTACACCTCCCCGTACTTGGCGCGGAACATCTCCGTCTTGACGGCGGTGCGGACGGCTTCGTTGATCTCGTCCTGGCCCGGCCAGATGTCGCGCAGGAAGATCTCCTCGCCCCGATCGTTCGTCCCCAGCGGCTCGCTGTAGAGGTCGATGTCCATTCGGCCCGCGAGCGCGTACGCGACGACGAGGGGAGGCGAGGCAAGATAGTTGGCGCGCGAATCGGGGCTGATGCGGCCCTCGAAGTTCCGGTTCCCGGAGAGGACGGAGCAGGCGACGAGATCGTGCTCGCGGATCGCGCTCGAGATCTCGGCCGGGAGCGGTCCGGAGTTCCCGATGCAGGTCGTGCAGCCGTAGCCCACCACATGGAAGCCGAGCTGCTCGAAGTACGGCATGAGGCCGGCTTCCTCGAGGTACTCCGTCACGACCATCGACCCGGGGGCGAGACTCGTCTTCACCCACGGACGCTGCTTGAGGCCCGCCTCGACGGCCTTCCGGGCGAGGAGGCCCGCTCCGACCATGACCGACGGATTCGACGTGTTGGTGCAACTCGTGATCGCGGCGATGACCACGGACCCGTCGTGAAGCGAGAACTCGTGCGCGTCGCCCTGTTCGTCGGTCAGGCGCACGGCAACGCCGGCCGGGGCCTCGGCCACCGCCACGCCGCCGTCCCCGGCACCGCCGGACCAGCCCGTCATCTGCGTCAGGCCGCCGCCCCCGGCACCCGGCCCCTTGAGCCCGTCGAGCGCGTCCAGGAAACGCGGCTTGCTCTCGGTCAGCGGCACGCGCTGCTGGGGCAGCTTCGGGCCCGCGATCGCCGGTTCGACGGTCGAGAGGTCCAGTTCGACGTGGTCGCTGTATTCCGCCGCGGGCGTGTCCGCGTCGTGGAAGAGGCTCTGGGCCCGGGCGTATGCCTCGACGAGCGCCACCTGCTCGTCGGAGCGGCCCGTGAACCGGAGGTAGGAGAGCGTCTCCGCGTCGATGGGGAAGATCGCGCAGGTGGAGCCGAACTCGGGCGACATGTTGCCGAGCGTCGCCCGATCGGCGAGCGAGAGGCCGGCCAGACCCGGCCCGTAGAACTCGACGAACTTGCCGACGACGCCGGCGCCGCGCAGGACCTCGGTGACCCGAAGGACGAGATCCGTCGCCGTGGCGCCGTCCGGGAGCCGCCCGTGGAGCCGGAAGCCGAGCACGCGCGGGACGAGCATGGAGAGCGCCTGCCCGAGCATCGCCGCCTCGGCCTCGATGCCGCCCACGCCCCACCCGAGGACGCCGAGACCGTTGATCATCGTGGTGTGGCTGTCCGTGCCGACGACGGTGTCGGGGTAGGCCATGCGCTCGCCCCCCGTCGCGTCGTCGAACACGACCCGGGCCAGGTACTCGAGGTTCACCTGGTGGACGATGCCCGTGCCCGGCGGGACGACCTTGAAGTTGTCGAACGCCGTCTGCCCCCAGCGCAGGAAAGCGTAGCGCTCGTGGTTCCGCTCGAATTCCCGCTCCGCGTTGATGAGGAACGACTGCGCCGTGCCGAACGAGTCCACCTGCACCGAGTGGTCGATGACGAGTTCGCACGGCATGAGCGGGTTGATCGAGGAGGGGTCGCCGCCCAGTTCCGCCATCGCGTCGCGCATCGCGGCCAGGTCCACCACGGCGGGCACGCCGGTGAAATCCTGCAGGAGCACGCGCGCGGGGCGGAAGGAGAGTTCGCGGCCCGGCGTGGTCTGAGCGTCCCAGTTTGCGATGGCGGCGATGTCGTCGGCCGTCACGGATTGACCGTCCTCGTGCCGGGCCAGGTTCTCCAGCACGACCTTGATCGAGAACGGAAGGCGCGACAGGTCGCTCCCCGTGGCCGAGGCGACGGCCCGCAGGTCGCGGATCGCGACGGGGCCTCCGGGAGCATTCAGCGAAGCGCGCGCGCCGAAGGAGTCGAGATGGGGAAGGTCGGACATGGTGGACCTCATCGAGACCGCGAAGGGTTGTTCCTCCCTGGCAACGTATCGAACCCGAGGCCCCGAATCGACCGGAGAACGGGGGCGTCAGGTTGAACGCGGGTTGAACATGAATGTACTTGCGAATAAACTCCCATGCCGAGCGGTCCCCATGCGATGGACCGACCTTGGCGACGCGGATGGCCACGCCGCACGCAAGGAGAGGGTATTGTCCGGAAGTCGAAAAGGGACGCAGCCTCCCAACGGACCGCCGGTTCCGAACCGCGACCCGGCCCGGGCGATCCCGCCGGCGCCCGGCGGACTCCTGACGCGCCGCTCCGCGATCCGCGCCGGGCTGGCCGGTCTGCTCGGGGCGCCCTTCGCGACGTCGCTCGGCGCCTCCACCTCCACGCGACCGCTCGCTCCCGGCCTGCGCTGGAGCGGAAGGCAGGGCGCGCAGCCGGACGACGAGATCGTCCTCGGCGTGTCCGCGGCCTTTTCCGGGCCCTCCCGGGGGCTGGGGACCGAACTGTATCGCGGGGCGATGTCCTGTTTCGGACAGGTCAACGAGCAGGGCGGCGTCAACGGACGCCGGATCGTCCCCAGGCTCTACGACGACGGCTATCAGCCGGATCCGTGCGTAGAAAACACGCTCAAGCTGATGCTGGAGGACGAGGTCTTCCTCCTCTTCGGCTACGTCGGAACTCCCACCGTCACCCGCGTGCTGCCGCTGCTGAAGAAGTTCCAGGACCAGCAGATGTACATCTTCTTCCCCTTCACGGGCGCCCAGCCGCAGCGCGAGCCGCCGTACGGGGAGTTCGCCTTCAACCTGCGCGCCTCCTACGGCCAGGAGACGGCGGGGCTGGTCGACAACTTCATCCGCATCGGGCGACGCCGAATCGCGGTCTTCTACCAGGCCGACGCCTACGGACGCAGCGGATGGGCCGGGGTGAGGGCGGCGCTCGCCCGGCACGGCGAGACGATCGCCGGAGAAGCTACCTACAGGCGTGGCACGCAGTTCACCAGCGTGATGCGGCCGCAGGTCGAGATCCTGCAGGAGGCGTCGCCGGACGCCGTGATCTGCGTGGGGGCCTATGCCGCGTGCGCCGCCTTCGCCCGGGACGCGATGGACCTGGGCCTGCACGTGCCCATCGCGAACCTCTCCTTCGTCGGGAGCGAGAACCTGCTCTCGCTGCTCGAGGGGGCGAGCCGGGACGACCCGGCCTACTACACACCGTGGCTCGTGAACTCGCAGGTCGTGCCCAGCTACGAAGACACCTCGATCCCGGCCGTGCCCGAGTACCGGGACCAGATGGACCGCTACGATCCCCAGGTGCCGGAGGAGCTGGTGGTGGAGCCGTACGACCCGTTCCCGTACAGCTTCACCAGCCTCGAGGGATTCCTGGACGCGAAGCTGCTCACGGAAATCCTGCGCCGGATCGACGGCACTCCCGAGCGCGGCAAGCTGAACGACGCCGTCTTCTCGGTGCGGAACTACGACCTCGGGATCGGCGAGATGGTGTCGTTCGCGCCCGACCGCCGGCAGGGGCTCCAGAGCGTCTACTACACGGTCGTCGAGGATGGCCGCTTCGTCACGCTCGCGGACTGGGAAGCCAAGTTCGGCCTGACGGCCACAGGTGACGAGGCCTCGTGAGCCAGCCGGAAACGCACGAGATCAGGATCAAGAGGCTCTTCCGCAAGACGCGCTTCGGTATCTTCGTGCTCTTCGGGGCCATCGTATTCTCCACCTCCACGCTCTCCATCCTGACCATTTCCAGCCAGCTGTCGGAGGAGTACGAGAGCAACAGCGCGAACATCGCCAAGAACATCGCCGACTCGAGCGTCGACATCCTGCTCAACCGGAATCTCGCCACGCTGCAGTCGCTCATCGACCAGTTCGTGGAGATCCAGAGCATCCGGTACATCTACATCACGAGCGACACGGGCGAGATCCTGACCCACACCTTCGTGCCGGGTGTCCCCGAGGTGATCCGCGAGAGCGACCCGCACGCGACCGAGCCGATCGAGCGCAGCCTGCCGGGGATGGGGGATTTCGTCGAGGTCGGGAGCCCGATCCTGGCCGGCCAGGCCGGCACCGTGCACGTGGGGATGGACCTCGACCTCGTGCGGCTCAAGATCCAGCGCGCCACGGGCAACCAGGTCTACCTCATCTGCATCATCCTGATTGTCGGTATCCTGGGCTCGATCTGGTTCGTGAAGCTCGCGGTCACCCCGCTGGAAGAACTGCTCTCCTACGTGGTGGGGCTGGCGCGCCGCGATGCGCACGCGCTGAACGATGCGAAGGTCCTGGCGCGCGATGACGAGATCGGGGAGATGGCGCGCCTCATGCTGCATGCCGTGAAGGGCAAGGCGTCGGGCGCCGCGTCGGGCGCCGCGTCGAATCCGGGTTCGGGAACGGACTGACGTGTCCGCCGAAGGGTGGAAGGCGCCGCGGGTCGCGATCGCCTTCTTCTGCACGGTCCTGCAGGTCTGCTTCGGGACCGTCTACGCCTGGAGCTTCTTCCAGACGATACTCGTCCGGCAGGCGGGCTGGACATTCACTCAGGGATCGCTGGCCTTCTGCATCGCGATCTTCTCCCTCGGGACGGCGGCGGCCTGGGCGGGCCAGCTGCTGCCCAAGGTAGGGCCCCGGCGCCTCGCTCTCATCGGAAGCACGCTCTTCGCCGGCGGATACATCATCGCGAGCTTCGCGCTGCGGATCGACTCCATCCTCCTCTTCTACGCCGGGTACGGGCTCATCGGGGGGATCGGCATCGGACTGGGGTACGTGACGCCCGTCACCACGGCCGCGAAGTGGTTCCCGGACCGGAAGGGGCTCGTCACCGGCATCGTCGTCATGGGCTTCGGGATCGGGGCGCTCCTCCTGAGCAAGGGGCTCGCGCCGCTGCTGGTGCTGCAGACGGAAGGGGATCTTCCGCAGGTCTTCCTGTGGCTCGGGATCGTCTTCGCCTGCATCCTCATCCCCAGCAGCTTCGTCATCGACGACCCGCCCGCGGCCCAGATGGCGCCGTGGAAGCAGCCCGCGCAGGTGGGCCCGTACCTGAAGTCCAGCCAGTTCGTCATCATCTGGATCGTCTTCTTCTTCAACATCGCCGCGGGGATCTCGGTCATCAGCTTCCAGTCCGAACTCCTCCAGGAGGTGTGGGGACTGGCCGATCCGTCGGTCGAGCCGGCGGTGCTGGCGGAGTACGGGGCGACGCTCATCGCGGCGAGTTCCGTGTGCAACGGGTTGGGGCGGATCCTGTGGGCGTGGCTCTCCGACCGGATCGGACGCGTGGCCGTGTTCCGCATCCTGCTCGCGAGCCAGATGGTCGTGTTCGGGGCCCTCATGACCGAGTCGAACCCGTGGATCTTCTCCGTGCTCGTGTGCTACGTACTGCTCTGCTTCGGCGGCGGGTTCGCGACCATGCCGTCGTTCATCCTCGAGGTGTACGGCCCGAGGAACATGTCGAAGGTGTACGGGGCGATCCTCACCGCCTGGGCCGCGGCGGGAATCTGCGGTCCGCTCTACGTCGGATACCTCAAGGACAGCTACCCCGACCGGGCGGTGATGTACTGCTTCCTCATCGGAATCCTCATGCTCGGCGCGGGCTACCTGTTCTCCTACCTGCTCGACGATGACCGCGTCCGCCTGGGCCGCCCCTCGGTGAAGCAGACGCTGGAGCGCTACGGGATCCCCGTCCCCGACCGGCCCTGAAGCGAGGGGACTTGCACCATTTCCGATCGGATGTGAGCCGCGTCGCCTTCCCGGGGCTCGCGCTGGCGTTTGCGCTCTGCGCTTCGTGCGACTCGGCTCCGGCGGCCCTGCCGCCGCTGGACGTGGCGTGGGCGCCGGCCGCTCCCGTGCAGGGTCACCTCTTCGTCATCGGCGTCGCGGCCCCGTCCGGCTCCGGCCTGATCTCCGCGGTCGGCGAGGCGGGTGGCGAGGCGCTGCACTTCCGGCGCGTCGGCCCGGTGCTCGAGAGTCTGGCTGCGGTTCCGATTTCGACGGTGGACACGCTCGACGCCTGGGTGCGGGCGGACTACGCGGACGGCCGCTCGCGGACCGACTCGCTCCGCATTCCCGTGCGGGCGGGCGAATACGAGCACGAGCGGCTCACCGTGGCGCCGCGCTTCGGGTCGCCTCTGAACGAGGAAGACCAGGCGCGGCTGCGGAGCGACCGGGAGAAGGCGGCCCGGGCGGCCCGCGAGGCGCACGCCGCGCCGCGCATGTGGAGCCCCGTGCGGCCCCCGCGCGATTCCCGCGTGACCAGCGGGTTCGGCACCGGCCGCGAGTTCAACGGACAGATTACGAGCCGCCACATGGGACTCGACCTGGCGGGCGCCCGCGGCGCGACCGTGACGGCGGCGGCGGACGGCGTCGTGGCCGTCGTCGACGGCTTCCTGCTCGGGGGGAACGTCGTCTATCTCAACCACGGGGGAGGACTGCAGACCGGCTACTTCCACCTCAGCGAGCCGCTCGTGTCCGTGGGCGACACGGTCACGGCCGGGACGCCGATCGGACGGGTCGGGGCCACCGGCCGGGTCACCGGTCCCCACCTGCACTGGGTCGTGCGCTACGGCGCCACGAGCGTCGACCCGCTCAGCCTGCTCGCGCTTCCCGGAATCAGATCCATCCCGGAATGATCGCCTTCCGCCGCGGGGGATAGTCCTCGAACCGTTCCCGGTACCAGCGGTGGTGGCCGAGCGCCCGCGGCACGAGGTTCGCCGCCGTGAACAGGAAGAAGGCGAGTCCGGCCAGCGACCACGTCGCAAGCGCCCAGCCGGCCCACTCCATGACTTCGCCCAGGTAGTTGGGGCAGGAGACGTAGCGGAACCCCCCGCCGCGCGGAATCGAATAGCCGGTCTCTCCCGGCTTCCGGAGTTTCAGCAGAGTGTTGTCGGAGTGAAGGTTCAAGACGAAGCCGGCCGCGAAGACGAACACCCCGGCGAGAAACCTCGGATCGCCCAGCCACTGCGCGTCGTACTGTCCAAGTTCGGAGATCCAGCGCGCGTTGATATACGCGTTGGCCATATTGAAGGCGAAACCGGACGCCGCCACGACCGCCGGCATGCTCTTTCCCCGCGTCCGCGTGCGCAGGGGATAGATGAATGTCCGGTTCAGATAGTGACATTGCCATATTCCCAGAAAGACGAGCGGTACGGCGGCGCCGGCCGACGGTCCCGCGAAATAGACGACGGCGAAGAACACGGGGGCGGGTACTTCCATGAGAATCCACCCGACCCGATCCGGCAGGCCGGGACCCCAGCCGCGTCCGGAATAGTGGCGGCCATAGGGGACCTTCAGGCGAAGGAGACCGACGAAGGTCAGCGGCGCGACCGCAAGCAGAGCCCACACGAGGGCGCTGTGGAGCGTGACGCCGTCCATCGCGGCCGCGGTCGCGTCGGTGCCCGACTAGAAAGGGACGACGGAGCCGAGGCCGAGGTCCTCCGCCCGGCTCAGAGCCGCTTCCGCGATCGCGACGTCTTGCGCGGCGCTCCCCACCGACTTGAAGAGGGTGAAATCGCGGTCGCCGCGCCCGCCCGGGGCCCGTCCGTTGACGATCTCACCGAGTTCGGCATCGATCACGTCGCGCCCGACGATCCCCTTCTCCACCGGGATGATGAGGTCGCCGGCCTCCTCCCAGATCGCTTCGCGCTGGTCCACGATCACGCGGGCGCGGGCGACGATCTCCTCGGGGATCTCGCGCGTGTGGGGCTGAAAGGCGCCGATCGCGTTGATGTGGGCTCCGGCTTCGAGGAATTCGGGGGAGAAGACGGGCGTCTCGCTCGTGGTCGCGGTCACGACGAGGCCCGCGCCGTCGAGCGCCTCGGCCGGGGTCGCGGCCGCCCGGATCCGGGGGGGATCGCCCCCTTCGGGCGGCACCAGCGACGCGGCTCGCGCGGTGAGCGCGATGGCCAGTTCCACCGCGCCGTCGAGAGGCACGGAGACGATCCGGATCTCGCGCAGCGGCCGGCATGCGGCCAGGAGTTCGATATGCGCCCGCCCCTGGGCGCCGGCTCCGAATACGGCGAGCACGTCCGCCGCGGGGTCGGCGAGCAGTTCCGTGGCCAGCCCGCTCCCCGCCGCCGTCCGAATCTCCGTCAGCGAGGTGCCGTCGAGGAGGGCGCGGGAGCGTCCCGTCTCCGCATCGAGCAGGATGATCGCCCCCTGAATCGGCGGCTGACCGGTGGAGACGTTGCCGGGGAAGACCGAGACGATCTTCGCCCCGAGCCCTCCGGAGCCGCCGAGGAAGGCGGGCATGAGAAGCGTGATCCCGCGCCGGCTCTCGAGATGCCCCCGGACGGGGACCACGGCCTGGCCGCCGGACAGCTCCCCGAACGCGACCCGCATCGCATCCACGGCCGTCTTCGCCGTCACGGACCGCTCGATGTCGCTTCGCGAAAGAATGCGCATCTCCACTCGCTCAGCCTCCCTTGCTCGCGGCGCGGGAGCGGCGCTCGTGGACGGCGGAGCGGAGCATCGCGATCGCGGCGTAGAGGACGACGACGACGACGAGCCAGCGCATGGCGTTCAGGGGGAGCGAGCGGACGATGAAGGCCGCGATCAGGACGGCCGGGATTCCTCCGATCGCGAGGCCGAGCGCGGCGCGGAGGCCGTAGCGTCCCGCCTTCAGGAAACGCAGGCCCGCGACCGGCATGAGGAAGGCGGATGCGCCCATCATGATGGGGAAGGCGACGGCCGGGTTCAGTCCCATGAGGCTGACGACGATCATCGTCGGGGCGTAGATCCCGATCCCGATCGTCATGAGCGCCCCGAGGACGAAGAGGCAGCCCGCCGCCAGGGCGAGCGACCCGCCGGACAGGCCGGACGCCGCCCCGCCCACCGCGGTGATCTCGAAGATCGCCATGAGGAAGGTGGCGGCGGCGATGAGGAGCGCGACCCCCATCCCGACCTGGATCCGGTACCGCGGCAGCCGGGCCACGATCCCCGCGCCGAGCCACGCCCCGAGCACGGCGGCCGCGATGAGGACGAAGAGCGTCGTCGGTTCTACGCTGATGATCGCAATGAAGATGAAGGCCTGGATCACGACCGGGGGCGTGTGCCCGATCATCATCGTGCCCGGGATCTCCTCGTCGGGCACGACCTTCTTCAGCTTGAACAGCGAGGTCGTCGGGGCGAAGGAGCCGATGCCGAGCGTATCGAAGAAGTTCGTCCCGAAGCCTACCGCCAGTTCGAACGCGGTGGGGCGGCCCCGCCAGCCGTCGCGCTCCCGTCCGGCCCTGGTGGCCGCGGCGGCGGCGCGCGCCCACGCCACGAGAAGCCCGGCCGTGAAGAGCGCCAGGACGGAGAACAGGTAGAGGCGCGGGTCGCTCAGGGCGGTGGGTCCTCGGACAGCGCCCGGTAGTACGCCTCCACGAGTTCACGGTATTCCTCGGGGACGTCGTCCGACCCGGAGAGGAAGAAGCGTTCGATCTGCGAACCGAGTTCACGGCGAAGGGCGAACTCGAAGTCCTTCAGGCCGCGGAGCACATCGGCCTGGAGCGCCGCGAGTTCCTCGGGATCGTCGAAGTCCCCCATCGTCCGCAGGCGGTCGAGTCCGGCGACGGCGCGGTCGAGGTCGCCGACGTCGACGCCCTCCTGACGCAGTTCATCGCGCAGGCGACGCGCGTCCTGTCCCCGCTCGCGGAATTCGCGCTGGAACTGCCGGACGTCTTCGGGCGACAGCCACGGTCCG
The DNA here is from genome assembly GCA_026914155.1 of Candidatus Palauibacter rhopaloidicola. GTDB lineage: Bacteria > Gemmatimonadota > Gemmatimonadetes > Palauibacterales > Palauibacteraceae > Palauibacter > Palauibacter rhopaloidicola. Next base: position 56,376 of record JAPPGH010000012.1, on the reverse strand, counting down.
CCGCCGCCTCCCCCGCCCCCGCCGGGCGCGAAGCCCTGGCCGCCACGAGGGGCTTGGCCGGGCTGGCCCGGCTGTCCGCCACGACCTCCCTGGCCCTGTCCCTCGCCCTGCTGGCCACCCTGCTCGCCTTGGCCTTGTTGACCGCCCTGGCCTTCCTGGCCCTGCCCCTCCTGACCCTCCTGACCCTGCCCCTCCTGGTCCTGTTGCAGGCGCTCCTGGAGCGACTCGAGGCCGCGGACGAGGTCGCGCGTCTCGTCGAGTTGCCGGCCGAGGCGGCGGGGGTCCGACTCGCTCAATGCGTCCTGCGCGGCCTGGACCCGGGCCCGCACGTTCTCCGCATCCCGGGTGATCTGTTCCTCGAAGTTCCGCACAAAGTCCTCGGTCTGGGAGCCGAGGGCGCCTCGCGAGAAGTTGAGCTTGTCCCGCAGCCGGCTCTCACGGATCTCGCCGGCGGCTTCCACGAGGCGGCGGGCGGCCTCCGGCTGATCCTGACGCGCCTCGCGCGACAGGCGGTCGAGGTCGGTCTCCAACCGGTCCACCTCGCGAGCGAGTTCGGTCTTGCGTTCGCGCAGCCCGGCCAGGCGGTCCCGGTCACCGCCCGTCGGGTCCTCGTTCACATCGCTCTGCAGTTCCCGCTGACGCTCCGCGATCCGCTCGGCCCTCCTCGCGGCGTCCTCAACCTCCCGTTCCACCGCCGCAACCTGCCGGTTCTCGAGCAGCCGGCGTGCCTCGCGCAGCCGGTCGAGGGCGTTCGATGCCTCCGCCTGCCCCTGCCCCCGGCGACCCTGCGCCTGCGCCCGACGCATCTCGTCCGCCGCCTGCTGCAGCCGGCGCGCGGATTCCTCGACGTCCGCCCGGTCGCCCTCGCGACCCAGGCGCTGCAGTTGCCGGGCCAACTCCTCCGCCTCCTGGATCATCTGCTGCTGCTGGCCCTGGCCACCGCCGGCGGCGCCCCGCTGCTGCGCGGCCGCGCGCTCGTTCATCTGCTGCTGGCGCCTCGCCAGTTCCTCGAGCTTCTGCAGCGCCTCGTCGACCTCCTGGTCCTGCTGTTGCTGCTGGCCCCGCTGGACGGTTTCGTACTGGTTCCGCAGGCGGTCCAACTCCAGCTCGAACAGGTCCGCGAGTTCCTCGGCCCCCGACCCGACGCTCCCGGGCGTCCCGCCGCCCCCGCCGCCACCCTGTTGCACCTGGACATCGCGGAACGCGGCCTCGGCGCGCTGCAGGTGCTGGAGCGAGCGCTGTTCGGGCGCGAGCGCCTCCCGGAGCCGCCGCTCTCCCAGCCTCGTCTCCGCCTCCAGCATCGCGGGCGGTGCCAGCGGGAGTTCGCGGAACACCGTCTCGAGCGACGGGTCGCCCGCCACGCCCCGCCGCTGCATCTGCGCGATCAGCTCTTCCACCTGCTGCCGCAGCCGCCCCTGCAACAGCGTCAGCGTGGCCAGGTTCTCCGACATCTCCTCGTCGTCGAACTCGTCTTCGTCGCGCTCCAGACGGAACGTCGCCGCGACGATCTGGCGCTGCTGTTCCGACAGCTCGCCGCCCATGCCGGCCCCGCCCCCGCCGCCTCTACCCCCTCCCCCACCCTGCTCGGCCTGGCGGTAGTTGCGGTCGAAGGGGCGGATTTCGACGAAGTAGATGTCCGAGCTTTCGACCCCGCCGCCGGGGCCGCCGGAGCGCAGGTCCGTCGCGCGGGCGTAGTAGGAGAGAACGTCGCCCGGCTCGAGGCCGAACTCCTCGAGGAAGAAGGTGTGTCCGCCGGAGAGCTGCGTGGTTCCGCCGCGGGTCGTGCCGTGGAGAACGCGGGACGATTCCTCCCCGCCGTTCACCGAGTAGAGGAGTTCGACCTGCCCGAGACCGAAGTCGTCCTCGGCTTCGACCTCCACGTAGAGTTCCTCGATCGGCGACAGGCGCGTGTCCCTTCCGGGCTCGGCGATCCGGATCCCCGGCGGCTGGTCGTCGAGCGGTTCGACGAGATAGTCGGGGGAGCCGATGACGAAGCGGTTGCCCGGACCCATGAACTCGATGCGGTAGAAGGTTTCGCCGGTCACCGTGAAGCTCGTCTCGAACGCGCCGTCCACGGGTTCGAGCGCTGTGCCCTCCCCCTCGCCGTCGAACGCGAGCCGCGCCGCCTCGGTGGCCATCGTCGGCGTCACCCGAAGCCGGACCTCGGTCCCCCGCAGCACCGCGATGTCGCCGCCGTCCTCGACGGTCCGCGGGCTCAGCCCGGTGTAGGCGGGGAAGCGGTACTCGAGGTCGATCCGGTCCACGTAGGGCAGGTCCGCGACCTCGATGGTGAAGACGGGTGACCGGACGCCCTCGGAGGTCACCGTGTAGGCGGTGGGCTCGTCGAGGTCGAAGAGGAGGATCTCGAACGCGGCGTCCTCGGCGGCCGGCGTCATGAAGTAGCGTTCCCACACCTCCGACTCTCCGCGCCGGACGGCGACCTCCACTTCGTCCGTCTCGAACCCCTGTGGGAACGCGCGCACGAGTTGATCCGAGCCCCGGGCGATGAGCGCGTCGCCGGGCTCCACCGCGATCGCGTAGGGATTCGCGGCGTCGGCGGTCTTCCAGGGGCTCAGGAGGAGCGAGCCCGCCGTGCCCTGGAAGGCGGGGCCGAAGAGGGCGATGAGCAGCACGGCCGAGGCGACGCCCGCGAACCAGGCGGTCGAACGGCGCAGCCGGTCGCGCTCGACGCGGCGCCCCCGATCCACCCGGCGGGCGCGCCGGGCCGCGACCTCCAGCAGGCGGGCGTCGAGGCCGGAGCGGGCACCCGGCGACTTGGCACGCTCGATCGCCGCGAGGAACGCCGCCTTGAGCGACGGTTCATGCTCCTCCAGGTAGAGCGCGACCTGCGCGTCCGAGACCCGGCGCAGGAGCGGGCGCACGACGAACCAGGCGAGGAGGCCGGCGGCGGCCGCCCAGAGCACGATGCGGAAGGCGAGAACCGCGCCGTCGTCGAAGCGCAGCCGGTCGATTCCCAAGGTCGCGATGAAGAAGACGGCGAAACCGATCCCCAGCGTCACCGCGATGCCCTGGATGAGCTGGCGCACGCGCCAGCGGCGCCTCACGTCGCGGACGATGCCGAGCAACTGGTGCTCCGTGTTCCGCGTCTTCGCCCATCGCTGCATCGTCATCCTCCCTTACTCCCGGAATCATGCCAGGCTCCGGCCCGGCCCCGGTCTCAGCTCGTCAGGCGCCTGCCAGCCCGGACACGGGCCGCTGGCGCGTCCAGCGGTTTGCGAGCACGCTCTCCACTCCCAGCACGAGCCCCGCCAGCAGCAGGAGCACCCACCAGAGTTCGGCGCGTCGCGGGACCGTTTCTCCGCCAGCGTTCGCGCCGTTCTCTCCGGCGCCTCCCGCCGTCGGGGCGACGCCCGCCACGGCCTCCACCACGCGCTCCGTCGCCACCGGCGCCAGATCAGATTCGGTGATCCGGGGGTTCACCGCCACGGTCGTCGCGCGACCCGCGTCGTCCCGGAGCGCCACCTGGTAGAAACCCGCGCGCGGAAACTCGATCCACGTCGGCCCTTCGCCGACCTCCACCGGCTGCCGGTCGCCGTCCGGATCCACCAGGACCCACTCGGCCTCGTCCGCGGTGAGCCCCGCAGCGCCCGCAGGGCCCGCCCCACCCGTCCCGACGAGGGCCGTGAGTTCGAGCACGCCCCCGGCTTCGATCCAGCGTTCGGGCTCGCGATATCCGGTGGCGTGCAGCGCAAGCCGGTGCACGAAGGGCAGGAAGACGGGCTGCAGCGCGAGGTCGTTCCAGTAACGGTCGAGGGTCGACGTCCACACCAGCACGCGCCCCTCGCCCACCGAATGTTCGAGCAGGGCGGGTTCCCCGCTGTCGAAGCGCGCCACCACCGCCGTGCCCTCGGCGGGATCGAGGCTCCAGAATCGATCGAAGCGCGCGCCCGAAAAATCGCCGCTGCGGGGACCGGAGAACACCTCGAACACCGGGTGATCGTAGTCGAGCCACGACAGCCGGCGGCCGTCCGCGGCATCCACGAGCGAGCCGGGGCCGGAGCCGAGCAATTCCAGTCCGGCGTCGGACCACCGGTTCATGCTCGCATCCCGGCCGAGGACGATGAGCAGGCCCCCGCCTGCGCTCACCCACTCGCGCAGCCGGCCGGCCCGGCCCGCGTCGGCGAGGTCCGCGTCGTTGAGGATCGCGAAGTCCACCGCCGACAGCGCGCCGGCATCGAGACCCGCGGCCGGCGTCCGCGACGTCTCGATGCGGGGCGCGTCGCCGATGCCGAGGGCGCGCTCGAGAAAGAGGCTCCCCTCCGATCCCCTGCGGTTGCTCTCCAGGACGAGCGTGCGCAGACCCGCCTCGGGCGCCGCCATGAAGCGGAACTCGTCATCGATGGCCAGCCCGTCCCCCGGGACCGTGAGGCGCCCGCGGCTCCGTCCCTCCGGGAGGGCGAGGTCGTCGAACACCGCCGTGCCGACGCCGCGCGGCGGCATGTCCACCGGGACCGTCGCCACCGTCCGCCCGGCGATCTCGAGCGACACCGGCAGTCGCTCCACCGGCGCTTCGCCCATGTTCGCGAGCCGGGCCAGGAGCCGGACGCGACCGTCGTCCGCGGCCCGCACCGCCGCCTCCGCCAACGCCACGTTCGCGGCCTCCTCCGGCGCGACGCTCGCCGCCCGCAACGAGACCCCGTCGGGAAGCCGCACCCGGCCGCCGTCCTCCCACCCCGTGCGCTGGAAGTCCGAAACCAGCGCCACCTCGCGCGTCCGGTCCTCGGACTCCGCGAGGATCCGCCCCGCGAGCTGGATCCCCGCTTCGAGCCGCGTTCCGAGATCGGTCGTCGACAGACCCCCAAGCGCCTCCCGGGCGGCCGCGAGGTCGAGCGTCAGCGGCACCCGCTCCCGCGCCCGCTCGTCGAACGTCGCCACCGCGACGCGATCCCCCTCCCCGAGACCGTCGATGACGGCGCGCGCGGAGTCGAGCACCGCCTCCCAGCGTCCCTCGTAGCCCAGGCTCGCCGACACGTCGATGAGGATGACGACGTCGCGGGCCGCACCGGCCTCCACCTCCGCCACGGCGTCGAAGAACGGCCGTGAGAAGGCGAGGGCGAGGAGGATGACCGCGATGCAGCGCAGCGCGAAGAGCAGAGGATGCCGGATCCGGCGCCGGTTCATCGTCTTGAAGGGCAGCTTCCGGAGGAACATCAGCGATGGGAACACCGTCACCCGGCTGCGCTGGCGATGCGTGAGGTGGATGATGATCGGGATCGAGAGGAGTCCGAGCCCGGCCAGGAACCACGGGGCCAGGAAACTCATCGGTCCTTGCCCTTCAGTCGCCGGGACCGGTGCGACAGGTAGCGGAAGAGCACGGCGTCGAGCGGCGTCGAGGTGACGATGAGTTCGTGGTCGATCGCCCGCTCGATCATCCGCTTCGAGATCTCGCCCACGTGCCCCTTCACCAGCGAGAGGTACTCCTCGCGCATCACGTCGGGCGTCACCGGCAGCCGCTCCCCCGTCTCCAGGTCCTCGAACGACCGCGCCGCCTCGAACGGGAAGTCGACCTCGGCCGGGTCCAGGATCTGGAACACGATCACGTCCTGCCCCTTGCTGCGGAGCGCCCCCACCGAGTCGAGGACCGTCTTCGGTTCCGTGTACAGGTCGGAGACGAGAACGACGATCCCCTTCCGGGCCAGGCTCTCGGCCACCTGCGTCAGGGGCCGGGTCAGATCGCCCGCCGTCTCGGCCCGGACGCGGTCGAGCGCCGCCAGGATCAGGCGTCGGTGCCGGACGGAGGGGGGGATGTACTCGAGCAGCTTCTCATCGAAGATCGCCGCGCCCACGCGGTCGCGCTGGCTCGCGGAGAGATAGGCAAGACAGGCCGTCAGGTAGCGGGCATAGTCGAGCTTCGTGATCCCGCGCGAGCCGTAATCCATGGAACGCGAAGCGTCCACCGCGAAGAAGATGTTCGCGTTGGTCTCGGCCTCGTACTCCTTGATGTAGTGGCGGTCGGTGCGTCCGTACACCTTCCAGTCGATCTTGCGGATGTCGTCGCCCGGCAGGTACTGGCGGTGCGCTGCGAAATCGAGGGACAGCCCGACGAAGGGCGACCCGTGCGCCCCGGCGATGAAGCCCTCGACCACCGAACGCGCGATGAGTTCGAGGTTCCCGATCCGGGTGAGCACCGCCGGATCGAGGAACTGCGTCCCCGGCACCGTCCTCGAGGCGATTCGCGCGCGCATGATCCGGCCCGCCCCCTACATCCCCGACTTCGGCGGTTTCACGTCGTCCAGGAGCCGTTCGACGAGGTCGTCCGTCGAGACGCGCTCGGACTCCGCGTGGAAGTTCGTCAGCACGCGGTGGCGGAAGACGGGAGCGCAGAGCGCGCGCACGTCATCGAACGACACGTTGATCTCGCCCCGCAGCAGGGCCCGCGCCTTGCCGCCGAGCACGAGATACTGCGCCGCGCGCACGCTGCCCCCGTAGGCCACGTACTGCTTCACGTAGTCGGGGGCGTCGTCGCGGCCGGGGCGGGTGCGCCGGGCCAGCCGGACGGCGTAGCGCGCGACCGGCTCGGAGATCGGCACCTTCCGCACCAGGTGCTGGAAGCCCGCGATCGCCTCCGCCGACAGCACCGCGCCGGGAGGCTCGCCCGCGGTCGTCGTCGTCTGGAGGATGACCTCCAGCTCCTCATCTTCCGGCAGGTAGCCGATGTTGACCTGGAACATGAAGCGGTCGAGCTGCGCCTCCGGCAGCGGATACGTCCCCTCCAGCTCGATCGGGTTCTGCGTGGCGAGGACGAAGAAGGGCTCGGGCAGGCCGTAGGTCCGGCCCTGGATCGTCACCTGCTTCTCCTCCATCGCCTCGAGGAGGGCGGCCTGCGTCTTGGGCGGCGTGCGGTTGATCTCGTCGGCCAGCACGACGTGCGCGAACAGCGGTCCCTTCATGAAGACGAGCTTGCGCTGCCCCGTCTCCGGGTCTTCCTGGATGATGTCCGTCCCGGTGATGTCCGACGGCATGAGGTCCGGCGTGAACTGGATCCGGTTGAAGCTCAGGTGCAGGACGTCGGAGAGCGTCTGGATGAGGAGCGTCTTCGCGAGTCCGGGGACGCCGACGATGAGGCTGTTGCCGCCGGCGAAGAGCGAGATCAGGACCTGCTCGACGACATCGTCCTGGCCGATGATGACCTTCTTGAGTTCCGCGCGGACGGCTTCGGCGCTCTCGCGCAGGCGGTCGGCGAGTTCGGCGTCGTCGGGGACCGCTTCGGGCGCGGCGTCCGGGACCGGGATCGGCTCTTGCTCCGGCGTCCGGTCCGGCGCGTCGATCCAGCGGGGGTCGGCTTCCATGCCGGCTCCTTCCGGGTTCGGTGGATTCAGTGCGTCGGTTCAGTGTGTGAGGGCGTATACCACGTAGTTGACGCCCAGCTTGTACGCTTCGTTGGAGAGGGCGATGGGGACGAACCCCCGGTCCGACCACTCCATGTAGTCGCCAATGTCGTTGTCGTGATTCACGATGACCATAAGGCGGCCCTCGGGGTCGTTGTCCTCGAAGACGCCCCAGTAGCTCGCCACGCCGCCCCGGTACGGGTGCGGCATCTCGATGTTCTCCCGCTCCAGGTGGAAGAACGAGTCGAAGATCGGGTGGCTGTCGTCGAGCCGTTCGAGCCGGAGTCCCGGGAGCAGGATCTGGAGCCCCTCCCTCGTTCTGTCCAGGTCCCGCCTGCCTCCCATGTCGTCGATGATGAGGAACCCGCCCTTGCGCAGATAGTTGCCCAGGTTGTCGGCCTCCACCTGGTTCATCGTCCAGCCGCCGGGTTCCGACAGGTAGGCGACGGGGAACTTGAACAGGTCCGGGTCGTCCATGGCGAGGACGTTGCCGCCGCCCCTGCGCGGGCCGATCGTCGTGAGCGCGTCCATGATCTCGGCGAAGTTGCGCTCGGCTATGGGCCAGTCGTGCGACCACCCCGGGTTCCAGCCCCAGCCGCCGCGGTAGTAGAGGCGGACGAAGGTGAACTCGCCGGTGTAGGGCGTGTTGTACTGCTGGTAGGAGGCGAGGTCGTCCCCGAACCCGCCGCCTCCGCGTCCGCGCCGGCGCTGGCCCTCGAGGTCGGCAGCGGCGAGCAGCGTGAGGAGCGCGGCCAGGCCGCCGGTCGCAAGGGGGCGGGCGACGGGGGGTCGGAGGCGCGCGGTCATCGCCGGCCCTCCGGGTCGCCGCGGATCTCGAGCAGGAGATCGAGCGCGGCCTCGAAGTTGGGGGCGATCTCCAAGGCATCGAGGACCGCGCTCCGGGCACCGCGCGCGTCCCCGCCCCGGTGCAGCGCGAGGGCGAGCCGGTAGTGGGCCTCCGCCGGATCGGGCGGCGCCAGCGCCAGCAGCGCCCGCCGCTCGCGGGCCGCCTCGGGCCACGCTTCGACCGCCTCGTAGCCGGAGGCGAGCCGCGCGTGCACGTCCAGGTGGAAGGGGTCGATCCAGATCGCGCGCTCCAGCGTCTCGCGGGCGGCCGCATCGTTCCCGAGCGCCTGCTCGAGGTCCGCGAGGGCGAGGTGCGTCTCGAAGTGGTTCTCGTTGAGGGCGGTATACGTTCGGTAGGCCTCCGCGGCGCCCGCGAAGTCGCCGGCCTCACGGCGGAGATGCCCGAGAATGAGGATCGGCGCGTCGGCTCCGGCGTACTCGGGGAAGACCTCGTGCGCCCTCTCCAGCGCCCGCATCGCCTCCTCCGTGCGGCCCGCCCGCCGTGCCTCCGCCGCCGCCATGAGCAATCCGGCGAAGGTGTCCGGGCCGGGCGGCGTCCCGGCTTCGGGGGTGCCCAGCGCCTTCAGCGTCGGGCCGAAGCGGGTCTCGATGTAGTCCCGCAACTCACGGTCGAGGCCCGCGAGCGTCGTCCCCAGCGCCCGTTCCACGACCTCCGGCGTCTCCAGCCCGTCGCGGTATCCGGCGAGCATGGCGAGCACGGCGTCGAAGCCGCGCGTCGTCTCGATCATCTCGCACAGGAGGGAGGCCATGTAGTAGGCGTGCTGCACCTGCCCGGGGTAGGCGGGCCGCACGAAGCCGTAGTTGAAGCGCTCGAGCGAGGGTAACCGCTCGTCCCGGAAGGCGGCGAGGAAGCCGGGGTCCACGTCGGATCCCCACCCCTCGCGCGCGTGCCGCTCGTCGAGGACCGCGAGCCCCTCGGAGAGCCAGCGGGGGATGCGGTGCTCGGTGTAGCCGAGGGTGAAGGCGTGCGAGATCTCGTGCCACAGCGTCGAGCCCCAGTTGAAGGCGCCGCCGGGGCGGGCACCGGGGGAGTCCATGGCGAGGACGGAGCCGAAGCTCACGCCGAGCGCGCCGATGCCCGCGAGTCCGACCGTGCGCACGGAAAAGTCGGCGTGTCGGTCGTAGACCTCGACCGAGATCGGGGTCGGCGGCTCGTACCCGTAGCGGGCGCGCATGGCGTCGTAGGCTTCTTCGGCGAGCGCCGTGGCGTAGATGGAGAGGGCGCCCGCTTCCTTCGGGTGCATGGAGAAAACGAAGCGCGGGCTTTCCACCGTCTCGAACCCGGCCAGCTCCTCGAGCAGGTCGAGCGTGTTGAACACCCAGACGTTGAAGGGGTCGCCCTCGAAGGAGGCCTCGAGCGTCGCGTGCCCCGCCTCCAGGTCGCCGACGCGGAGCTGGTTGAGGCCGAGTTCCGCCATTCCGGGCCAGGACAGCGGATCGAGGGCCACGGCTTGCCGCGCGAACGCGACCGCATCGGCGTAGCGGTGCGTGCGGTAGGCAACCTGAGCGAGGGCGACGTAGAGGCCGGCGTGCCGCGGATCCAGCCGCAGGACGCGGTCGCGCGCCTCCGCGAAGGCGGCCGCATCCCCCCGCAGGTGGGCGGCCGCCGCGATTTCCGTCCACGCGGAGAGGGAGAGGGGGTTCGTCTCCAGCGCCCGCCGAGCCTCCGCTTCGGCCTCATCCACGTCCTCGAGTTCGAGGTAGAGTCGCGCCAGGAAGGCGCGGGCTTCGGTAAGACGGGGGTTCGTTTCCAGCGCCAGCTGCGCGAGTTCGAGCGCTTCGGAGGAGCCGTCGAACTTCGCGCGGCGCGCCTTCGCCAGGAGGGCGCGCGCGTGGGCCGGGTTCCGGGCCAGCGCTTCATCGATCAGCGGCCCGGCCTCGAAGCTGTCGTACTTGTCGAGAAAGAGGAGACCGAGGTCGATGCGCGGCTCGGGGTCGCCGGGGTCCGCCTCGATGGCCTCCTCGAAGGCGCGTACGGCATCGTGGAAGAGGTCGGGGTCGCGGGCCCCGAGATACGTGAGCGCGGCGCCGACGGCGCGCAGCTCGTCGGCGTCGAGGCGGCCGGCCCGGTTGTAGAAGTCGATGAACCCGTCGAACAGGGCGAGGGCTTCCTCGCGCGCGCCGCGGTCGAAGAGAAGGCGTCCCAGGTCGAGCCGCGCGAGTTGCGCGTCGCTGGCCCGACCTTCGATGGCCCGGCGGAAGTGCGCTTCCGCTTCGTCGAGGCGTCCGAGCGCGTACAACTGGCGCCCGCGTGCGCGGGCAAGTTCGGTGTCCGCGTTCGCTCCGTCCGGGGCGCGCGCGGCGGCCCGGTCGAGGGCTTCGAGCGCGGACTCGTACTCGCCGGTCGCGGCGAGCGCGCGCGCCCATCCGCGCGCGGAGGCCGGGAACTCGCCCCCGGCACGGGCCGCCGACCGATAAGCCGCGACCGCCTGCCCATAGTCGCCGGTCTGGTGCGCCTCGAGCGCCGCGGCCAGCGGTCCGCCGCCCCCCGCGGCATCCGAACGCTCCTGCGCGCGCCCCGATGTCGGCGCCACGAGGACGAGCGCCAGCGCGAACGCCGGGCGCGCGAACCGCGTCCGGCGCGCGGTCAACCGGACGGGCGGGCGCGCGGTCAGGCGCACCGGACGCTCCCGCCCTCGCGGATGGCGCGGTTGAGGCGGGCGAGTTCGACGAGGAGCGTCTCGAGTTGCGCGTCGTATTCCTCCTCCTCCATCTCGTCGCGACGCGCGCGGAGCGCGGCGATCCCGTCCTCCACCTCGCGCTTCCGCGCCAGGAGCGCGGCCACGGCCGGGTCGTCCGCCGCCGCCCCCGCCAGCGCGGCCGGCGCCTGGGCGAGGAAGAACCGGTTCGCCAGCGCACCATCGGGTCCGTCCGGAGTCGGTTCCAGCGATCCCTCGCCGTCCCCGTCATCGTCCAGCAGGGCGTGTTCGGTCAGCATCTCGTTGTCCCGCTCGTACCGGCGACGGACCTCGCCCGTCGCGTAGCTGAACGCCTCGAGCAGCGATACCCGTTCGTCCTTGTCCACGTCCGCCTCGTCGAGGGCGAAGGCGTCGACGAAGAAGCCGCCGAAGTGGGTCCGCTCGCGCTCGCGGGGGGAGCGCGTGGCCGTCACGACGATGCGCCGCTCACCGGCGACCGCGGGCACGAACCCGCCGCTGGCGCTCGCCGCGTTCACGACCGCCACGGTCTGCGTCGGGAACGCGTGGAGCCACATCGAGAGCGTCTCCCCCGACAGGTCCGGGCCGGGCAGGCTGAAGCGCGACTCCTCGCCGCGGCCGCTTCCGTGGCCGAGAAGGAGGATGAGCGCCACGTCGGAGGGCCCCGCCCGGTTCGCCATGCCGAGTACTTCCCGCTCGACGGCTTCCAGCGTGGCCCGGCCCGCGACGCGGGGGGACAGCGCCTCGTCCTCCGCGAGCCACGCGACGGTCTCCCGCACGCCGAGCCGGCTGTCGAGCGCGTCGAGCAGCGACTCCGCTTCCGCCCGGAACTGCTCTGAGTACTCCGGCGCGCCCCCGAGGCCCGTGACGACGAGCACATGCGTCCGCGGCGCGGCGGGCGCCGCCTGCGACGCGGCCGCGAAGCCCGAGACGCCGTCGGCGCCGAAAAGGGCCGCCGGCATCAGGGCCGCGGCGAGCGCGCCGGCTCGGGCGCCGCGGATCACGCGAGGTCCTTCCGCCGGCGGTACGCCCACTCTCCGCCCAACAGACCCGCCAGGAGGAGGAAGAGGATCGGCATGTCCCACAGCGAGCGTTCCTCATACACGGTGTCGCCGCTCTCCGTGTAGCGGATCTCGTCGGCCAGCACCTGCGCGTCATCCGCCGTGTAGAACCGGCCCCCCGTCTCGTCGGCGATCCGGCGCAGGAGTTCCGTGCGGCGGCCGGCGCCGAACTCCTCGATCCGGGGCGTCCCCGCCCGGAAGAAGCTCACCTCTTCCGCGACGTCGCGGCTCGTCTCGGCTCCGGCCCCCGGGCCCCCGGTGCGGGCTCCCGCCGCTCGGACCTGCACGCTGTACAGCCCCCGCTCCTGCGGCACGAAACGTCCTTCGTACTCGCCATCGCGCTCGACCGTCCAGTCGAGCCGGACCTCCGACGCGACGCCTCCCGGCCCCGTCACCGTGGCAACGACGTCCGCCCCGTTCACGCGCAGGTATCGTTCGTCCTCCACCTCGGCCCGGATCCGCAGCGGCTCCCCCATCGGCACGACGTCTTCGCCGGAGTCGAGACGGACGCGCCCCGGCGTATCGTGCACGAGCCAGCGGAGCAACTGGCGCCACAGCGTCTCGTGGGTCTCATCCTCCAGCGGGATGTCCGCGTGCATCTGCCACAGCCACGAGTCCTGCGCGGCGAACACGATCGACGTCCCGCGCCCGTACCTCTGGTGCGCGAGGAGCATGCGCGGCGCGCCCTCGGCCGGCACGCCCCGGAGGAGGTCGACGGCCCCCGGTTTCAGTTCGAACACCCGGTTCACGGAGGTGAGGGGCGGAAGCTCCGTCCAGCGCTCGGCGGAGGACTCGGCGGCCTCCGCGATCCTCATCGCCGCGTGTCGGCGGCCGGCCGGGGTCAGCTCGGCCGACACCTCGAGCACGTCCGGCTCGCCGGCTCCCCCGAGCACCACCGGCAGCGCATCGGCCAGCGGCGTCCCCGTGTAGCCGCCCTCTCCCAGCGACCGCCGCCCACCCAGCACGAGGAGTCCGCCCCCGCGCTGTCCCACGAAGTCCGCCATCATCTGCAACTGGTCGTGCGTGAAGAAGCTCGCCTCTACGCTGCCCAGGATCAGCCCGTCGTACTCGTACAACTCCTCGCGCGTGTCCGGGAATCCGCCGGCGAGTTCGCCCGGCCCCTCCACGTCGAGCCGCAGGTATTTCTCGTCCGCCGTCCTCAGGAGCGTGACGACGTGCAGGTTCTCGTCGTCCGCCACGGCGCGGCGCACGAACTTGTTCTCCGGCCGCGGGGAGCCCTCGAAGTAGAGGATCTTGCGGCGCGTGTCCCCGACCTCCACCAGGACCTGGCGCTCGTTGTTGCCGGTCAGGGCCTCTCCCTCCTGCGGGTCCACGAAGAAACGGATGGCGCGGGGCCCCGACTCCTCCAGGGTGAACTGGAGTTGCACCGCTTCCTCGCCGTCCGGTCCGAGCGTAAGATCGCGCGTGCCCACGATGCGCCCTTCGTCCTCCACATCGAGCCGCACCGTGCGTCCGCCCAGACCCGCGTGGGAGACGATGACGTCGGCCACGATCGTCGTCCCCTCCAGAGCCGCGCGGGGCACCTCTACGCGACGCACCTCGACGTCGGGGGCGATGCGCTCCGAACCCATCCCGATCGTGTAGGTGGGGATGCCCGCGGCGCGCGCCGACAGCAGCGCCTCCGACAGGGGCGGGGTCGCTTCATCGTCGTTGTCCGCGCCGTCGGTGACGATGACGATCCCGGAGAGCGGGAGTCCGGCCATCTCCTGCTGTACGCGGGTGAGCCCCGCGGCGAGGTTCGTGCGGGGGCCCGTGAAGGCCATCTCGCCCGCCGCGTCGATCCGGTCCGCGTCGGTGTCGAACCCGTACATCCTCAGCCGAAAGCGGTCCTCGAGCGCCTGCCGGAGCGCGCCCTCGCCCCGCTGCGTCGCGAACGCCTGCCCGTCGGCGGGGGCCGCGGTCGCGGGATCCATGGCCGCGGAACCGGAAACGCCGGGGTCGGCCGCCAGGGGATCGGCGGGCGGGTCGCCCGTCCCGCCCGCCGGATCCTCCTCCTCACCGCCGAAGAGGTCGAGCATCCGCTGCGCGCGCGTGTCCCCGTTCTCGTCCGCCACCCGCATGCTGCGGGAATCGTCGAGGAGGACCGCCACGAAGTTCCGCCGCGGGACGACGGTCGAGACGAGGAGAACCGGTCGCATCAGAAGGAAGGCGAGGACCCCCAGCGCGGCCGCCCGCAGTCCCATCATCACCCACCGGTCGCGCGTCTCCACCGTGGGTCCGACGCGGCGGTATTCGAGCGCGAACCAGACGACGGCGGCGACGCCGAGGAGGACGAGGATCACCGCCCACCAAGGGGCGGCGAGGGAAAGATCGCCGCGTTCGAACACGACGGGTCTGTATTTGAAGAGGAACTCGAACACGCGGTCGCTGACCCTTCCCTTCCGAACGCGGTCTCTGTCGGCGGTTTCAACCTACCAGTCAGGTATCCCTCTTAGAAACAAGGCCCGCCGGACGATCGTTGCCCATCGGCTGTCCTCGTCACGTTTGCGGTCGCCGACACGTTGTATTACCCGTGTACTACAACCCATCACGCTACATGAGAGCCGGGGGGAAGGTCGATGGGCCTGCGGACGGTACGACTCAACGAAGAAGAAGAGGCGATCCTCGAGGATCTCCGGGAGAAGACCGGCCAATCGATCTCCGAGGTGTTGAAGCGGGGCCTCCGGTCCTACGACACGTACGTGAACGGCATCCGGATGGGCGGCAGGAAGGGCGAGACGGCCGGCGAGGTCTTTCGGCGCGTCCTGGCGCGGTACGATGAGGACACTTCCGAAGCGCCGTACGGCGGCGAGCCCGGCACGTTGCCCCGCCGACGGCACAAGGAAGCCGTGGTGGAGATCATCCGCGAGAGACACGACGCCGAGCGCGCGCTCTACGACGCGCGCGAGGCGCTAGACCGGCTCAGCCGGGCGCTGGCAGGCTGAACGCGGAAGAGGCCGCGCCCGTTGCGGGAGCCGCGCCGCCGGCTCAGTCCGCACGTCGAGGCGCGAGTCCGGCGGCAATCGCCGCCCCGCTCCTGGCCGTGAACACTCCCAGCGTCAATCCGGCGACTCCCAGGAAGGTGGCGAACCCGACCGGGCTCTGGAGTCCCCCCACGAGCTCCGCGGCCAGGCTGCCGGCCGGCAGTCCGGCGCCGAATCCGACCACACACCAGACGACCCACCGCCGGGCCACGGGCGCCGCGGCGCGGAGCGCCAGCCACTGCGCCGCGCCCAGCCCCAGGCCGGCGAACGCCCCGACAAACGTCAAGCCGCCGACTCGGCCGAGCATGTCGAGCGTCGCCAGGCGCACCGGCTCGCCGGTCAACGCCTGGCCGAGCGTCTCGACCAGCACAATGCCGACTGTCATGCCGACACCGAAGCCGAGACCCGAGGTCCCGACCCATGACGCGCTGAAGCGCGGACTCCTTCCCAGGGCCAGCCACTGGGCGCCGCCGAACATCGAACCGGCCAACGCCAGGGTGACGGGCGTCACCAGCATCATGCCCACGACCGCCTCGACCGGTGCTGCCAGGCCCAGGCCGACGGCCAGCCCACCCGCCAAGCCGAGCCCGCAGAGAACGGTCCAGCGCAGGGCGAAGCCGGTTGCGGCAGCCCTGATGTTTTCGATCATCGCGCACCTCCCATTCGGCCACCGTCGGTTGGGTCGACGTTCCGGCACACTGCCGGGCTCGTCAAGGCCTCTGCCCCATCCGACCCGCCCGGGCCGCCGCCGGTCTCGAGGCCGCCAACGCCGTCCATTCGGCGCGCCGCCAGCATCGTTCGGGCTGATGACTCCGGCGACTACGGATGACGCATCGTCTCGTAGGCGCTCAGGGCCCGGTGGCGGGCTGCGGCGTGGTCGACGATGGGGGGTGGGTAGTCGCGGCCGAGTTCGACGCCGGCTTCGCTGAGCGCGTTCGGTGGGGCTTCCCACGGCTGGTGGAGCCAGCGGTCGGGGAGGCGCGCGATCTCCGGCACCCAGCGGCGCACGTAGGCGCCGGCCGGATCGAACTTTTCGGCCTGTCTGACGGGGTTGAAGATGCGGAAGAAGGGCTGCGCGTCGGCGCCCGAGCCCGCGACCCACTGCCAGTTGGCGACGTTGTTGGCGAGGTCGGCGTCCACGAGCGTGTCCCAGAACCACGCCTCGCCGTGCCGCCAGTGGACGAGCAGGTCCTTCGTCAGGAAGGACGCGGCGATCATGCGCACGCGGTTGTGCATCCAGCCGGTGTGCCAGAGTTCGCGCATCCCCGCGTCCACGATCGGGTAGCCGGTGCGGCCCTCCTGCCAAGCGGCGAGCGCCCGTGCGTTCTCACGCCACGGGAAGCGGTCGAAGGCGGGCCGCCAGTTGTCCGTCTCCATGTGCGGAGAGTCGGACAGCAAGTGGTGGCTGAAATCGCGCCACGCGAGTTCGCGCAGGAGCGCTTCGGGGCCGCTCTCGCCGGGCGCTTCGGCCTCGATCAGCGGGGCCGCGGCGCGCCACACCTGATGCGGCCCGATCTCGCCCCAGTGCAGGTGCGGGGAGAGTCGTGAGCTGCCCTCCAGGTCCGGCCGGTCGCGGTCGCTTCCGTATCGTTCGACGCCGTCCGCCATGAAGTCGGCCAGCCGCTGCCGGGTGCGGTCTCCCCGACTTCCCAGGTCTCTCGGAGCCCGCCGGCCCAGTCGGGCGCCGCGGGCTGCAGCCCCCAGTCGTCGAGCCGGTCGCTGGCAACCGCGGGGCCGGGAATCGGCTCCCTGGGCGTCGGATGAGGTTCCGGCATCCGGTAGCACTCCCGGAGCCGCTTCCAGAAGGGCGTGAAGACCCTGTAAGGCGCCCCCTGGCCGGTCAGGATCTCTCCCGGCTCGCTGAGGAGCGAACCCGCGCAGCTCTCCGCCTCCACGGCGGCGGCACGAAGCGTCGTCTCGACCGTCGTGTCGCGCGCGACGGACGCCGGCTCGTAGCACCGGTTCCACACCACGCGGCCGGCGCCGGTCTCCCGCACAACCTCCCGCAGAACATCGGACGCCGGACCCCGCCGAAGGCAGAGGGAAAGCCCCAACCCGGCGAGATCTTCCGTCAGCGATCGCAGGCTCTGGTGCAGCCACCAGCGGGACGCGCCGCCAAGAGACCGGACGCCACGGCTCTCCTCATCCAGCACGAACAGGGGGACGACGGGCCGTTCCGACACGGCGGCGGCGGAAAGAGCGGGGTTGTCGCGAATGCGCAGATCCCGCCGGAACCAGACGACGACCGGAGCGGTCGGCGACGCACGACCCCGCGGCACAGGTGGCGGCGGGCCGCTTACGCGAGGCCCTCCCGTTCGAGGAAGGCGATCATCGTCGAGACGCACTCCTCGGGGTTCTCCAGTTGGAGGAAATGGGTCGTGTGCGGGATGAAGTCGTAGTCCCACCCGATCAGCCCCTCCAGGTCGACGCTGGGCAGCGAGGAGAACTCGACGCTCGGATCGCCGCCGATCACCTTCACGGGACATGCGAAGTTCGTCGTATCCGGCTCGAAGGCGTACGCGAATCCGTAGTCGAACACCTGCGCCTCGAACTCGCGCGGGCAGCGGAGTTCGTACCCGTCCCCGTCCGACGCGGGCTTGAGCAGGACCTCGGCCGCGAGGTGCTCCACCCCCGGGCGTGTGAACTCGAACACCCACGACCGCCGGAACTCCTCGGCGAACTCCTCCCTCGTGGCGAAGCGGGGCTGGCGATGCCGGGCCAGCATGCCCAGCCGCCGCCAGAGCGTGTCGATCCCGTAGTGGTCGCCGTCGGCCAGGTACATGGGCGGATCGAAGAGGACGAGCCCCGCGTATCCGCGCCCCGGCGGATCGTGGTTGAGCGCGACCATCGCCGACAGCGAATGGAACACGCCGACCGCGGGCTTCGCGCCGAAGTGCTCTTCGATGCCGGCCCGGATGCGCTCTTCGTCGGCCGTGAAGGTCGCCACGTTGTGGTGGGCGAGGTCGGCCGCCGGGTTCCGCCCGTGGCTGCGGAGGTCGTAGACGATCAGTTCAAAGCGGGACTGGAGGCGCGACCAGAAGGGGTAGTAGAGGTCGATCGCGAGTCCGTTGTCGTGGCTGAGGATGAGCCGCGGACCCTTCACGTCCCCGTGCCGCCGAAGGATGATGCGGGCGCCGCCGGTCGCTTCGATTTCGACGGTGTCGAGCGGCTCCGGGACCCGCCAATCCGCTGTCGTCATGGACCCCTCCTTTCCGCCGGATGATACGCGCAGGCTCCACCGATGGCGAGACAACACTTTCCCCCGCGCCGAGCAAACGATCAGTGCCGCGGAAGCGGGCCGGGACCGAACCGGACCTACGTCTCGCGGCCGACCACGACGACCCCTTGGCGCGCGGTCAGATCCCGGTAGAGGTCGCTGAGCCGCTTCGTGAGCGGCCCCGGCGACCCGTCTCCGATCACCCGCCCGTCGATCTCGGTCACGCTCGCCAGTTCTCCCATGGTGCCGGTGCAGAACGCCTCGTCGGCCCGGTGGGCCTCGGCGAGGGAGAGGTCCTTCACCCGGCTCGGGATGTCGTGCTCCGCGCAGAGTTCGAGCACCGTGGCGCGAGTGATCCCCTCGGGACAGGCGACGGTCCGGCTCGTCATCGCGACGCCGTCGCGCACCAAGAAGAGGTGCGTAGCGTTCGTCTCGGCGATGAAGCCGTTGCCGTCGAGCATCAGCGCGTCATCGGCTCCCGCCGCGTTCGCCTCGATCTTGGCCAGGATCGACTGCAGGAGGTTCGCGTGATGGATCTTCGGATCCAGCGTGTCGGGCCCGAAGCGGCGCAGCGAACTCGTGATCAGCTTGAGACCCGACCGCTCGTACACCGGCGCCTTGTGCTCGGCGAGCACGATGAGCGTGGGTCCCGACCGGTTGAGGCGCGGATCCATGCCGCTGGTGAGCTTCACGCCCCGCGTCAGCGTGAGCCGGATGTGCACCCCGTCGCGCATGCGGTTCGCGGCGAGCGTCCGGCGGATCTCCTCGATGATCTCCTCGTCAGCAGGGATCTCCGCGAAGGCAAGCCCCAGGGCGGAGGACCGGAGCCGGGCGAGGTGCTCGCGCAGCTTGAAGATGCGCCCGTCGTACATGCGCAGCCCCTCCCAGACGGCGTCGCCCCCCTGCACCACCGAGTCGAAGGGGCTGACGCCGGCTTCGTCACGGTGAACGAGCGTCCCGTTCACGTTGACGATGAGATCGCGGTTCCGTTCGTCAAACCGTTGCAGCATCGAGTGTTCCTGTACGCGGGGGCCAGCATGTCTGCGAGTTCGGCGGCGGGAGGTGCCCCGGCTGAGACCGGCGAGCCGGTAGCGTTTCGTGCCGGCGCCATCATCGAAATCTGATCGGCGAGCGTTCAGATTTCAACGAAAACAGGTCGCTTGCCGTTTCGCCCTCGCCCGGAGTCGACTCCTCCTGGTGGTGTTTCAACGCATCGCGTCGTTATAATCGGCCCCGAGCCCACATCTCATCTATATGACGAAGGAGAGGACACCCGTCATGAAGAGTCAACTACATCTTGTTCTGGCCGCGGCTTCCAGCCTCGCCTTTGCCGCTATTGCGACGTCAGCTGCGGCGCAACAGATCTCCGAACAGGCTGTGATTGATGCACAGAAGACCTGGGGCGAGGGCATTGTCGCGATTGCCAAAATCCATGCCGATGGCGGCGACTACGCGGCCCGTGCGACGGAACACATCAATGATCTTTACGCATATGGCGAGACCAAGGTCATGTTCAAGCCGACCATGGCAGCGGAAGACCAGTTCCGTGAGACATTTGACGAAGCTCTGAGCTATTTCATTGGGCAAGACGGAACGGAGGACAAAGGGTTCGCAATTTCGGGCTGGACCAACGTTCGGTGGGAGAACAACGGCATCTATACCAACGACACTTCCGCAATGGCGATGGGCAACTACTACTTCACAGACCCGGACGGCAACGAGACGAAGGTTGAGTTCACCTTTGGCTACGTCCTTATTGACGGTGACTTGAAGATCAATCTTCATCATTCATCGCTGCCCTACAGCCCCGAGTAGTCGCGGAGCCCGGCCTTCGGGCGGCACCGCTGCAAGCACGGCCCGGTTTTCGCCACCGATTGTGGTGATCCGGGCCGTTTTTCGCCTGTGAGCAGGCTGGGAGGAGGCCGCGAATTGGCCCGACCGCCCCGGGTTGATGGTGCGTTGATGGGGGACCGTAGGTTCGGGACGGGTCGAGTATCGGGGCGGGAGCCCGCTCGCTCGCGAACCTTCACGGGAGTCTCTGCGACACCATGGGAACGGATCTCATCGCCGACGTCATCCTGTCGGCCACGTTGATCGGCGTTTGCGTCATCTTCTGCGGGCTGTCGCGCAACCTGCGCAAGGAACTGCGCGCTGAAATCCGCGGGGCGGACGAGCGCCTGGGCAACCGCATCGACGCCGTCCGCGCCGAACTCGTGGAGACGCGGGTGGCCGCGGCGGACCGGGTCGCCCGCGTCGAAGGGCACCTGTTCGGAGTCCACCCGCCCGATCCCGAGATCGATTCGAGCTGACGGGTTGCCCGCCGCCCGTCCTCGGGCCGACCTTCCCAACCTGCGAATCCCACAGGCGAAACCGCCCGATAGCCACCAGCCACCGGCACAAGGTGCGATCATGATCGATTTCGAGAGACTCCACGCGAACCCGTACGCCCGTCGCGGCGCCATCTCCCGCTTCCCCGCCCTTCTCCTCGCGGGGCTGGCGAGTCTCGGCGCGCTCGGCGTCCTCGGCACTCCGGGGGCGCTCGCCGCCCAGGAGGGCGAGGATGACGAGGACGGCGCGCCCGAACTGAACGCCGGGTTCATCTCGGGCATCCGGTGGCGGAGCATCGGCCCCGCCCTCGCCTCCGGACGGATCGCGGACATCGCGGTGGATCCCACGGACCGGAGCGTGTGGTACGTGGCGGCCTCCTCCGGGAACGTGTGGAAGACGACGAACGCCGGGACGACGTGGACGCCGATCTTCGACGACTACGGGTCCTACTCGATCGGGGCCATCGCGCTCGACCCCAACGACCATCTCACGCTCTGGGTGGGGACGGGGGAGAACAACGGGCAGCGCTCGGTGGGGTACGGGGACGGCGTCTACAAGTCGATCGACGGGGGGCGCTCGTTCCGCAACATGGGACTCGAGACCTCCGAGCACATCGGGAAGATCCAGATCCATCCGGACGATCCCGACGTCGTCTTCGTGGCGGCGCAGGGGCCGCTGTGGAACGCGGGCGGCGAGCGCGGGCTGTACCGGACGACGGACGGGGGCGAGACGTGGGAACGGGTGCTCGAGATCGACGAGCACACGGGCGTGAACGAGGTCTACTTCGACCCGCGGAACCCGGACGTGATGTACGCGACGTCGTGGCAGCGGCGGCGGCACCAGTGGACGATGATCGACGGCGGGCCGGGCTCGGGGATCCACAAGTCGACGGACGGCGGGAACTCGTGGCGCGAGATCAACCGCGGGCTCCCGTCGGGGGACAAGGGGCGCATCGGGTTCGCGATCTCGCCGCAGAACCCGGACGTCCTCTACGCGATCGTGGAGGCGAGCGGCGACGCCGGGGGCACCTTCCGCTCGGAGAACATGGGAGAGAACTGGTCGCGGACGTCGCGCTACCAGTCGGGCGCGGCCATGTACTACCACGAACTGTACGCGGACCCGCACCGCTTCGACCGTATCTACTCGCTCGACACCTTCGTCGAGATGTCGGAGGACGGCGGGGAGACGTGGGAGCGGCTCCCGACGCAGGGCGTCCACGTGGACCATCACGCGATCGTGTTCGACCCTGACGACCCGGAGCACATCATCCTCGGCAACGACGGGGGTCTGTACGAGACGCGGGACTTCGGGGAGAGCTGGCACTTCTTTTCCAACCTGCCGCTCACCCAGTTCTACAAGGTCGCGACCTCGAACGACGAGCCGTTCTACTACGTGTACGGGGGGACGCAGGACAACAACACGCTCGGCGGTCCCGCGCAGACGGCCGACAACGCGGGGATCCGGAACTCGGACTGGTACGTGACGCTGGGGGGCGACGGCTTCGACCCCGTCATCGACCCCGAGAACCCGGACATCATCTACTCCCAGCTCCAGAACGGCGTGCTGTCGCGCTTTGACCGCGTGTCGAAGGAACGGCTCGACATCCAGCCGCAGGAAGACGCGGACGGGCCGCCGCTGCGCTGGTACTGGGACGCGGCGCTCCACATGTCGCCGCACGACAACCACCGCCTCTACTACGGGGCCCAGATCCTCTTCCAGTCGGACGACCAGGCCTCGACCTGGCGGCCGATCTCGGGCGACCTCACGCGCAACCTCGACCGCAATCAGCTCGAGGTGATGGGGCGGGTGTGGAGCGTGGACGCGGTGGGCAAGAACCGCTCGACGTCGGTGTTCGGGCACATCGTGGCGGTGTCCGAGTCGCCCTTCGTGGAGGGGCTCATCTACGCGGGCACGGACGACGGGCTCGTGCAGGTGACGGAGGACGGGGGCGAGAACTGGCGCGCGGTGGAGAGCTTTCCGGGGGTGCCGGACACGAGCTTCGTGCACGACGTGGAGGCGTCGCTGCACGATCCGAACACCGTGTTCGTCGTTATCAACAACTTCAAGCGGGGCGACTTCCGGCCCTACGTGCTCAAGTCGACGGACCGCGGGGTGACGTGGACCTCGATCTCGGGGGACCTGCCGGAGAACGGACCCGCCTTCTCGATCGTGCAGGACCACGTGGAGCCGAACCTGCTGTTCCTGGGGACGGAGTTCTCGGCCTTCACGTCGGTGAACGGCGGCGAGTCGTGGATGGAACTGGGGACGGGGCTGCCGACGATCCCGGTGCGCGAACTGGAGATCCAGAAGCGGGAGGATGACCTCGTCGCGGCGACCTTCGGGCGCTCGTTCTACGTGGTCGACGACTACACGCCGCTCCGGGAGTTGGCGGCGCGGTCGGACGAGATCCTCGCCTCGGACGGGCACATCTTCGAGGTGAAGGACGGGGATATGTACCTGCGCTGGAGTCCCGGGGGGACGAGCGGGTCGAGTTTCTACACGGCGGACAACCCGGCTTTCGGGGTCACGTTCACGTACTACGTGGGCGAGACGCTGCGCACGCGGGAGGCGGCGCGGCGGGCCGAGGAGCGGCGGGCGCAGCGGCAGGGCGAGGACACGCCCTACCCGACGTGGGAGGAACTGGAGGCGGAGGACCGGGAGGAGGCGCCGCGCGTGTTCCTCACGATCCGGGACGGGGACGGGGACGTCGTGAACACGGTGAACGGCTCGGCTTCGCAGGGCATGCGCCGGGCGACGTGGAACTACCGGTACCCGGGCTACAACCCGGTCACGGGGGGCGGCGGTGGCGGCTTCGGCTTCGGCGGGTTCGGGGGCGGCGGCGGCAACGGGCCCATGGCGCTGCCGGGGAGCTACACGGTGTCGCTCTCGCAGCGCGTTGACGGCGAGGTGACCGAGCTGGCCGGGCCGGTGCCGTTCGAGATCGCGCCCATGGGGGGCTCGGCGATCCCGCTCCAGGACCGGGCAGCGGTGCTCGCCTTCCAGCGACAGACCGGGGAGCTGCTCCGCGCCGTCTCCGGGACGCAGCGGGTGTCGGGGGCCGCGATGGCCCGCATCTCGGCCATGAAGCAGGCCCTGGACCGCTGGCCGTCGGCCGACCCGGCCCTCCGGCAGGAGGCCCGCGCGCTGGAGCTGCGGCTTCTCGACCTGCAGGAAACGCTGAACGGCTCCCGCACGCGGGCCTCCCGCGCCGAGCCGGACATGCCGGGGATCGTGGCCCGCGTGAACCAGGTCGTGCGCGGCCACTGGAACGGCCTGCACGGCCCCACGCAGACGCATCGCGAGCAGTACCGGATCGCGAACGACGCCTTCACCGCGCTGTATCCGGACATGCAGCAGCTGATCGAGACGGATCTGCCTGCACTCGAGGCGCGCCTGGAGGCGGCCGGCGTGCCGTGGACGACCGGCCGCGCGCTCCCCGACTGGCCGCCGAACGGGTAGGTGTCGGCTTTCGCGCGCGGGGTCGGCTCCAGTAACCCGGTGGGTGGCGGTCCCGCGTGAAGATCCTCTCGTACCTGTGGAAGACGATCGGGCCCCGGCGGGTGGGGCTCGTCGTCATGTGCGTCTACACGGCGTGGCTCGTCTTCTTCTACCGCTACCACTGGGTGGACGGGATCAACCTCCTCATCCACGAGGCAGGCCGCGTCGTCTTCTCGCCGCTGGCCCGGCTCTCGGCCGGCGGCGAAACGGTCGCCGTGCTGGCCGGCCCGCTGCTTCAGCTCGCCGTGCCCCTCTACATCACGTTCCGGCTGTGGCGGCGCGGGGAGGCGATCCCGGCTGCGGTCGGCGCCCTGTGGTCGGCTGAGAGCGTCATGTACGCGGCGGAGTCGATGGCCGCCGCGAACGGCTTGGCCCTCCCCCTGATCGGCGACCACTCGAACAACTGGCGCCTTCTCATCGACCGCGCCGGCGCCCTGGAGTCCGCCGAGCAGATCGGCCTCGCCCTCCACCTCCTCGCCAGCGCCGCCGCCGTCGCCGCGACCTGGTGGGCGATCCGCCTCGAAGCCGAGCGCGTGGCTTGACGAAAGTAGCTACCGGTAGCTACTTATGAAGCCATGAGATCCGTCGGCATCAAGACGTTGAACAGCAAGCTTAGCGAGTACGTGCGTCTTGCCGCGGCAGGCGAGACCGTACTCGTCACCGACCGCGACCGGGTCGTGGCCGAGATCGGTCCTCCGCGGGAAGCGAGGAGTCCGATCCTGGCCGACGCCATGCTCGCCGATGCAGTGCGGAAGGGCTGGCTGACACCGGCTCTCGCCCCTGGTTCCGAACCTCCGCGGGGCGGGCCGCCGGTGGCCACGCTGTCCGAGTTGCTTAGTGAACTGGAAGGCGACCGAAGCGACCGGTGATCTACGTCGACACCTCCGTCGCCTTGGCCCACCTGCTCGCGGAAGACCGCCGTCCGCCAACTTCGTTGTGGACCGACATGCTCGTTTCCAGTCGTCTCCTGGAGTACGAGATCTGGACACGGCTCCACGCCCGCGAGTTGGCGTCATCGCGGTCGGAGGTGGCACACTCGCTCATCGCTCGAGTTTCCCTGGTGGAGCTGGCGCCACCCGTACTGGCCCGGGCGCTCGATGCGTTCCCGGTTCCCGTTCGGACGCTGGACGGGCTTCACCTGGCGTCGCTTGAGTTTCTGCGGGGGCGTGGCCAAGCCGTCGAACTTGCCAGCTACGATCACCGTATGACGAGCGCAGCAGAAGCCATGGGTATCCCGATTCTGGAGCTGCCATGACCCGTCGCGCCCCTGATGTTCTGCGGCGTGCCCACGGGCTCCTGGCATGGTCCCTTGGTGCGGCAGTCGCTGCGGTCGAACTCGGGGCGCAGGAAGTCGATCCCGCAGTGCACGAGCACTTGATCGAGCCGCGCATCGTGGGGCGGGCGGACGAGCGGGTGCTTGAAGTGCGGGCCGTCGGCGATCCCGACGAGATCGGTAGTGCTGCGTTCGGACTTCTCTTCCAGCTCTACTTCTCAGGCGGGGCGACGACCGGTTTCACGCCCCCGGCCGCCCGCGCGCGCTGGCAGGAAGGGCTCGACGAGATTCCCCGGGGCGAATGGATCGGCCGCTACGCGCTACCCATCCCCGCGGCCGTGGAATCGCTGCCGGAGCACACGCCGCCGAACGGTGTCACCGCCTCGATCACGACGTGGGAGTACGGAACCATCGCGGAGATCCTCCACATCGGCCGCTACGACGCCGAGCAGCCGACGATCAAGCGCCTCAAAGCGTTCGTCGAGGCAGAGGGCTACGAGACGTTCGGCGGACACGAGGAGGAGTACATCGTCGGTCCGACCATGGCCGGCCCGGGGGATCCCGACGAATACCGCACGATCCTCAGGTATCGCATCCGCAAAGCGGATCCGGCCCGTGGTGGTGGGCCGTCCGGTCAGAGAGGTTTGTCGGGCCGAGACGGATAGCGCACCACGCCCCGGTGAGCGATACCGAAGGCGGCGGCCGCGAGCGCCGTAAAGATGGCCAGCGTGACCGCTCCAATGGCGACGGCGGCGTAGGGTTGCTCCAGGAACGAGCGGAGTGCGGCGCCGATGCCTTCGCGTTCCAATAGGCCGAGGGCCCGCGGCACAACCCAACCCAGGAGGACAAACATCGCTGCAATCGACCAGGTGATGAGTCTGGTTAGTTCGCAAGCCGCAGCGGCCGTGAGGCACCACGCCGCAAGCGTGAGCAGCGCCCAGTACCCCAGCGCGACCTGAAACGGCGCCGCTCCGGCGAGCACCCCGAACTCGGCGGGCGGCTCGACCAGCGTGAGCGTCACTCCGGTGGCGATCACGCCGGGCAACAACCCCGCGGCCGCCGCAAGGAAACGGGCCGCAACGAGATCGGCTACGGTCACCGGAAGGGACAGCAGGAACTCCAATGTCCCGTCGAGCCTGTCTCGCATGACGGCGAAGGGCACCGCCACGAGCAATCCCAACGTCACTCCCATGACGACCGCCAGAACGTTCTCGTCGGTGGCCCGTCCGAAGATGTAGAACAGGACGAGACCTGCCACCCCGGCAAGATACAGGCGCACCAACAGGGGCTTGGCGCGCTGGATTTCCACGCGGGTCAGGTCGCCTACATGCCGCAGGTTCAATGGGCGTCCAGGAGGTCGTAGAGGGCATCCGCCAGCGACGCGTGGTCGGCGCGCATGTGTCGCACCGAACGGTCGGCGATCATGGTTCCGTCAACAAGGACCAGTACGCGTTCGGCCAGCCATTCGACATCCTCGAGGATGTGGGTCGAGAACAGGAGGACTCTCCCCGGGTCTTCGTCCAGGCTCTCGACGACGACATCCATGAGGCGCCGGCGCATTACCGGGTCAAGGCCGGCCGTCGGCTCGTCGAGGAGCAGGACGCGGGGTCGGCAGGCCTCCGCCGACACGAACGCAACCTTTGCCTTGGTACCGCTCGAGAGAGTCCCCAGATTCGCGGCGTCGGAAATCTCCAGCCGCTCCGTCAATCGCGCCTCGTAGTCGCGATCCCAGTTGTCGTAGAAGCGTGCAAGCAGGTCGAAGTGCTGCCGAACCGTCATTCCGGCGAATCCGAGGAGTCTCTCCGGCATCACGCGAACGTGATTGCGCAAGCCGGGCAGGAGCGTGCGCGTATCGACGCCTCCGAACCGCACTTCGCCTTCGTACTCCGTCAGCAACCCCGAGAACGCCCGCAGGATCGTGGTCTTCCCCGCCCCGTTCGGACCGACGAGGGCCACACGCTCCCCCGCGGTCAATTCGATGCTGAGCGGTTCAAGCTCGAACAACGGGTACTTGACCGAGAAGGAGCGCAGCTCGATGTCAGAGTGTCGCGTTGCGGTCATTCTCGTGTGAAAGAAGGGCCGGCCCGCGAAGGCCGACCCTTTCATTTGTCCCATTTGTCCCACCGTGCCCGCAGGAACGACGTGCGCCTTCCTGGCGTTCCTCCATCCAGCGCTGCTCCAGCTGCCGGAGGGTCTCGGTGAGTTCCGAGCGCAGTCTGGCGAACTGCTCGCGGCGATCGGGGCGGCCCTGCAGCCGCAGGAAGACGGCGGTGTCCTCTCGCACCTCGCGGGCGAGTTCCATCCACAGCATCGCCACGAAGCCGCACGCGGGGGGCACCACGGCCGCCACCGCGGCGACCGTCCATCCCCCCACGAGATAGCCCAGCACGGGCCCCAGGATCCAGGCCGCACACGTCCCGGCCAGGAGCGTCCCCAGCTTGACCGTCGCGGTGACCTCGAGTTCGGGTTTCACGAGCCTGACGACGAAGCCGGGCAGCCGGACTATGGGAGCCCAGAGCAGGGATCCGGCCACCGCGAAGGGAAGCCCAAGCGCCAGGAGCGTTCCGCGCACGACGACGTACTTCGCGACCGGGAGGAAGCTGTAGCGGGGAGGCACGTCCCCTTCCCCGGCACGGAGCTCGTCGCTCAGCCGGGCATACCGCGCCACCTTTTCCACCAGGCGGCGGTGCTCCTCGGGGTGCGCCCGGCGGATCCATTCCAGGCCCCGCGCGAAACGCTGCAGGCGGGGGAAGCGCGTCCCCAGCGGCTCCCGGGTCCGCCACGGCACCCACCGCAATTCACGGACGTAGAGCTGCTCCGCCACCTCGACGAGAATCCGGTCTCGGGGGCGGCCGAAGTTCAGCGTCTCGCGGCGCACCCCCCGCTCGATCCGCTCGGTGAGCCTGCGCCCCGCGGCGACGGGATCCTCCCGGTACGCCTCCTTCAGGTCCGCGCACCCGAACGCCTTGCCGAACCGCACGGCGACCTCGGTTCTGGCCAACTCCTTGGCGGCATAGGTGATCCCCACGGGCGCGATCGACAGCCCGAGCCCCCAGTCGGCGCCCTCCTCCGCCTGCAGCGCGATCCGCGCGGTCCCCGTGCGGAACTCCGCCAGGCGCGCCTCGGAGTGGCTCTTGCCCTCGGGATAGATCTGGATGGCGCCGCCCCCGTGGAGCACGTCGACCGCCGACCGGAACATCTCCTCGTTGCGGTGCATTGCCTCGGGATCGTCCTCCCTGCGGTGGACCGGTATGCCGCCCAGCGCCCGCAGCATCGGACCCAGAAGGAACCGGTCGAAGAGCGGTGCGCGACCCAGCGGCCGCGTGATCCGGTCGCTGCACCGGAAGATCAGCATGGCATCGACAAGGCTGTTGGGATGGTTGGCCGCCACGATCAACGGACCGTCCGGGAGCGGAGGCCCATGCCGGTCCACGCGATAGAAGAGCGCGGCCGCGGTTCCGGTGATGCCGGCGATCAGCCTCGGTATCCGGTCCAGGTTTCCGCCTCCATCCCCCGTCGTGGGTCGAGTGCGGCGGCCTCTTCGCCTCCCGTCAGCGGCGGGCCGCGCGCAGGTAGCGTCGCCCGAGGCGAGCCATGCGCTCGTCGCCGAGTCCCTCCGCCTCGCCGATCAGATCCTCGATGTGCGGCGCCAGGGCGGGGTCGCCCCAGCCGTAGCCGGTCGCGGTCTCGGCGCTGTGCGTGTTGCCGATGTGGGCACCCTCGAGCAGGGCCCGCGCGGCGGCCGCGTCGAAGCGCGGCGACTCGCGCGGCGGGAGCGCGTAGCGCGGCTCGGGTTCGTGCGTCGCGTCTTCGTTGACGAAGGCTCTGGACATCGCGACGTGGCTCGCTTCGGGGGTCCGGCCCGGGATGGACCTCCCCGGACGCGGGACCTTTCCTCGACTAGTGGACGACCGCTCCGGCCCGCGCCTGCACCGGGGCCGCGCCGCCCGTGCTCTTGATATAGGCGTAGGGGTCGTGCTCGATCGCGCCCTCCGGCAGGAACTCCCACAGCGGCCCGAGATCGTGCTTCACGCGGTCGATGTAGAACTGCGGCAACTCCTGCGTCTCGCCCTCGAAGTAGTCCCGGAACTTCCGGTCCGACTTGAGCTTGTCGCGCACGGTCGTGTAGTAGGCGATCCTCCCGTTCCCCTCCGACGAGAGTGCGCGCACGGCGTTCAGGAGCCGTGGGATGCCGCCGCGGTTGGCCCTCAGCCGACGCCAGACCGCCCGCTTCGAGAAGCTGTACTGCGTGAGGTCGATGACGTGGTCGTAGAACTCGATCCACTCGTAGTTCTTCGGCTTGAGGTTCATCGCGTGATTGTTGTTGAGGAAGTGGAACGGGAAGCCGAGCACCCGCCCTTCCTGCTGGTATTCGAGGTTGAGCGGGGCCGCCTCTCCGAACGACGTCAGCAGGGAGTAGCCGGGGAAGGCGGCGGGCGAGGCATCCAGGAACTTCTTCGTGAGTTCGAAGGGCTCGGGGCCTTCGTCACAATCGAGACCCATCACGAAGTTGGTCTGGAGATAGGGGATGTAGCTCGTGATGAGGTTGGAATGGTCCGACACCTGGCGGACCTTCTCGAGCCCGTGACGGTTCCGGGACTTCGACTTGTTCCCCAGCATGTACCACGACTCGACGCCGGGCAGGATCGCACGGAAGCCGGCTTTCGCGAGTCGCTTGAGCCGCGGCTCCCCGAGCAGGGAGAGGCTGCTCTCGGCGATGAACTCGATCGTGCCGGGGGGGACGGCGTCCTCGATCGCCCCCAGCACGTCGTCGAAGCGGACCCCGAAGTTGGGGTCGTGCCAGCCGACGATCGGCCGCTTCATCTTCTTCGCGAGGAAGCGGAGGTCGTCCCGCATCTCGTCGAAGTCGAGCGGCTGGTAGGGGATGACGGAATCGATGCAGAAGCTGCAGGTGTACGGGCACCCGAGGCTGCCGAGCATGGGGACGATCTTGAACAACGGTGCCTTGTTGAGCGTCGGCTCGATGAACTTCCAGCGTGCGCGCACACCGGGCAGGGACACCGGCTGCGTCTCGGCCGTCACGTGGCGGCCCAGGGGCCGCTGCGGCTGGCAGTCGTCGAGGACTCCGTTGAGCACCTCCTTGTCGGTGAAGCCGAACACGTAGTCGAAGTACTTCTGAGCGTCCTGGGGATAGCAGCGGGCGTGCGGACCGCCGATACAGGTGACGGCCCCCCGCTGGCGGAACATCTCGCTGATGGCGTAGGCGAGTTGGGCCCCCTGGGAAAACGCGCTCACGAAGAGCAGATCGATATCTTGCGGGAGTTCCTCGACGAGGTCCTCGAAGCCGGTGTAGCAGACGAGGCTCACATCGTGCCCTGCCTCCTCGCACCACGCGCCGAGAACCTGCGGCATGATGCTCGCGAGGTTCGCGTGCATCACCTTGGCGTACAGGGCCTTCGTGGGTCCCTTCGACACCAGGTCCACGATACCTACGCGGAGCTTGCGCAACGGCGATCCTCTCGGAGTGGGTGCACGCGTAGCCGGCTTCAGGTGCGTAGCGGAATCGAGCAACCTAGGTGCGGGCCACGCCCGGCGGCAATCGGTTACGGGGTTTTGCCACAGCCCGGAGGCAATCGGCCAGCGGGGACGGCTACCGGCAGGCTTCGGCGTTCACGCGCCGGTACTCGCGCACGAACTCGTCCATCATGCTGGCGACCAGACTCGTGACGGGGCCCCCGTCGCGCCCGAGATAGAAGCCGATTCCCTGCTGCGGGGTTTCCCACGTCGGGGCCCAGTTCAACCACTCCGGCGCGGCGCCGGGAGAGCCCGCGGAGCCGCCCCCGGCCTCTCCCCCCCGGGGATCGCTCTGCCGGTCGTAGAGGAGCTTCAGGAGGCGCAGGCGGATGACGTAGACCGTCACGGCGGCGGTTGCGGAGAGCCTCTGAGCGCTGACGAATACGGACAACTGGAGGGTGGACGCGCCCGGCCGGCCGGCGGGGGCGTAGATCCCGGCGGCCTGCAGCCGGCTCGTCGCCATGCCCTGCACGGCCGGCGTCGTGACTTCGGCCGGTCCGCCCGTGTTGGTGACGAAGACCTCCACCGGAACGGGGTTGCAGGCAGCGAACAGGGCGAATCGATCCCGGTCCGAGACGGATCCCTGGGCGGCCGCGGCCGCAGGCGCGAGGAGTCCGAGGAGGACCGCGGGAACGACCAGCTTTGCCGGGTTCACGAGCGATTCACGAACGGGGGAACTCCTTGCCCGACGAGTCGTTAATCATGTACGAATGGGACAACCTGATCCCGTCCCATCGTCTCGCGCCAGATTCCACGCCGGACGGCCGCGGATTCCGCCGCAGATTTGACCGCAGGTTTCGCCCCAGACTCCGAGGAGAATCGGATGACCGCTTCCGCTGATCGAGCGTGCCGCGTCACGAGAACGATTCCCGCGCCTCCCGAGGCGGTATTCCGCGCGTGGACTGAACCGGATCGGATCCGGCACTGGTCCTGCCCTCCTGGCGGGACGATCCGGGACTCGGAGGTCGACCTCGTGCCCGGGGGAGCGTACCGCCTGCTCATCGAGGCGGAAGCGGGAACGCTCCATACGGCGTTCGGAGTGTACCGGGAGGTCGATCCCCCTAACCGGCTGGTGTATACGTGGGACTGGGAGGAGCCGGAAGCCGCGGTCGGCGAGACGATCGTTACGGTCGAGTTCATCGCCGACGGGGCGTCGACCGAGGTCACCCTCGCCCACGAGGGCTTCGCGGCCGCCGAGGCCGCGGAGGGACACCGCCTCGGGTGGACGTGGTCGCTGGAGCGCCTGGAAGGTCTCTTCCGCTGACCGCCGCCCCGCTGAACGCCGCCACGGACCTTTCGCCACGCCGGATCTTCGCCTTCTGGGCCCCGCTGGCCGCCACGTGGTTGATGATGGCGGTCGAGGGGCCCTACCTGGCGGCGGTGGTGGCGCGGCTGCCGGATCCCACGCTGGGGCTGGCGGCCTACGGCGTGGCGATCGCGCTGGCGGTCCTGATGGAGGCGCCGGTCATCATGCTGCTGAGCGCCTCGACCGCCCTCGTGGAGGACGCCGTCTCCTACCGGCGGCTGCGGACGTTCGCGCACGGGCTGAACGCCTTCTCCACGCTGATGCTCCTCGTCGTGCTCGTGCCGCCGGTGCACCGCGGGCTCATGCTGGGGGTGCTCGGCCTGCCGGAAGAACTGGCGCGCCTGACGTACGGGGCGCTGTGGTGCTTCCTGCCCTGGCCGGCCGCGATCGGCTACCGGCGCTTCTGGCAGGGCGTACTCATCCGGTCCGGGCGGACGCGGCTCGTGGCGGGCGGGACGGTCGTGCGGCTCGTCTCGATGTCGGTCGCCGCGCTCGCCCTCGCCATCGCCACCGAACTCCCCGGCGCCGCGGTCGGGGCCTCCGCGCTCTCGTTCGGCGTGGTGATGGAGGCGGCGGTGGCGCGCTGGATGGCCCGGGACGCCATCCGCGCCCTCCTCGTCCCGGCCGGCCAGCCGGCCGATGCGACCGACCCGGTCGCGGTCTCCTCGGACCCTCACGACATCGCGGAGATCGGCCGCGTGGGCGTCTCGACCGCCGATCCGGAGTCGGGCGTGGGGACCGGCGGGGGCGAACTGGGCTTCGGTGACATCGGGCGCTTCTACGTGCCGCTCATGCTCACGTCGCTGATCGGGATCGCGATCCAGCCGATGCTGACCTTCTTCATGGGTCGCGCCGCGTCGCCGGTCGAGTCCCTCGCCGTGTTCCCGGTCGTGCACTCGCTCGGATTCATCTTCCGCTCCGTGGGCCTCAGCTTCCAGGACGCGGTCATCGCGCTTCTGGGCCGGCGGAACGAGGGCTACGAGCAGATCCGCCGCTTCGCCCTCGGTCTCGGCGCGACGCTCTCCGGCATCCTCGCGCTCCTCGCGTTCACCCCCCTCTCTCAGCTCTGGTTCGTCCACGTGTCCGGCCTTACGCCCGAACTCGCCTCCTTCGCGATTCCGGCCGCGCGGGTGCTCACCCCCGTCCCCTTCCTCGGCGTCCTCCTCTCGCTGCAGCGCGGCACGCTGATCCGGCACCGGACGACGGGTCCGATCATCGTCGGGACCGCCGCGGAAATCACGGCCGTGGCCGTCGTGTTCGTCGCGGTCGGCTGGGGGCTGGGCTGGGTCGGGGCGACGGCCGCCTTCACCGGCTTTCTGTTGGGCCGTCTGACCGCCAATATCTATCTGACGCCCAAGGTGCGGGCGGCAAGGCATGAAGCAGGATCAGCGATCGAGGAGGTACGGCAATGATCCATCGAATTCGGGTTGCGACGCTGGCGGCGGCAGGGTTCGCGGCGGCGGCGACGTTCATTGGCTCCGCGGAGGCGGCGGCGCAGGACCACACCGCGTCGACCGACGTGCTCACCATCGAGGAGTGGACGGTGCCCTACCCCGACAGCCGTCCGCGCGACCCGTTCGTCGGACCGGACGGCCGCGTCTGGTTCGTGGGACAGGCCGCCCACTACGCCGCCGTGCTGGACCCGGCCACGGGGGAGTTCACGCGCTACGACATGGACGACGGCACGGGGCCCCACAACCTGATCGTCGACGATGACGGGATGGTCTACTACGCGGGCAACCGGGCGAACCACATCGGGATCATCGATCCGGCCACCGGTGAGATCGACAAGATCATGATGCCGGACGAGCGCGCGCGGGATCCGCACACGCTGATCTGGGACGACAACGGGGACATCTGGTTCTCCGTGCAGGGCGGGAACCTGGTCGGCTTCCTCGACAAGGAGTCGAGGGAGGTGCGGCTGGTGGAGGCGCCCGAGGTCGAGACGCGCCGCGGCATGGGCTCGAGCCGTCCGTACGGGGTCAAGCTCGACTCGGAGAACCGGCCCTGGATCGCGCACTTCAACACGAACCTGATCGGGATGGTGGAGCCGTCCTCGTTCGAACTTATCGGCTACGACCTGCCCGAGGGCGCGCGGCCGCGCCGCCTGGTCATCGACTCGAAGGACCGGATCTGGTACGTCGACTACAGCCGGGGGAAGATCGGTCTCGTCGAGGAGGGCGGCGGATTCCAGCGGGAATACGACCTGCCGGCGGGCGAGGAGTCGCGGCCGTACGGGGTGGCGATCGACAAGTACGACGTGGTGTGGCTCGTCGAGACGGGAATCCAGCCGAACCGGTTCGTGGGCTTCGACACGGACTCGGAGGAATTCGTGGGCACGCTCGACGTGCCGAGCGGGGGCGGCACGATCCGGCACATGTACTACGATCCGGCCACGGACTCGATCTGGTTCGGGGCGGACGTGAACACGGTCGGCCGGGCGGTGGTGTCGCCGCGCTCGCGCTGATGTCCCTCCCGGGGCCCGCGGCCGCGCTCTGCGCCGCGGGCCTCTTCGCGCTGGCCGGGGTCGCCGCGGTGCGCCCCCCTCCGCACGCGCCGCCGCACGTCGAGGGACCGCCTCCGGGCCACACGGGAGGCTTCGGGGAACCGACCTGCGCCACCTGTCACTTCGGCGCTCCGCTCAACGAACCGGGGGCCGCGCTGCAGGTGCTCGGACTCGATGGCGGCTACCGCCCCGGCCAGCGCCACCCGGTGACCGTCCGCTTCGAGAGCTTCGACATGCTCGCCGCCGGCTTCCAGGGGGCGTTCCGCTTCGCGGACGGGGACCGGCGCGGCGCCGGGGCCGGCGAGATCCGGCCGCTCGACGACCGCGTCACCGTCGTGCGGGGAGAAAACGGCACCGAATACGTCCAGCACACCCGCACCGGCTCCACGCCGACGGACGGCATCGCGGAGTGGACCTTCGAGTGGCGCGCCCCCGAGACGGAGGCGCCGGTCGTGCTCCACCTCGCCGCAAACTCCGGGGGCGGGGACGACTCCCCGCTCGACGACCTCGTCTACACCCTCTCGATCACGGTCCCCTCCACCGGACGCTGACGGCGTTCTCACGTTCCCGCGGGAACGTTTCGTTCGGCCAGTTGCGCCACTGCGGGTTCCGACGTTCCCGCGGGAACGTCTCCGACCGTCTTCTCGGCGTCAGCCGGACGGGAGGGCCTTGGGGCGCCAGAAGCCGACGAGGCGGCCGCGGCGGGCCGAGCCCAGTTCCGACCAGTCGTCGATGTCCAGTTCGACGGCGGCGAGGGCAGCGGTCGGCATGTATTCGCCCTCGCCCGTCAGGTGCCAGACGAGGGAGGTGATGCCCGGGTTGTGCCCGACGAGCATGAGGCGCTCCGCCGTTCCTCCCATCGCCTCCGCGACCTCGACGTAACCGTCGGGAGAGGCGCCGTAGAGGTCGTGCGTCGTCTCGATCTCCACCTCCTCGCCGAACTCCGCCGCCGCGAGTTCCGCCGTGGTGAGCGCGCGGACGGCGGTCGAACTCACGATGCGGTCGGGCACGAGATCCTGCTCCGCCATGAACCGTCCCATGCGGGGCGCGTCGCGGCGGCCGCGGGGGTTGAGGGGGCGGTCGTGGTCGCGGAGGCCGGGATGGTCCCAGGAGGACTTCGCGTGCCGGAGGATGAGCAGGGTCTTCATGTGATCACGGGAGTCACGTGCGTCGCGTGCGTCACGGGCGTCACCAGCGGATCGGGATCACGAGCATGGTCGCGACTCCGAGGAGGATCGTCGCCAGCCAGAGGAGGAAAGCGTAGCCGAGGATCTCCCCGAAGCGGCGCCGCGTCACCGCGAGGATGGGGAGCGCCCAGAACGGGTGGATGAGGTTGAAGGCGGAATCTCCGTAGGCGTAGGCGAGGAGCACGGTCATGACGGACACATCGAGCGCCTCGCCGGCGGGGATCACGTACGGCGCCTCGATCATCCACTTGGAGCCCGCCGAGGGGATGAACATGCTCATGATCCCCGAATAGACGTAGACCACGAGGGGGTAGAGCCGGGTCGTGGCGACGGCGGCGAACTGCTCGCCGAGCCAGCTTCCCAGGTTCGTGTTCTGGATGACGCCGAAGATGCCGGCGTAGAAGGGGAACTGAAGGATGATCCCCCACGCCGAGGCCACTCCGTGGCGGCAGGCCCTCAGGAATGACGTCGGACGGCCGTGGAGGAGGAGCGCCACGGAGAGGAAGACCGTGTTGTACGCGTTGATCGTCCAGCTCGCGCCGAAGCCGCGGGTGACGATCGAGTGGATGAGGGGATACGCGAGCAGGACGGCGGCGAGCAGCGTCCAGCCTCGGAAGCGGTCGAGGCGCTCGGCCGGCGTCGTGCCCGCGCGCGCCGGCGGCGGGGGCGCGGGGAGGATCTCGTCGACCTCCGCCTCCGTGAGGGTGACGGCGTCGCGGTGCGGGTGGAGCGCCATCGCGGCCACGAGACCCACCAGCAGCATCACAGCGGCGTAGCCGAGGTTGAACGGATGAAAGAGCGTCTCCGTGACCGGATAGAGCCGGTCCACGACGGGAGCACCGGCACCGGGCTCGAGCAGGGGGTTGCCGGGCGTGGCCATGATGAGCGGGGCGGAGCTGGAGAGGCCGCTCTGCCACACGGTCCCGATGCCCATGTACGCCGCAGCGATCACGAGGCGCACGTCGGCCCGCGGGTTGCGCTTGAGGATGAACGGGACGAAGAGCGCGGACCCGACGAGCCCGAATGCCCAGTTGAGATAGCCAGCCACCATCGAGAATCCGGCGGCTAGGGCCACCGCCTGCACGGGGCGTTCGGGGTTCGGGAGGCCGGCGAGGCGGTCGAGCATCCGGTACATCGGGGGGGACGACGCGCACGCATGCGCCGCCACCATGATGATCGAGAACTGCATCGCGAGTTCGAGCAGCGTCCACACGCCCGCGCCCCACGCCAGTCCCGCCTCCGGGATCGAAGCGCCGCCGCCCGTGACCGCGAGGAGGAGCGCGACCACGGTGAGCGACATGAGGATCACCCACGCGTCCGGCACCCAGCGTTCCGTGACGCGGGAGAGCGCCGCGCCGCTCTCGCGCAGCCGGTCGAGCGGGCTCCCGCTCATGCCGTCCGGCGGATCGGGCTACTCCCGGAGCGGGGAGGCGTCCGGCGGTGAGGCCTCCGCCGGGGAGGCGTCCTGCGCGGCGGCTTCGCCCGTGGCGGCTTCCGGCGCGGGCGAAGCGTCGGCATCCGGCGCGGGCACCGCGACAGCGGCATCCGCGGGCGGCGACGCGCCGAAGGCCGTGGCCGGCAGCACCTCCCGGAAGGACTCGCCGTAGAGTTCCCACACGGTGATGAAGAGCGCCGCGACGATGGGGCCGATGAGCACGCCGGCCATGCCGAAGGCGATGAGCCCGCCGAGGGTGCCGAGCAGGATCATCAGGTCCGGCATCCGCGTGTCGCGTCCGACGAGCCAGGGACGCATGAGGTTGTCCAGCGTCCCGACCACGAGACCGCACCACAGGATGAGCCCGATGCCGCCGACGACCTGGCCGGCGGCGAGCAGGTAGATCGCGGCGGGCAGCCACACGAGCGCGGACCCGATCCCCGGCACGATCGAGAGGACCGCCATGACCGTGCCCCAGAAGGCGGCGGATGGAATGCCCACCACCCAGAAGGCGAGCCCGGCCAGCGCGCCCTGCACGATGCCGATGAGAAACGTCCCCTTCACCATCGCCCGCGTCACGGAGACGAAGCGGTCGAGCATGCGGCGCTCGTCTTCGTCGGAGAGCGGGAGGTAGTAGAGGACCTTGTGCAGCACGCCGCGGCCGTCCTTCAGGAAGAAGAACATGGCGTACAGCATCAGCAGCAGGAGGAAGACGACCCGCACGGTGGCCGTCGTGACGCCGGCGAGCCAGTCGACCGCGAAATTCCCGACGGACCCCGCGACTTCTCCCAGCCTCTGGAGGAGCTGCTCCTGGTATGGCCGTAGCGAATCCAGCCAGGGAATCCGGTCGAGCAGCTCGTCGAGCCCGCCCGGCTGCCGCAGCTGAGCCTGCAGATTCTCGATCCACGGGCCCGCCGTTTGCGTGACGTGCACGGCCTGGTTCGCGACGATGCCGAGGAACGCCGTGACCGGCCCGATGAGGAGGATCACGAACAGCCCGACCGCGGCGAAGGAGGCCAGCCCCTCCCTTCCGCCGAACCACCGGCAGAGGGTGCGGTAGGCCGGGTACATGAGGCCGCTGAGGATCGCCCCCAGGAAGAGCGCCGTGAGGAACGTCCGGATCATCTGGAGGAAGAGGAGGCTGATCCCGACGACGAGCAGGAGAAGGAAGATGGCGCGGAAACGCCCCGGATGGAGGGGCGGGTTCCCGCCGGCGTCAGCCATTC
Organism: Candidatus Palauibacter rhopaloidicola; assembly: GCA_026914155.1. GTDB lineage: Bacteria > Gemmatimonadota > Gemmatimonadetes > Palauibacterales > Palauibacteraceae > Palauibacter > Palauibacter rhopaloidicola. The sequence goes on along the minus strand of JAPPGH010000012.1, from coordinate 17,947 downwards.
TGTACGTCGGCGCTGAGGTCGGAGTCGAGGTCGGCGCCGATATCGGTGCTCAGGTCGCTGAGGAGGCGACCCGTCGCGGTCACGCGGTGTGTCCAGAAATCCGCGACTTCCGGCGCCGTGGCCCCCCCGCGGTCGTGAAGACGCGCCCAGTCCCGCGCCTCGCATGCGAGCCAGTCCAGGGTCGCGCGGGGCCCCTGCGACATCATGGACCGGAGGATGTAGGCGCGCTCGCCCACGCGGAGACCGAAGCCGAGGTCGCGCGCGGCTCTCGCGAGGTCCGCCCGCGTGAGGACGAGCCCGCTGCGGACGGGGCTCAGGAGGGCGTTGAAGAAGCTGTCCCCATCGGTCCGCCGCGGGTCGGGCACCGGCTTCGCCTCGCGGAGCGCGAGCGGGCGTCGCGTCGGCGGCCCGAGGCGGGCGGATTCGTTGAAGAGGAGGGTCTCGAGCGTGTCGGCCCACTCCCGGTAGAACGGGGGCGCGATCTGCCGCAGCTTGGTGAGAAAGGGGAGGACCCACGAGAGCAGGTGCTCCCAGAGGAAGGCGTGCCGCGCGTCGCGACAGGCCTGGGCCGACTTGCCGTTTCCCCTGTGCTGGGCATCCACGAGCCAGGCGTAGCCCCCCAGCAGGGCCCGAAGGTGATCCGGATCCTCCGGGGGCGTCGTCCCGAGCGCGCGCCAGAAGCCGGCGACGCGGTCGCGCGCCTCCCCGCCCATGCGGCCGTCCGTCCCCAGGAAGGCGGAGGCGTACGGGTAGAGCTGGAAGAGGAAGATGTCGTTGTGCGTGGGCTCGTCCGGCACCGGGCCCAGTTCGAGGAGGTGGCCGATGAGCCGATTCTCCCCGCACGGGCCATCGAGAAGCGCGCCGAGAGCGCGAAACAGTTCCATGGACGGCTAGGCTCCCGCGCCGGCGGCGCGTGCGGCACTGTTCACTTTCACCTTACGAAGTAGATGGGGGGCTCGATTTGCTGTCAAGTTGCGCCCCATCGGTAGTCGGCGAGCCCGGGTCGGGCGGCTTCGAGGCGCGGGGTTCCGGGAGGTCGTATGCCGTGCGCACGGGACGCACGGGGCGGATGAGCCAGTGCGGCCGGCGCGTCCCGTCCGGAGAATGCCGCACGGCCCCGCGCGTCTTGTCGAGCCACTGCCGGTACACCTCGTGCGACCGGGCCGTGTCGACGTGAATGTCCCCGTGACGGTCGCGCCGCGACGCCTTGACCACGCGCACGGCCTGGTGCCAGCAGTGCATGCCGGACACCGGGTCCGGGTGCACCGGGAAGGTGAGGTTCTGGTGGACGCCCACATCCGTCCACCAGATCCGCGACGTGTCCGGGTCGTCGGTCTCGTACGGCGCCGCGCCCTGCCTGCGTGACAGCTTCCAGTCGCCGCCTTGCCCCGAGAGAGAGACCGTGGCCATGAGCTGCCGCTGGCCGGCCATGTTCTCCCGCTCGCCGCGGCCGGCCGTCCCCGGTTCGCCCGCGTCCGGACCCGATCCCGCCGCGTCCGCCAGCTTCCAGCGCCCCATGTGGTGGCTGCACGCGACGACGCCCGGCTTGATCCCCTCCGTCACCCACGCCTTGAGGACGAAGTGGCCGATCTCGGTCTCGACCCGCACGAGATCTCCCGTCCTCACCCCCTTCCGCGCCGCGTCGGACGGGTGGAGCCAGAGCGGGTTCGTGTGGGCGATCTCATCCAGCCACTTGGAGTTGGCCGAACGCGTGTGGATCTGCACCGGGAGGCGGAAGGTGGAGATGAGGCACATCTGGTCCGGCTCCATGGCGGCCGGATGCACATGGCTCCGGATGTAGGCGGGCACCGCGTACTCGGGCCACCCCCAGCGGACGAGCGTGGGGGAGTAGAACTCCAGCTTGCCGCTCGGGGTCGGGAATCCGCGCCGAATCGTGTCGTCCACGCGGACGCCCACCGGGCGCCGCCCCTCCGGATCCGGATCGGGCGCGCCCATGGGTGCGAGGTTCACCGCGGCGGGGCCCGGGGCCCGCGTGTAGACGCGGCCGAACTCATCCTCCCGCGCGTCCTCGAGTTCCTCGGGCGGGACGGGCCGCTCGTGCAGCGGACCGATGTCGCGCGCCACCTCGAAGGCGCCGTAGCGGCGCATGTAGTCCAGCGGCGAGAGCCCCTGCGCGGCCGCCGCCTCGGGCAGGCCGGGCACCGAGTGCTCGAACATCCAGGCGTAGTACTCATCCACCGTGAGGCGCTGTCCGGGCTTCTCCTTCGACTCCACGAACTCGCGGATCCCGAGGCCGCCGTCCGGGTCGATGCGCCAGGAGAGTTCGAGCCAGAACTCGTTCTCCTCCCACACTTCGCCCGGGTTCGTGTGGCGCGTGTCCGCCACCTGCTCGCCGAGACGCTGCCGGGCGGAGCGCAGCACGGGCTGCCGGAAGCCGATCCACTGGCCGTCGTGCGTCTCGTAGGAGTGGAGGTCGTGCCGCTCGGGTCCGTGTCCCATCGGAAGGACGTAGTCCGCGAAGTAGGCGGACTCGTTCCAGGTCGGCGTGAGCGCGACATGGAGGCCGACCTTCTCCTCATCCGTCAGGGCCTCGATCCACGCGAACCCGTCCGGATTCGTCCACACCGGGTTGTACACGCGCGTGAAGTAGACGTCGAGCTTGCCGCGTCCCTCCTTGAGGAGGTGCGGGAGGAGGAAGGAGACCTCGTACATCGCCAGCGGAAACTCGTCGGGCCAGGTGAGATCGTTCCAGTGCTCCGGGTGCCGCGGCATGCGGATCGGCTTCGGGATGAACTTGTTCCACGTACTCGGATAGGTGCCGCCGGGGGTCGCCACGGAACCCGTGAGGGCGTTGAGAAAGAAGAGCGTCCGGGCCACCTGCCAGCCGCCCTCGTTGCCCGACGCGGCGCTGCGCCAGTTGTGCGTGGAGAGGCGCGACCCGGCCCGCGCCACGAGTTCGGCGACCTCGCGGATCTGCTCCGCATCGATGCCGGACTCCTCTGCGGCCCATTCGAAGGTGCACGCTTCATACAGTTCCCGGAGTGCGGCCTCGAACGATTCGAAGGTGCGCGGGAGGGTCGGCTTTTCGGCGGCGAGATATTCCTCCCAGTTGAACCAGCGCCGCACGAAATCGCGGTTCCAGGCCCCCGTCGCGATCAGGTGGTTCGCGATCGCGAGGAGGACGGCGGCCTCGGAGCCGGGTTGGGTGGGGAGCCAGTGGTCGGCGTGCGTCGCCGTGTTCGACAGGCGCGTGTCGAAGACGATGAGCCGCGCCCCCTTCTTGACCCCGTCCAGGATGCGCTGGGCGTGGGGGTTGAAGTAGTGCCCCGCCTCGAGGTGGGAACTCACGAGGAGGATGACGTCCGCGCGGGCGTGGTCGGGGCTGGGGCGGTCCATTCCGAGCCAGAACTGGTAGCCGGCGCGCGCGCTCGAGGAACAGATGTTCGTGTGCGAGTTGTGGCCGTCGACGCCCCACGCGGCGAGCACCCGCTCCGTGAACCCGTCCTCGCCCGGACGCCCGACATGGTACATGACCTCGCGCTGGCGACCCTCGTCGATGGCCGTGCGGATCCGGGCCGAGATGTCGTTGAGCGCCTCCTCCCACGAGACGCGCACCCACTTCCCCTCCCCGCGCTCGCCGGCGCGCTTGAGCGGGTAGAGGACGCGGTCGGGGTCGACGATCTGGTTCAGCGTGGCCGGGCCCTTGGCGCAGTTCCTGCCCCGGGAGCCCGGATGCTCGGGGTTCCCCTCGAACTTCTGCACCTGGAGGGTGTCGCGGTCGACGTAGGCCAGGAGCCCGCACGCGGACTCGCAGTTGAAGCAGGTCGTGGGCACGAGCATGTAGCGCCGTTCGCGGCGCTCGGGCCAGGCCTTCGAGTCGAGTTCGACCCAGTCGTCCCACCGTTCCCGCGGGGGGAAGGCGGCGAGCTGGTTGCGGCTGGGGCCGGGATAGAAGGTCTCGCCGCGGGCCTCGGTCGCCGAGCGCGCGGCGCTCACGCGCTCGCTGAGTTCGTGGAGCCGCCGCGTGACGCCGTCCGGGCCGGAGCCGTTGCCGCCGGCGCCGGGGCCGTTGCGGCCCGCGCCGCCCGGGTCGCTCATGCGAGGGGCACGGACTGGCCGGCCTGCACGTAGGCGTGCTCGTGCGCGAGGAGCCCGGCGAGGGCGGCGAGGCCGATCAGTGGGGCGACCCAGGCGCCGGCGAGCGGGATCACGGTGAGGGCGGCCGCGAGCGTCACGAGCAGGATGCCGCTCCAGAACCAGGGGGCGTAGCGGCCGCGCACCATGTTCCGGGCGGCGAGGGCGGCGTGGGCCGTCGCGTGCGTGAGCGTGAGTTCGGCGAGCACGAGCAGGAGGTGAGCGGCGGCCGTGAGCCCCACGAGCCGGCCCAGCGCGGCGGAGCCGCCGAGCGACGGGAAGAGCATCAGGGTCGCGCCGCCCGCCAGCAGCGCCTGTACGAGAAAGTGCGGCGGCAGGAGCGGATTCTGCCACAAATCGCGCGCCCGGGCCTGTGCGAAGAGGTACGCCGTGTAGACCGCGGTCATGCCGGCCAGGGGCGCCCCCGCCCACGCCATCCAGCGCGTCGTCTCGGCGGCCCCGGCGCCGCCGACCAGCGCCGCCGCGAGGTGCGCGGTCAGCGCCGCGCCGTAGCCCGCGATCACGAACGCCCCCCGCACGAGCCAGCTCTTCATGTGGGGTCTCGTGAAGATGAGGAGGAAGCGCTTCGGGTGCTCCAGGTCCCAGATCAGCAGCCCGCCGGTGAGCGCGAGCGCGGCGAGACCGAGGAGCGGCGTGAGGGTGAGCCAGGTCCCGCCCTGCCACGCGAACCCGCCCAGCAGGCAGAGGAGGAGCACGGCGAGGTACACGCCGGCGGAGACCCCCTTGGTGAGCGTGTACAGGCTCACGCGCCAGTCCCACGGCGCGGTGTGCGAGACATCGTAGGAGAGGATCGCGGCGGCCGAGGAGTTCGGGCCGTGCCGTCCGTCCGTTCCCATCGGGTGCGGCTGGCCCGAGCCGACCTCGTGCGGACCCTCGGGCTGCTCGCTCCACATGTACAGCCCGCCCCCGGGACGGACCGCCGCCAGCGGATCGAGCGTCGCCTGGTGCGCGCCCTTGTAGAACAGCTTCGGGTGGGTCTCCTTCTCAGGCCTCCGGACGCTCACCGGATCGCGCCCTACGTATTGCGAGACCTTCGATTCCGGGTCGTCGAGGTCGCCGACGATGATCGCCTCCGTCGGGCACACGGTGACGCAGGCCGGCTCCAGCCCCATGTCGATCCGGTGGGCGCAGAAGTTGCACTTCTCCGCGGAATGGTCGTCGGGGTTGATGAAGATCGCGTCGTAGGGACAGGCGGCGATGCACGCCTTGCAGCCGATGCAGATCGACTTGTCGAAGTCCACGATCCCGTCGGGACGGCGGAACATGGCTTGGGTCGGGCACGCGGTCGTGCACGGCGCGTCGTCACACTGGTTGCAGCGCGTGACCTGGAAGGCGCGCCGCGCGGCCGGAAAGGTCCCCACGTCGGCGTACTTCACGTAGGTGCGGGTGACGCCGAGCGGGACCTCGTTCTCCGACTTGCAGGCCGTCGTGCAGGCGTGGCAGCCGATACAGCGGGTGTGGTCGATGACTTTCGCCCAGCGGGCCGTCTCGGGCCCCGTCCCCGCGGACTCCGGCATGCGCGCTCCCCGTGAAAGGGTTGGGCGGTCGTGGCCTCGCGCTCGCGCGGACCGGCGGTCTCCGGTTACGTCGCGCTGCTGGCAGGCCGTGGCCTGCTATGTTCCATTCTCGCGACGGGTTGGGCAAGCCCGTTCCATCGGGCGGCCCGTCGGTCCGTCAGTCGGTCAGCACGATTGAGAGGCCCGGGAGATCCACGCCCTTCGCCTCCACCCGCCACATCTCGCCGGGGGACAGCGGCTCGAGCGGGGTCATCGTCCCCGTGCTCACGACCAGGCCGTTTTCCGGGACCCCGGCATCGGAGAAGCGCGGCCAAAGCCGAGGCACGACCTCCAGCGCCTCGAGCGGATGCCCGAGGACATCGCTTCCCCGCCCGTGCGCCACGAGTGTCTCGTCACGCAGGAGGCTGACCTCGAGCCGGTCGAGGCGGGCCACCCGTTCGTGGAAGTCCGGCACGTCCCGGTTGACCGGCAGACCGACGACGAGCGCGCCGTGGAGCCCGAAGTCGGCGACGGAATCCGCCGGCGTGAGATGCCAGTCCGGATAGTGGCAGTCGACGATCTCGAATCCGAGCGCGATCCAGTCCGGCTGGCCGCCGCCGGGCGCGTCACCGTCCGGCGCCTCACCGTTGGGCGCGCCACCCTCCGGTGCAATGCCGAAGACGACCTCCACTTCGATCATCGGGGCGCGGAACCTCGCCAGGGAGATCTCGGTCACCGGTCTCGCCAGGCGCAGCGTGCGGGCGTAGATGGGGGCGATGATCGGCTCGTCGAGCCCAAGTTGTGGCCAGATCGCGCGGTTCGTGAACCCGACCTTGCAGCCCAACAGACCGTATCCCTCTTGCTGCAGGCTTCGGTCGAGCGCGGCCCCGACGCGATAGGCCCGGTCGAGACCGAACTCTCCGGTGCGTTGCGTGGGCGGCCGGACTGTTTCGCGCCTGTCGCGGGCGGCAAGCAGGTCCCGGGCGAGATCCGCCTCGAAAGCGTCCCCGGCGGCGGCGTCGTCGGCAAGAGTGTCGGCTTCGGTCATGTACGGCTCCAGGGCTGGTCCGGCCGGGGCTTGCGGGTCGCGCGCCGAAACCGGACGATTTCGCTAGTCTGAGCGTGGCCATGGTAACGTCTCGTGAGAGAGAACGAGATGCCTTTCGAGAGCATAGATCCGACCACGGAGGAACGGCTCGCCGCGTTTCCGGCGCTGGATGGGGGCGGCATCGACGCCGCGCTCGAGCGGGCGCGGGACGCGTTCGAGGTGTGGCGGCGGGTGCCGGTGGCCGAGAGGGCCGAACGTCTCCTCGCGCTGGCGGAACTCGTCGATCGGGGCAAGGCGGCCTACGGTCTGCTGATGACGCGCGAGATGGGCAAGCCGCTCGCCAGCGCGGTCGCCGAGGCGGAGAAGTGCGCCTGGGTGTGCCGGTACTACGCGGAGCACGGGCCCGCGCACCTGGCGCCAGAGCGCTTCGAGTCCACCGGAACCCATTGCTGGGTCGAGTACCACCCCCTGGGCGCGGTGCTCGGGATCATGCCGTGGAACTTCCCCTTCTGGCAGGCCATGCGCTCCGCCGTGCCGACGGTCCTGGCGGGCAACGCCTTCCTGCTCAAGCACTCGCCCAACGTGCCGCAGTGCGCGGTCGCGCTCGAGGGATTGTTCTCGCGCGCCGGATTCCCGGAGGGCGTATTCCAGAACGTCTTCGTCGAGGTCGCGGACATCCCGCGTGTGCTCGACGACCCGACCGTGCAGGCCGCCTCGCTCACAGGCTCCGTCGCGGCCGGCTCCGCGCTCGCGGCCGAGGCGGGACGCCGCATCAAGACGACCGTGCTCGAACTCGGCGGCAGCGACCCCTTCATCGTCATGGAGAGCGCGGACCTCGACCGGGCCGTCGCGACCGCCGTCGACGCGCGCATGTGGAACAACGGCCAGTCGTGCATCGCCGCGAAGCGGATGCTCGTCCAGAGTTCGATCGCAGACGCGTTCACCGATCGGCTCGTCGAACGCGTGTCGGCGCTCCGCGTCGGCGACCCGAAGGAGTCCGAGGTCGAAATCGGACCGCTGGCCCGCCGCGACCTGAGGGACCACGTCGCGGAGCAGGTGGAGGCCACCGTGGCCGCCGGCGCCCGGGTGGCCACGGGCGGGCGCGTACCCGACCGGCGCGGATGGTTCTACGAGCCGACCGTACTCACCGCCGTCCCGGACGGCTCCCCGGCCACGGATGACGAGATCTTCGGCCCGGTGGCCAGCATCTTCCCGGTCGCCGACATGGACGAGGCCATCGAGCGGGCGAACGCGACGGAGTTCGGCCTCTGTTCCGCCATCTGGACGAACGATCCCGAGGAACGCGCCCGGGCCGTCCGCGACCTGGAGGCCGGCGGCGTCTTCATCAACGGGATGTCCGCCTCGGATCCCCGCGTCCCCTTCGGCGGCGTCAAACGCTCGGGCTACGGGCGCGAACTCGGCCCCCACGCGATCCGCGAGTTCGTGAACGTGAAGACCGTGTGGGTCGGCGACTGACGCGCTAGCCTCGACCTCGCGCGGCGGAACCCGACCGCCGGGGCGCGGAGACGAGACCGTCGTTCAGCAGTTGCTGGAAGTGACTCGTGACGGTCTCCTCGACGGGACGGAAGGTGATGCCGAGACGGGTCCTGGCGCGGGCGTTCTCGAACCTCAGGGGATACCCCACGTTGCGCTTCGCCACGGCGCGGGGGATCCCCCCCAGCGGCGCGTATCCGATGGCCATCGGATTGGGCACTGTGCGCCGGGGCAGAGGGAAGCCGTCGCCGAAGCGGTCCCGCAAGGTCGCGGCGATTTCGATCAGGCTGCGCGTCTCGCTGACCAGGATGTGACGTCCCTCCGCCTCCGGGATGAGGCCCGCCTGCAGGTGACCCTCCGCGACGTCCCGGACATCGACGATGGCGAAGTCCAGTTCGGGAGCGCCGACGCGATGGGCGCCGTTTCCCAGATCGCGCATGATCAGGACCCCCTCGGCGTTCGTGTTTCGGCTGAGGCCGGGTCCGAGAACGAGCCCGGGATTCACGACCACCAGGTCCCACCGGGCCTGTTCCGCCACCATCTTCCAGGCCAGCCGCTCGGACAGAGCCTTGGAGTAGGAATAGGGCTGGTGGCCTTCGTGGCTCGTGGTGTTCCAGTGGCTCTCGTCGAACCGGTTCGCCTCGATCTGCTCCAGGTCGACCGCGTCTCCGTAGATCGCCACGATGCTGGAAGTCAGCACCACCCGCTGGACCGCCTGCGTCCGGTCGGCGGCCTCCAGTACGTGGCGCGTGCCGCGTGTCGCGGGTTCGATGAGATCGCGCACCGGATCGTCGACGTCGCGCACGATGAGCGGGGAGGCTGTGTGGAAGACGAGCGGGCAGCCCGCCATCGCCCCGTCGAACCCTCCAGGATCGAGGAGGTCGGCGCGGAACAGGGACAGCGTTCCGGGAAGGTCCCGGGCCATCGCTCGCAGGTGACCGGTTTTTGAGGGATCCCGGGGATCGCGCACGGTCCCGTGGACGTCGAAGCCCCGTTCCAGAAGCCGCTTCACAAGCCACGATGCGACGTAGCCGTTCGCACCCGTGACGAGCACCGGCCCGTGCGGTGGCCACCGGCGGCGGGGTGTCACAAAAGCGAAGCCCGGCGGCCGCTGCCCGACAGGAAATCGCGATAGCTCGCGAACGCCTCGTCGATCATTTCGCGCGTCAAGCCGTGGTCCGCGAGATCGTACTTGTGCCGCTTCTCTACGCGCCGTTGCTCCCGCTGCTTCCAGAACCAGGCTTTCATCGCCTCAATCGACTCGGACTCCATCGACCAACCGAACCGACGATAGATGCCGACCACAACTGCAATGGGGTCGCGGACCAGATCGTAGAAGCTCACATCGTGCCAGCGGTGCTCCAGTTCGGGGTGCGACCGCCGAAACTCAACCGCGCGGTCAAGCATGCGACTCATCGCTCTCAGTTGTTCGGTACCGAGCTCCTTGCGGGGGCGCGGCTCGCTGATTTCCGACCGGAAGCGCTCCACCAGACTGCACCAGGACCCCATGAATTCGACGGGTTCGCGATGCGTCTGAATGAACAGGGCGTCGGGATATGCCTCAAGCAGGGCGCCCAGTTCCATCAGATGGGTCGGCATCTTGAAGATCCATTGGCCCTCGTGGCCCGGGTGACAGGCCCTCCGCTGATAATTGTAGTGCTGCATGGTGCGGCGATGCACGTGGTAGGCCTCGCGGGTGCCGCTTTCCTCGAGCCAGCGCTCGTACTCGGGAAGCCGATATCGAGTCGCGAACACCCATGTCTTGAGCGACAACCTGAGGATCGGGATATCCTCTTCCGGTTCGTCGAGCCCGGCATGGTGAAAGCCCGCGAGAGTATCTACGATGTTCGCCGCTGCGAATACGTCCGCCGCCTTGATGCGGCGGGGATCCCGGAGAGTGCCGACGACCGTTGCGTAGCCGCCGTCCGGAATGACGGGCTCGACGTATTCGTAGGCCCGCAAGGCCCAGAACCGCGGGTCCCGGGCCAATAGACGGTGCAGGAAGGTCGTGCCCGTCCTGTTGATGCCCACGATGAACACCGGCCGTTCGATTGGCTGCCGCCCGATCTCCGGCAGCCGCATGCGCTCTCCGGCCAGTTCGGCGTTGTTGCGCAGTATTCGGCACAGGTCGAACACGCAATGCCCGATGCGCTTTGCCAGCAGGCCGGCTTCGGGAGCGTTGAAGCCCTCGACGAGACGGGCCAATCCCTCGAGCATCCACTCGGGGTAGGTGGTGTCGAAGGACACGCCGTTGTCCCTGGCGTATCGCCGGGCCTGCTTCAGCACGCTGTCCAGGCTGACCCCCAGCTGCGGAATCGCCTGCGGCCACTCCTCCTCACGCTCCCTGACCCAGCGGTTGTAGCGGACATACCTGGTGAGAGGACCCGGCCAGTTGATGTCACCAGGACAGTCCTCTCGAATGGCCCGGTCGGAGACCGGCAGCGTCTGGACCGTTTCGGAGCCCCGAAACCAATAGGGGGCGAAGTGATCGAACAGGGGCCAGCTGCGGGCCATCGGAGACGCGTCCCCGTGCGCCTGGCAGGCGCGCTTGAAAACGGTGTAGGGAACCTCCGGATAATCGAGGCCGAACTCCGCGAGCTGCATGGCCCGGTACGACGGCGCGTTGTTGCAGCAGTTGTAGATGGTGAAGCGCCGATTCACATTCATGGAAATGTCGGTGCACATGCGCGTCAGCGTATCCGCCGGATCGTCGGTGGCCCGCATGGTGAACCCCTGCGGAATCATGCCGACCTGGACCGCCGCCGCGAAGACAAGCTGTGGAGGGGTGTCCGACTGGGCGTAACCGGTGGAGGCCATGGTGGTTTGCCCGAAACGGAAGACGGCCACCGGCAAGCCGGCCTGATGCGCGAACAGGACGGCCTGTTCCGCCACAAGCTTGCTCTAGGTATACCCGAGCAACCCGAGCGGCATCACCCTCTTCATTCGACCCAGGTCCGGCTGCGCATGGTCACCGATGTAGCAGTCGCTGTATTCGCCGGCAAAGGAGTGCACATACTCCGGGAACACACCCATCGTCGATACGTGAAACAGGTGCTTGAGGCGCGCACTCAGACACAGCCGGAGGACCTCGCGCACTCCGAGAGCGTTTACCTGGCGGAGAGACCGGTAGGACGCGATCAGGTTCGGGTTGGCCGCAAGGTGGTAGACAGCGTCGATTTCCCGGCACAGCCGGTCGAAGTCGGAGTGCGAGAGCCCGAAGCGGGACTGCGAGACATCACCGGCGTAAACGTGGATTCTCGACGTGAACGCATCGTCCCAGGTCTCCGCGTGTTCCATGTTGGCGCGCAGTCGCTCGAAGCCGCGTTCCGCCGATTCGGCTCGCACGACGCAATGGACCGTCACTTCGGATTCGTGAGCGAGCAGGTCTCGCACGAGGAAACGACCGACGAATCCGGTTGCGCCGGTGACCAGGACATTGCGAAGGTCCGCGGGCGAAACCGCGGGAGCCGGGGTTGCCTCGGCTAGCGCGGCGCGAACGGATCGGCGCAGGGTGGTGAGATCGCGCTGGCAATCGGGCGGCAGGGTCCCTACCAGTGGCGGCACCTGGTGCCTTGTCGCGGATGCGCTGGCCATGGCGGAATCAGTCACCCGCGACAGAACCGGCGTTCGGCACCGTCGACGAAATCACTCGTCGCGCGGATCCGTCGAAGCCGTGAACCGGGGCGGGTTCATCCTTTGGGAAGTGGTCCTCGAACCTGTTCGCGAAGGGCGAGCGCCGCCGGCGTACCCGGTGTACGGGTTGCCGTGAGACCTCCGCCGACCCGTCGGTTTCGGCCGCGGTCTCACCCTCCCCATCCGATTCGGCTCCGTATACGATCATCTCCGCCAGTGACAGGGCGGAGGCGGTCGTCATCAGCTCGAGGGCGCTCACCTGCCGGTTGAACTGGGCCTGGATGAAGGCGCCGAGTTCCGCGACCGAAATCGAGGTGAGCCCGAAGCTCGACAGCGGCTCGGCGACATCGCCCTCTTCGTGCCCGCAAAGCTCGGCCACCTTGGCGGAGATCTGCGCGACAACGCTCTCGAGGGTCAGTTCGCCGCGCACGTTCACCTCGAACGCCGCCTGGTTGTTCAGCAGGCGCCCGTTGCGCATGTAATCCGGGGAATCGACGGTCCACGCCGGGTTGGAGAAGAGCGCGGTGACCAGATGGTCATGCCCCGTCGTGCCCCGCTCCGGCGTGCCGCGCTCCGGCGTGCCGGGCGCCATGGCGCGCAGGGCGTAGTCGAGATTGGCGATCGCGAAATTCGCGCTCACCGTCGTCATTCCCGCCGCGCGCATCATCCGCATCACGTGGAGGCTGCGCGCCGCCATCCCGACCTCCGTGACGGGGCCGAGGTTGTACGAGAACCCCGGCAGCCCCTGCTGGCGACGCCAAGCCGCCAGCCCGTCCAGAAAGGCGCTCGCGCTGCTGTAGTTGACCTGCCCCACGTTCCCGAACGTCGAGGCGATGGACGAGAAGAGGACGAAGTAGTCGAGGGCGCAGTCGGTCGTGGCATCGTGCAGGTTCAAAGCGCCGCGCGCCTTGGGCGCGAACACATTCTCCAGGGACTCGGCTGAAGTGTCGAGGAACGAGCGGTCCTCCAGCGTTCCGGCGAGGTGGAAAACGCCCTTGAGCGGCCGTCGCACCCCGGCGATGCAGCGGCGCACATCCTCCGCGTCGCGCACGTCGCCCGAAACGATCTCGATTTCGTAATCGCCGGTCATCTTCGACAGCGTGGTCGTCTGGCGGAGCCACTCGACGCTCCGTCGACGCTCCGGATCGCGGTCCATCAGGGTGACGTGCCGGGCCCCCGCCGCGATCAGGTAGGGCACCAGGCGCAGCCCGAAACCGCCCAGCCCGCCCGTGACCAGGTAGGTGGCCTCCGGGTCGAGGAAGGGGCGCGTGTCCGCGATCGCGAACCCCCGATTCGCCGCGTCGGACGGCGTCTTCAGGACCAGTTTCCCCTGGTGCCGGCCCGTCGTCATCAGGCGGAGCGCCCTGGCGTAGTCGCCGTACCCGTAGGCGGTGAGTCGCGGTGGCGGCACCGCACCCTCGTTCATGAGGTCCAGACAGGCCTGCGAGAGCACGTGCGACAGCACCGGATCGTCGAGCATTAGCCGGTCGACGTCGATCGCGGCGAAGCGGAGGTTCTTGCGGAAGACCCGCATGCCGAGCGAGTTGTCCGTGAAGATGTCGACCTTCCCGATCTCGCAGTGCCACCCCGATGGCCTAAGGGCCTTGAGGCACAGGGCGATGTGGTGGCCCGCGAGCGAATTCAACACGACATCGACGCCTTCGCCCCCCGTTGCCTCCATCAGGTCGTCGTACCACTCGTGGCTGTGCGAATCGAACGCCCCGCGCACGCCCATCTCGAGCAACTGCTCGCGCTTGCTCCGATTGCCGGCGGTCGCGTAGACCTCCGCTCCGACGTGGTGCGCCAGCGCGATCGCCGCCTGTCCGACGCCGCCCATCGCGGAGTGGATGAGGACCCGCTGTCCCTCCTTGAGACGGGCCAGGTGGATGAGCGCGTAGTACGCGGTCACGGTGACGGAGAGGGACGCCGCGGCCTCCTCCATGCTCAACCCGGGCGGCTTGAGGAAGGCCAGGTGCTCGTTCACGACGATTCGGTTGGCGATGCAGCCGCCCGTCGTGACGGCCACCTCGTCTCCGGGGCTCAGGCGCTTCACGTCCGGGCCGGCGCGGCGTACGACGCCGCTCCCCTCGATGCCGACCTCGCGGCCCAGCGCCGAGCGCTCGTAGGCCATCGCGGGGAGAAGCCCCAGCGTCACCATGACATCCCGAAAGTTCAGCGCCGCCGCGGCCATCTCGATCTCGACGTCGGAGGGTCCGAGCGGGGGCAACGCGGTGGTCGCCACCTGCAGGCCGCTCACCTGGCCGGGGTTGTCGAGCCGGAGCCGGTAGGGGGGATCCGATTCCGCGGGCACGAGCGGCCAGCGATCCCGAACGCTCACGACGCGCGGCACCCACAGGCGTCCGTCCCTGATCGCCAGCTCCCGCTCGCGCGGGTCACACGCGTCGAGCCGGGCCAGCGCCTCCAGGTCGCCGGCGGCGCCCAGATCCACGAGACGGAAGTCGATCTTTGTGTCCTCGGCGAGAAGCTCGAGCGCCAGGCTGCGCACGGCTCCCCACAACGCGCTCCCTCGCGGCGCCTCCACGCCGCAAACGGCGCCCTGCGTCACGACGTTCAGGCGACAACTCCGGGTCGCGCTCTCCAGCCGGAAGGGCGCGAGGGCCTGGAGGAAGGCGACGAGGCGCCACACCGCTCGCTCGCCCGTCGGATCATCCAGGTCCGCCCCGACGAAGAAATCGATCGCCTCGAGGTCCGCACCCCACGGCCACTCTTCCAGCGATGCAAAATCGCCGCCGTCGAGGGCGCTCCAGGGGACGCGATACGCTTGGGCCGACTCGAGTTGCGCAATCCACTCCGTGGCCAGGCTGTCGGGTTCGCCGATCACCCAGCGGGGACCGGCGGCGCCGGTCGAAGCCGCGGTCGCGCCGGTCGGAGCGAAACCCTCCTGCCCAGCCTGCAGGAGGGTCGTGCGGGGGCCGGCATGAAGCGTGGTCCAGCCGTTCCCCGGCTCGATGATGTCGCTCTCGGCATGCGAGACGAGCGCGAGTCCCCCGGGTACGGCCAGCCGCTCGAGAAGCGCCCACGCTTCGGTCCAGCGATCCCCGGCCGCTCCGTCTTCGCCCGCGTCACGGTGCAGAAGGATGATTTCGGCCGCGGCGGGCCGTAGCAGACCCGTCGCCATGTCCATGTCGAACGCGTCCTCCGCCGTGGCGTCCAGCGACGCGAAGCGAATCGCGGCATCACGGTGGTTGAAGGCGTCGTAGAGTGCGCGCGTGGACTCTTCATCGGCGCCTAGCAGCCAGTACTCGCTCTGCGCGTCGGGGCCGGAGAGATGCTCCAGGCATCGGTCGAGCATGGTCCGCTCCGCGTCCCGGCGGCCGGCGGTCTCGATGACGTGACAGGCGTACGGGTCGCCTGCCGCACCCTGTTCGAGGGCGGCGATGAGGGCGGCGGGATCGACGTCTCCGTCCCGGATCGCCTCTCCGATCCGGGGCGCCGGCGGCACGAACTTGGGTTGCCAGCGAATGAGGTGCTTGCTGTCCGGGACGTCGCTCCAGCGCGGATTGCTGTTGAAGGAGTGATACTCCCCGATGTGCGCGAGCAGCTGGCCGGTATCGGTGTCGTAGAAGCTGAGCCGCCCGATGTACAGCTCGCCGAGAGGCTTGTTGTACTGGCCCCGCTCGTCCACGTCGAACCAGTCGCCCGTATCGACGAGAAAACAGGTGATGCGCGGCCCCGTCGGGGGGCGCACGAACGTGATGTCGCACGCCCGCTGCGGCATGGAGAAGAAGTCGGGCAGCCGCATCAGGTAGCGTAGAAAAATCTGCAGCCCGCCGTCGGTGAGCGGGGGATAGAGGAGATATCCCTCCTCGCGGCCGGACGCCCAAAGTTCCTCATCGACCTCGATCTCGAACAGCAGGTCCGTCGAATCCGAGTCCATCTCGATCCGCTGGACGCTGCGGAACTCGGGGCCGAACTCGAAGGCATCCCCGACGACCGCTTCAATCTGGTCGTAAAACTCCTCTCCCGTCGCGAGGGGCGAGGGATCGAAGTCGGAAGCGAGGACATCGTTCAGGGTCGGGAATGCATCGACGGCATGGTTTTCATCCACGCGCCGCACCCGTCCGCGGCAGTGCAGCGTTCCCGCCTCATCGTCCTCGAAGGATCGGGTGGAGATGGTGAACGTGAACTGGCCGGGGGCGTCGGGTACGGGGAACAGGGCCGTCTGCAGCCGCACCGGCGTCGGGTTCACCGGCGTGTGCTGCAGGAACTCGATCTCCTCGATGTTGATGGGATCCCCGGAGAACGCCTGCAGCAGAAGCTCGATGTATCCGGCGGCCGGAATGATCGGGGCCCGGTGGACGCGGTGGTCGGTCAGCCAGGGAAAGTCCTTCTCGGAGAGCCGCGCCTCGAACAGGACGTGGTCGCAGGCGACGCGGTGTCCGACGAGCGGGCCGTGGGAGTACTCGCCGCGCCGGACGAAAATCTCGTCGTCCACCAGGTCATCGCTGGTCGTGGTCTCTTCCTTGGGATGGCCGGGAAGGAGATGAGCGATGGGTTCCGGGCGCGGATACTGCGAGGCAAAATCCAACGTGACGCCGGCCCGGTAGAGGTTCCCCATGGCCTCCTGAAAGCGCGGGCACGCATCCTCATCCTTCATCAGTGTGGGGAGACAGGCCGCGGCTGGGCTGGCCGCTTCCAGACACTGCCGGATGAGCGGCTGCAGCGCGCCGTGCGGGGCGATCTCCAGGACCACGTCGGGCCGGCATTCCCGCCTCACGGTCTCCATCGCTGCGCCGAAGAGGACGGGGCTGCGGATGTTGGACCAGCATTCGTGATCCCATTCGGAACTGTTGTGGTTGTTGAACTTACGGGATTCTGCGGGCGGTTTCCCGCCGTTCCGTTCCCGCCGAGTCGATTTCAGCCCCGCGCCCTCCGGCGGCTCCGGATCGCCTGCCTGAGTTGGGCCTGGTCGGGCTGTTGATAGCAGCGCAGCACCGTCTTGGCCGCCTTCCAGCCTCCGAGCTCGCAGAGCACCTTCAGCGGCAGGTCCATCAGGTCGCTGGCGAACTTCCGCCTCAGCGAGTGCCACCCCCTGCCGCGCTTCGGCTCCAGTCCCGCGAGCCGCTCGGCCCGCTTCCACCAGAAGCGGATCTGCGGGAAGCCCACGCACTCCGAGGGATTCCGGGTCGCAGGCAGCACCGGCGCGTCCGCGCCAGCGGGGTGGTGCGTTCGCGCCTCCTCAAGGGCTTCCATGGCTTCGGGCGTCAAGGGCGTCGAGTGCTCGTAGCCCGTCTTCTCGTGCTGCGCCCGCCAGCGGATGGTTTCGCCCTCGAAGTCCACATCGGACCACAGCAGGTTGCGAATCGCGCCGATCCTGTGCCCGGTCTCGTGCGCGAACACGAGCGCGACACGGAAGCGCCAGTCCAACCGCGCCGAGACTCCGAGCAGCGCCTGGTACTCCTCTTCGGTGAGAACAACCCGGGTGGGGTTCTTCTCGACGGGCTTGCGGAAACCCTTGAGCGGATTCCGGTCCAGCAGCAGCCGACCGTTCTCGTCCCTCGACCTCGCCGCCCAGTTCAGCACCGCCATGAGGAACGTCAGGTCCGCTTCGATCGTCCGGTTGCCCACCGGCCGGCCACTGGGACCGACTGTTCCCGCGCGGCGCTCCCTGATGAACCGGTCCCAATCACGCTGGGATAGGGTCTCCGGCCTTCGGTCCCTGCCGAAAAACTTGAGGAACATCGCCATCGCGGCTCTGTCCCGCTGCCAGGACTTCCGCCTCTTGGTGGGCGTCACCTCCTCACCGTAGATGTCAAACAGCGTCCCCAGAGTCAGCGGCTCGGGCTCAGCTTCCGCCTTGCCATTCAGGTCCGGGCCGACGAACCCGGCAGCGGCTTCGTCCGCCTGCCGCTTCGCTTTCGCCCAATCGCGGTGACCCAGCGACCGGGTGAGCCTCCGCCCGTTCTCGCGCCACTCCATCTGGAACAGGCCGGTTTTCGGGTCTGGAAACACCCTGACCCTGTTCCGGCCCCACTCGCCGGCGCCGTAGCTCCGGCGGCCTTTTCTCGTGCGTGCCATCGTTCGATTCCTCTCGTTCGATGGACTGCACGATCTGCGCGATTGAAACCTCGCGACGACGGGGCGCGTCGTCCAGAGTTGGGCGCTCCGGCCGGTGTTGGCGCGGGCGCGCCACGGGGGC
>JAPPGH010000034.1 GCA_026914155.1 Candidatus Palauibacter rhopaloidicola | reverse complement strand
AGCGGCGTGAAGATGCCCGTCTTGCCGCCCGCGACGTAAGCCTCCGCGGTTCGATCGAGGAGTCGAACCACCTCCGCCGAGCCGTGCGGAAAGAGCCGAAGCACCTCGGCCAACTTCGAGCCCGCGATGAACGCCTTGCGGCCCCACGGAAGCCTGAGGACCGCGGTCCCCAGCATGCCGTGGCGACTCTCCATGGGTTGATACCAGGGCGTGGAAGGTCCTTCCCGGACCTCCCAGTCGCTCCCCTCGATGACCTGGAATCCCGCCCCTTCGAGAGCGCGATTCACTTCCCCAAACGTGGCGATGTCGTGCAGCGCAATACCGCGCCTGAGTTCCCGCTTGATGGTCCGGTGCCGGCCGTCCCGCGGATCGAACCGGTCCGTCAGGCACATTTCCTGACCCCAGAACAGGGCGCCCGGCTTCAGCACGCGGAATATCTCCGCGAACGCGCGTTGCTTGTCCTGCGCATGGCACGTCGACTCTATGGCGTAACCCCCGTCGAAGGTGTCGGCCTCGATGGCGCTCATGTCCTCGAAGCTGCACTTCCTGAAGTCGGTCATGTGCTCCAGCCCGGCTTCGGCGTTCAGCTTCTTCGCCTCCCCCAGCTGGATCTCGTTGATGTTGATTCCCACGACGCTGACGCCCGCCTCGCGGACGACTCGGCGCATGGGGCCGCCGATTCCACAACCGACGTCGACCACCTTCATGCCCTGTTCCAGCTCCAACTTCGAGATCATCGCCCGCTGGTGCCGGACCTTGGACTCCTCCAGGCTTTCGTCGGGCGTGAGGGGCGCAAAATGCAGGGATTCGCCCCAGCCGTACACCATGAAACCGTTGCACAGCTCGTAGTAGTCCCTGACCGTTTCCGCGTGGTCGTAGGTGCCCGCGCCGGCAACCTCCGGTGCCGCCCGCTCAAGCCAGCCGTCAAAGTGCCGGACTCGACGCGCGACGCCCGATCCCGGGTGCGCATCCCTCAGCGCTTTCGACAGTTTGCCCAGTCGCATTCCGGGGGGGCTCAGGCGGGCAGCTCCCGCCTCTGCTCGGTAATGCGGAACCTCACCTTCTTGCTCGGCTTCAGCGACGGGACCGGATTGAAGCGGAGCTTCCGGGCGTACTTCTCCGGCGTCACCTCGATCGTGAAATAGTGCGCCAGCATCAGCAGGTTGACCGCCAGGTGCATCTCCATCCACCGGGTGCCGAGACACTTGTGCGTACCCAGCCCGTACGGGGCGAACCCGAGGCTATGATGCTCACGACGCGACGGCAGAAAGCGGTCGATGTCGAACTTGTAGGGTTCGGGAAAGACGTCGCTCATGTAGTGCGTGGCGGTCATGGCGATGTGGATCCGTTCCCCGAGGGGCAGCTCGTAGTTCTCGACCGCGCAGGTATTCATCACGTTCCGAACAGACATGGACACGATCGGGTACATGCGCATGCATTCCATGAGGAAGCGGTGCGTCACGTCGATGTTGGCGGGGGTGAAGTCCTCGTTCCCGGGGTCGCCGTTGGCGAACAGGGCATCCGCTTCGGCGCGGATCTTTTCGTAGAGCGCCGGCTGCGACGCCATGGCGTAGACCACGAGGCTGAACGTGTCGCCGAGGTACACGCTGGCAATCAGGGCCGCGGAAAAAGCGAAGAGCAGGTTGGACTCCGGGAGGAACTGCGGGTCGCTGGCGTGCAGGCTGAGGTAGTCGTCCACCAGGTTCCGCGGGCTGTCGACGCGTTGGGCGGGAGTATGGACCCTAAGGATCCGTTTCATCAGCGTGTCGAGGACTGCCGCCCGACGTCTCATCCCCGGGGTATGTAGCGTGAATTCGGGCAGGACCCGGGCGATGTGCACGCTGAGGGCCCGCTCCTTGTAGACCATCAGGTCGTCCATGAGATCCTGCGTGTCGACGCCGATGAACAGCGGCGACAACTGGGCGTTCACCAATGCCCGGCTCATGGACGTGGCGCGGTAGGAATCCCCGACCGTCAGGGTCGACATGTACGCGCGCCCCCTGCTGTAGAGCTCGTCCATCTGCCCTGCCAGCCTCGTACGGGAATACGCCGGCGACAGGAACTTGCGAAGCCGGAAGTGGTCGGACCCGTCCAGGGCGGGCAGAACGCCCGCCGCGCCGTAGACTTTCTCGAAGTCGGCGAAGTAGTCCCTGGTTCTCAGGTACATGCGCCCGCGCTTCTGCATCCATTCGTTCGCCTCGAGTCCGGCCAGGAAGATCATGCGCTCCGCGAAGGGAGGGCGAATCTGGAACACCGGGCCGTACTCCTCCGCGAGGCTTCCGAAGAGCGCGTTCAGGTTGCCGTCCCGGACATGCGGGTTGCGCAACATCCTGGTCAGCGAGACCGTCGGAATTCTCTTGGCGAGAGGAGCATGTCTGCGGATCGGGCCGACGAGGTTCTCGGAGACCGCGGCGGCGATGGACCGGCCGATCAAGTCCAGCTGGCAGATCCACTTGATGCGCTCCTCCGCCGCTTCATCAACTTCGAAGATCAGGCGAAAGACGTCGCAGGTGTTGACGAGGCACACGATGACGACGTCTCTCGGTTCGGGAACCTCGTCGGCGAAGATGACGTTGCCGATGCGCGCCTTGATGAACTGGTCGGTCGCGCCTTCCTCGAACATCCCGTACTGCTGCCGATGCATGACGGGGGGAGCCAGCGTCCAGAATTCCCCGTCGTGGTGTTGGAGGATCCCCCGTTCAACCAGGCGCTCCAGAGTCAGGTCGACGACCGACTCGGCGCGGGGTGCGAGCCGTTCGACCCAGTACCGGGCAGTGTGTTGGACCGGTTCGTCCGCGATCTCCTTCAGAATGGGATCCAGGACGGGATCGCCTGTCTCGGTCCGGTCCACCACGTACAGGGATGTCAAATCCGAGTCGAGCCGCGACCGGAAGGAGAGTTCGGCCAGCACTCCGCCGACGACGGCGCAGTTCAGCTGCCAGCCGGGTACCTGATGGAAGTAGCCTCCCTTCTCGTCGAGAAGCATCAGGATGAGTTCGTCAACGAGGCTCAGGGATTCGACCTTCAGACTCTCCACGGTCATTTGTCGGTTCTCGCCTTGCCGCAGTCGACGTGCGCTACGCGGCGCTCGGGACCGAAGAACGCCGCGACGGAACCAAGCGCAGATGTAACGTGCATAGCGCCGGGACAACCATCATAAGTATGGCCGTGATGAAGAGAATGCCGCAACCGAGCGACGCGGCGAAGGGTATCAGGAACTGGGCCTGGATTGCGCGCTCGAGGATCAGGGGCGTGAAGCCGAGGAACGTGGTCAGCGAAGTCAGCATGATCGGACGAAAACGCCCCTTTGCCCCCTCCATGATCGCGGTTCTCGGCGGGGCACCCTCCCGGAGTTTCTGATCGATGAAGTCGATCATGACCAGGGAATCGTTCACCACCACCCCGCTCAGACCGAATATGCCCATGAAGGATACGGCGCTCAGGGCTACTCCCAGGATCCAGTGGCCCAGGATCACCCCGATGAACCCGAAGGGGATGACGGCCATGATGATGAACGGCTTGGTATATGAACGGAGGGGGAT
>JAPPGH010000036.1 GCA_026914155.1 Candidatus Palauibacter rhopaloidicola | reverse complement strand
TGCTGGTCGCCGGGGTCGGCGTCGCGAACATCATGTATGTCGTCGTGCGTGAGCGGACACGGGAGATCGGCATCAAGCTCGCCGTGGGCGCGCGCCGGCGGCACATCGTCAGCCAGTTCCTGTCGGAAGCGATCGTCATCACGGTCGGCGGGGGCCTGCTCGGACTCGCCATCGCCTCGCTCCTGGTGATCGGCATAGACAGCATCCCCAGCGACAACCCGGCCATGGAGTACATCCTGAACCCGAAACTCTCGCTCCCGATCGCGTCGATCTGCGTCGGCATGCTCATGGCGATCGGACTGGTGGCCGGGATTCTGCCTGCGCGCAGGGCGGCGCGCCTGGATCCGGTGGAGTCGCTGAGGTACGAATGAAGGGGGATCTTCCCTCCCTCCGAGTCGAAGGGGGTGCCGTCCCGGAGCACGAACCTCGACCCGCAGCGTGAACGTCTACAGCGGTCCAGGCCTTGCCCCAAAGCTAATTGTAGTTACGTTTTGCGATGACTCAAGCATCTGGATACGAATGGGACGAAGTCCGAGTCATCAGCCTGCGGAAGGCCCAGCCACGAGAGATGAGAGATTATGTCAAGCACCGGCGATAGGAAGCGCACCATGACATTCGAGAGAATCGCGGCCGAGCAGGGCGAGGAAGCCGCGATCCGTGCTGGAATCGACGCCGACCCGGATACCATGGAACTCGACGAGGAGTGGTTCGCGAAGGCTCGGCCCGTGAGTGAAGCACATCCTCATGTAGTGGAAGCATTCCGTCGCAGGCGTGGAAAACAGAAGGCACCGACCAAAGAGCAGCTCACCATTCGGCTCGACGCCGATCTGGTAGCCCACTTCCGAGGCACCGGCAAGGGCTGGCAGACTCGAATCAACAAACTGCTTCGCGAATCCGTCTTCGGCTCATCGTGACAACGACCCTCCCTCTTCGTCGTCATCTCTTTGCGGTAGTCGGCTCCTCAGAACTTGTCTTATCCGCCACTAATCCCTCACCAGATACGCATTGTGCACAAAGTAGAACTGCCCCTCCGACATCAGCTCGAAATCGCGCACCGCGTCTGAGACCGCATAGAAGATCGGCTCGCTGAGCGTCGGCAGCATCAGCGCGTTCTCCATGATGATCCGCTGGGCTTCCTGCGCCAGTTCGCACCGGGCTTCCCGGTCCGGGATGGTCCTGAGCTGACCCACGAGTCCGTCCAGTTCCTCATTCACGAAGCCGGTCCACGCCCATCCGCCGACTACGTCGTGGGCCGAGTTCCAGAGCATGTCCATCAGCAGGGGATCGGGGCTGCGCTGGCGCTCGTACATCAGGTCGAAGTCGCGGTTGTTGACCATCTCGAGCTGCACCGGGCCGGGCACGATCTCGATGGCCACTTCGATGCCGACCGCGCGCCACTGGGCCTGGATCGCCTCTCCCATCTCCTCGCGGTCGAGGATCGTCCACCGCACGCGCAACGGGGTGCCGTCCTCCACGCCGGCGATGCCGTAGGCCTCGCGGATGCCGTCGCCATCCCGGTCCGTGTACCCGGCCTCCTCCAACAGCCGCCGCGCGGTCTCGGGGGCGTGCGGGTAGAGGTCCGCGTTCCCTTCCCAGTAGCAGGGATGGACCGTGTTCAGGGGGCCATCGGATGACAGAAAGTGCCCGTCGTAGAGCAGATCGTTGATGGCGGGCTGATCGGTTGCGTACAGCACGGCCTGCCGGACCCTGAGGTCGCTGAAGGGTGGGCGCCGCACGTTCATGACCATCTGGAGCCCGGTTCCGGCCTGGTAGCCGGTGAGCAGCGAGAAGCCCTCCGCATCGCGGTAGTCATCGATGTAGGCCGTGGGCAGATTCATGGCGATATGGGCATTCCCCGTGCGGACGATGTTGCCCAGGACCGCCTCCTCGCCGATGAAGCGGATGGTCACGCGCTCGACCTTGGCCGGGCCCGGCTCCCTGCTGATCGAGTTCCAGCCGCCGTAGCCGTCCCAGCGCCGCACGGTCACATGGTCGTTGGGCACCCACTCCTCCAGCAGAAACGGTCCCGCGCCCACCAGATGGCGGTCGAACTCCTCGATGCCCCACTGCTCCGCAGCCGTTGGAGACCAGATGGGGACCCTGCGGAAGGCGTCGAGGACCGTCACCCACGGCGCCTCGTAGTGGAGCGTGACGGTGGTGTCGTCGACGACCTCCACGCGCTCGACCGGTCCGACGTGGGCCGCCATCTCTCCAGAGCGCGTCGCCGGGTCCAGGATGCGCTCGACGTTGTACTTGACGGCCTCTGCGTCGAAGGGGGTGCCGTCCTGGAACACGACCCCGCTCCGGAGGTTGAACGTCCACTCGTCCGCGACAGCGTTGGAGGACCAGCTCGCGGCCAGCGCCGGATGGAATTCGCCGTCCGGCCCGAGGATCAGCAGCGGATCCGTGATCTTGTAGTCGATGAGCCACGCCGTCTGGTAGGGCTCGATGTGGCCGTCGAGGGAGGCGGGTTCGCGGGCGGCGGTCCAGGCGATGATGAGTTCGTCGGGGGGGGCGCCGGAGCCGGAGTCCCCGCTCCCGCACGCGAGCAAGGTGACCGCGAGCAGCCCCACGACCGGCGGGCGCAGGACACCATCCAGGACCCCTGACGCTATATCGGCGAACCTGAAATCAACCGGCGCCTGCAAGCCCTTCAATCCTCCCTCCCCAGTACGCCCGGGACCCCTCAATACGGCAGGAAGAACAGCGCCAGCGCGATGAAGGGGACCAGCAGGATCATCATCGTGATGCCGTAGCCGAACATGTCGCGGGCGCGCAGGCCCGTGATGGCGAGGAGCGGGATCGCCCAGAACGGGTTGAACAGGTTGGTGTGCGCATCGCCAACGGCGTAGGCGGCGATGGTCTGGCCGTGCGGCACCCCCAGTTCCGCCCCTGCCTGCATCATCGGGCCCCCGACGATGGCCCATTCGCTCCCCGCGGAAGGCACGAAGACGTTCAGGATGCCGCCCGTGATCCACGTCACCACCGGGAAGACATCGGGGTTGGCAGCCGAGATGTTGAGCAGGCTCTGCGTCATCGTGTCCACGAGCCCGGTCCCGGTCATGATGCCGACGATCCCCGCATAGAAAGGGAACTGGAGGATGATGCCGGCGCTTCCCTTCACCGCGTCGGTGAACTCGTCCTGGTACTTGGAAGGGCTGATGAACAGAAGCATCCCGATCATCAGGAACCCAAAGTTGAAGACGTTCAGGTCGAGCGCGCCCATCGGGTCCGTCACGAATTCCCGTACCAGCATCACGACGCCCGTCAGAGCGATGATTCCGCCGAGGATGCGGCTATGGTTGATGCGGTCGGCCGGGCTCGGCTTGGCGATGGCCGGCTTGGGGGGACGAGTGTCCTCCGCATCGGCTGCATCGGGCACGTAGCGCGCGATGCCCCGGCAATTCCGGTCCGGCGGGGCGAGCAGGTAGAGCATAAGGCACCCGTAGGCGAGGGCGAGCGCCGTGAGCAGCAGCGGATAGGGATGGAAGACCCACTCACTGGCCGGGATCACGCGGTCCACGATGCCCATCTGCATGAACACGTTGTTGTCCGTTGCCTGCAGGAGGCCCGCGGAGCTGGACATGCCCCATCCCCAGGTCAGGCTCATGCCCATGTATCCGGCCACGGCGAGCAGCGGATAGTGGACGGCCATGCTCCTGCGATGCGCCACCTTTCCCATCTCGCGCGCGAGGATGGCGCCGAAAATGAGCCCGAGACCCCACGAGATCCATCCCGTCAGCATCGAGCCCACGCCCACCAGCACCACCGCCTGGCGCCCGTTCCGGGGGAGCCGCACCAGCCAGAGTATTCCCCGCTTCACCACCGGGTGGTACGCCACAACGAACCCGGTCACCAGGATGATGACCATCTGCATGGCGAAGGTGAGCAGAACCCAGAAGCCGTCGTACCAGGCGAAGGCGATCTCGGCGGGGCTCGATCCCTCGGACAGCCAGGCCGTCACCGCGGCGACATAGGTGAGGATGATTGCGAAGAGGAACGGGTTCGGCATCCACCGTTCGACGAAGTCCGCGATGACCTCACCGAACTTCTGTACGGGCGTAAGCTTCGGTTCTCCGGCGCTGGTCTGGGTCAAGGGGCTTCCTCCCTCTGGCGTCTTCGGAGTTCAACTCGCCCGCGGGTCCCGGCTGCGGGACGGCAACCCGGCAACATACGGAGCGCGTTGCCCCGGGGACAGTAAAGCGCGTACGGGCATCGCACTTGCGGCGGGACGCGCTCTTGCCCGGAGGGATGCGCGGGAACACGATGGAAGGATTCCCGACCCGCCATCTCATCGCCCGGCGGGTGCGGTTTTATCCCGGCCGGAAGAGGTAGCTCCATGACCGTCCACAGGAAGCTTTCGGGTGTCGCGTCTCTCGTCATCACCGTCGTTACCGCCGGTCTCATCGTCATGACGATGACGTGCGCGGCTCCGGACGACGCCGACTCTTCGGCCGCCGTTGATTCCTCCTCTGGGATGCCGGACGGAGTCCCGCAGTTCGAGCCCGTGGAGGGGTGGTTCCAGTTGCCCGAGGGCTTCGAGTGGGGGCAAGTGATCGGCCTTTTCGCCGACGCCCGGGGACACGTCTGGACCTCGAGCGGCAGCCAGATAGGGGAATGGGACACAGAGGGGAACCTGTTGCAGTCCTGGAGCGCGGCGGGCCCGGACGGCAACTGGAGCACGATCCACGGCCTCTTCGTGGACCACAACGATTTCGTGTGGACGAACGCGCGCGAAAGCCAGATGACGCTCAAGTTCACGCGCGACGGGGAGCACGTTATGACGCTCGGGCGCTTCGACGAAACGGGGGGCAGCAACGACCCCACGCTGATGGGGCGTCCTGCCGAGGTCTGGGTGGATCCCGCGGACAACGAGGTCTTCATCGCCGACGGATACGGCAACCGGCGCGTGATCGTGTTCGATGGGGAGAGCGGGGAGTACCTGAGGCACTGGGGCGCGTACGGGGAGCAGCCGGACGACGACTACGAGTGGGATCCGATGTCGGGTGAACCCTCACAGCAGTTCCAGACCGCGCACGGGATCTTCGGGTCCCGGGACGGACTTATCTACCTCGCGGACCGGGCCAACAACCGGATCCAGGTCTTCCGGCAAAACGGCGAGTACGTGATGGAGAAGATTGTGCGCCCGCTGTGTCCGCCCGAGGGCGATCCGGTGCCGGATTGCGGTGGCTCGGCAACCTTTTCCGTCGGTTTTTCCCCCGACGAGGCGCAGACCTGGCTCTACGTCGCCGACGGGGGCTCGCATGTGATTCTGGTCCTGCGGCGCTCGGACCTGGAGGTGGTGGACGAGTTCGGCGGGCCGGGGGTGGGTCCCGGGGAGCTGGGTCGGCCGCACAACCTGTCCATCGATCCCCAAGGGAACATGTTCGTGGCCGAGGCGGCGGGGCCGTGGATCTTCGACGCCGCGGGGGACAGCGTCCAGGCCGGATTCCGGGCGCAGAAGTTCGCGGTGCTCGGGGCGGGCGGGAGTTGAGCGGAGCGCTGTGATGACTGATTGGGACATCGCGAGGCGCGCGGCGGCGGTTGGTCTTGCATTTCTGGCCCTGGCTGGCCCCGTCGGCCTCGCGGCCCAGTCGACGGACGGCGCGCCCGGGCTCGATCGGGTGCTGGCGTTCCCCGCTGCGGTGGCCGAGGAGCGGCTCGATCCCGACCGGGGCGCGATGGGGGCCTGGCAGCGCATCCTCAAGCTCGGCACCACCGCGAGCCTCCTCCATGTGACCGCCCATCCCGACGACGAAAACTCGGGCATGCTCACGCTCGCAAGCCGCGGCTGGGGGGCGCGGACCGCCCTTCTGAGCCTGAACCGGGGCGAGGCCGGCGCCAACGCCATCGGCCCCGAACTCTTCGACGGCCTCGGGCTGATCCGCACGCGCGAGCTGGTCCTGGCGGGCCGCTACTACGGTCTGGACGACCTCTACTTCACCACGGCCGTGGATTACGGCTACTCCAAGACGGTGGAGGAGGCCTACCGGAGCTGGGACCGGGAGGCCGTGCTGGAGGACATGGTGCGGGTGATCCGCCTGAACCGTCCGCTGGTGGTGGTGGCCCGATTCCACGGGTCGAGGCGCGATGGACACGGGCACCATCATGCTTCCGGATTGTTGACGCCGGAGGCGGTGGAGGCGGCTGCGGATCCGGCCCGGTTCCCGGGACAGATCGAGCAGGAGGGGCTCAGGCCGTGGCGGGTGTTGCGCACCTACCGCGGCGGGATTCGCGTGGACGAGCCATTTCACGTGGAGGTGGACGCCCGTGGGGAGAGTCCGTGGGTCGGTACCAGCTTTCAGGCATGGGCCAGCCGGGGACTCAGTCTCCAGCGCTCGCAGACGGCGGGACGGGTGCGCGTCGGGGGCGGGCTCTATCGATATGAGCTGCGGGATGGGGGCGGGAGCGCGGATGGGAGCGGGGCGGCGGACGCGCGCGGGCGCGGCGATGAAGCTTTGCCCGCGAGTCAGGCCGAGGAATCCTTCTTTGCCGGCCTGGACACTTCGCTGAACGGGCTCCCCGCCCTGCTGGGCGAGCCGGTGAGCCCGGAGACCAGCGCGTTGCTCGCGCGGCTTCAGGGACTGGTCGATGAGGTCGCCGCCGGGTTCGACTTCCGTGCTCCGGGACAGTCCGCACCGGATCTGGTGCGGGGTCTCGGTCTCTTGCGGTCCGCGATTGCGTCCTCGCCGGACGCGTCCGAGACACGGTTCCAACTGCGGCTGAAGGAACGGCAGTTCGAAGACGCCATCGCTGCCGCGAGCGGACTTCGCGTCGAGGCGGGACTGCCGGGTGGAGCGGCCGGCGCCGTAGTCGTGCCCGGTCAGGGTCTGGCGGTCGGAATCGTGGTCGAGGTGACCGCGGCGGCAGGTGTCGGGGTCTCGGAGGCCCGGGTCGTCGACCGGGCCGGGGTCGTGGTGGGGCGGACTTCCGACTTCGCAGCGACAGGGAGCGGCTTTGCGGCCGAGACGGAGGTGCGCGTGCCCGAGGTGGATGCCGATGCGGGCGCTGACGCAAGGGCGGCCGCCCCCTACTTCGCCCGCGACGGGATCGCGCAGAACCACTACCAAGTGACGGATTCGGTCGATCTTCACCTTCCGTGGCGGCAACCCGCCCTGTCGGTTGCCGTCGACCTGGTGGTGGAAGGGACGACCATAGTGTACACCGCCCCCGTCACCGCCCCGGTGCCCCGCCTGCCGTACGGGTCGGTGACGCGCCCGCTGGAGGTGCTGCCCGCCCTTTCGGTTGTGGTCGACCCTCCCGTGCGGGTGGTTCCCGTGGAGGAGCCGGCCGCGCCACCCGGCGACGCGCGACCGGGCAATCCCACCGCCACATCCGGCGGCCCCGGCGCGCCGGCGAACGGACAGCCGGGCCGTCCCGCCACCGCATCCGACCGCCCGACCGCCTCGGCGAGCCCCCAGGCGGTCGTCATTCCCATACAGGTGCGCGTCACCGCCCATACCGCCCCCCTCCCCACCACGACCCGCCTGGTAGTCCCCGCCGGCTGGGCCGCCGTGCCCGCCACCGCGGCGCACGACTTCGCCCGCGCGGGCGAGGTGGCCGAGGTCTCCTTCCGGGTCACCCCACCGGACGGATGGGAGGGCGCCGCCACCATCGAGGCAGTATCACGGGCGGACGGACGCGAATACCGCACCGGCTACCAGGCCATCGACCACCGCGACCTCCGGCTGGCGCGTCTGTGGCGCTCCGCGACCACGACCGTGCGGTCGGTGGCGGTCGCCCGCCTGGACGGCGCGCGCGTCGGCTACGTGATGGGTGTGGGCGACGAAGTACCGGCCGGAATCGAGTCGCTGGGCGCCCGGGTGGAAATGCTCGACGCGGCCGCCGTCGCCGACCCCGCATCGCTCTCCGGCCTCGACGCCATCGTGGTCGGCACGCGGGCGTATGCGGTGCGCGAGGACCTGCTGGAGCACAACCAGCGCCTGATCGAGTACGCGCGCGGCGGCGGCCATCTGGTAATCCTCTACCAGACCCAGGAGTTCGTGCCGGAGGAGATGGCCCCCTACCCCGCCTCCCTCCCGCGCGGCGCGGAGGAGGTCTCGGAAGAGGACGCACCCGTGCGCCTGCTCCAGCCGGCCCATCCGTTCATGACAGCGCCCAACCGCATCACCGAAGCGGACTTCGACGGCTGGGTCGAACAGCGCGGATCCAAGTTCTTCACCGAATGGGACGCCGCGTACACTCCGCTGGTGGAGACCCACGACCAGGGGCAGGACCCGCAGGAGGGCATCTGGCTCACCGCTGAAATCGACGAAGGCCACTACACCTATCTCGCTCTTGCCCTGCACCGCCAACTGCCCTACGGCGTCCCGGGCGCGTTCCGCATCCTCTCCAACGTGCTCTCCGCGGGCACAGGTCGCTGAACGGTGCAACAGCCGCCCAGCGTCCCAAATCGACATCTCGGCACCCGCGCACTGCAACGAAGCCGGCACCGCCCGCGTCCCAAATCCCCGGACGACCGCCCGCGGCTGATGCTGCCCGCGCCGGATCATTCCCGCGCTTCCCAACGCCCCACCCCCTGACCCATGGCCCTGACCTCCCTCGACTGGATCGTCGTCGCGGTCTACGGCGCCGTTGTGCTCGCGATCGGGTTCGGCATGGCGCGACGCGCGAGCGGCAGCGTGGAGAACTACTTCATCGCGGGCCGTTCCCTCCCCTGGTGGCTGGCGGGCACCTCCATCGCCGCGACCTGGTTCGCCAGCGACGCGCCCCTCGCCACCGCGGCGCTGGTGCGCCAGCAGGGCATCTTCGGGAACTGGCTGTGGTGGTACGAGGCGGCCGGCATCCTCATGCTGACCTTCTTCTACGCCCGCCTGTGGCGCCGCGCCGGGGTGCTCACCGACGCGGAGCTGATCGAGATTCGCTACGGCGGCGCGCCCGCCCGCATCCTGCGCGGCTTCTCGGCGATCTACCAGGGATTCCTCCGCAACGCCGTGGTGATGGGTTGGGTCATGCTGGCGATGGTGAAGTTCAGCAGCGTGCTGCTGGGGTGGGACCCCGCCTTCACCCTGACCGTCTGCGGCGGGCTGGCGCTCACCTACACCGTCGCCTCGGGGCTCTGGGGGGTCGTGGTCACCGACCTGCTCCAGTTCATCGCCGGCATGCTGGGCGCGTTGACCCTCGCCGGCATCGTGCTGACCCGCTTCGGCGGCCCGGCCGCCATGGCCGAGGCCGTCCGGAACGTCCCACAGGCCCCTCCCGGCGCCCTCGACCTGGTGCCGACCGCCGCCAACGCGTCCTCGCTCGAGATCGTCTCCTTCATCTGTCTCATCGGCATCCTCTGGCTGAGAAGCGGGCAGGGTGACGGGTACGTGGCCCAGCGCCTGTTCGCGACCCGGGACGAGCGCCAGGCGGTGAAGGCGTCGCTCTGGTTCGCCTTCGCCGGGACGGTCCTGCTTACATGGCCGTGGATCGTGGTCGGTCTCGGATCGCTGCTGGTCTTCCCGCCCGCGACCATGGACGCCGCGCTCGCCGCCGACCCCGAGCTCGCCTACCCCATGATGATCCGCGAACTGATGCCCGCGGGGCTGAGGGGGCTGATGGTCGCGACCTTCCTGGCGGCCTTCATGAGCACCATGGACACGCACCTGTGCTGGGGCGCGTCGTACATGGTCAACGACGTCTACCGGCGCTTCATGCGCCCCGGCCGCTCCGAGCGCCACTACGTGGCCGCCTCCCGGGTCGCGGTGGTGCTGCTCGCCGGTGTGGCCGCGCTGGTGGCGTGGCAAATGGACTCCATCCAGCGCGGCTGGATCTACATCATCGAGATTTCCGCCGGCATTGCGCTGGTCTGGCTGCTCAGGTGGTACTGGTGGCGCGTCAACGCCTGGGCCGAGATCGCCGCCATGGCCGGCTCGGTAGTGCTGGCCAACACCCGGGTGCTGCTCGGGCTGATCGAGCCGGTGGTCCCCGCCGGCGTGCTCCAGGCCGTTGACGCCATGTACGCGCCCGGGATGGACCTCGTTCGCGGCGTGGTCATCCTGATCGTCTGCACCGTTCTCTGGGTCGTGGTGGCCCTCGCGACCAAGCCCGAGTCCGACGAAGTGCTGGACGGCTTCTACCGGAGGGTGCACCCGGGAGGCTGGTGGGACCGGGTCGCGCGCCGTACCGGCATCACCTCGAACGACCCGTCGGCGGGCCGCATGTGGATGGGTTTCCTGCTCGGAGCACTCTTCGTCTACGCCAGCCTGCTCGGCGTCGGTTATCTTCTGACCGGCAAGGCCATCGCGGGCACGCTTCTTGTTGTCGTCTCGCTGGGCGCGGGAGCACTGGCGGTGCGGAGCGCCCACGCCAACGTCGGCGAGACACCCACCAGCTCCATGAAGGAAGCCACTCAATGAAAGTCGTCCTGGTCGGCGCCGGAAGCCGCGAGTTCGGACCCGCTTCCATCCGCGACCTGCTTCTGAGCGACCCGCTCTGCGCGAACGGACTCGACATCGTCCTCATGGACCTGGACGCCACCGAGCTCCCCCGCATGAAGGACTACGCCGAAGCCGTCGCCGGGCGCCTGGGCCGCTCGCCCCGGCTGTCCGTCACGACCCGCCTCGCCGACGCGCTCCCGGGAGCCGACGCGGTCGTCATGGCCATCGAACTGGACCGCTACTTCTACTGGGCCCAGGACTTCCACATTCCGCGCACCTTCGGTTTCCCGCAGATCTACGGCGAGAACGGCGGGCCCGGCGGGCTCTTCCACGCGCTCCGCAACATGGGCCCATGCGTGAACGTCGCGCGCGCGATGGAAAGACATTGTCCGGACGCGTGGCTCCTCAACTACACCAACCCCCTCACCAAGCTGTGCGAGGCCCAATCCCGGCTCACCGACGTGCGCGTGGTAGGACTCTGCCACGGCGTCTTTCACGGCATCGAGCAGATGGCCCGCATCCTCGGTGTCCCAACCGGACAGCTCGACGCCCGGGCCAGCGGCATCAACCACTTTACCTGGTTCGAGTCGGTGCACGACCGCGAAACCGGCGAGAACCTCTATCCCCGCCTGAAGGAGCGCGAGCGCGAGGCCCATCTGCTGCACGACTGGGACGAGATCGCCCTCAGCCGCATCCTCTTCCGCGTATTCGGCCGCTTTCCGAGCCCCGGCGCCAACCACATCGGCGAGTATCTGGGATGGGCGCAGGAATTCCTCGGCAGCAGCGTCGTGCAGTTCTTCTACGACCCCGTAGAGGGCGCGCCCTGGGAGACCGGCGAGGTGCCGACCTGGATCTACAACCTCGCCGACCATCCCACCGACATGCCCGCGTTTCCGGGCGGACCGGTGCCCCGCATGAAGCCGACCCGGGAACAGAGGGCAGCGGCGGCCGAGGCGCGCGCTACGCGTGCGGCAGCGGAATCCGGCAACGCGGATGGAGGCTCGGGGCGCGCGCATGAGGGATCCGGGAACGACGCCGGCGGATCCGGGAACGACGCATCGCCGGGAAATGGATCCGTCTCGTCGGTTGGACTGGACTTCCCCGGCCCTCTGACCCCATCCGGCGAACTGGCCGTCCCTCTCCTCGAGGGCATCCTGTGCGGCGTCGACACCTATCTCGACGCGGTCAACATCCCGAACGAAGGCCACGTCCCGGGCCTCCCCGAAGGCTCGGTCGTAGAGGTGCCGGCGCGCGTGAGCGAGAGCGGGCTCCATCCCCGGAAGATGCAGCGCTTGCCCGAGGGAATCCTGTCGCTGCTGCGCACCCAGACCAGCATCCACCAGCTCCTCGTGGATGCCTTCGACACAGGCTCGCGAGGAGCACTGCTCCAGGCGCTGATGCTCGATCCCACGACCCATTCCTACCGCGCCGCGGTCAACCTCATCAACGAGATGTTCCGCGTGCAGGGGGATGTGCTGCCGGAGATGGAGTGGTAGCGCGTCCCCCCTATCGGCGCAGCCTTCATCACGACGTCGCGGTCGTCCGCACCTTCAGCTACCGCTACCAGGGTGAAGTGGCGCGCGCCGTCCTCGACGCGGCGGGCATCCCCTGCGTGCTGCAGGTCGACGATTCCGGCGGCTCCGAGATCGGCATGGCGTTCGCGAACCCGGCGCGGCTGCTGGTCAGGGTTCAGGATCTGGAGCAGGCGACGGAGCTGCTGGAGTGAGCGCCGGTCGGGCCCCGCGCACGTTCTACCGTACGGGGCGGGCGTACCAGCCCCCCCACACGCCCTTCCAGCGCCGGAAAAGCACGATGAAGAGCGGGTTGGTCCAGACCAGCGTCTTCCACAGGGGCCACTTGTCGAAGCGGCGACTGGAAGGTCTCACGCGCGGCGCGCGGATCAGCCGGACCGTATCCCGCTTCCTCCGAGCCAGCCTCCTCAACTCCGCGTAGAAGTCGGTGTCCTCGCCCATCCAGACATCCTCCGGGTAGCCTCTCACTTCCTCGAACGCGGACCTGCGGCAGAACTGGGTAGCCCCCTGCACCAGCGGGATCACCGCCGCTAGCACCCGCCACGCCCGCAGGTGCAGCCGGACCAGCAGGCGCCTTGGATGGTGCTCGGTGTCCACGCCGCCCCCGATGCATCGCGTATCGCGCATGGTCTCGTGGATGACTTCGAGGAGGGTGCACGGGATGTGAACGTCGGCGTCCACGAAGACCAGCACCTCGCCCGACGCATGACGCGCCCCCGTGTTGCGCGCGCGGCCGATGCTCCGGACGGACTCGTGAACGACAGTTGCGCCACCGTCCCGGGCGACGGCGGCGGTCGCGTCCGTGCTGTCGTTGTCAACCACGATGGTCTCGACGCCCACGCCGGATCGCGCTCGGACGTGATCCGCCGCGGCCCGGATGGAATCGAGGGTGGCCGGGAGCCACGCCTCTTCGTCATGGGCCGGGACGATCACGGAGATCATGTCGCTTTGTCGCCTTCAAATGGCCGCGGCGCGGAGGCCGTGCTCGCAGGCGGCGCCAGGCCGGCGTCGCGAACCGCTGCTCGGACTCCCTCCTAGCTCCGCTCCGCCCTCTCGCGTGGGCAATAGAGAGCGATCGCGTCGACGTCGCGCTCCATTCCGCCAAAGGGGGCGGGGGTACCGGAGAACACTGCCATGCTCTCCTCCGACGTGAACCGGAGGTGGATGGCATTGGCGCCGTAGTCGCCGGCATCCTCGCGCAGGCTGTTCCGGAGGCTCCCGTAGGTGAAGTGCCAGTTCCGCCTGGCGAAGAGGAGCGCAACCCGCTCGCAGTCCTCGGGAACCTCGTCATCGGGCAGGAAGACATTGACTTCCGTCGCCGGAACCGGGTGCGCGGACCGATCCATGAGGACGTAGTGCGGCACGTTGGTACAGGACGAGACGAACAGGACGAACGCGGCGGCGGTCTTGCGCATGAGGCCTCGCTCCCATGTCCGCCTGGTTAGCGGTTGGCGCTTCCCGGTCCGGTCGTCGTCTGCCGAACCGGTCCCGTGCCGCCCAGGCAATACAGCGCGAACGCGCGCACGTCCCGTCCCTGCCGGGCCCAAAGGAGGTATCGTGGATCACGTGCCTCGCGGAGGTCCATGCCCTCCCAGTTCCCTGCCTCCGACATGAACTGGATGTCGAGGGCGTTGGCGCCGAGTTCGCCGGCCTCCTCGCGCAGTTTCTGCAGCAGATCGCCAAAGTCGGCGTGACTGCGGTCCCCGGCGGCGGCGAGGAGCGCGATCCGCGCGCAATCCTCGGGAATCTCGTCGTCGGGCAGGAAAATGGTGACTTCCCGTGGCTGAACAGGATCGGCCGACCGGTCCACCAGAACCGCCTTCTTTACGCCGATGCAGCCGGTGGTCAGGACGAGCGTCGCGACCGCGATCTTCTTCGAGAACATCCTCACTCCGGCAGACAAGGTCGGACCTGCCTTTTCGTACAGGGGCCCGCGCCCTTTGGATCCCTCGACGCACACATTCGCGGGTCCGATCCTCTGCCCGGGAGACGCCCGGAATCAGCGAATCGGCACCCGGATCCAGATCTGATGGGTCAACACGGTGACGTCCTGGAGGGTCAGCGCGCCCCGGGGCGCGGCGATGAAGTCCGGGGACGACGGGGCCGCAAGCGCCATGTCCTCCTGGACGAAGAAGTCGTCGATGCCCGGAAAGCCGGTGCCCGAGGTGATGCGGGTGCTCGAGTGCAGCTCGAAGTCGCCGGTGCGGAACTGGATCCCGAAGGAGGGCGTCCACTCGGTCCACGCCTCGTCCTGATCGCGCGAAGTGACTTCGACATGGTCGTCCTGCTCCAGGTGGTAGGCGTAGGACCGCGCCTCCAGACCCAACTGGAAGCCAAACCTGTCGAAGCGCTGTGAGATCCCGGACCGCAGGACGACGTTGGAGAAGGTGAAGTGGTTCTCGATCGTCATGTCGCCGATTTCGAGGACGCCCCCGGGCGTTTCCATGCGGCTATCGGCCTCCTGCCAGGTATGGCTCCAGATGGGCTGGTAGGCGACGTCGATGCCGAAGGAGGTCGACTTCCGGTGGCGGCCGATACCGAAGCCCATTTCGTAGGCCCAGGTCGTCCCCGGGTCGCGCGGGATGTTCTGGATCTCGTAGTTGGGGATCTTGGGATGCGATTTGTGGTTCGCGGTCAGGGTCGCGCCGATACGCCATCCTTCCGCCCCCAGCTTCCGGTCCCACTCGAAGTGCCCGCCCAGGGTGCGGGTCCTGTCCTCGTTGAGCTCCTCCCGGAACTCGAACGTGGGTTCCCAGGTGATGGTGTCCCGGGCGATGATGTCGGCGTAGTGCACCTCGTGCTCCATCGAGACCCGGTTGTGGATCACCGTGAAGCCGATGCGATCCCGGTCCCCATCACGGAAGACGCCCGCGCGCAGGTCGGTGACGGCGCCCTGCTGGTCGATGCGGTCGGCACCCGCGTAGAGCTGGTCCACGCCCGTCATCATGTTCAGACCCGCGCGAAAGACGGCGAGCCCGACCGACCAGTCCGAATCGGCCAGCTTCCGCCCGATGGCCGCGCGCCCG
This sequence comes from Candidatus Palauibacter rhopaloidicola, assembly GCA_026914155.1. Classification (GTDB taxonomy): domain Bacteria; phylum Gemmatimonadota; class Gemmatimonadetes; order Palauibacterales; family Palauibacteraceae; genus Palauibacter; species Palauibacter rhopaloidicola. The sequence continues at coordinate 19,997 of JAPPGH010000036.1, read as the reverse complement.
TACAGGTTGCGCGCCGACCGCTCCGACAGGCGGTTGAACGGACCCGGCCAGAAGCCGTCGATGAACGGCCCGAAGCGGCCCCGCTCGCTACCGCTCAGCTGCTGGAGCGCGACCGATGCCCCTCCGAACCAGGCACCGTCCCGCAAGAGGCCGGTGAAGGGAAACGTCTTTCCCCCGCCCCCCTCGTCGGACACACCGAAGAAGGTCGGGGCTCCGATGATGACAGGCTCGTCGATGAACACACCCTTCGCGGGGTTCGACCACAGGTCGGCGACCGAGTCGTCCACGGCGATGGTCGTGCCGGCCATCCCCAGAGTCTCCGACGGCACCGTGAGAAACTGGTCGCCGCTCGCGACCGGGACGGTGCGGATGGGGATGAGCTGGGCACTGAGGGGGGAGAAGGTCAGAAGGGCGGCAATCAGGACGGCGATGGGCGCCGGGATGCGATGCTGGGGCTTGCTGGTCGTATTCTGAGACATTTTTTCGGCCACGTTCTTGATGATGGATCGGCCCGCGGGTGAGCCGCGGCGTACATCCAGAGAGCGACCGGGAGGCGCGGTTTGTGACGGATGACCGGCGCACCAGTGAAGGCAGAGCCGACAAGTCCCGGTTCGATCGCGAACCCTGTCCGTCGACGACTCGAACGACCGCGGGCGCGAGGATGTAACGGTGGGACGTCAGAACGTGACCGCCACGCCGATCACGGGCAGGAAGGGACGCTCCGCGAGCGGGGTTAAGGAATCCGCGCGCCAGGGTTGGAAGGCGTAGAAGAGGGCGTCGCGGTGTTGCAGGGCGTTGAGTACGCGCAGGTAGGGGCGAATGCTCCAGTCATGGCCGCCCCATTGGGCGGTCAGCCGAGCGTGCAGTTCGAAGTCCAGGCGGAGGAAGTCGTCGTCCAGTCCCTCCAGAAGGGGCGAGTCGGCGGCGGCGGGAGGCGTGGCGACGGGATGGTCGGGCCCGGGAGGATCTGGCGGCGGAGGTGCGGTGGGCGCGGCCGCCTCCTGGTCCAGGCCGAAGGAGCGGAACGGAATCGCGGTATACGGCAGGCCCGCGCCGTATGCCAAGCGGAATTCCCCGCGCACCGGTCCCCAGAGTTCGCTCGACACCCCGGCCGTGAGCAGGTGGCGGCCGGCGAAGTCCCGGCTGTAGCCGGAAAGGTCGCGGTCGGACCAGAACCACGAGAGTCCGTACCCGAGCCAGATCACTGCCCGCTCGCCGGCGCTGCTCAGGCGGAGATCCACCCCGGAACTGCGGATGGATTCGCCTCCGCTGGATGCCGCCGCCAGGCCCTCGTACCCCTTCCAGTACCCGTGCAGCCCGAGGCGTACCTGACCGGCCAGCAGCTGGTCGAGCGAGACGACGACGTGGTCGGCCCGGGCCACCGGGAGGAGTTGGGGCGCGGACAAGTCGGAGGACACGACCTCCTGGAGCGTGCGCTCGACCTCCACGTCCGGGGTGCGGGTGGGTTGGTGGTAGCGGCCCATCGCCACGCTCAGGAGCGCCCGCGGATCAAAGACCCACGCGAGACGGGCTCGAGGCGCCAGGGCCAACTCGCCATCCGGGAAGAAGTCGGCGCGCACGCCCGCGCGCAGCGTGACCTCCGGCGCGAGCAGGCGGACGGCGTCGACATGGACGCCGGCGGTGGAGTGGGTGGCCCTCGTGGTCGTGGTCGCGCCGGCGGCCGGAGCGCGCGCGCCGTACTCCGCCCGGATGTAGTTGTGGGACACGCCGACGACCGTGCGCGCGGCGGCACCTCCCCATTCCACCTCTGCGAGCAGGCGGGCGCGCCGGTTGGCGCCGGTCGCAAGCAGCGGGGCGGCCGCGGGCACCGAGTCAGTACTCGCCGGCTGGAGGGGGAGCGAAGCGTCGTAGTCGCTGGCGGCCGCCAGGGCGCGCACGCGGGCACCTCCGGCGGCGCCTTCGTAGCTGAGCGAGAGGGCGCGGTTCGTCCAGGTGGCATCGTCGGGCGCGGCTTCGTAGTCGAGCAGCACCGCCTCGGAATTGCGGAAGGCCGTGACTCCGAAGCGCTGATCGTCGCCGGGTTCGTATTCCGCTGCGAGCAGGAGATCCGAGTATCCGTAGGGACGGTCGCCGCCAAGCGGTCCCGATCCGACATCGTGGAGCCCACGCGCCGAAGCGAGGAAGCCGCCGCGCGCGCCCAGCGGTCCCTCTGCCGCACCCGACGCGGTAAGCAGATCGAGCGCCGCCGAGGCGTGCACCCGGTCGCGGCGGGGCGAGCGCGTGCGGAGGTCGAGGATGTGGGTCAAGCCGCCGTCGTAGCGCGCGGGGGCCCCGCCACGGTGGAGCGCGGCGGCTCCCAGCAGGGCCGGTTCGAATCCGGGCATCAGCCCCGCCACGTGAAACGGGGTGTAGACCGGAGCGCCGTCGAGCAGGACGAGCTTCATATCGGCGGTGGAGCCCCTCAGGTAGAGCACGTCGGTGGCGCTGGCGGGATCGTTTCCGGGAAGAGCGCGCACCGCCGCGGCCAAGGCCGGATCGCCCACCCCCGGGGTCAGGTCGAGCGCCTGGATCTCCAGTTCCGGGATGGGCCGTGGTCGTCCGGGCTCGCCCTCGGCGGTGCTCCCGCCCGTCAGCCGGTCGGCCCGGACCTCCACCGGGTCGAGGCGCAGCGGCCGGCCGGTGAGCTCGAGGTCGACTCGCACGGACGCGCCGGCAGCCAGGGTGACTTCGACCGCGATCGCCTCGTAGCCGGGATGGCGCACGCGCAAGGTGACCACACCGGGCCTGAGCCCTTCCAGGGAATAGCCCCCGTCCTCGCCAGCCTGGACCCACCGCCGGTCCCCCGGCGTCTCGACCACCAGCAGGGCGTGCGGGAGTGCACCGCTGCGCGCGCGGAAGACCCCGGTGACCGTTCCGCGCAGAGTAGCGTCCGCACTGTCGGGAGCGGCCTGCGCGGAGGCGACGGCGGGACTTACTCCCATGGTAACCGCCGCGATCAGCAGCCGGGCGAGGCGGCTGCCTCCCAGGCGTCCTGCCAGCGGCCGACGACCGGCTGCGCCCCCAGGTTGCCACGTCGCGCTCAAGCCCTCGCCCCCGGCCTCACCCGCAGGCCTGGTCGCAATCACGCGGACCCTCCTCAATTCGGCACCTCGAACGTCACCAGGCTCTCTTCGACGGCCACTGTTGCCGGCCCCGGCACTTCCATCCCGACCGCGTCCACGACCAGATAGGTCGCCCCGTTCACGATAAGCGTCGCCGGCACCACCCCGTCCGGCAGCTCCACCGTGACCGGGCCCGCCACGACGGCGGCCCGCACCTCCCCGCTCCCGTAGGAAAACTCGCTGCCTGTCGCCGCCAGCACCCCGACGGTCCGGCCGGCGACCCGGCGGACGTCGATGACGGTGCCGGGCACAACGTTCTCCAGGCGCACGAGCACCGGTCCGTTCACGACCTCCATCCGCCCCCCGACCTGGCCGGGCGGCTCGGGCGCAGGGGAGATGGGCGTGGCCAGCGGCGACCCACCCGAGAAGGTCCGCGGGATCCACCCGTTGAACGGGCCGGGAAGCGCGGAGAGCGCCCCCGCTGCGATGAGGACCAGCACGGCCGCCCGGCCGAGCCAGCGAACCGACCAGACCGTCCCCCGCTTCGGGGTTCCCCGTTCGGCATCCCGCCGCCCGCGCCCGATGGGCACCACCCGAACTCCGGTTCCCGCAGCTCCATCCAAGCGCCCGTGCCCGGCAGCGACCTCCGCCACGATCAGCCCCGCATCGGCGTCCTGAAGGCCGGGCCCCGCCTCCGGTCCAGCTGCAACCTTCGCCACACCCCCCGGCTCCGCTCCGGACGCCGCCTGCGCCCCCGTTTCCACCCTCAGCGGCACCGTCAGCGCCGCCAGCGCCTGTTCGACGGCCTCGGCGCGCGACCGGGCATCCTCCAGGGCCCGCGCACAGACGCTACACTCGTCGATGTGGGCCAGCACCTCGTCCGCAACCGGCTCCCGGTCGCGCACCGCGAGAATCATCTCTTCCGTCAGATGGATCATCGTGCCGAATCCTCCCCGGACGGTCGCAGTAGCTCCAGAAAACGGCGCTCGGCCCTGGCCAGCATCGTGCCCACCGACCCGGGCGCAATGCCGACCTTCCCGGCGATCTCGCGATAGCTGAACCCCGAGTAGCGGAGCATCAGGATCTCCCGGCTTCGTTCAGGCATCCTTGCCAGCACCTCCCGTACTCGTTGCCGCTCCTGCTCGCGCTCCAGCGTCCGGTCCGCCTGCTCCGGCCGGGCTTCGTGGACTGGATTGGAGGCCAGCAGCCGCTGCCGGTTGCCCGCCACCTTTTCCCCATCGAGGATGAGGTGCCGGGCAGTCGTGAACAGCCACGCCGCGGGATCGGCGGGAGGCGTGTCGGCGTCCCGCCGCCAGAGCCGCACCATCGCTTCCTGCACGATGTCCTCCGCCGCATCCGGATCTCCGCACCGGTACGTGCAGTAACGCAGCAGCTTCGGCTTCAACTGGTCGAAGACGTCGCGAAAGGCCTCTGGCTCCACCCGAGCCCGCTCTCTGTTATGGAGTGTTGTCGTCCAGGAAACGACCGGGACGTGGAAAATGTGACGGAGCAGCCCGCCGCTCCCCGTCTTCCTACCAGCGCTCGCCCGCCACCGTGCCCCGGCCGCTTGCGGAAAACCCCTGGAGGGTAGAGCGTTGAGGTCGGTTCCGGGGTACCTCCGGGCGCATGCGCGCGGGGCGGACGCAGAGGTCTGACACGGGCTGGGTGAACGAGGAAGAGACGGGAAACGATGACGATCTCTCGCACGCGGGCCGGCCACTCCCTGCCCCGCCGCCTCCCCTTCGCGACATCCCTGGCTGCCGCGGTTTTCGCGGCCCTGCTCGTCCCGTCGGCACTTCACGGCCAGACCCCGACGTCCGAGCCGGGCCCTTCGGCGGATGACGCGCGCACCACGCCCATCCTCATCCCCCGCATCACCGGCCCCATCGAGCTGGACGGCATCGTGGACGAGCCGGCGTGGGACGACGTGGACCCTCTCCCCGTGACGGTGTTCAGTCCCACCTACGGGGCGCCGCCCACAGAGACCACCGAAGTGCGGATCGCCCACGACGACGAATACGTCTACGTGTCCGGCCGGCTCTACGACTCCGAGCCGGAGGCCGTCCGCACCAACACCTTCTACCGCGACCGCTACAGCGGCGACGACGGACTCGCCGTCATCTTCGACAGCTATAACGACTTCGAGACCGGCGTCTGGTTCGTCACCAACCCCGCGGGAAACCGCATCGACCGCACGGTCTTCAACGACGCGCAGATCGTGCCGCGCGCCGGGATGCCGTCGAACGAGGACTGGAACTCGTACTGGGACGTCGTCACCAGCCAGAACGAGGAGGGCTGGTTCGCGGAGTTCCGCATCCCCTTCGCCACCCTCGGCTTCCAGGTCGAGGGCGACGAAGTGACGATGGGGTTCATCTTCTACCGGATCATCGCGCGCAAGAACGAGCGCCACACCTTCCCGGACATCGATCCGCGCTGGGGCGGGATCGCCTTCGCCAAGCCCTCGCAGGCGCAGCGCGTCCTGCTGCGGGGCGTGCAGCAGTCCACGCCCGTCTACGTGACGCCCTATGCGCTGGGCGGAGTGCGCCAGACGCCGCAGCTCGTGGATGGTCCCGGCGGCCCGGAGTCCGCCTGGGAGACCGATCGGGAAGGGTCCCGGGAAGTCGGGCTCGACATCAGGTACGCCCCGACGTCGAATCTCTCGCTGAACGTCACCGCGAACACGGACTTTGCGCAGGTGGAAGCGGACAGCGTCCAGGTGAACATCGAACGCTTCGCGCTGTTCGTCCCGGAGAAACGCCAGTTCTTTCAGGAGCGCTCCGCGACCTTCGACTTCAATACCGGCGGCCCTTTCAACCGCCTCTTCTACAGCAGGAAGATCGGACTCGACGCGGGCGACATCGTCAGGATCTACGGGGGGGCGCGCGCGGTGGGACGCGTCGGGGGCACGGACTACGGGCTCCTGAACATGCAGACCGCGGCGCACGGGGAGCGTTCGTCGGAGAATATGGGCGTGCTGCGGCTGCGGCAGCAGGTGCTGAACTCCTACTCCAACGTGGGCGCGATGGTCACCAGCCGGCTCGGGAGCTACGGGGGCGACAACATCGCGTACGGGCTGGACGCGTCGCTGCGGCCGACCGGCGACGAATACGCGCTCCTGCAGTGGGCGCAGACATTCGACGAGGCGACGGCGGACGCGGGCGGCCTGGAGACGGGACTGCTGAGGGCGCGCTGGGAGCGGCGCCGCGACGTGGGCTTCACCTACTCGTTCGACGCCGTCCGGGTGGGATCCGACTACAACCCCGGCCTCGGGTTCCAGCGCCGCAAGGCCTACAACTTCGTCGGCGGCGAGCTGGCATACGGGCAGTTCCTGGATGATCCCGAGACGTTGTTCCGATCCCAGGGCGTGAGGCTGACCGCGCGGCAGTTCACCCGCAACTCCGACCGCACCGCGGAGACCCGGCTTGTGAATCCCAGGCTCGAGGCCCAGTTCAGAAGCGGCGGGCGCGTGGATGTGGGGCTGGAGTCGCAGTACGAGAGCGTGCGCGACCCCTTCCCGATCGCCGACGTGGTGGTGCCGGCGGGCGATTACTGGTTCCACGAGGTGAAGGCGAACCTCGACCTCGGCCGCACCGCCAGCTTCCGGGGCAGGTACAGCGTGTCAGCGGGAAGCTTCTACGACGGCAGCCGCGTCAGCATGTCGGTCGGTCCGGTCTGGAACCTGTCCCGCTATCTGGAGATGGCGGCGGTGTATTCCCTGAATCGGATCGACTTTTCAGAGCGCGACATGGCCACCACCGCGCACATCGCGCAGCTCAAGCTCGAGGTGGCGCTCAACACGCACTTCGCCGTGAGCGCCTACGCCCAGTACAACGGGGTCGACGACCTGACCAGCATCAACTCTCGCATCCGCTATCACTTCCGCGAGGGCACCGACCTCTGGATCGTCTACAACGAAGGGCTGCACACCGAGCGCGACGCCAACCTGATCCCGCGGACGCCGCTCTCGACGGGCCGGTCGATCTCGCTCAAGTACTCGCAGACGTTTGCGTGGTGAGGGGCCTCCGAATACTGCGTCCTTAGCCGCTCGCCGCTCCCAACGCCCCTGCCAGCACCACCGCCGCATGCACGGCCTCGCGGCCACTTCCGTGCGCGATCTGGCTCCGGCAACTGGTGCCGTCGGCGACAACCAGGGCGTCTTCCGGCGCCGCACGCACGGCGGGCAGCAGATCCAGCTCCGCCATCTTCATCGACAGCTCGTAGTGTTCCGCTTCGTAGCCGAATGAGCCTGCCATACCGCAACAGCCGGATTTGATGACCTGGGGCTCGAGTCCGGGGATCCACCCCAGCACCTCAGGCGTGGCATCGAATACGCCAAAGGCCTTCTGATGACAGTGCCCATGGATGAAGGCCGAATCCGCTCGCGGGTTTTGTAGATCGAGCCGCGGACGAACCCGTTCCTCATCGCGGACGAGGAGTTCCTCCAGCAGGAGGGCACGTTCGGCGACCTGCTCGGATTCGGCGCCCGGGAGCATCGCCGGAATCTCGTCGCGCAACGTGAGGAGGCACGAGGGCTCCAGCCCTACGATGGCCGCGTCGCGGGCGCGCGCCTCCGACAGCGCGTCCAGTAGTCGCTTCGCCTCAGTGCGAGCCTCCTCCACCAGCCCCGCGTTCAGGTACGTGCGCCCGCAGCACAGAGGACGTGAACCGAGCCCTGCCCCGGCCACCTCGACGCGATATTTCCCCGCCTCAAGCACCCTCATCGCGGCGCGCGCGTTCTCCGGTTCGAAGTAACGGCTGAAGGTGTCGACCAGCAGCACCACCTCGGGCTTGTCCCCGAGGGCCGGAGGACTCCTGAAGGGCCTGCTGGCCCACCTTGGCAACTCGCGCTGCCGTGCAATGCCGGTGAAGCGCTCGCCCACGCCCCGGAGCACTCGGCTCCGGCCCCCGACGTTGATCAGAGTCGCCAGGCGTGCCCCGCGGGCCGCCAGCCGCGGCAGGTGCGCAAGCGCGAGATCCCGCGCTCCGGCGGGATGCTTCTTCCGATAGTGGTGCAGGAACTCGACCTTCATGCGCGCCATGTCCACGCGCGCCGGGCACTCGCGCCGGCACGCTTTGCAGCCGATGCACAGGTCGAACACCTCCTTCATCTCCGGAGAGCGCATCGCGTCGGGGCCGAGCTGCCCGGTAAGCGCCAGCCGCAGGGCGTTTGCGCGCCCGCGCGTCACGTGCTTCTCGTCGCCGGTGACGCGGTAGGAGGGACACATGGTCCCGGGATCGGCCTTCCGGCAGGCGCCGTTGTTGTTGCACATCTCGGCGGCGCCGGCCAGCCCGCCCCACCTGCTCCAGTCGAGGGTGGTCTCGAAGGGCTGGTGGGCGTAGCCGGGCCGGTAGCGCATGAGGCTGCGGTCGTCCATGCGCGGGGGATCGACGATCTTGCCTGGATTCATGACCCCGCGCGGGTCGAAGGCCTGTTTCACCTCCTCGAATGCCGCGGCGATGCGCCGCCCCATCAGCCCCTCGATGAACTCCGAGCGCACCAGCCCGTCACCATGCTCGCCGGAGTGCGATCCGCCCAGGTCGAGCACGACCTCGTGCACCTCCGAGGCGATGGCGCGCATGCGGCCCACGTCGGGCGCCCGCTTGAGGTTCAGGGACGGACGCACGTGCAGGCACCCCACCGACGCGTGTGCGTACCAGGTGCCGTCGGCTCCGTGCCGGCCGAACGCTTTGTTAACCCGCGCCCCGAACTCCGCCAGGCGCGGCAGCGGCACGGCGCAGTCCTCCATGAAGGAGACCGGCTTCACGTCGCCGGGCGACGACATGACGATGCTCAGGCCGGCCTTGCGCACACCCCAGACCTGGGCCTGGTCGGCCGGGGTGAGCGCGCGCCGCATGGGGCCGCCATGGCCCAGGTCGCCCATCATCTCTTCGAGCCGGTTCAGCCCCTCGTGCGCGGCCCGCTCCTCGAAGGCCGAGAACTCCACCACCAGCACCGCCCCTGGGTCGCCGGGAAAGACCCGCTCCACCACCGGGCGGAAGGTGGGGTTCGCGCAGGCCAGGCGGAGCACGTTGTCGTCCATCAGCTCGACGGCGGTTGGGTCGAGCGTGACGATGTGCTGCACGGCATCGAGCGCGGTCTCCAGATCGGGAAAGCGGCAGATGCCCAGCAGGCGGTGCGGGGGTAGGCGGGCCAGGTCGAGCTCGAGCGAGGTGAAGAATGCGAGCGTTCCCTCCGAACCCACCAGCAGCGGCGCGAGGTTCAGCCCGGGACGCTTCAGGCGATGCAGGTTGTAGCCGGCAACGTGGCGGAGGACCTTCGGGACCCGACGCTCCAGCTCCTCTGCCTCCCGCGAGCGGATCTCCCACATGCGGCGCGCCAGCGAGCGGTTCGCGCGCCCGTCCTCCCTACCCGCGTACCGCCCGGCTCCCGATGCAGCATCCTGCGGCAAGCCGGCCGCCGGCGACTCGTTGCGCGACCGCCCATCCTCCAGCCATCCCTCAGGCATCTCCCCGAAATGAAGCTCGCTCCCGTCCGCGAGCACCGCGTCGATGGCGCGCACCCGGTCGGCCATGATGCCGTAGCGGATGGACCGGGCCCCGGAGCTGTTGTTACCGGCCATTCCTCCCAAGGTGGCTCGGCTGGCGGTAGCCACGTCCACAGGATAGAAGAGCCCGTGCGGCGCGAGCCACCGGTTCAGGTCGTCGAGCACCACGCCCGGCTCGACCCGTACCGTCCGCGCTTCCCTGTCCAGGCGCGAGATGGCGCCCAGATGCTTGCTGGTGTCGATCACCAGAGCCCGCCCCACCGCCTGCCCGCCCTGCGACGTCCCCGCCCCCCGCGGCAGCACCGGCACCCCTTCGTGTACGGCGATCTCGATCGCGGTCTTCACGTCCTGCACGGTGCGCGGCACCACCACCCCCACCGGCTCGATCTGGTAGATGGAGGCGTCGGTGCTGTAGAGCCCGCGGCTTACCGGATCGAAGAGCACCTCACCCTCCAGCTCGCGCCGCAGCCGGGCTGCGAGGGAGAGGTCCCCGATCTTCGGCCGGCGGTCAGGCATGGGCGGATCCGCAGCCGCGCTGGGCGGGTCGGGGGCCAGGACAGCCGGATCGGTGGTCAGGCATGGGCGCGCTTCATTAGCTTGCAGGGTTCGCCGCCGGGGGTCGCCGCATTCTAATCCGCGGCCCTCTCCACGTCACCCGAGGAGCGCATGAACACACGCAGCGGCCGGCACTTTCTCCAGCTCCCCGGCCCCACCAACGTACCCGAGCGCGTCCGGCGCGCCATGGACCGGGCGGTCATCGACCACCGCGGCCCGGAGTTCGCAGAACTCACCCTGGCCGTGCTCGAGGACCTGAAGCCGGTCTTCAGGACCGACGGCACCGTGTTCGTCTTCCCCTCCTCGGCCACCGGCGCGTGGGAGGCGGCGCTCGTGAACACGCTTGCCCCGGGGGATGGCGTGCTTGCCTTCGACCGCGGCTTCTTCGCCGGCAAGTGGGCGGAGGTCGCCGACCGTCTCGGGCTCGACGTAGACCTGGTTCCGGGCGACTGGCGCGCGGGCGTCGAACCGCAACTGGTCGAGGACAGGCTCCGCCGCGACACGAACGGCCGCATCCGCGCGGTCATGGTCGTGCACAACGAAACCTCCACCGGCGTCACCACCAACATCCCCGACATCCGCGCCGCCATCGACGCCGTCGGCCATCCGGCGTACTTCATGGTCGACACGGTGTCCTCGCTCGCGTCCATCGACTTCCGCCACGACGAATGGGGCGTCGACGTGACCGTCACGGGCTCGCAGAAGGGGCTCATGCTCCCGCCCGGCCTCGGGTTCACCGCCGCCAGCGAGCGGGCACTCGCCTCACGACCGGCTACCCCGCTGCCGCACTCCTACTTCAGCTGGAACGACCAGCTCGGCGCCAACGCAAGCGGCTTCTTCCCCTACACCCCCGCAACCACGCTCCTCTTCGGCCTGCGCGAGTCGCTCGCCATGCTCGCCGAGGAGGGGCTCGACCATGTGTTTGCGCGCCACCGGCGCTTCGCCGAAGCCACCCGCGCGGCGGTTGCCGCATGGGGGCTCGAGTGCTACAGCGCCAACCCGTGCGAGCACTCCAACTCGCTCACCGCCGTCCTGCTCCCCGATGACCACGATGCCAACGCGCTGCGCAAGGTCATCCTGGAGCGCTTCGACATGTCCCTCGGCACCGGACTCGGCAAGCTGGACGGGCGCGTCTTCCGCATCGGCCATCTGGGAGACCTGAACGAACTCACCCTCGCCGGGACGCTCGCTGGCGTGGAGATGGGGCTGCGCCTGGCGCGGGTGCCCCACAGCCGCGGAGGCGTGGATGCGGCTCTCGACCATCTCGCGATGACTCATGATTGATATCAGACGCTGGAGAAAAACGATGTCCCGGAAGCACATTCTTGCGCCCGCTGTGATCGCCGTCTCCGCTCTGACCGCCTGCGCCCCAGGCGAGGACACCGGCCCGGTCGAGATCCGCCTCGGCCACGTGGGTGCCCCCGAGTCCCTCTACGACATCGTCGCGAACGAATTCGCCGAGCGCGCCAACGACCGGCTGGGCGAGGCCGGACGCGTCATCGTCTACGGATCGAGCCAGCTCGGCGGGGACGACGTGCTGCTGCAGAAGCTCAAGCTGGGCACCGTGGAGATGTCGCTGCCATCGACGGTGATGTCGTCGGTCATCGACGGTTTCGGCCTCTTCGAGATGCCGTACCTGGTGCAGGACCGGGAGCACATGAAGCGCATCGAGGAGGATGTCTTCTGGGATCACCTGGCCCCGCTGGCCGAAGCCGAGGGCTACCGCATCCTCGCGCTGTGGGAGAACGGCTTCCGGCACATCACCAACAACGAGCGCCCGATCCGGGGGCCGGAGGACCTCGCGGGCATCAAGCTGCGCACCCCGCGGGGGGTCTGGCGGGTGAAGCTCTTCCAGGCCTACGGCGCCAATCCCACGCCCATGCCCCTGGCCGAGGTCTTCGTCGCGCTCCAGACCGGGGTGATGGACGGCCAGGAGAACCCGCTGGCGCAGATCGCCTCGGCCAAGCTGCACGAGGTGCAGTCGTACCTGTCACTCACGGGACACGTGTACACGCCCGCTTTCGTCACCGTGGGCGAAGCGCGCTGGCAGCGCCTGCCCGAGGAGGTGCGCGCCATTCTCGAGGACACCGCGCGCGAGATGCAGGAGTTCGTGTACGAGACCTCGGCGCGCATGGACGCCGAGCTGCTGGAAGAGCTGCGCGCAGCCGGCATCGAGGTGAATGAGGCCGACCGCGCGCGCTTTCGCGACGCCAGCGGCGCCATCTACGACGAGTTCGCGGAAGATGTCGACGGCGGCGGAGAGCTGGTGCGAAGGGTGGGAGAGTTGGCGCGGTGAGCGCACCGGATAGATTGGCTTGGCGATGTAGCGAGTCGGATCCGGAGCACCATCCGGTGCTGAAGATCATCGGGATGGTGTCCCTGCCCGATGACGATCTCGGGATCGACGTTGCGCGCGAGCACGACGAGTATCTCGCCGCCACCGAGATCGCGTCCTGGTCAGCCTCCTCCCAAGAGCGCGGCGAGTCCTGATCCGGGCTTCATCACGCTGCCGGCCCTGGGCGGCTGAGGCTTCCGATTCTCACGGGCCGGGTCGCGCGAAGGCGACGAGCGCCGCGTCCGTGCCGCCCCCCGTAGCGATGACGACGAACTGTCGCCCCGACCGCGTCCGGTAGGTCATCGGGTTCGCGTTGGTCGGATGCGGTGTCGCGCCCCGCCACAGTTCGGCACCCGTGGCCTTGTCGAACGCATACAAGGCCGGGGCTCCGCCACCGAGAAACACCAAACCTCCCCTGGTCACCAGCGGCCCGGAGTTGCCGAGCCTGCCCAGTCGCTCCGGCAAGTCGACGCCCCGAAGCAGCGGGTGGCTACGGATCTCCTCGCTCCCCTCCCCGAACGGCGCCTTCCACGCGATCTCCCCCGCGTTGAGGTCGATCGCCACCAGGTGCGCCCAGGGCGGCCTGGTGAGCGGGATCGGGCCGAGCCCGCTCACCGGCGCCTGTGCCGCGCCCGGCCCACCGGCCTCCTCGAACATGACGAGCGTCGCGCCATGGGGGCAGTTGTTGCTGTACGGGACGTCGACGCGCGGGTCGTTGCCCGTAACCTCGCAGAGCTGGTTGGTGTCGGCTTCCTCCGACGTGCGCACGTAGAGAAAGCCGGTCTCGGGATCGAACGCGGCCCCGCCCCAGTTCGCGCCGCCGCTCGCGCCCGGGCGCTGAAGCGTCCCCTGAAGGCTCGGCGCCGTGAAGAGCGGACCCATCCGGAAGCGCTGCATCTCGGCCACCGCGAGCTCATGGATCTCCGGTGTCAGGTCGTTCGCGTCGTCAAGTGACACACCCTGCCTGGCGAAGGGCGGCGGCCGGGTCGGGAACGGCTGGGTCGGGTGCAACACCTCGCCCGGCACATCCGTCGCCGTGTCTACCGGACGCTCCTCGATCGGCCACACGGGCTCACCCGTTACCCGATCGAACACGAAGGTGAACCCATGCTTCGAGACCTGCGCGACTGCGTCGATCTCGCGCCCGTTCACCATGATCGTCACCAGGTTCGGCGCCGCGGCCAGGTCGTAGTCCCAAACGCCGTGGTGCACGGCCTGGAAGTGCCACAACCGCTCGCCCGTGCGCGCATCGAGGCACACCAGCGACTCGGCGAACAGATTCGCACCCTTTCGGCGTCCGCCCCAGTAGTCGCTGCTTGGCGTGCTCGTCGGCACATAGAGGAGCCCGCGCTCGGTATCGAGCGACATCAGCCCCCACACGTTGGCGTGGCCGGTGTAGCGCCAGGACTCGTCCTCCCAGGTGTCCGCGCCGAAGTCGTCACTCGATTGCGGAATGGTGAAGAACACCCAGCGCCGCTCGCCCGTGCGGGCGTCGAACGCCTGCACCGTGCCGGGCGGGTCGAACTCGCGCTGCACCCCGTCGGGCACGCGGCTCCCGACGATCACCAGGTCCTCGAACACCACCGGCGGCGAGGTCTGGTCGAACTCGTGGCGGCCGACCTCGCGCCCATGCCCCTCGGTCAGCACGACGCTCCCGCCCTGGCCGAAGTCCGCGTCCAGCTCGCCGGTCGCGGCGTCGATCGCATACAGCCGGTCGCGGCTGTTGAGGAAGACTCGCGCGTCCTCCCCGTCGCTCCACCAGGCGACGCCCCGGTGCTTGAAGCCGGTCGGCCCCGCTCCGATGGGCCCGCCCTCGTAAGCCTTCGGATCGAACGTCCAGAGTTCCGTCCCCGTCCCGGCGTCCAGGGCCGCCACGCGAGTGTACATGGTGGAGAGGTAGAGGACGTCGCCGACCATGACGGGGGTTGCCTCGAAGGGGCCCGGCCGGGTGCCGTACTCGTCAAGGGGCTCCTCGTTCGGCTCCCACTTCCAGACGATCTCCAGTTCGTCGACGTTGGCGGCCGTGATCTCGTCGGCCGCCGAGTACTTGGTATGCGCCTGGTCGGAGCCGACAGACGGCCAGCCGGTCGTGGCCCCCGGATCCCGGGTGCATGCGACGGCGGTGGCCAACAGGGCCGCGGTGGCAGCCAGGCGATTCATGAACTGAATTCCGACATGGAACTGGACCTCGATTGCCCGGCGTCATCCCTCAGGGAGCTTCCCGCCCCGACCTCGAAGCGCCCGGCCAGCAGGTATCGATACAGCTTGAGCGCGAGCCGCTCTTCAAGCTCCTCCATACTGTGCCGCGCGGGGGGCGTCAGCAACATCGTCTCGCAGGACCCGTCCGCAGTCACCGTGGGCGCCTCATCGTCCGACGGGTCGACCGGCCAGATCGCGTCTCCGGGGCCGTACTGCCGGGAGCGCCGGCCCCCGGCATCGTGGGCGGAGGCCCGGCCGGACGTAAACAACTGCAGGCCTTCGCTCGGCACCTCCGGGCCCGCGAGGGCCTCCCCGGCTGCGTACCGGCGCGGATTCAACCAGCTGCGGAGCTCGTCCATCAGTTCCTCGAAGTGAATCTGGCGCTCCAGATGGCGCTCGAGGTCGTCGGCGGCACGCTTGACCAGCGATGCGCGCCGCTCGTCGACAGCGCTGGCGTGGGCCTTCCACGCCGCAATCACGGTCTCCTCACAGTATTCGAGCGCGCGGTCCGCGTTCGGTTCGATCCGCACCGCAGCGAACTCCGATGCCGGGAGGTTTCGCTCCAGACCGGCTTTGAGCTGCGCCGACGGTTCGCTCAGGACCACCCGTACCCCTGCGGCATTCGCCGACTGCACGAACCTGGCCAGGACGTTCACCGCCGAGTAGTCGAAGCCGGAAACATCGCCGAGGTCCAGTATCAGGCAGTTGGGACGCGGGTCGCCGCTCAGGGACTCCTTGAGCTGGTCGGCCAGAGGATAGACGCTTCCGAAGAAGACGTAGCCACGCAGCCGGTACGCGAGCACGCGCTCGCCTTCATCGAGCAGGATGGCGCGATCCGGGACGGACCGGGCCCGGGTGCTGCTGCGTTCGCGCGCGGTGAAGCGCGACTCGATCGGGTCCACGCGGCTCAGGCGAACGGTGAAGAACATCAGCGTGGCCAGCATTCCGGCGCCCACGGCCTCGAGCAGCCCGAAGGCGACGATGACCGCGCCGATCAGCACGATGAGCCCGTACTCCGACCAGGGGAGCCTCTTACGGCTCATCACAAGCCCCTGGTCCAGCATCCCGGCGCCGGCGAAAAACAGCATGCCCCCCACGAGCGGCACGGGGACCAGTTCCAGCATCCCGCCGCCCAGGAACACGGCCGCCGCGATAACGAGCGCGGTGACGACGCCGGTAAGGCGGCTGCCGGCTCCGAACAGCTTGCTGCGGAGCGACGCGGGCACGATCATGCTCGCCGCGGTGCCGCCACCCAGACCGGCCACCACGCTGGCGAGCCCCGCCGCGCTGAACTCGCGGTCCCAGTCCAGATCCTCGTTCGCGGCCATTTCGAGACCGGCGAGGTTCATGATCACGACGATGAGGGCGACCAGCACCAGCGCGAGCAGAGTCGGCAGCTGCGTGGCCATCGCCGCCCAGTCGACCTGACCCAGGTCGCGGGGCGCGAACGACGGCCAGAGGCCACCTTGCGCGGTGCTGGTCAGCAGGAGGCCGGCCCCCCTGGCCTCCTCGCCGGACACGCCGAGCGTCGCGAGTACGACATGGAATCCGCCGACGCCCACTACGACACTGGCGGGAAGGATGAGCGGGTGGCCCCAACGCTTCATCGCGAGATACAGGACGATCCCGAACGCCGCGCCCGGACTCCACTTCCAAAGCTCCGAGGGCTGCACGAGCGCCGGAATCGCGCGCCAGTCCGGATCCGCCCCCATCATGGACATGGCGGACAGGCACACGGCGAGGCCGATTCCGGTCACGAAGCCGCCCGCGACCGGGTAGGGAACGAAGCGGACCAGATTGGCGAGTCGGTATCGCCCGATCAGGAGAAAGCACACGCCGGTCGAGACCGCGCCGATCACGAGCGCCGCCACCGCGGTCACGAACAGCGCTTCGCCCTCCGCCTGCATCGTGGCGCCGATCAGCGCCATCACGATCACGAGCGCGGGAGACAGTCCCGATATCGCCCCGCGAAACCCCCCTGCGAGAGCGATGACCAGGCAGGCGGCGAAGTTTCCGAACAGCACCAGACCGACGCCCTGCGAGGAGTACGGAGCCAGCGCCCCGGAGAAGATGAGGCTCCCGAAGGCGACCTGGGCGGCGACCAGGCCCAGACCGGAAGTGAACCCGGCCGCCAGAGCCGGAACCGCTTTTGGCGACAGGATGTCGGCGGAGAACTCCGACGCGAGACTGCGAATTGGGGATGATGCCGTCACGGTCTGATGCCCGGGGAGTTCGCCGTTCCCATGGTCGGGAACCGGCGTCGGAGCAATCTACCCGCGCCGCTTCCGGGCGGGGAGGGGCCGGGGAGTCCCGATTCTTCCGGCGGACGGCTCATGCGGCTCCCGGGCCGGCCGCAGTCCGGGGCGTGACGCCAATCGCGGGATATTGTCCGGATCGACCCCTTCCACCGCCCGAGCCAGCCGCTCGCGCACCGACTTGGGCACCTTGTGCAGATCGCCGCCGCCGAAGAAGGTGAGCGCCTTCAGGGTTGGCATCGGATTGAACCGATCGCCGTACACGGCGGTTGCGGCACCCAGTGCTTCACTCAGGCTGATGCCGCCCAGGCGGAGAAGCGCATCGACATCGAGATAGTCCTGCGCACGCGAGCTGCTCTGGACGGCCTGGACCGTGGTGGCCGCCAGGTCGGCCATGGAGGCGACCATGATCCCGGGCGGCTCGGCGAACTCCGGATCCTCCACATGCCTCCGCACCCCACCGCCGGAGAAGGAGACGCGCACGATTCCGCCGCGATCCACGATACACGTGAGCGTATCCAAGGCACGGCGGATCACCTCGGCGTCGCGCAGGTATGGGATCCTGGCGAGGAGCCCATGGGGGTCGAACGGCTCCGCCGACAGGAAGCTGAATTCGTCCGGTCTGCGATGTGCCAACCGTAGCACCAGCGCGGTTCCGCCATGGAGGACGAACCCGCGCGGCGTTGTCCCAAGCTCCGCGAGCACGCGCCGCTGATGGTGGGAGAGCGTGTCCAGCAGAGGTTGAAACAGGAGATGCCTCCCGGATAACATGGCGATGGGGCGTTGGTGAATCCGGCTACACCGGAGAGTAATGTCCAGGAAGTCGCATGCCGAGAACCGGGATTGCGGTCACGGAGGGGGCTTCTCGTCGCTGGCGTTGCTGGCTTATGCGCTGCTCTACTGGCTGTGACTGAAGGCGTTCGTGGCGCTGAAGGAGGAGCCTGACCTGCGCCTTACCTTCGGCGTGTCAGCCTGCCGCCCGACCAGCCGGCGCCCGGAGAGGCACCGGCGACTTGCCCGGCGAGGAAAGATCGCGGATCCTCCCGGGATGATCGTACCCACCCTCCCGGAAAACACCCGGTGACCACCCTGTCCACGACCACGCTGCGCACCCGCTTCGAGTCCCTGCTGGAAGGGATCGTGCTCGTGCTGGTGGCAGCCCTTGCCCTGGTGGTCGTTATGGGCGTGGGCTTCCGCAAGTTCGGGGCGGCGCTGGTGTGGTACGACGAGGTGGCGTCCATCCTGCTGGCCTGGCTCACGTACTACGGGGCGGCGCTGGCGGCTCTGAAGCGGGCGCACATCGGGTTTCCCAACCTGGTGCGCCGACTGCGGCGGCCGTGGCGGATCCCGGTCGTGGTCGCGGCGGAGGCGGTGGTGGTTGCGTTCTTCCTGATCGCGGCGTGGGCGGGGTGGCGGGTGCTGGTCATCCTGGAGGGCTCCGGCATGGTGAGCCTGCCGTGGGTGCCCACCCGGCTGACCCAATCCGTCATCCCCATCGGCTGCGTCCTCTTCGTGATCGCGCAGCTGCTGAGCCTGCCGGAGATGCTGCGGGGTGATGAGGACGTGGATGGGGACGCGGATGGGGACGCGGGCGCGGACGGCGGGGCGGGTCCGGCGGCGGACGCAGACGGCGGAGGAGGCCCGGGCGCGGGAACCGGCGGGCGAACCGGCCCGGCGGCAGCCGGAACCCCGAGCGAGGGCGGCCCGTGACCCTGCTGCTGATGTTCCTGGGGATGATCGCGCTGGTGACGATCAACGTGCCAATCGCGGTCGCCCTTGGGGTCATCGCGCTGATCGCGATGGTGGTGACCTCCGGAGCCGCGGCGATCCCCAACGCCGGTCTGGTGCTCTTCACAGGGGCCACCTCCTTCCCGCTGATCGCCATCCCGCTCTTCATCCTCGCCGGGGCGATCATGAACGCGACGGGCATCTCCCGCCGACTGATCGCCTTCGCCTCGGCGCTCTTCGGCGCCATCCGCGGCGGGCTGGCGATGGTCTCCATCTCGGCCTCGCTGTTCTTCGCCGAGATCTCCGGCTCCGCCGTGGCGGACGTGGCCGCGCTGGGGTCGATCCTGATCCCGGCGATGAAGAAGCGTGGCTACTCGACGCCCTTCGCGGCCGCCGTGACCTCCTCCTCGGCGACGCTCGCGGTCATCATCCCGCCTTCCATCCCCATGATCATCTACGGGGTGATGTCGGAGAGCTCCATCGTCGAGTTGTTCGTGGCCGGCGTCATCCCCGGCGTCGTCGGAGGCATCCTGCTGATGGCGGTGGCGTACCTGCTCGCGCTGCGGAACGGCTTCCCGGTCGAGCACGCCTTCCAACTGCGCCGGGTGTGGACCACCTTCCGCGACGCCGGCTGGGCCCTGCTCCTTCCGGTAATCATCCTGGGCGGGATCTTCACGGGATGGGTGACTGCCACGGAGGGGGCCGGGCTGGCGGTGGTGGCCGCGCTCGTGGTGGGCGGGCTCATCTACCGGGAGATCGACCTGGCCGCGCTCCGCTCCGCGGCCCTCGACGGGGGCGTGCAGACTGCGGTAGTCATGCTGCTGGTCGCCACCTCGGCCCTGCTGGGCGACTACCTCACCGAGGCTCAGGTGCCGCAGCGGGTGGCGGACAGCATCATCGGCATCACCGAGTCGCGCTGGGCCATCCTCGCGCTGCTGAACGTGTTCTTCCTCGCAATCGGTCTCTTCCTGCACTCCGCCGCCGCCATCATTCTGGTCGTGCCCGTGGTGATGCCGCTGGTGCACGCGGCCGGCATCGACCCGGTGCACTTCGGCCTGGTAGTGACCCTCAACCTGGGGATCGGCCAGCAGACGCCCCCGGTCGCGAGTGTGTTGGTGACCGCGTGCTCGGTGGCGAAGGCCGACATCTGGGACGTCAGCAAGGTCAACGTCTACTTTGTGGCGGTCCTCCTGGCAGTCCTGGTGATGGTCACCTACCTGCCCGCCGTGCCGATGAGCCTGGTGGAGCTGTTTTACCGGTAGCGGACCCTCTCATCTGCCATTTTGGCAGACTACCACAGGCCAGTATCACGGCAGGGAATCACGTAAGTTCAATCAGGGCTGCGCGATCTGCGTTT